>CAWEYJ010000014.1:0-506509 GCA_963813165.1 uncultured Pseudomonadota bacterium | reverse complement strand
GCCGACTTGCCTGTTTCGCGGCATTCGATGGCAGCAAGAGTCCGCTTATGTGCTCCCTGATTTTCCGGGCGATCTCGGCCAAAATCCGGCCGCGCGCACTGGGCCGCAGATTGCGCCAAGCAGCCAGCGCGTCACTCGCGGCTGCGACCGCCGCATGAACGTCAACCTCGCTCCCGCGCGCCACCCGCGAGACTATTTGCCCATTCCTGGGATTGAATCCATCAAGATATCGACCATCGTTCGGCGGTGCAAAACGGCCATTGATAAAATGGTCCAGCTGGATCATTGCGACCACCGCGCGTCCCTCGATGATTTGTTTCTGTTTGGTAGCGTTTCGACCTGCTCGCGGATCGAACTCTCAAGTCAATTGAATAACGAAGGGCGACCTGACACGTAGAGGATCAACCGCTGCCCCACCGCGAAAAAGGTCGCAGGGCATCGTTGTGAGGGTCACCAACAAGGTACCGAGGCGTTGTAAAAGTCGACATCGCGAGTGTCGAGTCGGCGTTCGCATTGATCACATATGTGATTCACGCTTCTGCTTTTTTCGTTCTCAATTCTTGGATTTACCGCGAACTGTTTGTCCCGCGGATTAGCTATCCGGGCGTCAACTCAGCAAGCTTGGTGATCGACGGCAATGATGGCTGTCATCACTAATTGGTAGCGGGGATCGTTATCGAGAATGAGCCCGGCCGGGCTGCGATCCGTCGCGCGGTTCGTGGCAATCGAGCAGGTGAGTTTATCATAGCGGTTGCCTTCGATGGTCTCAGGGCTTTTCGGCCGCCCACCAAGAATTGCTGCATGATATGCGTAAGGCTGGTTGATAGGTGTACACCGCGGCACCCGCGATTGGACAAATCCGTTAGATCGACTACGGGTATTCGCTCTTCGCGGCGTGGTAGGGTTCGATAGCCGCCTTCAGAACCTTTAGATAATAATCTTTTTGTGCTCTAGCCTCCGCGATGGTCGCTCCGATCCCTATCGCCAGCGGCGGCTGCCTGTTGGAAGTGGGCAGTTGAATTGCAATGACACCTGCCTCGGGATTTAACGTTCCCTCGGTAAATGCGAAACCCTGCGCTCTAATTTCATCGAGTTCGCGCAGCAGCGCGGTACTGCTGACGATATTCGCGCTGGTCTCTTCGGAGTTTATTCGTCGCAGTAACGAAATCACGTCGGTATCGCTTTTCAAGCTGAGCAGAACCTTGCCCACAGCGGTGCGACAGAGCGGCCGCAATGAACCATTCTTGATATACCAGTTTGGCACATGAGGTTTGAGTGCCTGAACGAGATGAATATATTGAACATGGATACCGTTTTGCATACCCAGGATCACTGTTTGGCCGGTAATCGAATGGGTTTCGTCCACGACGCGTGACAGGCTGGCTTCGCTGTAGAGATTGTCCTGCACCCAACCGCCAAGCAGTGCCACTCGCATGGTAGGCATGAATTGTCGCTTATGGCGGTCGTGATCCAGGTAGCCCAGCTTGACCAGGCTTTTCAATAAAGCGGACACGCTGGATTGTGGGTAGTTCAATGCCCGCACGATGTCGCTCACACCAAGCGGGCGGCGACACTCTGCGAAATACTCGAACACCTCAAGGACGCGCTTGGCGGTCTTAATTGCGCCCGCTACATCGGTGCCATACGGATTTTTGGACGATCCGTCAGCCGTGCTGCCGTGATCAAGCGACACATTCGACCTCCGTTCCCGCAACCTGGTTCCACTTTCCCGATTGTGGGCCGTCACGCAAGGGGCCTCGGAGAGGTCATGCGCAGTATTTCGGGGCCGGACAATGCCATGACGGAACCCGTGCTCACCACCGGCCCATGCAGGCAAGTCGATGGAAACTTTCGCAAAGGAAATTTGGGGTTCTTCACCATGGGACTTGGACCTCTGGATTGCACTCCGGCACGGCAGCTCAATTAGGACTGTAAAGACTGATCAGCTCGCGATTTCGAAAATTAATCGGACCCGTACACAAATCACATCCGTGATATCGGTGCCAGAGCACTTCAAGGCGGCACCGCTCCTGTTAGCATGTATCGTCTTCTCGTCCGGTGCGGGCGGGTCCGATCTTGATCACGACGACCAAGGATGAGTGCCGCTCTTGCGTCAGAGTGGCCATGGAGCGTAACCGCATGAAGCAATCCCACACCTCAGCGGAGACGCCTTCCGGTTATGACTATATCATCGTAGGTGCCGGATCGGCTGGCTGTGTACTCGCACATCGACTAAGCGCCAACCCCAAGGTCAAGGTGCTGGTATTGGAGGCTGGGCCTGACGAAGAACCATTCTGGGTTCGCACACCCGCAGGAGTTGGCGGCCTTTTTTTGGACCCAAGACTAAATTGGAAGTTCTGGACCGACGAAGAGGCTAAGCTGTCGGGACGCCGTGTTTACTGGCCTCGGGGCAAGATTGTGGGCGGATCGAGCGCAATCAACGGCATGATCTACATGCGCGGCGAGTCCGCGGACTATAACCGTTGGGATGAACTTGGGAATCGCGGATGGTCTTGGGCCGAAGTGCTGCCCTACTTCAAGAAGGCCGAAAGCAGCGATCTTGCTAACGGGGACCATCGGGGGGAGACGGGCCCACTGCGCGTTTCGCGGCCATATGCGCAACATCCGATAACGGACGCATTTGTTCAAGCCGGCGTCGCCGCTGGTCTGACCGTGAACCCCGACGTCACGAGCGGCGTCCAGGACGGTGTCGGGTATGTCCAACACACCATCGGCAATGGAATCAGACATTCGACTGCGCGCGCTTATTTGCGACCCATCCGTCAACGGAAGAACCTGACGATCATTGGCGATGCGCTGGTGCATCGCGTGGTTATCGAGAATGGCAGGGCTATCGGCGTCAAATATCAATGTCGTGGCAGCGATTTCGTGGCGCAGGCTCACCGGGAAGTCATTCTGAGCGCGGGCGCCGTCGGCTCACCGCAGATTTTAATGCTCTCCGGCGTCGGACCAAGGGATCAATTGCAGGCTTTAGGTCTCGATATCAAAAGCGATCTGCCCGGCGTCGGAGAAAATCTGCAGGACCATCTGGCAGTAAATGCGGGTTATGAAGTGGCTGCTGGAATGTCGCTGAATATCGGCCTGCGCGGGGTTCGAAAAGCCATCAACGGGGCTCGTTACTTGTTAACCAAGAAGGGCCCGCTGGCCGTCGGTGTTTCGCATGCGGTTGCTTTTGTGCGGAGCACCGAAGCGGTAGCCACGCCAGACCTCCAGATCTCCTTTCGTCCGCTGAGCCTGGCGTTCGACAAGAATGATCGCGTGCAGATACACCGCTTCCCTGGCGTCCAGTTCGCTGGCGCTATTCTGCGCCCTCAGTCACGCGGCGTGATCCGGTTGCGCTCGGCCGATCCGACCGCAACTCCATCGATTCGCGCAAATTATCTGAGTGCAGCCGGCGACGAGCGGTGTGCGGTGGCCGTGCTTCAATGGATCCGACGCATCGTCGGCTCCCCACCCCTCAAGGATCTGGTGCAAAGAGAAGATTTGCCTGGTCCGCAATACCGAAACGATGAGGAACTGCTGAGCTTCGTGCGCAACAGCAGCCAGACGCTTTATCATCCGGTGGGTACATGCAAGATGGGCTCCGACAAATGGGCCGTGGTTGATGAGCGTCTGCGGGTGCACCGGGTTCTCAACTTGCGGGTGGTGGACGCTTCCATCATGCCTACCATCGTAAGTGGCAATACGAACGCACCGACGATCATGATCGGGGAGAAAGCGGCCGATATGATCCTCCAGGATGCCGGTCGGAGCGAGCCGCAGCAGCAGTTTCATGGCGCGGCATGAGCCCTGATAAAAGCCGGCTAGTTTCTGGGCGAAATCGGGTTCAATAGGTGGTAGATTCCAGGGGGCACCGCAATCGCGTGGCAAGCAAATTGTTTCTGGAGATGACGGCATGCGACTGACAACCCCGCGTGTAGTGCCGCCGGCAGCCGAAAGCTGGACTGAGGAGCAGCGCGAAATCGTGGAGCCCATGCTGGCGCGTGGTCCGATACTCAATATCTTCCGTACCCTGCTGACCCATCCACCGGCGGCCAAGGCTTTCCTCGTTTGGGGCGGTTATATTCTGGGCCGCAAGAGCACACTGCCGCCACGCGAGCGCGAGATCGTCATCCTTCGCACCGGCTTCCTCTGCCGCTCCGGCTATGAATGGACCCAGCATGTGCCTATCGCCCGTCGTGCCGGCCTGACCGATGACGAGATCGCCCGGATCAAGATCGGCGCCGACGCGCCCGGCTGGAGCGAGCCGGATGCAGCCCTGCTGCGGGCCACCGACGATCTGCATCGCGAGCAGTTCGTCACCGAGCCGGTCTGGGCGGAGCTGACGCGGCACTTTCAGGAGCGCCAGCGCATGGATATGGTGTTCACGGCAGGCCAATATACCCAGGTCTCGATGATGCTCAATAGCTTCGGCGTTCAGCTGGACGAAGGCCAGGTGCTCGATCCTGATCTTAAGGGGTTTTGAGATGAGTGGGCGTCTGCAGGGCAAAACCGCGATCATTGTCGGCGCGGGCCAATCCGCCGGCGAAACCATCGGCAATGGCCGGGCCATGGCAGTGCTGTTCGCCCGTGAGGGCGCGCAGGTTCTGTGCGTCGATCGTCATCTGGAGAGCGCGACGGAGACGGCTTCCATGATTGCCGGAGAAGATGGGAGTGCCACGGCTTTCCGGGCAGACGTCTCGCGCGACGCCGACTGCGCAGCAATCATCGCCGAGGCAAAATCGCGCTGGGGACGGATCGACATCCTGGTCAACAATGTCGGTATCGGCGGCGGCGGCGACGGCCCCGCCCATCGTGCCGACGAGCAGGCCTTTGACCGCATCCTTAGCGTCAATCTCAAATCGGCATGGATGACGATCAAACACGTCGTGCCCGTCATGCGCGAGCAGGGCTTTGGGTCGATCGTCAACATCTCGTCGTTGGCCTCGCTCGCCGGCGGCAATCAGGTGGCCTACGAAGTCTCCAAGGCGGGAATGAACCGGCTCACCACCAGTGTTGCAAATGCCAACGCCAGCCACGGCTTGCGCTGCAATGCCGTGTTGCCAGGCCTGATGGACACGCCCATGGCCATCAGTGGGATCGCCGAGTTCGAGCGGGTCGACGACCGAAGCCGTACGCGAAGCGCGCAATGCGCGGGTACCGCTGCGTGGCAAGATGGGGACCGCCTGGGACACCGCCTACGCGGCCTTGTTCCTCGCCTCGGATGAAGCCAATTTCATTACAGGTGTGTTGCTGCCCGTCGACGGCGGCATGGCGGCGCGAATTGGTTGATGACGCGACACGGTTTGGATGGTTGACCGGTACGCTGAAACTCGATTTCCATTTGACGGCGAGAACTGACAGCCGCTTGGTGGCGAGATCGGGAGCAGACAGTAAGGCCGATCGAGCCGTTGCCGGCCCGACCGCATGTTATTTGAAGACATTGGCCTGTCGCCAGTTTGCGATCTCGCTCGGCGCGCAGTTGATGGTACGAAGGATTTCCTCAGAGTCCTCGCCAAGCAGCGGTGCGCGGCGGCGAATTGATCCGGGCGTTTCGGTCATGCGAATGGGCACGCCGGCGATAGCAACTGGCGTATCGCAACCCGGCTGCTCGACTTCGACGATCATCTGTCGAATTGCAAAATGCGGATCTGCCGCGATTTCGTCGATGTGATACACTGGACCGAACGGAATCTTGCCGCCGAGCCGTTCCTTCAGTTCCTGCTTGGTATGCCGGCCGACGAAACTTCCGACTGCTTCGTAGACGCACTCCTGGTTTGCTACCCGCGCCTCCTGGGTAGCCGTGCGGGGATCCTCGATCAACTCCTCCCGCCCCATCAATTTGCAAAGCCTATTCCAGAATTCATCAGAGTGCGCTGCAATCGTTACCCAACCGTCCCGGGCCCTTAACATCCCAAACGGTGCCAATAGCGGATGCCGATTTCCTTCCGGACGAGGATTGTGACCCTGGTAGGCGCGCTGGTACACAATCCGCTCGCAGATCGCCAGAACTGCGTCGACCATGGATACGTCGACGTATTGACCTCCGCCGGTCTTCTGCGCATGGAGGATGGCGCAAACGATGCCAAAGGCCGCCATCATGGCTGGCACCAGATCGCCGACCCCTGGCCCCACCTTCGTCGGTGTATCAGCATTGGGGCCGGTTATGCCCATAATGCCGCCCATGGCTTGAGCCACCGGATCGTAGGCCGGCCAGTCGGTATAGGGACTGCGTCCTGTGCGCGGATCGCCGAAGCCACGTATGGACGCATAGACCATGCGCGGATTTTCACGAAGCAGCATTTCGTAGGAAAGGCCAAGCCGGTCCATTACGCCGGCGCGAAAATTCTCCACGACCGCGTCGGCGCTCCTGCACAGGCGAAGCAGGATCTCCTTACCCTGAGGGGTCTTCAAATCGAGGGCGATACTCTTCTTGTTGCGATTGACGCTTGCAAAGTACCCACCAAAAAGCATCAGGCTGTCATCCGGCCGAAAGGGCCCACTCGACCGGGTGCCGTCTCCCGCAAGAGGTTCGATTTTGATGACCTCAGCACCCTGATCCGCCAGCATCATCGTGCAATACGGCCCGGCCAGCATCTGGGTCAGGTCGATGATTCTGATGCCGTCCAGCGCACCTGTAGATACCTTCCGCGTCATTTCTTCACCTGGCGAGTTTGCCATTTATCCGGAAGTTGGTGATGCCAGCGATCACATGCCGATCAAATTGGCGCGCTCGACCACGTTGTTGACCATCCGTATCGACGCAATATCGATCATCTTGCCATCGTGCATCACCGCACCCAATCCCTGGGACAGGGCTTCGTCGAACGCCATCTTCATGGCCCTGGCCCGATCGACCTCGCTACGCGATGGCGAAAACACTTCCTGGGATATTTCCACCTGCGAGGGATGGATCGCCCATTTTCCGACCAATCCCAGCGTCATCGCCCGCTTGCATTCTTCCCGGTAGCCTTCGGGATTTTGGATGTCGCCGTAAGGCCCATCGACCGGGTCGAGCCTGAATGATTTGCAGGCGATGGCGAGGCGATGGCGCTGATAGTGCCAGATGTCACCTGGATATCCGCCGGACCCGCCGATCGCTTGCACCGCAACGCCCTGGCTTGCGGAATAGTCGCCCATACCGAAAATCAGAGCCTCTAATCGGGGGGTGGATGCTGCGATGCGTTCGATGTTCATCATCCCCTCAACCTCCTCGATCAGGCATTCGAGGCCGATCCGGTTCTTGATACCGACATCCTTCTCCAGCTGGGTTAGAAGCTTGTCGACGAACAGAACGTCGTCGGCATCGAGCACTTTCGGGATCATGATGAGATCCAGTTCCTCACCTGCACCCCGCACCACTTCGATGATGTCCCCATAACAGAACGGCGTCGTCGTATCGTTGATACGGACGCAACGAACAGTGCGTCCGAAGTCCAGCGTGTTGAGGGCCTTGACGATGTTGCCGCGTGCCGCCTTTTTCTGGTCGGGGGCGACCGCGTCCTCAAGATCGAAGAAAACATAATCCAGGTCCATGGCTGCGGCCTTCGCCATCATTTTCTCGGAACTGCCGGGCACCGAGAGCTGACAACGGCGCAGCCGTTTGGGGTGAATATGCTTCGTCATGGGCCGGTTCTCCTGCTCTTGAATGGGTGACTGCAGCTGCCGGGTCACCGGAGGTGAAATGCGGGAATCCTAGCGATCGCCCCAAACGCTGCGACGCTTCATCAGCACGGTGCGTTCGCCTTCGTAGACCAGCTCGTCGTGTTGATTGATGCCGAAGTGCTTGAACCGCACCAGGCCGGCATCCGAGCGGTCGCTTTCGGTTTTTGCCAGTACTTCGGTGAAGGCATAGAGCGTGTCGCCGTGGTGCACCGGCGTCTTCAGGCGAATCTTGTCCATCCCCAGTTCCTCCAGCACCTGCTCGCCGGTATCCTGGGAGGCGAGCCCGATCACCATTGAGAAATTGATTCCGCCATAGACGATGCGGGTATCGAACCCGGCAATGTCGGAGGATTGCCGCATCACGTGCTCATTGAAGTGAGCTTGCGCGGTGTTCATCACCATGTTGGTGAGCAGCACGTTGTCCATCTCGGTCACGGTCTTGCCGCGCGCGTGCCCGATGGTTTGGCCGACTTCAAAATTCTCGAAATAGTTGTCCGGCGATGTTCTGTTGCTGATGTTGTTCATGCTTCACCCGAGACGTTCGGCAAACGCCCGTTCGCTCATGCGGCGATCGGTAACAGACTTGCCGAGCAGGTCGTCAGAGATGATGCGCTGCTGGATTTCCGAGGTGCCCTCGAAGATCTTGGTGAGCCGCGCATCACGCCAATAGCGCTCGACCGCATGCAACTTGGTGTAGCCGGCGCCGCCGTGGATCTGGATCGCCTCCGAGGTCACCTCCTCGGCCATCTCCGAGGCGAAATATTTCGCCATCGACGCCTCCGAGTCGCAGCGCCGTTTTTGGTCGATTTCGTTGCACACATAGTACAATAGCTGGCGGGCCGCCTCGATCTTGCTGGCCATGGTTGCTATCTTGAAGCGGATCGCCTGAAATTCGCTGATCGGCATGCCGAACTGTCTGCGTTCGCGGGCGTAAGCGATGGAGTCCTCCAGCGCGCCCTGCGCCACCCCGATTGACCGAGCTGCCGTATGGGCTCGTGCCGTCTCGAGGCCATATGCCATCAGATAGAATGCCTTGCCTTCGTCGCCGATCAGCGAGTCGGCCGATACCCGCGTGCCCTGGAACGACAGTTCATAGGTATTCCAGCCGAAGTAACCGATCTTCGGAATTGGATTGCCTTCGCAATTCTCCGGCAACGAGCCGCGGGGCTTCTCAATCATGAATGCGGAGATCCCAAGGTGACGCTTGTCTTCCGAAGGCGGCGGCGAGGTACGCACGAACACCGTGATGCAATCGGCGCCGTCGGCGAAGGTGCACCAATATTTGGCTCCGGTGATCACCCACTCGTCGCCGTCGCGGACGCCGCGGCAGGAAATCGAGGCAAGATCCGAACCCGTGCCAGGTTCCGAAAGCGCTGCGGCCTGCAGAAACTCGCCACGCGCCGCGCGGCGCATCCGATCGGCATCTTTCGGAGACACTGGGCCGCCCGGTCGCAGCCAACCTGTCTGGCCACGCGCCACGATGGAAGCGACCGACATCCAGCCGCGCGCCAGTTGTTCGGCAACTAGACAGTATTCGAAGGTCCCGAGACCGAGGCCGCCGTACTCCTCAGGAATCCGAATTCCGAAATAGCCCATGTCCGCCATTTTCTGGCGCAGTTCCATGGGTATCATGCCCTGCAGCGGATCGAGCCGATTGGCGACCGGCAGCACTTCCTTCATGGTGAATTCGCGAGCCGTGTCGCGGATGAGCTTGCGCTCGTCGGTCATATACCCCTTGCCGTCGCCCGAAAGCGCACCGAAGGCGGCCGCAGATGATACGGTCATTTGCGCTTCCTCACGAGATTGCTTCGATGGTAGTCCACGACCAGGGCGGCCTGTGCGTCGAAGCCCTTGCTGTGCCAAGTGACGATCCCGTAGTCGGGGCGACTTCCGGTCTCGCGGCAGCCGACGACCTCGCTTTCGGCGTAGACGGTTTCACCCACCAGGACTGGCCGGTGATAGGTGAGCTTGTCGACGCCGAGAAACGGGCCCCCGCCCTCGCTGAGATCTTCCACTGTCAAGCCGAACACCGTGTTGAAAAGCAATAGCGGACAGACAACCAAATCGGCGTGGCCGTGCGCCCGCGCATAGTCGACGTTGGTATAAAGCGGGTTGTAGTGCAGGGTCAGGGTCGCGAAGAGAATGTTGTCAGCTGCGGTCAGGGTCCGGCCCCAATGGTGCTTGAAGACGCGCCCGACGGCGAAATCCTCAAACATGTTGCCGCGCGACCAGGGCTTTGCCCTTGCCTTCAGATCCGCGACGATGCCGGCGCTCATCTCGATCACACCCTCATATTTTCTGTCGCAAGTGAGCTTCCGCAATTCTCGGAACACGCTGCGTCGATGTTGGCCGACAGTGGCAACGTCCTTCAGCGTCGTCCACTCTAATGATGCGAGCCAACCGCATCATCATATATGTGATGGGCACCGAACGCTTCGGATGGATACGCCCATGGCACAAAATGTTCTTTTAAAACTGCCATCCCCGCGCGAGCGCAATTGCGTCCCCCTTGGGGTGCGACCAGCGCCTAGACGGCCATCAAGCTACTAATGTTCGGCTCACGTCCCAGGGTGGCGATGGTGTGTCGAAGCTTGTCTGCGCGTTCGGTGCCAACAACAGCGACGGCCAGGCTGTGAAACTTGGCCGCGAGACGCTCGGCCTGGCGAACCAGATCCGCGTCGGGAATACCTGCATCGCGGCTGGCTTCGGCAACTGTGCCGGCACGGGTCGTGATGACGACGCGCGCATCCATGCCTGGCGGCCGGTCGCCATAAACCGTTACGCAATCCCTGACGGCGGACAGCATCGAGGCGACAGCCTTTTTGTCGGAATATGTCTGGATCGCGGCAGTTTCCTCACCGCATGCCGCAAGGGCAGCCGTGTGACGCAGGCTGAATTTGATTTCGAGTCCTGTCTCCCGAAAACTGTCAATCGGCCCTTTAATTGCGGATTCTTGTCAAGAGCCGTTAGGACCACTTCCAGCAAAGCGGTAGCGCTCGCCCGGTCGGAACAGGTCGGGGTTGTGGAGACGGGGCGAGCGCGGCTGGCACCTGATTGCTGGCTCGGTATTGGATCGGTGAGCCTTCGCTAGAAAATCTCAACGCGGTGATGCCATCGCTGGGGTCATGGTCCTTTCCGAGGTCGCCAGGCGCCTCATGATGATGTCCGGGTCGGGTGCCTCAACGTGTACAGCGGGGCACGGACGAGCCGCCACCAGCCGATTGACCGAGGTCACCACGACCACCGTCCCAGCGGGACATCGCCAGCTCGGCGGACCGGGCCAGGAACCTTCAGGATGCGTTCAGGCCGGCTTTGCGTGGCCCCAGTCGAACGAGGTGCCATCGACCCAGATGCAGTGAAAGGATGACGGCGATCTTGCGGGCAATGGCGACCTTCGCCTTTTTCGTACCTATCCGCTTTGCGAGCTTCGTTCCCCAGGCCTTGAGGGCGGACCATTTTTTGGTCCGATAAAGCAGAACGGTCGCCGCCTCGAAGAGGTAAGTTCGGAGAAGCCGGTCGCCCCATCGCGATATCTTGCCACTTGTGTCAGTTTCCCCAGATTGGTTGCGCCGAGGTGTAAGGCCGAGATAGGCGCCGACTGTCGAGGCCGATCGGAAGCGGGACGGGTCATCGATCGGATGGCGGAACGTTAGGGCCGTCGCCACTCCGACACATAGCTCGCTAACCTGATTTATGAGCTCGGCTGTTGCGGAATCGGGGTTTCGCGTTCCACCTGTTTCGGCCGCGCTCAATATCCTCGCGATGCCGAAGGCAACACCGCGCACGACGATATGCCACTGCCTGGCCATCCATTTCACATGTTCGCCAAGGCAGCCATTGGTCGAGGGGTGGTATCGCCTGCGCGACGTCGGGAACCCTTGAACTGTGCCACCGATTTGGCCGACGATCTGGCCTGGCACGGCATGCCGATTGCAAGTATCGTTCGATGGAACGCGATCATGCCGATCGGCGACCATGCAACGTGAGGCGATCAATGACATCGATGGTCGGAACGATCGGGGCGATCATGCGATTTCCCGTCAAGTCGCTGCTGGGAGAAACTCTGAGTGAATGCGCGATAACGCTTGAAGGTCTCGACGGCGACCGCACGCACGCTTTGGTCGATGCATCGACCGGGAAAATCGCCAGCGCGAAGCAACCCAACCTATGGCGTCACTTGGTCGCGTACGCCGCCAGCATCGCCGCCTCGGCCCCATTGTCGATCGTGATTTCGGATGCCGAAGGAAACCAAATTCCTCACGGGGATCCCGATTTCGGCGAGAAATTATCGAAATTGCTGGGTCGAGAGGTCAGGTTGATCGATGTCCGGCCCGCGGGGATTGAACTCAATCGCGCAAGGCCGGATGAAGTCATGACCCGGGGGCTGGACGCGACCGTGACCCAGGATGTGCTCGCGATAGCGGGGGCTGCGCCGATAGGCGGATTTTTCGATTTTGCTCCTCTACATCTGATGACCACAGCTTCGCTCGATGTGATCCGCGCCGCCGCGCCGGATGCATCGATCGAGGCAGACCGATACCGGCCCAATCTCGTGATCGAGACCCTGCCCTCGATGGCTTTCGCAGAAAACCATTGGATCGGTCGTCAAATCCGCATCGGCGATTCCGTCAGAATTGAAGTGATCGCTCCGACGCCGCGTTGCGCGGTGCCGATGCTGGTCCATGGGAGCTTGCCATACAGTCGCGAGGCTGTTGCCGGGGTGAGCAAGCTGAATCAGGTCGAATTTCCGATGCTCGGGCCTGGAACCTTCCCGTGCCTTGGCGCCTACGCAACCGTGTTGGCCACCGGTCCGGTGCGCTGTGGCGATCAGGTGATCGCTGGACTAAATTGGCTGGGTGGGCAAACCAGCGCTCCAACCATGGACCAGAAGAGCGGCCCTCCAGTCTAAACGCCCACTATCTTGGCCGATTAGCTGACCTAGCTGATCCGCCGTACGTCCGCATTGCGCCAGAGCCGGTCGTTCCCCGCAGGTCGGCTTTTAAATCTCAAGGGGAATGAGGCGAGCGATCGCGCACTCCCAAGATTTGATACGACCTGCGTCAGCTTTGGCATCAGCAAAGCTGGTCCAGATCGACCCATTGGCTTTACTACTCATTAACGGCAATGGAAACCATCGTGATAGCTTTAGGAGTCATGCAATTGACGACGGCTAGGGTGACGTACAACAGCAGCTTAAGCTGGAGCATGAGCGACATCCAAACACAGAGAGAAGTTCTGCGTCACACCGCCAAGCGCATAGCAATAGCGGTAAGCCTCACCGCTGTGATGACGCTGGCAACCGTAACACTGCAGTTGGGAACAGACCTGGACGCAGTGGTCCGGGTTGGACATGTGCTGACCTTGAGCCTGTGCGCAGCTATCACAATCTCGGCCTTCCTTTCTGGCGCACTTAGCTATCGATCCGCGCTGCTCATGAAGGAACTGACGCTAACGCAGGCCGAGCTCTTTCGGATATCGAGAACCGACAAATTGACGGGATTGCTCAACAGGCGCGGATTCGACGAAGCGGCTGCGGCGGCCTTGCAAAGCGCTCACGCTGCAAAGCGGCCGGTGGCAGCTATGATGTGTGACATCGATCATTTCAAAGCAATCAACGATCATTATGGGCACGAGTTTGGTGACCGCGTACTGGTCAATATCGGTGAGGTGCTGCAGGCGCTTGCTGCCGACAATGAACTGCTGGTCGCGCGCTATGGTGGCGAGGAATTTGCGGTTCTTGCAGTGGGAATCACTGAACAACAAGCAGCGATATTGGGCGAAGCGCTCCGGCAAGGTTGTAGTGCTCGGGATGTCGTCGACGAAGACAACTCAGCCCGCGTAACGATCAGCATCGGCCTCGCTGCGCCGGTCGGGGTTGCGCGACTATCTCAGCTCATGCGTGTCGCAGACGAGGCCCTATACTTGGCTAAGCGGCAAGGCCGCAATCGTGTCGCGCGTGCAATTGCCGTCTCAGACTCTCTGGTTGCATAATAACCACAAAATCGTGTTGCGAAATCCAGGGTCCGACACCTCTCCCCTTGCAACTCCGTAGCGCCAAAACGTAGCGGCGTCCATCCGCTGTGCGCCAGATGCGGTCACTGGCTACACGCGCCACGTCGTCAACTCGGACAGGGTCTCGACACACTCAAGTCAAGAGATTCAACTAGTGGTTCATCACAGTGATTTTGACTCTTTGGCGGTGACTGGATAGGCGCGGCCGAGTTTGGCGCGGGCTTTGTCGGTTGTGAACATCCATTTGATGCGAGCTCGGATTTTATTTCGCCGCCGCTGCCATGCGGCGATCTCGTTTCGGAGCCTTTTGGGGTGGTCGATGCGGCGGCCGAGACACTGGCGCTGAAGCACGCTGATCTCGCACTCGACCATGTTGAGCCAACTTGCGTGCTTCGGGGTGAAGTGGAATTCGAGGCGGCGCAGGATACGTCGGGCCTCGGCGGGCGCGAAGGCCTCATACAATGCCCCAGGCTTGTGGATCGACAAATTGTCCTGCACGACACGGATACAGGTGGCGCCGGGATAATGGACGTCGACGAGTTCACGCATGCAGTGGGCATAGTCCACGGCGGCGCGGCGGTCGGTGACCTTGACGTTGCGCCAACCTCGATATGGATCGAAGGTGACGAAGAGATTGGCGGTGCCGTTGCGGCGATACTCGTAATCATAGCGCTCGCGTCGTCCCGGTTGGGCCGGGACCGGCTGGCGCACCTCGCCGATCAGCTGGACGGGGGTCTCGTCGAAGCAGACCAGGGGCCGCTCAGGATCAGGCGCTTCAGCATAGAGATCGAGCACATCTTCCATGCGAGCGACATATTCGCCATCGACATGGGGAATGCACCACATGTTCCTGCGCCATGGCTTGAGGTCATTCTCGGCCAGCCGGCGACGCACGGTCTCGCCCGACAGGCTGTCGTGATCGGTGAGCTTGACCATCGTGTCGGCCAAAAGCGTCAGCGTCCAGCGTTTGCGGCCGGCCGGTGGCTTGGCGCATGCGGTTGCTACCAGCAGGGCCTCCTCCTTGCCGGTCAGCTTGCGCTCCGCGCCCGGACGCAGCTCCTCGCTCAAGGCCCGCTCCAGATTGCCTTCCACGAAGCGGCGCTTGGTCCGGCCGACGGTGGAAAGGCTGACCCGGACGGTTCGAACGATCTCCGCGTCGCAGCGGCCCCCATCGGCCGCCAGCAAAATCTGCGCCCGCTTCAGCTTGCGGGCGGCGTGCTTGCCGCCGCCGAGCATCGCCGTCAGTTCATCGTGCTCGGCTTGGCTCAATTCGACCCGATAACGTACATTCATGCTTTGCCTCCTTGTCAGAGGCCGGGACGAATCCAACGATGAGTCAAAAATCAGGCGCGCGCTTCACCGAGAAGCAGGGGCACTACCTCGCTTTCATCCATACCTATTCCTACATGTTCAGACAGCCGCCCGCCGAAGCCGACATCCAGCGCCATTTCCGCGTCAGCCCGCCTTCGGTCCACCAGATAATCGTCACCCTCGAACGAAACGGCTTCATCCGACGTCAACCAGGCGTCCCCAGAAGCATCGAAATCCTCGTGCCGCTCGAAAGCTTACCGATCCTCGAATGGCTCGGTATCAAAAACGTCAAAATCACTGTGACGAACCACTAGTCGACCTTTTGGATGCGGCTATTGCGGTGGAATTGTAATGATCTCTCGCGCTAACACATCAGGTTTTCCGGGAGACATTCGAGCGAATGAACTATGACGACTACATAGCATCGCGACGTGCACAGTACGACGCGTTTGCTAAGGCCATACGGCGCATCATAGAACGTGTCCTCGACGCCCACCCCGAAATCCCACGGGCGCAGCAGATCCAGGCCCGCGCGAAGACGGCAGATTCACTTGCTCGAAAGCTCCGGGAACGAGGTCTGAGCGATAGTCAGACGATTGAGAGTGATCTCAAGGATCTGGCTGGAGTTCGGCTCATCTTCTACACCAACGCCGACGTTGACCACTTCTTAGGTTCAAGGGTTATCCAGGAGAATTTCAAAGTCGACTACGACGCGTCGAACTTCAACACGACGCATCCACAATCTGTGGGTGTTTCTGGTGGGGTAAGAAAATACAAATCGATAAGTCCCTGATTTCATTGGTGGGCCCGGCAGGACTCGAACCTGCAACCAGACCGTTATGAGCGGCCGGCTCTAACCATTGAGCTACAGGCCCCGCCGTCTCTGCCGCTGGCGCGGCAGGCAACGGTGCCGACACCCCTTACAGGCTGGCTGGCGATCCGGCAATGCCGGGTCAGCGGGCCTCGCTACTCGACCGAAACCCCGGCGAATTCGACCACCTTGCGCCATTTTTCGGTCTCGTCGGCGACCAGTCCGCCGAACTCGGCCGGCGTCATCGGCTTTGGGATTCCGCCGATTTCGGTCAGCCGTGCCACCAATTTGGGATCTTTCAGTGCGTCGCCGACCGCCTTGTTCAGAATGGCGACGATCTCCGGCGGCGTGCCCTTGGGCGCGGCGATGCCGTAGAACCCGACCGCTTCGAATCCCGGCACGGTTTCGGCAATGGCCGGGATATCGGGCACGCCGGGCCAGCGCTGCGGCGAGGTGACGCCGAGTGCGCGCACATTGCCGGCGCGGGCCTGTTCCAGCGCCGACGGCAGGTTGTCGAAGATCAACTGCACCTTGTTGGACATGATATCGGGAAATGCGACCGCCGAGCCGCGATAGGGCACATGCACCATCTCGATCCTGGTCAGCGCCTTGAACAATTCCGCCGACATGTGGACCGAGGTACCGTAGCCCGACGAGGCATAGGAAACCTTGCCCGGATTGGCCCGGCAATAGTCGATCAACTCCTGCACGGTCTTGACCGGCATGCGTTCGAGACCACCAGCATGTTGGTGAGCTGCATGATGCTGGCGACCGGCACCGTGTCGCGCATGAAGTCGAAGGGAGGTTTCTTGTCGAGCGAGTTGCTGATGGCGTTGTTGGGTCCGACGAACAACAGCGTATAGCCGTCAGGCGGTGCATTGATCGCCGCCGCCGCCGCCAGATTGCCGCCGGAGCCGGAGCGGTTTTCCACCACGAACTGCTGGCCGAAATGTTCCGACAGCCACTGGCTCATGATGCGCGCCACGATATCGACCGGGCCGCCGGCGGAAAACCCGATCAGCCAGCGCACCGGGCGGTTCGGATAGTCGGCGGCGGCCGCCGGCGCGGCGCCGGCCGCGAGATTCGCCCAAAGGACAAGACCGCACAGGGCGGCGCGCAACCAGGCGATCATGATCTCTCCCGTGTCGCCTTCATGCTTTCACAGAATATCGGGCTTGCCTATCGCGCCCATGATCCCTGCGGTGGTTATGGATTCCGGGCTCGCTCGTTTCACTCGCGCCCCGGAATGACGGGCAAAAAACGTTGCTGCGCTGCGGGTCACTTCTTCACCAGGGGGCATGCCGGATCGGGAGGGCCGAACGCCTCCTCGCCGGGGATCCTGGCGAGGATGGTGTAATAGTCCCACGGATATTTCGATTCTTCCGGTTTTTTGACCTGCACCAGCACGAGGTCATGCACCATCAGATTGTCCTCGCGCAGCCTGCCGTTGCGGGAAAAGAAATCCTCCACCGGCTTCTCGCGCATCTTGGCGGCAACCTTGAGCGGATCGTCGGTGCCAGAGTCCCTGACGGCGTTGAGATAGTACATCACCGACGAATAGACGCCGGCCTGCCACATCGTCGGCATCCGGTTCATCCTGGCGAAGTAGCGCTTCGACCATTCGCGGGTCTTGTCGTCCATGTCCCAGTAGAACGAGGTCGTCAGCAGCAGGCCCTGCGCCGCCGGCAGCCCGATTGAATGAATGTCGGTGATCAGCGCCAGCAGCGCGGCCATCTGCTGGCCGCCCTTGAAGACGCCGAACTCGGCGCCGGTCTTGATTTCGTTCATGTTGTTGGGCGGCCCGCCGGCGACGCCGATGATCTTGGCCTTGGAGGCCTGCGCTTGCAGCACGAAGGACGACAGGTCGGGCGTCGCCAGCGGAGGACGCACCGACCCGAGTACCTTGCCGCCAAGCCTGGTAATGACGGCGGAAGCGTCGCGCTCCAGCGAATGGCCGAAGGCGTAATCGTCGGTGATGAAGAACCAGCTGTCGCCGCCGCGCTTGACCACCGCCTGCGCGGTGCCAGCGGCGAGCGCGTGGGTATCGAACACCCATTGAATGGCGTAGGGCGAGCAGAATTTTCCGTGGAAGTCCGCGGTGCCGGTGGAGTGAACGATGAGCAGCTTCTTCTTTTCGTTGGCGATGTTCTGCACCGCGAGCCCGACCGCCGAAACCGGCACGTCCACGATCAGGTCGACCTGCTCGGTGTCATACCAGCGCCGCGCGATGCCGACGCCGATATCCGGCTTGAGCTGATGATCGCCGACGATCACGCTGATCGGCTTGCCCAGCACCGTGCCGCCGAAATCCTCCACCGCCATTTGCGCCGCGGTCACCGAGCCCTGGCCGGTCGGCGTGGATGCCGGGCCGTTCATGTCCGTGAGGACGCCGATCTTGACCACGTCGTCCGAAATCTGGGCCCGCGCGGCGGGCGACGCCAACAGCGCGGCCACCAACGCGGCGAACATGGATATTCGTCTGGCAAACATCTGGTCCCTCCCGTGACACTCGGGCGCATTGGCCCTGTTGCTTGACCGGGAGCCTGGCTTCGCCGGTCCGCTCTTTTGCAATCATTCGATGGCCGGCGTCAACGCAACCGATTGGTTCAGGAGGTCGGCCCCGCCCGACTAACCCCCGTCCAATTCTGCCAATCTCTCTGCCTCGGCGAGGTCATCCATGGTGTTGGCGTTGAAGAACGGATCGAGCGGCTCCGTCGGCCAGGTCACGGTTGCGAGCCGGTAGCGCGCGGTCCAGCGGCCGACCTTCCGGATATCTTCCACCACCAGCGCCTGGCGCATCTCCTCGCGCAAGCCGACGTTCCACAGCCCGATCACCGGATGCGATCGTCCGCCGGAGGCGGCAACCGCAAGCTCGGCGCCCTGTTCGGCGCGCGCGCGATGCAGGCGCGCGACCAGATCGCGCGGCAGGAAAGGACAATCCGCCGCCACGCTCAAAACCCACGCGACCTCGGGCCGGTGGGCCGCGGCCCAGTCGAGGGAGGCGAGAATGCCCGCAAGCGGCCCGGGATGGTTCCCCACCGTGTCGGCAATGACGGGCAGGCCGAAACCCGCGAACCGTGCCGGATCGCCATTGGCGCTAAGGAGGAGCCCGTCGCATTGCGGGGTCAGCCGCGCGATCGCGCGCGCCAGGATGCTGCGGCCGCCGATCTGGCGCATCGGCTTGTCGCCGCCGCCCATCCGCCGCGCCAGCCCGCCGGCGAGCAGCACACCCGGTGTCGCCGGCGTGTCCCTTGACATCGCCGGCATGTCCCCGATTTTGGTCATGGCCCAGCTCGATAGCATGACATTGCCCGTTGGCCGATATAAAGCAGCTTTCGGCCAGGCACAGCCTGGTTCCGTCGGAGGCTCGGAGAACAGCATGAAAGTGATTGGTCTTGCGGGATGGAGCGGCGCCGGCAAGACCACGCTGCTGGCCCGCCTGATCCCGTACTTCAATGCCGAAGGCCTGCGCGTTTCCGTCATCAAGCACGCCCATCACAGTTTCGATGTCGACATTCCCGGCAAGGATTCCTGGGTGCACCGGCAGGCGGGCGCCGCCGAAGTGCTGGTGTCCTCCAGTCAGCGCTGGGCGCTGATGCATGAATTGCGCGGCGCCGCCGCGCCGAGGCTGCCGGAATTGCTGGCGAAGATGTCGCGGGTCGATCTGGTCGTGATCGAAGGCTTCAAGTCGGAGCCGCATTGCAAGATCGAGGTGCACCGCTCCGCCAATGGCAAGGCGCTGCTGTTTCCGCACGATCCCGGCATCGTCGGCCTCGCCACCGATGCGGCGGTTGAAACCGCGCTACCGCGCGCCCATCTCGACGACATCCCGGCCGTTGCCGCCATGATGCGCCGGTTCGCGGTCGGCATCGAGGACGTGCTGGCGCGAAGCCCGGTTGAGAGCTGAAAGCGGAATGGCGCAATTGATCAAACTCGACCTCGCCGGACTGAAGTGTCCGCTGCCGGCCTTGCGGACGCGCAAGGCGCTGAAGGGGCTGACGCCGGGCGACCGCCTGGAAGTTCACTGCACCGATCCGCTGTCGGTGATCGATATCCCCAATCTGGTCCGGGAAACCGGCGACAAGGTCGAGATCACCGAGCGCGCGGAGCACCGCATCGTATTCCTGATCGAAAAGACCAGCCGGCCTTCGCCAGCGACATAGCAATCCAGCGGGAGTTGGAAATTCGAGGGACTTGGAAACTCAATGTTCCTTGCTGCTCACGACCCACTCGGCCACGCCTGTCAGCGCACCGAAGGTGACCAGCGGAAATACCAGGTCCGCGGGTTCGTCGAACAGGTATCCGATCAGCGAGACCGCCCAGCACGAACCAACAGCCCACAGCGCAATTGAAGTTGACCTCGGAATTCCAGTCATCGCGCCCTTTCTCGGGCGCGGGCTGGAAGGAAATAGCTCCTACCGACGCAAGCGCGCCCGGCAGGAGTCATCAGCCTTGCGGCGGGTGTCGGGGGACTCCATCCCCACAATGTCGGCCGGATGCTACCCCGATCATGGCATCGGTCAACGCCGTCTCAGCCGGTCCGTTTTCCGCGGCTGATGCGGCAAAGTCCATCATTCGGGTTCGGACCCGCTACCTTTTTCCTATCGACACCGGGGGTGGCTTCTGCCCCATCATTCCGCAGGGTCGCGGAGGCCGCGTCGCGGCCGGCGCTTGGGCGTGGGGTCTTGCCGCAGGCACAACGTGTCGCGTCATATGCTAGAATCTTCGAATGCGCCTGGGCAATTCTGGCGCGTTTGGAATGGTGCGGGGCAGCAATTTGCTGACGCGCCCCGCAGCGAAGCGGCTGAGGATGGATCAGGGGATCGCGGGCGACAGACACGTCCATCAAGGGCGGCTGAAGGGGAGGAATCGATGGCTACAATTGAAGGCGCTGCAACCATGACCGGCGCCAGGGCGGGCATTCTTGATCGCGAGCGGACCATCGCGACGGCGGGCTTCAATCGCTGGATGGTGCCGCCCGCAGCACTCTGCATCCATCTGTGCATCGGGATGGCCTACGGCTTCAGCGTGTTCTGGCTGCCGCTGTCGCGCGCGATCGGGCTGACCGCGCCCAAGGCGTGCCCGGACATGACCCTGCTTCAGGAGTTGTTCACCACCACCTGCGATTGGCGCGTGGCCAGCATGGGCTGGATGTTCACGCTGTTCTTCGTGCTGCTCGGCGTGTCGGCCGCGATCTGGGGCGGCTGGCTCGAACGGGTCGGCCCGCGCAAGGCGGGCTTTGTCGCCGCTCTTTGCTGGTCCGGCGGCCTGGTGGTCGCCGCGTTCGGCATCTATGTCCATCAGCTCTGGATCATGTGGCTCGGCGCCGGCGTTATCGGCGGCGTCGGCCTCGGCCTCGGTTACATTTCGCCGGTTTCGACGCTGATCAAGTGGTTCCCTGATCGCCGCGGCATGGCGACCGGCATGGCCATCATGGGGTTCGGCGGCGGCGCCATGATCGGCGCGCCGCTGGCGAACATCCTGATCAATTACTTCAAGACCCCGACCTCGGTCGGCGTCTGGCAGACCTTCGTCAGCCTCGGCGTGATCTATTTCATCTTCATGACGATCGGTGCCTTCGCCTATCGCGTAACGCCGGCGGGCTGGAGCCCCGACGGCTGGACGCCACCGGCCAAGAAGCACCAGATGATCAGCCACAACAACGTGCATCTCGACGACGCGCACAAGACGCCGCAGTTCTGGCTGATCTGGTGGGTACTGACCTTGAACGTTTCCGCCGGGATCGGCGTGATCGGCATGGCATCGCCGATGTTGCAGGAAATCTTCGCCGGCAAACTGATCGGGCTGCCGGATGTCGGCTTCAACGCGCTGAGCGTCGCGCAAAAAACCAGCATCGCGGCGATCGCGGCCGGCTTTACCGGTCTGCTGTCGCTGTTCAACATCGGCGGCCGCTTCTTCTGGGCGTCGCTGTCCGATCACATCGGCCGCAAGGCGACCTATTACTGCTTCTTCCTGATCGGCATCGCGCTCTATGCGCTGGCGCCGACCTTCGCTGCGATGGGTTCGAAGCTGCTGTTCGTTCTGGGCTTCGGCATCATCCTGTCGATGTATGGCGGCGGCTTCTCGACCGTGCCGGCCTATCTTGCCGACATGTTCGGCACGCAGTTCGTCGGCGCGATCCATGGTCGTTTGCTGACCGCCTGGTCGACGGCGGGCATCATCGGTCCGGTGGTCGTCAACTACATCCGCGAGTTCCAGCTCGCGGCCGGGGTGCCACGCGATCATCTCTACAACACGACCATGTATATCCTGTGCGCGATGCTGATCGCCGGATTGATCTGCAACTATCTGATCAAGCCGGTCGATCCGAAATGGCATATGAGCGATGCTGACGTTGCAAAACTGCAGGCAGCAGCCGGCGGTGCGGGTGCCGGCGCGGTTTCCGGATCGTTCGGTATCGGAAGAGGCGGCCTTGACGCCAAGGCCGCGCTGTTCTGGGCCTTTGTCGGCATTCCACTGGCCTGGGGTATCTGGATCACGCTGCAGAGCGCGGCCAAGATCTTGTGATCGTCGGCTAAATGCCCGCGGGCGCGGTGAGAAACTCAACCGGCCCGCGGCGCGTCTGTTCTTTCCGTTCAATCCAACGAACAAGATCGGGGAATATCCCATGTTTCGCACCAGTGTTTGCCTCGCCGCCATTCTTTTCGTCTCGGCTACGCTTGTCACGGCATCGGCACAGACCGCCGATCCCGCGCCACAACCGAAGATGTCGAGGATGAAACTGACCGTCGAGCGCCTCAAGGAGATGCGGGCGAAGTGGAGCCAGAACAGGCCCAAGCTCAAGGCTTGCCGCAAAGAGGTGAAGTCGAAGGGCCTGGAAGGCGACGACCGCTGGTTCTACATCGAAGACTGCATGGAGCGGACCTGAGCCAAGGCCCGATCCTTTCATTCGTCATCGCCGGGACAAAGGCGAGCGGAAACGACGCCGTCCTTCGGACGGCTATGCCCGGGCATGACATGCTTCGATGAAGGGCCTTATTTCGTAGGTCGCATTTCGAGTTAGACTCTGAAGCAAGACCTTTATGCCTTGCCCGGGCCGGCCTTATGCCGTGCCTATGACGGAGCGCGGTCGGCCATCTCGATTTCCTATGGCTCTGCCTGCATCTTGCACCTAAATCGGCGCGCCTCTTGCGCCAGATATTGGAAGATCCGGCATGACCGTATTTTGCTCGCATCAGGACAGGCTTCACGAACCGGCCGGCGTCAGCCAATCCCCGGTCGCGTTTTCATCGCGGCAGGAGGACGCAAAGCGGCTGGGCGCGCTGGTGCGCCGGGCCATCGACCGCACAATTGCCGCCTTCAGCTCCCGTGCTGACTGGTCGTTGGAGCCGGCCGCGCATGGCAACCGCGATCTGGATTGCGATGCGGCGAAGTTCCCGCAGCGGCCGCTGATATTGGGCGACAAGTGGGATTTTTGAGCGCGATTCAGAAGGCGATCGAATACTGCGTCGTACGCAATGTTATCGATGTTATTGGGGGCGAGACCGAGTTGGATCAGGGTCTTTGCGAGCCCGAAGTTGTTCGCCGCTGCCTCAAGAATGCGGGGGACAGGTCTGCATTGCTGAAGTTCACCGAATCTCCCGGGCGCTCTGAGCGGTTTCAAACAAAAGATTTGGCCAAAGCCAGATAAAGCGCGAAAAGAAACCCGGCGACCGTCGGTAGCACAACAAGCGAGCCGCCTTCTTCCAAGGCTACCGGAATCATGGCATGGGCGACCAGCGCGAGCACGGCACCGCCCGCCAACGCCTGGGCAAAGATCGCCATCAATGCGTCACTGCTACCGATGAAAGCCTTTCCGGCCGCGGCGGCGGCCACCCCGGCAACCAGCACGGTCGACCAGAGACCGAAGATCGCGCCGGGGCGGTAGCCGGCCTTGGTCAGCATGGATGCGCTTGCGGCGGCTTCCGGGATTCCACCCAGAAACATCCCCAGCATCAGCGTCAGCGATAAATTTCCGAAGGCGGTGAACTTTGCTCCGATCACCAGGCAGCCCGGTATGGTGTCAAGAATATTCCCAAAGACGATCGCCATCCCGGCGCCATTGGCGGCCTCCGTGAGCATCTTGCCGGTCTCGTGCCGATTGAGATGATCGAGGCTCCCGCTTGCGACTCTTGCCCAAAGGGCGGCATCAGCGCCTCCCGCGCTGAGGTTGCTGATTGCCCGCTGATGGCTGATGCGCTTCACGGCGTCGGCCAGTTGGCCGTCTGCCGCAACGAGTCTGTCAAAATCGTCTTTGCCGATTTTCAGCAGATCCGTGTCCTCAAGGGCGCGAATGGTGGCGGTGCGCGCACCGCCGCTGAGCAGGGACATTTCACCGAAAGCGTGTCCCTGGCCAAGTTGCGCGATCGCGCCGCCGGCTTCAGCCCCGCGCAGACCGTCAGTCAGGACTTCCACCTTTCCACGCGCGATGATGTAGAGGGCATCACCGGGATCTCCGGCCTTGAACAGAATTTCAGCCTTATCCAGATGGCGGGCGTGGATGCACGGCAAAATTTTCTCGATCTGCTCGGCTGGCAAGTGCCGCATCAGGTCACAGGCCGCAAGCAGCTTAATTCGCTCGTTGGCGTCCGCCTGTTTGCGCGCAAGAGCATATTCGCGGAACTGGGTGACGTAGCGCACCGCCGCTCCCTTCTTCTCCAGAAAGAGCGATGTCGAATAATAAATGATAGCCCCAGCAGCAAATCCGGCGCTGACAAAAGTCCATGCCGCGCGGGCATTGAAGCCTTGATGATGAAGTGATTGTGCGCCCTCATACGCAAGCTCGATCGCCAGCGCTGAAATTAAGGAGCCCGCAGCAAAGGCAAGCAAACAAGCGAGCGGGCGTCTTGAAAATGGCACGTAGAGACCGACAGCAACTCCCAACATGGAAGAAGAGGTAGTCCCAAAGCCTAGCAGCGACGCCATGGCTAGCTGGTAAAAGGTATTCATGCTGGCCCGGCAGCTAGCTGATCGCCAGAAATGAAAAAAAGATCAGCAATCGTGAAAATAATTCGTCCTGCCCTCAACTACGCGAATTTCCACTCGGTCCGAATTGGCTGTTTCGATCCATCGCTTGTGTCATATTGCCGATGAAGGCGGCCACGCGCTGTCGGCACCGCTTTGCAAAGTGCTTCAACCAACCAAGCCGTGCGACGAGCGGGTTGCCCTTGTTATCCAGGTCGAGTTCGATCCTCTCGGATGGAAATATTGTCGCACAGCCTGCCGGCCGGCTATTCTTTCTCGCAAACGAAACTGCGGAGTCCTTGAGCAGGAAAATTCCGCCGATTCGTCCCTTGGCATCGCGGGCAACCCAGAGGTCATCCATGTTGCGGCCGATGAAAAATACCGGGATCGCCTCGTTGACGATGCCGGGATCGAGAGGCCGAAATGGTGCGGCGAGGGTTGCGGGCGCATCGGCCGATAAGATGCCGGCATGCTCGCTTTCCCGAACGATCCCGGCGCTCGAACGAGCCGGCATCTGCCGCGGCGAGAGGTCTGGATTTGTCAGCTGCACGGCGATCGTTGCGCGTTTATCGATTGCGATTGCGTGCCGGGACAGGCCGCGGACGAATGTGCCCTGCCTCTGCTGCAGCCCGACGCATCCGGTTGCTGACGAACGCATCAAGCATTTCGCGGAGAGCGGTGAGAACGGGGGTGAGCTGTTCCCAAACGTGTTCTCTTTGATGTGCGGCCTTGAAGGTGATCGCGGCCATGGCGGCCTCCTCGCGACTCTAAACGGCCATGGTTTGCCGACGAAGCCATAGGAAAGCCAGATGGCCAACCGTTGCGTTTCATAAGAGAAATATAGGAATGGCGGGGAGGGGGTAGATGTCACGCTCCTCCGCGCCAGGCCCTTACGCCGCGACTATGAGAAAGTGCGGAGGGCCGCCTCGATTTCCTATGCCGCGATGCGCATCCTCGCACCAATGGCTCGCAATCCGAGACGACGTGGAGATGCCGGATGGCTCACCTTCTTGCAGGCGATGAAAAATATCGCGATCTGATCCGCGACGATGATGATCGATCGTATCTCATGGCGCAAAGAGTTGCAGCTGGAGATTACCGGTTTGGTCGGACGCGGCAAAAACGCGTTCGCGTCCACGCGCGTAGCGCCTTAAGGCGCGTCAACGGTTATTTCGCGAGCATGATCGAGGCGATCGCCAATGCGAAGCTGCGCCGCAGGGAGCGCGAACTCGAGCTCCGCTGCATTCGCTTCGACCGGCCGAACGAGAGCTGGGTAGCGGGTGAATCCCGTCCAATCGAGCGCTAACGATGAGAGAGCGGGCCATCCGTCCCGCTCTTTCGCATTTACCTCTCTAAGCGGAGCGTCACATGCGACAGCCTTCGTTCACAGCATCCGTTCTGGCTTCCCTGCTGCGCAAAGTTGTCAACGCCGTGCTGACGTTTCTCGGCCCATCCTGGGATGGGCCGCGCAGGAAATACCGGCCTCACGATCACTACATGCGCGGTCCCGGACCAAAATGGCGCGAAAAGCACCTTCTCGATCGCCGATCCGCCGGTAGCACGTGAATCCGCACGGCGTGGGGGCGCGTTGCGCAACCACGCAACGGCTGGACGGTAAATTCATTCGGCCGCCGAATAGCCTTCGCTCAAGCAGGCCAGATCCTCGTCGCCGATCTCGGCGATGGCGCGCGCGACTTCGGCCTTTGCAGGTTCGGCCAATTCGACGATCGGCAAGCGCGTGATAGGGCGCATCAAGCCAAGCAGGCTCAACGCATATTTCAGGGCGGCCGGGCTCTCTTTGGCGAGTGCAACCGTCAGCCGCGCCAGCCGGTTTTGCAAATATCGTGCAGACTGCAACCGTCCTTGCCGGCAGCTCGAGAAAATAGCCTGGCACAATCCCGGCGCGACATTCGATATCGACGATATGCAGCCATCCCCGCCAAGGCTGACAAAGGCAAGCGCGGTGGCGTCGTCTCCGGACAGTAGCCGGAACCGAGGCGGCAACTGCGGCCGCGTGCGCATGGGGCGCGTAATATCGCCGGTGCCATCTCTCAATCCGATGAACTGCCCAGATTTCGTCAGCCGCACGAGGGTATCGTCAGAAAGTTCGCGGATGGTCCGCGAGGGAACGTCGTGCAGGATAATGGGAAGGGCGGTCGAGCCGGCGATCGCTTGAAAGTGCGCGTATATGCCGGCCTGCATCGGCTTGTTGTAATAAGGCACGACCGAAAGCACCGCGTCGGCACCCGCCGCTTCGGCCTGCCGCGTCAATTCGATGGCCTGCCGGGTCGAATTCGATCCCGCTCCTGCAATGACCCAAATCCGGCCGCGCGCGGTTTCGACCGCGGCGCGGATGATGCGGTCGTGCTCGGCCGGCGTCAGGGTCGAGGCCTCGCCGGCGGTTTCGCCGACGACGATTGCGGAAACGCCCGCCTCGATTTGCCGTTCGCAAAGCCTGGCCAATGCCGCCAGATCGATGCGGCCGTCGTCATCGAACGGGGTGGGAAGATCGGCGATGTAGCCCGCGAGCCAGATGGCGGGAGTTGCAACTGCGGTCATCGGATTTCACGCTGCGTTTTCCATTTCGATGAAGCCTTGCCGATAGGCGGAAAGCACCAGGCCCTGCTGGCATCTGACACCCGCCTCGATCCGGAAGCCCATCTGCTCCAGCCTGTCGCGGACTTTCAGGCTGAAGCCGCTTTCGCAGGAATTGATCAGGACAGCGATCGCCGCGCTGGGGCAGAGAAATTGCGATATCTGGGCGAGTGCCGCTTCGATGGCGAGCAGCGAGCCTTGACCCGTGACCAGACCGACGGCGTGCTGCCGCCGCGGAATCCGGCTTGTGGCGGTGGTGGTTACATGGACGAAACCGCGCCGCCGCAAGTAGAGAGACAGCTCCAGGCTATCGCTGCCGGCGACAATGACGCGATGCGAGTTGGAAAGACGCGTGAGCCCGATCATGGTATCGGCGACCTGCTCGCGGTTGGCAGCGGAATGCGGCTGGAGCATCTTGCTCTCCCGGATGGTGGCTGTCATGCGGCGCGCCGCGGACGCGCGCTTGCGGCGGGCGGATGAGCGGCGGAGGGGTGCTCGGCGCTCATATCGAGTTCAATGGCGCGCTTGAGCTCGACGATGGTTTCGGGATGATGGCCATTTTCGAACAGCGCATAGCGGATGGCTTGCGCACGGTTGACGAACAGGCCGCCATAGAGGCCGTTCTGTTCCTGGACGACCCAGTTGCCGCGGCTGTCGCGGCCGATAAAGACGATGGCGGATGCAGAGCTACACGATGGAGGTTCGACGAGCTTCACGTTGGCATTCCTTCTGGTGACGGGTGACGCGAGACAGCTGCACTCATGTTCGCAATATCATCGCGGGCGGATATGAATTCGAGAGCGGCAAAACGGCGATCTCATAGGAGCGGTATAAGATCGCGAGCGGCACAAGACCGCGCGATCGGCCGTTTCACCACGCGGCAGCGTGATGGAATGCGATGGCGAGGCAGCACAGCGCCGCATAGGCCGCGGTTTCGTCCCAGTGATTGAGAGTGGCATCGAAGAGCGGCTCGCGCCGGATGGTGCCGACCACGGCGCTGAAGACGGTAGACATCCACAACAATGCCGCGAGACTTCTGCCGAAGCCGATGCTGGCAAAGCTCGCGAAAATCACCAGAATGATCATTCGCAGGCCAAAGCGAGCCACCACCTGGGTCGATCTCATTTCTTGCGGTAGACCGGGAAAGTGCGCCAAGGTTCCAAACTCCGAAGTGGTTCGACGTTGGTTCGCTGCGTTAGGCGAAATTATCGCAACAGAGCGGCGTGTAGACGGTGTTGGCGTCGCGCGGCACCATGGGAACGCTGGTCGGCCGCGATGACGCGCTGGTGCGCTGGGCGTCGAGATACGCGCTCAGAATAGCGAGCGGCAGATCCGCGTGCCGGGTTTCGATCGATTGATCGAGCCATTCGGGAAGTTCACGTGCGCGGGACAACGCGCAATGCCATTCGCCCTCGTCATAGGCGATCCGGCGAACCTGCCATTGCGGCAGTTCGAGGTCGATCAGCGCCAGTGCAGCGTCGGTCCAGGCTTGCGAGCCGATCAAGCGTTCGATCCGCGCGCTCTTTCCGGCCTGCCCGATCGACGGATAGCGGCGGCATGTCGCGGCGACGAGCTCGGACATGAGCTTTGCCGTCACGACATCGGCGTCGCGAAGCCGCTGGTTGAGCGCATCGAAATCATGATGGTCTGAAAGGGGCAGCATGGCGTCATCTCACATCAAGCAGGGCCGCGGTCCGCAAGATGGTCAAAACGCTGTTTGAAAACGAGGTAGGACAGGGCGGCAAGATATAAGGGCCGCATAAATGCACGCGGCGGAGCCAGCGCCCATTTCCCTCCGACGACCGCGCCGACGGATGCCGGCGTTGGCGCCTGCCCAATGACAAGGCGCCCTGCGCGCGGACCGCCGATTGGACAGTACGACTGACCCATTCTGCCTCAAACAATCAAGGAGTTATAGGAAAGTCAGGGGGTTATGGGCTGGCGTTGGCCTGAACAATGGATCGGGGCGGCCGCACCTATATGAGATTCCTATAACGTTGCCGCGGCTCCCGTCTCGAAAACCTATGCGCCGGGTGGCACTTCACGCCACTGAGATACGGGCAGGGCCAGGGTCGCAGTCCGATCGCCGGATTGATCCATCGCAATAGACCTTCCCGCAAATGCGCAGAAGGTGCGCACCGAAACAAGCGCGACAAGGAGCTTTTTCATGTGGGACGTCGTCATGCTGGCCCTTGGCCTCGGCTTTTTCGTGGCTGCAGTGAGTTACGCCTACGCCTGCGAACGGCTCTAGTTTCTGACGCGTTTTCGTGACGCGAACCGGTAGCGGCTTCGCTCAAAAACGCGCTCTTGGGAGAACGAACATGATCTTCGATTACACACTCGCCGGTCTCGTCTCCGCGGGCCTGCTGTTTTACCTGACCTACGCTCTGCTGCGGCCCGAGCGGTTCTGACCGTTTCGTCACCCATCCCGCGCAAATTCAAAGGCACATCCCGATGACCGTCATTGGCTGGATTCAAATCATTCTGTACTGCGCGATCATTGTCGCGCTGGTCAAACCGCTTGGCGGGTACATGACGCGTGTCTTCAATGGCGAGCGCACGTTCCTGTCGCCGGTTTTGCGGCCGGTCGAGGCCGGAATTTACTGGATCGGCGGCGTCGACGAGAAGCGCGAGCAGCACTGGCTGACCTATACGGTCGCGATGCTGCTGTTCCATGTCGGCGGCTTTCTGATCATCTATGCGGTGATGCGCCTGCAGGCACTGCTGCCGTTCAATCCGGCGGAACAGTCCGCGGTCGCGGAGGACCTTTCCTTCAATACCGCCATCAGCTTCATCACCAATACCAACTGGCAGAACTATGGCGGCGAAAGCACGCTGTCCTATCTCGTGCAGATGCTGGGGCTGACGCACCAGAATTTCCTGTCGGCGGCCACCGGTATCGCACTCGCGGTGGCTTTGATCCGTGGCTTCTCCCGCTCCTCGATGCGCACCATCGGCAATTTCTGGGTCGATGTGACGCGCTGCACGCTCTATGTGCTGCTGCCGATCTGCATCGTCTACACGCTGTTCCTGGTCTGGCAGGGCATGCCGCAGACGCTCGGCGCCTATGTCGATGCCACGACGCTGGAAGGCGCCAAGCAGACCATCGCGGTCGGCCCGGTGGCCTCCCAGGTCGCGATCAAGATGCTCGGCACCAATGGCGGCGGCTTCTTCAATGCCAACGCCTCGCATCCGTTCGAGAATCCGACCGCGTTGTCGAACTTCGTGCAGATGATCTCGATCTTCGCGCTCGGCGCCGCCCTCACCAATGTGTTCGGCCGCATGGTGGGCAACCAGCGTCAGGGCTGGGCGGTCTTGGCCGTGATGGGCGTGCTGTTCCTCGCCGGCGTCACCGTCACCTATTGGGCGGAAGCCAACGGCACCACTGCACTTGATGCGCTCGGGCTGACCGGCGGCAACATGGAAGGCAAGGAAGTCCGCTTCGGCATCATCGCCTCGTCGCTGTTTGCGGTCATCACTACGGACGCGTCGTGCGGCGCGGTCAACGCCATGCACGACTCATTTACCGCGCTCGGCGGCATGATCCCGCTGATCAACATGCAGCTCGGTGAAATCATCGTCGGCGGCGTCGGCGCCGGCCTCTACGGCATGCTGATCTTTGTCGTGATCTCGATCTTTGTCGCCGGGCTGATGGTCGGCCGCACGCCCGAATATGTCGGCAAGAAGATCGAGGCGCGCGAGGTCAAGATGGCGATGCTCGCCATCCTGGTGCTGCCTCTGATGTATCTCGGCTGGACCGCTGTAGGTGTTGTCTATCCACCGGCGGTTGCGTCGATGGCCAATGCCGGGCCGCATGGCTTCACCGAGGTGCTCTATGCCTATGTCTCCAGCACCGGCAATAACGGTTCGGCCTTTGCCGGACTCACCGGAAACACCTTCTTCTACAACCTCACTTTGGCGAGTGCGATGTTTGTCGGCCGCTTCTTCATGATTGTTCCGGCGATGGCGCTGGCGGGTTCGCTGGCCGGCAAGAAGTCGATCCCGCCATCGGCCGGCACGCTGCCGACCACGGGCGGCCTGTTCGTCGGGCTGGTGGTCGGCGTGATCCTGATCATCGGCGGTCTCACCTTCTTCCCCGCGCTGGCGCTCGGACCGATCGTCGAGCACCTCGCGATGAGCGCCAACACCCTGTTCTGATCGATCTCATTCGGAGTTACCTCCATGGAAGTCGTCCAAAAGTTGAATAAGCGGATGCCGGTTTCGGCGATGCTTGACCCGAAGATCGTATTTCCCGCGATCGGCTCGGCCTTCGTCAAGCTCGATCCCAGGGTGATGATCAAGAGCCCGGTGATGTTCGTGGTCGAGGTCGTGGCTGCGCTGACGACGGTGATCTTCCTGCGCGACCTCGCGACCGGCGGAGCCAACCTCGGCTTTACCTTCCAGATCATCCTGTGGCTGTGGTTCACGGTGCTGTTCGCCAATTTCGCCGAGGCGGTCGCCGAAGGCCGCGGCAAGGCGCAAGCCGAATTGCTCAAGAAGACCCGTACCGAGAGCCAGGCCAAGCTGCTGACGGGGTCCGACAAGACCTATCGGCTGGTGTCCGGCACCAGCCTCAAGGTCGGCGACATTGTGCTCGTCGAAGCCGGCGATAACATTCCCTCCGATGGCGAGGTGATCGAAGGCGTCGCCTCGGTCAACGAGGCCGCGATCACCGGCGAATCCGCGCCCGTGATCCGCGAATCCGGCGGCGACCGCTCGGCGGTCACCGGCGGCACGCAGGTTTTGTCGGACTGGATCCGCGTCCGCATCACCGCGGCACAGGGGTCGACCTTCATCGACCGCATGATCAAGCTGGTCGAGGGCGCGGAACGGCAGAAGACGCCGAACGAGATCGCGCTCAACATCCTGCTCGCGGGCCTCACCATCATCTTCGTGTTCGCTACCGTCACCATCCCGAGCTATGCGGCTTATGCCGGCGGCCAGATTTCGGTGGTGATCCTGGTGGCGCTGTTCGTGACCCTGATTCCGACCACGATCGGTGCGCTGCTGTCGGCGATCGGCATCGCCGGCATGGACCGGCTGGTGCGCTTCAATGTGCTGGCGATGTCCGGCCGCGCGGTCGAGGCCGCCGGCGACGTCGATACGCTGCTGCTCGACAAGACCGGCACCATCACGCTCGGCAACCGCCAGGCGACGGCATTTCGGCCGGTGCGTGGCGTGACCGAGCAGGAGCTGGCCGATGCGGCGCAGCTCGCCTCGCTCGCCGACGAGACCCCCGAGGGGCGCTCGATCGTGGTGCTGGCCAAGGAAAAATACGGCATCCGCAGCCGCGACATGGCGGAACTGGCCGCGACCTTCATTCCGTTCACGGCGCAAACCCGCATGAGCGGCGTCGATGCCGGCGCATCGTCGGTCCGTAAAGGCGCGGTCGATGCGATCCTGAACTATGTTAACGGCGGCGACACGCGCGCCGTGGCGTCGGGAAATACCGTCCGCGCGGTGCAGCCGTCGATCAGTTCCGACATCGCCCGGGAGATCAAGGCGATTTCGGACGAAATCGCCAAGTCAGGCGGCACGCCGCTGGCGGTCGCCAAGGACGGTCGTCTGCTCGGCGTCGTGCACCTCAAGGACATCGTCAAGGGCGGCATCCGCGAACGCTTCGCCGAATTGCGCCGCATGGGCATCCGCACCGTGATGATCACCGGCGACAATCCGATGACGGCGGCGGCGATCGCCGCGGAAGCCGGCGTCGATGATTTTCTCGCGCAGGCGACGCCGGAAGACAAATTGAAGCTCATTCGCGACGAACAGGCCAAGGGCAAGCTGGTGGCGATGTGCGGCGACGGTACCAACGACGCGCCGGCGCTGGCGCAGGCCGACGTAGGCGTCGCCATGAACACCGGCACCCAGGCGGCGCGCGAGGCCGGCAACATGGTCGATCTCGACTCCAACCCGACCAAGCTGATCGAGGTGGTGGAGATCGGCAAGCAGCTATTGATGACCCGCGGCGCGCTGACGACCTTCTCGATCGCCAACGACGTCGCGAAGTATTTCGCCATCATTCCCGCGATGTTCCTCGCCTTCTATCCGCAGCTTGCCGTGCTCAACGTCATGCATCTGGCGAGCCCGCAAAGCGCGATCCTGTCGGCCATTATCTTCAATGCGCTGATCATCATCGGATTGATCCCGCTGGCTCTGAAGGGTGTGGCGTATCGGGCGATCGGGGCCGGCGCGCTGTTGCGCCGTAACCTGATGATCTATGGCGTCGGCGGCATCATTATTCCGTTTATCGGCATCAAGGCCATCGACCTCGTGGTCGCCGCCTTGCACCTGGCTTAACACCGTCATTGCGAGGAGCGGAGCGACGAAGCAATCCAGTCTTTTGTCGCTTCATGGATTGCTTCGCTTCGCTCGCAATGACGAAATTAAAGGAGACACGTCATGTTGAAAGAAATTCGCCCCGCCATCATCGTGCTTGTGGTGTTGACGCTGATCACGGGCCTCGCCTATCCGCTCGCGATGACCGCGATCGCAGGCGCGATCTTCCCGAAGCAGGCGCAGGGCAGCCTGATCGAACGGAACGGCAAGGTGGTGGGTTCGGCCCTGATCGGGCAGGAATTCAAGGACGACAAGTATTTCCATGGCCGTCCCTCGGCCACGACCGCGCCGGACCCCGCCGATTCGACCAAGACGGTGCCTGCGCCCTACAACGCCGCCAATTCCGGCGGCTCCAACCTCGGCCCGACCAGCAAGGCGCTGAACGACCGGGTCAAGGAGGACGTCGACAAGTTGAAAGCCGAGAATGCTTCGGCCGCCGTTCCCGTCGATCTCGTCACCACCTCCGGCAGCGGCCTCGATCCGGATATCTCGCCCGAGGGCGCGCTGTTTCAGGTGCCGCGGGTGGCCAAGGCGCGCCAGATGCCGGAAGATCGCCTCCGCCAGCTGGTCGCCGAGAACACCGAAAGCCGCCTTGGCGGATTGTTCGGCGAACCCCGCGTTAACGTATTGGCGCTGAATCTGGCGCTGGATGCGGCGGCTTCGAAATAGCGGCGCCAAAGCGTTTTCGAGCAAAGTGGACACCGGTTTGCGTAAAGAAAACGCATCAAGGCAAAAAACCAGAGCGTCGGTTCTGATTTCAATCAGAACCGTGCTCTAGGCTGCATCGGGCGTCAGGATTATAATGCCTTATGGCAAATCAGCGCCTCGACCCTGAAAAAAGACCCTCGCCGGATGCGCTGCTGGAGGCGGCGCGGCGTGAGCACGATCAGGCCGGACGGCTGAAGATCTTCGTCGGCGCCGCCCCCGGCGTCGGCAAGACCTACGAGATGCTGCAGAGCGCGCGTGCCAAGCTGAAGGCCGGCGTCGATGTCGTCGTCGGCGTCGTCGAAACCCACGGCCGGGCGGAGACCGGAGCGCTGCTGGAGGGCCTTGAAGTGCTGCCGCGCAAGCGGCTCGAGTACAAGGACCAGGTACTCGAGGAAATGGACCTCGATGCGCTGATCGCGCGCCGACCGCAGCTCGCGCTGGTCGACGAACTCGCCCACACCAACGCCCCCGGCAGCCGCCATCCGAAGCGCTATCTCGACGTCGAGGAACTGCTGTCGCACGGCATCGACGTCTATACCGCGGTCAATATCCAGCACATCGAGAGCCTCAATGACGTGGTCGCCCAGATCACCCACGTGCGGGTGCGCGAGACCGTGCCGGATTCGGTGTTCGACCGCGCCGACGCCATCGAACTGATCGACCTGACGCCGGACGACCTGATTCAGCGGCTGAAAGAAGGCAAGGTCTATGTCCCCAAGCAGGCCGAGCGCGCGCTCGAGCATTATTTCTCGCCGGGCAATCTGACGGCGCTGCGCGAACTGGCGTTGCGGCGCACCGCCGAGCGCGTCGACGAACAACTCCTGACCCATATGCAGGCCAACGCCATCGCCGGCCCCTGGGCCGCGGGCGAGCGCATCCTGGTTTGCCTCAGCGAGGATCCGCGCGCGGCGGGCCTTGTGCGCTACACCAAGCGGCTGGCGGATCGCCTGCATGCGCCATGGACCGCCGTCAGCATCGAGACGAGGCGAAGCCTGCAATTGACCGATGAGCAGCGCGACCGGCTGGCCGATACGTTGCGGCTGGCCGAGGCGCTGGGCGGCGAAGCGCTCACCATTCCCGGCGTGGGACGCCGCATCGCCGATGACATCATCAGCTTCGCGCAGGCCAATAACGTCACCCAGATCATCATCGGCAAGGCGACCCGCTCGTGGTGGTTCGAAATCATGCGCGGCTCGGTGGTGCATGATCTGGTGCGGCGCGCCGGCAATATCAGCGTCAACGTCATCGCCGGCGACGAACTGCCCGCCGGCACCGTTGCCGCAAAGTCCGCGGTACAGACCGCGGCGCGACCCGAGCCGTTCGATCCAAAACCTTATCTGATGGCGCTGGTGATCGTGGCGATCGGCCTTGCCGCCGCCGAACTGATCCAGACGCCGTTCGGCATCGAGAACGTCGATCTGGTGTTCCTCACGGCGGTGGTGAGCGTGGCGGTTCGCTACGGCCTGTGGCCGTCGCTGCTGGCCAGCGTCGCGGCATCCTTGTGCTACAATTTCTTCTTTCTGCCGCCGGTCTATACGTTCACGATCACCGATCCGACCAACGTCGCGGCTTTCTTCTTTTTCATGCTGATTGCGCTGCTGGTTTCCAATGTCGGCGCGCGGGTGCGCACCCAGGCGGTGTCGGCGATCGGCAGGGTGCGGACCACCGAATCGCTTTACGCCTTCAGCCGCAAGCTCGCGGGCACCGCGACGCTGGACGATGTGTTATGGGCGACCGCCTATCAGACCGCGTTGATGCTGAAGGTACGGGTGGTGCTGCTGCTGCCCGAGGATGGAGTCCTGACCGTCAAGGCGGGCTACCCGCCCGAGGACCAGCTGGACAAGGCGGACCTTGCCGCCGCGAACTGGGCGTGGAGCAACGACCGCACCGCCGGGCGCGGCTCCGACACGCTGCCGGGCGCCAAGCGGCTGTTCCTGCCGATGCGAACCGGACGCGGACCGATCGGCGTCATCGGGATCGACGACGACAGGACGGGTCCGCTATTGACCCCGGACCAGCGCCGCCTGCTCGATGCGCTGGTGGATCAGGGGGCGCTGGCGATCGAACGGGTGCAACTGGTCGAGGACATGGATCGCGTCAAGCGCACCGTGGAATCGGACCGGTTGCGCGCCGCGCTCCTGACCTCGATCTCGCACGATCTGAAGACGCCGCTGGCCTCGGTGCTCGGCGCCGCCTCCACGATGCGCGATCTCTCCAGCGGCCTCAGCGACACCGAAAAGCACGATCTGCTCGCCACCGTGATCGACGAGTCCGAGCGGCTCAACCGCTTCATCGCCAATCTGCTCGATATGACCAAGCTGGAATCCGGCGCCGTGGTGCCGAATACCACCCGCCAGGATATCGGCGAGATCATCGGCAGCGCGTTGCGGCGCGCCGGCAAGATGCTGGCGGGTCACAAGGTCCTGCTCGATCTCGCCGCCGATCTGCCGATGCTGGAACTTGATGCGGTGCTGTTCGAGCAGGTATTGTTCAACCTCTTGGACAACGCGGCGAAATATGCGCCCTCGGGCACCACGATCTCGATCAGGACCGTGCGCGACAGGGACTCGATATTGCTGCAAATCATCGATGAAGGCGAGGGCATTCCCGCAGCGGAGCTCGAGAGTATATTCGACAAATTCTATCGGGTGCAGAAAGGCGATCATGTTCGCCCCGGCACCGGCCTCGGGCTGGCGATTTCCCGTGGCTTTGTCGAGGCCATGCGCGGCACGATCTCGGCCGCCAACCGCATTGATCGCAGCGGCGCCGTGCTGACCATCCGGCTGCCGATTCCGGCAGCCGCCGAAGCGCTGGACACCGCCGCATGAACGCCACACCGATCAAGGTCCTGGTCATCGACGATGAGCCGCCAATCCGAAAACTGCTGCGGATGGGATTGAGCACGCAGGGCTACGAGATTCTGGAAGCCTCCAACGGCAAGATCGCACTCGAATTGCTGGCCCAGGATCCGGCATTGATCATTCTCGATCTCGGCCTGCCGGATATCCAGGGCCATGAATTGCTGCGCATGATCCGCGGCCGCAACGAGAGCGTGCCCATCGTGGTGCTCTCGAGCCGCGGCGACGAGGCCGGCAAGGTCCAGGCGCTCGATCTCGGTGCCGACGATTACCTCACCAAACCGTTCGGGATGGATGAATTGCTGGCCCGCATGCGCGCGGCGTTGCGGCATCAGTTGCAGGTCCATGGCGAGCGTCCGGTGTTTCGCTCGGGCGATTTGTCGGTCGATCTGGTGCGACGGATCGTCAAGGTCGGCGACAAGGATGTCAGGCTCTCCCCGAAGGAATACGAATTGCTGCGCGTGTTGGTGCAGCACGCCGGCAAGGTGTTGACCCACCGGTTTCTGCTCAAGGAGCTGTGGGACGAATTGACCGACGCGCAATATCTGCGGGTCTATGTCCGCCAGCTCCGGCAGAAGATCGAAGCCGATCCGGAGCGCCCGCAATTCGTCCTGACCGAAACCGGAATCGGCTATCGGCTGCGGGCAGCGGATTAGAACGCCAAACCGTCATCCTGAGGTGCGAGCCTCTTTCGGCGAGCCTCGAAGGATGACCGTGAGGTACCGCGGCCATCCTTGGAGACGGCGCTTGCGCGCCTCCTCAAGATGACGAACGCGCGCGGCGGGCGGAGTTGGAACCATCTCTCGCTGCGAGGATTATTTCCCGTAACCGGGAGAAAGGCCATGGCACGGAAATATTCGAAAAAAGCTTCAGCCAAAGTCGAGCGCGCGATGAAAGAGCGCAAGGCCGGGACGCTGAGGAGCGGCCGATCCGGCAAGAAGGTCAAGAGCCGCAAGCAGGCGATCGCCATCGGTCTTTCCGAGGCAAGGGCCGCAGGCGCGAAAGTCCCGAAAAAGGCGGCAAAGAAAAGGAAGACGGCCAGGAAGCGCAAGGCGAAAAAGTAGCGGCGTGGTTCTCATCGTGTTGCCTGTAGCGATGTCATCCGATTTAATTCCTCGTTCGTCATTCCGGGCTCACGCTTCGCGTGACAAGCGCTACGCGCTTGCGCGGGGAATGACGGCAGAGAAGAAAATCTCCTTTAGTTTCAACCTGATTTGGGTCGTCCAGCCCCTCTTGCAAAAATATTCCGGTTCTCTTTTGACCCAAATCAGTTCTATATCGTTCGCCATCCCGGCCCACACAGAGGGGCGTTTCGCGATCGTCACGGACGTAGGGCAGGGGATGCGATGGACGCGGGCAGCACGCAGCGCAAAGATTTTGCGCGGACGAACGGCGCTGACGCGGACGGTGAAGTCGTGTGGTCCTGACGCCCCGACGCTGGCGTCAAGTGTCGCGGAAGTAACCGCGAGGCGACGGTGGCAAGAAAGCCCGGTCACCGGGGAGAGCGCGGAGGAAACCGTTAAAACCATCGCGTGCGGGAATGCCGGGTGATCCCGGTGCGACCGTGGTGACTAACTCGTGTGCTTTCTACTTTGCGCACGAGGCTGCGGGTGCATCAGGCACCCGGCATTCCCCGCGCCCTCACTTGGGCGAAGGATTCAGGCACAGCCCGGGCGTCTCGCGCCGCGGGGCGCGAACTCGTGTCCGGGAGCAGTGCGTGTTAGGCTCCGGGTCATTCGACCGGCGTGGGATTGATCCGTGACCCCAAAGAGCCTCTCGACCTATCGAAAGAAACGGGATTTCGAAAAGACCTCAGAGCCCAGCGGCGAGGCGCGGGTAGCGCCTTCGAAGCGACGGCGATTCGTGATCCAGAAGCACGCTGCCAAGCAGCTGCACTATGATCTGCGGCTGGAATTCGACGGCGTATTCAAATCCTGGGCGGTCGCGCGCGGCCCCTCGCTCGATCCGCACGACAAGCGGCTGGCGGTGGAAGTGGAGGATCACCCGCTCGATTACGGCGATTTCGAAGGCACCATTCCGAAGGGCCAGTATGGCGGCGGCACCGTGCAGCTCTGGGATCGCGGTTATTGGGACGCCGACAATCCCGAGCGGGGATTTGAGAAGGGCGATCTGAAATTCACGCTGCATGGCGAAAAGCTCGGCGGCAGCTGGGTGCTGGTGCGGATGCGTCACGACCGCTTCGGCGGCAAGCGAACCAATTGGCTGCTGATCAAGCATCGCGACGATTTTGCCAGGGAGGGCGAAGCCAACACCGTTCTCGACGCCGACAAATCCGTCGCGTCGGGACGGACGATGGATCAGATTGCCGCCGGCAAGGGCAAGGCGCCGAAGCCGTTCATGACGGCGAAGTCGAGCCGCGCCAAGGCCGACGCGGTGTGGCATTCGAACCGCGGCGATGCCGCCGAGGCGCGCGCGGCCAACAAGACCGGCGCGTCGCGGGCCGCGCCGGCGAAGGCCAGGAAGGCCGTCGCGATGCCGGATTTTGTCGCGCCGCAGCTCTGCATTTCGGTCGACCGTCCGCCCGGCGCGCCGGGCTGGTGTCATGAGATCAAGTTCGACGGCTACCGCGTGCAACTGCGGGTCGAGCACGGCGACGCCGTGCTGAAGACCCGCAAGGGGCTGGACTGGACCGATAAATTTCCGGCCATCGCCAAGGAAGCCAGCGCGCTGCCCGATGCACTGATCGACGGCGAGATCGTTGCGCTCGACCATCGCGGCACGCCGGATTTTTCAACGTTGCAGGCCGCCATTGCCGACGGCAAGACCAGCAATTTGATCTTCTTTGCGTTCGATCTGTTGTTCGCGGACGGAATGGATCTTCGTCCGCTGCCGCTCGGCGAGCGCAAGCAGCAATTGAAGCAATTGCTGGAAGCGCTGCCAAAGCGCAAAGCCGGATCGATCCGCTATGTCGAGCATTTCGAGGGCGACGGCGATACGATATTGCAATCCGCCTCAAAGCTGTCGCTGGAAGGTATCGTCTCGAAAAGGCTCAGCGCACCTTATCGCTCGGGGCGGTCGGCGAACTGGACCAAGGCCAAAACCCGCGCCGGACAGGAAGTCGTGCTGGGGGGGTGGAAAACCACCCATGGCAAATTCCGCTCGCTGATGGCGGGCGTTCATCGCAACGGTCACCTGGCGTTTGTCGGGATCGTCGGCACCGGTTTTGGGCAGGACACGGTCAGGCGTATCATGCCCGCCCTCAAGGCGGCGGAGTCAAGCCAGAATCCCTTTGGCGGCAGCGATGCGCCGCGCAAGACCCGCGACGTCCATTGGCTGAAGCCGGAGCTCGTCGCCGAGATCGAATTCGCCGGCTGGACCGATGGCGGCAATATCCGACAGGCGGCGTTCAAGGGATTGCGCCAGGACAAGCCCGCCGGCGAGGTCAAAGCGGAACGGCCCGCCATGACCAAACTCGTCAAGCCCGTCGCCAGGAACAGTACGGCCAAATCCGGCAGGACGGCGTCCGCTCAGCCGGCCAAAACGCTGCCGCGCGCGGCGAGCAAATCCGCCGAGGTGATGGGCGTGGTGATTTCCAAGCCCGACAAGGAGCTGTGGCCGGACGGCGGCGACGGTGAGGGCGTGACCAAGCTCGACCTCGCCCGCTATTTCGAGGCGGTGGGTGGCTGGATGATCGGCCATTTGAAGGGCCGGCCCTGTTCCATCGTCCGCGCGCCGGACGGTATCGGCGGTGAAAGGTTCTTCCAGCGCCATGCGATGCAGGGCACCTCGAAGCTGCTGGAACTGGTGAAGGTCTCCGGCGATCGCCAGCCCTATCTGCAGATCGATCGCGTCGAGGGTCTCGCGGCGGTGGCGCAGATCGGCGGCCTCGAACTGCATCCCTGGAATTGCGCGCCCGATATGCCCGACGTACCTGGGCGGCTGGTATTCGATCTCGATCCTGCGCCCGACGTCGGGTTTGCCGATGTCGTCGAAGCTGCCAGGGACATGCGGCAGCATCTGGCGGATGTTGGCCTGGAAAGCTTCTGCAAGACCACGGGCGGCAAGGGGCTTCACGTGGTGACGCCGCTGGCCTACGGCGTCAGGGAAAGAGTGGCCTGGAAAGAAGCCAAGGCCTTCGCGCAAGGCGTCTGCCAGCGGATGGCCGATCGGGACCCCAAACGCTATCTGCTCAACATGTCGAAGAAACTGCGCAACGGAAGGATCTTCCTCGATTATCTTCGCAACGACCGGATGGCGACCGCGGTCGCGGTGTTGTCGCCACGGGCGCGCGAGGGCGCCCCCGTCTCGATGCCGCTGACATGGGCGCAGGTTCGCGGCGATCTTGATCCGAAGCGCTATACGGTTCGCACCGTGCCGGCGCTGCTCGGCAAGACCAAGGCGTGGGAGGGTTACGACGATGCAGCGTCATCGATCAGGGCGGCGATCAAGAAATTGGCGGCGCGGAGATGAAGGTGACGTCAGCCCTGGTCGTCATCCTCCGCGAAAGCGGAGTATCCAGTATTGCAGGGCGCTGATCATTGATCGCCGGCGCTCTGGACTGCTGGATCAGCCGCTTTCGCGAGTGATGACGGCTTTTGTGGGAAATGCACCGCGAAGTTTAGCACGCTACCAAGCCTAGATTCTTCCGAGCAACAGCAGGATCAGCAGGATGACGATGACAAGGCCGAGGCCGCCGCCGCCATAATATCCGGTGCCGTAGAACGGGCCGCCGCCCACGCCGCTAAAGCCGCCGAGCAAAGCGATGACAAGAATAATAAGAATGATTGTTCCAATGGACACGTAGCAATCTCCTCCAGCCGGGGCAGCCGGCACCTGTTGCCCTGCCTTTGAATTTGAAAACAAATGGGAGTTCGAAAGGTTCCGGTGGTTTCCAGCGCGCGTTCGCCCCTCTTTTTCGAGAACCATCCGTGACTACATGCAGTGCAGTTACAAAGATTTAGGATTAACGGGATGCCCGCACCTCTGATCGTTTCGATTCCGCATCGCCTCGGCCGCGACGAGGCTATACGTCGCCTAAAGGACGGACTGACGCGCGCCGCATCCAGTGTGCCGGTATTGAACGTCGACGAGGCGCGTTGGGAAGGTGATCGGATGATCTTTCGCGTCAGCGCGCTCGGGCAATTGGCGTCAGGTCATGTCGATGTGGCGGACGATCATGTCCGGCTGGAAGTGACACTGCCTTTGCTGCTGCAGCGATTTGCCGAGATAGCCAAGGTCGCGATCAGGAATCGGGGCGATCTGTTGCTGACCAAGAAAAGCTGAAGGGCCCTCAGGCGTGGAGACGCTTTCGCGTCGGCTTCAAGGCGCCTTCGAATCTGGCTCTCAGCACCGCCACCGGCAGTTGCCGGAAAAGGCTGGAGAGCGGCAATTCCGCGCCGTTGACGCCGTCCACCGAATAGCGGTCGAGGCTTAGCGTGCCGTCAAAGGCTTCCGCATCGGGCCAGACCCTGCCGCCTTGCGAGAATGCGGCGAGGGCCTTAGTGACGGCGACGACCGCAGCGTCGCGGCCACGGCGACGCGCGAAGGCAATGACATGGTCGCGGTGCGGACCGTTGACCACAAGCGGCTGATAATCGCCGTCGGCGAAGACGCCGGCAAGGTCGGTTCGCAGTTTCAGCAGATGCCGGATCCAGGCCAGCTTCACATGGCCATTGCGCCAGTTCTGTGTGAGGTCCGCCCAATCCGGCGCTTCCACCGATGCGAGCACGGCGGCGCGCTCCGCGAAATCCACCGGCCGCCGGTTGTCGGGATCGACCAGCGACAGGTCCCAGAGTTCGGTGCCCTGATAGAAATCGGGCACGCCCGGCATCATGGACTTCAACGTGACCTGGCTGAGCGAATTCAGCGCCCCCAGCAGCGAAATGCGCTGCGCCAGCGCGTCCAGCGAATTCAGGAATTCAGCCGAGATCGAGCGGTCCAGAATCCGCGCCAGGAAGGTCTGCAATCCCGCTTCATAGGCCTGGTTGGGGTTGAGCCAGCTCGTCTCCTGCTTGCCCTCGCGCGCCGCCTTCAAGGCATAGGCCTGCATCCGCCCCGCAAACGTATCGTCGTGCCGGTCCGCCGGCCAGGCGCCAAGCAGCGCCTGATAGAGCATGTATTCGAACGCCGCCGAGGGCGCGCGCATTTGGCCGTCGATCACGAGATGCGGCGCGTTCAGGATTTTCCATCGCGCGACGGAGCTCGCCCATTCGCCGGGAATCTCGGCCAGCGCCATCAACCGTGCGCGCGCGTCCTCGCCGCGCTTGGTGTCATGCGTCGCGGTCGTCGTCATGCCGTGCGGCCATTCGCTGGCGCGGACCTGCATCATTTCGTGAAAGGCATCGATCGAAAGTGCCCTGGCCGCCGGGTCGCCGCCGACCTCGTTGAGGGCGAGCAGGCGGTGGTAGCGATAGAACGCGGTGTCCTCCAGCGACTTCGCCATCAGCGGCCCGGTAAACTGCTGAACCTTGAGGGCGAAACGACGGACCCGCGGCGCGCTGCGCAAGGGGCGGCCGGGCTTGATCAGATCCATCGTCAGGGTATCGCGCAGAAAATCGAAAATGCCTTCGTCGGCGGCGAACCAGTCCGCCCGCGCCTTTTCAATCGTCTCCGAAATCAGCGCATGGTCGTGCGCTGTCGCGCCTGCCGAAGTCAGATAGGTGCGATAGACCGGAAAGTGCAGGACATAGAGCTCGAGCGCCTGCCGCAGGCTGTCAGCGGAATAGTCGCGGGTGGAGTAGTGTCCACCGGCGATACGCGCGAGCAGCCGCGTCAGCACGGTGAACTCGCTGGTCAACAGGGTCTCCAGAACCCTGCGCTTGGCGTCCTTCAGGACAGGCTCCAGCCTCGGCGGCATATTGCTGATCTGCCGCCACACCTCATCGAGCGGGTCGAGGCCACGGCCGTCGACCAGCACCTGGGTGATGGTGTTGAGCCACTCATAGCCGGTGGTGCCGTGGACACCGGTGAAGGGATGCAAGACTTCACCTTCGCCGAGAATTTTCTCGATCACCATGTAGAACGGCGCGGCAGCCTTTCCCTGTGCATCGCGGATCAGGCGGCGCAGCCGTTGGAAATATTGCGCGGGATCGCGCAAGCCATCGATGTGGTCGAGCCGCAGGCCCTGCAATCTACCTTTTGCGATCAGTTCTCTGACCAGGCGATGAACGGCGTCGAACGTGCCCGCGTCCTCGACCCGCAATCCGGCCAGTGTATTGACGTCGAAAAAGCGCCGGTAGTTGATATCGCTGGCGGCGAGCCGCCAGTGACCGAGTTTGTAGTGCTGGCGTTCCAGCAGCCGATGCAGCGCCAGGATTTGGGTGGCCCGATCCGGGCTGGCGCGATAGGCAGCGAGCCCGCGCGCGATCAGGTCGGCGGCCCCGGCGATGCTGCGAAGCTCGGCCTTGAAGGCCGGCGCCTCCTTGCGATTGGGATGACGCAATGCCTTGTAGCGCGACGCGAGATCGAGAATGCGATTGCCCGCCTCGGTGTCCTCCTGGTCGGCGTCCTTGACGACGCTGCGCAAAATCTCGCTGTAGCGCTCCGGCGCGATCGGCAGGCGATGTTCGAAATACCACGCCGAGAAACTGCCCTCATCGGGATCGTAGCGAAGTTCGATCTCGCCTTTTTCCAGCGCTTCGCCATAGGACGAACCGATGATCGGCAGCAACACACCGCCGCGGGCGCGGTAGGGCAGGACGTCCCAGTCGATGTCGAACGATACGGCATGTGGCGAGCCCGGACCCCATTCCAGCACGTCGAGCCACCACGGATTGTCCGCGAAGTGCACGCCGACATGGTTGGGCACGAAATCGAGAATCAGACCGAGGTCGTTCTGTTTCAGCGTCCGGCTCAATCGCTCGAATCCGGCATCGCCGCCCAGTTCCGGATTGATCCGGGTGTGGTCGACGATGTCGTAGCCATGGGTGCTGCCCTGGCGTGCCTTCATGAAGGGCGACGCATAGAGATGCGTGATGCCCAGCGCTTTCAGGTAAGGGATAATGGCGGCAGCCGCGTCGAAATCGAAGTTCGCCGTGAGCTGCACGCGATAGGTTGCGATCGGAATGGCCGGAGGCATTATCGCTCTCCGATATGCCAGAACACCGACCATGGCGGGATCAGGTCGCTGCTCTCGCCGCCCCAGATCGGAGTGCTGGTCGGGTCACTTCGCTCGCGGACGAGCGCGCCGGCCGACAGGTTGGCCGTGAGCCGGAGCGTTGCGCCATCGCCCAGGCGCCAACTCGCCGTCAGAAGACCGGTGTTCGCCGCTTCTGCATGGCCAAACGTCGCGCCCGCCAACCGGGGAACGATTTCGCGCCGGCGTATGGCGAGAAGGTCCCGCACCAGCGCAAGCCGGCTGCGTCCCGCAGGCTGGTTGCGCGCGTCCCAATCCAGCACCGCGGATTGAAAGGTCGAAGCATGAAGTGGGTCTGGAATCTCGTCGCCATATTTCGCGTAAGCCCAGGCGTATTCCCGGCGCCGCCCCTGGCGCACGGCCTGGGCGAGTTCGCCCTCGAAGTCGCAGAAAAACGGAAACGGCGCCGTCGAGCCCCACTCTTCGCCCATGAACAGCATCGGGATATGAGGCGCCAGCAAGGTAATCGCCAGCGCGGCTTCGATCGCATCAGTATGCACGCTACTTTCGAGCCGGTCACCGAGCGCGCGGTTGCCGATCTGGTCGTGATTTTGCAGAAAATTGATGAAGGCGGTCGGGGCGAGTTTGCCGCTCGGCTCGCCGCGCAATCGGCCGCCGCGATGCGCCGACGCCTCGCCCTGATAGATAAAGCCGGAGGCGAGCGCGCGCGCAATGTCGGGCAGTGGCGACTTCGCGAAGTCGCGGTAGTAGCCCTGGGTCTCGCCGGTCAGCAAGACATGGAAGGCATGATGATAGTCGTCGTTCCACTGCGCTCGGTAGCTTCCGCTCGGCGGATCCTGGTCCGGGTCCAGCAGGCTCGCAGCGTTGTCATCGTTTTCAAGCACGAGATGGATATGCCGGCTGGTTTCCGCGGCGAGATCGCCGACGGCGCGGCTGAGATCATTCAGCATCGAGATTTCGCCGAGCTCGGTGATGGTGTGCACCGCGTCCAGCCGCAGTCCGTCGAAGCGATACTCGCGCAGCCAGTACAGCGCATTCTCGACGGCGAAGGCGCGTACCTGCGGCACCCGATAATCGATCGCGCTGCCCCAGGGGGTCTGCGCTTCCGTGAAGAATCCCGGCGCATAGCGGCCGAGATAATTTCCCTCGGGACCGAAATGATTGTAGACGACGTCGAGAAATACCATCAGCCCGCGAAGATGCGCTTCATCGATCAGCGTCTTGAGATCGTCGGGCCGTCCATAGGCGCTGTCCGGCGCATACCACAGGACGCCGTCATAGCCCCAGTTGCGCCGGCCGGCGAAGTCCGCCAGCGGCATCAATTCGAGTGCGGTGATTCCGGTTGCCACGAGATGATCGAGCCGGCCGATCATGGCGCGATAGGTACCTTCCGGTGTGAAGGTGCCGACATGGGTTTCGAGTATGACGGTTTCCTGCCACGGACGTCCACGCCAGTCCGTGGCGCGCCATGGGTAGGTGGCGTGATCGATTACCTCGCTGGGGCCGGAAACGTCATCGGGCTGAAACGCCGAGGCCGGATCGGGAACATCGATCTCGTCGTCGATCCGGAACCCGTAACGCGCGCCGGCCTCTACGCCGGCGATGTCGGCGGAAAACCAGCCGTCTTGGCCGCGCTGCAGTGGATAGGAGTTTTCTTCGAGCCGCAGATCGACACGCTTCGCCGCCGGCGCCCACAGCCGAAACGACGTGCCTTCCGTTGTCGGCTCGGCGCCGAAGTGTCGCTCATTCATACTGAACCCGCAAAAGCCAGCACCGAACGGGGAGGCGCGCTCGTCTCGCTTCCCGAGGCCAAGTCCACGACCTTCTGTTGGCTGTCGACCGTGTTCAACACCTGCTGCCAGGACTTGTACTCTGGTATCTTCGGCAATTTGAACGCGATGGCCTCGGGTGCAGCATTCAGCACGATGAAGATCGGCGCTTGCCCGGGTTGGGCGGGGCCGAGCACATAAGCCAGAAAGCGGCCTTCGGGAAAATTCCAGTCCTGCTCCTTCATTTCTTCGGCCGCCGGCGTCAGCCACAACACGCCATAGGATCCGTCCGCGCGGCGTCCATCAAGCCAGTGATGCGAGCGGATTTGCGGGAAGCGTTTTCGCAAGCCGGTCATGTGGCCGATGAAATCGGTGTGATCGTCGCCTTCGCGGTTGAGGCCCTCCCAGCCCACCCAGCCGATTTCGTTGTCCTGGCAATAGGCATTGTTGTTGCCGTTCTGGCTATTGCCGACCTCATCGCCGGCCAGGATCAGCGGCAGGCCTTGCGCCAGCAGCAGGCATGCAAGCTGGTTTTTTCGAAGCTGGCGGCGAAGTGCGACAATCGTCGCGTCGTCGGTCGGGCCTTCATGGCCGCAATTGTTGCTGTGATTGTCGTTCGAGCCGTCGCGGTTTTCCTCGCCATTATCCTCATTGTGCTTTTCGTTGTAGCTGAACAGGTCCGCCAGCGTGAAACCGTCATGGACGGTCACATGATTGACACTGGCGCGCTGCGAACGGCCATCATGGTTGAACAGATCGGACGAGCCGGTCATGCGGCTGGATACTTCGCCGATCAGGCTGCCTTCGCCGCTCCAATAACGCCGCAGCGCGCTGCGATACTTGTCGTTCCACTCCGACCACTGCGAGGGAAACGCGCCGACCTGGTAGCCGCCCATGCCGAGGTCCCACGGCTCGGCGACGAGCTTCGCCGCGGCGAGCACCGGGTCTTGCCGGATCGCGGTCAGGAATGCGGCGTTGCGGTCGAAGCCGTTCGGCCCGCGCGCCAGCGTGGTGGCGAGGTCGAACCGGAAACCATCGACGTGGCAGACCTCGACCCAGTAGCGCAGCGAATCCATCACCATCTGCAGAACGCGGGGATGGGTGAGATTGACCGAATTGCCGCAGCCGGTGAAATCGTCGTAGAAGCGCGGATTATCCGGCTTCAGCCAGTAGTAGGAAGCGTTGTCGATACCGCGGAACGACAGCGTCGGGCCCATGTGGTTTCCCTCGGCGGTATGATTGTAAACGACGTCGAGCATCACCTCGATCCCCGCATCGTGCAGCCGAGCTACCGTGGTGCGGAACGCGTCGAGCGGGTTGTCCTGCGAGTAACGCGGCTCCGGTGCGAAGAACGACAGCGTGTTGTAGCCCCAGTAATTCGACAGCTTCTTTTCGACCAGTGTTCGATCGTCAACGAGGCCGTGGATCGGCAACAGCTCGATGGCGGTGACGCCGAGCCGTTTGAGATGATCGATCATGGCCGGCGAGGACAAGCCGCCATAGGTGCCGCGCAGCCCTGGCGGCACGTCTTCACGCTTCTGCGTCAGGCCCTTGACGTGGGCTTCATAAATGATGGTGTCTTCCCAGGCGATATTCGGCCGGGACTCGCGACGTCCCCAATTGAAGGTCTCGTCCACGACGACGGCCTTCCGCATGCCGCGTGCGTTGTCGCGCCGATCGAACGAAAGGTCCTCGCGCGCGCTGCCGGTGCGATAGGCGAAATGCGCATCGCTCCATACCAGTCTTCCGGCGATGCGCCTGGCATAGGGATCGAGCAGCAGCTTGTTGGCGTTGAAGCGGTGGCCGTGTTCGGGCTCATAGGGTCCGTGAACCCGATAGCCGTAGAGCTGCCCCGGCGAGACGTCGTTCAGGTAGCCGTGCCAGACATCTTCGCTGCGCTCGGGCAATTCGATGCGTTCGAGTTCGCGGCGTCCCTGGCTGTCGAACAGGCAAAGCTCGACCTTTTGCGCATTGGCGGAAAACAGCGCGAAATTGGTGCCCCGGCCGTCCCAGCTTGCACCGAGGCGTGAGGACGTTCCGGCGGACAGTCGCATGCTCAGCTTTCCGGTACGAGAAAAATGGCAGCCAATGGCGGAATGGTGAGATTGAGCTCGGGAACGAGACCTTCCAACGTCCGGACTTCGCCGACGTTCCCGACATTGCTGCCGCCGTAATGCGCGGAATCCGAGTTGAGAACCTCGCGCCACTTGCCGGCGAACGGCACCCGGACGCGGTAGTTGTAATATACGTTCGGGGAAAAATTGATGACCACGAGACAGCGCGCGCGGGCGTCGTTGCCCTTGCGGATCCAGGCGAACACGTTGCCGCCGGCATCGTCGGTGACAATCCATTCAAAGCCGGATTGATCGCAATCCATCTCGTGCAGCGCAGGTATCGCGCGATAGAGCCGGTTCAGGTCGCGGATCAGGGACTGGAGGCCGGCGTGCTTGTTCTGATCGAGCAGGTGCCAGTCCAGCGAGCGATCATGACTCCATTCGCGCTCCTGGCCGAACTCGCAGCCCATGAACATCAGCTTCTTGCCGGGATGAGCGAACATGAAGGCATAATAGGCGCGCAGATTGGCGAAGCGTTGCCAGTCATCGCCGGGCATCCGGCCCAGGATCGAGCGCTTGCCGTGCACGACCTCGTCATGCGACAGCGGCAGAATGAAATTCTCCGAGAAGGCATAGTGCAAGCCGAACAGGATATCGCCGTGATGATGCTTGCGATAAATCGGGTCCTTGCTGATGTAGTTCAGTGTGTCATGCATCCAGCCCATGTTCCATTTATAGCCGAAACCCAGTCCGCCATATTCGACCGGGCGCGACACCTGCGGCCACGCAGTTGATTCTTCCGCGGCCGTGGTGGCCTGCGGAAACCGAGCGAACACCTCGGTGTTGAAGCGGCGCAGGAAATCGATGGCCTCGAGATTTTCCCGGCCGCCATATTTGTTCGGGATCCAGCCCCCGGCGGGCCGGCTGTAGTCGAGATACAGCATCGAGGCGACCGCATCGACGCGCAAACCGTCGATGGCATAGCGTTCCAGCCAGAACAGCGCGTTCGACACCAGGAAATTGACGACTTCGGTGCGTCCGTAATTGTAGATCAGCGTGCCCCAATCGAGGTGACGGCCCTGCAGCGGATTGGCATGTTCATAAAGCGCGGTGCCGTCGAAATGACCGAGGCCATGCGGATCGTCAGGAAAATGTCCGGGCACCCAGTCCAGCATTACGCCGAGACCTTCGCGATGGCAGGCGTCGACCAGCGCCGAAAAATCCTCAGGCGATACCGAACCGGCTGGTGGGGGCGTACAGGCCGGTCGGCTGATATCCCCATGAGCCGTCGAACGGATGTTCGTTGACCGGCAGGAATTCAACATGGGTAAAGCCGAGATCGCGGACGTAACGCGGAAGTTGCTCGGCCAACTCGCGATAGGTCAGCCACTCGTTGTTGCCTTTTCGCCGCCACGAACCGAGATGGACCTCATAGATCGATATCGGCGCAGCCAGCGCGTTGACCCCCGTAGGGGCGGGGCGCGGATGCGGCAGCCGCGTCTCGTCGAATACGATGGAGGCGGTGCTTGGGCGCACTTCCGCGGCAAACGCCATCGGATCGGACTTCAGCGGCAAATGTTGACCCTGCGGGCCGATGATATCGAATTTATAATGATCGCCCGCTGTGGCATGGGGAATGAATAGCTCCCAATAGCCAACACCGCGGACGCGCATTGGATGCCGCCGCGCATTCCAGAAGTTGAAATCGCCAACGACACTGACCCGCCGCGCATTGGGGGCGAGCACCACGAACGCTACGCCGCTGACGCCGTCGAGTGTCATGGGATGCGCGCCGAGCTTGTCGTAAATCCGTTGATGAGTGCCTTCGCCCAGCAGATACAGATCGAAATCGCTCAAGACCGGCGGAAAGCGGTAGGGGTCGTCAAGGTCGACCACGGTCTCGCCGAAGCGGGCGCGCAACTGGTAACGCCGGGAGCCGTTCGGAAGCGCGCCGGCGAACAGTCCGGCATCATGAATGCGCGCCAGCGCTGCCGCTTCGCCGTGCTCGTCGATCGCATCGACCTTCGAGGCCTCCGGCAGGAACGCGCGCACCACGGTTTTGTCACCCTCGGTATGAAGGCCGAGGTAGTGAAAAGGATCGGAGTGGCGGCCTTCCACGATCGCATAGGCCTCCGCGGACAGTTTGGTCATGAGGCCTCGTTGCTATGCTGAGATAATATCCGAAGCATCCCGGTCAGCGGGACGCGCAGCCAGTCAGGCCGGTAGGCCAATTCGTATTCGATCTCGTAGATCGCCTTTTCCAGCAAAAAGAAATCCAGCATCCGCCCGGCGGCATCTGGATCGGCTGGCCACAGGCGCTGATCGGTCATGACCTCGCGATAAGCGCCGAGGAACGTCGCAACCGAACGATCACGCCATTCCACGAGGGCTGCGCTGAGCTTGCCGTCCTCGTCGGGGGCCACTTTGAGCGCGCGCTCCAGCGCGGCGGTCGCCGAGTAATCGATCGAGCGGATCAGGCCTGCGGCGTCGCGCGCCGCGGGCGCCTTGCGCCGGCGCTCCGCCAGCGTACGGCGGGGCTCGCCTTCGAAATCGATGATGAAGATGTCGTCCTTGACGATCAACATCTGGCCGAGATGGAAATCGCCATGATGGCGGACGTTCATGCCGTCGATATCTGGCGGAAGCAGCGCATACAGGCGATCAGGCAAGCTCGCGCGTTGGGCCAGCGCCTGGTCGACCAGCAGGCGATCGGATTCTTTTACCGTCTCGCGTCGTTGCCTCAATGTGTCGAAGACGCGTTCCGCGCGCGCGCTTAGATCTTCGATCCAGCGCCGCACGTCATCGGGTTGGGTCGGTTCTGGCCTGAAATCGGCATCCGCTTCGCTGCCAGCCAGCGCCATGTGCATTTCGGCGACGCGTCTTCCGGTCTGCGACATGTAACGCAGATAGGGGACCTGCTCTTCGCTTTCGCCGGGACGTTCGCTTCTCGCCAGCAGACGCTGTTCTTCGACAAAGCGGTCGAGATACGCCGATGTCACGGTCCAGGCATCGCCCTGGTTTTCGACAAAGGCATGCACGATGGCGATCGCGCTGGATTTGTCGCCTTCGACCAGCTCGACGCTGCCGAGCAGCGCCGGCGTGTTGGCGAAACCCGCGACCTCGGTCAGAAAACGGCCGACCTCAATTTCCGGATTGATGCCGGATTCGAGCTTTCGATAGACCTTGACGACATAGTCATTGTCCACCAGCGCCGTGCTGTTGGACTGTTCGGTTTCGACGGCGCGGATTTGCTGTGGCAGTTTGATCGGCTTGTCCGAGAGCCGGCTGGTCGGCTTGAACTCAAGGCGCGCGTCCTGTTCTTCAACCGTCAGGGAGTGGCGCAGATTGCGCAGCAGAAGCGCGATGAAAATCTGATCGGTTGCAACGTCCAGCAAGGTGCCTTCCCGCGCGCCCTGGCGTACCGCGGCAAAGGCGCGAGGGTTATAGCGCTCCCGATCGAACCGCATCCACTCGATCTGCATGGGCAAGACATAGCGCGTCGTCATACCGCGCTGCGTCGTTTCAAAAAAAGCAAGCCAGGGGCGGTTGTCGCCAATATCGCAGAACGGGATCGCCGAGGTCAGCGTCGGTTGAATTTCCTTGGCCGAACGCTCCGGATACCAGCGGGTTCGCGCCAGGTGTCCCGGCAATACGTCGCGTTCGAATACGCCGCGGGTGCGGGCCAGTGACATCCATGTCGCACCCAGCGGCACCACCAGGGTCTCGAATTCAGGAACCACGGACGGTTCGACGTGCTCGGATTTGTCGCGTTCTCGAAGCTGGAACCAGTAAAATCCATAGGGCGCCAGCATGATCATGTAGGGCAATTCGCCGATCGCCGGAAAGTGGGTGCGGCCGAGCATTTCCTGGGGAATGCGGTCTTTCCACGCCGACAGGTCAAGTTCGGTGGCTTGCGCGGAACGCGACAGGTTGGCGACGCAGAGGATCACTTCGTCGCCATATTGCCGGACATAGGCCAGCACGGAGCGATTGACCGGGCGGATGAACGTCATGGTGCCGCGGCCGAACGCCAGCGTTGACTTGCGCACCGAGATCAGCCGTTTGGTCGCACTTAGCAACGAAGACAGGCTGCGCGACTGGGCCTCGACGTTGACCGACTCATAGCCATAGACCGGATCCATGATGGTCGGGGCGTAGAGCCGCGCCGGATCGGCGCGGGAGAAACCGCCGTTGCGATCCGGGGTCCATTGCATCGGCGTACGCACGCCATTGCGATCGCCGAGATAGATATTGTCCCCCATGCCGATCTCGTCGCCGTAGTAGATGATCGGCGTGCCCGGAAATGACAACAACAGCGAATTCATCAGCTCGATCTTGCGGCGGTCGTTGTCCATCAACGGCGCCAACCGCCGGCGAATGCCGACATTAACGCGCGCGCGGGGATCGTTGGCGTAGGTCGACCACAGATAGTCACGCTCGACGTCGGTGACCATTTCCAGCGTCAGTTCGTCATGGTTGCGCAGAAACAGCGCCCACTGGCAACTGCTCGGGATGTCCGGGGTCTGGCGCAGGATATCGGTGATCGGAAAGCGATCCTCCTGTGCGATCGCCATGTAGATCCGGGGCATCAGCGGAAAGTGATAGGCCATATGGCATTCGTCGCCGCGGCCGAAATATTCCTGCACATCCTCCGGCCACTGATTGGCTTCCGCCAGCAGCACCTTGCCCTTGGCATAGCTGTCGAGTTCGGCGCGCAACTTCTTGATGATGGTATGGGTTTCCGGCAGGTTCTCGTTGTTGGTGCCGTCGCGCTCGCACAGATAGGGGATAGCATCGAGACGGAAGCCGTCGACGCCGGCATCGAGCCAGCGTTTCATGACCTTGACGATCGCGCTGACGACGCGCGGGTTGTCGAAATTCAGATCCGGCTGGTGCGAGAAGAAGCGGTGCCAATAGAAGGCGCTGGCTTCGGGATCCCAGGTCCAGTTCGACTTCTCGGTGTCGGTGAAGATAATGCGCGTGCCGGCGTATTTCTGGTCGGTGTCGCTCCACACATACCAGTTGCGCGCGCTCGATTTCGGATCACTGCGGCGCGCGCGTTTGAACCAGTTGTGCTGGTCGGAGGTATGATTGACGACGAGTTCGGTGATGACCCGCAGGCCGCGCCGCTTGGCCTCGACAATGAAACGACGGAAATCCTTCATCGTTCCGAAATCGGGATTGATGGCGCCATAGTCGGCGATGTCGTAGCCGTCATCCCGGCCGGGCGACGGGTAGAACGGCAGCAGCCACAGCGCGGTAACCCCAAGGTCCTGCAAATAGCCGAGCTTCTCGGTCAGCCCGGCGAAATCGCCGATGCCATCATTGTTGCTGTCAGCAAAGGCTTTGACGTGAAGCTGATAGATGACGGCATCCTTGTACCAGAGCTCGTCGCTGTCGCGGACGGCAGTGACCGGCAACTTGTCTGCGTCGATGGACGGCATCAGGTTCATGGCGGCGCCCCTCACGCCAGGCAGCGAAAGAGCAAGGCGGGATCGCGCGCCGGGTCTATCCGCAGCCGAATGCCGCCCCATTCGACCGGATACCGTTCGCCGGTGATCAGGTTTTCAACGGCGGCGACGTGGCGGCGGTCGCCGGCGATGCCGACCTCGACGTCGCCGAGCGGAAACCAGAATTCGTGCGGCTCGCGCGACAGCGCGATAGCCACCACGACGCTGTTGGTGTGGTCGATCGCTTCCTTGACAAAGCCGATGACATTGCCGTCATCGATCGAAATGAAGCGCAGATTGGCGGTCTGTTGCAGGGCTGTGTTTGCCCGCCGGGCGCTATTGAGATCGCGAATGTAGGGCTTGATATTGCCGGATATGTCCCAATCGCGCACCTTGATCTCGTACTTCTCGGAATCAAGATATTCTTCCCTGCCGGGAATCGGATCGTGCTCCAGCAACTCGAAACCGTTGTAGATGCCATAAGTGCTTGACAGCGTGGCGGCAAGCGCGACGCGGGATTTGAACATCCAGGCCTCGCCGCTCTGCAGGTGATAGGGCAGGATGTCCGGCGTGTTAGTGAAGAAGTTCGGACGATAGAAGTCCCGCTCCGGATAAGCCGTCAGCTCGTTCAGATACTGCTCCAGTTCCCACTTCTGTGTCCGCCAGGTGAAGTAGGTGTAGGACTGCGTGAAACCGAGCTTGGCGAGGCCCTTCATCAGTTTCGGCCGCGTGAAGGCTTCCGCCAGGAAAATAACGTCCGGATGGCGAAGCTGAACGTCATGGATCAGCCATTCCCAGAATCTGAAGGGCTTGGTGTGGGGGTTGTCGACCCGGAAAATGCTGACCCCCTGCTCGATCCAGAACAGCACCACGTCGCGCAAGGCATTCCACAGGGCACCGGCGTCCTCGGATGAAAAATCGGGATTGACGATGTCCTCATATTTCTTGGGCGGATTTTCGGCGTAGCGCATCGAGCCGTCCGGCCGGCGCTTGAACCATTGCGGATGCTGCTGAAGCCAGGGATGGTCGGGCGAGCATTGCACGGCGAAGTCGAGCGCGACCTCGAGGTCGAGCTGCTTGCAGGCCGAAACGAAGCTTCGGAAATCCTCCAGTGTCCCCAATTCCGGATGCACGGCGTCATGGCCGCCTTCGGCGGCGCCAATCGCATAGGGGCTTCCGGGATCCCTTTCAGCCGCGGTCACCGCGTTGTTGCGGCCCTTGCGGTTGGTGTGGCCGATCGGATGAATCGGGGTCAGGTACACCACGTCGAAGCCCATCGCCGCGATATCGGGCAGCCGCGCGATGCAGTCCTTGAAGGTGCCGTGCTGGCCGGGAGTCCGGCCCTGGCTGCGCGGCACCATCTCGTACCATGCACCGGCCCGTGCCCGCGGCCGGTCCGCCATCAACGGAAACAACTGCGATCGCGTCAAGTCGGGCCGCAACTGGCTCTCGGCCATGGCGTCCTTCAATTCGGCGGTCAGGAGCGGTGCGGCGTCACCGGTTTGCAGAAAATCCTCGCACTGCCGAAGGATCACCGCAGCAGCCGCGTTGCCCCCGGCCCGCGCCTTGGTGAGCATGCCAGCGCCCTCGATCGCGTCGAGGGTCAGATCGGCGCCGGCTTTCTGCTTCAGCTCGAATCCGTGCCGCCAGGTTGCGAATTCATCAGTCCAGGCCTCGATGGCATAGACATAGCGTCCGGGCTGGTCCGGGACGAACGATCCACCCCAGCGGTCGTTGCTGTGATGGGTCATCGGCTCGCGGCGCCATTCGCGGTCGCCCTCGCGGCGCCAGACCAATGCAGCGTTCACGACCTCATGTCCGTCGCGGTAGATATCCGCCCAGACCTCGACACGCTCTCCGGCAACGCGCTTCACAGGAAAGCGGCCGCTGTCGATCAGCGGATAAACATCTTCAATATGAAAAGCGCCGCCGGCTGCGGCGCTCTCGACAGTTTGAGTTGTTTTGTTCACGGTGATGCCATTGACATGGAAGCAACGTCCCGTTTCCTGTACGGGAAAGGAGACGTTCCGGACATATATACAAAGCCGCTCGCCGCGCATTGGTTCCCGGGGAACACCGGGGACGGTAATGAGTTAAGCACGGCTATCCTCTTCCTGCATCTAATGAATTTCGTGACGGTCTCTCACTGTTGCGTGCAAACCGCGTGCCGAATGGACCTTTTCGCCAAAGCCAAAGCCGCCGGAATCCAGACCGAATTTATCGACGGTCAGGGTCACCGGCATGTGACAGGCGCAGCCGCGCTGAGGATCATCCTTGATGCCCTGCCGGTTCGAGCTCCTCACCGGCTTATCGGCGGGGCGGTGGTGCTGCGCTTCGGTCAACCCTCGCAGACCCAACTCGAACAGGCTGCCACATTCCCGGTGCGCTGGAAAATCGTTGCCGGTCTTAAGGTTATCGCGCAGGGCGAGACCAGCCATCGGATCATCGCCTGGCCGGTGGATTTGCCGATCGGATCGTACCGTCTGCATCTGACCGATGGATCCTCTTTCACGGACGAAACGCCGCTGCTGGTGGCGCCGCCAACGGCGTTCGGCGGCGATTTCGACCGCTGCTGGCTGATGGCGGTCCAGCTTTACGGCATCCGGTCGGCCCGCAATTGGGGCATCGGCGACTTCACCGACCTCGAGAGGCTGATTGAACTGGCGGATCATTTGGGAGCAGACGGCATCGGCCTCAACCCGCTGCATGCGTTGTTCGATGACCGCCCCGCCGATTGCAGTCCCTATTCGCCGAACAGCCGGCTGTTTCTGAACGCACTTTATGTCGATGTTGAAAAGCTGCCGGAGTTTCGGCCCGAGGCCTTCCCGGAGAGCGCCGGCGCGATCGCCCGGATGAGGCAGGGCGACCTCGTCGATTATGCGGGCGTCGCGGCGCTGAAATGGCGCGGGTTGCGTTTGGCATTCGAGCGATTCAGGGCCGATGCGGTGCCCGAACGCCGGCGGGATTTCGCCAGCTTTCGCGCCGAGCGCGAGCCGTTGCTGTCGCGGTTCGCCTGCTTCGAGGTACTCAGGCATCGATTCAACAAACCGTGGTGGGAATGGCCCGAACCATGGCGGCAGCCCGACGAGGCCAAATGCGCCGGACTGCGGCAGGGTCCCGATGCGGCCGAAATCGAATTCGTCGAATTCGTGCAATGGACGGCGGACCGGCAGTTGCAGGTTTGCCGGGATCTCGCAACCCGGCTGGGCATGAAAGTGGGTCTCTATCTCGATGTGGCCGTCGGCGTGCAATCCGACGGGTTCGATGCCTGGAACGAGCAGGCCGCGATTTCCCGCCATCTCGCTGTCGGTGCGCCGCCGGATCCGTTGAACACGTCAGGCCAGAACTGGGGCCTCGCGGGGTTCAACGCCGCCGGTCTGGAAATCCAGTCCTTTGAGCCGTTTCGGGAGATGCTTCGGGCGTCGATGCGTCACGCCGGCGCGATCCGGCTCGATCACGTGCTCGGCCTGAAGCGGCTTTATCTCGTGCCGCACGGATTTGCCGCCGACAGTGGCGTCTATGTACAAATGCCGTTCGAGGCGCTGCTGGCGGCGACCGCGCAGGAAAGCGTGGCGTATCGCTGCGTCGTCATCGGCGAGGACCTCGGCACAGTGCCGGAAGGCTTTCGCGAACAAATGGCGGATTGGGGCATCTGGTCGTATCAGGTGATGATGTTTGAGCGCGACGATCACGGCCGGTTTCGCGGCATCGATCATTATGCACCCAATGCCCTCGTCACCTTCAACACCCACGATCTCTCGAGCTATGCCGGGTGGCGTTCCTTCAGCGACCTGAAGCTGAAACGGTCACTCGGCATCGATCCCGGCGAAAGCGACGACGCGCGATGGCATGCGCTGGCCATGCTGACCGAGGTACTGCGCCATCACGGCATCGACGGGGATGATCTTTACGCGGTCGCGGGTTTTCTGGCGCGGACCAAATCCCGGCTGCTCGCGATATCGCTGGAGGATCTGCTTGCCGTGATCGACCAGCCCAATATTCCCGGCACCGTGAACGAGCATCCGAATTGGCGGCGGCGGCTGCCGGTTGCGATCGATGAGATCGCATCGGCGATCAATCGGCCTGCGCTCAAGGTCGCGGTCGCAAGCCGGGCACGGGCCGGCACCTGACGCATAATCATTCAACAACCGGCGATAACCAACGTGTCCTGCAAAATCGAAGACTATGGATTGATCGGCGACTGCGAAACCGCGGCCCTGGTCGGGCGCGACGGATCGATCGACTGGCTGTGCTGGCCGGCGTTCGATTCCGACGCTTGTTTCGCGGCCTTGCTCGGCACACCCAAACAAGGCCGATGGCGCATCGCGCCGGTGGAAGACGTTACAAAGTCCTCCCGCCGCTATTGGGACAATACGCTGATCCTGGAAACGCGCTTCGAGACCGCAGATGGCATCGTCGCCCTGATCGACTTCATGCCGCCGCGCGGCAATGGCTCCGACGTCATCAGGCTGGTGCGCGGCGTCAGCGGCCGGGTGAAGCTGCGGATGGAACTGGTGATCCGGTTTGGATTCGGCGTCGATATCCCCTGGGTCAAGCGAACCGAAGACGGCGCGCTGCTGGCGATTTGCGGGCCGGATATGACGGTGTTGCGAACGCCGGTCGAGACGCGCGGCGAAGACATGACCACGGTGGCCGATTTCGAGGTGAGTGCCAGCGAGACAATACCGTTTGTGCTCACTCTACGGGCCTTCGCATCTGCCGGTTTCCGCGCCGATTGATCCGGCGCAGGCGTTAAGGGATACCGAGGAGTTCTGGACCGAGTGGTGCAGCCATTGCACCTATGAGGGTGACTACCACGATCTCGTGATGCGTTCGTTGCTGACGCTGAAGGCGCTGACCTACGCGCCGACCGGGGGCATTGTCGCCGCACCCACGACTTCGCTGCCGGAAAAGCTCGGTGGTGCCCGCAACTGGGATTATCGCTTTTGCTGGCTGCGCGACGCCACCTTCACGCTGCTGGCGCTGATGAACAGCGGCTATACCGAGGAGGCCAGCGCATGGCACAACTGGCTGCTTCGTGCCGCCGCTGGTTCGCCGGCAAACATGCAGATCATGTACGGCATTAAAGGCCAGCGGCGCCTGCTGGAATGGGTCGCCGACTGGCTGCCGGGTTACGAGGGCGCACGGCCAGTTCGGATCGGCAATGCCGCGCATGCCCAGCTGCAACTCGACGTCTACGGCGAATTGATCGATGCGTTTCATCAGTCGCGTATGGCCAAGCTGGATCTCGATAAGGGGAGTTGGGATCTCGAATACAAGGTGCTGGAGCATCTGGCTGAAGTGTGGGACCAGCCCGATCAAGGTATCTGGGAAATCCGAGGCGACGGACGGCACTACGTTTCGTCGAAGGTGATGACGTGGGTCGCGTTCGATCGCGGCATCAAAAGTGCCGAGAAATTCGGCTTTGATGCGCCGCTCGATCAGTGGCGTCGGTTACGCGACACCATCCATCGCGACGTCTGCGAAAAGGGTTTCGACCGCGGCCAGAATGCGTTTGTCGAGTCCTATGGCTCGACGGTGCTTGATGCCAGCATCCTGCTGATGCCGTCGGTGGGTTTCCTGCCGGCATCGGACCCGCGCGTTCGCAGCACCATCGCGGCCGTCGAAAAATATCTGATGCGGGACGGGTTTGTGCTGCGGCACGACCCCCGCAGGGTCTCGGATGAACGGCAACCGATCGAAGGCGCATTTCTCGCCTGCAGCCTTTGGCTCGCCGACGCCTATGTGCTGGCCGGCGAGATCGCCAAGGCGCAGGCGCTGTTCGATCGCGTGGTTGCGGTCGCGAACGATCTCGGGCTGCTGGCGGAGGAATTCGATTCCGGTGAAGGGCGTCAAGCCGGAAATTTCCCGCAAGCGCTGACCCACATCGCGCTGATCAATACCGCCCACAATCTCAGCGACGCAAACAGGCCGGCCGAAAAGCCGGCGATGCAGCGGTCCAAATAGGAGCGCAAAGGAGACGCGTCGTGCCGGCAAATGCCGGAACGGCGCAAGGCATTACTTCGCTTCGTTATTCTTCAAAATAACATCGATTGCGCCGGCAAAACCCTCGTCCTCGTTCGAGGCCGTAACATGCGTGGCCAGCTTCTTGACGTCGTCGGTTGCGTTACCCATCGCGATGGAGATGCCGCTCGTCTTGAACATCGCGAGGTCGTTCTGCATGTCGCCGATGGTGGCAACCGAGCCGGTTGAAATTCCAAGTCGTTTCGCCATCGCCTGCACGAACGTGCCCTTGTCGCAGCCGGGCGGGGTGACGTCGAGATAATAGCTTTGCGACCGAACCGCCGTAGCCTGTGAGCCCAATGCCTTTTGCACCACGCTTTCGCAGCGTTGCAGCAGTGCCGCGTCGGCGGAGGCGCCGACGATCTTGCAGACGCCCGACAGATACGGCGCGAAATCCGGAACGATGGCCGGATCGGCCTTGATGGCGCGCCTTTCAAGCGGGACATATGCGCCGTCGCCGCTGCGGGCTAGCCATTGCTCGTTGGTGAACAGCCAGATGTCGACGCCGAATTCGCCCAATATATCGATGCTGCGTTGCGCCGCTGATGCGGGGATCAAATGCTGTTCGATCGGGTTCAATTGTGCATCGACGATTGAACTCCCGTTGAATGCGCCGACCGGCAGCGTGATTTGAAGTGGCTCGATCAGGAACCGCATGCCGATCGTCGGACGGCTGGAGGTAATGGTGAAGCCGATGCCGCGCTCCTCCAGGCGCCGCACGGCGCGCCTTGCGCCTTCGGTCAAGGTCTTGTCCTTGGTCAGCAGCGTGCCGTCGACATCCGAGACGACGAGGGCGATACGGGTCATGATCGGTTCCTGCTGTTGGCATCGCTATCCGCCGGTCTTGGCCTCAGTCGGCGAATGATGTCATCGACGATCGCGTTGACCGGGGCATCGATCGACACCGTCACGGGATTTTCACGTGGGTCCGGCGGCTCCAGGGTCTTGAACTGGCTGTCCAGCAGGCCGGGCGGCATGAAATGGTTCTTGCGGGCGGCCATACGTTTGGCAATCAACTCCTGCGTGCCCCGGAGAAAGACGATACGAACATCGCTGCGTCCATGCACGAGAACATCGCGATAGGTGCGCTTGAGCGCGGAGCAGGCGATAACGGCATGCTCGCCGGCCCCGCAGACCCGGTCGATTTCGTCGGCGATCGCCCGTAACCAGGGCCAGCGGTCTTCGTCGGTGAGCGGATGGCCGGCGCTCATTTTGGCGACATTGCTCGCGGGATGAAATTTGTCGCCGTCCTCGTAGCTCCAGCCTAGTCGTTCGGCGAGCTTTTCCGCAATCGTGCTCTTGCCGGAGCCGGACACGCCCATCACGATCAGCGCGCACGGCATCTTGCCAGCGATCATCGCTCACGAAAACTCTCCGGCAACGCTGCGGCGTCCACAAGCCAGATGGTCTCGCCGGTGGAATGTACGCGGTTCGCCGGCAAGTCCTCGCCAGCAAAAACGCGGGTCAGGATCGGGCGTTTTCCCGCGCCGCTGGCCTCGATCAGCATTTCGCGGCAAGAGCCGAGCGCCGGCAGGGTCAGCGTGACCCGCGGCACGAACGGCTCGACATGCGCTTTTGGGACCTCGGTCACCCAATGACCGGTCTCTTCCACGGCGGGGTAGCCGGGAAACAGCGACGCGGTATGGCCGTCAGACCCGACGCCCAGCAACACGACATCGAACAGCGGCCGGGCCAAATCAAGCTCATTGGCGCCATAGAATGATTTCAACTCGCGCTCGTAACGGCGCGCTGCCTCTTTCGGATCGGCGCTATCGGTCGGAATCGGATGGATGTTGGCGGCCGGCGCGCAGCGGTCCAGAAAGACGCCGCGCGCCATCGCCATATTGCTGATCGGATCGGCCGCGGGAACGAAGCGCTCGTCGCCGACGAACCAATGGACGCGGTCCCACGGGATCCGGCTTCGATAGGCCCCGGTTGAAAGCAGTTGATAGAGTTGCTTCGGGCTCGATCCGCCGGCGAGACAGATCGCCACGCGACCCCTGTTCGCCGCGATCCGCGCCACGATCCGTTCCGCGGCGGCTTTCGCGAGCGCTGCCGGATCGGAAACCGCGACCACCCTGGCGTTCAACTGGTGATGATCGTTCGAGGCCATGCTAACCGAACTTCCTCCAGCTGCGGCCGTCACGCGTCAACAGCGCGTCCGCGTCGGGCGGACCTTCGCTGCCGGCTTTATAGCTTTCCAGGCCGTTGGCGCCAGCCTTCTTCCACGCATCGAGGAACGGCTGCACAGCCTGCCAACCGGCTTCGACGCTGTCGGCACGCTGAAACAGGATGTTGTCGCCGATCATGCAATCGTAGATCAGCGTCTCATAGCCGGTGCTCGGTTCTGCCTTGAAGTAATCCTTGTAGCGGAATTTCATTTCGACGCCGTCGATGGAAATCGATGGTCCCGGCACCTTGGTGTTGAACTGCAGCGTAATGCCCTCGGTCGGTTCAACGCCGATCACGAGATAGTTCTGCGACAGGCGATCCACCGGCGTATCGCGAAACATCGCGAATGGTGCCTGCTTGAACTTGATCGCCACTTCGGTCCGCTTGCTGGCCAGCGCCTTGCCGGTGCGCAGATAAAAGGGAACGCCGGCCCAGCGCCAGTTGTCGATGGTCAGTTTCAACGCGGCATAGGTTTCGGTGGTGCTGCCGGGTTTGACGTTCGCGGTCTTGCGATAGTCCTCGATCTCGGTGTCGCCGATCTTGCCGGCCTGGTATTGGCCCCGAACGGAATTCTGCAGGGCCTCGGCCTCGCTCAGGGTCTGAATTGCCGCCAGCACCTCGGCTTTTTCCGAGCGGACCGCGTGAGCGTCAAATCGCGCCGGCGGCTCCATCGCGATCAGCGACAACAGCTGGAATAGATGATTGGGCACCATGTCGCGCAGCGCGCCGGTAGCGTCGTAGAAGCTGCCGCGGTGGCCGACGCCGAGTTTTTCATCGACCGTGATCTGTACATGATCGATGTGATTGCGATTCCAGATCGGCTCGAACATGCCGTTGGCGAAGCGAAGCACCAGGATGTTCTGTACCGTCTCCTTGCCGAGGTAATGATCGATTCGATAGATCTGGTGTTCATCGACGATTTTCAGCAATTCGCCATTCAGCGCCCTGGCCGAGGCGAAATCGGTTCCGAATGGCTTTTCGACCACCAACCGTCGCCACGCGCCGTTTTCTTCCCTCAGCAACCCGGCCCGGCCGAGTTCGCGGCTGATCGGCGCAAAGGCATCGGGTGGCGTCGCCAGATAAAACAGGCGGTTGCCACCGGTTTTCCGCGTCGCCTCCAGCTTTTCGATTTGCTCCCGCATCGAATCGAACGAGACCGGCTCGCCCGGATCGGCGGCAATGCAGGTGAGACATGCCAGCAGGCGCTTGGCGATCGCCTCGTCCACGGGACGGGTTGCGAATTGGCGCAAGCCTTTCATCAGGCTGTCGCGCAGCGCGTCGCTTGACATCGCCTTGCGGGCGATACCGACGACGCAGAATTCATCGGGCAGCAGGCCCGTCGCCGCGAGGTTATAGAGCGCGGGGATCACCAGCCGATGGGCCAGATCGCCGGTTGCGCCGAAGATGACGAAGCAACAAGGATCAGGCTTCTTCCGATTTGTAGGAGCCTCCATCACGAGCGGCCCGCCTTTGGCTTGACGGTGTCAGGCGCGCTCTGCTGCTGCGGCTCCTTATGGCCGCCGAAGCCGGCACGCATCGCGGAGAGAATCCTTTCGGCGAAAGTATGCTGCTTGCGCGAGCGAAAACGGGCGTACAGTGCCGCAGTCAGCACCTCGGCCGGGACCGCCTCGTCGATAGCGGCATTGACGGTCCAGCGGCCTTCACCGGAATCCTCCACAAATCCCGAATAGTTATCAAGCGCGGGATTTTTCGCGAGCGCGGAGGCCGTGAGATCGAGCAGCCAGGACGGGATGACGCTGCCGCGCCGCCACACCTCGGCGATGTCGGCGATCTCGAGATCGAACCGGTGCTCGGCGGGCAGGGCGTCGATATTGGCATTCTTCAGAATGTCGAAACCTTCGGCATAGGCCTGCATCAGACCATATTCGATGCCGTTGTGAACCATCTTGACGAAGTGTCCCGCGCCGACCGGTCCGGCGTGAATGTAACCCTGCTCGATGCGCGCATCGCGCCCCTCGCGGCCCCCGGTGCGCTCGATATCGCCGACACCCGGCGCCAGTGCCGCGAAGATCGGGTTGAGCCGGTCGACCACCGCCTTGTCGCCGCCGATCATCATGCAGTAGCCGCGGTCGATACCCCAGACGCCGCCCGACGTGCCGACGTCGATATAGTGGATACCGCGCTCCTTGAGCGCTTTGCCGCGGCGGACGTCGTCCTGCCAAAACGTGTTGCCGCCGTCGATGATGACGTCACCTTTTTCCATCAGTTTTGCCAGTGCGTCGATCGTCGCCTCGGTAATCTTGCCGGCAGGAAGCATCACCCAGGCGGTTCGAGGCTTCTGAAGTTTCTTGACAAAATCTTCCAGCGCGCCGGCGCCGAGCGCGCCATCGGCGGCGATGGCGGCGACGGCCTTGGGATCCTTGTCGTAAACGACGGTCGTGTGTCCGTGCTTCATCAGGCGCCGGACGATATTGCCGCCCATTCGCCCCAACCCGATCATGCCGAGCTGCATGGTTGTACCCTTAATTCAGAGCTGCAGTGATCGACGTGCCGAGCATCTTCAGTCCGGCTTCGAGATCGCCCTTGAGATGCACGCGCAGCGCGCGGCGGCCGCGTTCGGTCAACACATCGAAATCACCGCGGGCCTGTGCGGCCTTGATCACGCCGAAGCTGGCTTTTTGGCCGGGCACCGCGAGATCCCTGGCGTCATCGGCCGTAATCTGCAGAAATACGCCGCTGTCGGGTCCGCCCTTGTAGGCCTGTCCGGTGGAATGCAGGAAGCGCGGGCCGAATTCGGCGCAGGTAGCGACATGCCGCTTGTCGCGCACCGCAAGCCGCATCTGCTGCAATCTGTCGATATGGGCATGGTCGCGTTCGATATAGGCGAGCAGCGCGACATAATCGTCCGTGCCGGAGCCCCCAAGATGCGCCTTCAGCCAGGAACCGAGATCGCCATTGGCACCGGCCTTGCGCAAGGCCGCGGCGTTTTTGTCGTCGGTATAGATATCGGCCTCGGCGGTTGAGATCACCGGACGCTCCCTGGGCAGCGAACCGGTCTTTTCGAACGCCGCGGTCAATTCCCGGGTCTTGATCTTGGCGGCCTCGACGTCCGGCTGGTTGAACGGATTGATGCCGAGGATTGCGCCGGCGACCGCGGTCGCCATCTCAAACCGGAAAAATTCCTGACCGATATGGTCGATCGATTTGAGGACGATGCGAACCACCGGATGTCCGGCTCTTTCCAGTGCGGAAAGCTTGTCGTCATGCGCCGTGTCGCTCTCGCTTTCGGTGCGAAGATCGATGAAGAACCGATCCTTGCCATATAGCGTCACGTCGCCCAGGGGTTCGCCATCGATCGGAATCAAGCCCTTGCCGTCCTTGCCAGTGGATTCGGCAATTAGCTGCTCGGCCCAGGCGCCGAAATCGGCGATTTTCGGGGACGACAGGATGGTGACCTTGTCACGGCCTTCGAGCCCGGCAAGGCCCATGGCGAGGCCGAGCTGCACGCCGGGATTTTCATGCGGCGGCACATCCGGTCCGCAGGAGCGGACCATCGCCATGGTGTGCGCAAGCAGGGTGCGAAGGTCGATACCCGCAGCCGCGGCGGGTACCAGCCCGAACGGCGACAGCACGGAATAACGTCCGCCGATCGTTGGATCGCCAAAAAAAATGCGGGCGAAGCCCTGTTGGGTTGCAACCTTCTCCAGCGACGAGCCGGGATCGGTCACCGCGATGAACCGATGGCCGGCCTTGTCGGCTCCAATTGTCTCGGACACGCGTTCCAGGAAATAATCCTTCATCACGTTCGGTTCGGTGGTGCCGCCAGATTTGCTGGAGACGATGAAAAGCGTGTTTGCGACGTTGATCGAAGCCTGAAGGTTACGGACCTGGGCGGGATCGGTTGAATCAAGCACATGCAGTTTTGGGAAGCCGGGCTTCTTTGCGAAGGTCTGCGCCAGCACTTCCGGGCCGAGACTCGATCCGCCCATCCCGAGCACCACCGCGTCGGTGAAGTTCTGTCCCTTCACCTTCTGCGCGAAGTCTTCATAGTCTGCGATATCGGCTGATGCCGCGCTGCTGAGCCACCCCAGCCACTTGTCCTCGTCGGTATCGGTCCAGACCGATTTGTCGTGCTGCCAGAGGCGCCGAATCTTGGCGGACGCCCGCCAGTCCTCGGTGCTTTTCTCAACGGCGCTGCCGATGGCGGCGCCCAGCGCCAATTGCTGCCGATCGATGCCGCCACCCAGCGACGCCGCGCGCTTATGCGCGACTGCGCCGTAGAGCTTGTCGGCGGCATCCGCGAACTGCTTGACGCCGTCCTTGACCAGTTCGGCTGTGATCGCATCGAGCGAGATTCCGGATTTATCGAGTTCCGCAAGAACGTGCCTCGCCTCTTCGATATTTTCCTCAAGGCTGTCACGTGGCTTGCCATGATCGCGGAATGCGTCGAGCGTCGCCGGCGGCACGGTGTTGACGGTGTTGGGACCGATCAGTTCCTCGACGTAGAGCACGTCGCGATAGTCTTTGTTCTTTGTGCCGGTCGAGGCCCACAGCAATCGCTGCGGCCTGGCGCCCTTGGCTGCCAGCCTCTCCCAACGCGCCCCGGAAAACAGCCGCTTGTAGTCCTGATAGGCGAGCTTGGCGTTGGCGATCGCGACCTTGCCCTTCAGGGCCGTCAGGCGTTCCTTCTCGGTGGGGTCATTCGCCCTTGCGATCTTCTCATCGAGCTGCTTGTCCACCGCGCTGTCGATGCGGCTGACGAAAAAGCTGGCGACGCTGGCGACACGGGAGGGATCGCCGCCCGATGCAACATATTCATCGAGTCCATCGAGATAGGCCTCGGCGACCTTCACATAGACTTTCTGCGAGAACAGCAGCGTGATGTTGATGCTGATACCCTCGCCGATCAGATGTCGGATCGCGGGCAGGCCTTCCGGTGTCGCCGGCACCTTGACCATCAGGTTCCTGCGGTCGACTTCTTTCCAAAGCCGCTCGGCTTCGACGATCGTGGCTTTGGTATCCATCGCCAGGTAAGGCGACACTTCGAGACTGACGAAACCGTCGTGTCCCTTGAGATGATCGTAAACCGGACGCAGCACATCGGCCGCGTGCTGGATATCTTCGACGGCGAGATGCTCGAACAGCTCCGCGACCGGGCGGTCGCCGCCTTTCAACGCTTGGCCGATCGCGCCGTCATATTCGTCGGAACTGCCGATTGCCTTTTCAAAGATTGACGGATTCGATGTGACGCCCTTGACGCCGTCGGCGTCGATCAGCCCTTTCAGGTCGCCTTTGGCGACGAAACCGCGGGCCAGGAAATCCAGCCAGACCGCTTGACCGTGATTTTCGAGTGCTTTGACCGGATTCATGATGCCTGTTTCCGTTCGGGTTGGTCCATTTGCAGCTTCGGAACGTTTTCTCGCGAGAAGCCGGATTTTGTCAACAAAGCCCGCGGGGGAGATACCAACTAAGGGAGTATGGGTATCTCCACGGCATAACGCCACTCACATCATTTCGATCCCTGCGAATTGGTTATTTAGCGGCGATCTTGCGGTTCTAATCACAGCGGAACAGCAATATCTGCTTGACGTGCAATCCAGCCTTGCCGTCTTCTGAGGTGCGAGACGTGAACCGACTAGGCTGCGATCGACACCCATATCGCCTCGGAGGCTCCGTTCCCTTTGAACCGGAACGGGGATTCTATTTCGTAATTGTGACGCGTTTTTCGCTACCGGCTGCGTGAAAGATACATCGCTTGCTCGCCGCGCGTACCCGGCGGCGCGGCCAGATGCATGATCGTCAACCTCAACGACAAGACGGACGAATGGTCCATAGCGTTTTCGAGCGAAAGCCTGCCTGCACTTGATGCGGGGTGGATCCCGATTCGCGTGAAGAAAACGCGTCCAGACAAGGATTGGAGCTGCGATTCTCGAGTCAATCAGAATCGAAAACGCTTCAGCGCAGGCTGGCGTTGATCTTGTCCAGCGCGGCCGAGCCCGGACACAGCGCTTGCTCGCCCAGCGCGTTGAGCGGCGTCTCGACGGTGTTGAGATGGGTGTGCAGGTCTTCCGACTCCGGATCGACATAAAGAAGCCCGGTGACGATCTGGCCCTTGGCGGCGTGCTTCTGCAGGAACGACATCGCCCCGACACGATCATGCGGGTCGTAGTCCGCATCGATCTTGCGCAGCGCCAGTTTGGTGCCGTCGTGCTGCTCGACCACCGTTACCGATCCGGGCGCGTAGTCGACCGTGATCGGGTCGCGGCCGGTGATGACGTCGAGGCGGTTGACCGCGTCATTGTGCTCGCGCACATAGTCGAAGCTCTTGGTCGAGCCGGCGTGGTTGTTGAAGGCGACGCAAGGGCTGATCACGTCGATGAACGCCGCTCCCTGGTGCTGGATGGCACCGGCGATCAGCGGCACCAGCTGGGTCTTGTCGCCGGAGAAGCTGCGCGCCACGAAGCTCGCACCAAGCTGAAGCGCGATCGCCACGAGGTCGATGGCGTTGTCGTTGTTCATCAGCCCGCGCTTGTTCTTGGAGCCGCGGTCGGCAGTCGCCGAGAACTGGCCCTTGGTGAGACCGTAAACGCCGTTGTTCTCGACGATGTAGGTCATGTTGACGGCGCGGCGGATCGAATGGGCGAACTGGCCGAAGCCGATCGAGGCCGAGTTGCCATCGCCGGAGACGCCGAGATAGATCAGCTCGCGGTTGGCCAGATTGGCGCCGGTCAAGACCGACGGCATGCGGCCGTGGACCGAATTGAAGCCGTGCGAGTTGCCGAGGAAATAGTCCGGCGTCTTCGAGGAGCAGCCGATGCCGGAAATCTTGGCGACGCGGTGCGGTTCGATCGAAAGCTCGTAACAGGCCTCGATGATCGATGCCGTGATCGAGTTGTGGCCGCATCCGGCGCACAGCGTCGAAATCTTGCCTTCGTAATCGCGGTGGGTGTAGCCGAGATCGTTTTTCGGAAGGCCGGGATGCTGGAATTTCGGCTTGGCGATATAGGTCATGACTTAACCTTGCGGAGCGGGGTCACTTTGAGCTGATCCTGATGGTCGCCGATGGCACCGGCGATGAAGCGCGCGGTAATCGGCGTGCCGTCATAATGCAGGACCGGAACCAGCCGGACCGGATCGATGCCGTTCTCGTTGACGATCAGCGAGCGAAGCTGCGCGTCGCGGTTCTGCTCGACCACATAAACAAAATCATGGTCGGCGATAAAGCTTGCGACACTGGAATGGAACGGGAAGGCGCGGATGCGGAGCCGGTCAAGCTGATGCCCGCGTGCTTCCAGCATCCCGATCGCCTCGTCCATGGCCGGCGCGGTTGAGCCGAAATAGATCACGCCATATTTGGTTGGCTTGGCGGCATTGGCTTGCAGCGGCCGCGGCACCATGTCCTGGGCGCTCTCGAATTTGCGCACCAGCCGCTGCATGTTGTCGGCGTAAACAGCGCCTTCTTCGGAATAGCGCGCGTAACGGTCGCGCGACGTGCCGCGGGTGAAGAACGAGCCCTTGGTGGGGTGGGTGCCGGGATAGGTACGGTAGGGAATGCCGTCGCCGTCGACGTCGAGATAGCGCCCGAAATCGCGGCCGTCGTCCAGCATCTCCGCCGTCATCACCTTGCCGCGGTCATATTGCCTGGCGTCATCCCACTTCAGCGGACGGCTGAGCCGATGGTTCATGCCGATGTCGAGATCGAGCATAAGGAAGATCATGGTCTGCAGGCGTTCGGCCAGATCGAACGACTGCGCGGCGAATTCGAACGCTTCGGCAGGATCTTCCGGAAACAGCAGCACATGCTTGGTGTCGCCATGCGAGGCATAGGCGCAGGCAATAATGTCGCATTGCTGGGTGCGGGTCGGCATCCCCGTCGACGGGCCGGCGCGCTGCACATTCATGATCACGGCCGGAATCTCGGCGAAGTAGGACAGGCCGATGAACTCCTGCATCAGCGAGATGCCGGGGCCGGAGGTTGCGGTGAAGGCGCGCGCGCCGTTCCATGAGGCGCCGATCACGATACCGATCGAGGCGAGTTCGTCCTCACCTTGAACGATGGCGTATTTTGCCTTTCCGGTTTTGGGATCGTGCCGCAGCTTCTTGCAATGGCTGGTGAAGGCGTCGGCGAGCGACGATGATGGCGTGATCGGATACCAGGCGCAGACGGTGGCGCCGCCATACACCGCGCCAAGGGCGGCGGCGCTGTTGCCCTCGATGAAAATGCGGTCGCCGACCTTGTCGGATTTCTTGACCCGCAAGCCGATCGGGCATTTGAGGTTCTGCAAGGCCCAGTCGCGGCCAAGATGCAGCGCGTGGACGTTCGACGACAGCAGCTTTTCCTTGCCCTTGTACTGCTCGCCGATCAGTTGCTCGACCAGCTTCGGGTCCATATCGAGCAGCGCGCACAGCGAACCGAGATAGATGATGTTCTTGAAAAGCTGGCGCTGGCGCGGATCGGTATAGGTCGAGTTGGTGATGGCGGTCAGCGGCACGCCGATCACGGTGATGTCGGCGCGGAATTTCGATGACGGCATCGGCTTGGTCGAATTGTAGAACAGGTAGCCGCCGGGCTCGATCGAAGCGAGGTCCTTGTCCCAGGTTTGCGGGTTCATCGCCACCATCATGTCGACGCCCCCGCGGGCGCCAAGATGCCCCTCCTCGGTGACGCGCACCTCGTACCAGGTCGGCAGGCCCTGGATATTGGACGGGAAGACGTTGCGCGGCGAGACCGGTACGCCGTGGCGGAGGATCGAGCGGGCGAACAGTTCGTTGGCGCTCGCCGAGCCGGAGCCGTTGACGTTGGCGAAGCGGACGACGAAGTCGTTTACGCTGCTGATCGGGCTTTGGACTGACATGATGTACCCGCGTGAGTCATATCGATGAGGTATTTTTGCATATCCCAGGCCCCGGTGGGACACCGTTCGGCGCACAGGCCGCAATGCAGGCAGACGTCCTCGTCCTTGACCATCACGCGCCCGGTCTTGAGACCGTCGGCGACATAAAGGTCCTGGTCGAGATGCGGCGAGGGCGCCTTGAGCCGTTCGCGCAGATCGGCCTCCTCGCCGTTCTCGGTGAAGGTGATGCAATCCATCGGGCAGATATCGACGCAGGCATCGCATTCGATGCACAAGGGCGCCGTGAACACCGTCTGGATGTCGCAATTCAGGCAGCGCTGGGCCTCACCGAGCGCGAGCTTGAGGTCGTAGCCCAGTTCGACTTCGGCGCGGATGTCCTTTAGCGCAATGACTTTGTCGCGATGCGGCACCTTGAAGCGCTTGTCGCTGGAGACGTCGTTGTCATAACTCCATTCGTGGATACCCATCTTCTGCGACGAGATCTGCACCTCGGGCAGCGGACGCTCGCGGATGTCCTCGCCGGAGAGCAGCTTGTGGATCGACAGCGCGGCGTCATGGCCGTGCGCGACCGCCCAGATGATATTCTTCGGGCCGAATGCGGCGTCGCCGCCGAAGAACACCTTCGGGTTGGTCGAGCCCATGGTCTTGGGGTCGACCTTGGGCATGTTCCATTTGTCGAATTCGACCCCGCAGTCGCGCTCGATCCAGGGAAACGCGTTCTCCTGGCCGACCGCCACCAGCACATCGTCGCAGGCAATCGTCTGGTCCGGTTCGCCCGAGGGTAGGAGCGTGCGCCGGCCCTTGGCGTCATACTCGGCCTTCACCTTCTGGAAGGTGACGCCGGTGAGCTTGCCGTTGTCGTGGGTGAAGGCGACGGGCACCATGAAGTTGAGGATCGGAATATCCTCATGGATGGCGTCCTCCTTCTCCCAGGGCGACGCCTTCATCTCCTCGAAGCCGGAGCGCACGATCACCTTGACGTCCTCGCCGCCGAGGCGGCGCGCGGTGCGGCAGCAATCCATCGCGGTATTGCCGCCACCGAGTACGATCACGCGCTTGCCGATCTTCTCGACATGACCGAACGACACGCTGGAGAGCCAGTCGATGCCGATGTGGATATTGGCGGCGGCTTCCTTGCGGCCGGGAATCTCGAGTTCGCGGCCGCGCGGCGCACCGGAACCGACAAAAATCGCGTCATAGTTCTCGGTGAGCAATTTCTTCAGGCTTTCGATACGATGGCCGCCTTTGAACTCGATACCGAGATCGAGGATGTAATCGGTTTCTTCGTCGATCACCGAATCCGGCAGCCGGAATTTTGGAATCTGCGTCCGCATCATCCCGCCAGCTTTGGGATCGGAATCAAACACCGTGCAGTGATAGCCGAGCGGCGCGAGATCACGCGCCACCGTGAGCGAGGCCGGGCCGCCGCCGACGATGGCGATGCGTTTGCCGTTTTTTGCCGAGGGTTGCGGCATGCGGTGCTTGACGTCGTCCTTGAAGTCGGCGGCGACGCGCTTCAGTCGGCAGATCGCGACCGGGTTATCCTCGACGCGGCCGCGGCGGCATGCCGGCTCGCACGGACGGTCGCAGGTGCGTCCCAGAATTCCGGGAAACACATTCGATCTCCAATTGATCATGTAGGCATCGCCATAGCGGCCTTCAGCGATCAAGCGGATATATTCGGGAACCGGCGTATGTGCGGGACACGCCCATTGGCAATCGACGACTTTGTGAAAGTAATCGGGCGCAGAGATATCGGTCGGTTTCATTCCTGCCTTGCCCGCGCCGGGACGAATAATGACGCGGCCTTACTTTTTCCGGCGAACGCTCAGGTGGCGTTCTTGTGGTTTTCAAATTGGATCATAGGGTTGTCTTATTAGGACCAAATAATGCGATCCACAAAGCCATTTTTGCTTGATCGACAGTCTTCATTAGTCGAAGGGCCGTAACGTTAACGTCATCACCTGCAATTGCGGCAGTGCAGCATGGGCGGCGCATATATGGCGGAATCAAGCCGCCGGACGTCACGCTTAGGGCCGTCCCCTTATCGGGTAGCGCTGGAAGCCAGGTCCGCGATGGCCTTCATTACCGCGTCTCTGACGCCTGGATCGTAGAGCTGGTGGCCGGCACCCTCGACGAAGCGAACCTCGGACGTGGGCCACGCGGCGGCAAGCGCATGCGAGGTCGCTGGCGGACAAAGCAGATCGTAGCGGCCTTGCACGATAATCCCGGGTATGCCCGCGAGCTTGCGGGCTTCCGCCAGAAGCTGATCTGGCCTCATGAAGCAGTCGTTCTGGAAGTAATGCGCTTCCATGAACGGCGTGGAGGGCAAGGCTTGCGTTGAGTTCAGCGAGCCAAGATCGAGCCGGACCCGCGACGGGGCGTGTTCGGAAAGGATCCGTTCGGTGTCATGCCAGGCGCGGGCGGCCGGGCCGTGCACTGCGGGATCGGCGTCGAGGATGCGGCGCCAGTAAGCGTCGAGCGGCCGGTCGCGCTCATCGCCGGGCAGCACGCTCAGGAAATCATCGGCGAGGCCCGGGTAGAAGCGCGGGAGCACATCGCCAAAGGCGCCGTCCAGTTCGCCGCGGGTGCCGAGGAAAGTGGCGCGCAACACAATGCCCGAGACCCGCTGCGGATGCGCCTGCGCATAGGCCAGCGCAAGCGTGGCGCCCCAGGAGCCACCGACAATCATCCAGCGTGTGAAGCCGAATTGCTCGCGGATCATTTCCATGTCCGCGAGCAAATGCGGCAGCGTATTGTCTTCGCGGCGGCCCTTGGGGCGGCTTCGGCCGGCGCCGCGCTGGTCAAACAGGACTGTATGGAAACGCTCCGGATCGAACAGCCGCCGATGATCGGGCTGGCAGCCGCTGCCGGGGCCGCCGTGCAGATAGACCGCTGGGATGCCATCAGCACGGCCGACGGTTTCGACGTAGATCTCGTGGCCGTCGCCGACCGGCAGCAGTTGTGAGGTCAATGGCGCGAATGGGTCGGAGCGGTGGCCAGAAGATTTGCCCGCATCGGCGTCAGGCGCCATGTTCGCCGTCCGTCTCCAGCGTACCGCCTGCAAAATTGCGATAGATGAAGCGGTTGTTGTCGGCCGCCGCCTCGGATTCGGCCAACTTGAAAATCTGCTCATGCAGCGGCGATAGCGTGCAGGCCGGATCGGTATTGCCGGCATCGCCGGTCAGCGCAAAGGCCTGACAGCGGCAGCCGCCGAAATCGATTTCCTTGAACTCGCAGCTCTGGCACGGCTCCGGCATCCAGCCGGTGCCGCGATAGCGGTTGAAGGCTTCAGAGTTCTTCCAGATCCAGGCAATCGAATGATTGCTGCGCACCGATTCGAATTCGAGCCCGGTAATGGATTCGGCGGCGTGACAGGGCAGGACCTTGCCGGCGGGCGAAATATTGAAGAACTGCCGGCCCCAGCCGCCCATGCATTTTTTCGGCCGCAGCGCATAATAGTCCGGCACCACAAAGTCGATGGCCAGGACGCCTTTCAGCCGCGCTTTGGCATCCTCGACGATGCGGCTGGTCTCCTCGATCTGTTCGATCGTCGGCATCAGCGCAGCGCGGTTCTTCAGCGCCCAGCCGTAATATTGGACATTGGCCACCTCGAGCCGGTCGGCGTCGAGATCGACCGCCATCTGGATGATGTCTGCAAGCTGGAACAGGTTCTGGCGGTGCATGACCGCATTGACGGTCAGCGGCAGATCCAGCTCGCGCGTCCATTTGGCGACTTCAAGTTTCTTTTCGTGCGCGTTTTTCAGGCCTGCGACGCGATTGGCGACGATGGGCTCGTTGCCCTGAAAACTGATCTGCACGTGACACAGGCCGGCATCGGCCAGGGCTGACAGTTTTTCCCTGGTCAGCAGCACGGCCGACGTAATCAGGTTGGAATACAGTCCGACATCGCTGGCGTGCTGCACAAGTTCGACCAGGTCCTTGCGCGCGGTCGGTTCGCCGCCGGAGAAATGGATTTGCAGTACGCCGATTTCGGCGAGTTCGGTGAGGACCTTCTTCCATTCCTCCGTGGTGAGCTCGCTGCCGCTGCGATCCAGCTCCACCGGATTGGAGCAATAGGGGCATTGCAGCGGACAGCGATGCGTCAGCTCGGCGAGCACCGCGAGCGGAATGCCGAAGGTCTCCGCCGTCGAGCCGCGCGATTCCAGCACCGCAAGGCCGTCCGAGGGAGCGTTCGCCGCGACGCCGGCGTCGGTGAGGGTCGGGCTCATGATGTCTTCTCGCGAGCTTCGGTCAGGAAACCCTTGTCGGCCAGATCCTGCAGCATGGCGATAACGTCGGTGCCGATCGCGTCGCGGTCGGCGGCATATTTTTCGGCAAGCTGATCGACCATCTGTTCGACGCTGCGGGCGCCGTCGCACAGTTGCAGGACCTCCACCGCGATCTCGTCCGGTGCCAGAACCCGCTCCGGCGCCAGAATGACCCAGCGCTGCCGTGTCTCGTCGAATTTCAGCTTGGCATGCCGCGGCAGCCGCGGCCGGCTGGTCTTGCTGACGGTGATATTGCGGCTCTGCGGGGCTGCCATCGGTTGGTCTCTGGTTGGCCTCTTAGATTTCGCTCTAACTTTCCTTCGGAACAAACGCTCCCGGCGGCACATGGCCTTCGACATAGGCATGGTACAGCGCATCGAGCTGAACCCATAGCACATTGGTCTTGAAAATCAGTGCATTGCAGACCGCCTCGCGCTCCGCAGGCGTCCTGGCATGGGTCTTGACGAAATCGAGCGCGAAATTGGCATCGCGCGGCGCTTGCGTTAACCGCCGGCTGAAGTAGCTCATGATGTCGGGATTGACGAAGTCGTAATGCGCCAGCATTCCCGAGATGCGTTCCTCATGCAGGCTGGGCGCGAACAGCTCGGTGAGCGAGGAGGCGATGGCCTCGAGCGGCGTCTTGTCGCGGACGAAGTGGACATAGGCTTCCACCGCAAAGCGCGTCGCCGGCAGAATGCCCTCGGTCGATTCGACATAGGCGCTGTCGAGCCCAAGTCCCTCTGTCAGCTTCAGCCAGCGCTCGATGCCGCCCTCGGTTCCGAGATCGCCGTCATGGTCTTCGATTCGGTGCCGCCATTCGAGCCGGATGCCGCGGTCGTGGAACCGCGAGATCACGACGGCGTCCTTGATCGGAATGGTGCTCTGGTAATAATAGCGGTTCAGCGCCCAGGCCTGCACCTGCCCCTTGTTCAGCTTGCCGCCGTGCAGCAGCCGGTGAAACGGATGCAAACTGTGATACCGCGTCGCGCCGATCTGTCGCAGTGCGGCTTCAAGGTCTTCGGCGCTCGTCAGCGGGGTGCTTTCACCAATAGAAAAGGCTGTCATGGCGTTCAAAGCACGATCTCCATTCCATCGTTCGGAATTTGCCAACCCGCGTGCTCGGCGGTCTTACGCTCGGCGGAGTCGCGCAGCAGCACCGGGTTGGAATTGTTGATATGCAAAAATATCTTCCTGTCGATATCGAGGTTGGCAAGAGCCGCGATCGCGCCGGAATCACCTGACATTGCAATATGTCCCATGCCTTGCCCGGTCTTGTTGCCAAGGCCCGCGGCGATCAGTTCGTCATCGCGCCATACCGTGCCATCGAAGAAGATCGCGGAGGCGCCCGCGAGCCGGGCCCGCAGATCGTTGGTTACGCTGGCACAGGCCGCCAGGAAATACATATATTTGCCGCTCGCTGTGTCATCGATTCGAAGCCCAAGCGTGTCGCCGGTGCCGTCGTCGCCTGCGGGATGAGCCTTGCCCTCCAGGTACCACGCGCCCTTGCCCGGCACGGCGAATGGCAGGATCTCGATGCCGGAAGGCGAACCATCGGGCAGGGTCGGTTCGAACGCCTTGTCCACCTCGATCGGCTGGCGCGGCACGTTCTTTTCGTTCAGCACGTTGAAAATGCTGTTGGTCTCGAGGATCGCCAGCACCCTTCGGTGAGCATAGATCGTGAATGGCGAACCTTCGCGCATCGACAATAGCCCGGCGACCGCGTCGACTTCGCCATTGGTCAGGATGACGCCCGATATCGGACTATGACGAAGCGCCCCCGCCTTCGGATGAAGCTTTGGCGTCGCGATCAGTTGCTGGCGTAGATCGGGAGACGCATTGATCAGGAACCAGTGATCGCCATCGGCGCTGATCGCGATCGAAGCCTGGGTTCTTCTGAATTCGGGATGCTCGTTTCGCGCTTCCCGGCAAACCGTACAGCCGCAATTCCACTGCGGAACACCACCACCCGCCGCAGCGCCCAGGACGACGACCCGAAGCATGATCCGTCTCCTGGCATTTCCAACACTTCAACTACAAAAGCTTCGAAGGTGGACACCAGAAGGTACACGACCCTATATCAGGAGCGTGTCACGCCTGGAGGTCCACCTGCGTCAAACGTGAAGCTAAACGCTACCGCTTACTTGCGGGCGGCGCACGCATACATGTTGATTTCCATGCCAACTGACACTTCGACGATCTTTGGGGTCTTCCAGGCCATTGTGGCTCTCCATTCAAACCGGACGAAATCCGCCCTGCCCATAACCTAACGTCGAACAAAAAGTTCGCCAGTGAAATCTTTGAAGATAAATCCGTCGCCTTTTTATGCTGCAATGCAAGATAAATTCACGTTTTTTTGTGGTCCGCCGTCAAAACAATGACGGATCAACGGGTTCAAGGTCAGTCCTGTCGCCGGATGCCGCTGCCCATTCGAAGCTGGTGCGGTCAGTTCCAAATAAATAACCTGCGAGAACAACCGGCTCCCTGCCGAAGCCCTCGACGAAAGTGGTTTTCACCATGCCGCGGTATTTTTTCAACACCCGTATCGGCGACGAATTGATCACCGATCCAGAAGGCGAAGAGCTGCGGAATCCGGATCGTGCATGGGAGATCGCGCGGGCCATGATCCGGGAATTGCTGAAGACCGAAGACGCAGAGCGTGGTCTTTTGAATGCTACTCTCGAAGTGACCGACGATGAAGGCGAGATCGTGCTCGAATTTCCCTTTGCCGAAGCCATCCTCGATGCCGCCGACCAACCGGTGACAAAACATTGACGACAGGCGCAATGGTTCGATTCGCCATGGGTATCCCGGAATGACCATGCGCAGTTCGATTGCCACCGCCGCGCAGCACCGCGGGCTCGCATCTATTCCGGTGCTGTCATGGCCTTTCCCATAAGATGTTTCCGATTGCGCAGCGGCGGAAAAGCATTGAAGACTATCGCTCAGGAAGGTCACCGGCGTGCTTGCCCATGCCTGGATAAGGCTTCCGCACAAAGGAGAACATGATGATGATCAGGTTGCGCAACTTGTCGCTCGCCGTTGCTTTTATCGGCGCGTTAACGTTCGACGCTGCTGCGCAGCAGCCGGCCAATCCACCCGCTGCGGCGGCACAGACTGCGGCGCCGGCGCTGCCATCGGGGTCACCCTTGGTCGGGCGGCCCGCCGGCGAAGCAGCGGCAAAGCTTTCGCCGGTTGCGCCGCCACCGATTGCGGCAGCGGTCGATAAATTGCCGACGGCGAAGCTCAAGGTACCGCCCGGCTTCAACGTTGAGGTCTACGCGGCGGGCATGGCGAATGCGCGGTCGCTGGCCGAAGGCGACAAAGGCACGGTGTTTGTTGGCAGCCGGCTCGTCGACAAGGTCTATGCCATCGTCAACAAGGACGGCAAGCGGACGGTCAAGGTGCTGGCTTCAGGCCTCTACCGGCCCAACGGCGTCGCATTCCGCAACGGCACGCTGTACATCGCCGAGCTTTCGAAGATTTCCAAGATCGAGCGGGTCGAAGACAACCTCGACAACCCGCCGAAACCAACCGTCATCTATGACAACTTGCCAAAGGATGAAGCCCACGGCTGGAAATTCATCGCCATCGGACCCGACAACAAGCTGTACGTTCCGGTCGGACAGCCCGGCAACAACGTTCTGCATGACGACGCGCACGGTCAGATCAGGCGGATCAATCTCGACGGCACCGGTGCCGAAGTGGTGGCGCTCGGCGTGCGAAATTCGGTGGGGTTTGACTGGAATCCGGAAACCAAGCAGCTCTACTTCACCGATAACGGGCGCGACTGGATGTCCGAGGACGTGCCGCAGGACGAGCTCAATCGCGTCACCAAAACCGGCGAAGATTTCGGCGCGCCCTATTGCTACCAGGGAAATATCTCCGATCCCGAATTCGGCTGGGGGCATTCCTGCAGCGAATTCACCGCACCGGTCGGTTTGATGGGGCCGCATTCGGCCTCGCTCGGCATGCGGTTCTACACCGGCAAGATGTTCCCGAAGGACTACAAGAACGCCATCTTCGTGGCTCGGCACGGCTCGTGGAACAGGTCCCGGAAGGTTGGCGGGGACGTTGTCGTCGTCAAGCTCAACACGGACGGCACGGTCAAGTCGATGGAGCCGTTCCTCACCGGCTTCCTGGAGAACAACAATTACATCGGCCGGCCGGTCGATGTGCTGCAAATGAAGGACGGCTCGCTGCTGGTCTCCGACGACTGGAACGGCGCCGTCTATCGCATCACCTACGGTAAGCCCAACGTCGCGGCGCAGTAAATCAGAACAGGTCGCAAGAAAGGGTCATTGCGATCCGTTGGGTCGCAATGACGAAAACGTCGAGACTGCGCCATGCGTAAAACCATCGCGGCTTTGCTGCTCGCCCTGATCGCATCGTCAGGGCGAGCGGAAACGATCGCAGAGCGCGCCGCGCCCTGTTTGGCCTGTCATGGCGAAAAAGGACAATCGGAGACCGAAAATACGCCGTCGCTCGGCGCGCAGCAGGCGCCTTACGTGCTGATCCAGCTTTTCATGTTTCGCGAAAAGCTGCGCACCTTTGAGCCGATGAACGAGATGGCGAAGGCGCTCACCGACGATGACCTTCGCGCATTTTCGGATTTCATCGCCACCTTGCCGAAGCCGTCGCCGCCGGCCGACGCCGGCGATCCGGCGCGGCTGCAGCGCGCCCAGGCGCTGGTGCAGCAGCATCATTGCGATTCCTGCCATAACGCCGACTTTTCCGGGCGCGACAACGTTCCGCGGCTGGCCGATCAACGTGAGGATTATCTCGCCAAGACCATGCGGGAATACAAGGACAACAGCCGCCATGGCTATGACGGCACCATGGCCGAAGTGCTGCAGCCCGTCACGCCGGAGCAGATCGCCGATCTCGCCTATTTTTTCGCCCGGATCCGCTGAGCTGTCAGGCACCGACGCCACCGTTTCCTGATGGCGCTATGCCGTGGGCGGCGTTACAAGACGGGCGTTCAAACGGGAGTTGTTATCGATGGAAGATCTCTGGCGCCTGTCGGCCGCTGATATCGCCGCATTGATCAGGTCAAAAGAAGTGTCGGCGAAACAGGCGGCCTCGGCGGCGCTCGCGCGACTTGACGCGGTCAACCCGTCCATCAACGCCGTCGTCGACCATCGTCCGGAAGATGTGCTGGCACAGGCCGCGGCCATCGATGCGGCGATCGCGCGGAACGAAGACATCGGCCCGCTCGCCGGCGTGCCCGTTACCGTCAAGGTCAATATCGATCAGGAAGGCTTCGCCACCACCAACGGCCTCAAGCTTCAGCGCGATGTCATTGCCACCACCAACAGCCCCGTGATCGATAATCTGCGCAAGGCGGGGGCCGTCATTCTCGGGCGCACCAACTGTCCGGCGTTTTCGTACCGCTGGTTCACCACCAACCTGATACATGGCGAGACCAAAAATCCGCGCGATCCCGGCATCACGCCGGGAGGCTCATCCGGCGGCGCGGGAGCCGCGGTGGCGGCTGGCATCGGGCACATCGCCCACGGCACCGATATCGCGGGATCGATTCGCTATCCCGCCTATGCCTGTGGCGTTCATGGCCTGCGGCCGACTGTCGGCCGTATCGCGGCCTTCAATGCATCGCTGCCCGAACGCCCGATCGGACCCCAGATCAGCGCGGTATCCGGTCCGCTGGCGCGCACCATCGGCGATCTCAGGATCGCGCTGGCAGCGATGTCCGGCAAAGACGCCCGCGATCCCTGGTGGGTGCCGGCGCCGCTGGAAGGGCCTGCGAGGCCGAAGCGGGCGGCAGTTTGTTTCCGCCCCGACGGTCTTGAGATCGCCGGTGAAGTGAAGGCCGCCGTCGCAGATGCGGCCCAGCGCTTGCAGCGCGGCGGATGGGTGATCGAAGAGATTGAGGCAACCCCGCCGCTGCGGGAGGCTGCGGATCTTCAGACCAAACTATGGCTCGGCGATGGATATGAGGCGCAACTGGAGGCCGCCGAGCGCGAAGGCGATCCCGGGGCACTCGCCTGCCTGCGCGGCAACCGGTCCAAGGTCCATCCGTTCGACGCGGGGTCGCTCTCGAAGGCCTTGACGCGCCGGGCGACATTGACCCGCGAATGGCTGCAGTTTTTTGAGACCCATTCGATCTTGCTGATGCCGGTGTCCGCCGAATTGCCGTTCCCCGACGGGTTCGATCTGCGCGACGACGCCTCGTTCGCCCGGGTGTGGCGCGCCCAATTGCCGCAGATTGCCATTCCCTTCATGGGCCTGCCTGCGCTAACGATTTCCACCGGATTGGTGGGGCGCAGTCCGGTCGGCGTTCAGGTGGTATCCGGTCGTTACCGCGAGGATCTGTGCCTTTTGGCCGGCGAGGCGATCGAAGCGGGGGGAACGCCGCCGATGCCGGTCGATCCGGTCCGCTGAGCGAGTTTTGCAACGAGGCTGAGAGAACCACGATGTCCGGCATCCTTGATTTCACGGCAAAATCGCTTGCCGGCGAGGACATTCCGCTGACGCGGTTCGAGGGTCAGGTTCTGCTGATCGTCAACACCGCGAGTGCCTGCGGATTCACCCCGCAATACAGGGGTCTCGAGGCGCTGCATCAGGAGTTCGCGCCGCGCGGCTTTTCCGTTCTGGGATTCCCGTGCAATCAGTTCGGCGGTCAGGAACCCGGTGACGCCAGGCAAATCGAGCAATTCTGCTCCACCAACTATGCCATTACCTTTCCGATGTTCGCCAAGATCGATGTCAACGGCAGCAACGCTCATCCGCTGTATCAATATCTGAAGAGCGCGAAATCCGGATTGCTCGGCTCGTCGATCAAATGGAATTTCACCAAATTCCTGATCGACCGGTCGGGCAGGGTGGTTGCGCGGCATGCGCCGACGGTGAAGCCGCAAGGACTGACAAGGGAAATCGAGGCATTGCTGTGAACGATAAAACTGACGCGACCACCGACCAACTGCCGGACCGTCTCTCGACCGATCCGAAAAGCCCCTATTACAACGCCGATGTGCTCGCGCGCGACGTCGGCATTCGTTTCAAGGGCATCGAGAAAACCAACGTTGAGGAATATTGCGTCAGCGAGGGATGGGTTCGCGTGACGGCTGGCGCGGCCAGGGACCGCTACGGCAACCCGCTGACCATCAAGGTTCACGGTCCGGTAGAGCCGTATTTTCGCGACAAGGCGTGATCGGGGGCCATCTCGCCGCTCACGGTTCAGATTACGACGATCGCATATCCAGCAATCGCCGGCCTTCGGTCTTGAGTAATTTCTTCACGGCGTTCGACGCGGCGATCTCGTCGCGGTTGGCGTAGGCTTCGTGGTTCTTTTCGATATCGTCGAGGCGATAGAGATAGTTGACCATGATGCCAGCGGATTCACGCAGGGCCTTTGGCGACAGGTCGCCGAGCCAGTCGATCCGTTCCAGCCGCGCGCCGTTGCCGAGATGGAAGCGCGCCACCGAATTGATCAGCCGGCCCTTCGGGGTGCGTGCTTTCAAAAAATAATAGGCCGCCAGCGGTTCCAGAATGGAACGCAATTGCTGCGTCAGTTCGGCGTTCTCTGTCCAGTCCGGCCGGTCGAGATGGTCGAGCACCGCGCGATCCTCGTCCGATACCGGAACATCCGGCGCCTGCTTCAGCCATTGCATGAAGCCCGGCACCGGCGACAGCGTGACGAAGTTTTCCAGCTTCGGCAGTTCGCGCTGCAATTCCTCGACCACCTGCTTGATCAGGAAGCTGCCGAAGGAAATTCCGCCAAGGCCGCGCTGCGTGTTCGAGATCGAATAGAACACCGCGGTGCGGGCGCGCTCGACCGCTACCGGCTGCCGGTCTACGGCAAGCAGCGGCGCAATCGCACCCGGAATTTGTTCAGTCAGCGCCACCTCGACGAAAATCAGCGGCTCGTCGACCATAGCCGGATGGAAGAACGCATAACAGCGGCGGTCGGGCGGATCGATACGCCGGCGCAGATCGTCCCAGTCCCGAATCTCATGCACCGCCTCATAGCGAATGATCTTTTCCAGGATGTTCGCGGGCGTCGACCAGTCTATCCTGCGCAGCACGAGAAACCCCCTATTGAACCAAGAAGCCAGCAAATGCACGACGTCGCGATCGAGCGCGGCGAGATCCTTGTGGTCTTTCACGGCGGAAAGCAGATCGGCTCGCATCGCCACCAGTTCGCCGGTACCGCCGGGCGTGCGGTTCAAGCGACGGATCAATTCCTGGCGCCGCGGCTCGGACGCAAAATGCAGGTCGCTGGCGTCATCGTCGTTCGGCTGCGCGCGCCAGGTCTCGATCGCATGGGCAAGCTTTTCCCGGTCCGGACCGTAATGGCGGGTCAGCGTCTCGAAGAAGGAAAGCCGGCCGGTTTCGTCGAGATTATGGTAGCGGTCGAGAACTTCGCGCGCCATCGCGGTGCCGGAAGCTTCGCCCCGCCCGGACAACAAGGCCTCGCATAATTCGATCAACTCGGATGCGTCCTGTTTGGTGCCGGATGATCCGGCGCGACGCAGCAGGGTGCGGCCGCGCTCGGAAATCGATGCGAGAAGACCGGAGAAGAAGGCGTTGCTGCTCATGTCGGGCGGGTTGATCCGGTTCGGGCAGAATTGTTACATGGATTTAAGGCGGCGTGGATCACAATCAAGCCACATCGATGACGGAAGTTTGGATGGTGGAGGCCTGGATTGCGGGAGCCCTCGCCGTTCCGGATTTCACTTCCCACGGTCCATGATAGCGCCGGCCTTATTTGGTTTCCGCAAACTCTGTCGGCGTCTTGCCGGTAACCTGCCGGAAAGCGTGTGAAAACGCTGGCACGCTTGCGTAGCCGAGATCGGATGCCAGCTGCTTGACCGAGACATTGGCTTCCATCGACAGTTTTTGGATCGCGGCCGCGATGCGCGCGCGCTGGCACCAGCTCTTGAAGCTCAGTTGGGTCTCCGATGAAAACAACCGCGACAGCGTCCGCGCCGAGGTGCCGACTTCGCGCGCCAGCGTCTCGATTTCATACGAACCAGTGGGATCGCCGAGCACGATATCGGCGGCGCGCCGGCAACGCGGCTCATGCGGCAGCGGGATGAACGTCGTGGAATCCTCGGCGTGATGCAGCTCGAGAACGGCCAACCTGACGAGCAGGCCGGTGCGGTCGGGATCATTGCGGCCATCGAACAGCGCGAGGATCGCCTCGTGCAACAGCCGCGATACCCGCACCACAAATTCCGCGTCGAGGCTCGCGCTGCGTTCTTCTTGCGCGAGCCACGGCACATCGAAATACAGGGTGCGCATATCGATGTCGGCGAGCACGTCGATCGAATGTCCGAGCCGCGCCGGCACCCACACCGCGCGATCCGGCGGCACCAGCCAGCGTCCCTTCGGCGTGGTGACCTGCATCGTTCCCTTCGCGGCATAAACCAGTTGCGCCTCGCGGTGCATGTGGGTGTCGAGCCGGACGCCCTTTTCATAACGGTGCGCGACCAGATGAACGCCGTCGATCGCCGCGCGACGGCTTCCCTGGATGGTAGCGATTGGCTTCTCGGCGATACTCATTGGCGACATCCCGTCAGGACAATTCCCTATAACCTATCCCGGAAAATGACAGGAATCGTCCATGAACAACCCCGCCCGGGTGATCGGCTTCGTTAACGCCGCCCACTTTATCGACCATTATTCGATGCTGATTTTCGCCGCCGCCGTCATCGTCATGGGGCCGGCGCTCGGCATGAGCTATTCCGAGCTATTGCCTTATGCCACGCCGGGCTTTGTCGCGTTCGGCGCTGGCTCCCTGCTCACCGGCTGGCTCGGGGATCGCTGGAGCCGCCGCCACATGATGGTGATCTTCTTTGTCGGGATCGGCGCCTCGATGATTGCGGTCGGGTTGGTGCAGGACCGGTTTCAGCTTGGCGCGGCGCTGCTCTCGATCGGGCTGTTCGCGTCGATCTATCATCCAGTCGGCACGGCGATGATCGTGTCTTATGCCGGCAAGCTCGGCCGCGAGATGGGCCTCAATGGCGTTTGGGGCAATCTCGGCGTGGCGTCGTCGGCACTGGTCACCGGTGTGGTCGGCCAGTATCTCGGCTGGCGCTGGGCCTTTATCATTCCTGGTGCCGTCACGATCCTGATCGGCGTCGCCTTCATGCGGTCGGTGGTTCATGAGGATCGCTCCGGGTTCAAGCAGGCCGCGGCACAGGCGCGCGTTGCCAAGAACGACATGTGGCGGGTGATCGTGGCGTTGCTGATCGTGGTCATCGCGATCTCCACCACCTTCAACGCGGTGACGGTGGCGTTGCCGAAGCTGTTCGCGGAGCGGTTGACCGACCTGACCAAAAGTCCGGCGCTGCTCGGCGTGATCGCGGCCGGCGTCTATGTGTTCGGCGCGATGACGCAGTACACGATCGGCAAGCTGATCGACCGCCATTCGCTGAAGGCCGTCAGCTTGCCGCTGTCGTTCGTGCTGGCGCCGTTCCTGTACCTGGCAGCCACGCTGTCCAACCTGCCGCTGATCGTGGCAGCGATCGGTATCGTGATGGGCGCGTTCGGCCAGGTTACCGTCAACGACGCCATGGTAGGCAAATACACCAGCGAGGAATGGCGCTCGCGCGCCTATGCGGTGCGCTATTTCATCGGCTTCACCGCCGCAGGAGCCTCGGTTGGCCTCGTGGCGTGGCTGTACGAGCAGGGCGGCTTCGTCACGATGCTGCATGCGTTCGCGGGATTATGTTTGCTGGTGATCGCGGCGGCGATCATCCTGCCGACGGAGATCGAGGTGCCTGCGGCGGGCGCGAACTGATCGCGATAAATACCTGGTCCGCTCTTGCCAGCCCGGCATGCTGCTTGCATCCTCCGTGCTGGTTATCGCCCCGCTTCGGGGGACGCAGCGGAGGCTTCAATGACCATCATGGCAACGGCGCCGATCGCCGGCACCGAACGCACGAGGATCAATTCCATCGTGTTTGCAAGCTGCTTCGGCACCATCATTGAATGGTACGATTTCCTGATTTACGCGACTGCCGCCGCACTGGTGTTCAACAAGGCGTTCTTTCCGACCTTCGATCCACTGGCAGGGACATTGGCCGCGCTCGGCAGTTACGCCGTCGGCTTTCTGGCGCGGCCGCTTGGAGGCGCGCTGTTCGGTCATTTCGGCGATCGGCTTGGCCGCAAATCCATGCTGGTCCTGACGCTGTTCATCATGGGCGTGAGCACCTTCGGCATCGGCCTGCTGCCGACTTATGCCTCGATCGGGGTGTTGGCGCCGATCCTGCTGATCCTGCTGCGCGTGATCCAGGGCATCGGCCTCGGCGGCGAATGGGGCGGCGCCTCGCTGATGGTGCTTGAGCACGCGCCAGCCGACAGACGCGGCTTTTATACCAGCTTCGTGCAGATCGGATTTCCGATCGGACTGGTGCTGGCGAGCCTCGTGTTCTCACTCGTGACCAAATTGCCCGACGCCGATTTTGCGGCCTATGGCTGGCGCATCCCGTTCCTGCTCAGCATTGTGCTGCTGGCCATCGGAACCTTCGTCCGATCCCGCGTGCCTGAGACGCCGGTATTCGAACAGCTCAAGATGCGCGACGGCCTGTCGAAAAATCCGGTGGTCGAAGCCGTCAGCAAGAACACCACGACATTTCTGATCGCCGTCGGATTGAAACTCTCCGAGGTGTCCTGGGTTTACCTGCTCACGGTGTTCATCGTCGCCTACGCCACCACCAAGCTTGGTCTGCCCAAGCCATTGATGCTCGATGCCGTGTTGTATGCGGCACTACTGGAACTCGTCAGCCTGCCGTTGTTCGGCTGGCTGTCCGACCGCATCGGCCGGCGGCCGCTCTATATTCTCGGCGCCCTGTTCACGATCGTGTTTGCATTCCCGCTGTTCTGGATGCTGGAAAGCAAGAGCATCGCGCTCATCTTTACCGCCATCATGATCGCGATGAATTTCGGTCACGGCATGATGTTCGGGCCCGAGTCCTGCTACTTTCCCGAACTGTTCGGCCCCAATGTCCGCTACAGCGGTGCTTCGTTCGGATTTCAGGTCTCCGCGGCGATCGGCGGTGGCTTCGCGCCGATCATGGCAACCGCGATGGTCGGATATTTCGGAGGCACCACTGGCGTGTCGATCATGATGATCGTCCTCGCGCTCTTGACCCTGGCGGCCGCATTGGCGGCGCATGAGACCAGGGGAGGATCGCTGACCTGAACAGGATGGACGACTTAAGCAGGTTGGAGTTTGCCTCGTGCGGTTTGGCATTTTCCTTTACGATGGCGTCGAGCCGATCGATCTCGCGACATTTGGCGTGTTGTCGATGGCGCGCCGGATCGCGCCGCAGATCGAGATTTGTACCATCGCGCCGCGTGCGGGGCTGGTTACGCTCGCAAACGGGCTGAAGCTGACCGCCGACTACGGCATCGACGATGCGCCGACCTGCGATGTCGTCATCGTCACCGGAGGCCCCGGCTGGACCGCCCAGGCGGCGCCGGCGACGCTCGAATATCTTCGTCGCGTGCATGCATCGAGCCGCATCGCATCAGTATGCACGGGCGGCATGATATTGGCTGCGAGCGGCATCCTCAACGATGGTCCGGCGACCACCAAGCGCGAAGTGGTGCCGCCGGAAACCTCGCCGCTCCAGGCGATGCGTGACCATTATCCGCAAATCGACGTGCGGGAGGCTATGCTGGTGGAGCGAGGGGGAAGGCTGGTGACCGGCGGTGGGGTTTCGCTCTGCATCGACACCACGCTGTATCTGCTCGCCGCCATGCTCGGCCAGCACGTCGCGGATGAGACGGCGCGCATCATGGAATACCAGCGCGCATGGCAGGCTAATCGTGACGGGTTTGCTCCGGTCGTGACCGCGCGGTAACAATACCCGCCAAAGCTCTGACGGTGATGCCATTGATGTCCATTCAAACGATGTTTTCCAAGTCTTTGCCGCTTGTCGCCAGTCTCGTTCTAGGTGTCTCGATGATGACCGGTCTTGCACGTGCTGATGCCCTGAAAGACGAAATTGCTCCGACCGGCAAGTTACGGGTGGCGATCGCGATCAGCCCGGCCGGCGGCGCATTCTGGTCCACCAAAACCGAAACCGGCGGTTATGCGGGAGTCCCGGTCGATCTCGGCAAGGAGATGGCGGCGCAACTCGGCGTGCCCGTCGAATATGTGGTGCATCAGAATTCCGGGCAGATCACGGACGCGGCTTCGAAAGGCACCTGGGACGTTACCTTCCTGCCGAAAGACCCCGAGCGAGGGACCAGGATGTCGTTCGGGCCGATCTATGAGGTTGCGGATGCGACCTACATCGTCAGGGCAGGTTCGTCGGTCACGAATTTCCAGATGCTCGATCAGCCCGGCGTCAAGGTCGCGGCGGTCAACGATACCACCACCATGCGCGGTGCGATGGCGCACCTGAAGCAGGCCACGGTCACAGGCTATCAGACCTATGACGAGATCTTCGGCCTGCTCAGGAGCGGCGAGATCGATGCGTTCGCGCTGTCTCGGGACCAGCTCAACGCCATGGCAAAGAAGATACCGGGAACGCGGGTGCTTAACGAAACCTTCAAGCAGACGGTCACCGCGGTGGCGGTTCCGTTGAATCATCCCCAATCGCTGGCGTTTGTGACTGAATTCATGACGGAGGCGAAAGCGAACGGCGCGCTACGCAAGGCCTATGACAACAACGGCTTGAAGGATACGCCGATCCGCGTGAAATAGGCGCGAGCTGCCTGGTTCGGCTACTTCGTTGCGTTGAGCGGGATCGGCTCCATGCCGCTCTTGACGATCGCCGCACCGGCGGCGGGCGAGGCGAGAAACGCGATCAGGGCGCGGCCGGCGTCGGGCTCTTCGGATGTCGTGACGATGCCGGCCGAAAACACCGTGATCTTCTGCAACTCCGGCGGCAACGGCCCGACGATATCAACACCCGGCACCGGCAGCATTTCGCTGATCTGCTGGAAGCCGATCTCGGCGTCGCCGCGCGCCACCACGCCGGCCACCGGCTCGGCCGGGATTTTCCGGGCCTTGTCCTTCATCGCCTCGGCGATGCCGAGGCGCTGAAACATTTCGGTCGAGACGTAGACGCCGCTGGCGCTGTCGGAATAGGCGACCGATTTCGCCGCGAGCAGCGCGCGCCTGACCGCGTCGGCGGAGCTGATGTCCGGCTTCGGCGCGCCCGATCGCACCGCGATGCCGATCGGGGATTTGACGAGATCGACGCGGCTATCGGCAATCACCTTGCCCTGCTTGACGAGGTCGCCGAGCGCATAGCCCACCATGATCAGCACATCGGCGGGTTCGCCGCGTTCCAGCCGGATCGGGATCGCATTGACGGTAGTCCCCATCGATGGCCCATACGCCGCCAGCACCTTGTTGCCGGTCAAGCGTTCGAATTCCGGAACCACGGCGTTGAAGGCCGCGGTCAAGCCACCCGAGATCATCACCCTGACCTCGGCGGCGCTTGCCGAGCCGGCCAGCAGCAGCACGCCGGCCAAGCCGAGCGCAAGCGCGCGGAAGTTTGCAGATTTCAATCTCACGATCGATCGTTCCTCCCGCGTCCTTCGGGAGCAAGCGTAACCCGCAAACGGATGGGGGGCCAGATCAATGACGGGGAGGCGAACGAAGCAACGTTAGTTCACGAATTGACGTGCACGAAGTCCCGCAGCAGCGGATAGATTTCGTTGTTCCAGCGCCTGCCGCTGAATACGCCGTAATGGCCGACGCCGGCCTGCATGTGGTGCACCTTGCGATAGGTACGCACGCCGGTGCAAAGGTCCTGCGCGGCCAGTGTCTGGCCGATCGAGCAGATATCGTCCTTCTCGCCCTCGACCGTCATCAGGCCCATCCGCCTGATCGATGCCGGGTTCACCAGCCGGCCGCGATGCGTCAGCTTACCCTGCGGCAACAGGTGTTCCTGAAACACGTCGCGGATGGTGTCGATGTAGAAGTCCGCCGGCAGGTCCATGACCGCGAAGTATTCGTCGTAGAACGTCTTGATGACCTCCGCCTTCTCCTTTTCGCCCTTTGCGAGATGATCGGCGAGATCGACGTGGGATTTGATGTGACGTTCGAGGTTCATCGACACAAAGGCGGTGAGCTGAATGAATCCGGGGTAGACCTGCCGGAACGCGCCCTTGCACTGAAACGGAACGTAGTTGATCAGGTTCTCCTCGAACCATTTGAGCGGTTTGTTCTTGGCGAACTCGTTGACCTTGGTCGGTTGGATTCGGGTGTCGATCGGACCGGCCATGAGGGTGAGGCTCGCGGGCCGGGCCGGGTGATTGTCCTCCGACATGATCGCGGCGGCCGCGAGCGCCGATACCGACGGCTGGCAGATCGCCACCATGTGCGAGCGCGGACCGAGCTGGTCGAGAAACGTGATGAGATGTTCGGTGTATTCGTCGAGGCCGAACTTGCCTTGATCGATCGGAATGTCGCGGGGATTGTGCCAGTCGGTGATATAGACGTCGTGATCCTGCAGCAGGGTCTTCACGGTGCCGCGCAGCAGCGTCGCGAAGTGGCCGGACATCGGCGCCACCAGCAGCATGCGCGGCTGTTCCGGCGAATTCTGCTTTTTGAAGTGCAGCAATGAACCGAACGGCGTCGCATAGACGACTTCCTCGGTGACCTCCAGTTCCTGGTTGCCCACCAGCACCTTGTCGATGCCGTAGGGCGGGCGTGTATAGGAGAGGGAGGTGCGCGAGATCAGCTCCAGCGCCGCGGCGAGTTGCCCGAACAGCTTATCGGAGACGCCCTGCGGAACGAGGTTGAGGTATTTCAGCGCTGCAGCGGCTCCGGTCCGCCATGGAGCCGTCAGGTCCATGTGGTTCTGATAGGCTTGATACATCATTGACATCATCCGAATCCGCCCTTGCGCTTATTGCCATGCAATATCGAAGCCAAAGCGGAGTCGAACAGCCTCGTAAACTGGCACGTCGCTTGCTGCATAAAATGCGCGAAGCACAGGCGATGGGCAGGTTGCGGCGGGCCGCTTAGGCAAAAAGCGGGGTCCGCATGGCCCTCGGCGGGCGTTCAGGCGTGAGGGAAGGGCCATATGGCGAAAGCGACACTGACCATCAGCAGCAAGAATTATTCCTCATGGTCGCTGCGCGGCTGGCTGCTGACCAGGTTCTCCGGGCTGGAGTTCGACGAAATCGTTACCTCGCCCGATGACGCCTCGGCGCGGGCCGAAATCCTGCTGCTGTCGTCGTCCATCCTGGTGCCGTGTCTGCGCCACGAGGGCGCCACCGTATGGGATACGCTGGCGATCGCGGAATATCTCAACGAGGTCATGCCGCACGCCGGCCTGCTGCCGGCGGACCGGGTATTACGGGCGCATTGCCGTTCGATTTGCGGTGAAATCCATTCGGGATTCACCACCCTGCGGGCGTCGCTGCCGGTCAACCTGAAGGGTCACTTCCCGAATTTCAAGATCTGGTCGCGTGCGCAAGCCGATATCGATCGGGTCTGCACGATCTGGCGCGAATGCCTGGCCAATTCGGGCGGGCCGTTCCTGTTCGGCGAACGCACCATGGCGGACGCCATGTATGCCCCGGTCGTGACCCGCTTCATGACCTATGACGTGAAGCTGGAGCCGGGGCTGAAGGCCTATGCCGACATGATCATGGCGCTCCCGGAAATGCAGCAATGGATCGAAGCCGCCAAAGCCGAGCCGGCGGATATCGAAGAACTCGAGGTTGAATATTAGGCAGCACAGGCCATCGGCTGCCTGTTTGTGGGGCTTAAGCTTCGGGCACGCCTTGCTTAACTTCGTACCATCCCGAGCGCGTATACGGCCTGTCCGTCGGGACCGTCGACAACGCGCAAAAATCGCACTCCCGAAATTCCGGCTTTCGTCCAGCGGCTTCGGCGTCACCACGGCGAGAAGAAACGATTTTGCCGCAGTGCAGCGCGGCTGGCGCGATTTTCGCATGGCAAAATGAAGCTGTGAGCCGGCAATTGCGGCTGCCAAAAAATTGGACGGCTGGGCGATCGTCGCGGCCGGAATACTCAGATCGGAGGGTGTCATGAATATGCATGCCGTGGTCGATCCCAAATGGCTTGGCCTCGCTCACCCGAACGGCGATCCTCTTCACCTGAACAACAAGAATTTCGTGGCCATCGATCGCAACCGGGATGCTTCGTACGAGGCGACTTATCGCCCGCAGGCACTCTATAACCGTGCGAACGAAGGCTTTCATGCGAACAACGAAACCTTCCTGCTCCACGAGGTTTCGACAAATCTGCCGATTTACCGTCCCGATACGGGCCCCACCGATTTCCATCTTCACCTTCCACCAGGTGGTTACCAGCTCGTGCTGGTCACGTCGGGCATGTTTACCTTTGATTACGATGGCCGATATTACGCCGTCGGCCCTGGTGCGGTGATGCTGCAGAGCGCGATCGTTCATCGCCAGCTCTTTTACACCTGGTCGGGATTGTCCACTGAGGAGAATCTAAAAACGCCGCAGACGGTGGTGCCAGATCCGATTTCCATGGGCTATTCCGGTAAGTTTCTTGAAGGCTTCATTACCGATCCCACGACCTTCCCCAACCCGACCGTGGTGGGTCCGGATCACATCGACGAAGCGGAAACGCCACGTGTGGCCTGGAGCCACCCTTTGCATGATCGCCGATCCGATGCCTGCTTTTGGCTTCAGGATCCATTGGAGCTAGAAGCGCTCTACAAGCCGCTGGCGGCTGGTGCGCCCGTCAAATCCGCCGGGCCTGTTTATGTGCGCGATATCGGGATCGAAATTCCGAGCGGTCGTCTTACAACTGGACATATCATAGCGACCGACCCGCGTGGCCAAGCGCTCTTGCCGAAGAGTGCATCGGCAACAGCGGATACTGCCTTTCTCGAGAAAGGCGAGGTCGTTATCTATCGCGTCATTCGCGGCACAGCCGAATTCAAGAATAGTGTCGGCGAGAATTTTGAACTTGCGACCGGCGATACGGTTACGGCCGGCAAGAACGCGATAAACCTCGTGGGGGTAGGTGAAAATACTCAAATCCTCCGGCTGGGCCTGCTGAAAGGCATGGAGAATCTTCGCAGTTGGACGCCGACGCAGCGTGATGAAATTGACGGTTTGGCTGGTCAGATCATTACACGGAAGGATATTCGTCCGCTCCGTACCGAAGGAAAGCCGGTCGGGTATTTGTACGAGTAAGCACCGGCTCCCGGTGACGTTCTGGAAATGGTCTGTATCGCGGTCACGGTGGTCGTTAACGTTTGAAGCCGGGGCCGGCGCCACCGCCGAGCCGGTTGATCTGGATATGGTGCGGCGTTCGCCGTCAGCCGCCGACATATAGCCGTGAACGCGGCGACGCAGACGAGAACGGCTGATTCGGGCGCGTTTCGTTCCATGGGCGTTCCGGATCTTAAGGCGGCACTGATTTCCGTAGCATTTTGGCACGGGCCACAAGCCGCAAAGGCGCGCGCGGAGGCGTGGGTTGGGGCTCAGCGGCGGTTCAGGCGCCAGCCGACCACTGTCGCTTCAACGGTGCCGCCGGATTCGTGATTGCGCCATTCGCCATCGACAAAGCAGCAGGCGAACGGCAGCTGATATGTGCCGCTGTGGTCTTCGCAAAGCACCTGGACCGGCTGATCCGGCGGCGGTTCGCCGTTGCCATCGAATTCAGCCAGGCGTCGTTCGCGCGTTGCCATTTTCTGGTCTCCATTGCCGCGACGCGAAGACCGCCTGGTTGCGTTCTGTGCCCGGCGCTTGATCCGCCCTTGGGCCTACCCCAAGGATGTCAGCCGATTAGTGAAAAAGATCATGCGCTCTTTCAATAGTTTAAAGCGATCGGCGGCAAAACCGGATGCCGCCTTTGCCGATCGCGCGCCGCCCCCCGCCTCAACCGGGGGCGCCGATTGCAAACCTCAACGCACGAATGAGGTTTCAGTATGATATCCTCGACGCTTGGTATCAGGCTCGCAACAAATTGACCATGATGGGGCGCTACTCGCATGCAGATTTCCACGCTCGGCCGGATCGCGCTCGTGACATCCGTGGTGCTGGCGCCGTGCGTGATGATATCCGCCGCCGCCCGCGCACAGGATGTTCCCGGCATCGAAATCTGCACGGTCGAAAAGACCATGGAGCGGCGGACCAGTTGCCTGCAGAGCAATGTCGATTTCCTGCAAAAGACGATTACAAAGCTTGGTATCGACCAACAGCAGAAGCTCGATGCCGCGAACCGGCAAATCGAAGGCTTGAAGGGTGCTGTCGCGGGCCTGCAGAAGATCGTGGACGACCTGCGGGCGGCGCAGAAAAAGACGATGGAGGACCAGAAGGTCGACAAACCGCCGGCCAAGGACAATGCGGCGCCGGCCGCGAAAGACGCGAAGAAGTAACAAGAAGCAAATGACGCTCCATTGCAGGACGATCGCATGACATGAGAGGTCAAACGAGCGCGAGCTCGCTTCCCTCTCCTTCGGAGGAACAGCGATGAAACGCATCGTCATCTTGATCGACGGAACATGGAACGAGGAAGGCCAGGGCAATGACACCAACATTGCGAAGCTTGACCCTGCTTATGCCGGCGCTGGCACCCCGCTGATACTGGCCAACTCAACGGCCGGCACTGCGCAAATGGCCTTTTATCACAAGGGCGTTGGCGCCGAATCGGACCTGTTAAAACATCTGCTCGGGGGTGCGATCGGGCTTGGGCTGAAGCAGATCATTCAGGACGCCTATCAGACGCTGGTGAAAAATTACGAGCATGGCGACGAGATTTACATCATGGGTTTTTCCCGCGGCGCGTATGCGGCCCGTGCGCTCGCCGGACTTATTGGCGCATCGGGAATTCAACGTCAGCCAAGCCAGCAAGGGTTCGACGTCGCGTGGAACCATTATCGGATCGATCCTGCGGTTCGAGCCGGTGCGAAAGCCGCGAGTGCGGGCGATAAGCAGGCCATCGATACCTTCAACGCCGCGGCTTCGCGAAACGACTTTCACCCGGACCGATCAATCAAATGCGTGGCGGTGTTCGACACGGTCGGTTCATACGGAATTCCGGCCGGTATTGGCCTTGCACCCTTGGCCCGGTATTTTGCGTTGGCAGTCCTCGGCTTTAACGACACCAAATTTGGCGACCATATCGACGTCGGACTTCATGCTGTTGGCGTCGATGAGCATCGCCGCCCGTTTGTGCCGACGTTCTGGACAGCGCCGAAGGGGCAGCCGCCACGGGGGCACGTTGAGCAGACCTGGTTTGCCGGGGTTCACTGCAATGTCGGCGGCGGTTATCCGGACAGCGGTCTTTCGGATGAGGCCTTGATCTGGATCATCGCGCGAATGCAGGCCCTGACCGGTCTTGCATTTGATCCGGTGGCCGTGAAGGCGGCGACCAGGGTCGCCAACGTGAACGGGGAAGTCTACGATTCCTCAAAGGGCTGGATCGTCGATGAAACCTTCCCGCATAGCCGGATGGTTTTATCGCCTGACGCGATCGAGCACGGGGCGTTCCTCAATACCGCAAATCCCGATCAAGAGCATATCAACGAGCGTATCCACTGGAGCGTTTTGAAAAAACTCGGTCAGCCCTGCATCATGCTCGGCCGGCCCAATACGCCGTACAATCCTTCGAATCTGCCTGCGGTTATTCCTCCCGACAAGGTCGCCACGATAACCCCGGAGGAACAGGCCATTTGGTCGACCGTTCCGTAGCCCGTATTCTTTCATGATCCGCAATCACAAATGGCGCATCCCGATGGATCGGGATGCGACTGACGCCGAAGCGAAATTCTCAGGAATTCTTCTCGCCGCTCATGATCGGTCCGAACAACTCCCAGTTCTCGCCCTTGAAGCGCATCATCTGTAGCTGTTCCAGCGGTGCGAAATCGGTCGGGCTGGTCTTGATTTTGGCGCCCGGCAGATAGACGCCGATCTCGAAGTTCAGGTTGGCGGCCTGCCTCATGACGTTCTCGCGCGTAAGATCGTCCTTGCACTGCCTCAGCACCTGTTCCAGCCCCTTCGCCACGCCGTAACCGAACGTCGTCGATGCGTCTTCCTGATCGCCCTCGGGATACCACTTCGTCATGAAAGCGCGCCATTCGTTCATGGCGGGATCGTTCTTCCACTGCGGGTCTTTGGGGTCCTTCAGATACGACGCGCTGAGGATCCCCTGATCGTTGTCATAGCCTGCCGGCTTCATCACGCCGCCGATCGAGATCGACACGTTGGTCAGAAAATGTACGGGGTGCCAGGCCAGTTCCCCGAGTTTCTTGATCGCCTGTGCAGCAAATTTCGGCGTCGCGACATTGATGAAGATGTCCGGGTTGGCGGTCTTGATCTGAACCACCTGCGAATCCACCGTCGGCGCTGATGTTTCATAGGAAGTTTCCACCACAATCAGCTTGCTGGCCTGATCGCCGAGACCTTCGCGCAGACCGATCACATAATCCTTTCCGAAGTCGTCGTTCTGGTAGAGCACGCCGATGGTTTTGCCGGGGTAATTTTTCAGGATGTAGGCGGCATAGATGCGCGCCTCGACCCGATAGCTGGGCTGCCAGCCGATGGTCCATGGGAAGCTCTTGGGGTCGTTCCACTTCGCCGCGCCGCTCGACACGAAGATTTGCGGCACCTTTTTCGCGTTCATGTACTTCTGAATCGCGCTGTTACCGGGTGTGCCGAGCGGATTGAAGATCAGCAGCACCTCATCGGCTTCGACCAGCTTGCGCGCCTGCTCGACGGTCTTCGGCGGGCTGTAGCCGTCGTCATAGGAGATGAAGTTGATCTTGCGCCCGTTGATACCGCCCTCGGCATTGATCTTCTTGAAATAGGCATCCTCGGTTTTGCCGATCGTGGCATAGGCCGAGGCCGGTCCTGAATAGGGCATGATATTGCCGATCTTGATCTCGGCGTCGGTCGCGCCGGGGTCGTATTTCTTCTGCGCGCTGGCGGCGCTCGCAAAGGACGCGGCGAGAAGCACCGCAAGTGCTGCAGATTTGGCATGGCCCAAGGCATATGGGTGCATCATCGTCTCCCTGACGTGCTGGCCGAGGCTCAGGCCATCTCTTGGTGGGGCAGCTCGTGAGCCGTCGGATCGAATGCCGGCGCAGTATGCACGATCGGGATGAGGTTGCCAGCGATGCCTTGGTTGATATTTTCGTATCAAAGCGTTCGGATCCGGCTTGGCGAGACGTTAACGAGAGCAAGGACTGTCAAATGAAGCGGTTGCGAAGCGATCATGATGCGCACGTTTCGAATGAAGGCTGTTGTCCATGAATCCGGCCCAGAAGGCGCTCTGGTTTATCGAAAGCCATCTTGCCGACGCGTTGACTCTCGATGAGGTCGCGGCGATCGGCGGAGTCTCGCGCTTCCACATGGTCCGGTCGTTCGCCGCGGCGACGGGGTTGTCGGTCATGCGCTATGTGCGTGCCCGACGCCTCAGCGAAGCGGCGCGCGCGCTTGCCGGCGGCGCACCCGACATCCTCGCCCTCGCGCTGGAGGCGGATTACGGCTCTCACGAAGCGTTCACCCGCGCGTTCCGCGACCATTTCGGGGTGACGCCTGAAGCGGTCCGCGGCTCGAAGCGCCTCGACAACCTCAGACTTCAGGAGCCGATCGTCATGGACTCAACCGCAATCGATAACCTTCAGGCGCCGCGTTTCCAGACCGGCAAGCCATTACTCATCGCCGGCCTCGGCGAACGTATCACTCCCGAGAATGGCGGCGCGGGCATTCCCAGCCAGTGGAACCGGTTTCACCAGTCGATGCAGAATATTCCCGACCGGGTCGGGAAGGTGGCCTACGGCGTCTGCTGCAACGGCGACGACACTGGAAATTTCGACTACATCGCCGGCGTCGAAGTGTCCGACTTCTCCGATCTGCCGCGTGAATTCAGCCGCGTTCGCATTCCCGAGCAGAAATATGCGGTCTTCACCCACCGCGACCACATCTCGACCATCCGGCGGACCGTCAACACGATCTGGAATCATTGGTTGCCGGCGGCCGGCCTGAAAGCGGCCGATGCGCCCAACTTCGAGCGTTACGACGAGAATTTCGATCCGCTGACCGGCGACGGCGGTCTTGAGATCTGGATACCCGTCAAGGAATAGGCCCGTCCGCGGGGCTGCGTTGCGCGGCTACGCATCGGTGATTGCTTGGCAATTGATATCGACTTTGCCATAACTTCGCGCAACGAAAGCGTTGCGCGTGCGGAATTGACCTGAAATCCGCCTGCAGCCGGAAAAGCTGGGAGGATTTCATGGCCAATATCCGCGTTCTCGCCACCGATCTCGAATTTCCGGAAGGACCGGTGGTCATGCCGGACGGATCGGTGGTGCTGGTTGAAATACGAGGGCAACGGCTGACCCGGATATGGCCCGACGGCCGCAAGCAGGTGGTCGCGGAAATTCCGGGCGGCCCCAATGGCGCGGCGATGGGACCCGACGGCAAGTGTTACGTCTGCAACAACGGCGGTTTCAGCTGGATTCCGACCCGCAACATGATCATGCCGGGACCTCAGCCGGAAGACTATCGCGGCGGTTCCATCCAGCGGGTGGATATGCAGAGCGGCAAGGTGGAGACGGTCGTCGACAAATGCGGCGAGCATGCGCTGCGAGGCCCGAACGATTTGGTGTTCGACCGGCATGGCGGCCTGTGGTTCTCCGATCTCGGCAAGCGTCGCGCCCGCGAGATGGATGTCGGGGGATTCTATTATCTCAAGCCCGGCATGAAGGAGATCGTCGAGGCCGTGCATGGCGTGCTGCCGGCTAACGGAATCGGGCTGTCGCCAGACGAGAACACGGTCTACATCGCGGAGACGCCGACCGCGCGGCTTTGGGCTTACGAAATCTCCGAGCCGGGTACCATCAAGCCGCGCGACGTGATTTATCGCGGCGAGCGCGGCAAGCCGATCGCGGGCCTCGGCGGCTACCAGATGTTCGACTCGCTTGCGGTGGAAGCCTCCGGCAACGTCTGCGTGGCGACCCTGATCTCCGGCTGCATTTCGGTGATCGCCCCGGATGGCAGCATCGTCGAGCAGGTGCCGACCGGCGACCGTGTCACCACCAACATTGCCTTCGGCGGGCCTGAACTGAAGACCGCCTATATCACGCTGTCCGGCAAGGGCGAGTTGATCGCGATGGACTGGGTGCGGCCCGGCCTGGCGCTGAATTTTCTGAACAAGTGATGATGACAATCCGCGACAATGTTCATGGTGAGGAGCCTTGCAATTGCGGCGCGTCTCGAACCGTGAGCAAATTGCGGCCACATCTTGCGAGACGCGGTTTAGGGGATGCGCACCTCCGGATGAGGAAGGGAGCATTCGATGGCCTGGCTTGAACCGGTGTCGCTCAAAGGTCCGTACGCGCGGCTGGAGCCCTTATCGCAGGACCAATGCGACGGACTGACCGAGGCGGTGAAGGATGGCGAGCTCTGGAAGCTCTGGTATACTTCCATTCCGCGCGCCGAGGACATGCTCACGGAGATCGACCGCCGGCTTGGGCTGCAGGCGTCGGGCGCGATGATGCCCTGGACGGTTTACGATGCCGACGGCAAGATTTCGGGCATGACGACCTACATGAATGTCGACGCGGCGAACCGGCGCGTCGAGATCGGCTCGACCTGGTATGCCAAGCGCGTGCAGCGCAGCGCGGTCAATACCCAGTGCAAATTGCTCTTGCTCGGCCATGCGTTCGAAAAGCTCGATTGCATCGCGGTTGAATTCCGCACGCATTTTTTCAATCATGCGAGCCGGCGAGGCATTGAGCGGCTCGGCGCCAAGCAGGACGGCATTCTGCGCAATCATCAGATCGCATCGAACGGCACGCTGCGCGACACCGTCGTCTACAGCATCCTCCCGGGCGAGTGGCCGACAGTGAAGGCGCATCTGACCTATCAATTGAACGACAAGGTGCGGTAGCGTAGCGAGATGGCAGATACATTCGACTATGTGATCGTGGGAGCGGGCTCCGCAGGCTGCGTGCTCGCCAACCGGCTGAGCGAAGACGCCGGCGCCAGCATCTGCGTGCTCGAAGCCGGGCCGAGAGATTGGCATCCCTACATCCATTTGCCGGCCGGCTTCATCAAGACCTTTCACATGAAGGGCATCAACTGGGCCTATCAGCAGGAGCCGGGTCCCTGGACCGGGGGCCGCAGCATCTACGCGCCGCGCGGCAAGACGCTCGGGGGCTCCTCCTCGATCAACGGGCACATCTACAACCGCGGTCAGCGCCAGGATTTCGACACCTGGGCCCAGCTCGGCAATCGCGGCTGGGGCTATCCGGACGTGCTGCCATATTTCAAGCGGCTGGAGCGGCGGGTCGGCGAGGGAGAGGATAAGTTTCGAGGGCGCGAGGGCAATCTGACCGTCACCACCATGGACTGGAGGGATCCGCTCTGCGAGGCGTTCATGGCCGGCGCCATGAGTCTCGGCATTCCGCGCAACCCGGATTACAACGGCGCGATCCAGGAGGGCGTATCCTACGCCCAGCGCACGATTCAAAACGGCCTGCGCGTCAGTGCCTCCACCGCCTTCCTGCGTCCGGCGATGAAACGGCCGAACGTCCATGTTCGAACCCATGCCCACGCGACCGGGATCGTGTTCGAGGGCAAGCGCGCGATCGGCGTGCGCTATGTCAAGGGCGGGAAGGGCGGCACGCCCACCGAAGTGCGCGCGGCCAGGGAAGTGATCCTCGCCGGCGGCACCTACAACTCGCCGCAACTGCTGCAATTGTCGGGCATAGGGTCCCCGGACCTGCTGGCCTCGCTCGGCATCGAGGTGCGCCACGCGCTGGCCGGCGTCGGCGAGGGATTGCAGGACCATTATGCGCCGCGTTCGGTCGCCCGTGTCAAGAACATCAAAACCATCAATGAGCGCCGGCGCGGCCTCAGTCTGGCGATGGAAGCGATCAAATGGGCCACGACGCGGCGCGGCCTGCTCTCGCTGTCGCCCACCATGGTCTATTGCTTCTGGCACTCCGGCGAAACCACCGAGAGCTCCGATCTGCAACTGACGTTTACGCCCGCGAGCTACAAGGAGGGCGTGCAGGGACAGCTCGAGGATGAGCCCGGTATGACGGTCGCCTCCTGGCAACAGCGGCCCGAAAGCCGCGGCTATGTGCGCGCCCGCTCGGCCGATCCGTTCGAACCGCCGATCATTCAAACCAACTATCTGGTCGAGGAGCTCGATCGCCGCACCGTCGTCGCCGGCATGAAGCTGGCGCGGCGGCTGCTCCAATCGGTGCCGCTCGCGCCCTATTATGCGTTCGAGGATTTTCCCGGACCGAGAGTGCAGACCGACGACGAATTTCTCGCCGCGGCGACCGAGCGCGGGACAACGACGTTTCATCCCGGCTGCACCTGCCGCATGGGCCCGGCCGACAGCACATGGGCGGTGGTCGACGATCAGCTGCGCGTGCACGGGTTGCAAGGCCTGCGCGTGGTCGACGCGTCCATCATGCCGCGGATGATCTCGGCCAATCTCAATGCCTCGACCATGATGATCGCCGACAAGGCTTCCGATCTGATCCGTGGCCGCAGTCCGCCGGAAGCGGCGATTGTGAGCTGAACGGACGGCTTGCGCGATTACCGGCCGGAAACTGCGTCTGCCGGCAAAACCGGCGCACGGTCTATTCGTAGACGCTTATTCGTAGACAAAGGCGCGGTCGTTCAGATCGATTGCTGGAAACTCGTCCTTTTCGGCCCAGTAATCCTGGTTGTGCTGCCATTCGGGCTTGTCGCCGCGCTTCGGCAACAGGTGCATGCCGCGCATCATGTAGCCGGGGTTGAAATTTTCCGGATCGATCCACGGCAGCAGCGGCATGTTGTGGTCTTCCGCCCGCAGCGCGGGCGTCACCTTGGCGGCGCCGATCGTCTTCATGTGCTTGAGCAGCCGGCACACGAAGTCGGCGACCAGATCGACCCGCAGCGTCCAGCTCGCCCGGAAATATCCGAACACCCAGACGAGATTGGGCACGCCGGTGAACATCATGCCGCGATAGGTCACGGTGTCGGCGAAATCCAGCGGCTTGCCGTCGACCTCGAATTCGATGTCGCCATTCGCGCTCAGATTGAAGCCGGTCGCCGTAACAATGATGTCGGCCTCCAGCATCTTGCCGGACTTCAGCAGAATGCCGGTCTCGGTAAAGCGGTCGATCTCGTCGGTCACGACCGAGGCCTTGCCGGACTTGATCCCCTGAAACAGATCGCCGTCCGGAATAAAGGCAATGCGCTGCCGCCATGGCCGGTAGCGCGGCGTGAAGTGGGTGGCGATGTCGTAATCGGGTCCGAGATAAGCCTCGACCGCCGACAGCAAATCCTTCTTGGCCGCCTCAGGCTCTTCGAAGGTCTTGCGGGTAAAGGCATCCTGATCGTGCAGGATCTTCCGGCGCGTGATTTCATGGATCCAGGTTTCGTCGACCTGAAGCGCGCGCAGGGTCTCGGCGATCTCGATGGCATTGCGCCCGGTCCTGAAATAGGTCGGCGAGCGCTGCAGCATGGTGACATGGGCGCATTCGCCGGCGATCGCGGGGATCAGCGTCGCCGCGGTGGCGCCGGACCCGATCACAATGACCTTTTTGTTCCTGTAGTCGAGATCGTCGGGCCATTTCTGCGGATGAACGATCCGCCCTTTGAAGGTCTCCATGGCGTTCCATTCGGGCGTATATCCCTCCGCGTGCCGATAATACCCTTGGCACATCCAGAAGAAGTTCGCGGTGAAGCGAACCGCCTTGCCGGTGCCGGTTCTGACGGCCTCGATGGTCCAGAGATTTTCCCGGCTCGACCAGCGGGCCGAGGAAATGGTGTGCCCATAGCGGATGTGCGGGCTCAGTCCGTTTTCCTCGATGACCTCGCCCATGTAGCTGAGAATCTCCGCGGCGGTCGCGATCGGAGCGCTGGTCCAGGGCTTGAACCGGTAGCCGAAGGTATGAAGGTCGCTGTCGGAGCGGATGCCGGGATAGCGGTGGGTGCGCCAGGTTCCGCCAAAGCCGTTCTGCGCCTCGAGGACGACGAAACTTGTCCCCGGGCATTGCGTGGTCAGATGATAGGCGGCGCCCACCCCGGAGATACCGGCGCCCGCGATAATGACGTCGAAATGCTCCGTGCTGTCAGCCGGCGCGGTGCGAATTTGCTCTTGAACGTTCATCGTACCCTATCTTTTTTTCTTTTTTCGTGACCGAGGGAGCGCCTAGACTTCTCTTCGGCTGAGAAACGCCAGCCGCTCGAACAGATGCACGTCCTGCTCGTTTTTCAGGAGCGCGCCGTGCAGCGGCGGGATCAGCTTGCGCGGGTCGCGCTCCCTGAGCATTTCCGGCGTCATGTCCTCATTGAGCAGCAGCTTCAGCCAGTCCAGCAACTCCGACGTCGAAGGCTTCTTCTTCAGGCCCGGTACTTCCCGCACCTCGAAAAAGATCCGCAAGGCTTCTTCCACCAGCCGCTTCTTGATGCCGGGGAAATGCACGTCGACGATCTGGTTCATGGTGTCGATGTCGGGAAACTTGATGTAGTGGAAGAAGCAGCGGCGCAGGAACGCGTCCGGCAATTCCTTCTCGTTGTTCGAGGTGATCATCACGATCGGGCGCAGCTTGGCCTTGATGTTCTCGCCGGTCTCGTAGACGAAGAACTCCATGCGGTCGAGTTCGAGCAGAAGATCGTTGGGAAACTCGATGTCGGCCTTGTCGATTTCGTCGATCAGCAGTACCGGGCGCTTGTCGTGGGTAAAGGCCTCCCACAATTTTCCGCGCTTGATGTAATTGCTGATGTCGGAAACCCTGGCGTCGCCGAGCTGGCTGTCGCGCAGCCGCGACACCGCGTCGTATTCGTACAGGCCCTGCTGGGCCTTGGTGGTGGACTTGATGTGCCAGGTCAGAAGCGGCGCGCCGAGCGCCTTGGCGACTTCCTCGGCCAGCACGGTCTTGCCGGTGCCGGGCTCGCCTTTGATCAGCAGCGGACGCTCGAGCACGATCGAGGCGTTAACGGCAATCTTGAGGTCATCGGTGGCGACGTAGTTTTTGGTTCCGGTAAATTTCATCGAGCATTTGCCTTGTTGATTATTCTTGTGCGCAGGGGTGCGCCTCGGCCGAAAGTGAAAACGACCGCTGGATCGGCGGTTGTTGCGGGAATCAAGAGGCTGGTCAGACGCGTCTGACCAGCGACAGGATGACGAGAACGACAATGGCGCCGATCGTGGCATTGACAATATCGCGCAATGCGCTGCCGCCAAGGCTGACGCCCAGTTGCGGCAGCAGCCAGCTTGCGACCAGCGCGCCGATGATGCCGACGACGATGTTTCCGATCAGCCCGAAACCGGCGCCGCGCACGATCAGGCCGGCAAGCCAGCCGGCGATTGCGCCAATCACGAGCGCAGCTATAATACCCATCGATAATGCCCCATCTGACCAGCCCTAACGGCTCAATTCTAGTCGAAAAACCCGTCAGGTCTAGGCCTCTGTGCCCTGCGGAGGCCCTTGACGTTCGCGGTCCGGCGGGCAATCTGTAGTCCATGTTCTTGCAATTCTTCACATCGCTTCGCGACGCGCAGGTCCCGGTGACCTTGCGCGAATATCTGACGTTGATGGAAGCGCTCAACGCCGACCTCGCCGAACAGACGGTGGAGAATTTTTATTACCTGTCCCGGGCGTCGCTGGTGAAGGACGAGCGCAATCTCGACAAGTTCGATCGCGTGTTCGGCACCGTATTCAAGGGGCTGGAGAGCCTGCTCGACGCCATGGAGAAGGCGGACATTCCCGCCGAATGGCTGAAGAAGCTGGCGGAGAAATATCTCACCGAGGAAGAGAAGAAGCAGATCGAGGCGATGGGCTGGGACAAGCTCATGGAGACCTTGCGCCAGCGCTTGAAAGAACAGAAGGGCCGGCATCAGGGCGGCAGCAAGTGGATCGGCACCGCCGGCACTTCGCCATTCGGCGCGGAAGGCTACAATCCGGAAGGCATCCGCATCGGCCAGGAGAAGAACCGCAACTTCCGCGCCGTCAAGGTGTGGGACAAGCGCGAGTTCAAGGATCTCGACGGCAATGTCGAACTCGGCATCCGCAACATCAAGATCGCGCTGCGGCGGTTGCGCAAATTCGCCCGCACCGGCGCGCCGGACGAACTCGATCTCGACACCACGATCAAGGAGACCGCCAATCACGGCTATCTGGATGTGCATATGCGCCCCGAACGGCGCAACGCGGTCAAGGTGCTGGTGTTCTTCGATATCGGCGGCTCGATGGATTCGCACATCGAACAGGTCGAGGAATTGTTCTCCGCGGCGAAGGCCGAATTCAAGCACATGGAATATTTCTACTTCCACAACTGCCTCTATGAAGGCGTGTGGAAGCAGAACCGCCGCCGCTTTACCGATCGCACCCCGACCTGGGACGTGCTGCATAAATATCCGCACGACTACAAGGTGGTGTTTGTCGGCGACGCCTCGATGTCGCCTTACGAAGTCATGGTTCCCGGCGGCTCGGTCGAGCACGTCAATGAAGAGGCGGGATCGGTCTGGCTCGAGCGCATCACCCGCACCTATCCGCATGCGGTCTGGCTCAATCCGGTGGCGCAGAAACACTGGGATTATTCGGAATCCACCACCATCATCCGGCGGCTGTTTTCGGAGCGCATGTTCCCGATCACGATCGAGGGTCTTGAAGGCGCGATGAAGGAACTGGTGCGGTAACAATCCGCATCATTCCGGGGCGATGCGCAGCATCGAACCGGGAATCTCGAGATTCCCCGATGCGCAATTGCGCATTGAGGTCTGGTCCTTCGGACCATTCGGAATGACGTGACAATAAAACCAAGCGAGAAGCCATGCCCCAAACCATTCATCGCGGCATCAAGGCCCTGATCGACGAGGCCAATGCAGAGATCGAGACGATCAGTGCCGCCGATTCCATCAAGGCCGCGCAAAGCGACGACGTCGTGATCGTCGATATCCGCGATCCCCGCGAGATCGAGCGTGAGGGCCGTATCCCCGGCGCGTTCTCCTGCACCCGCGGCATGCTGGAATTCTGGATCGATCCGGCCAGCCCCTATGCGAAGCCGATCTTCCAGAGCGACAAGAAGTTCATCTTTCATTGCGCCGGCGGAATGCGCTCGGCGTTGGCGGCCAAAACCGCGCAGGACATGGGGCTGAAGCCGGTCGCGCATATGGGCGGCGGATTCGCCGCCTGGCGCGATGCCGGCGGCGCGATCGAGAAGGTCGAGCCGAAGAGGCCGAAGGGATAGTTCGCGACCACTGTTGTCATCCTTCGAGGGCGGTGGAAACAGTCCAGACCAACAACAAGGATCGGACATTGAAAATGCTATCCACCAACGATCCCCTTGTTTCGACCGAGTGGCTCGCAGGCCATATCAACGACGCCAACGTGAAGGTTGTCGATGCCACCTTCAAGCTGCCGGGCGTGCGACCCCTGCCGAAGGACGACTACCTTACGGGGCATATTCCGGGCGCGGTGTTCTTCGACGTCGATACGGTGTCGGACCATTCCAATCCACTGCCGCACATGTTTCCGTCCGCTGAGCAGTTTGGCCGCGACGTCGGCGCGCTTGGCATCGGCAACGGCGACACCGTCGTGCTGTATGATTCCGGGGGCTGGGTCGCAGCACCCCGCGCCTGGTGGATGTTCCTTTCCTACGGCCATCGCGACGTTCGCATCGTCGATGGCGGCCTGAAGAAGTGGCGCGCCGAGGGACGTCCGGTGGAGAGCGGCGAGGTCAACACGAAGCCGGCCACCTTCAAGGCCAGCTACGACGCACGGCGCGTCCGCTCCATCCAGCAGATGATTGCGAATGTGGAAAGCCGGGCCGAACAGGTGATCGATGCGCGGTCCGGCGAGCGCTTCGAGGGCCGCGGGGTGGAACCGCGTCCGGGGCTGCGCTCGGGTCACATCCCGGGCGCCCGCAGTCTTCCCTATAATGACCTGTTCGATGGCGCGACCGGCGCGATGAAGCCGCTCGACGAACTGCGGAAGGCGTTTGCGGGCGCCGGCGTCGACACGTCGCGACCGATTGTAACGAGTTGCGGCTCCGGCGTTTCGGCCGCCGTGCTGACGCTCGCGCTCTACCGCCTGGGCGTCGAAAATTCAGCGCTATATGACGGCTCATGGGCGGAATGGGGTCTGCCCGACGGACCGCCGGTCGCAACCGGCCCTGCCTGAAGCATCAGCGGCGTCGCGCAGCGGCAAACGGTTGACCGAACGGGTCGGCCGGCTGCTGAGGTATTTGCTGCACGACGCGTGCCCGCAACGCGGTCCGGCGATGCCTCGCCGATCGACGTGCTTCCACGCGCTTCCTGATCACGTTCCTGTCATGCTTTGCGACGGTGGATTTCGCCGGCGGCGCAGCTTCGATCGTGACGGGTGGGCCACCCAGCGTGGCAATTTTGGTCGAGGCGATGTCGGCGTCTGCTGAAGCGGGCGAACTCGCTTGGTCCGCCGCTGCCGAGGTCGCTTCACTCGCTACCGGGGAGACTTCTTCCGATGCCGATGCCGGTGTCGCCATCTTTGTCTCGTCAGTGACGGCGGGCGCAACGGCTTGCGCCGGCGCTGCCTCTTGCTGGGCCGGACTTTCCGCAACCGGTATTTCGGGTTCGGCGGTTTTGGGCTCTGGTGGTTTTTCCGGCTCCAGCCCGGCTGTCCTTTCGGGTTCGCTCGGTTGTGCGGTGACCTCGGGTCCGGCCGGTGTCGCGGCGACTTCCGGTTCAACCTGCTTCGCGGTGACTTCTGGTTCAGTCGGTGTTGCAGCGATTTCGGGTTCGGCCGGCTTCGCGGTCTCTTCGGGTTCAGCCGGCATGGCACTGGTCGCGGGTTGCTCCGCTGGCGTCATCACCGCCGGAACCTGATCCGGCGCTTTCTCCTCCGCAGCCGGTGGCTCGACGTGCAGCATCGCCAGAACGGGTCCCGTGGTTTCGCTATGCTGCGCAAAAACCGGTTCAGGGCTCGCGCGCCAGGACGGAGTGCTGGCAAATTCCTCGTGCGCTCCGCGCAGCAACGCCGCGGCGCCGAGTCCGAAGACCAGTATCGACATTGCCAACACGATCGCGGCGAACAGAAAACGAAAGCCCGGGAGCATTGACGCCAGTTCCGCCGTCGCGGGATATTTTTGCGAAGGCCTTGAGCCAAAGGGTACGCGGTGACGACAAAATTGCCGCGTTCCCAACGCGGCGGGCACCGCCAGCGCGTAGCGAATCAGGCTGATTCGAGGATACCGCAACGTATTCGTGGTGTTTGTTAAAAATCGGCACGATGAATGCCCCGTTCATATTCGGGGGGAGCGTTTCCGGATCGGTGAGGCTTCGCGGCAACGGCATTCCGGGATCATCACAAATGCCGGAACCCTGCACGAATTCGCCGGATTTGTCTTGAATGCGCCGCTATCTTCAGCCATCTGCCGTTAACGATCCGGTGTCGGCTTGGGGACTATACAAGAGCGATGATGATCAAACGCATTCTGACGATTTGTGCTGCGCTTTGTGCTGCTTTGGCGGCCGGCGCGGCAGGAACTTCGCTCGCGCTGGCGCAGCAGGGCTACTCGGCGCCTTCTGGCCCCGCCTATTCGACTGCGCCGGAGCCCTATCCGCAGGCCGATTATTATCGCCGCGGTTCCGGCAGGCCCGATTTCGATGGGCTCGACGATGAAGACGGGCCGAACGCGCAGAGCTCGACGGCGCTGCCGCCGCCCGGCCCGGTGCTTTCGCCGGATGATCCGCGCTACGGCCGGCCGATGGGCGCTCCGCCGGTCTATTCCGACCGCGCTGTGCCGACCGGTCCGATCCTTTCGCCGGATGATCCCCGTTATGGCCGTCCCGCCGGACCGCCGCCGCAGACCTATTCGGATCGCGGCATGCGTCTGCCGGAGGGTGTCGGGGCGCCGGGCGGTGCTACCGGATCGGTGCAGCCGCCTCTCGGACCCGATGGCCGACCCATGGTGTTGTCCGCGCTGCCGGCCGATGAACAACCCGAGGTCGCGCCGGCGCAACTCGCGCCGAATCTGCGCCGGCAGGAGGTAGCTTTCGCGACCAAGGAGCCCCCGGGAACGCTGATTGTCGATACGCCGAATACCTATCTCTATTACGTGCTGGGTGGTGGGCGTGCGATCCGCTACGGCGTCCGAGTCGGCCGCGACGGCTTCACTTGGACCGGCGTGCAGAAAATCTCGCGCAAGGCCGAGTGGCCGGATTGGCATCCGCCGCCGGAGATGATCGATCGGCAGCCCTATCTGCCGCGCTTCATGGCCGGCGGCCCGGGCAATCCGCTTGGCGCGCGCGCGATGTATCTCGGTTCCACCGTCTATCGCATCCACGGCACCAACCAGCCCTCGACGATTGGCAAGTTCGTCTCATCGGGCTGCATCGGAATGCTGAACGAGGACGTCTCCGACCTGTTCGATCGCGTCAAGGTCGGCACCCGCGTGGTCGTGCTTCCCGGCGGCCCGCCGCCATCGTCAACCACCACCGCCTCGGCAGCACCGATGCCGGGACCCGGCGCCGTGCCCGCACGCGCGCCGGCGAGCGTTCCCGGTGCGCCGCCGACCGTGGTGCCGCCGCTGCCGGCGCCGGTGACGGTACGATAGTAAATATCGCTGCCTGAGCATCCTGCACGCGGTGCAACGCCTGTTGGGCGGTGCGCCGCTGGCTTTCGACGATCGCAAATGGGGGCGGTGTGCGATTACGCCAGTCTTCGCCGCGGCTCGCCCTTGAACCACGCCTCGATGCCCTCGACCATCTGACCATAATGAGCGCGAAAGCCTTCCTCGGTGACGTAACCGAGATGCGGCGTCAGCACGATGTTGTCGAGTTTGCGAAGCGGATGGTCGACCGGCAGTGGCTCGACCGAGAACACGTCGATCGCGGCGCCGGCTATTCTGCGGTGCTGCAGGGCTTCCAGCAACGCGGCTTCGTCGACGATCGGCCCGCGTGCGGTGTTAACGAGGTAGCTCGTCGGCTTCATGCGCGCCAGATCCGCTTGCCCGACCAGCCCGCGTGAGCGCTGGCCCAGCACCATATGAACGGTGATGATATCGCCGGCCGCGAACAATTCCTCCTTGGTGGCGTAGCCGACGCCGACCTCGCTGCATCGTTCCGGCGTCAAATTCGGACTCCACGCGATCACGTTCATGCCGAACGCTTTTGCCAAACCCGAAACCTTGGCTCCGAGCTTGCCGAGGCCGACGACGCCGAGGGTTCGGCCCTCGATCTCGAGGCCGATGAATTTCTGCCAGGGCTCGCCGGCATGCATGCGCGCGTTCTCGCGGCCGATATGGCGGGTCAGTTCCAGGATCAGGCCCATCGTCAGCGCCGCGGTCGGATCGCGGCCCCATTGCGTGCCGCATAGCACCACCTGATGGTCTTTCGCGGCATCCAGGTCGATCGCGGCATTGCGCATGCCGGAGGTGATCAGGAGTTTCAGCCTGGGCAGGGCCGCAAACAGCGTGCGCGGAAACGGCGTGCGCTCGCGCATCGCGCAGATGATCTCGAAATCCTTCAGCGCGCCGGCCGCTGCCTCGGGCGAAGCGAACGGCTTGTTGAACGCCGTGACTTCGACGCGATCCTCGATCTTCGACCAGTCCGCGAGCTGTAGCGTCAGGTTGAAATAGTCGTCGAGAATTGCACAGCGCAGCCGCGTCATGGGCAGGTCCGTTCATGGCGACAATGACGGCGGGGGACCGGCCGCCAGGAAACGCCATGGTTGCGCGCTATCCTCGCGCGCGCAAGCGTCCGCGCCCGAAAGGGCGCGCGGGGTTCAGATGTCTGTCATGTTCAGGTGGAATGCAGATGCGACGATGCCACGTGCTTGGCGCGCCAGGCGGGACCGGGTCCACGCATATAGTGCAGTTCCGGCCGGTAGGGGTCGAATGCCCTGTTGAAGAACTGGTGCCAGAAGGCGCCGATGTCGGCGAGAAGACCAGGTTCGCGAGTTCGTGCCTGTGCCGGGGAGGGGTGAGTTTCTGACGGGATGACTGCCATGACGTGGCCCTGCCATTTTTGCTCGCGACTTCTTTCGCGCAGCGCGCCTTTTTGAGACGCGATTGGCAGTTTTGGCCTGATTTATTAAAAGAAGGTTTCAATTGTCCCGATCCGGACGAGCATGGTGTCAACCCCGTAATCATCCGTGGTGAACGAATGGAAAACACCCGCCCTGCGGTTGCTCTTTGGGAGTGCCACCGCTACATCAGCGGCAGCAAATTTCCACAAATGCAACGGTTTCAGGGATCGCGATGGCCCGTCAGTTCGTCTATTTCATGCAGGGTTTGACCAAGAGCTACCCGACCCGCAAGGTGCTCGATAACGTCCACCTGTCATTCTATCCGGACGCCAAGATCGGTGTGCTCGGCGTCAACGGCTCCGGCAAATCGACGCTGCTGCGGATCATGGCCGGCCTCGACAAGGAATATAGCGGCGAGGCCTGGGTCGCCGAGGGCGCGCGGGTCGGCTACCTCGAACAGGAGCCGCAACTCGACGCCGGCATGACGGTGCGCGAGAACGTTATGCAGGGCGTCGCCAAGCAAAAGGCCATTCTCGATCGCTACAATGAGCTGGCGATGAACTACTCCGACGAGACCGCCGACGAAATGACCAGGCTGCAGGACGAGATCGAGGCCGCCGGCCTCTGGGATCTCGACAGCAAGGTCGATCAGGCGATGGACGCGCTGCGCTGCCCGCCCGACGATGCCGACGTGACCAAGCTCTCCGGCGGCGAGCGCCGCCGTGTCGCGTTGTGCCGGCTGCTGCTCGACCAGCCGGACCTGTTGTTGCTGGACGAGCCGACCAACCATCTCGATGCCGAGTCGGTGTCATGGCTGGAAGGCCATCTGCGCAACTATCCTGGCGCGATCCTGATCGTCACCCATGACCGCTATTTCCTCGACAATGTGACGGGATGGATTCTCGAACTCGATCGCGGCAAGGGCATTCCCTACGAAGGCAACTACACCGCCTGGCTGTCGCAAAAGCAGAAGCGCCTCGCGCAGGAAGGCCGCGAGGATGCCGCGCATCAGCGCACGCTGGAGCGCGAGAAGGAATGGATCGCGGCTTCGCCCAAGGCGCGCCAGGCCAAATCCAAGGCGCGCTATCAGCGCTATGAGGAACTCTTGAAGCAGGCCGGCGAGAAGCAGACCCAGACCGCGCAGATCACGATTCCGGTGGCCGAGCGCCTTGGCCAGAACGTGGTCGATTTCGAGGGCCTGAGCAAAGGCTTCGGCGATCGCATGCTGATCGAAGACCTCACCTTCAAATTGCCGCCCGGCGGCATTGTCGGCGTGATCGGTCCCAACGGCGCCGGCAAGACCACGCTGTTCCGGATGATCACCAAGCAGGAGGCGCCGGACAAGGGCACCATCACCATCGGTGAAAGTGTGCACCTCGGCTACGTCGACCAGTCGCGCGACAGCCTCGACGGCAAGAAAACCGTGTGGGAGGAAATTTCCGGCGGCAACGAACTGATCCTGCTCGGCAAGCGTGAGGTCAATTCGCGCGGCTATTGCTCGTCGTTCAATTTCAAGGGGGCCGATCAGCAGAAGAAGGTCGGCTCGCTGTCGGGCGGCGAACGCAACCGCGTTCATCTGGCCAAGATGCTCAAGTCCGGCGCCAACGTGCTGTTGCTCGACGAGCCCACCAACGATCTCGACATCGACACGCTGCGGGCGCTGGAAGAGGCGCTGGAGGATTTCGCCGGCTGCGCTGTGATCATCAGCCATGACCGCTGGTTCCTCGATCGCATCGCCACCCATATATTGGCCTTCGAAGGCGACAGCCATGTCGAGTGGTTCGAGGGCAATTTCCAGGACTACGAAAAGGACAAGATGCGGCGGCTCGGCCAGGATGCCATCATCCCGCATCGGATGAAGTACAAGAAGCTGACACGGTAGCCACGATGGCGGACTGGAGCGCGGAGCAGTATCTCAAATTCGAGGACGAGCGGACCCGGCCGGCGCGGGATCTGCTGGCGCAAATCCGGATTGCCGACGCGCGCAGGGTGGTCGATATCGGGTGCGGCCCGGGAAATTCCACGGAGCTGCTGGTCAAGCGCTGGCCGCAGGCGGCGGTCACCGGCATCGATACGTCGGCCGACATGCTGCGGCAGGCGCGCGAACGGTTGCCGGGACACAGTTTCATTGAGGCCAATATCGCGCACTGGGTGCCGCCCGAAAACGCCGACGTTCTGTTTGCCAATGCGATATTCCAATGGGTGCCTGGCCATCTCAGGCAATTGCAGCGGCTTCTCGCTGCGCTGCCGCCGGGCGGCGTCCTTGCGGTGCAAATGCCCGACAATCTCGATGAACCTACCCATGTGCTGATGCGTGAGGTCGCACACCTTGGGCCGTGGCGCGAAAAGCTGGCGGAGAGCGCACGGGTGCGCGACGGTCTCCCGAAGCCCGGCGGTTATTATGACGGGCTGGGGCCGCTCTGCAGCAGGCTGGAGATTTGGCATACGATCTACAATCATGTGCTCGAGGACGCCGCCGCCATCGTGGAATGGGTCAAGGGAACCGGTCTGCGGCCGTTCGTCGATCCGCTGGAGCCACCGGAACGCAAGCAATATCTCGCCGAATACACCGCGCGCATCGCGGCCAGCTATTTGCCACAGGCGGACGGCAAGGTGCTGCTGCGGTTTCCGCGGATTTTCATTGTGGCTGTGAAGTAGGTACTGCGGCGCCCCCGGCGTTCGCGAGCGGTAGGGACCCATGCGACACGTCGGCTTTGTGAAGTTTTTGGACCGCCTGCCGGTTGCTGCTGCAATGCTGGCGATCATGGCAAGCCTTGCACCCGCTTCTGCCGCCGACGCCGGCTTTACGCAGTTCATCGCCTCGTTGTGGCCGGAAGCGCAGGCGGCTGGCGTGTCGCGTGCGACCTTCGATGCCGAGACCCGCGGCCTCGAGCCGGATTACAAATTGCCCGATCTGATATTGCCCGGACGTCCGGCGACCGGAGCCCCGTCGCAGGCCGAGTTCGTGCAGGTGCCGGCCGATTATGTGAAGGAAGCGAGCATCGCGGCGCTGGCGGCGGAGGGGCAGCGGCTGATGGCGAAATATCGCACGCCGCTTGCGGCGATCGAAGCGCGCTTCGGCGTTCCCGGCACCATCATGCTGGCGATCTGGGGCCGCGAAACCGATTACGGCCGCTACACGCTGCCCTACGATGCGGTCCGCGTGCTGGCAACGCAGGCCTATGTCGGCCGGCGCAAGGATACGTACCGCACCGAGTTCATCCTGGCGCTTAAGATCATCGGCGACGGCGAGGTGGTGCGCAAGGACATGCGCTCGTCCTGGGCCGGCGCCACCGGCCTGACGCAATTCCTGCCGTCGGAATTCTACAAGCACGGCGTCGATTTCGACGGCGACGGCCGCCGCGACATCTGGCATTCGGTGCCGGATGCGCTCGCCTCCGCGGCCCAGCAACTCGTCAACAAGGGATGGCAGCCCGGCGTGCGCTGGGCCTATGAGGTCAAGGCGCCGGCGAACGCCGATTGCACTCAGGGGGTGCCCGAGGTCACCAGGCCGATCGGCGAATGGCTGCGCGCCGGGTTCGTGCCGGTGCGCGGACAGCAACTCAGCGCCGCCGAGCAGGCCCAGCCCGCATCATTGCTGCAGCCGGAGGGCATTTATGGCCCGGCGTTTCTGGCCACAAAGAATTACTTCGTGATCAAGGAATATAATTTTTCGGATTTGTACGTGCTGTTCGTCGGGCATCTCAGCGATCGCATGATCAGCCCGCAACCTTTCGCGACGCCGTGGTCGGCATCGACCCAATTGCGTACCACCGATGTCGAGGCCATGCAGCGTCAGCTCACGCGCCTCGGTCTCTATGCCGACAAGCTCGACGGCAAGGCGGGGATGCAGACGCGTGCTGCCCTTGGCGCGTATCAGAAATCGGCCGGGCTCAAGGTGGATTGCTGGCCGAGCGAAGCGGTGCTGCGTTCGATGAGCGCGGCGCGCTGAAAAAGAAAAAACCCGGCCGAAGCATTGGCCGGGTTGAAAAATCGAAGCGTGGCGAGTTGACGCCGTTCCGGTCAGATCAATTGCAGACCTCGACGCGGCGGAAGCGCCACTCGTAACCATCCCAGAAGCGCTCGCGAACGAAACGGCAGCCCGGACCTTCCACATACGCCGGACCGCCATAAGCACCATAAGCATAGGGCGGCGGCGGCGGCGGGCTGGCCGCGATGGCTCCACCGACGATGGCCCCACCTATCAATCCGCCGGCAATGGCGGCGCCGAGGTAGCGCTGCGCGCTCGCGGGCGTCGCAGCGAGCGAGGTTGCGATCGCGGCAACCGCGACGAAGGCAACAAACGACTTCTTCATGTATTGGGCTCCTGAAGATGCGCCTTGGGCGGCGCAGGGTTTAAGGTGACTCACACGCCGTATTCGAAAATGACCGTCTCGCTGAATAAAAAAGCGGACAACCGTCAATCCCAAGTAAACGTTCGACGGCTATTGGCCCGAAAAAAGGTTTTTTCGGGCCAAGGCCAGCTACGCATATGAAAACACGTTGTTTCGGAAAACGCCGTATCCGTTCAGGAACCGGATCCGTTCAGGAAGATGAACGGCATCAGCCGCAAACTCGCACGTTACGGAATCGCCAGCCATAGCCGTCCCAGAAACGCTGCCGTTGCCAGACGCAGCCGCCGCCATAGTAGCCGGGAGCGGCGACATAGGCCGGACCACCGTAATATCCCGGTGGGGGTGCGTAGTATCCAGGTCCATATCCATAATAATAGGGGGCGGCCGCAGCGCCGACGATGGCACCACCGATCAGTCCGCCCGCTATCGCGGCGCCAAGGTACCGTTGCGCGTGGGCGGGAGCGGGAGCCGCCACGGCTGAAACGGCAAGGGTGGCGACGGCAGCGAGCGCCATCAAAGTTTTCCTCATGGCTTCACCTTTCTCATTGGGCAAATCTGATCTCATTGAGCAAGTCTGATTGGGCATCGGACAGCGGATCAAGCATTCTGTCGCTCTGAAATTTTCACATTCCGGTTGAATGTTCGATGAACGGACCAGCCATATTGAGCAACGAATAGTGGCCGGGACATGGCGTTTTTGCACTGCACAATTCAAGGGTCCGTCGCGAGAGGAAGCGATGATGAGTGAGATGATAGCGTTCGGAATTGCGATCGGCATTGCGTTGTTGATGTATCACCGGTTGATGACGCGATTGCCGAAACGCCGTGTCATCAACGGACCCTGTGTCGATCGCTCCGGATCGGTCGGTGGTGCTGATGTCGGCGACGGCAGAGGCCACTTCGTTTGGGGCCCAGGCGAGGATTCAGCATCCGACCATTCGGTTGCTGCAAGCGACTCCGGTGGCGGCGATGGCGGAGGAGGCGGCGATGCTGGTGGCGGTGGCGATGGCGGAAGCGGTTGACGATCGACAGACCTGCATTCCGCGCTGCCCAAATTGTTGTCACGGGCATTTTAGATTCATTCCAGTCTATATCAGGGATCAGTTTGGAATCACTTGAAAAGAGCGTTTTTCCTTTTGCATCGTGCGGCGCTCTTGAATATCGATGGGCCTCACTTCGCATACAGGCCCGCCGTTTTAATGATTGTTTGTTCCTGCCACGTCCTCAGCGACGACGATGTCCGCAACGCCGTCAGCGCTGCGGATGACCTCCCGCGTAGCGCCAAGCAGATCTATGGCTGTCTCGGTTGTAGCGCCGAATGCGGCCGATGCGCGCGCACCCTCAAGACCATTATCGACGAGGCTTTGGGGGCTTGCGCCAAGGCCTGCTGTTCCGGGTGCCCGCATAGCCAGATCCCGGAAGATGCAGACGCCCACAGCAATTTCTCGCTCGTAGCGACGGTCTGAAGTCCCTGAGGTTCATTGATTTCCCGCGGTTTCGCTGTTTTGGCGAGAGGGTTGCTCTCGCCTGCAATCTGACTTAGAAGCGTTCTAAATTTAAAGCCGAGCTTTGGCCTCAACCAGCGGAGTGCACCATGCAGGGTGATCCAAAAGTCATCGACTACCTCAACAAGGGCCTGCGCAGCGAACTTACCGCCATCAACCAGTACTGGCTGCACTATCGGGTACTCAACAATTGGGGCCTGCTGGAAATGGCCAAGACCTGGCGCAAGGAATCCATCGAAGAGATGGAGCATGCCGACAAGTTCACGGATCGGATCCTGTTCCTCGACGGCTTTCCCAACATGCAGGTGCTCGATCCCTTGCGCATCGGCCAGAACGTCAAGGAAATCATCGAATGCGATCTGGCCTCCGAGATCGCGGCGCGCACGCTCTACCAGGAAGCCGCCACCTATTGCCACGGTGTCAAGGATTACGTCTCGCGCGATCTGTTCGAGAGCCTGATGAAGGACGAGGAACATCATATCGATTTCCTCGAAACCCAGCTTGATCTGATTCAGCGGATCGGCCTCGAGCTCTACACCCAGAAGCATGTCGGCGGGCTCGAAAGCGAACATTAGGACAGGATTGCCGTCGTTCCGGGCTTGCGCCAAGTCGCGCATCCTCAGATGTGCAATTGCACATCAGGGAATGACGAATAAAGCCGTTACAACTGCGTCTTGTTGCGCGCCTCGACTTCGGCCTGGCTTTCCGGCTCGCCCAGTTTGGTCTGGTCGTGGATCACCTGGCTGATGCTCGGAAATGCCGCGCGCTCGACCCGCACATCCGGTGACCAAAGTCTCGAGCGCATCAGCGCCTTGCCGCAATGGAAATAGGCCTCGTGCACCGTGATGCTCAGCACCGCGCGCGGCAGCTTGCCGAATTCCTCCATCGACGCCAGCAGCTCCGGCTCCGCCGAGAGCCTGCCCTTGCCGCCGACGCGCAGCGTCTCATCGATGCCCGGCACGAAAAAGATCAGCTGCACAAAGCCGCTGCCTTCGACGATATTCCTGAAACTGTCGATCCGGTTGTTGCCGGATCGGTCGGGCAACAACAGCCGGTTTGGGCCGGCGACATTGACAAAACCGGGATTGCCGCCGCGCGGCGAGGCATCGACGCTGCCGTCGGAACCTGACGTGGCGAGCACGCAGAATGGCGACATCTTGATGAATTTTTTTGCGTGGGCGTCGATCTCGGGGCGCGCCTTCGCGATCACGCGCGGCGAGGGTTTGGGGTAAATCGCCTCAAGATCGCTGGCGGCAAGATCGGTCAAGGGTTCTGCTCCGGGAAAGAATGCGTCGTGACCCACCGAAGCTATCATCGGGGCTTTCCCGCGGCCACCCTTTAGCTCTCGCGCCCAGAGATGCGGAACTCAAACGGCGTCCGCTGGCACGAAACAGCTGATGACGATGCCGCCGCGGTGATGCACGTACCAGACCACGGCTTCGCCGACCGGGTTGCCGCGATCGCGGATCACGGCGTGCTCGGGGACTGCCATCCACTGGCCTTCGATCGGGACCCAGTAGGCGCCCTCGCGAAAATCATATTCGGTGCGATGGCCATCGGCGATGTCACAACAGGGCACGCCGTTCGGCGCGATCACGCCCTTGAACCAGGCACGGATGTCGGCGGGGACGTTCTCGTACTGCCCACTGTCGAAGGCGAGAGCCGCGCCGGTCAGCGCGGACAGGCACGCCAGCAGGGCGATCTGCGCGAACCTTCGCATGCGATCCTCCACAGCGCTGCATTCGCTTCATCGTCGCGCACCGGTCAGCGCGCCACGAATCGCAGGATTGGAATTGATTAGGCCCGAGCTGTCATGCCGATGCACGCTCAAAAAATAAGCGCGGCGCCGCGAGAGAAAATTGATGCGGTGCAAGATCAGCACGCGTGAGCGCGCTTGCCGGCACGAAAATCAGCGTGTCCCGGATGCGAGCCCTCGATCACGTCGGGCAGGCCCAGCGAGATCTGGCGAAAGCGGTTGGACGACATCGCGCGCTCCTGTTGGCAGGTTTCACATCGTGCGTTGCGGCGCCGTCTGCAGCAGCTCCTGCAATTGCTGCTTGTAGAATGCCGCATTGCCTGTGGTGAGATGGCCTCGGGTCGCGGTGCTGGCCGGGATCAGGTAGAGCCGGCCGTTCTTCACGCGTTTCAGCGCCGCATCGGTCACGCCGGTTTCCGGCGGATTGCGTTCGTCATCGGCAGCATTGATCGCCAGCAGCGTGGCCTCGATCCGCCCCAGACCTGTGGAGGGATTGTAATCGTGCGAGGCTTCCCATTGATAGATGAAGTCGTTGGCATCGGACGTCACCGGCACGGCCAGCCGGTCGTCGACCAGTTTGTCGGCCTTTGCCGCTGTCGGCGCCAGCGTTTGATAGCCGAGCGTGCCGCCGCCGGAGGCAATCTGATAGGCGCTGATGGCGTATTTCATCATCCGCGGCTGGGCAGTGTAGTCGCCGCCGTTATAATCCGGATCGTTGCGGATGGTCTCGATCATCATCCGCCGCAGCATCCAGTTGCGCGCCGCCATCTCGGTCGGTTGCGATGCCATCGGCACCAGCGCATCCATCATCTGCGGATATCGCACGCCCCAGATCCAGGTGTGCATGCCGCCCATCGAATTGCCGATCACAAGGCGCAGATGCTTGACGCCGAGGCCTTCCCTGATCAGGCGATACTGCGCATCGACCATGTCGTCGTAGTCGTATTTCGGGAAAGCGGTCTTCATGCCGTCGGAGGGCTTGGACGATTGGCCGTGGCCGAGACCGTCCGGAATGATGATGTAATATTTCGACGCATCGAGCGGCTGGCCGGCGCCGAACAGCTCGCCCGCGAACGCCGGCGTCAGCATGCTGGCCGCCGAGCCGCCCGAGCCGTGCAATACCAGCACCGGCTGACCAGTCGGCTCGCCGATAGTGGTGTAATGCAGCCGCAATTCCGGCATCGTCTCGCCGGTGTGGAATTTGAAGTCCCTGGCGATCCAGTCGCCCTGTTTCGGCGCGGGATAATCCGCAGCAAGCGCTGTAGCTGAAGTCATCGCAAGGATCGCCGAAAGTGCTGCACGCGAAGTTCTCATGACGCGTCCCGAGAGATGGCAGGTGGCCGCGCTACGGTTTGTCCTCGATATCGGTCTCGGGACGGTCGCTGCCGGCGGCGGTCTCGGTGTGCCACTTGCCGTCGGCCGTCTCGTACTGGATCGCCTCGGTGCGGCCCGGCACGCGCTGCTCGGCGGCGGCGCGTTTGGCGGCGGCAAGCGCCTTTGCATGGGTCGCGAAGGTTTCCGAAAACACGCCATCCACGGTATAGGCCCAGCCACCATCATGCTCGACGATCTTGTAAGTCACATGGCTCATTGGGAAACTCGCTTTTGCCGGCGCGGTGACAGGGGGTGAACGCGTCGGCCATTCTATGACAAAATGATCCTGCGATGCAGGTTTTTGCGGCCGTCGTCCGTCCTTGGGTTCGGGGAACCCGGAACGGACCATCCGCCGCGCATGCGAAGGAGAAGACAGATGTGCCGCAACATCAAGACACTGTTCAATTTCGAACCGCCCGCCACCGAGGATGAAATCCAGGCCTCGGCGCTGCAGTTCGTGCGTAAACTCTCCGGCTTCAACCGGCCGTCGCAAGCCAACGCCGCGGCATTCGACCGCGCGGTGGCGGAGGTCTCGGAGGCGGCGCGGCGGCTGCTCACCTCGCTGCATACCCATGCCCCCGCGCGAGACCGCGAGGCCGAGGCCGAGAAGGCCAAAGAGCGGTCGAGGCTGAGGTTCGGTTGAACCACGGCTCGCCGGGCTTGCGCGATCCACCTCGGCAGCGAAGCCATAAGCCCGCGCCGGCCTACTTCTTGTCCTTGTGCCGTTTCTTTTTCTTCTTGTGATCGTCGTCATCGTCGTCCGGATCGTCCGACCGGAACTCGAGTTCGGCCGCCGCCAGCGCCGCGCGTTCGGCGCGCTCCACCGCCGCCTGCTCCTCGGCCGCCAACGCCGCCGCCTCGCGCTCGGCGGCTTCGCGCTCGCGCATCTTCCGGTGATCCTCCCACGCATCGAAGACCAGATGCAGCCACGGCATCACCTGTTCGATCGAAGGCAACTGGCCGGGCGGACCGGGCTCGCCGCGCGGACCGGCCGGGCCCTGCACGCCGGGCTTGCCTTGCGGACCGGTCTCGCCTGGCTTTCCCTGCGGGCCGGCTTCGCCGCGCTTGCCCTGCGGGCCAAGCTTGCCTTCCAGACCGGGCTTGCCGCGTGGACCTTCAGGGCCAGCCTTGCCTTCCGGACCGGGTTTGCCGCGGGGCCCCTCGGGACCTGCCTTGCCCGGCGGACCGACTTTGCCGCGCGGACCTTCCGGTCCGGGTCGTCCGGGATGGCCTTGCGGTCCGGGACGGCCCGGCTCGCCGGGGCGACCGCGTGCGCCTTGCGGTCCCTGTCGCCCCTGCCGGGTCGGTGTTTCGTCGGCCACGTACTCACTCCAAAAATGATTCTGCGGGGCGTTTTGTAACAGAGATTTCGTGACGGTTTAAATGTGACGGTGGACAAAAGCGGCCGGCCTTGCCACGCTTGCATGTTCGGCGCGCTCTTCCATGTCACCGGTCCCAGATCACCGGCAGATTCAGCAAGCCGCGAAACGCCCAGCCGCCGATCCGCACCGGCTCGGATTGATCGAGCCGCAGGTTCTTGAGCCGCCTGAACAGGCTCGGCAGCGCCACATCCGCGACCATCGCCCGCGAGGCGAAGGCGCCGGCGCAATAATGCGGGCCGGCGCCGAAGGCGATGCTCTTGGCGGTATCGCGCGTGATGTCGAAACGGTCGGGATCGGGAAAGCAGGCCTCGTCGCGATTGGCCGAGCCGAACATGAAGAACACCCGATCCTCCGGCTCGAAATCGACGCCGCCATAGGACCAGGGCCTCGCGACGCGGCGCGGCGACATTCCGATCGGCGCGATCCAGCGCGCATATTCCTCGAACGCATCGAGCCACTTGACCTTTCCCTCGCGCAGCAGCGCGAGCTGATCGGGGTGGGTCAAGAGCGCCCAGACGGTGCCGGAAATCGCGTCGCGCGGCTCGTTCTGGCCGCCTGAAATCGCCAGCTTGATGTTGGCGCGGATGCTCTCTATCGGCTGGCCGGCGGCGAGCAATACGCTGAGGATCGAGGTGTTGGGGTGTCTGGTGACCACCGGAATCATGTCGTCGATCGCCGCATCGATGCCTGCGGTGGCGGCGTGGCAGCGCGCCTCGATCTCCTTGTTGCCGCTGTAATTGGCGATGCCGTCGATCATCGCCTGCGACCACGCGTCCATGTCCTGAAAGCGCATGTTGGTGAGGCCGGTGACGTCCTTCAGGCATTCGGCCGACAGCGGCAGCGCCAGCGCCTTGCAGAGGTCGGCGCGGCCGGCGGGCGCAAGTTCCTCCAGGATGCGGTCGGCATGGGCCTGGAATTGCCGGCTCCAGGTGTCGCGCACCGTGCGCGGCGACACCGACGGAAACATCGCCGCCCGTTCCGACATGTGCGCCTCGCCGTCCTTGCGCATCATGTTGTGGCCCATCAGCGTGTTCATCAGCCCGGCCGGCTGATGCGAGGAGAACACGTCGATGCGTTTCTCCTGGCTGAAGATGTCGTCGCGCCGGGTGAAGACCGTCGAGCCGAGCTGCGGCACGAATGCGATCGGCGCTTGCTTGCGCATCTTTGCGAGGTCCGGATAGGGATCGGCCCAGAATGCCGGCACGTCGATCTCAAAATGCGGAGCGTTGGACATCGCGTTGCCTCCGTCCGGGATTTCTTCCCGTCTGGAGAGCTACCCTATTCAAGATGCGGCGGCACGTCGATTCCGTCGGCGGAATAGAGCCGGATCTTGTTGCGCAGGGTGCGGACCGAGACCCCGAGCACGCGCGCGGCGCGGGTGCGGTTGCCGTCGCAACGCGCCAGGGTTTGCAGCACCAGCTCGCGCTCGATCTCGCCGACGGTGGAACCGATCAGCAGCGGCACGACCTCGTTCGGGGCCAGCGACGCCGCCGGAATTTCCGGCGCGTGGACTGCGGATGCAACAACGGACTCGGCAACGAACACTTGAACGGACTCTTGAATGGATTCTTGAATGGATTCCTGGGCCATCAGCTTCTCCCGATCAACGCCCGCCCCGAATCGTGGAGCGGAAACATCGAGTACCAACAACCCCCAGCAGATCGACGCTGGGCGGAGTCGGTTAACAAATACCTAACGCGTCCCGGGCACTGTGGAAATGTCACTAAACCGCCCGATATCCGCCATCTGCCATCACAATGGAACCGGTGACGTAGCTGGAGAGATCGGAGGCGAGAAAGATCGCCGGCCCCACGATATCTTCCGGCACGCCGGCGCGGCCGAGCGGGGTGTGATCCATGAACATCTGCACCGCTTCCGGATGGTTGGCACGCGTGCCCGCGTTCAGCGGCGTTGCGATGAAGCCCGGGCCGATCGCGTTGACGCGAACGCCTTCCTTGCCGAGTTCGACAGCAAGAGCCTTGGTGAAGCCGAGCACGCCATGCTTTGAAGCGGTATAGGCCGGCGAACTCGGCTGGCGGACATGCACGAACGACTGGATCGAGCCGATATTGACAATGCGCCCCTTGGCCGCGCGCAGCGAAGCAAGAAAAGCGTGCGTGACGTTGAAGACGCCGGTGAGGTTGATGGCGATGATGTCTTCCCAATCCTTGATCACGGCCTCGGTCGCGCCGAGCATGCCGTTGCGGCGGGCGATGCCGGCATTGTTGACCAGGATCGAAACTTGTCCGACCTGTTCGGCGATGCGTTTGGCGACCGCGACGCACTCCTCGCGGTTGGACACGTCGAGCGCGAAGCTCGCGGCCTGCCCGCCGGTGTCGCGAATCTCGCCGGCGGCTTCGGCGGCCGCCTTCTCGTTCATGTCGAGCAGCACCACTTGCGCGCCCTCGCGGGCATAGCCGAGCGCGATCGCGCGCCCGATGCCGGAGCCCGCGCCGGTGACGACCGCGATGTGATTTTGCAGAAGGGGCATGAAGGGGGTTTCCTCTGTTGTTGGTTTTGTGTTGTCGATTTTGGCAAAGGATAGCCACGCGACGTGGCATGCGCAAAGCCGAATGCGGTTGTTGTGACGACGGCATGGCACACTTGCGCCACGACATACTTTCGCGTTTCCGCGGCGCGCGACGCCCGGATTGTGCGAAACCGCTTCGCCCCGGAGGGCGTGGCGCTACCCCGAAAGGGGAGCGGGGAATGCCGGGTGCCCGTTGCACCCGCAGCCGCGCGTGTAGTGTGTAGTAAGCACGCGCGTTAGTCACCACGGTCGCACCGGAATCACCCGGCATTCCCGCACGCAATGGTTTTAACGGTTTCCTTCGTGCTCTCCTCGGTGATCGGGCTTTCTTGTCACCGTCGCCCCCAAGAAACTTGCAGGAAGCTTGCTTCTCGAGAGCTTGACGCCGGCGTCGAGGCGTCAGGACCACACGACTTCGCCGTCCGCAGTTGGCACCATTCGTCTTTAGTGCCACCGCGTCCATCGCATCCCCGCCCTACGTTCGTGACGATCGCGAAACGCCCCTCTGTGTGGGCCGGGATGGCGAACGATATAGAAGTGATTTGGGTCGAAAGAGAACCGGAATATTTTTGCGAAGAGGACTGGACAGGTGTGTCGGTGATTTGCCCGTCAGGCGCGTTGCATCACGTCATCTTCGTCATTCCGGGGCGCGAGCGAAGCGAGCGAGCCCGGAAACCATACTCCCTGCAGGGGTTATGGATTCCGGGCCCGCGCAAAGTGGCGCGTCCTCAGCGACAAGCGCTATACGCCTGCGCGGGGAATGACGATGGAAACATCGGCGGGTTACGCCTTGCGGCTAACCCACCCTGCAAGCTTCAACGCGCTGTTTTCGATGTTGGTCGTTAGACGCCCGTTAATTCAAATTTGCATAAACCGAAACACCGGGGCGTGCCAACGCTTTATAGATTGCCGGGCCAGGGGTTTCGAATGGACCAACAACTCAACCAATGGAAACTCGCGATCGAGCGTTTTGCGGTCGCCGCCGCGCCGGATTTTCGCGAAGTAGCACAGTTGGTCGGTGAGATCGCCGAGACCTCCACGAACAAGACGCTGCGGCAGGCGGCCTCGCATGCGCTGCCGAGCCTGCGCAATGCGGCTGCGGGGTCGGCGGATCAGGCGACCAGGGATATCGGGCGGCGTCGGCTCGGCCTGTTCATGGAGGCCATGCACACGCTGACCGCGCCGCGTTTCGGCCGGCGCGGCGTTCCGGCAAGGCAGCTGACGGGCGAGGAGCAGTATCGGCAATTGCTGGGGCTGCCGCTCGACCGCCGCCTTGCCGCCACCGAAATCCATCAGGCCTTCAAGCGCGCGGCAAAGACCATGCACCCGGATGTCGGCGGCGACGCGCGCCAGTTCCAGGAATTGTCGGTGGCGCGCGATGCATTGATGAAGGCGAAGTAAGGCTCGGAGCGATCAGACGCCGTTAACGTCCCGCCAGCGATGCAACACCTTCGATCTCGATCAGCATGTTCGGATTGGGCAGCGCGTGGACGACGCAGGTGGTGCGGGCGGGATAGGGCGCGGGCCCGAACGCCGCCGCATACAGCACGTTCATGGTGGCGACGTCGGGGCTGCGCGTCAGCAGCACGTTGAGCTTGACGAGATCGCGAAACGTCGCACCTGCCTCGTCGAGCACGCGCTTGATGTTGGTCACGACATTGGCGAACTGCGCCTCGAAACTCTCAGGCAGCGCGCCCTCGTCGTCGAAGCCGGGAATGCCGGAGATGAACAGCAGGTCGCCAACCTTCGTCGCGAACGACAGCGGCGGCGCCTTGATTCCGGCGGGTGGTGCGAAGTGCTGGATCGGCATGGTTCACCTCTTGTTTGAAGCGGGACACCGTAGCGCAAAAGAGCGTCACCGGTCAGCGCAATACGTAGGTCGGGCGGAAGCAGCAATCCGCCGCTCAATTGATTCGTCATTCCGGGATGCGCCTCTTCGCGCAGGCCCGGAATCCATACTCCCTGCAGGGGTTATGGATTCCGGGCTCGCTCGTTTCACTCGCGCCCCGGAATGACGGCCGAAATGTTGGTGCATGCGCCGCTGCGCCGCGCGCTTCGACAACACCTACGCCCGTGTTCCGGTCATAGAACGGCGGGCAGGCCTTTCTGATCTCGGCCTCCCGCTCATCGCTGAGAAAAACAATGTCGAGATCGGCGCTTGTTTTGAACAGCGCCGCGACGGTCTTGCCGATCTGGCCGGCCAGTTTGTCGCAGTCGCGGTCATCCTCCGTCAGCAGGCCGAGCATCACGCCGCCGGTCCTGTCGTCATAAAGCACGCGCGCGAGATAGGCCCGCGTCACGCTGGCGCCGAGGCCGAGCAGGACGGCGAGCGCTTCCTTCAGTCGCCGCTCTGCCGGGCCATCCTGTTCGCCCAGGAATGTGATGTCGGAATGGGAGAGCGAGTGGATCAATCAAACCTCTCTCGGATCGGAGGCGAAGGCGGGCGCGGTGCCAGGCACGCGCGCCGGCCTTGCCGCCGATCGAACGGTTTTCAGAACGAGCAATGACCGTGGCGCAGCAGCACTTCCTTGACCGCCAGCGCGGAGCCGAAGGTCGGCAGCCGGTGGGTGACGGTCGTGTAGTTCGACGGCCACGGACGGGTCGGAAGGCTGTTGTCCCAGACCTGGCAGAAGCCGGTGTCGTGCCAGCGGATCACATGAAAAGCGGCCTCTGCCGGGCTGGTCGCGGCAAGGGCGGTGAGGCCAAGACCGGCGGCGGCGCAAAGAATGGAAATTCGACGCATGATAATGATCGCTCCTGTTTGAAATATCTCGCCGCCTCCGCAAGGGTTGAGGAGGTTCGGCACCGGGCGGTGATGCGTCCCGGACAGCGAGTGAGTGTCGAGGAAGAGCGATCGGGTTCAAAGCGGGGAGGGCAAATGGATAGGACAGAACGGTAATTCGTCTTCGCCAGTGCTTTTTCCGTTTTGGCAAATTAACTCCACGACAATCGAATCGAAGATCCGGGCTGGCAACAGCGGATAATGCTACGCTAACCCGTTTATTGATTAGGAACGATGCAGGGGAGATCGTCGTTGATTTGGATCAACGGCAAGGAAAGCGCATGAAATTGATGACGATCGTTTTGGTTTCACGGGCTACAATTTAGGAGATTCGCGATGCCCCTCAACACCGACAAGATCGACGACGCGCTCCGCGAAAGCGCGGGGGAATTCGGAGAGAGGCCGGAGTGACCCGAAGCTCGCACAGTTGTGCGAGGCGACGTCGCACCACCGAGAGGTCTGTAGCCCGGATGAGCGAAGCGACATCCGGGTTAAAGAATTGAGAAGTCGCAGTCCCGGATATCGCTCCGCTCATCCGGGCTACGGCTGCTTTCGTTTGATCCAATCCGCCAGTTCCTGCCAGGGCTGAACCGACCAAGAGCCTGATGCCGCGCCGGACGGCGAGGCCAGCACGAAGATTTCGGGAAAGAATTCCGGAGAGTTTTGCGACGATGGTTGCCGGCCCAGCGCTATTGCCGTGGTTGGTGTTCCATAGAACAGGCTCGCCGCCTTCTTGCTGGTAAAGGCGATGGTGTTCGGCCGGTAGCGCCGTATCTTTTCCCTGAAGGTCGGGATGTCGACGGGAAAGGCGAGGGCCTGGTGGTCCATGCCCGCGCCTGATTTGCACAAATCAGTAAAGCCGATGCCGAGTTCCAGCAGCCCCGGAAATTCGCGCGGTTGGTAAAGGCGCGGCGTCAGGCCGACCTCGTGGATCGTGCGCCAGAAGCGATTGCCGGGATGCGCGTAGTAGTGGCCGACGTCGGCGGACCGCGTGCTTGCCGCGGTGCCGACGAAGACCAGTCGCAGATTTTCCTGAAGTTGATCAGGGAGTTTTTCCATGGCGGGGCCAATAGGGTGGGTTAGGCGAAGCCGTAACCCACCATTGCGTGAGTGATTTACCGAGAGCAAAAGATGGCGGGTTACGCCTTCGGCTAACCCCCTACGAGATTTCTCAAAAGGTGCATTGTTTATACACACACGCTTTAGTAAACTACCGATCTAGAGACGGTATGACCGCGGCATTGTGGGCAAACCCGTAAATGGGGAGATTGATGCAGGAGACAATAACACCGCTAACAGATGAAGACCGAGTCTATCTCGATCGACTAAGAACGTGGCTTCGAGGGCACTTCAAGGAAGGAGAACAAGCGAAATACGATCAGATCGAAGGAAAATTATTCGTTGTTGACGCGATTATCAAAAATAACTGGTTCGACCGAAAGCAACCTTCACAGCTTCAGGCGCTTGGAGTTGGTATAGGCGACGCTCTCGCCCAGAGGCTCGGTATGTCTTGGGTAGTCGTTGAGGATCAATTCGGACGATCACCGACGTTGCATCTTCATGGAACAAGCCTCAAGCTTAACGCATTCACGATGATTTAAAAGCGGATAGCAAACGGCGAAGACGATATTGATGTTTTTTCGCTATTTGGTGCTTTCTGCCGCTCCGTGGAGCAGATAAGGGCACCCAAACGTTCGATGTTGGGCCGCCTATTTGGTCCACGGCTTACATGAGCACGCGACTCTCTGATCGGAGGGCGCTCGGCATTAATGTCAGAAGACATAAGGCTACGCTTCACAACACCTTGTTGCTCGCCTTCACCTTCTCCGCATCCAGATACACGCTCGATCCCATCTCCTTGAACTTGGCGCTCATCTGCGCCATGCCCGCCTTCGCCAAGGCTTCGGCGGGCAAGCCGTCTTCGATCGTACCGCTAATCGACAACCCCACGCTTGCCGGATCGTTCAGCGTCGCCGCATAATCCCGCACGTCCTGCGTGATCTTCATCGAGCAGAATTTCGGGCCGCACATCGAGCAGAAATGCGCGACCTTATGGGCTTCCTTGGGCAGCGTCTCGTCGTGGTAGAGCCGCGCGGTTTCCGGGTCGAGTCCGAGGTTGAACTGGTCTTCCCAGCGGAAGTCGAAACGGGCGCGGGAGAGCGCGTCGTCGCGCAGTTGCGCGGCCGGGTGGCCCTTGCCGAGATCGGCGGCGTGGGCGGCGATCTTGTAGGTGATGACGCCGACCTTGACGTCGTCGCGGTTGGGCAGGCCGAGATGCTCCTTCGGCGTGACGTAACACAGCATCGCGCAGCCGAACCAGCCGATCATGGCAGCACCAATGCCTGAGGTGATGTGGTCGTAGCCTGGCGCGATGTCGGTGGTCAGCGGGCCTAACGTATAAAATGGCGCCTCGCCGCACTCCTTGAGCTGCTTGTCCATGTTGATCTTGATCTTGTGCAGGGGGACATGGCCCGGCCCCTCGATCATCACCTGGCAGCCTTTCTTCCAGGCGATCTGCGTGAGCTCGCCGAGCGTCTCCAGTTCGGCGAATTGCGCGCGGTCGTTGGCGTCGGCGATCGAGCCCGGACGCAATCCGTCGCCGAGCGAGAACGACACGTCGTATTTCCGCATCAGGTCGCAAATCTCCTCGAAGTGCGTGTAGAGGAAGCTCTCCTTGTGATGCGCGAGACACCACTTCGCCATGATCGAGCCGCCGCGCGACACGATGCCGGTGACGCGGTTGGCGGTGAGGTGGATGTAGGGCAGCCGCACCCCGGCGTGGATCGTGAAATAATCGACGCCCTGTTCGCATTGCTCGATCAGGGTATCCTTGTAGAGCTCCCAGGTCAGCTTGACCGGATCGCCGTCGCATTTCTCCAGCGCCTGGTAGATCGGCACGGTGCCGATCGGGATCGGCGCGTTGCGCAGGATCCATTCGCGGGTGGTGTGGATGTTGCGTCCGGTCGAGAGGTCCATCACGGTATCGGCGCCCCAGCGGATCGCCCACACCATCTTGTCGACTTCTTCCTCCACCGACGAAGTCACCGCCGAGTTGCCGATATTGGCGTTGATCTTGGTCAGGAAGTTGCGGCCGATGATCATCGGCTCCAGTTCGCCATGGTTGATGTTGCAGGGGATGATGGCGCGGCCGCGCGCGATTTCCGAGCGCACGAATTCCGGCGTCACGAACGCCGGCACCGAAGCGCCGAAGCTTTCGCCGTCGGCTAAAGCGGCCTCGGCGCGCTCGAGCTGGACCTTGCGCCCGAGATTTTCGCGGGTCGCGACGTAGATCATCTCCTTGGTGATGATGCCGGCGCGGGCGAATTCGAGCTGCGTGATCGTGTGGTCGCCGACGCCGCGCAGCGGCTTGTGATGCGCGGTGAAGGATTTCGCGGCATGCGAGGCGCCGACATTGCCGTTGTCTTCCGGCTTGATGTCGCGGCCCTGATATTCCTCGACGCCGCCGCGCTCCTTCACCCAGGCGATGCGCCCGCGCGACAGGCCGGCATTGACGTCGATGGTCACCGCCGGATCGGTGTAGGGACCCGAGGTGTCATACACCGGCAAATTCGGCTCGCCGGCGCCTTCGCTCAGGATGATCTCGCGCAGCGGCACGCGCAGATCGGGCGCTTCATCCGGCGTGACAAAGATCTTGCGCGACGCCGGCAGCGGGCCGGTGGTCACCGCGGGAAGCGTGGTGTCGGGATTGGAGCGGATGTTCATGGCTATCCTCCTTTGAATACTGTCGTTTGTTTTCGTCATTGCGAGCGCAGCGAAGCAATCCACAGCCACAAAGCAAGCTGGATTGCTTCGTCGCTTGCACTCCTCGCAATGACGGTGGCGGGATTCGTTTTCATTATCACGCCGCCTCCACGCTCTGTCCGAGCCAGGCGCGCACCCGCGCGTCGGGGTCGGCGTTCTGGGTGATGTCGCTGACCACCGCGATCGAGTCGGCGCCGGCGGCGAAGATCTCGGCGGCCTGCTCGAACTTGATGCCGCCGATCGCGACCAGCGGGATGTCGCCGATGCGTTTTTTCCATTCGGTGATCTTCGGGATGCCCTGCGGCGCAAAGCGCATCGATTTCAGCGTGGTCGGAAAGATCGGGCCGAGCGCGATGTAATTCGGCTCGGCGCGCAGCGCGGTCTCGAGTTCGGCGTCGTCATGGGTGGAAAGGCCGAGGGTCAATCCGGCGTCGCGGATCGCCTTGAGGTCGGCCTCGGCGAGATCCTCCTGGCCGAGATGCAAATGCCTGGCGCCGGCGACGATCGCCGCGCGCCAGTAATCATTGACCACAAGTTTTGTCGGCGTGCCGCTGATGGCGGCGAGCGCGTCGGTGACGAGTTGCAGCGCCTGGGAGTCGTTGAGCTCCTTGGCGCGCAACTGAATGGTGCCGACGCCAAGCGCTGCCAGGCGCGCGACCCAGGCGACGCTGTCCACGACAGGATAGAAGCGATCAGGATACGGCATGCCAGAACGGGGTCCCGATGACTGGAGTGGAAGGGGAGGCGAAGTCGCGGGCTTCCATCAGCCCGGCTTCATAGGCCGCGCGGCCGGCCTCGACGCCGGATCGAAACGCGCCCGCCATCGCCACCGGGTCGGCGGCCCTGGCGATCGCGGTGTTGAGCAGCACCGCGTCGTAGCCGAGTTCGAGCGCCTGTGCCGCATGCGACGGCGCGCCCAAACCCGCATCGACCACCAGCGTGATGTCAGGCAGGCGGTCGCGCAACAGCTTCAGCGCGTCGCGGTTGATGATGCCGCGGGCCGAGCCGATCGGCGCCGCCCATGGCATCACCACCTTGCAGCCCACTTCGACCAGCCGCATCGCCACCGAAAGATCCTCGGTGCAATAGGGAAACACCTCGAAGCCGTCCTTGATCAGGACCGATGCGGCTTCGACCAGGCCGACCACGTCGGGCTGCAGGGTGTCGTTGTCGGCGATCACCTCGAGCTTGATCCAGGAGGTCGCGAACAGTTCGCGCGCCAGCTTCGCCGTGGTCACCGCCTCGCGCACGCTGCGGCAGCCGGCGGTGTTCGGCAGCACCGTGACGTCAAGCTCGCGGATCAGCGACCAGAACGCATCGCCGGCCTTGCCGCCGGCCGCCTCGCGCCGCAGCGACACCGTGACGATGCCGGCGCCGGAGGCGCGGATCGCCGCCTGCATGATCGCCGGCGACGGATACAGCGCACTGCCGACCAGGAGGCGGGAGGTGAATGGCTTGCCGTAGAAGTTCAGCATGGGTGTCTCCGCGCGCAGCTCCCTCCCCGCAAGGGGGAGGGGGGAAGTCCGCAGCGGTATCGCCCGAAGCTGTGGAACATCATCATCTCACCCTCCCTGCCGCGGCGTGATGATCTCGATCTCGTCGCCGTTCTTGAGCGGGGTCTCGGCCCAGCGGCTGCGCGGCAGCACGTCGAAATTCAGCGCGATCGCGAAATGCGTGCCCTCATAGTCGAGCTCGCTGAGCAAGGCATCGACCCGAGCCGAGGCGATCTCCCGCGCCTCGCCGTTGACGATCACGCGCATTGCATCACCTCATTGTCGATCACGCCGCGCTCGACATAGCCGAGCGCGAGTTCCGCCAGCGCCGGCGCCAGCAGGAAGCCGTGCCGGTAAAGCCCGTTGACCGCGATCTTGCGGTTGTTGATCGCGATGCGCGGCAGGTTATCGGGAAACGCCGGTCGAAGCCCGGAACCGAATTCGACGATGCGCGCCTCGGCGAATGCCGGATGCACCGCATAGGCGGCGCTGAGCAGTTCCAGCGCCGAGCGGACGCTGACGCCGTTGTTTTCGGTTTCGATCGAGGTCGCGCCCAGCATGAAGCGGTTGCCGCCGCGCGGGATCACATACAGCGGCCAGCGCGGATGGATCAGCCGCACCGGGCGGGCAAGCTCCACCTCGTCGGTCTCGATCAGGATGATCTCGCCCTTGACGCCGCGCAGTCCTGGTTGCGTGTCGCGCGCGGAGAGGCCACGGCAATCGATCGCGATGCCGTCGCATTCCCCGGGGCTGACGTCGCTGTTGAATTTGATGGTGCCGCCGGCGGCGACAAAGCGCGCATGCAGTTCGGGGAGGATCCGCCGCGGCTCGACATGGCCTTCATCCGGATAAAACAGGCCTTCGCGGAAACGGCCCTCCAGCGACGGTTCGAGTTCGGCCATCGCGCCGGCGTCAAGCCGCCGGTGGCCCGAGGTCATTTTGGCGAAGCGTTCGAAGTCGGCGCGGTCGCGCGGATGGGCGACCACCAGCGAACCGTTGAACGGTGTGTGCGGGAAATTTTCGCGCCAGAGATCCAGCGAGCGGATGCCGAGCCGGACGATCACCGGCTCGGAGGTCTCGGCCTCGCACCAGGGCGCCAGCATGCCGCCGGCCCAGTAGCTGGTCGATTGCGTCATCGCCGCGTCGCTGCGCTCGTGCAGGGTGACGTCGTGGCCGGCCTGCGCGAACAATAGCGCCTGCCACGCGCCGGCAATGCCGGCGCCGATGACCGAAACGGGGGATTCTCCCCGTGGGGCGACGGGCGATCGCCCGCGCTGTGACTCCGAACTCTGATACATCCCTGTCCCTTCGCCGGCATGACCCGGATCAGGTTCAAAGGGTCACCGCGGTCTCGCGTCCCTGCATCGCAGCAGGTGTTTGAGCTTGCGGTCTCTCAGCTCCTCATCGGAGCTCCCCTCGGAACGGGGCTAATGTAGGCCGATGCGGCAGGGTGTCAACGCGCGCGCCGCCGGTTTGCACCGGCCAGCCCTGGCTTACTTGGGAACCTGCTGTGCGCTGGCGTCGGAAACCGCCTCTTTCGTCGGGGCGCCGGCGAGCACCGGTTCGGAATGCCCGATATGTGCGAGCCGCTGGCGCTTGGCGGCGTAGTAATAGCCGCCGGCATAATAGGCGACGGTGCGATTGTGATCGCCGTTTGCAGCGCGGTAGGCGCCGGCGAGATATTTCACCGCATAGGTGAGATTGGTGTTGGGATCGCGCAGCCCGGCCGCGTCCCCGGTGTAACCGAGGCTGCGCGCGGTCGCGAGCTTGATCTGCATCAGGCCGATGGCGCCGCCGCGCCCGACCAGCCCGGGCTGATAGCGGCTTTCGCGCACGATCACGCGATGCACCAGGGCTTCCGGCACGCCATTGGCCCTGGCATGGGTGGCGACCAGCCCATCATAATCGGCGTGCTGGGCCTGTGCGATTTCCGGAAACGGCAGCGCCGCCATGGCGGCGAGCCATCCGAGCGATAACCAGCGTTTCATCGTTCAGGACCTCTTTCTGGGCGCGGGCGGGGAGCGGTTGGGGGCCGGACCGCCGCGATTTTCGCAGTCGCCGGGGCACCGATGCGGCCAAATCCGGGCTTTCTTAAGCCCTCCCTGTATCCGCGCCAGGCGGATTTACCAAGAATTATGCCTTGGCATGCTTCGATCGGGCCGGAAATCCCAAGAGATGACCGAACAGATTACCCCAGGAAACTACCCCAGGAAATTACCCCGAGAGATCAGGCCGCGCCGATGACCCTGTCCATCACCCATAGCGCCGAGCGCACCAGCCCCCTGCACGGCCTGCTGCCGCTATGGGTCGGCGTCTCCATCTATGCGCTGCTGATACTGGCCGGCAACCGCCTGCTGCTCGATCCCGATACGTTGTGGCACATCACCGTCGGCCAGTGGATGCTGGACCATCACGCGGTGCCGCATACCGACGTCTATTCATTTACCATGCGCGGCCACCCCTGGATTTCGATGCAGTGGGTGGCTGAGGTGCTCTATGCCAAAGCCTATGCGCTGTTCGGCTGGAGCGGGCCGGTGGTGCTGGCCGCCGCGGCGAGCGCGCTGACCTTTGCGTTGCTGGCGAAATTCCTGAGCCGCCATTTGAGCCAAAGTGCCACGATTGTATTCGTCGCCGCGGCGCTGGCGCTCACCGCGCAGCATATATTGGCGCGGCCGCATGTGCTGGCGCTGCCGGTGATGATGATGTGGGTCGGCGGAATGATCGACGCGGCGGATCGGCGCGAGGCGCCGTCATTCTGGCTGCTGCCGCTGCTGGCGCTGTGGGCCAATCTGCATGGCGGCTTCATCTTCGGCCTGGTGCTGGTGGGACCGGTCGCGCTCGATGCGGTGGTGAGTGCGGATGCGGCGTCGCGGAAATCGCTGGCGCTGCGCTGGGCGGCATTCGGGGTCGGCGCATTGATCGCCGCTTGCTGCACGCCCTATGGCTGGAATTCGATGCTGGCGTCGAAGAACATCCTGGAGTTGGGCAGCGTGCTGCGGTTGATCACGGAATGGCGGCCGGCTGATTTCAGCAGCATCGGTCCGTTCGAGATCTGCCTGTTGATGGCCATAGGATTGGCGCTGCTGCGCGGCATCCGATTGCCGCCGACGCGCATCCTGCTGCTGCTGGGATTGCTGCACATGGCGCTGGCCCAGGGCCGGGCCACCGAAATTCTGGCGCTGCTGGCGCCGATGGTTCTCGCCGTCCCGCTCGCCAAACAGATCGGCGGCGCCGAGGCCCCATCGCCGAGCGCGACCAGGCCGTCCCGCGGCCTGCTGTTCGCCGCCGTCGCCATCGTGCTGGTGGCCGGAACCGTGGCCTATGCCTCGGTCGCCCGCTTCGAGCCCAATGCCCGGCAATCGCCGGTCGCGGCGGTTGCTGCACTGAAGAAGATGAATTTCACCCGCGTGTTCAACGATTACGATTTCGGCGGCTATCTGATCTACAGCGGCGTCGCGCCGTTCATCGACGGCCGCACCGACGTTTATGGCGAGAAATTCTTTGTCGATCACAACGCCGCCAGCGGATTGATGGAGCCGGACAATCTGTTCCGGATGCTGGAGGAGTACAAGATCGAGGCGACGTTGATGCGGACGCAGAGTGCGGCGACCAAGCTGCTCGATCATATGGATGGCTGGCAGAAGGTGTATTCCGACGACATCGCCACTATTCATGTCCGCAAGCCCGGCGCGATCCATACCCTGGAACCGGTGATCGATCCGAAGGCGCATTGACGCGCACGCCGCCGTCACGGCTTGTGCGCGCTGCGCCAAAATAATCCAGCCGGCTTGCCGTTCAAAAGTCTCATTGACGCATCAAGAACTGCGCATCAAGAATTGCCAGCGAAGCGCGGCACAGGTGAATCCGGCAGCGAGCCTGTCCCATTCGTTTCAACAGCAAAAAGAGCAAGGGAGATGCGCCATGGCCAAAATAGACGCCCGCTATTTGCCGCACGGGAACCCTTGCGCCCAATGCGGTGAGCCGATTGCAGCGCCCGACTGGATTGAAAACGGCCCGCGCCGCATCTCCTATCTCTGGCATTGCGAGGCGTGCGACTACCGTTTCGAGGCGGTGGCGTTTTTCGAGGATTCGGAATCCGATCGCTTGGCGGCCTGAGCCTTTTCCGTTCCGATCGAATCGGAACGGAGGCTCTACCTCTTTATTTGACGCGTTTTCTTCAAGCGAACCGGTATCCACTTCGCTGGAAAACGCTCTAACCCGCCGATGGTTCGGATTTCAAGCGCTCAGGCGGCCGATCGCCGGCTCTGCTGGCGGACCGGCAATTGAATACGAACGATCAATCCATGCGGCTTCCGGTCATTCAGTGACAGTGCGCCATGATGCGCGATGGCAATGGTGCGCGCGATCGAGAGGCCGAGACCGAAACCGGCGGCTTCATCCATGTTGCGGGCGTCGTCGCCGCGCACGAACGGTTCGAGCATGACCTCCTTGCGCGCGTCGGAAATGCCGGGACCGTCGTCCTCGACCTCGATGGTCGCGGTATCCGGTGACACCCGCAGGCGGATGGTGGCCTCCGCGCCGTACCTGACCGCGTTCTCGACGAGATTGGTGATGCTGCGATGCAGGTCGTCAGGCCGGACCGTGGCCATGGCGTGTTCGGGGCCGTCATAGGCGACCTTGTGTCCCATGTCGGCGAACTGATCGGTGACAAGCTGCAGCGTGCTCGCGATGTCGACCAGTGTCATGGATTCGAGCTTGCGGTCGTTGCGCAGGAAAGAGAGCACGGCCTCCAGCATCGACCGCATCTGCTCGAGATCGCGCAGCATGCGGCTGCGGTGCGCGTCATCCTCGATGAATTCGGCGCGCAGGCGCATCCGGGTGATCGGCGTGCGCAGGTCGTGGCTGATGGCGGCCAGCATCTTGGTGCGGTCGTCGATCAGGGTCGTGATGCGCTCCCGCATCCGGTTGAGCGCCTTGGCCACCGACCGGATTTCTTCGGGGCCGCGTTCGGGCAGCGGCGCCGCGGCGCCGTTCAGGCTGAAATCCTCGGCGGCCTTTGCGAACGACGACAGCGGCGCGGTCAACGCCCGGGCCGCCCACAGGCCGAGCAAGGTGACGCTGACGACGGCAAACAGCAGGGTCAACATCCACGGTCCCTGCCAGAACGGACGTTGCCGCAGCAGCTTGGCGGAAATCATCGCACCGTCCGGCAGCGCGATACCGACCTTGTTGGTATCTTCGCCCTTCGGCAGCGGAAAGATACGGTAGCTGTTGCCGAGGCGGCGACGCAACCCGCGCAGTTCGGGGTTGTCCGCATCGCCCGCGGCGGCAAAATCCGGCGGCAGCCCTTCGATCTCCATTTGCGGAAATGCCCGCAAAATGTCGGCGAGGAGCCGCGGCCGCTCCGCCGCGGGCGCGGTGCCGAGAAGCTGGGTCACGGCGACAAGCTGATAGTGTCCGCGGTCGATCGATGGATCGGGCTGATCCGGCCGGTGAATCAAGAAGATCGTGGTGAGCATCAGGTGAATCGCGACGATCGAAGCGACCACCAGCGCTGCGATCTGTCCGCTGATGCCCCTGAGATTCAGAAAGCCAAGCAGCTTCATGACCGGCCGGCAGCGGGGACGGCGACCGCGTCCACCGCCGGGGTGAACATGTACCCGCCGGAACGCACGGTCTTGATCATGGTGGCGTCCTGCGGATCGGGCTCGATCTTGCGCCGGATGCGGCTGACCAGCACATCGATGCTGCGCTCGAACGAACCGGCGTTGCGGCCCTGGGTGAGATCGAGCAGGCTGTCGCGCGACAGCACGCGGCCGGGCCGCTCGCAGAAGGTTCGCAGCAGGTCGAACTCGGCGCTGGTCATCGCCACCCGCGCGCCCGCCGGATTGCGCAGCTCCCGAAGCCTGAAATCGATCCGCCACCCCAGGAAGGTGAGGGCGGTTGCGCCATTGATGGCGCTCGCGGTCTGGGCGGCGGCATGGCGGCGCAGCACCGCATTGATGCGCGCCAGCAACTCGCGCGGATTGAACGGCTTGGCCAGGTAGTCGTCCGCGCCCATTTCCAGTCCGAGAATGCGATCGACGTCCTCGCCGCGCGCGGTGAGCATGATGATCGGCACTTGCAATTCGGCGCGCACCTTGCGGCACAGGCTGAGGCCGTCCTCACCCGGCAGCATCACGTCGAGGATCAGAAGATCGACGCGATGGTCGGCCATCGCCCGGACCATCTCGCGACCGTCGGTCGCCACCGTGACGTTGCAGCTGTTGCCGCGCAGATATTTCGCGATCAGCGACCGCGTCTCGCGGTCGTCGTCAACGACGAGAATGTTCGGCGATGCCGTAGCCATGCAGAGTCTTGTCCGTGATTCGAGAACCGACGATTTTTGTTTCGAAATATTTCTGACGCTAGCCTCACAACAGGATGCAACACGCCAGTCGGGCAACAAAAAGACTTCGTTAAGACCATTAACCTTAACGTCGAGGTATCTTGCAAGAACCTTTGGAGCCATCATGACCGCCATCTCGGCGACCTCCGGCAGCAACTACCTGTCGCCTCTCCAGCTGCTGCAGAACGAGCTGCAGACGGAGGTAAGCTCCGGTGCGATCAGCTCGTCTGATCAGGGCGCACTATCGTCCGCGCTGACCGACATCAACTCGTCGTTACAGAGCAGCGGCCCGAGCAATTCCACCAGCGGCACCCATGCCTCTCCCGGCGACCTGCAGTCGAAGATCGACGCCCTGATTGCCGGCGAAGTATCCAGCGGCAAGCTGACCAGCGATCAGGCCACCGAGTTGCAGGGGGTCTTCGCGGCAGCCTTCGCCAACGGCCCCGGCGGCGCCGGGGACTCAACCAGCGCCAGCGATGCGAGTGCTCCGGGTGGCGCCGGCGGCGCCCACGGTGGCCATCATGGCGGCCCTGGCGGTCTGCCACCCGCGAGTAGCTTATCCTGGAGCAGCAGCACCAGCAGTTCATCGGGCACCAACACCACCAACGACATTCTGCAGCAGTTTCTCCAATCGCTGCAGAATTCACTGTCGAGCTCGTCATCATCGTCCTACAGCGCGACTGGCAGCAGCAGCACCGCCAGCAGCGGCACTTCGTCGTTCTCGGCGCTGCTGATCAACTACCAGACCTGATCCCAGGGAGCCGCACGCACCGACGCTCCGCGCCATCATCTTTCCGGAACCGAAGGGATGATTGCCGACACTGTCGCTGCGATTGGCCGTGGCCCGCAACCGGCCGCGATCGCGCGGTCGGTGCGCTAGTCAAGATCCGTCTGTTGAAGATTTGACGATGACTGAAAGGTTCCACGGAACTTGCCGGTCATCGGCGAGTCATCGGCATTGCACAATTTGAAAAACCTTCGCCAGCGGGAACGGCAGACGGATCGGCGTGTTTTCTCCTGACAATTATCATGGAGAACCCAGATGTTTTTAAAACATGTCACCGCCGGTTTGACCGGTGCCGTATTGCTTGCGACCGCTGCGTTGGCACAAACCCCGGCCGCGACCACCGACCGCACCAACATGGCGCCGGCCGCGGCGTCGGATTCCTCGTTCCGTGGTGACTGGCGCGCGTCGAAAGTTGTCGGCCTTAACGTCTATAACGACAACAATGAGAGCATCGGCTCGATCAACGATCTGCTGACCGACAAGAGCGGAAACATCAAGGGGGTGGTGCTCGGCGTCGGCGGTTTCCTCGGCGTCGGTGCGCATCTTGTCGCTGTTCCCTTCGACAAGGTCAAATTCGTCAATGAGCCGATCGCTTATACCGGCGTAGCGGGCTCACCAAATGGCGCGGGCAGCCGCCCGGCATCCTCGACGGTCACTACGGGTGCTGCGACGGGATCGGCGCCGGCATCGAAGCCCAACCTATGGTATCCGGACCATGCCGTGTTCAACGCCACCAAGGATCAGCTCAAGGCGATGCCTGAATTCAAATATTCGACGGAATAAGTCGAATAGATCGTCGCCGGTCTGATCGCGCAAGCCACAGCGCGCCCGGTTTCGCCGGGCGCGCTTCTGTCGGCACAAGATGACCTCTGACTGAGGCTTTAAGTTCGTCATGGCCGGGACAAGCCCGCCATGACAAAGAAGGTGAACCCTCGCAGCCCGCATGGTTCGAGACGCGCAAGATGCGCTCCTCACCATGAGGGTTCACGTCAACTGGCTACGATCTCAATTCGTCTTGACCAGCGGGCAGCCGCCTTTGTCGAGCGGACGAAACGCCTGATCGGCGGGGACGGTTGCGAGCAACTTGTAGAGATCCCATTCGCCCTTCGACTCCTCCGGCTTCTTCACCTCGAACAGATACATGTCGTGGACCATGCGTCCGTCGATCCGGATCTTGCCGTTCTTGGCGAAGAAGTCGTTGATCGGAGTGGCCCGCATCTGGGCCATCACCTTCGGCGCTTCGTCGGTGCCGGTCGCCTCGATGGCCTTGAGGTAGTGCATGGTGGCCGAGTACAGGCCAGCCTGGATCATGGTTGGCATGTGCCCGACCTTCTCGATGAACCTTTTCGAGAACGCCCGCGTCTCATCGTCCGTGTCCCAGTAGAATGCGTCGGTCGTGATCAGGCCCTGGGCATCCTTGAGACCGATCGAATGAACATCGGTGATTTCCAGCAGCAAGGCGATCAGCTTCTGGCCGCCCTTTATCAGGCCGAATTCGGAGGCCTGCTTGAGCGCGTTGGTGGTATCGCCGCCGGCATTGGCCAGCGCCACCACCTTGGCCTTGGAGGCTTGCGCCTGCAGCAGGAACGACGAGAAATCCGATGTGTTCAGCGGATGGCGAACCTCGCCGAGGACCTTGCCGCCGTTTTCCTTCACAACGTTGGCGGCGTCGCGCTCGAGCGCCATGCCGAAGGCATAGTCGGCGGTGATGAAGAACCAGGTATCCTCGCCGCGCTGGACCATCGCCTTGCCGGCGACGTTGGAAAGCGCGTAGGTGTCGTAGGTCCAGTGCACGGTGTTGGGCGAGCAGGCGGGCCCGGTGATATCGGAGCTGCCGCCGCCGGAATTGATGTTGATCCTGTTCTTCTCGCGGGTCAGTGCCGAGACCGGCAGCGCCACCGAAGAAGTAGGCACGTCGAAGATCGCATCGACCTTTTCATTGTCGTACCAGTTGCGCGCGATGGCGACGCCGACGTCAGGCTTGTTCTGATGGTCGGCAGAGACCACCTCTACGGGCTTGCCTTTCACCTTGCCGCCGTAATCGGCGACCGCCATCTGCACCGCGACCAGAGAACCCTTGCCGGTGGCGTCCGAGTAGAGGCTGGACATGTCGGTGAGGACGCCGATCTTGACGACGTCGTCGGAAATCTGCGCGGTCGCCGCACCGCCGGATGCGGCGAAGACGAGGCCGGCGGCGATCGCGGCTGCAAGAGACTTCATGTTATTCTACTCCCTGGCTTTTTGGGCTTGTTGCGGGGCACCCTTCTACGCGGCTTCATCGCCGCCCGCAAAGCTGACTTTCGACCAAGCACGGCCGCCCGACCGCTCCCGGATTGCGCTTTCAGCGGTGGTATCGCGGTGTTAGGCTTGTTGCCGGCAGGACCACCTGCTTCCTGCCTAACATGGAAGGGAGGACGGTATGGCTGAGAGTGTTTACAAGGTCATTGAACTCATCGGTACCAGCAAGGAATCATGGGAGAAGGCGGCCAAGGCAGCGGTCGACAGGGCAGGAAAATCTCTGCGCGATCTGCGTGTCGCCGAAGTCGTCAAGCTTGATATGCAATTGGATGCCAAGGGCAAGATTGAAGCCTATCGCGCCAAACTCAACGTCTCGTTCAAATTCGAGGGCTAGGGCCTTTTCCGTTCCGATTGAATCGGAACGGAACCTCAATTCTTTATTCTGACGCGTTTCCCCAGCGCGAACCGGTATCCAGCCCGCACCATGCGCGGCGCAGGCTTTCACTGGAAAACGCTCTGGTCCGGTGATCGGCGAACGAGGTCCCTGCACAACGAATCGTTGGCATCGCGGCACAGCAGCCCGCGTTATTCTGGATCCGGCGGCCGCTCGCCGACAATAAAGCGTCGGGTTGCAAGCTCACAGGCCGCCCAGCGCCGTCACGTAAACATTGATTGCGCCGTCCGCTTCGGCGATCACGCGCAGCGTTTTGGAATCGAAGGCGATATCGGCGAGCCGCAGGCTGGTAATTTCCGCCGCTACCCGCACGCCGTCTTCATTCTTCTGGAAATCGGCGATCGCATCCGCGATCCTTTTCTGCGCATTCGCGGTAAACGGTTTGAGATCGATGGTCGCCTTTTCCGCCAGTGCCTTTTGCAGATACGGCATCGCCTCGCGCGCCGCAGCCCCGAGCAGTCCGAACGCCGCCTCGGATTCGACGGCGAGCTGGATATTGGCCAGCCGCAGGGTCTGCTGGGTCTGATCGAGCACCGGCGTTCCCCAGATATATACGGTGGCTTCGCCGCCGAAGCCGAAGAAGCTCTTTTTCTCCTTGGCGTGCAACAGCAGCGAGATCAACAGCCGATCACCTGATGCTGCGACGGTGGCATGCTTGACGGTGACATCGACCGAACCCGAGCCGTCCTCCGGAAAGGTACGGCCGGCGAACTGCGCCTCCAAGATCTTGTTGATATCGGTAAACGGCATGTCGATCGGCATGTCGATACCGACCCCTCCCGGGGTCGGCGGGATGATCGAGATCTTCTCGGGAAACGGGCAGTCGGGCTTGGTCTGCGTCGAGGTGATGCGGGTTTCCGCCTCGATACCGACCATCAGCGTGACCGCCGATGCATCGACACGCGGCTGTACCGCGATCGCACGGGTCGGGCGCAGTTCGAGCCAAAGCGCCGGCAAGGTCGAAGCCGCACCGGTGCCTTGCAGTTGAATCGAACGGCAGGCCCTGTCCCATTGTACCCGCGCATGCTGTTCGAATGCGCGATCGTTGCGGATTCGCTCCCCCGCCGCGCTGATCTGATCGGCGACCGCCTTGTCGATCAGCGGCTTGACCTGCGCCGGGACATTGACGCGGGCCCCGGCCACCGAAAGGTTGCTGTCGCCGAGGGTGACCTGAGCGGCCAGATTGGGCTCGAGGTGCCAGGCCGCGGCGAGCCTGGGCCGCGAGGTGATGGTGATGTTGCCCTTGATTTCCGCGTTGGCGTTGATGTTCTTGATATTGACGCTGCCGATCTGCTTGGCGGCGTTGCTGCCGAGCAGACTGCCGAGCGCGTTGCTGACCACGCCGGTTGCTTTCGATGACAGCGAGCCCGTCGCATTCAGCGTTCCGGTCAGCGATGTCGTCAGCGACAACACATCCTGGGCGCCGGCCGCCGCGATCGGTCCGCGCGAGGCGGTCCAGCCGATGTCGGCGTTCTGCAAAATCTGCGACGCCGGGTTGTCGGCCTTGCCCGCGAAGGTGCGCGGCGCCGCGCGCTCGGCGACGTCGCGGATCGCGGCCAGCGAAACCGTGACCGGCGCGACGACGATCGAGCTGCGTGCGGCGGGCGGCAGCGGCGGCAATTCTGTCAGCACCGGCGCCGGGGCCTTGCCGCGCGGCGGCAGCCAGTCCATGACCTTCAGGCTGACAAGGAACGAGACCGCAATCACCGCGGCCGCGAGCAGGATCGTCTTGAGACGCATCGATGGACGCATCGTCCCCCCGGACTGATTTGAACGGTTGAGTTTACAGGGTGGGGTCTGTCGGCGCCATAGCGCCGGACGAGCCGCACTCCTCGGTCACTTTGCGAGGAATGTGAGGCGATACCGTGCAGGTCCCTGGGCGGGGCTGTCACGATGCCGGAATTTTGTTACCGCTCAGAAACAACAGCGGTTACGGAAATTAACGATTCAGATTACGTCGTCGCGGCCTTCGCCGGGGACGACGTGTTAACTAATTTGGCGAATGGGACTTAGCGAATTTGGAGAACGCACCGGCGCTGGCTGACCGCTCGGCTCGTCGGGCGCGGCGGTTCATCGGCAAGCACCTTCATCGCGCTGTCATGCGACCGCAATCTTCCTGACAAGAATGAGCCTTGCGGACATCCTGGCCGGCAGTTTCTACCGCTCGAACCCGAAAAAGAATGACTACACATCTGTGTCGTCACACGCCTGAAATATCCTTGGCCGAACGTCGGGTATTGAGAATCAGCAACGTAGGCTTCCGTGATGCGGATATTGATCGCGACCGATGCTTGGCATCCGCAGGTGAACGGCGTAGTTCGCACGTTGACCTCGCTGGCTCGCAGCGCATCGGCGCTGGGAGCCGAAATCGAGTTTCTGACTCCTGATGGATTTCCGTCGCTCGCCGTTCCGACCTATCCGGGATTGCGGATAGCCTTGCCGAACCCGTGGCGGATATCAGCCAGAATAGAGACGGCAGCGCCGGACGCCATTCACATCGCGACCGAGGGGCCGATCGGGTGGGCGGCGAGAGCCTATTGCCGCCGCCGCAAGCTCGCTTTCACAACGTCCTATACGACACGCTTTCCGGAATACATCGCCGTTCGCTCGATCATTCCGGCTGACTTGAGCTACGCGGTACTGCGTCACTTTCATGCGGCCGGCGCCATGACCATGATCGCCACCGCCTCGCTACGGCAAGAACTCAGCGCACGAGGTTTCAGAAAGCTCGGCACCTGGACGCGAGGGGTCGATACCAAGCTGTTCACGCCGGATCATCCGGCCGCGCTCGATTTGCCGAGACCGATCTTCATGACCATGGGCCGTGTCGCGGTCGAGAAAAACCTCGAGGCGTTTCTCTCGCTGGACTTGCCCGGATCCAAGGTCGTGATCGGCGATGGGCCGCAAAAGGCCGAGCTGGAACGCCGCTACCCCAACGTCAAATTTCTCGGTGAAAAGACCGGCCAGGATCTGACCTCGCATCTGGCGGCGGCGGATGTCTTCGTGTTTCCGAGCCTCACCGATACCTTCGGGGTCGTTCAACTCGAAGCGCTGGCCTGCGGCACGCCGGTTGCGGCATTTCCGGTGACGGGCCCGCTCGACGTGATCGCGGATCATCCGATCGGGGCTTTGGACGCCGACTTGCGGAGCGCCTGCCTCCGCGCCCTCGGCATGTCCCGCGAGGCATGCCGGAATTTTGCGCTTGAGCGTTCCTGGGAGAACAGTGCCAGGCAGTTCATTGGCAATCTGACAGTGTTGCAGCCGAGCCGCTCGCTGCGACCTGCCCGCCGCGTGGCGGGCAGAAGCGCTGTGCGCGGCTAACCGGATCATCAGAACAGCGAGTAGTTTCACCATGGCCGAAATCATCAAGCTTGACGAAACGACACAGTTGGACTTCAGCCGCGAAATGGTCGAGCGCGCCTATGATCGCTGGGCGCCGATCTATGACCTGGTGTTTGGCGGGGTGTTCGGAAAGGGCCGGCAAGCCGCCATCATCGCCACCAACAATATCGGCGGTCGCGTGCTGGAGGTCGGCGTCGGCACCGGAATCTCGTTGCCGCAATATGCTTCGAACCTTCGCATCTTCGGCACCGATATCTCGGAAGGCATGTTGCGCAAGGCGCGGGAGCGGGTCGCCGATTTCCGCCTCAAGAATGTCGAGGGTCTCGCGGTCATGGATGCCGAGAAGCTCGAATTCCCCGACGCCTCCTTCGACGTGGTGATGGCGCAATATGTCGTGACCGCGGTGCCGAATCCGGAAGCGGCGATGGACGAGTTCGCCCGCGTGCTGCGGCCGGGCGGCGAGATCATTCTGCTCAGCCGCGTCAGCGCCGATGCCGGGATGCGTCGCGTGATCGAGAAAGGGCTGCAGCCGGTGGTGCGTCAGCTCGGCTTCCGGACCGACTTTGCGTGGTCGCGCTATACCCAATGGGCGGCCGGCGCTCCGGGAATGGAACTGGTCGAGCGTCGCCCGGTGCCGCCCTTCGGCCATTTCTCGCTGATCCGTTTCCGCAAGCTTGAAGCGGCGGCCGCCGCCTAGTACCGCCGATCTGAAGTTCCTGCACCACCTGCCGCAAGCTCATCCCAGGAACTTCAGATCGAAAAGCGGTACCAGAATCATAGATTTGCTAGTGCCCTCTCGCATCCGAAGTTCGTGTAAGAGCGTGCTGCAACGTATCACGAACTTCGGATGCGGGGCACTAGCGCAACCGGCGTCCACCCCGCATCAAATGCGGGGCGGGCTTTCGCTCGAAAAACGTTCTGGTTCGGTGCGCCGTTGCGCAACATCATCGCCGCGCAACGGCATGTGTCATTATGATGATGTCACACGCCGTACATCGAATCGCTGTAGACATAACGTCAACCACCTTATTGGGGGGAGAGAATGATCAAGAGCTTCCTGGAACAATTGCGAACCCAGCGCTGGGATGACCATCGCTATTATCATCACAGCCGGATCAACCAGAGCCTGCATTTCGTCAGCGCCGTCAGCTTCCTGATCGGGTATGTCATGATCTTCTTCGATCCGGTGGTGTCCGCGCTGATCGGCTGGCTGGTCTCCATGACTTCGCGTCAGGCCGGCCATTTCTTCTTCGAGCCCAGGGGCTACGACCACATCAACCAGGCCACCCACGAGCACAAGGAAGAGATCAAGGTCGGCTATAATCTGCAGCGCAAGATCGTGCTGATGACGATCTGGGCGCTTTCGCCGCTGGTGCTGTATCTCGACCCGACCCTGTTCGGGCTGTTTACCCCGTGGGTCTCGCCGGCTGATTTCATGCGCCAGGTGGCCAAGGTCTGGCTGGCGGTCGGTGCCGGCGGGCTGTTGTTCCGCACCGTCCACCTGTTCTTCATCCGCGACGTCGAGACCGGCCTCGTCTGGATGACCAAGATCCTGACCGACCCGTTCAGCGACTTCAAGCTGTACTACAAGTCGCCGCTGTTCCTGCTGAAGGGCGAGCTGATCGATCCGGGTCTCGATCTCATCGAGCATGGCCTCGAAGAGCGGCCGGCTTGAGGCTTCCATGATCGCGGGAAATGGGCGCCGCTGGACTACGGCGCCCTTTTCCTTGTCAGCATCTCTTTGAGGATCTTGCGGCGGATGCGCTTGTTGGTGAGCGAGGCGTCGTGCCACCACCAGCCATCCCGCTTCATCTTTTCAGCGGCGGCGACAAAACGGTTGGCGACTTCGGCAAAATCCGCGTCGGTGTAGTTGAGGCTGAAGATCAGCCGCCCGGTTCCGACCCAGCTCAGCGCGAGCCCCTCGGCCCGCAGATAGTATTGCAGCATCCAATTGTAGCGCGACGGCTCGGTGTAATGGACCATCCAGATCGAAGACAGGTTGGCGACCCGCACCGGGAGGTTTTGCGCGGCGAGCCGGTCGTTCAATTGGCGGGCGCGTCCGTTCCAGATCTCGTCGAGGCCGTTGTAGATCGCGCTGAAATTGGGGCTGGCAAGCCGGCTCAGGAATTCGTCCATCGCGGTCATGACATAAGGATGCGAATTGAAGGTGCCGCGGGCGAAGCAGACGTCGACCGGGCGATCGTCGCGGAAGCGGCGCATCAGATCCTTGCGGCCGCAGACCGCGCCGACCGGCAGCCCGCCGGCGAGGCTCTTGCCATAGGTCACCATGTCGGCGCGCACGCCGAAATATTCCTGGGCGCCGCCGGCGGCGAGCCGGAAGCCGACAAAGACCTCGTCGAAGATCAGGACGATGTTGCGCTGGGTGCAGACTTCCCGCAGCGATTTCAGCCACTGGCTGTACGCGGCGCGGTCGAAATGAGCTTTGCGCGAGCTGTCGGCCAGCGCCGAATCCGCCGGCGCATTGGCGTTGGGGTGCAGCGCCTGCAACGGATTGACCAGCACGCAGGCGATGTCGTTGCGGGTTTTCAGGACGTGCAGCGTCCGTTCCGACATATCGGCCAGGGTATAGGTTTCGTGCGGCGAAAGCGGATTGCCGACGCCGGGCTGCACGTCGCCCCACCAGCCATGATAGGCCCCGGCAAAGCGAACCAGATGCGTGCGGCGGGTGTGATAGCGGGCAAGCCGCACCGCCTGCATCACCGCCTCGGTGCCGGACATGTGGAACGAGACCTCGTCGAGGCCCGAAATCTTGCACAGCCGCGCGACATTGTCGGTGATGACGGGATGGTAGGGCCCGAGCACCGGACCAAGCGCATGGGCCCGCGCCGCGGCCTGCGCGATGCATTCCTTGTAGAAGTCGTTGCCGAAAATATTGACGCCGTAGGAGCCGGTCAGGTCGTAGGCGATATTGCCGTCGAGATCGGTGATGGTGACCCCGGCCGACGACTGCACGAAGGCGCCGGCGCAAAGATGCTCCCGGACCAGCCGGCTGTACTGAAACGGGACCCGATAGGTCTCGGTGAACTGCAGGTCGGAGATCTCCGTTGCGGCCTGCGCCGTCATTTGCCGGGTGCGGGCGAACCTGTCCTGGTAGATGCCCGCGAGCCGGAAAAAGCCATCCTGGCGCTGGGTGGCGACCGCCGCCGGCGCGCCGTCGGAACAGAAGAAATCGTTGATATCGAATTCATAGAACGGGATCAGGCGCGCGACGCGGCGCGACATCTTCGAATGTCCCGTCAGGGAGCGGTGCTTGGCGCGCGACAGCGCCAGGCGCGCCTGCAATTTGGGAAAAGTTACCGCGGCGCCGGCGAGTGCGGCGGCGGAAAGCGACAGAATCGGGAGAGACGAATCCATGCCACCAGCGCTAGCCGGTCCATCTAACAGAATCATGACAGTCCGGGGCCTGATCTCCGCCCTGACCCAGCAGGAGGACCTGAACTTCCTTTTGACCAACCGCATTCCCCGGGCGGCGATGACGCGGTTCATGGGCTGGTTCAGCAAGATCGAGAATCCACTGGTGCGGGATGCGTCGATCGCGTGCTGGCGGATGTTTTCCGATCTCGATCTGTCCGAAGCCAAGAAAACCGACTTCAAAAGCCTGCACGACTGCTTTACGCGCGAGCTGAAGCCGGGCCTGCGTCCGCCCGACCCCGATCCCTCGATCGTGGTCAGTCCCTGCGATGCCATCGTCGGCGCATTCGGCGCCATCGCCGATACCGAACTGTTCCAGATCAAGGGGGCCGGCTATTCGCTGATGGACCTGCTCGGCGATCCCAACTGGTGGACGCGCACCGCAACGGGCGGTTCGTCACCTTGCGGCTGACCTCCAGCATGTATCATCGTTTTCACGCACCCGGCGACGGCCGGATCGAGCAGGTCAGCTTCATCAGCGGCGATACCTGGAACGTCAATCCGATCGCGCTCAAGCGCATCGAGCGGCTGTTCTGCAAGAACGAGCGCGCGGTGATCCGGACCCGTTTGGCATCCGGTGAAATCCTCACCCTGGTGCCGGTCGCGGCCATTCTGGTGGCGAGCATCCGGCTGCATTTCCTCGACATCGTGCTCAACGCCTCAAGCCGCGGACCGACGGTGTTCCCGTGCGAGACAAACGTGCGCAAGGGCGACGAACTCGGATGGTTCGAGCACGGTTCCACCATCATCGTGCTGGCGCCGGATCATTTCGAGTTTTGTGACAATGTCAGCGAAGGCGCGCGGATCTTTGCCGGCCAGCCCTTGATGCGCAAGCCCGCTTGAATATCTGGGCGGCGGGTTCCGGCCGAAGCAAGGTGGCTGGTCTCGATTTTGCAAGCGCGCTTGCGTATATCATTTACGCTCGAACACGATTCGAAAAATTCAAAAGGGATTGCGATGGCACGAGCGCCAGTCTTGGCGGCGGGAGGTATTGTGCTGCGGCCGGAAGCAACGCCGCTGATCGCGGTGGTGCGCCTGCGCAAGCGCGACGAATGGGTTCTTCCCAAAGGCAAGCTCGACGACGGCGAAACGCCGCGGGACGCCGCCGAGCGCGAGGTGCTGGAAGAAACCGGGCACGATGTGTCCGTGCATGAATTTTTGGGAACGCTGGTCTACGAGTTGGGCGGACGGTTCAAGGTTGTTCACTACTGGCGGATGGAAACCAGCGGCGAGCCGTCTCACGAACTGATGGATGACGTCAGGGCGGTCGACTGGTTGCCGCTCGATGCCGCGGTCGAACGGCTTTCCCGCGCCTATGAGCGCGCATTCCTTGCCAATGTCGGACCGCTCGCGCTTGAGTCCGCGGCTCTCGCCCGGTCCCAACGCCGGCCCAAGCCCAGAAAGCCGCCGGTTCCGCTCAAGCGCCGGCGCCGGCCGACGGTTGCGCCCCCGCCACCGCTGACGATACCAGCAACCATTGTGCCGCCAGCCGATGCGATGCCGGCGGCGATCGAGGCGGATTTGCCTTTGATGATCGGGAACGATCTCGTCGAAGCCCAATCAGTCGAAACGCAACTCGTCGAAACGCCAGCGGTCGAAGCCCAACCAATCGAAGTTCAACCAGCCGAGGCTATATCATCTGACGGCGCAACGGCGGATGCGATTGCGCCTCAACCGGCGGAAGAAATCTCCGCGGTCATAGCAGCGGAACCCGAGCCCGAAAACGAGGCTGCGTCTCGAACGGGTCGAGACCGGCCCGTCAACCTGGTGCAGATCGTGCGCGACTGGCTGTGGCGCGCGGCCTAGCCACGGCTCCGACGGTCATGCGTTGCGATTGCAACGCTCCTAGCGCGGGATGGCCTTTGATTGAATCGACCCGTCCGCAGACTCGCTTCACCTCTCCCGCTTGCGGGAGAGGGAGCGCGCTTCCATCATTGCTAACTCGATCTCATCACGCGCCAAGTTAGCGCTTCGGCTTCGGCGGCGGCTTGCCCTTCGGCGCAGGCGGCCGGCGTTGCAATGCGGGCCGTTGCAGCGCAGGCCGGTTTTGCAATCCGGGTCGCAGCACGCCGGGCGCGCCCGGCTGCATGCCTTGCCGTTGCACGCCTTGCCGCTGCAAGCCCGGTTGCTGCGGCTGTCCCGGCTGGCCCGGCCGGTTCTGCAGACCCTGCCGCTGCTGCGGCAGAGCGTTCTGCCGTTGCAGGCCGGGCTGACGCGCCGGGTTGTTGTTGCGCAGATTGTTGTTTCTTGCCGGATTGGCTTGCCGCAAGGCGCGCTGCCGGGCGACGATCTGCCGCCCGACGCTTTGGGCGGCATGGACCTGGCGCACGATGCCCTGATCGCGCCGCGCCTGCTCGGGCGAAATCGTCAGTGGTGCCGCAGTGAAGCGGCCACCGGCGCCGGGCCGGATCGTAAAGCCGCTGGCTCCTTGCGTGAGAGAACCAAGCCGCGCGCCGCTGCGATCGTTGACGTCGATATGCCCGACCCTGCCGTCCGGATCGGGATAGAGCTTGATCGCGACATTGTTGGCGCTGGTGGCCGACGCATTTTGCGGCACCTCGACCAGGCCGGTGGTGCCGCGAATGCCCAGCGTTGCGGTCGGCGTCGATATTTTCATGTCGCCGGTCCTGGCAACGGAGGCCGCAACGAATGCAATTGTGCCCTTGGCGATATCGAACACCGCGGCGTTCTGCTTGCCGCCGTCCTCGTAGACATAATTGTCGACCGTAATCGACGCATTGGCGGTGAGGTTGAAAGTGGTGGCATCGTTGAAGGTGACGCCGAGCGTCGAATTGGCCGACGTCTGCAGCACGTCGTTGAGATAGATGTCGTCCTGCAGCTTGAGCGGCGTGGACGTGTTGTTGCGGGTGACGGTGGCGGCACCGGTCAGCGTCGCGACGTTCCCGATCGGCTCGGCGGGCGCGGTTGCGGCGGCTGGCGCGGGTGTTGCGGCCGGCGCGGGTGTCGGGGCCGTTTGCGCCGTTTGCGCCGGTTGCGCCTGCGCCAATCCGGTCGAGCCGGACGGCGCGTTCACAGTGGCCGACATATCTCCCGCCTCGATCGGAGACGGCATCGCGAAGACATTCGCCGGGCCGGCCAGCATCAAGCAGCCCAGAAGCCAGATCGCAAATGGAAGCCGATGCGTCATTACGACGGGGTCCTGAGCAGGGAGGGAACTGGCGGCGGCGGTTCGATAGAGGACGCCTCGATAGAGGACTCCCGTGGCTGAATGCCGGATGAATGCAGCAAAAAGGCCCGGCGGCTAATCCGCAAGGCCTCTCCGCAAGATTGTTGCGTATTTTTAGCTGACCCGCTTCCAGGTTTGACCGCCGCAGAACATTCCGCCGAAGGCGCAGCCCTGAACCCGCATCGAATTCGGTCCCTTCATCGCGATCGTCGAGTTGTAATCCCGGCCGCTGTTCGGATCGTGAATCCGGCCGGTCCATTTGGTATCGGAAGGCTTCATGTTGATGAGGATCTTCTCGCCGGTCTTCACGGCATAGCCGCACAGATTCGGTCCGCACGGCTCGACCCGGACATTTCCCTTGTTTTCTTCAGTGGCCCATACGCCGATCGGGGTGGTCGGCGTCTCAACCGGAGCGGTAGCCGCGGCGGCCTGCGTCGGAGCGATGTTCGCGACCGCAACCGGAGCCGGGGCTGCCGGCGCAACATCGTTGGTGACGGCTGGCGCAGGAGGGGTTGACGCCACCGCGATGGGGGCGGCTGGCGTGTTGTTCACCGCAGGCGCGGAGGGTTGAGGTACCGCTGCCTGAACGGCGGGAGCGGGCGCGGCTTTCGGCGCCGGCGAATCCGACCTCGTGGCGACATCATCGTCATCGGATTTGTCCTTGAAGCCGAAACCCGAGCCGGAAAGGCCGGGAGCCGAAATCTGCATGCATGAGAGCGAGTCGCAATTCCTCGGCACCTCGATGCGGACTCGGTTTCCGTTGATCTCGAAGGAAATCGAATTGCCGGCCTGGGCGGCCGTGCTGGCCATCAGCAGTGCGGCGAGAACATAAAGCTTCTTCATGAGAGCCTCCTGAAAGCGGGCTGGTGAACCTGCCCGAACCCTACGCCCGGCCAGCGCCCGTTTCTGTGATCCGCATCACGAAGCGATGCGACGATGCCCGGCCGGCTGCACGGTGATTCAAATCACATTCGCAATCGCTTCCAGGCGCCTAGTTTCCGGAAAAGCCGGGAGACTTTTTGATGAACCGATTTTTTTATCTGGTCGTGCTGATCGCGCTCAGTTCATCGGCGCAGGCAGGCAATTCGTTTTCGTTCGTCGTTGCCGGCCACCGCATCACCATCGAAGCGCCGCGGGGTTGCGATTCCCGATCCTGCGTCTCGGTATCGATTCCGGGAATTTACGAGACGCGCGGCGGGCGCGATCGAAATGACGACATCGGCGATGCCTCCGATGCGGCCGCGCCGGCGAAACCTCCTGCAGTAACGCAACAACAGGTCTCGACATCCACGATCGTTCCGCCTGCGAGCAAGCCCGCGGTCGAGCCGGTGGCCTCCGCGCCGGCGCCTCCAGCGGTAGCCCAGGTAGCGGCAACCGCTGCGCCGGCCACCGCCGCGCCGCTGCCATCGAGAGTTCAGCCGGCCAATCCGCTGCCCAAAACGCCGCAGCCCAAACCACTTCCGGCGACGGCGGCCGCCGATAAGGCAACCCCGACCGTGCCGCCGGCTCCCGCCCCACATCCCGTTCAGGTTTTGCAAGAGACGGACGATGATCCATCCGACGCGCCGCTCGGCGACTGGCAGACCGAAGGCAACAAGGGATCGGTTCGGATCGAACGCTGCGGCCAGGCGCTGTGCGGCTACATCCTCAATGCATCGTCGGACACCAATGGCGAGACAGTGCTGATCAACATGAAGCCGAAGACGGCGTCCGAATGGTCCGGCAACATCTACAGCCGAGACAGCGGCAGCACATATTACGCGACCATCGCCATGAAGGGACCGGATTCGCTGCGGGTCGAAGCCTGCGCGCTCGGCCGGTTTTTCTGTTCCGGCAATGTCTGGAGCCGAGTCGGCGCCAAACAGGAGAAGCGCGTGACCTCGCGCCGCGCATCGTGGGTGCCGAGGTCGTAGGGTGGCCCATCAAACGACAAAGCGTTTGATGGGCGGCGGTGCCGGAGAGTTCGCATCAGGGTTACGGGTTCGTGACGTTGCTGAATCGGCACACTTTCGGACATTCGCCTCGAGGGCCCAATCGGAAACAGCGTTTCGTGTAGATCGGCAACCTTAGGCTGATTTACAGTGGAGCGGTGTGTCCGAGGCGAGCGCAAGGTAACCGGTGATTTTTCAGTGATTTGGAATGTTGTTTTGAGCGTCGGCGTTACAAAGCCGCGTCGTTTTGCATTACTTGCCAGCACAGCCATGCCGGCGTTTGCGTTCCTGGCGATGTTGACGGTTACACCTGTGATCGCCGCTGGTGGCAAGGGCGGAAACTCCGCATCCAACCAGGCCGGAGGCGGCGCGGGTGGCTCAACCAAGACTGGCGGCACTGGTCAGGCCGGGGATACCGGTGGCTTTAACAACAATTCGGGTACTGCAGGGGGCGGCGGTGGCGGCGGCGCCGGAGATCTTGGTGGCGCCGGCGGCCAAGGCGGCAATGGCGGTGGCGCCGGTGGAACCACTGCTTCGCCGAACGGGCAGGACGGAGTTATTGCCGGCAGCGGCGGAGGAGGCGGCGCCGGCGGTATCCACGGGCAGGTCGGGGCGACATTCAACGGCGCGAGTAGCCTTGGCAACAACGGCGGCAGCGGCGGCGTTGGCAACAACCTGGGCGGTGGCGGTGGCGGCGGTGAAGGCGGTTTTGGCGCTTATTTGACCGGTTCGGGTTTTCACAACCTTATCAACGGCCCTGTCCAGGGTGGCAATGGCGGTGCTGGCGGAACAGGGGGATCGGGCGGTGGTCTCGGAGGCAACGGCGGCGACGGTGGCATTGGCGCTTATTTTGCCACGGCGAGCGGGCTCAACGCTTCCGGTAATATCCTTGGCGGAAATGGCGGGATAGCGGGCGCGCGTGGCGCAGCATTTAATAGCGGTGGCGGCACCGGTGGTGCGGGCGGTGCGGGGGTATCCGGCGTGGCCGGCGTAGGTGTCCAAGAAACCGGCGGCCAGATTAAAGGCGGCAACGGTGGAGACAGCAACGGCCCCCAAAGTACTGGTGGAGCCGGCGGTGCCGGCATCTCTCTCTCCAATACGGGAATCCTGAATTCCGTGGGTACCATTGCCGGTGGCAACGGTGGTGCGGCCGTCAACGGCGGGACTGCGGGGGCCGGCGGAGCCGGCATCATCGGCTCGGGGCTCGCGATCAACAATCAAGGGGCTATCAACGGAGGTTTTGCCAACGGTGGCTCGGGCGCGCAAGCCAACGCCATCACCTTCACCGGTGGGGCCAACACACTGATCTTGATTGCCGGATGGAGTTTCAGCGGCGGAATTGGCCTGCAAACCGCCAGTACCAGTGTCACCTTCAACCCGGTGCCCGCCTCCGCCGCGAATGTGACCAACGTCATCACCGGCGCGGGTTCGGTGATTCTTGATGGCGCGGCCCCTTTGACGCTGTCCGGTCAAAACACCTATACCGGCACCACGACCATCAATGGCGGCGTGCTCGAGGTGGACGGGTCGATTGCGCCCTCCAGCATGACCACCGTGAATGCCAATGGCGTGCTGACCGGTGTGGGCACCGTCGGCAACACCATCGTCGCCAGCGGCGGTACGTTGCTCCCCGGCAACGGCACGCCGGGTTCGTTCCTTTCAGTCGCCGGCAATATCGCCTTCCAGTCCGGCGCGCTCTATCTGGTCCAGCTCAACCCTACCACATCAACATTCACCAAGGTCAGCGGCACCGCGACACTGAACGGCCTTGCGGGAGCGTCATTTGCGCCGGGCAGCTACGTGTCCAGACAATATACCATCCTGACCGCGGCGGGTGGCGTTGTCGGTACCTTCAGCGGGCTTCAAACGCTCGGTCTTCCTTCCGGTTTCACGACGAGCCTGAGCTACGACGCCAAGGACGCCTATCTCAATCTCGCGCTGGGCTTTGCCGGCCCTTACGGCGGCGGGTTGAACGTCAACCAGCAGAACGTCGCCAATGCGTTGACCAATTTCTTCAACGCGACCGGTGGCATTCCGATGGTGTTCGGAACGTTGACGCCGGCCGGCCTGACGCAGGTTTCGGGCGAGGCGGCAACCGGGTCGCAGCAGGCCACCTTCGACGCCATGAACCTGTTCATGGGATTGCTGACCGATCCGTCCATTGCCGGGCGCGGCGGGAGCGCGACTCCAGGCGCGGGCGCGCCAACCGGTTATGCCTCCACTGAATATCCGGGTCCCACTCGCGACGCCTATGCGATGTTCACCAAGGCGCTGCCGCCGGTCACTTCGTTCGAGCAGCGCTGGAGCGTGTGGAGCGCGGGCTTCGGCGGTTCGCAGACCACCGATGGCAATGCAGCGGTCGGCTCGAACAACACGACATCGAGCATCTATGGCACAGCGGTGGGCCGGACTATCGTCTTCTCGCCGTCCACCATTGCGGGTTTTGCGCTGGCCGGCGGCGGCACGAACTTCACGGTCGCCGAATCAGCGGCTCCGGACATTCCGACCTGTTCCAGGCCGGCGCGTTCGTCAAGCACACGGTTGGCCCGGCCTATATCTCGGCCGCGCTGGCCTATGGCTGGCAGGACATCACCACCAACCGCACCGTGACCGCGGCCGGCACCAATCAGCTGCGCGCCCAGTTCGACGCCAATGCGTTCTCCGGGCGTCTCGAAGGCGGCTATCGCTTTGTCGCGCCGTGGGTCGGCGGCATCGGCATCACGCCTTACGCCGCCGCTCAGTTCACCACGTTCGATCTGCCTGGTTATGCCGAGCAGGCCATCGTCGGCTCCAACGCTTTCGCACTGGCCTATGGCGCCAGGGACGTCACTGACACGCGCGGCGAGCTTGGCATCCGCACCGACAAATCCTGGGCGATGACGGACGGCATTCTCACGCTGCGCGGGCGCGTGGCCTGGGCGCATGATTTCGATCCGGACCGATCGATCGCGGCCACCTTCCAGTCACTGCCGGGCGCGAGCTTCGTCGTCAATGGTGCCGCACAAGCCTCCGACTCCGCGCTGGTCACCGCTTCGGTTGAAAAGAAATGGCTCAACGGCTGGTCGGCCGCGGCCACCTTCGAGGGCGAGTTCTCCGATGTGACGCGCAGCTACGCCGGCAAGGGCGTGGTGCGCTATGTGTGGTGAGATCCAAAGCGGTTTCGAGCAAAAGCCTGCCCCGGACCTGATCCGTGGTGGCATTCGCGTGAACAAAACGCCTCAAATGAAGAAATAAAGTCTCCGGTCCGATTTAATCGGAACCGAGACTTTAGAACACGCCCAGCACGATCGCGCCGACAAGGGCGAATGCGACATAGGCGGTAACTACGCTCAATCTCCGGACGAATGGACCGGCGTAGATCATGGGAAAGCTCCCTGGTTCACGTCGCTGCCCGCACTAACATTGAAGATAGCGATCGGTTCCGGCGGGAAAAAGTCAGCCCTGCTGTCTTTCCGATCGCGAGCAACGCCGGCCACGTGGTTAAAGAATTGTGAAATCAACGCGTTGAAGAGTCCTTAAATAAATTCGTTGAAGTTGCGCGGATGACGCGCGGAGTTCGTTTGTATCTCGTCGGCTCCTTCGTCCTTGTTTCGTTGGCAGGCTGCGGTCGCGGATTTTTCCAGTCCGAGGAGCGCGAGCCGTGGCGGGCCGAGGCCGAAATCGCATGTCTGAAGTCCGGAGCGGTGAAAGAGAGCGCCGACCTGGTCCGGATCAACCCGATTTCAGGTCCCGGCGTTTGCGGAGCGGAGTTTCCGCTCAAGGTCGCAGCGTTCGGTGAGAGCAGCAGCAGTTTCGGCTTTGCGGACGATGATCTCCGGCCGCCGGCTACCGTCGGCAACCAGCCGCGCTGGCCGATCTCGCAAGCCCCGCCGCAGCCTCCGCCCTATCCCGGCAACGCGATGCGCCAGCCCGGCTACGGCGCCGGTTCCAGCGGTCCGATTTCATTGACCGCGCCCGGCGTCACTCCGGAGCAAGGCCAAATCGAACTGCCGCCCGAGGGCACGCCGGAGTTGGCAGAGCAGGGCGTCCGGCAGCCTTATGGCGCACAGACCTATCCGTCGCGTGACCGCTATTCGGCGCCGTCTTCGGAGAGTGCCGGCTCGGCCTATCCGCCGCAGGCTGCACCGCTGCCGCGACTTGGTCCATCAGTTGGACCCGCGCAGGGCAATTCGGTTGACGCCTTCGGGCCGGTGGCGGTCAAGCCGGTCGCCACGCTCGCCTGTCCGATCGTCTCGGTGCTGGACCGCTGGCTCGCCGATTCCGTGCAGCCCGCCGCGATGCGCTGGTTCGGCCAGCGCGTCGTCGAGATCAGGCAGATCTCGGCCTATTCCTGCCGGGGCATGAATGGCAATCCGAGCGCGCATATCTCCGAGCATGCCTTTGGCAATGCGCTCGACATTGCGGCGTTCACCCTTGCCGACGGACGGCGCATTTCGGTGCGGGACGGCTGGAAGGGCATGCCGGAAGAACAGGGCTTTCTGCGCGACGTGCAGGCCGCCGCCTGCCAGCATTTCACCACCGTGCTGGCGCCGGGCTCCAACGCCTATCACTACGATCATATTCACGTCGACCTGATGCGCCGCGCCTCGAGGCGGCTGATCTGCGAGCCGGCGGCGATGTCCGGCGAGGAGGTCGCCGCGCGGGTGTCGCAGCATAATCCCTATGCTTCGCGCGAGCCGATGGTCACAGGCTCGCTCGGCAAAACCTCGTCGCGCCGGCAAAAGGTCAACGAGGAAGACGAATTCGAAGACCAGTAGGATTGCCGGCCGGCAATCCCCGATCGAGCGGACTTCTGCCTGACGCTCGCTCTATGCGGCGAGCCGCTCCAGAAGATCGTGAACGACCCCGCTCAACAGGTCGAGCTTGTACCCGGTCATCGGCAGTGGCCTCGCTCCAGCCGTCGCCTGCTTCGCCGCCTCGGCGATCGTCGTTGCATTGACCGCGGCTCCCTGCAAGACCGCTTCGGACGCGGTGAGGCGAAGTGGAACCGGTGCGATACCGCCGGCGGTGATGCGGATGAATTGGAACGAGCCGGCCGCGACGGCGGCGCGGGCACAAACCTCGACCAGCGGCCACTCCGCATAGCTGCGGCTGATCGCGCGCTTGTAGAGCGCGCGCTCGCCCTGGACCGGGGCTGGAAGTTCGATGCCCCGGATCATTTCGCCGGATAAGAGCGCGTGGTCGGCAGTGCCGTTGGAGCCGTCGCCGAACACCTCGCCGATCGCCAGCCCGCTTCTCCGGTCGGTGATGATCTTGGCGTCATATGCCAGCAATGCTGCTGCCATGGTCGAGGGATGCGGCGCCACGCAGGGACCGAGATCGAAGGCCACGCCGTAAAGATGATTGCCGCTGCGGGCGGGACAATCCGTTCCGCCCTTCTTGAGGCAGGCGATATGCGGATTGCGATAGTACCAGCAGCGCGAGCGCTGGGCGAGGTTGCCGCCAAGCGTCGCGAGATGACGGATCTGCGGCGTGGCGAGACCTTGCGCGGACGCCGCAAGGCCCGGATAGGCCTGGGCGATGCGGGCGTCGGCCGCGATCGCAGCGATCGTGGTGAAGGCGCCGATGCGCGCGGCGCCGTCCGCGGTCCAGTCGATTCCGATGGTGCCGGGTGTTGCCGCAATATCGATCAGCGGTCCCTGCGAAAGTCCGCTGCGCCGCCGTTCGGAAAGATCGGTGCCGGCGGCGCGGAATTCGGAAACCCCGGCAAAGGCGGTCATGGCTGCGGACGTCATGCGGCGGCCCTCCCTTTCAGTGCGGCGATCAGCCGGTCAGGCCGGACCGGAATCTCGGTGAGGCGGATGCCGGTGGCGTTGTAAATGGCGTTCGCGATCGCCGGCGAGGTCGGCACGGTTGCGACTTCGCCGATGCCGACGCTGCCGCCCAGCACGTGATCGAAGCCGCCTTCGTCGAAATGCACGTCGATCGGTGGCGTGTCGGCGATGCCGGGAATGCGGTAGTCCTCCATTCCCGCGGTGAGGATATCGCCGGTCTTGGGATCCGTTTCACGCGCTTCGTAAAGCGCGTAGCCGATGCCCTGGATCACCGAGCCCGTCGCCTGACTGCGGGCCAGCGCGGGTGCTGCGATCTTTCCGACCGCAATGCCGGTGTGAACGTTCAGGACGCGGACGTGACCGAGCCAGGTATCGACCTCGACCTCGATCACCTGCACCGAGCTTGGAACGCCGCCTCCCACCGCGAGATTGTTGAAGCGGCGCATCATCCAGCCGAAGATTATCCCCATGAAGCCCGCCTCCTTCAGCGGCGACCGAATCCCCTCGGCCATTCGCTTGTTGTCCTCCGGCCTTTCCGCTGACGCGGTGAGATCGGGCGAAGCGGCGAGCAACTCCCGCCACGGCGCGTTGGAGCCCGCGATCGGCGGCCGCTTGGCATTTCGTTCGATCGCGGCCTTGAGCTTTTGAACGGCCAGCAGCGTCGGCGGGACAACCGAAGCCGTGGTCCGGCTGCCGCCCGAACCCGGCCCTTCCGGCAAACTGGAATCTCCGATCCGGACCTCGATCTCATGCGGCTCCAGTCCGAATTCGTGGGCCACCGTATTGGCGATCACGGTGCGGCTGCCGGTGCCGATATCCTGGATCGCGGTGCTCGCGATGAGGCGTCCATCCTTGACCGCCAGTTCGACCTTGGAGCCGGGCTGCCAGAGGTAAAGCCAGTATCCGGTGGCAACGCCGACGCCGCGGCGATAGCGGCCGGTCTGCGACGCCGGCGTCCGGTTGCGCCAGACTTCGAGCCCGGATGCCCAATCGTACAGACGCTGGCGATTGGGATTGGGATCCCAGCGCTTGCGCAGTGCGATCGGATCGAGCTTCATGCGCTGCGCGGCTTCGTCGATCGCCTGTTCCAGCGCAAAGGCCATCGGCGGTCCGCCGGGACCGCGAAACGGCGCACCGGGCGGCAGGTTGCTGATGACGTCGAAATCGGCGAGCTCCTTGGCTTCCGCCGGATAGATCAGGCGCGCGAGTGCTGCGATCGTCGAATTGATCGCCGCGCCGGTGTCGGCATGGGCCGTCAGCGACAGCGCCTTGAGGCCGCCTTGCTCCGACGGCAGCAGCGCGATCTTGACTTCGGTCGCGGGCCGATAGCCGGTGACGGAAAGTTCCTCGTGCCGGTCATACGCGATCCTGACCGCCGCCTTGGCCGCGCGCGCCAGTTCGATCGCTGCGATGGTTTCCATGCCGAGGCTGGCCTTGGCGCCGAAGCCGCCGCCGACATGATCGGCAATCACCCGCACCTTGTCGTGGTCGAGCTTGTAGCGCTTGGCGATCAGCTCCATCAGATGGAACACCGCTTGCGTCGAGACATGCACGGTGAGGCGATCGCCATCGAAGCGGGCGACGCACGCATGTGGTTCGAGGCAAGCATGGGATTGCGTGCCGGTCCGGAATGTCCCTTCGACCAGCAGCGGATTTCGCGTATCCCGCGCGGCGCCGACCCAGCTGCGCACTTTCCTCGCCCCGTGCGAGAAGGCCGAGGACGGCCCCCGGACGTTCTGTTTCCAGGGCGCCGGCGAGGCGGTGCCTTCCGAGACATCGGCGGCCTTCTTGCGGCTCGATTTCTCGAACACGACCGGCGCATCGCTTTGGCGCGCGGCGTCCAGTCCGATCACCGACGGCAGGCGTTCGCTCGTGATCCGGATGGCGGCGATGGCCTCAAGTGCGGTCTTTCGATCCCTGGCGGCGACGGCTGCGATCGGCTGGCCGACATAGCGAACGATGCGGTCGTCGCCGAGCAAGGTGATTGCCGCGGCCGCGCCGGGGATCGAAAGCGCCGGCGCGAGGTCGAGTTCGGCAATCCGGGCGTGCGCGAGGTGCGAGCGCAGGATGACGCCTTCCAGCTGTCCGTCATGACGGATATCGACGGTGTATTTCGCAAGCCCGGTCACCTTCTGCCGCGCCTCGACGCGTGGCGAGACGGCATCGTCGCCGTCAAAGCGGCCCGCGCAGGCCTCGGCGACCGCGCGGAAGATGCCGTCATAGGCGCCGCAGCGGCACAGATGGCCCGAAAGTGCCGCGCCGATTTCCTCCCGCGACGGTGTCGCCGTTCCTTTTGTCTGCCGCCAGCGATCGTGAAATGCCGTCGCCTCGACAATAAAGCCCGGCGTACAGAATCCGCATTGCAGGGCATCATGCGCCATGAACGCCTTCTGCACCGGGTGCAGCCTGACGGCGCCGATGCCTTCGACCGTGGTCACTGATTTATTTGCCGCAGCGCGCGCCGGCATCAGGCAGCTCACCACCGGCGCGCCGTCCACCAGCACGGTGCAGGCGCCGCACACGCCGGCTCCGCACACGAGCTTGGTTCCCGTCAGCTCGAGGGTGCCCCGCACCACATCGATGAGAAGCGCATCGGGGTCGTCGGGCAGCGGCTCGATGCGGCCGTTGATCGTCATCGTGCTCATTTGCGATCTCCAGGTTTTGGGCGGGCGGATTTCTTGGCGGCGGGGGCCTTCATCGAACGCGGCTTCGGTGCGCTGACGGCCCCGGCGACCAGCGTTCGCATCATGATTTCAAGATCCTTGAGGAAGGCATCGGCGGGCTGCATCGCCGGATACGCGGATTTGGTGCCGTTGATGGCCATCACGACGTATCGCGAGAGATCGCGGGAAGTAATGCCCGGCGCAAGCTCCAGCCGCTGCTTGCGGCAGACCCGTTCGATGGTCGCGACAACCTGCGCGTCATAGAGGCCGGCATATTTCTGGTAGAGGTCGCGGCCTTGAACCAGGTGCTCCGAAAACAATTCCTCGATATGGGGCGAGCGCTCGAACGAAGCGATGACCAGCCTGAGCCGTCCGGTGAGCTCGGCGACGAGAATATCGGCGAGGCTGCCGCCGGCTTTCTCCGCGGCGTTCGCCGCCGAGATTTCGGCGGCGAGGGCGCTCTCATGCAGCCGTTCGATGACGGCGCGGAACAGGGCTTCCTTGGATTTGAAGTGGTGGTAGAGCGCCTGCCGCGTCAGGCCGGCGGCCTCCGCCGCCTGCTCGATCGACGACCGCCGAAAACCGTGGTGGCGGAACACGAGCATCGCGGCATCGAGAATGCGGGTACGGGCGCTCATTTAACAAATTTGACAAAAGTTGGCGAAATGTCAAATCGAAAAGACGCGCCTGGCGTGGCGCCCGGGCTCAGGCGGGCCCGGTCTGATAGGCCGCGAGGAACATCCGCCTTGCACTTTCAACCACTTGCGCCATGCGCTCGGCCGAAGGCGGCGGGGCCGCCTGAAAAACAAACGGCAGAAACAGCGACGCCTGGCACATCAGCATGAATTGCGCCGCCGCCAGCTGGCAGTCGTCGATCGCCAGATCCTTGGCCTCGACGCGCGCCTCGAGATAGGCGGCAAGGCGGCTGATGGTCTTTTCCAGCACATGCTCATAGAAGCGGCGGCCGACATCCGGCATCCGCTCGGCGATGGCCATCACGGTGCGGATCGCCGATCCGCCGCCGGGCCGGCACAGCAGCTCGATATAGGCCTGGCCGAACTCCCGAAGCGTCGTGGCGACGTCGCGTTCGGGGTCGAAATTGAAATCGAGCTTGCGCTGCTCGAAGGTTTCCCGCTCGACGATGGCTTCGAACAGCCGATTCTTGTCGGCGAAATAGACATAAAGCGTCCCCTTGGAGACGCCGGCGGCGCGGGCGATTTCGCCCATGCTGGCGCCGTCAAAGCCGAGGTCCATGAAGACCTTGCTGGCACCGTCGAGAATTTGCCGGCGCTTTGAACTGTCCTCTTCAGTGGCAACGCGTAGGGGGGTGGGGCGGTTTGCAACCATTGGTTTAGCTTCTCTGCGGGAATTCCAAGCCTGGTAACGCCTCGGCTGGAACTCAGTCGCTATAATCGATGTCGCGAAGATATACTTGACCGAACCGTTCGGTCAATGCTAATTTAAAGGCTGGCGAGGGGCGAGGCCTGTTTTTGGCTGCGCCGCGACTTCGTAACAAGGAGGCCGTGATGGCCGCAGCGAGAGACCAGGCCGCGCGTATTGTTCGCGCCGAGCCCGATACGGCCGAAGGCGGGTTCGCGCGCGACGTTGCCCCGGCTCCGCTCGAATCGCTTCGTGCTCATCTGGCAGACGAGACTGTCGCGCGCCGCCCCGCCGAGACGCCGGACCGGCCGGCGCCCGATGCGCCGTCCGCAGCGCCGGCGGTTGCTTCCAGTCCCGAGGCGCCGAAACCCGGCAAGCGCAAGCGGGTCTTGATCGGCATCGGCACGCTGCTTGCGCTCGCCGTCGCGGCCTATGGCGTGCATTATTTTCTGGTAGGACGCTTTTTCGTCAGCACCGACGACGCCTATGTGCGCGCCAACAATACCACGCTTGGCGCGCGGGTGGCCGGCCACGTCGCAGCCATTCTCCCCGGCGATAACGTGGTGGTGCGGACCGGCGACGTGATCTTCCGAGATCGACGACGGCGACTACCGCATCGCGGTCGATGCCGTGCGGACCAAAATCGCGACCCAGCAGGCCACCATCGATCGCATCGGCCGTCAGGTCACGGCATTTCAAAGCGCCGTCGAGCAGGCCAGCGCGCAGCTTGCCTCCGCTGAGGCCGGCCTCAAGCGTGCCGGCCTCGATTACGACCGCCAACAGGCGCTGAGCGCCAAGGGATTCGCCTCACGGGCGACGTTTGAAGTGTCCGAAGCCGGCCGCGATCAGGGGGCGGCGGCGGTGAAATCGGCGCAGGCGGCCTATGACGCCGCCCGCGACAACGTCGAAGTCACCAAGGCGCAGCAGGAAGAAGCCCGCGCGCAGCTTGCGGAACTGCAGACCTCTCTGGCCAAGGCCGAGCGCGACCTCGACTTCACGTCGGTGCGCGCGCCGGTCGATGGCACGTTCTCCAACCGCCTGGTCTCAACCGGCGACTACATCGTGGTCGGGCAACGGCTCGGCAATGTGGTGCCGCTCGATGACGTCTACATCGACGCCAATTTCAAGGAGACGCAGCTCAGGCGCATCCGTCCGGGCCAGCCGGTGACGGTCTCGGTGGACGCCTATGGCCATCGCAAATTCGCAGGCGTGGTCGACAGCATCGCGCCCGCGGCAGGTTCGGTGTTCACGCTGCTGCCGCCGGACAACGCCACCGGCAACTTCACCAAGATCGTGCAGCGGCTTCCGGTTCGCATTCGCGTGCCGAAGGATGTCGCGAGGCAGAACCTGTTGCGCGCGGGCATGTCGGTCTATGCCACCGTCGATACCCACGCCGGCGCTGCGGATGCCGACAACGACGCCGATCTCGACGCGCCGATGATGATCCATCCGCAATAATTGACGGATCGGGCGGCGCGCCCGGTTCGCGAGCCCGTCCTGACCCGAGCAAACCATGGCTGACGCCACCACCGCACCGCCGACGATGATGATGGATGCCGCTGCGGCTCCGTCCGAGCGCATCGCGCCGCGGCGGCTGGTGGCGTTTCTGATCATGGTATTCGGGATGTTCATGTCGATCCTGGACATCCAGATCGTCTCGGCATCGCTCACCGATATCCAGGCCGGGCTGTCGGCGAGTTCGACCGAGGTGTCGTGGGTCCAGACCGCGTATCTGATCGCGGAAGTGATCGCGATCCCGTTGTCCGGATTCCTGTCGCGCGCGCTCGGCACGCGGCTATTGTTCGCGATTTCCGCCTGCGGCTTCACCGGCGCGAGCTTCCTGTGCGGATTTGCCTCGTCGATCGAGCAGATGATCCTCTGGCGCGCGATCCAGGGCTTCCTCGGCGCCGGCATGATCCCGACCGTGTTCGCGTCGGCCTATACGGTGTTTCCGCGTTCCAAATTCTACATCGTCGGCCCGATCATCGGTCTGGTCGCCACCCTGGCGCCGACCATCGGCCCGACGGTCGGCGGCTACATCACCGACGCGATGTCATGGCACTGGCTGTTCTTCATCAACGTCGTCCCCGGCATCGGCATCACCGTCGGCGTGCTGGCGCTGGTCGATTTCGATCAGCCGAATTTCGAGCTGCTCGATCGTTTCGACTGGTTTGGCCTGATCGCGATGGCGGGGTTTCTGGGCTCGCTCGAATATGTGCTCGAGGAAGGGCCTCAATATGAGTGGCTGCAGGATACCTCGGTCGCGATCTGCGCCTGGGTTTGCGGGCTTTCCGCCATCGCCTTCTTCTACCGGGTGCTGACCGCGGAAGAACCGATCGTCGATATCAGGGCCTTCACCGACCGCAATTTCGGTGTCGGCTGCATGATCTCGTTCTGCGTCGGCATCGGCCTCTACGGCCTCACCTACATGTATCCGCGCTATCTCGCCGAAGTGCGCGGCTACAGCGCGCTGATGATCGGCGAGACCATGTTCGTCTCCGGCGCCACCATGTTTCTCGTCGCACCGATCGTGGGGCGTTTGATGCTGAAGATCGACATGCGCCTGATCATCGCGGCGGGCCTTATCATCTTCGCGCTCGGCTCCTGGCAGATGACCTGGATCACCCGCGATTATGATTTCTACGAGCTGCTGGTGCCGCAGATCCTGCGCGGGATCGGCATGATGTTCGCGATGGTGCCGACCAACAATATCTCGCTCGGGACATTGCGGCCGGATCGGGTGAAGAATGCGTCGGGACTGTTCAACCTGACGCGCAATCTCGGCGGCGCGGTGGGGCTCGCGATCATCAATCAGGTGCTGAACGACCGAACCGACCTGCATATCTCGCGCTTGCAGGAACGGGTGAACTGGGGCAACGCGGTTGCGACCGAAACGCTCGACATGTTCACCCAGCGCATGCAGGGCATGGGCGACGCCGCCCTGATGGCGATGAAGCAATTGTCCCAGATCGTGCACCGGCAGGCGGTGGTGATGGGTTATGGTGACGCCTTCTTCATGCTGACGATGTTCTATTTCGGCCTCAGCCTGATGGTCATGCTGCTGAAGAAGCCCGCGATGCTTTCTTCGGAGCCCGCGCATTAAAGCATGATCCGGAAAAGTGGACACCGGTTTTCCGAAAAGATCATGCTTAAACAAAAAGATAGAGCGAGATGGCGATTTAACGAAGAGCCATCTCGCTCTAGGGGCGTGGAATCGCTAATACGATTCTTTGGGCGCAGGGTGCCGAAATCCGCTTCGCTGTGAAAGCGAGTGATTTGTTGCGTTGCCGCGAAATGACGCGATGTGCTGCCAGTTCCGGACCCTCAGGCTAATCCGCAGGGCAAAGGTTCATCGCCAGTTTCGGCAACATCCTTCCCGGCACCGAGCCAGACGGCGCTTCGCCGACATCGTAAGCTCCCATCCTGCGGTAGAACGGAGCCGCATCGGGATCTGCATCGATGGTTAGTCGCGTGGCACCCAGTTCTTTCGCGATGTCGGTAACCCAAACGAGCAGCGCCTTGCCGGTGCCACTGCGAAGCGCGCCGGGCTCGACGAAAAGTTTCAGCAAATCCGCCTCACCATCGACGACTTTTACCTGTGCAACACCGATTGGCTTGCCGTTATGTTCGGCAACTGCGATCGGCGTCAACGCCAAGTCGCGCGGTTCAAACGACAACTCGCGGCGACATGCTTCCATGAATTCCTGGTCGTAGCCCCAGACGGCTTTGGACCTGAAACACAGATCGGAAAGGCTGGACAGCTCAGCAATAGTGGGGGCTCGGATCGTCAGAGGCAAGCTAAACCTCCCTGGACTTGAAGGAACAGTTTAGCATTTCAGCTTGCGAACGTCTCTTTGGGTCAAACGCTTCATTTTCGCCGGGAGAGCTTGATTTACGCCAATCGGGATCCGAGCTGCCACTCCCGGTAATTGGCCTCGTGTTCGGCGATGAGATTTTGAAGTACCCGACGTTGTTTTTCGTCGGTCGTTTCCATCAGCCGTTTGTGGAGTAATTTCAAGTTCTCGTCGTAGAGGAACTTATCCATGGTCGATTTCCCTGCATTTAGGGCGGGAGTACGACACTCTCAGTCACCGGAAACAGCCAAAGGCGGGACGGCGGTGATAGGTAATATTACATACCCATTGTGTCAGGGAGTCGACAAATAAAACGGGGATTTTGCTGGCGCGAGCGGAAAGCAGGCGGCAAGTTGTTCGCGCCGAAGTCCCTTGTTGCGACCGGGGTTGATCCGGCAGCACTCCTGCCACGTCCGCTCATGCCGCCGAGAGCGGCGTTTGAACCGACATCCCGCCGAGATGCAATCGCAGCAGGCGCGACCGTCACCGACGCCGTTCGAATTGAGCCTCAGCGGTAGAGGTCGGCACGGGTCGACGGCACGCCGGAGGGCCCGCGCACGCGGCGCGAGGCCAGCGTCTGAAAAATCCCGATGGTGCCTTGCGTAAAGGCGATCGAGACCACGGCGAGATAGGCGATCCACAGCCTGGTCTTCTCGCTGCCGACCTCGCGCTCTGCCGCTGCGCGGTTCGCCGAAAGGCGATCGTGCCAGTGCCGGGTGGTGCGGGCATAGTGCTCGCGCCACGCCTCGACGTCGTGCACTTCAAAGCCGTGATGCTCCAGGTTGGCAATCGACATGCCCAGATGATCGAGTTCGCCGCCTGGAAAAATGTAGCGGCCAATCGCGCCGGCGGCTGCCCGGTCGCGTCGGCGGCCTCGACGAAACCGCTCATAGGCCGGCGCGCGCAGCGCGATGGAATGATGAAGATACAGGCCGCCCGGCTTCAGCAAGCGGTTGACGCTCTCGAAGTATGCCCGGTGATTGGCTTCGCCGACGTGCTCGAACATCCCGATCGAGGCGATCTTGTCAAAGCTTCCCTCCACAGCGCTATGGTCGCGCAGTTCGAGCGTCACCCTGTCTGCGAGACCAAGCCGCGCAACCTTTTCCCTTGCATACGCGAATTGTTCCTCTGCCAGTGTTACGCCATGGGCGCGAACGCCGAAGTGCTCGGCGGCGTGACAGACAAGTGCACCCCAGCCGCAGCCGATGTCGAGCAGGCTTTCCCCGGGCTGAAGGCGCAATTTGCGGCAGATCATATCGAGCTTGTCGCGCTGAGCGGTCGCAAGGTCGTTGTTCCAGTCCGTGAAATAGCCGCAGCTGTACACCATCTCCGGATCGAGAAAGAGCGCGTAGAATTCATTGGAGAGGTCATAATGGTAGTGGACGTTCTTCTTGTTGGCCGCTTCGGTCCCGTCGGTTCCCGCCTTGTCGCCGCGGACGGCCTCCAGTGGCCACGGCCCGCCGCGCGGCACGAACAGGAATTTTGTCGTGGCCGCCAGCGCCAGACGCTTGTCGAGAGACTTCATCAGTGTCCTGGTGCGGGCCTTCGGCCGGCGCGCCACGAGATCGAAAAACGATCCGTTGCGGAGGTCGAACCGTGACGTCACCCAGAGATTGAGGAAGGTGTCGACGCTCGGCCGCCGTATCATCGCCGCCACGGCGCCTTCGTCAGCGATCACGAGCGCCAATGCGTCCGCCGGCAGATCGGCCGGCACCGTGGAGCCGTCCCACAGTACGAAGCCGACATCGGGCAGGATGCGCTCGCTGACATGGGTCAGCAAGCGCCTGAACGTATCAAGGCGGCGCGCAGCTTTTCGGTCTGTCGACGCAACGTTACTCATTCAGTAAATCCGATCGGCTCATGTGCTTTGGTCTTTCGTCGCGGCGGCGACAGGCACTTTCGTTTTGTTCCAGACAGAGTAGTGCATTAAGTCGCTCGGAGGCCGTCCCCGTCCATGCCCCGCGCTTTCGCGAACTTCCACCTGTCGCCAGCCAACCATACCCATGACTGAGCGCTGCCGCACGATAATCAAAGCCCGCGACGATGCTTGTCGCGGGCCCTTCGCGGCTGCTCCGGTCGATCAATTGGTCGGTCGGGCAAACGCCGGATATTTCAGCTTGCCTTCGGCAATCCTGGCCGGCCACACCGTGACCTGCTTGCCGTCCTGCCATTGAAAGACCATTCCGCTCACATTGTCCGGCCCGTATTTGAGGCCGTGGGTGAACTGATCGTCGCGGCCGTAGAACTGCAGGCGCCCGATCGTTCCGACGTAATCGGTTTTCTCCAGTTCGGCGACCATCTTGTCCGGATCGGTCGAACCGGCCCGCTTGATGGCATCGGCGAGAATGTAGACGTCGTCATACGCCGTATAGCCGGTATAGGCCGGGTCGGTCCCGAACCGGGCCTTGAAGGCGGCCGCGAAAGGCTTGGTCTTGGGTGTCACCGCGGTCGAGGAGGTCGCAACCGCCAGCGACGGGATGCCTTCGGCCGCGCCATTGGTGTCGCCCCAGAATGTCGGGCTCAGCGCCTGCGCGCTGATGCCGAATATCGGGATCGGCACCTGCTGGTTTTTCCATTGCACGGTCGGCTGCACGCCGACATGCGAGATGCCGGTCACGATGACGTCCGGCTTCTTTGCCTCGATCTGGTTGAAGATCGGCGTGAAATCCGTGGTGTCCGGCGAGAAGCGGATATGATCGAGCACCTTCAATCCCGCTTTGGGCAGGCACTCCTCATAGCCGACATCCAGCGGCTTGGTCCACGCTGCGTCCTCGCTCATGATCACGGCGGTTTTCATTTTCATGCCGTCGACCAAAAGGTCTTTCGCGGCATCGCAAACCGCGAGCGCCTGCACCGCCGAGGTCAGATAGCCATGGAAAGTGTATTTGTTCTTGTCATAGTCGGTATGGATCGGACGGGTGATTTCGTTGCTGGCAGCACCGGGCGTGATCAGCGGCATGTGAAGCCGCGCCGCCCATGGCTCCAGCGCCAGCACGACCTCGCTGATATAGCTGGCTATCACCGCGCTCACCTTGTCGTCGGAGACCGCGCGTTGAAAGGCCCGCACCGAATCGGCCGACGAACTCTTGTTGTCGTACGAGACGATCTCGATCTTGCGGCCGTCGACGCCGCCCTTGGCATTGATTTCGTCGGCGGCGATCTGGGCCCCGCCCGGTGTTGCCGCACCGGCGATCGACTGGATCTCGGCGATGACGCCGATCTTGATCGGCTCCTTGGATTGCGCTGACGCCGGCGACCCCGAGCCGGCGGCGATGCCGAGCGCGGCCGTCGCCATCCAAAAATGCGCGAATTTGAGGCATGGTCTAGCCATGCAAGCTGCTCCCTATTTCGATCCGTCTTGCTGACGGCTTGACCGAAGCTCAACACAGGCCCCTGGCCAAATCAAACGAAAGCGCTCGATGAGTTGCGGCGCAAATGCGGCAAGTGCCTTGCAAATTCAAGTGTCTTGCAAATTCAAGTGCCTTGCAATTTTTTCATTTCATGCGCGCCGGACGACGGGCGGCGGAATCCGATCGCGTCGCGGCGGAGCGAGGTGAGCATAGTTGTGCTCTCTCGCTCCGCAGGCCGAGGCATGTTCCGCCGATTGATTAGCTTGAGAAGGATTGCGCGGTCAGGCGTTGGCGCCGACCGTCACGGCCGTTCAGTGATTCCGGGGTCCAAACAACCAAGTAGCGACGTCAGTGGTGGGCCCGTCGCTGGAGATGCCGTAAGCCGTGGGCGTCGGATCCTCGGGCGGCGGGCCGGCGGCGGGTTGCTGCACGACGCCGGGACCGGAAGCGGCCACCTGCTGCCCGCCCGCGCCGGCGGAAGTCGCAGGCTGCGTCTGCTGGACCGGGCCGGATGCCGCCGTTTGCGGTCTTTCGGCGCGATGCAACGAGCCCTTGAGTTCGGTGTAGACATCGGTGGTGTATCCGCCACTCCTCGTGCCGTATCCGGTCCGCTCGCCCAATGACTGGGCCTCGTCGCTATTCGCAGCTGCGTTGTTCGCCGCCATGCGCGAATCTGAGCAGCCGGCGGCGACCATCGCGAGGCCGGCGAACACAACAATGACAGGAATGCAACGCAATGAGTGTTTCAAGACGATCTCTCCGACCGACATCGGTCTAACTCTTAAGCATTAGTACCAAGGTAAGGCGGCCGCAAGGCAAACGACGCCGGGGACACGTCCGACCGCAAAGCATATGTCATTGGTTAAGCAGTGAAATTGGCGAGGGGCCCGGCATGTTGGCGCCGAACCCCTCATTTTGGGCGAGGTGTGCTTTCTGGACGCGAAACGGAACTCCACTTCGCCGGAAAACGCATCGACGCAAGATATCAGCCAGCCTGTAAGCCGGGTTCTGTAGGGTACCGCCTGCTTGCACAGACGATACGTGACGGCCATTCCTCTGGGACAACGTTTGCACGTTGCCTCGAGCAACCTACCCGGACGGCGAGCCTGACATCGCCCTGCGGTGTTTTCGCTTGCGCGAACAGCCCGCGTTGCCGTCCCTATTCGGTCTTGCTCCCGGTGTGGTTTGCCATGCCGTTTCCGTCGCCGGACCCGCGGTGCGCTCTTACCGCACCTTTTCACCCTTACCTCATCCGAAGAGGAGGCGGTTCGTTCTCTGTGGCACTGTCCCTGGGGTCGCCCCCGCCGGACGTTATCCGGCACCGTATGTCGATGGAGCCCGGACTTTCCTCTCCAGCCACCTTTCGGTGATGCCGGAGCGGCCGTCCGGCCGACTGACGCCCTAGGCATGGGGGCTCAAGGCCGCCGCGTCAAGCCGATAAGACCTGCGCGGGCTGCCCTAAAATAAATTATCCTGAAGGTGTCGTCTGGCGGTTGGCTCGTTCGACCGGATGTCGGCGAAACAGCCGATCAAAAGGAGTTAACGCGATGCAGTATTTGCTGATGATCTATCGAAACGAAGCCGAACTCGGAAAAATGGACGCCGCGGCGCGACAGAAAATGTCGGCGGAATATGGTGTGTTTACGCAGTCCATCATCCAGAGCGGCAATTTCAAGGCCGGCGACGCGCTGCAGCCTTCGACCACGGCGACCACTGTGCGTGTCCGCGACGGCAAGACGCTGACGACGGATGGTCCGTTCGCCGAGACCCGCGAGCAGCTTGGCGGCTATTATCTGATCGATGCCAAGGATCTCGACGCCGCCCTTGCCATCGCCGCGCGGATTCCCGGCGCCAGGGATGGGTCGATCGAGGTCAGGCCGATCATGGTTTATAACTGACGGCTCGCCGTCATTTCCCGCGCAAGCGCATCGCGCTTGTCGCTGAGGCCGCGAAGCGAACCCCAGATGTGCAATTGCACATCGGGAAATCTCGAGATTCCGGGTCTGGTCCTTCCGACCATCCCGGAATGACGTTTCCGGGATGGCGCAACTGAATGACATCCACCGAAATCGAAAAAATATTTCGCGACGAGGCGGGCCGGGCGCTGGCGACGCTGATCCGCCTGGTCGGCGATTTCGATCTCGCCCAGGACGCGCTGCAGGACGCATTTGCAGTCGCGCTGGAACGCTGGCCTGCCGCAGATCCGCCGTCCAATCCGCGGGCCTGGCTGGTCAATGTCGGGCGCAACAAGGCGATCGACCGGGTCCGCCGTCAAGCCACGTTTCGCGGCAAGCAGTCGGAATTGACGCACGAATTGCTCAGCAACGCGGCGGCTTCCGACGAGGCCTATGAGGCGACCACGCTCGACGACGACATGCTGCGGCTGATCTTCACCTGTTGCCATCCGGCATTCGCCGCCGACGTTCAGGTCGCGCTGACGCTGCGCACGGTCTGCGGGCTGACGACCGCGCAGGTCGCGCGCGCCTTTCTGGTCAGCGAGGACGCCATGGCGCAACGCCTGCTGCGCGCCAAGCAGAAAATCCGGCTCGCCGGCATCCCCTACGAGGTGCCGGATCGCGAAGCGCTCGAACCGCGGCTGCGCGGGGTGCTCGCGGTGATCTATCTGGTCTTCACCGAAGGCTATGTCGCCACATCGGGCGAGGATCTGATGCGTCCGGACCTCGCGCGCGAAGCGATCCGGCTGGGCCGCCTGCTCGACGCGCTGATGCCGCAACGGGGCGAGGTCAAGGGCTTGCTGGCGCTGATGCTGCTGCACGACGCGCGCCGCGCGGCGCGTGAGACCGCGGGCGGCGACGTCGTGCTTTTGGAAGAACAGGATCGCACCCGATGGGACCATGGGCAGATCGCCGATGGTTTGAAGCTGGTGGAGGATGCCTTGCGGATGCCGGGCCGCCCGGAATCCTATGCGGTTCAGGGAGCGATCGCAGCATTGCATGCGCAAGCACCGAGCTATCGCGACACCGACTGGCCGCAGATTACCGGTCTTTATGAAGTGTTGCTGCGGATCAGCCCGTCGCCGGTGATCGAGCTCAATCACGCCGCGGCGGTGTCGATGGTCGATGGACCGGCGCGGGCGCTCGATCTGATCGACGCGCTGGAGGCGCGCGGCGGACTCAATGGTTACGAATTGCTGCCGGCGGTCCGCGCCGACCTGCTGCGCAGGCTCGGCCGCCATGACGCGGCGCGTGCGGCCTATCACGCCGCGACAGCAGCGACGCAACTGGAGCCGTTGCGACGGCTCTACGCGCGGCGGCTGGCGGAGATGGACGACGATAGAAGTTTGAAGGCTTAAAGAGCCGCGAGTTTTGCTTTTACCTCTCCCACAGGAAGAGGGAGCCCGGTTCCGTGGGCGGGGCTAAAGCAGCACCGATCAAGCGCCTACTTCGCCGCCGCAGCCATCGCCTCATCAGGCAAGCTCGCCAGCAGGGACTGCAAGGTGGTCAGCGTCGAATGATCGGCGACGCCGTCGACCCGCGCGGGGCGAAAGTGACGCTGGAAAGCGCTCACCACTTCCATGGTCGCGGCGTCGTATTTGCCGTGGGCGGGAACGCCGTAACCGTATCGGGCAAGTGCAGCCTGCAGACCGGCGACGTCATCGCCGACGGTGCCGAGCTTGAGCGTTTCGCCGCGCACGATCGGCGCCGGCTGCACCCAATGGCCGACGCCCGAATTGGCCAGCGAATGCCACGGAAATTTCTCGCCGGGGTCTTTCTTGCGGGCGGGCGCGACATCCGAATGCGCGAGCACCCGATGCGACGGCACCTTGCGGCGCAGCATGATGCCGCGGCACAGCGCGATCACGGCGGCGATCTGGCGCAGCGGAAATTCCGGATAGCCCCAGTCATGGCCGCGATTGACGATTTCGACGCCGATCGAACAGGAGTTGATGTCCTCTTCGCCGGCCCAGGACGCCACGCCGGCATGCCAGGCGCGCTTGGCTTCCGGAACGCATTGCACGATGCGGCCGTCCTCCAGCACGATGTAATGTGCCGATACGTCGGTGCCCGCCGTGCATAGCTGCGCGATCGCGCCTTCCACATCGGGCATTCCGGTGTAGTGCAGCACGATCATGTCGGGCAGACGGCCCTTGTTCCGCTCGCCATAGTTAACGGACGGGATGACGTCGGAAGCAATCGATGAGTCAGGCGTGAATGTCTTCATGTTCGCGTTGGCCCTTGGAACCGGGAGGGCACGTTGACGCTTCGAATCAAACCCAGCAGACGCGAACGAACCGAGAGCCATGGGACAACTCAAACCGGGCAAGAGAACGGCAATACTGCGTTTTCACGATAAAACGCCGTTTACTATTCCTTTACCCTGGCGCGAGCGCAATGCGCGCGCCGCCCATGGCTTCGCATTTTAGCCGAGTGTGTGCGGGAAGCCTCACCGCGATGGACAGGGGGTTGCCGACCGGCGGCGCCCACCGCCCCTCCCGCGAGAGCATTGTCTTAATCCCATCAACGCTTTCTTAACGCTAACTGCCGTTACTAAGTGGTGAAGAGCCGAACCGGTTTGGGGGACGGCCGAGGCCCCATTGACGCTCGTAATCCCATGGCAGCCCACCAAATTCCGCGCGGAAATCAGGGTTTGCGATTTGGGACGCGCAGGATCGGCAATCGTGCCGCGCCATGGCTTTTCGACCGGAGGCTTTTCGACCGGAAAAGCCCGGCAAAGCGTAGAGATTTGAGGCGCAATGGGCCCGTTCGCGTCCAATATCCATTCGGCAGGCCGGACAGCTTCCGGGGCAGGGACATGAATCCGGACCCCCCGCGTCATATTCCCGTGCTCGGCGGCGAAGCCGTCGACATGCTGAAGCCCCGCGACGGCGGCATCTATATTGACGCCACCTTCGGGGCTGGCGGCTATAGCCGGGCCATTCTCGATTTCGCCGGCACAAGGGTGATCGGCATCGACCGCGACCGGACCGCGATCTCGGGCGGGTTCGATCTGGTCGACCGGTCGGGCGGCCGGTTGACACTGGTCGAGGACCGCTTTTCCAGTCTGGCCGAGGTTTGCGCCGCGCAGGGCATCCAGAGCGTCGACGGCGTCGTGATGGATGTCGGGGTGTCCTCGATGCAGCTCGACCAGGCCGATCGCGGCTTCTCGTTTCGCCTCGACGGTCCGCTCGACATGCGGATGGGCCATGATGGTCCGACCGCGGCGGATGTGATTGCGAAGGCCTCGGAAGCCGATCTCGCCAACATCATCTACATTTTCGGCGAAGAGCGCCATTCCCGCAAGGTCGCCCGCGCCATCGTCGCGGCGCGCCAGGAGGCGCCGATCACGACCACCCGGGCGCTCGCCGATATCGTCTCGAAGGTGGTGCGGTCCAAGCCGGGCGAAATTCACCCGGCGACGCGGACGTTTCAGGGCTTGCGGATATTCGTCAACGAGGAACTCGACGAGCTTCATCTGGCACTCGCGGCGGCGGAACGCGTGCTGAAACCCGGCGGCCGGCTGGTGGTGGTGTCGTTTCATTCGCTCGAAGACCGCATCGTCAAGAATTTCCTGACCGAACGAGCCAAGGCCGGTGGCGGGTCGCGGCATCTGCCCGAGGTCGCGCAGGCCGCGCCAAGCTTTAACCTGTTGACCAAGCGCCCGGTCACGCCCGGTGCAGAGGAAATTTCCGCCAATCCCCGCGCGCGCTCGGCGAAGCTGCGCGCGGCCGAGCGCACCGCGGCTCCCGCGCATGCCGCGGCCGCATTGCCGGCATGGCCCGTTCTCGCCGACGTGATGAGGGGAGGCTGACCATGCGGATCCTCCATCTCCTCGTGATCGGCGTGCTGGTGTTCGCCGCGGCCTATGTCTATCGGATCAAGATGGAATCCACCGCCCGCACCGAGCGCGTGCTGCGGCTGCATGCGGAAATTCGCGAGCAGCGCGACGCCATCGCGGTGCTGCGTGCGGAATGGACCAAACTCGATGCGCCGCTGCGGCTGCAGGGTCTCGCCGAACGGCATCTGGCGCTGAAGCCGCTCAACGCCACGCAATACGACCAGTTGAAGAACCTGCCCGAGCGGCCGCCGAATTTTGTCAGGCCCGGCGATCCCGATCCGATCGGCGCGATGATCGATGCGATCGATTCGGTTGCGGTGACGGGTTCGGTGCCGGCGCCGGAGGATCAGCAATGACCGGTCAGGCACAGCCCATCGCCAAGTCCGCAGAACCGTGGCGGCAGCGGCTGATCCGCAGCCTATTGTACGGGCGCAACGTCGACCGCGCCGCCAAGGCGCGCGCCCGCGTCGGATTTGCTATCCTGGCGTTTGCGGCGATCTATGCGGTGATCGGCGGGAGGCTGATGATGTTCGCCGCCATCGGCGACAGTCACGGCACGCGCCGCACGGCCTCGCAGGACGCCATCGCAACCGCGCGGCCGGACATCGTCGATCGCAACGGCGAGGTGCTCGCCACCGACGTCAAGGCGCCGAGCCTGTTCGGCGAACCGCGCCGGATCATCGACCAGGACGAGGCGGTCGAGCTTTTGACCGCAACGCTGCCGGATCTCGACACCGCCGAAGTCCGTGAGCGGCTGGCGTCGAAAAAAGGCTTCGTCTGGCTGAAGCGCGAAATCACGCCGCAGCAGCAGCAGGAAATTCACCGCCTCGGCATTCCCGGCATCGGCTTCCTGCGCGAGAACAAGCGCGTCTACCCCACCGGCGCCGAAGTCGCGCATCTGATCGGTCTGGTCAACACCGACAACCAGGGCATCGCCGGGATGGAGAAATGGCTCGACAGCAACGGCCTCGCCGATCTGCATCGTGCCGGCTTTGCCACCGATCGCCTGCAGCGGCCGGTGGAATTGTCGGTCGATCTGCGCGTCGAGCATGCGCTGCGTGACGAGCTGCTCAAGGCCAAGGAAAAATTCCACGCCAAGGCGGCCTCCGGCCTCGTCTCCAATGTCAAGACCGGCGAGATCGTGGCGATGGTGTCGCTGCCGGATTTCGACCCGAACAATCCTAAAGAGGCGCACGATCCCGATCGCATCAACCGGCTGACGACCGGCGTCTACGAGATGGGATCGACCTTCAAGGCCTTCACGCTGGCGATGGCGCTTGATACCGGCAAGTACGATCTGAACTCGCTATGGGATGCGCGCGGACCGCTGCATTTTGGCAAGTTCGCGATCCATGACGACGAACCGAAGGGCCGCTTCCTCAACATGAAGGAGGTATTCACCTTTTCCTCGAACGTCGGCGCGGCGCGAATTGCGCTGGCGCAGGGCGTCGAGGCGCACAAGGCCTTCCTGCGCAAGATGGGACAGCTTGAGCGGTTGCGCACCGAACTGCCCGAGAGTGCATCGCCGATCGTTCCGCGGCACTGGAGCGAGTTGAACACGGTGACGATCGCGTTCGGTCACGGCGTCGCGGTGGCGCCGCTGCAGGCGGTGATGGGCATCGATGCGCTGGTGAATGGCGGCTACCTGATTCCGCCGACTTTCCTGAAGCGCACCGAACAGGAGGCCATGGCGATCGCAAAACGGGTGATCAAGCCGGAAACCTCCGAGAAGATGCGCTTCCTGATGCGGCTGAATGCCGAGATCGGCACCGCGAGAAAGGCCGACGTCAAGGGCTATTACATCGGCGGCAAGACCGGCACCGCCGAAAAGGTCATCAACGGCCGCTACGTGAAGAAGCGCGTGCTGACCGCCTTCACCGCGATCCTGCCTGCCGACCATCCCCAATACCAGCTTCTGGTCATGCTGGACGAGCCGCAATCGCTGAAGGAAACCTACGGCTTCATCACTTCCGGCTGGAATGCGGTGCCGACCGGCGGCAATGTGATCGCCCGGATTGCGCCGCTCCTGGGGATCGAGCCGCGCTTTGACCTGCCGCCGTCCGACCGCCTTATTCTTGCGGCATCGAAGACAACCCAGTAAGGCCTTTCGAAGCGTTTTCGAGCGAATCGATGCCGGTTCTCACGAGAAAAACGCGTCAAAAACAACGAAATAGAGTCCCATACCGATTCAACCGGAACGGAAAAGGCTCTAGTCTAGCGCGAGCCGGGCTGGAAGATAATGAAACTCCGCGACCTGTTCAGCGATAACGCCAAGATCGACCCACGGGCGGCAGCCGTGGTCACGGGTGTTGCCGCGACCGGGGTCACTGCCGCGACCGGGTCACCGAGGTCACCGGCCTTGCCGTCGACAGCCGCGCGGTGAAGCCGGGCGATGTGTTCTTCGCGCTTGCCGGCAGCAAAACCGACGGCACGCGTTTCATCGATGCCGCCATTGCGTCCGGCGCTGTTGCGGTGGTGGGCGAGCATCCGCCGCAAGGCGATAGCCGCGTGCCGTTTATCCGCACGCCCAATCCGCGCCGCGCGCTGGCGCTTGCGGCGGCGAAATTTTATCCGCGGCAGCCTGCGACCATTGCGGCGGTTACCGGCACCAGCGGCAAGACTTCGGTCGCCGCCTTCGCGCGGCAGATCTGGCAGCGGCTCGGTCATGCCTCGGCCAGCATCGGCACCATCGGTCTGGTATCGCCGAAGCGCACCGTCTACGGATCGTTGACGACGCCGGATCCGATCGCGCTGCATCGCCAGCTCGACGAAATCACCGCCGACGGCGTCACGCATCTGGCGCTGGAGGCGTCGTCGCACGGGCTCGACCAGTTTCGGCTGGACGGCGTGCGGATCGGCGCCGGCGGGTTCACCAACCTGTCGCGCGATCACATGGATTACCACCCCGACGTCGCGCATTATCTTGCCGCCAAGCTCAGGCTGTTCCGCGATCTGGTCGCAGCCGACGGCGTTGCGGTGATCTCCGCCGATCATGAACATTCGAGCGCCGTGATCGATGCGGCACGCCAGCGCGGCTTGCGGATCGTGACGGTCGGCCGCAACGGCGAAGGCGCAGGCGAGGGCATCCGCCTGGTGGACGCCGGCATTGACGGCTTTGCGCAGAAACTCACGCTCGAGCTTCGCGGCCGCCAGCATGCGATCCGGCTGCCGCTGGTCGGCGAATTCCAGATCGAGAATGCGCTGGTCGCAGCCGGCCTTGCCATCGGCACCGGCAGCGCGCCTGAAGCCGTTCTCGCCGCGCTGGAACATCTTGAAGGCGCCAGAGGCCGGCTGGAGCAGGTCGGCGAGCGCAACGGCGCGCCGATCTTTGTCGACTACGCGCACAAGCCCGATGCGCTGGCCAAGGCGCTGCAGGCGCTGCGGCCCTATGCGAAACGCAAGCTCGTGGTGGTATTCGGCGCCGGCGGCGACCGCGATGCCGGCAAGCGGCCCCTGATGGGCGCGATCGCGTCCGAGAATGCCGACAGCGTCATCGTCACCGACGACAATCCGCGCAGCGAAAATCCCGATCTGATCCGATCCGCCATCCTGAGCGCGGCGACCGGCGCCAGCGACATCGCCGATCGCGCCCTTGCGATCCGGACCGCGATTGCCGGTCTGCAGCCGGGCGATGCGCTGCTGATTGCCGGCAAGGGCCACGAGACCGGACAGATTGTCGGCGACCGCACCTTGCCGTTCAGCGATCACGATGCGGTTGCGGCAGCGCTGGCACCGAGGGTCGCATGAGCACCACGCCGCTTTGGACGTCGTCGGCGATGGCGGCAGCGATGCGCGCCTCAAGCAGCGGTGCGTTGCCGGAAGCGGTCTCGGGCCTTTCCATCGACAGCCGCACCATCGCGCCGGGAGAAGCCTATTTCGCGATCAAGGGCGACGTGCACGACGGACATGATTTCGTGGCGGCGGCGTTGAAGGCGGGCGCAGCCCTGGCGGTGGTCGAAGCAGCGCAGCGCGACAGGTTTGAAAGCGACGCGCCGCTATTGGTGGTGGAGGACGTGCTCGCCGGCCTCGTCGATCTTTCGCGTGCCGCACGCGCGCGGCTCGATGCGCAGGTGATCGCAGTCACCGGCTCGGTCGGCAAGACTTCGACCAAGGAAGCGCTGCGGCGCGTACTGGGCGCGCAGGGGCCGACCCATGCCTCGGCCGCGTCGTTCAACAATCACTGGGGCGTACCGCTGTCGCTGGCGCGCTGCCCGGCCTCGGTGCGCTTTGCGATCTTCGAGATCGGGATGAATCACGCCGGCGAAATCGAGCCGCTGGTCCGGTTGGTCCGTCCGCAGGTCGCCATCATCACCACGGTCGAGCCGGTGCATCTGGAGTTCTTTGCCGGCATCGAGGCGATCGCCGACGCCAAGGCGGAAATCTTTGCAGGGGTCGAACCCGGCGGCGCGGTGGTGCTCAACCGCGACAATGCACAGTTCGCCCGGTTGACCAGGCGCGCCAAGAAACTCGGCATCTCGCGCATCGTTTCGTTCGGCGCCAACAGGAAATCCGACGCGCGGTTGCTCGACGTCTCGCTGCACGCCGCCTGCTCGGCGGTTCATGCCAATATTCTTGGTCACGACATTACCTACAAGCTCGGCATGCCGGGCCGTCACATGGCGATGAACTCGCTCGCGGTGCTGGCGGCGGCGTCGCTGGCGGGCGCTGATCTGGCGCTCGCGGCGCTGTCGCTGTCGCAGATCGAGCCGGCCGCGGGCCGCGGTGTGCGGCGTGCGCTGGAAGTCGCCAGCGGTGAGGCCACCCTGATCGATGAAAGCTACAATGCCAATCCGGCATCGATGGCCGCGGCGCTGAACGTGCTCGGCCGGGCGGCGGTCGGCCCGCATGGCCGGCGCATCGCGATGCTCGGCGATATGCTCGAATTGGGACCGACCGGCCCCGAACTGCATCGCGGTCTGGTCGAGGCCATCAAGGCCAATCACGTCGATCTGGTGTATTGTTGTGGTCCGCTGATGCGCAATCTGTGGGACGCTCTTTCCACCGGCAAACGGGGCGGCTATGCCGAGAGTGCTGCTAGTCTCGAAGCCCAGGCCGTTGCGGCGATTCGCGCCGGCGATGCGATCATGGTCAAGGGATCGCTGGGCTCGAAGATGAAAACGATTGTCAACGCGCTCGAAAAGCGCTTTCCCGGCAGGGCCGCACTCGACGAAGCTGCGGTATAGGCGGTTTGAATGTTTTACTGGCTGATTGACCTTTCCAATACCGTTCCCGGTCTGGGTGCATTCCGTACATTCCTGAATGTGTTTCGCTACATCACCTTTCGCACCGGCGGGGCGATGGTGACCGGAGCGCTGTTCGTGTTTCTGTTCGGTCCCTGGATCATCGATCACCTGCGGCTGCGCCAGGGCAAGGGCCAGCCGATCCGCACCGACGGTCCGCAATCGCATCTCATCACCAAGATCGGCACGCCGACGATGGGCGGGTTGATGATTCTTTCCGGCGTGGTGGTGTCGACGGTGCTGTGGGCCAACCCGCTCAATCCCTATATCTGGATCGTGCTGGCGGTCACGCTGGGCTTCGGCTTCGTCGGCTTCTACGACGATTATTTGAAAGTGACCAAGCAGACCCATAGCGGGTTTGCCGGCCGCATCCGGCTTGCGATCGAAGCGGTGATCGCGCTGGCTGCCTGCTACGCGCTGGTGCGGCTCGGACGCGACCCGTTCTCGACCTCCCTGGTGATCCCGTTCTTCAAGGATGTGGTGCTGAATTTCGGCTGGTTCTTCCTGATATTCGGTGCGTTCATCATTGTCGGCGCCGGCAACGCGGTCAACCTGACTGACGGCCTTGACGGTCTCGCCATCGTGCCGGTCATGATCGCGGCGGCAAGCTTCGGCTTGATCGCCTATCTCGCGGGGAATGCGGTATTCTCGGACTATCTGCAGATCAATTACGTCGCCGGCACCGGCGAACTGGCGGTGCTGTGCGGCGCGGTGCTGGGCGCGGGGTTGGGATTCCTCTGGTTCAACGCGCCGCCGGCATCGATCTTCATGGGCGACACCGGTTCGCTCGCGCTCGGCGGCATGCTCGGCTCGATCGCCGTCGCGGTGAAGCACGAGATCGTGCTGGCCGTGATCGGCGGGCTGTTCGTGCTGGAAGCGGTCTCGGTGATCGTGCAGGTGGCGTCGTTCAAGCTCACCGGCAAGCGCATCTTCCGGATGGCGCCGATCCATCATCATTTCGAGCAACTGGGCTGGACCGAGCCGCAGATCGTGATCCGGTTCTGGATCATCTCGGTGATGCTGGCGCTGGCCGGCCTTTCCACCCTGAAGCTGCGGTGAGCGCGTTGAATTTGCGCAGTCCCGATTCCGGAACGTACCGAGTTCTTTCTGCTCCCTCCTCCCTCGTGGGGGAGGGTTGGGGAGAGGGGTATTGTTGCGAACTTGTGCTTGTTGATGCCCCCCTCCCGCCGCTGCTGCGCAGCATCGACCTCCCCCACAAGGGGGGAGGTAACGAGAAAGCCAAGAGCACGGTTCTGTCATGATCCCCGTCACTTCTTTCGCAGGCAAGACGGTTGCGGTGTTCGGTCTCGGCGGGTCCGGGCTCGCGAGCTGCCGTGCCTTGAGGGCGGGCGGAGCGGAAGTGATTGCCAGCGACGACGGCGCGGACAAGCTTGCCGAGGCCGCGCAAGCGGGCTTCACCACGGCTGATTTGAGAAAAGTATCGTGGACAGGTTTCGCCGCCCTGGTCCTGACGCCCGGCGCGCCGCTGACCCATCCGGCGCCGCACTGGACCGTGCTGGCGGCGCAGCAGGCCGGCGTCGAAGTCATCGGCGATATCGAGCTGTTCTGCCGGGAGCGCCGTCGTCATGCGCCGGATGCGCCGTTCGTCGCCATCACCGGCACCAATGGCAAATCCACCACGACGGCGCTGATCGCGCATTTGATGCGCGTCGCCGGTTACGACACCCAGATGGGCGGCAATATCGGCACCGCGATCCTGTCGCTGGAGCCGCCGCGCATGGGGCGGGTGCACGTCATCGAGATGTCGTCGTATCAGATCGATCTTTCGCCGTCGCTCGATCCCTCGGTCGGCATCCTGATCAATGTCAGCGAGGATCATATCGATCGCCACGGTACGCTTGAACATTATGCGTCGGTGAAGGAGCGTCTGGTCGCCTGCGTGCAGCCGCAGGGCACCGCGATCGTCGGCGTCGACGACGGATGGAGCCGCAACAGCGCCGACCGGATCGAACGCGCCGGCCAGCGGGTGGTCCGGGTCTCGGTGAAAAACCCGCTTCCGGACGGCGTCTATGTCGAGCGCGAAATCATCTGGCGCGCCGCCGGCGGCGCGCGCAGCGAGATCGCGCGGATCGGCGGCATCGGATCGCTGCGCGGTTTGCATAATGCGCAGAATGCGGCATGCGCCTCGGCGGCCGCGCTGGCGCTGGGTGTCGGCAGGCAAGTTCTGCAAGACGGCCTGCGCAGCTTTCCCGGTCTCGCGCACCGCATGGAGCAGGTCGGCCGCCTCGGCAACGTGCTGTTCGTCAACGATTCCAAGGGCACCAACGCCGATGCGGCGGCGCATGCATTGTCGTCCTTTGCCGATATTTTCTGGATCGCCGGCGGCAAACCGAAACTCGGCGGCATCACGAGCCTGACCGACTATTTCCCGCGCGTCCGCAAGGCCTATCTGATCGGGGAGGCCGCGCAGGAGTTCGCGACCACGCTCGGCGATCGCGCGCCGCACGAAATCAGCCAAACGCTTGACGTCGCGGTGGCCCATGCGGCGCGCGATGCGGCGGCCTCGGGGCTGGCCGATCCGGTGGTACTGCTGTCGCCGGCCTGCGCATCATTCGATCAGTACCGGAATTTCGAAATCCGCGGCGCGGCGTTCCGCGACCTCGTCACCGCGCTGCCCGGCGTCAAGCCGGTGGTGTGAGGGACGCGAGGCCGCAACTCGTTCAAAACATCTCCAATTCGTTAACCTTCCGGAAACCATCATGGGCGACCAATGGGCAAACCTCCGCCCAGGACCGCCCATGCTCTCCCGCGAACAACGCACCCCGCTTTCGGAATGGTGGTGGACCGTGGACCGCCTGCAGCTCGCGGCGGTCATCGCGCTGATGCTGGCCGGTATCATCCTTTCGCTGGCGGCGAGCCCGCCGGTGGCGACCAGGATCGGGCTCGATCCGTTTCATTTCTTCAATCGTCATGTGCTGTTTCTGCTGCCGTCGTTCATCGTGATGATCGGGGTGTCGTTCCTGTCGCCCCGGCAGATTCGCCGCACCGCGCTGATCGTGTTCGCTGTCAGCATCGTGCTGATCGTGGCGACGCTGCTGATTGGCCCCGAGGTCAAGGGCTCGCGGCGCTGGATCACCCTGATCGGTATCAACATCCAGGCGTCCGAATCCGCCAAGCCGGCGTTCGTGGTGCTGGCGGCGTGGCTGTTTGCGGAATCGACGCGGCGTCCGGAAATGCCCGCGACGTCGATGGCGCTGGTGCTGCTGCTGACGCTGGTGTCGCTGTTGGTGATGGAGCCTGATTTCGGCCAGACCATGCTGATCCTGATGGTGTGGGGCGCGCTGTTCTTTATCGCCGGGATGCGGATGATCTGGGTGGTGGGGCTTGCGGGAGCGGCCAGCGCCGGGCTGTTCGGCGCCTATCTGCTGGTGCCGCATGTCGCAGGCCGCATCAAGCGCTTCATGAATCCGGCGTCGGGCGACACCTTTCAGGTCGATACCGCGATGGAGGCGTTTTACAACGGCGGCTGGTTCGGGCTTGGGCCCGGCGAAGGCATCGCCAAGCGCAGCCTGCCGGACAGCCATACCGATTTCGTGTTTGCGGTGGCGGCGGAGGAATTCGGAATCATCCTTTGCCTCGTGCTGCTCGCGCTGTTCGCCTTCATCGTGATCCGCGCGTTGTCGCGCGCCTATGCGAGCGAGGACATGTTCTCGCGGTTTGCCGCGTCGGGCCTGGCGGTGCTGTTCGGCGTGCAGGCCGCGATCAACATGTCGGTCAACCTGCAACTGATACCGGCCAAGGGCATGACGCTGCCGTTCATTTCCTATGGCGGCTCGTCGATCGTCTCGCTGGCCTATGGCGTCGGCATGATGCTGGCGCTGACGCGGCATCGGCCGCGCACCGAGATGGAATCGATCGGCGACGCCAACGCGGTGCGCAGCTACGCTTGACCCCGCGGCGAGGACGCGCTTTGCCGTCATGGCGAGAAACGAAGTGACGAAGCAATCCGGTTGGCCCCAATGACCACTGCGCGTTTGATTCTGCTGGCGGCGGGCGGCACCGGCGGCCATCTGTTTCCCGCCGAGGCGCTGGGCGTCGAACTGATCAGGCGTGGCCATCGCGTCCGCCTCGTGACCGACGCCCGCGCGTTGCGTTACACCGGATTGTTCACCAAGGACACCATCGATGTGGTGCCGAGCGAGACCGTGCGCGGCCGCACCCCATGGTCGCTTGCCCGGACCGGCGCGATGCTCACCGCCGGCACCCTGGTGGCGCTCAATTTGATGCGCCGGATGAAGCCCGCCGCGGTGGTCGGCTTCGGCGGATATCCGACCGTGCCGCCGCTGCTCGCGGCGCGGCTGTTCGGCGTGCCCACGCTCGTTCACGAGGCCAATGCGGTGCTCGGCCGCGCCAATCGGTTTCTGTCGAGCCGCGTCAGCGCGATCGCGACCTCGCTGCCGGGCGTGCTCGATCGCGATCCGGCGCTGGCGGCAAAGACAACCGCCGTCGGCACGCCGATGCGTCCGGCGATCCTGGCGGCCGCCGCGGTGAAATTCGCCGAACCCGAGCCCACCGGGCCGTTGCGCCTGCTCGTGGTCGGCGGCAGCCAGGGCGCGCGGGTGATGGCCGATATCGTGCCGGGTGCGATCGAACGCCTGGAGCCGTCGCTGTGGAACAGGCTGATGCTCACCCAGCAGGTGCGCGAAGAGGATATGACGCGGGTGCGCGCGGTCTACGACCGCCTGAACATCAACGCCGAACTGGCGCCGTTCTTTGCCGATCTGCCGGCGCGCCTGGCGTCGAGCCATCTGGTGGTTTCACGATCCGGCGCCGGCACGGTCGCCGAGCTCGGCGCCATCGGCCGGCCTTCGATCCTGGTGCCGCTGCCCGGTTCGATCGATCAGGATCAGTTCGCCAATGCGGGCGTGCTGGCACAGGCGAATGGCGCGATTCGGATCGCTCAGGCGGATTTCACGCCGGACCGGCTGGCAGCGGAAATCTCCGCGCTGGCCGCCGAACCGGGGCGGCTGACGGCGATGGCCACCGCCGCCCGCAGCATCGGCAGGCTGGACGCCGCCGAGCGGCTGGCCGATCTGGTTGCGAAAGTCGCCGGAATCTAGGCGGATGAGTCCGGTTTTGGCCATTTAGCGTCGTGGCCGGGCTTGTCCCGGCCATCCACGTCTTGCATGAAGTGATGGAGATTCGCGGATGCCCGGACATAGGCGAGCGGAAGCGATGCCGCGAGGGCTATGCCGGGCATGACGAAAGCAAACGGAACCAGACTATGAGACTGCCGCGCGAGATCGGACCCATCCACTTCGTCGGTATCGGCGGCATCGGCATGAGCGGCATCGCCGAGGTACTGTGCAATCTCGGCTACACCGTGCAGGGCTCGGATGCTTCCGAAAGCGCCAATGTCAGCCGTCTGCGCGACAAGGGCATCACCATCAATGTCGGCCACAAGGCCGAGAACGTCGCCGGCGCCGACGTGCTTGTGGTGTCGACCGCGATCAAGCGCGACAATCCCGAACTGATGGCGGCGCGGGCGCAGCGCATTCCCGTGGTGCGGCGCGCCGAAATGCTGGCCGAGCTGATGCGGCTGAAAAGCTGCGTCGCGATCGCGGGCACCCATGGCAAGACCACCACGACCTCGATGGTCGCAGCCTTGCTCGATGCCGGCGATCTCGACCCCACCGTGATCAATGGCGGCATCATCAATGCCTATGGCACCAACGCCCGGCTCGGCGCCGGCGACTGGATGGTGGTGGAGGCCGACGAGAGCGACGGCACCTTCCTGAAGCTTCCGGCCGACGTCGCCATCGTCACCAATGTCGATCCCGAACATCTCGACCATTTCGGGACTTTCGAGGCGGTGCAGGATGCGTTTCGCCATTTCGTTGAGAACGTGCCGTTCTACGGCTTCGCCGTCATGTGCATCGATCATCCGGTGGTGCAGACCCTCGTCGGCAAGATCGAGGATCGCCGCATCATCACCTATGGCGAAAACCCGCAGGCCGACGCACGGCTGCTCGATCTCAATCCGACGGGCGGCGGCTCGCGCTTCAAGGTCGCGTTCCGGGATCGCAAGACCGGTGCCGCGCATGAGATCGCCGACCTCGTGCTGCCGATGCCGGGACGGCACAACGCGCTTAACGCTACCGCCGCGATCGCGGTGGCGCATGAATTGGGACTTGGCGACGAGACCATCCGCAAGGCCATCGCCGGATTCGGCGGCGTGCGGCGGCGCTTCACCAAGACCGGGGAATGGAACGGCGTGACCGTCATCGACGATTACGGCCACCATCCGGTCGAGATTGCCGCGGTACTGAAGGCGGCGCGGGAATCCACCAATGGCAAGATCATCGCCGTGGTGCAGCCGCATCGCTTCACCCGGCTGCAATCGCTGTTCGAGGAGTTCTGCACCTGCTTCAACGACGCCGACGCGGTTGTGGTCGCCGAAGTCTATCCGGCGGGCGAGGCGCCGATTGCCGGCATCGATCGCGACCATTTCGTGCTCGGCCTGCGCGCGCACGGCCATCGCGACGTGATTCCGCTGCCAAAATCCACTGACCTCGCTCGTGTGGTTCACGGCCTCGCCGGCCGCGGCGACCTCGTCGTCTGCCTTGGCGCCGGCAACATCACGCAATGGGCCTACGCATTGCCGGGCGAATTGAAAGCGCTGGGGTGAGCGCGGTGACTGTGGGTATCAGCTTTGCGATGCGGCACATCCTGCTCCTCCCCCGCAAGGGGGGAGGGAACGGAAAGTTCGCATGACCTTTCCCGACATCACGCCCGATCTCAAAGCCGCGATGCCGGAATTGCGAGGGCGGCTGCTGGCGAACCAGTCGCTTGCCGAACTGACCTGGTTTCGCGTCGGCGGCCCGGCGCAGGCGCTGTTCACCCCGGCCGATGCGGATGATCTCGGGTATTTCCTGGCGCGTTTGCCGGGCGAGACGGCGGTGTATGTGGTCGGCGTCGGCTCCAATTTGATCGTGCGCGATGGCGGCATGCCGGGCGTCGTGATCAGGCTCAGTCCGCGCGGTTTCGGCGAGGCCAGCGCCGAAGGGGATATCGTGAGCGCAGGCACCGCCGCGCTCGACAAGCGCGTGGCCGAAATCGCAGCGTCAGCCAATATCAGCGGCCTGGAATTCTTCTTCGGCATTCCCGGCACCATTGGCGGCGCGCTGCGCATGAATGCCGGCGCCAATGGCGCCGAAACCAAGGATGTCCTGATCGAGGCGACAGGCATCGGCCGCGACGGCAGGAAACTTCACTTCGGCCATGCCGACATGAAATTCACCTATCGCAGCAGCGGCGCCGATGCTTCGGTGATATTTACCTCGGCGCGCTTTCGCGGGATCATCGCAGCACCTGATGCCATTCGGGCGCGGATGAACGAGGTGCAAAACCACCGCGAGACCGCGCAGCCGATCCGCGAAAAGACCGGCGGCTCGACCTTCAAGAATCCGCCCGGCCACAGCGCCTGGAAGCTGATCGACGCCGCCGGCTGCCGCGGCTTGCGCGTCGGCGGTGCGCAGGTGTCGGAAATGCACTGCAATTTCCTGATCAACACCGGCACCGCGACGGGGCATGATATCGAGACGCTTGGGGAGACCGTTCGCACCCGGGTCAAAGAGCATTCCGGAATTGAGCTACACTGGGAAATCAAGCGAATTGGAATCGAGCCAGGCTGATGCGCATCACCATCCTTTTCGGAGGCACCAACAAGGAACGCCTGGTCTCGGTGGCGAGCGCTCAAGCGCTGCATATGGCGTTGCCCGAAGCCGATCTCTGGTTCTGGGATGTCGCCGATACCGTCCATGAGGTCCGCTCGCAGGATCTTCTGAACCACGCGCGGCCGTTCGAGGATGAATTCAAGCCGGGTAGTCGCGGCGTCGCACTCGAACAGGCGCTGGACAAAGCCAAGGCCGAGGACCGCCTGCTGGTGCTTGGACTGCATGGCGGGCGGGCGGAGAACGGAGAGCTTCAGGCGCTGTGCGAAATGCGCGGCGTTCCCTTCACCGGTTCCGGCTCGGCCTCGTCGCATCTCGCCTTCGACAAGGTGGCGGCGAAGCGCTTTGCCGCGCTGGCGGGCGTGAAGGCGCCGGAGGGCATCGCGCTGGAAGATATCGAAGCGGCGTTCGCCCAACATGGCAAGCTGATCGCGAAGCCCGCGCGCGATGGATCAAGCTATGGCCTGATCTTCGTCGATGCGAAGCAGGATATCGTCGCCGTCCGCAATGCGGCCAGGACGGAAGAATATGTGATCGAACCGTTCGTCTCCGGGATCGAGGCCACCTGCGGCGTGCTGGAGCAGCCGGACGGATCGGTGTTTTCGCTGCCGCCGATCGAGATCGTCCCGGCGGAAGGCGGCTTCGACTACACCGCCAAATATCTGCTCAAATCGACCCAGGAGATTTGCCCGGGTCGCTTTGCGCCTGATATCAGCGCGCAAATCATGGATCATGCGTTGCGGGCGCACCGCGCGCTGTCCTGCTCTGGCTATTCGCGTACCGATTTCATCGTTTCGGCCAAGGGGCCGATCTATCTGGAAACCAATACCTTGCCCGGCCTGACCAAGGCCTCGCTCTATCCGAAGGCCCTCAAGGCTCAAGGGATCGAGTTCCCTGATTTTCTGCAAGATCAGATCCTGCTGGCGCAAAAACGGGTCCGGAAATAGCACCGACCAACGGGAACGGGCCCAAGGCTGGTCCGCCTAATCACTAAAATCCTAACGATTACGGTGCAAAGTACGGGAAAGGCGAATCAAAACACCTCCAGCCTGCTCCGGTTTTACCCTTTGTTTACCAGGAAGTCCGAAGGTTAACGCTGGCGGCGCATGTGGCGCTTGGCTGCCGGGGCGTGAGCTGTTGCGGATATCCGCTTCGACGACCGCATCGAGGGAACATGTGGCCTCTTCTGCCTTGAGGTCGACACCCAGCCCGGCATGACCGAGACGTCACGGTGCCAGAACTCGCAAGCTTTTGCGGGCACAACATTTTGACGAGTTCGTGCAATGGATGGTGCAGGACGCCTCGCTCGATCGCTGAGATCGCTGAGGCCCCAAGCTGATCTGAAAGCGGCCGCCATCGGCGCGGCCGTGTTGTTGCGCGAATGGCTGGCCGCAAAACGCGCGTCCGTCGAACTCTCGAAGCGCGCGGCCGCCAAACAACGTCTGCAACGCGAACAGCATCCGCCCCGCCTGATCGCGGTTCTGGAGCGCTACCTTCCGAACCGCGTCGGCGTCGCCGCGACCGTACTGATCCTGCTTGGCAGCACCGCTTTTGGCATCGTCAAGGGCGGTCATGTCGAGGAACTGACCTCGGCCCTGAGCGACACCCGCAATGCCTTCGCGAACGCCGCCGGTTTTCGGATCACGTCGGTCGCCATCAACGGCCGCAAGCAGTTGTCCCAGGACGAGGTGCTGGCGATCGGTGGCGTCAACGGCCGTTCGTCGCTGCTGTTCCTCGACGCGGAAGCCGTGCGCGGCCGGCTGAAGGCCAATCCCTGGATCGCCGAGGCGACGGTGTTGAAGCTTTATCCCGGCCAGCTCCAGATCGATATTGTCGAGCGGTCGGCCTTTGCGCTGTGGCAGCAGGATGGCCGCCTGTCGGTGATAGCGGATGACGGCGCGGTGCTGCAGCCCTACGTGTCGCGCCGCTTCATCACGTTGCCGCTGGTGGTCGGCAAGGGCGCTGAAACCCGCGCCCGGGACTTCCTGGCACTGCTGGACCGCTATCCGCAGGTGCGTGTCGCGACCAAGGCAGTGGTTTTCGTCGGCGAACGGCGCTGGAACCTGCGGCTCAAGGACGGCCTCGATATCCGGCTGCCGGAAAACGACGTCGGCAATGCGCTGGCGACGTTGAGCACCCTCGACAAGGAGGACCGGCTGTTCTCCCGCGATATCGTCGCCGTCGACATGCGCCTGCCGGACCGGCTGACGGTGCAATTGTCCGATGACGCGGCCAAGGCCCGCGAAGAGCTGTTCAAGGACAAGAAGTCGAAGAAGAAAGCCGGTGACGCATGACCGGCCTTGATCGCAACCAGACGCCGAAGACGCGCCCGATGCCGCAGAAGCGCACCGCGCTGGCGGCGTCGCTCGACATCGGTACCAGCAAGATTGCCTGCATGATCGCGCGGCTGAAGCCGTGCCCGCCGAGCGACGCCTTGCGCGGACGCAGCCATGCGGTCGAGTTGATCGGGTACAGCCAGATCCAGTCACGCGGCGTCAAGGCCGGCGCGGTCGTCGATCTCGCCGAATGCGAACAAGCGGTGCGTCACGCGGTGGCGCTGGCCGAGCGCATGGCCAAGGTCCGGGTTGAATTGGTGCTGCTGTCGGTTTCGGCAGGAAGGCTGCAGGGCCAGCTGGTCGAAGCCGCCGCGGATATTCGTGGCGGCGCGGTCACCGCCGCCGACGTCAGCCGCGTTACCGGTACCGGCATGCGCCACGCCACCGGCGAAGGCCGCACCGTGCTGCATGCGCTGCCGGTCAGCTACGCGCTCGACGGCGTCAAGGGCATTCGCGATCCGCGCGGCATGGTGGCGCGGCAATTCGGCGTCGACATGAATGTGGTCACGGCGGATGCGACGGTCGCCAAGAACCTGATGCTGGTGGTCGAGCGTTGTCATCTCAACGTCGAAGCCATGGCGGCGAGCCCTTATGTGGCGGGCCTGTCGGTGCTGACCGACGACGAGGCCGATCTCGGCGCCGCCGTGGTGGAGATGGGCGCGGGCACCACCACGATCGCGACCTATTCCGGCGGGCGCTTCGTGCATGCCAGCGGATTTGCGGTCGGCGGGCATCACATCACCATGGATCTTGCGCGCGGCCTCAGCGCGTGCATTGCGGATGCCGAGCGAATCAAGACGTTATATGGCACCGTGCTGACCGGCGGGTCCGATGCGCGCGAGTTGATGTCGGTGCCGAGCGCCGGCGACAACGATCGGGATGTGCCGCAGATCGTGTCCCGCGCCACGATCGCAAACATCGTCCTGCACCGTGCCGAGGAGATTTTTGAGATGGTCAGGGACCGCCTGGCGGATTCCCCCTTTGCGGCAGAGCCGCGGGCGCGAATTGTCCTGAGCGGTGGCGCCTCGCAGCTCACCGGTATCCCCGAGCTCGCAACCCGAATTCTCGGCCGCCCGGTGCGCATCGGCCGTCCGCTCGGCTTTGGCCGGCTGCCCAACGAGGCGAAGAGCGCGTCGTTCGCGGTGCCCTCGGGCCTCTTGGTCTATCCCCAATACGCCCATCTTGAACACGTCGAACCGCGGCATACGCGGCAACTGAAGACAGGGACTGACGGCTATTTCGGAAAAGTCGGACGATGGCTTCGTGAGGGCTTCTGATGAACCTTTTCCACATCCTTCGACTTCCACCAACTCCCGCGGCCGTCGGCCGGGGCGAACCAACGCGCGCGTAATCGAGAGGCAACCATGGCACTCAATATAACACCCCCTGACATCAGCGAGCTGAAGCCCCGGATTACCGTATTCGGCGTCGGCGGCGCGGGCGGCAATGCCGTCAACAACATGATCACCGCCGGACTGCAGGGTGTCGATTTCGTCGTCGCCAATACCGACGCGCAGGCGCTCACCATGTCCAAGGCGCAGCGCATCGTGCAGATGGGCACCCAGGTCACGCAAGGCCTCGGCGCCGGTTCGCAGCCCGATGTCGGTGCGGCCGCGGCCCAGGAAGTCATCGACGAAATCCGCGATCACCTCGCCGGCGCCAACATGGTGTTCGTCACCGCCGGCATGGGCGGCGGCACCGGCACCGGCGCGGCACCGGTGATCGCCAAGACCGCGCGCGACATGGGCATTCTCACCGTCGGCGTCGTCACCAAGCCATTTCACTTCGAAGGCCAGCGCCGCATGCGCACCGCCGAGTCCGGCATCGCCGAACTCCACAAGGTGGTCGATACGCTGCTGATCATTCCGAACCAGAACCTGTTCCGGGTCGCCAACGAAAAGACCACCTTCGCCGACGCCTTCGCGATGGCCGACCAGGTGCTCTATTCGGGCGTCGCCTGCATCACCGACCTGATGGTCAAGGAAGGCCTGATCAATCTCGACTTCGCCGACGTTCGCGCCGTGATGCGTGAAATGGGCAAGGCGATGATGGGTACCGGCGAAGCCTCCGGCGAGAAGCGCGCCCTGACCGCCGCCGAGGCCGCCATCGCCAACCCGCTGATCGACGACTCCTCGATGAAGGGCGCCCGCGGTCTGCTGATCTCGATCACCGGCGGCAAGGATCTGACGCTGTTCGAGGTCGACGAAGCCGCGACCCGGATTCGCGAGGAAGTCGATCAGGACGCCAACATCATCGTCGGCGCCACCTTCGACGAGACCCTCGATGGCGTGATCCGCGTGTCCGTCGTTGCCACCGGCATCGAACAGGCGCTGATCTCGCGCAACGCCGGGGTGCCGGCCGCAACCGCGACCAATGCCGCGGCTTCGACCGCGACGCCGGACACCCGGCTGGCCGATCTGACGGCCCGGCTGCGTGCCGACAATCAGCGTCTTGCCGAACGCGCCCAGAAGCCGGAGGCATCGAACCCGCCGCAGGTCGCTGCCGCCGCGCCGCAGCGGGTCTCCAATAATGTCGAACGCGCCGCGCTTGCCGCGATTGCCGCGGCGGTCGCTCCGGAAACCCCGCAGCCGTCCGCGCCGCTGCAGTCGGCGTCCTACGGCGATGTGACGGTTCGCCCGATCGCCCAGAAGCCGTCATTGTTCCCGGACCATGATGTCACGCGGGTCGAGACGCATGAGCCCGCGACGCCCGAGACGTTCATTCCGCAGGCAGCCGAACGCGGGCCGCTCCGCACGCCGAGGATGCCCAAATTCGAGGATCTGCCGATGCCGGCGCAGAACGAAATTCGGCAGGCCCGCGGCGACGTCGACGAGGAGCATCCGCAAAAGACCCGCATGTCGCTGCTGCAGCGTCTCGCCAATGTCGGCCTCGGCCGCCGCGACGAAGAGACCGAGCCGCCGATCGCGGCCCGCGCCTCGGGTCCGGCAATGGCGCCGATGCCGCCGCTGCCGGAGCGAAAGCCGCAGCGCAGCGTCGCGCAGCAAATCGCGGCCAACGAGCCGGTATCAGAGTACGCTCGCCGGCCGGCACCCCAAGGACTCGATCCTCACGGCCGCCCAGCACCTGTTGCAGCAACGCCACAGGGCGACGACCATCTTGATATCCCGGCCTTCCTGCGCCGGCAGGCCACCTGAGTTTTGTTACAGTCATGACGATGAAAAAGGTCCCGGCTGCACCAGCCGGGACCTTTGTCTTTTGAGCGGCGCGGGGGCGTCAAAATTCCCGGCAAGCAGACTGATATTAAATGATGAATTATGTATTTCATGGTGAGGTGAGGGGGCCGAAATCGGCGCCGCCGGTGCCGGAATTTGGTTAACCTTGGGCGCGAATGCGGCAGAGATAGGGTAACAATCGGTAAAAAAGCGTGAGTTGGCGGACTTTGAGGCAGTGATTATGGTCTGCCGTGACTTGGGGATACTTAAGACGAATCAGCACGCGGGCACTCTGATCTTGCCGGTGGTTCGGGTCTCTTAAGTAAGTCGGTAGTGGGCGGTTATCGAATGAAATTGAGCCGGCAGACAACGCTTCGGTCGCAAGCCACCGTGACGGGCGTCGGCGTTCATTCTGGTTTACCTGTCAATTTGACCCTCGGACCTGCATCTGTGGATGCGGGTTTTATTTTTGTCCGCAGCGGACTGGAGAGCTGCGACCGCGAGATTCAGGCTACCACCCAATCCGTGATCGCAACCGAATTCGCCACCGTGCTGGGCGACCGCGAAGGTCCGCTGGTCTCCACCGCCGAGCATGTGCTGGCGGCCTTGCGCGGAATGGGCATCGATAATGCCACCATCGAAGTCGACGGTCCTGAAGTCCCGATCATGGACGGCAGCGCCGCAGCTTTCGTCGCCGCCATCGATCAGGCCGGTATCGTTACCCAATCAGCGCCGCGCCGTTTCATCGAGGTGCTGAAACCGCTTAAGGTTGCGATGGGCGAATCGTTCGGCGAGTTGCGGCCCTATGCGGCCGGCTTCCGCGCCGAAGTCGAAATCGACTTCGCCAATTCAGCGATCGGCCGCCAGAATTATGCGCTCGATCTCAGCCCCGAAAGATTCCGCCGCGAGATTTGCCGCGCCCGGACCTTCGGCTTCATGAATGATGTGGCGCGGCTCTGGAATGCCGGCTTTGCGCTCGGCTCGTCGTTCGAGAATTCGGTGGTGTTCGACGAAACCCGCCTGCTCAACACCGAAGGGCTGCGCTACAGCGATGAATGCGTGCGCCACAAGGTTCTCGACGCGATCGGCGATCTCGCTCTGGCCGGTCTGCCCTTGCTCGGCGCCTATCGTTCGGTGCGGGGCGGCCACAAGCTCAACCATGCGGTGCTGACGGCCTTGTTGGCCGATCGCAGCTCCTGGCGGGTGGTCGAGGCCGAAACCGCGCGTCGCTCCCGCGGTCACGCCGAAGTCGGAAGCGGAATGGTCGGCGGCATGATCGCCCCCGCTTACGGTCCCGACGTCTCCTGAGCGTCTCTGACGTCTCCTGACGCACGTCCGCAACCTCCGGAATGCCTTCCGCGCAAAATCTTCGCGGGGGTTTTCCGCTTCATCTTGAGAGGCTTCCTGGGTCTCCTGACAGCGTCTCGATGCGTTCCGTTTCGCTGGCCCCCCGGTCCCAGTAACCACGCTGGCGCATTGCCATCCCGTCGCCTTAATCCGGGCGAATTGCCTGCGTATCCGGTTGGTTAACGGACTTTTTTCGGCTACACAGGCTCGCGGTTGCATGGCGTGGCGCCATTGCAGGGCTATTACTGCGTTGATGACCAAGGTCATGGCGCGCGGCGGCCGCCGCATCACAGGCATCAGGTCTTGAATTCATGTCGGCACAGCGTGTGATGCTCGAACTACGCAAAATTTCGCCTCGCTCGGGCTACAATCGGCTTGGACGGCAGTTATGCCTGGTCGCGGGCCTCTTTGTGCTGGCGATGCCACTCGGTGCGTGCGCCGGCGATTCTTCATCGTTGTGGGACAAGATGTTCAACAAGGACGAGACCGTCCCCGACGAGCCTGCCGACAAGCTCTATAATGAGGGCTTGTTCCTCATGAACGACAAGAAGGATCCGAAGGCGGCGTCGAAGAAATTCGAGGAAGTCGACCGCCAGCATCCTTATTCCGACTGGGCGCGCAAATCGCTGCTGATGTCGGCCTACGCCTTTTACAATGCCGGCGACTATGACAGCTGCATCGGCGCCGCGACGCGGTACGTGACCTTGCATCCCGGCAGCCCCGACGCTGCCTATGCGCAATATCTGATCGCGGCCTCCCACTACGACCAGATCCAGGATATTTCCCGCGATCAGAGCCGCACCGAGAAGGCCATTGCCGCGCTTGAAGAGGTGATACGCAAATATCCGACGTCGGAATATGCCGTCAGCGCCAAGACCAAGCTGGAAGGCGCGCGCGACCAGTTGGCGGGCCGCGAAATGTCGATCGGCCGCTATTACATGCAAAAGCACGACTACATCGCCGCCATCAACCGTTTCAAGACCGTGGTCACCCAGTATCAGACCACGCGGCACGTCGAGGAAGCGCTGGCGCGCCTCACCGAGGCCTATATGGCGATCGGCATCGTCGGCGAGGCGCAAACCGCCGCCGCCGTGCTTGGCCACAATTTTCCTGACAGCCGCTGGTACCAGGACGCTTATAATCTTGTAAAGTCCGGCGGTCTCGAACCGAGCGAGAACAAGGGTTCCTATATCTCCAGGGCCTTCAAGAAACTGGGTCTCGGCTAGGAACTGGTCTCGCATGCTGGCGCGTCTTTCGATCCGTGACATCGTCCTGATCGAACGGCTCGATATCGAGTTTTCCCGTGGCCTTGCGGTGCTGACCGGCGAAACCGGCGCGGGCAAATCCATTCTGCTCGATGCTTTCGCGCTGGCGCTCGGCGGCCGCGGCGACGCTGGCCTCGTCCGTCACGGCGTCGAGCAAGGGCAGGTCACCGCGGTATTCGATGTCCCGAAGGGCCATCCGGCCTCGGCGATTCTCAGCGACAACGGGCTCGACGAGGCGAGTTCCGAAGGTTCCGGCGAGATGATCCTGCGGCGCGTGCAGCTTGCCGATGGCCGAACCCGCGCCTTCATCAACGATCAGGCGATCAGCGTGCAGACCCTGAAGGCGGTCGGCTCCGCACTGGTCGAGATTCACGGCCAGCATGACGAGCGCGCGCTGGTCGATGCCTCGAGCCATCGTCGCCTGCTGGATGCGTTTGCCGGCCTCGAGAAGGACGTCGCCGCGCTGGAACAGCTTTGGGAGGCGCGGCGCGCGGCCAACACCGTGCTTGACGAGCATCGCGCGGCAATGGAGCGCGCCGCCCGCGAGGCCGATTATCTGCGTCATGCCGCCGGTGAACTGAAGACGCTGGCGCCCAGGGACGGCGAGGAGACGGCGCTGGCGGAGCGGCGCACCGCGATGATGCAGGGCGAGAAGATTGCCGCCGATCTGCGCGAGGCGCAGGACGCCGTCAGCGGCCATCACTCGCCGGTCGCAACCCTGGCAGCGGCGGTACGCCGGCTGGAACGCCGCGCCGGCAATGCGCCCGCGCTGGTCGAGCCGGCGGTCAAGGCGATCGATGCCGCCATCAACGCGCTGGAGGAAGCCGACCAGCACCTGAGCGCCGCGCTGATCGCAGCGGACTTCGATCCCTCGGAGCTCGAACGCATCGAGGAGCGGCTGTTCGCGCTGCGCGCCGCGGCGCGCAAATACGCCACGCCGGTCGATGGCCTGGCGGCGCTGGCCGCGAAATATGCCGGCGATGTGGCGCTGATCGACGCCGGCGCCGGTCAGTTGAAGAAGCTGGAGGCGGCGGCCGCCGAGGCCGACAGGCACTACAGCGCCGCCGCGGCCAGGCTCTCGGCCGCGCGCACCAAATCGGCCGAGAAGCTCAACAAGGCGGTCAATGCCGAGCTCGCGCCGCTGAAGCTGGAGCGCGCTAAATTCACAACGCAAATCGAGTCAGATTCGAAATCGCCGGGCCCGCAGGGCTTCGACCGCGTCGAGTTCTGGGTCCAGACCAATCCCGGCACGAAGGCAGGGCCATTGATGAAGGTCGCCTCCGGCGGCGAGCTGTCGCGGTTTCTGCTGGCGCTCAAGGTGGTGCTGTCCGACCGCGGCTCGGCGCCCACATTGGTGTTCGACGAAATCGACACCGGCGTCGGCGGTGCGGTCGCTGACGCCATCGGCGCCCGGCTGGCTAGGCTGGCGGGCAAGGTGCAGGTAATGGCGGTGACGCACGCGCCGCAGGTCGCCGCGCGGGCCGACCAGCATTTGCTGATTTCCAAGGACGCGCTCGACAAGGGCAAGCGCGTCGCCACCCGCGTCAATGCGCTCGCCGCCGATCACCGCCGCGAGGAAATCGCACGGATGCTGGCCGGCGCGGAGATCACCGCCGAGGCACGCGCGGCGGCAGAGCGGTTGCTGAAGGCGGCGAACGCGTAAATCTTAACGTCATTCCGGGACGTGCCGCCGCCTTTTCTCCTGACAATCTTCGTCGTATTCATTGGCCATGGCCAGAACCGCAAGCAAGACCGCAAAGACGAAACCGCTCGCCGACGTCACCGAACTCACCAAGGCCCAGGCCAGGGTCGAGTTGAAGCGGCTGGCCCTTGAGCTTGAGGGGCACGATGAGCGCTACTATCAGCACGACGCGCCGAGCGTTACGGACGCCGAATACGATGCGCTGCGTCGGCGATTTAACGCCATCGAGGCCCGGTTCCCGGAATTCGTCACCAGCGAGTTGCCGTCGCAGAAAATCGGCGCGCAGCCGTCCGGGCGCTTTGCCAAGGTCCGGCATGCGGTGCCGATGCTGTCGCTCGACAACGCCTTTGCCGAGCAGGACGTGCTGGACTTTGCTGCACGCATCCGTCGCTTCCTCAAGCTCGGCGACGACGACAGGATCGGCTTCAGCGCCGAACCGAAGATCGATGGCCTGTCGATGTCGCTGCGCTACGAGGGCGGCGAGCTTGTCACGGCCGCCACGCGTGGCGACGGCGCCGTGGGCGAAGACGTCACCGCCAACATCCGAACGCTGGAGGACGTGCCGCAAAAACTCAGAGGCCGCAACGTGCCCGACATCTGTGAGGTGCGCGGCGAGGTCTACATGACCAAGCAGGCGTTTCTCGCGCTGAACGAACGGCAGAAGGCCGCCGGCGAAACCATCTTCGCCAATCCACGCAATTCGGCGGCCGGCTCGCTGCGGCAAAAGGATCCCGGCATCACCGCCTCGCGTCCGCTGGGCTTCTTCGCCTATGCCTGGGGCGAGATGGCCGCGATGCCGGCCGATACGCAATCCGGCATGATCAAATGGTTTGAGCGTTGCGGCTTCAGGACCAATCCGCTCACCAGGCTTTGCCATTCGGTGGAAGAATTGCTCAGCTTTCATCGCGAGATCGAAACCCGGCGCTCGCATCTCGACTACGATATCGACGGCGTCGTGTACAAGGTCGACCGCATCGACTGGCAGGAGCGGCTCGGCTTCGTCTCGCGCACGCCGCGCTGGGCCATCGCGCATAAATTCCCGGCCGAGCGCGCCATGACAGTGCTGAGGGATATCGAGATCCAGGTCGGCCGCACCGGCTCGTTTACGCCGGTCGGCAAGCTCGAGCCGGTCGGCGTCGGCGGCGTGATCGTACAGAACGTCACGCTGCACAACGAGGACTACATCAAGGGCATCGGCGGCGATGGCGAGCAGTTGCGCGAGGGCCGCGAGATCATGATCGGCGATACCGTCATCATCCAGCGCGCCGGCGACGTGATACCGCAGGTGGTCGATGTCGTGCTCGACAAGCGGCCGAAACACGCGCGATCGTTTCATTTTCCGAAAAAGTGTCCGTGCCCGCTGCACACCGACGTGGTGCGCGAGGAAACCGCCACCGGCGAGGAGGGCGCCCGCGCCCGCTGTACCGGCGAATTCGCGTGTCCCTACCAGAAGATCGAGCATCTCAAGCTGTTCGCCTCGCGTCGCGCCTTCGACATCGACGGGCTTGGCGAAAAGCAGATCGAGTTCTTTTTCGAACAGGGCTGGGTGAAGGAGCCGGCGGATATTTTCACGCTGCCGACGCGCAACGCCAGGATCAAACTCGAACAGTTCGAAGGCTATGGCGAGACTTCGGTTCGCAATCTGTTTGCCGCGATCGAAGGCCGCCGCCAAATCGCATTGGAGCGCTTCATCTATGCGCTCGGCATGCGCCAGGTGGGCGAGACCACGGCGCTGGCGCTGGCGCGCGGCTACGGCTCCTGGGAGGCATTTCACGACGCCTGCCTCAAGGTCGCCAAGGGCGACGAGGAGGCCATCGCGGAGATGGATGCGCTGGACCAGATCGGCGACACCGTGATCGCCAGCATCGCCGCCTATTTCAGCGAGAGCCATAATCGCGGCATCGTCGAGCGGCTGACCCGGCAAGTCACCATCCTCGATGCCGAAAAGCCCAAGAGCAATTCAAAGGTCGCCGGCAAGATCGTCGTCTTCACCGGCTCGCTGGAGAAGATGACGCGCGACGAAGCCAAGGCCACGGCCGAACGGCTTGGCGCCAAGGCGTCAGGCTCGGTGTCGAAAAAGACGGACTATGTAGTCGCCGGTCCGGGGGCTGGCTCGAAACTCGCCGAGGCCAAAAAGCACGGCGTGACCGTGCTGACCGAAGACCAATGGCTCAGGCTGATCGGGGAGTGAGGCGACAAGCTCCCTCTCCCCGCAAAGAGCGGGGCGAGGTTGGGAAGGACCCTACAGCAGCCCCGACTCTTCCTCTTCGGCCTGTTCGATCAGTTCCTCACTGACGATTACGGTGCGGCGCGGAACCAGGAAAACCATGGTCGAGGCGCAGGCGATGGACAGCGCCACGATGGCGATATTGAGCGGCACCGGCGTTGCGAAATGGCCGCCGAGCCAGGCGCCGAATTGCGAGAGCAGCGCGCCGATCCCCATCTGCAGGAATCCCATCGCGCCCGATGCGGTGCCTGCGGCCTCGGGGCGGACGCTGATGGCGCCGGCCGCCGAATTCGACATCACGAAGGCGTTGGCGAACATCACCAGCATCTGGGTGCCGAACAGCCAGGACGGCGCCTGGTTGAGCCCGGTGACGCCCCATAGCAGGTTGAGCAGGCTGCCGAACAGTTGCAGCGCGAGACCGAACCAGATCAGTTTTTCCAGCGAATGGCGCGGCGCGAAGCGCACGCAGCAAAGGTTGCCGATCAGATAGGCGAAGCCGGTGGTCGCAAACCATGCGCCGTATTCGGCGCCGGAGCGCCCCATCTGGGTGACCACGATATACGGCCCGCCGCCGGCGAAGGCGAAGATGATCTGCGAGGCCAGCACCTGGCACAGCACATAGCCGATGAAGGGGCGACTGGCGATCAGGCTGCCGACATCGCCGCGAAATCCGCCGTCCTCGGCTCGGTCGCGACGCGTCTCCGGCAGCGCCAGCGCGATCCCTGCGGTCACCAGGATGGATGCGGCGGTGATGGCGTAGAAGATCGCGCGCCAGCCGAAGGCGGTCTCCAGCAGGCCGCCGGTGAGCGGGCTCAACATCTGCGCGATCATCATCACCGCGATCACGAGGCTGATCATGGCGCCGACGCGTTCATGGGGATAGAGATCGCGAATAATGGCGCGGCTCACCACCATGCCGGTGGCGCCGCCCAGCGCTTGCAGGAAGCGCGCCGCGATCAATTGCGGCAGGGTCTCGGCAAAGATGCAGCCGACGCTTGCCACCACCATCAGCCCGAGGCCTGCAAGCAACACCGGGCGGCGTCCGAACCGGTCCGACAGCGGGCCCATGATGATCTGTGAGCAGGCGATGCCCACCATGTAGAGTGACACCGTCATCTGCGCGATCGAAATGTCGCGCCCGAACGTGGTGGCAAGCACGGGCAGCGCCGGCACCAGCATGTAGAGCGAAATCGGCGCCACGCCCGTCATGGCGACAAGCAGCAGCAATGTGATCCGGGATGTCGCCTTGCCGGTTTGGTCTTTCGCCGCCGCGGGCGGCTTGCCCGTCACTCCATGCATCCAGGTCCGATCCAATCTCGTGAATCGGACTGTAACGCCATCGTTCCGCGCGAATACGCTCGTTTCGGAATGCGGCTATTCCGTTTTCGGGAGGCGTGTAACTACAGCGGCGCGGTCGCGGTGTCGAGCCAGGCTTGGGTGGCCTCGTCCAGCGAGGGACGAACCTCGCGGCGCACCCGGGCGTGATAGTCGTTGAGCCAGAGCAGCTCTTCGGCACTCAGCATGTTCAGGTCGATCAGCCTGGCATCGATCGGCGCCAGGGTCAGCGTCTCGAAAGCGTTCACCGGCTTCTCGGCGCCGGCGATGTCGGCGCCGACCACCAGTTCGAGATTCTCGATCCGGATCCCGAACCCATCAGTCTTGTAATAGCCGGGCTCGTTGGACAGGATCATGCCGCGCCGGAGCGGGGTGGTGCCGAGCTTGGAAATACGCGCCGGGCCTTCATGCACCGACAGATAGCTGCCGACGCCATGGCCGGTGCCGTGATCGAAATCGATCCCGGCCTGCCACAGGAATTGCCGCGCCAGCGAGTTGATCTGTGCGCCGGTGGTGCCGTCGGGAAAGACGGCGCGCGCGATCGCGATATGGCCGCGCAGCACGCGGGTAAAACGGTCGCGCATCTCCGCGGTCGGCATTCCGATCGCGATGGTGCGGGTGACGTCGGTGGTGCCGTCTTCATATTGCGCGCCGGAATTGATCAGCAAGAGGTCGCCGGGCACGATGCGGCGATTGGTCTTGCGGGTGACGCGGTAGTGCACAATGGCGCCGTTCGGTCCGGTGCCGGCGATGGTCGGGAACGAGACATCCTTGAGCGCGCCGGTCTCGCGGCGGAACGTCTCCAGCGCCTCCACCGCATCGATCTCCGTCAGCGCGCCTGAGGGCGCCTCGCGGTCGATCCAGGCGAGAAACCGCGCCAGCGCCACCGCGTCGCGCCGATGCGCGGTCATGGTGCCTGCGATCTCGGTCGCGTTCTTGACCGCCTTGAGCAGGCTCACCGGATCGCTGCCGCGCACCGGCTTGCCGCCCGCGGCGGCGATCAGGCGGCTCAGGGCATCGGCGGCGGTGGCGCTGTCGAGCGCGATCGAGGCGCCTTGCTGGGCGAGTTCGCGCAGCTTTAGCGTCATTGTGTCGGGCTCGGCGACATCGGCGGATTGCTCGAGATGGTCGCGGGCGCTGTTGGACAGTTTGCGGTGATCGATGAACACCGTCGGGCGGCCGTCCTTCGGCACCAGCGCATAGGACAGCGGCAGCGGCGTATGCGAGACGTCGGCGCCGCGGATGTTGAAGGTCCATGCCACCGCATGCGAATCCGACAGCACCAGCGCATCGACGCCGAGCCGGGTGATCTCAAGCCGGATACGCCGGAGCTTGTCGGCCTCGGTTTCGCCGGAAAACTCCACGCCATGAACGGTGACCGGGCCGAGCGGCGGCGCCGGGCGTTCGGTCCACACGGAATCCAGCGGGTTGCTGTCGACCGCGATCAGTTCCGCACCGGCCTTGGCGCAGGCGGCAGCCAGCCGCTCGGCTGCCGCCGACGTCTGCAGCCACGGATCGAATCCGAGCCGGTCGCCGGCGACGAGATGCTTCGCCAGCCAGGCCTCCGGCGAGGGGTCGACCAGCGGCTCGATGCTCCAGGCATGGGTATCGACCTGTTTTGCGGCTTGCAGCGTATAGCGGCCATCGACGAAGACCGCAGCCTGCCGGGTCAGGACGATGGCGAGGCCGGCCGACCCGGTAAAGCCGGTCAGCCACGCCAGCCGCTCTTCGGACGGCGCGACATATTCGTTTTGCTGCTGGTCGGCGCGGGGGATCACAAATCCGGTCAGCTTCCGGCGCGCCAGTTCCTCGCGAAAGGCCGCCAGCCGCGCCGTCAGCGCAACGCCGCTTTCGGGTTCCTCGAAGGTCTGGAAATGGGCTTCGTACATCGTCTGACTACTCTAGAGCGTTTTCCAGCGAAGTGGATACCGGTTCGTGGGAAGAAAACGCGTCAAATGGAGGAGAAGAACTGCTTCCGTTCCGATTTGATCGGAACGGAAGAAGTTCTGGGTTTGTGGGAGGAAGTCCGCAATGCGAGCGCTAATCGCCTCAATTTGGCATAGATTATGCTTGAATAGTTTCATCTGCATTAGACGGGATAGAACAATTTGCTGGCACAGGCAGTCGATCTGACGAGTTCTTGGAAAGTTCAGTCTTTGCAATTGGTCTTTGGCAATTCGGTCTCTGGCAACTCGGTCTCTGGCAACTCGGTCTTGGGAATTTCCAGACGTGTTTCAACTCAACGACGAGGGGATACACAATGCCTGCTTTTACGTTTGAGAAGATATCGCCCGAGAAGATATCGCCGCAGGCTCGCCGTAACTCGATTCCTGCCATCGAGAAAAAGCCGCGCGGTGTCATCTTTCAGGTTCTGGATCGTTTCGTCGCGGCGCGGGTGAAGCTGAGGCTCCGCAAGGATAAGGGCATCGTCGCCCGCCGCGGACCAATGCCGCAGGATTAAGGATTTTCATCCCGCGTTGCGCATCAGAAGGCTGCTCCAGCCTTCGATTTTGAGATGCCGCTCCAGAACCAGCCCGCGCGCACGGTAGGCCGCGATCACGCTTTGGGCCTGATGCGGCAGCAACCCTGAAAGAATAACCCGCGCCGATGGCGCCAGGTGATGAGCCATCGGTGTTGCCATCTGCCGCAGCGGGTTGGCCAGAATATTCGCCAGCACCAGATCGAACGGGCCACGGCTTGCGAATTGCGGCGCCGAAAAGCCGGTGGCCTGGATCGTGGTCACCCAATTCCCTGTAACGTTGAGCCGGGCGTTGTCGCGCGCCACCCGCACCGACAGCGGATCGATGTCGCTGGCCAATACCTTCGCCCGCAACGCCTTGGCCGCCGCGATCGCCAGCACGCCGGTACCGGTCCCCAGATCCAGCACGCGCCGGGGGCGCCAGGCCTTCAGCACGTGATCGAGCAGCAACAGGCAGCCGCGCGTCGTGCCGTGATGGCCGGTGCCGAACGCCAGCGCCGCCTCGATCTCGATGCCGAGCTTGTTGGGCGGAATGGTCGAGCGGTCGTGCTGGCCGTGCACGATGAAGCGCCCGGCGCGCACCGGCACCAGCTCCTCCAGCGTGGCCTTGACCCAGTCCCTGGCTTCCACCGTATCGAAGGCGATCTCCTGCGCCACGTCGCCGCCGGCGGCGATGCCGACCAGTTCGCGGATCGATGTCTCGTCGGGCGGTTCGGCAAAATGCACGGTGATGTCCCAGCGCCCGTCGCCGGGCCGCTCGAACGCGGCGATCGCGGCCTGGCCCTCGAAAAAGCTCTCGGTCAACAGGTCGACCACGCGCCGCGCGGTTTGCTCATTGCCGATGGCGAAGGTGGCTCGGTGGGTCGAGGGTGTGAGGGTGGTGGTCATTGAAGGCCTGGAAAAGCAAAAGGCGAGATCGAGAGCGTCGTGAAGGAGCCGCGCAGTTTTTCAAAGCGATATACACCGAATTTACCCGGATTATTCACAGTTAATCGCCCTCATTTGCGCAGGCTTATCAACAACGTCACTGCGAGCTTAGCGAAGCAATCCGTGCGGCAAAAGAAGAACAAGAATGGATTGCTTCGTCGCTTCGCTTCTCGCAACGACGGTGGGGCACAACTTCACATTCTCGCCGCGCGGATAGCGCCCGAGTTTTGTTTGAACATTCGCCTTCTGAAAACAGAGGGCGTGGGGAATGCCGGGTGCCCGATGCACCCGCAGCCGCGCGTGGTGTGTAGTAAACACGCGCGTTAGTCACCACGGTCGCACCGGGATCACCCGGCATTCCCGCACGCGATGGTTTTAACGGTTTCCTCCGCGCTCTCCCGGGTGACCGGGCTTTCTTGCCACCCTCGCCCCGCAGATCATCCTGCGGGACTTGACGCCAGCGTCGGGGCGTCAGGACCACACGGCTTCGCCGTCCGCGTCAGTGCCGCTCGTCCGCGCAAGATGTTTGCGCTGTCGTGCTTCCGCGGCCATCGCATCCCCTGCCCTACGTCCGTGACGATCGCGAAACGCCCCTTTGTGTGGGCCGGGATGGCGAGACTATGGAAGTGATTTGGGTAAAAAGAGAAGGGGCAATATTTTTGCGAGAAGGGCTGGACAGTGAGTTGGTGATTGGCCCGACGACGGACGAGTTTGTAAAATGATCCGCCAATCAGCAGCGCAGTCGTCGTGGCCGCGCAGGAGCAGCGGTCGTCCATCCACCGCCTGTCCACATCGCACACAAGTACTTGTCCACCGCCTTATACACCGAAACATACCGTGTCGATTTAAGGGTTTGCCGGCCTGTTTCCACAGGGATGCGCGACATCTGCGCGGCTCGACGGCTACGTCGCCGGGCTGTATCCTCGCTTCCCGAAGGGGACAGTGTCTTCAATGCGGAATGGGCTCTATTCGCTCCACATGCATATGCTTGACGGCGTGAAGGGCCGCGACAGCGGGGTGATCATCCTGCGCGACGGCACGCTGATCGGCGGCGGTCCGTATTTCTGGTCGATCGGCACCTACACCGTCGGCGACGGGACCTGGAAGGGCGAGTTCACCACCAATCAGCACACGCCGTTGCCGGATCGCTTCGCACGCCCGCTTGCCGGCGGGCAGGAAGTCACCAGCGGGTTTTCAGGGACGTTTACCGATGAGGGGGCAGAGGCGTTCGGCACGTCCCTGGTGGGCACGAGAAGCCTCGGCTTTAGCGCCACCCTGAAGCGATTGGCGGACGATTGAGGCGCCGTGGCTGCCGGTGGGCCCGGTAGTGTCTCACCCGATCGGCACAGCCAATCCACGGCTTCTCCACTGAGTCATCCGCAAGTCTTCAACAAGTTTTCCACGGCCTATCCACCGACTTGTCCACGCAACCAATCCACTCAACCGAACAGCGCGCGGTGATCGCCGAGGATCACGCGCGCGGCGTTGTGGCCGGGGGCGCCGGTGACGCCGCCACCGGGATGGGCGCCGGAGCCGCAATGATAGAGGCCCTTCAGGGGCCCCCGATAATCGGCGTGGCCGAGCATCGGTCGCGCCGAGAACAATTGATTGAGGCTCAAGGCGCCGTGGAAGATGTCGCCGCCCAGCAGCCCGAACTGGCGCTCCAGATCGAGCGGCGACAGGATTTGTCGCCCGATCACGCTAGCCGCAAAACCCGGCGCGTATTTGTCCACCGTCGCGATCATGAGATCGGCGACTTCCTCGCGGTGGTCGTCCCACGATCTTCCATCCGGCTAACTCCGGTGCGACGTGCTGGCAGAACAGGCTCGCGACATGCTGGCCCGGCGGGCTCAGCGTATCGTCCAGGGTCGAGGGGATCAGCACCTCGACCACTGGCTCGCGGCTCCAGCCGTGGGTCCGCGCGTCCTGCCAGGCGCGATCCATATAATCGAGGCTCGGGCCGATGATGATGCCGGCGGTCAGATGATCGCCGGCGCCCGGAAGGGCCGTGAAGGAGGGCAGGGCATTGAGGGCGACGTTGATGCGGAACGTGCCGGAGCCGTTGCGCCAGTTCGTGATGCGATCGAGAAACGCCGCCGGCAAGGCCTCTGCCGGCACCAGCCGCGTGTATAGCAGTTTCGGGTTGACGCTGGAGGCGACGTATCCGGCGCGAACGGTTTTGCCGTTGTCGAGGACGACGCCCACCGCGCGGTCGCGCTCGACGATCACCTCGCGCACGCCGGCCTCCAGTTCGATATCGACGCCATGGCCGCGCGCCGCGCTCGCCATTGCCTGCGTGATCGCGCCCATGCCGCCGATGGCGTGGCCCCAGACGCCCTTCTTGCCGTTCACCTCGCCGAACGCATGATGCAGCATCACGTAAGCAGAACCGGCGGCGTAGGGGCTGGCATAATTGCCGACAATGGCGTCGAACCCGAACAGCGCCTTGACGAGGTCGCTCTCGAACCGCGTCGTCCAGCATCTCGCCGGCCGAGCGCGTGAACAGATCGAGCAGGCTGCGTTGCTGTTCGAGCGATAGCCTGCGCAGGATGTTGGCGGTGCCGAGCGCGTTGAAGGCTTCGCTGATCGTGCCGAGGCTGAACCCTTCCATGAGGTTCGGCGGCGCGCGCAACACGAATTCCCGCAGCACGTCGGCGATGACTTCCAGTTCGCGGGTGAAGGCATCGATCCGGCCGGCATCGCCTGGGCTGAGCTTTGCCACCGACGCCTGGGTGCGGCCCTCGCCGGTCAAGAGATAGCTGCCGTCGGGGGCGGGGAGGAAATTCTGCGCGCGGCGTTCGACGATCCGCAGGCCGTGATCGGCGAGCTTCAAATCCGAGATGATCTGCGGGTTGAGCAGGCTGACGGTATAGGCCGCGACCGAATTGCGAAAGCCGGGATGAAATTCCTCGGTTACTGCCGCACCGCCCACCACCTTGCGGCGGTCGACCACCTTCACGCGCAGCCCGGCCATCGCCAGATAGGCCGCGCAGGTGAGGCCGTTATGCCCGGCGCCGATGATGACGATGTCCGTTTCGGTCATGGCTGGTTCATGTGCCTGTTCCGTCATTCCGGGGCGTGCGAAGCACGAACCCGGAATCTCGAGATTCCGGGTTCATCGCTGCGCGATGCGCCGGAATGACGTTTGAATATCGAAGTCTCGAACGCTAGCACAGCCTCAACTTGCGTTTCGCCGTCCCGGCCCCGGATTGCTCGCCGCGCGACCCTATGCTCCATTGGCGCGCGCCTTGCCGATCATCCCACTGCCGGCGCCCGCCGGGAGCCTCTCGTTCGAAACGTTTCCGCCTGGAAGCGTTTTGCCGGAGTTTTCATGACGTCATCCGATACGTCCGCTGCCGCGGGCCGGCCTTCCGCAGCGCGAAACAGGCTGGTGCTGATCGTCTACACCGCGGCGATCTTTGTCAGCGCGTTGCTGCTGTTCTCGGTGCAGCCGCTGTTCACCAGGATGGTGCTGCCGCGGCTCGGCGGTTCGCCCGCGGTGTGGTCGGTGGCGATGGTGTTTTTCCAGTCGTTGCTGCTCGGCGGCTATGCCTATGCGCATTATTTGATGCACTTCCGCAACCGCACGATTCCGGTGGCGATCCATCTGGCGCTGCTGCTGATCGCTTTGCTGACGCTGCCGCTGTCGATTGCGAACGGGTGGGGCGAACCACCATCGAGCGGCTATGCGTTCTGGCTGCTGGGTTTGTTTGCGGTCTCGATCGGGCTGCCGTTCTTCGCGCTGGCGGCCAATAATCCGCTGCTGCAGGCCTGGTTCGTCCGCACCGGCCATCCGAACGGACCGGACCCATATTTTCTCTATGCCTCCTCCAACATCGGCAGCTTCCTGGCGCTATTGTCCTATCCGGTGCTGCTGGAGCCGCTGTTCACGCTGCGCACGCAAAACCTGATCTGGACCGGCTGTTATGGACTGTTGATCGTCCTGATCGCGGCCTGCGGCGTATTGCTGTTGCGCTCGCCGGCGTCGGCGGCGGTCGATGTGCTGGCCGAGGATACCGGCGCCCCGGCGCCGGCCTGGATGCTGCGCGCGCGATGGATCTTTCTCGCCGCGGTGCCGTCGGGTCTCCTGATCGCGGTGACCGCGCATATCTCCACCGACATCGCCGCGGCGCCGCTCTTGTGGGTGCTGCCGCTGTCGCTCTATCTGTTGACCTGGGTGCTGGTATTCCAGTCGCGCCCCTTGCTGCCGCACAAATGGATGTTGCTGGCTCAGCCGCTGGCGATCGCCGGCGTGATCGTGCTGCTTGCCATCGGCGGCGAACAGAATCTGCTGCTGACGCTCGGGGGCAATCTGCTTTTTTTCTTCGTGATCGCGATGGCGTGCCATGGCGAACTGGCGCGTACCCGCCCGGCCGCGAAATATCTCACCGGCTTTTATGTCGCGCTGTCGTTCGGCGGCATGGTCGGTGGATTGTTCGCCGGCCTGATCGCGCCGTTTACGTTCTCCTGGGTCGCCGAATACCCGATCCTGCTGGCATTGGCGGCGTTGTGCCGGCCGCCCGGCGGCAACGAGCGGTTGGCGGCTGGCTGGAGCCGCTGGTACTGGCCGTTTCTCGCCGTGCTGGCAGTGGTGCTGATCGCGCCGTCCTGGTCGGATGGCAAGATCACGAACGAAATCATGACGTGGCTGATTGAAAACCGGGTCTGGGTGATCGGCGCAATCGGGGTGCTCTCGGCCTTGCTGGCGCTCGGATTGAATGCCAACCGCTGGAAGATCTTTGCAACGGTGGTGGTGGCCCTGGTGCTGATCCGGGCCTATCCGGGCGATGGCGGCCGCGTGGACACCGTGCGCAGCTTTTTCGGCGTCCACAAGATATCGGTGACGCCAAACGGCCAGTATCACGTGCTGTTGCACGGCACCACGATTTACGGCGCGCAGAAATTCCGCAACAATGACGGCACGCCGATATCCGGGCGGCCCGAGGTGATTTCGTATTACCACAAGGATGGCGGCATCGGTCAGGCGATCACGGCGATCCGCGCCCGCAAGGGCGGTCCGCTTCATGTCGCGGTGATCGGCCTCGGCGCCGGCACGCTCGCTTGCGCCTCCGAGCCCGGCGAGACCTGGAAATTCTTCGAGATCGATCAGTCGATGGTCGATACCGCGCGCGATCCACGGTATTTTACCTACATCAGGGATTGCGCGCCGGATCTGAAGCCGGTGATGGGCGACGCGCGGCTGACTTTCGCCCGCGAACCGGACGGCATCTACGATCTGATCATCGTCGATGCCTATTCGTCGGACGCGATCCCGATTCATCTCGCCACCGAAGAGGCGATGAAGATCTACAAGGACAAGCTCACACCGCAGGGCGCGGTGCTGATGCACATCTCCAACCGCCACCTGGAGCTGGCCAGCGTCGTGGTCGGCATCGCCGAGGCCAATGATCTCAAGAGCTGGGTCTACGACGAAGATTCCAACCGCGACGATGAATACATCTTCGGAACCTCGGTTGTGGTCTCGGCGCGCGAGGAGGCCGACGTCGGCCAACTGGCGTCATCCGCGCAGTGGGAACTGACCGAGCCCGACGAGAACCAGCGGGTCTGGACCGACGATTATTGCAACGTGCTCGGCGCGGTCTACCGCCGGCTGCGCGACGGCGAGCAGTAATCCTCAAGGCGCAACAGCGGTCGGGCCGCCATTATCCGGGCGATTCAGGACGACGTCCGGAACTTCAGGCGCCGCTGGTGCGTTTTCCCTTGGGGTTGGTGCCGCTTCCGGTAGCGCGGGCGCTTGAGGAGGGTGTCGTGTCAAAACTCAAATTTCTATCCGTGATGGTTCTTTCGATCGCGCTCGCAGGCGCTGGCGCGGCTTACGCGGGGAGAGGTGGTCACGGCGGCGGAGGCGGTCACGGCGGTGGTGGCCATTTTGGCGGTGGCGGTCACTTCGGCGGTGGGCACTTCGGCGGTGGGCACTTCGGGGGTGGACACTTCGGGGGTGGACACTTCGGGGGTGCGCACTTCGGAGGCGGACACTTTGGAGGTGGACATTTTGGCGGAATGCACAGGGGCGGGACACATTTCGGCGGCGGCGGACACTTTAGTGGCCGGTCCTCGGTTTCCAGGTCCGGTTTTGCCGGCAATCGCTCTGTTGCCGGCCGCGATTCCGCGGGGAATCGGGCCGGCCGCAACGCAAGCCGCAGATCCGCAGCCGTTCGCCGCGCGCTGAGCTCGCGCTCCGTCGCGGGCGCATTGCGAAATCGGAGTGCCTTGCGCAACCCAGGTACCCGCGCGCAAATCGCGGCGAGCGCGGCAACGGCGGGGCTGGCGACAGGGCAGGGTGGGAACTGGCAGGGTGGATGGTGGCAGCACGGCGACGGCGGCTATGGCTGGGTCGGCCCGCTGTTCTGGCCATTCGCCTTCTACGATATCTCCGACTACGCGATGTGGGGTTATGGCTACGATCCTTCGTTCTGGGGCTACGGCTATGGCGACATCTATGCCGGCATGTTCTCCCCTTATGGCTATGATGACCTGAGCGGGTATCTGCCGCAGGATGGCGGCGGCGCGGCGCCAGCGCCGTCCGCAACGCAGGCGGCAAATCCGCCACCGGATGAACTGTCCCAAATGTGCGGCGAGGACAGCAGCGACATCGCGGGCCTGCCGATCGATCAAATCCAGCAGGCTATTCAACCAAACGACGCCCAGCGCTCGGCGCTCGATGATCTCGCCAACGCTTCGGTGAAGGCGGCGCAAACCATCAAGGCCACGTGTCCGACGAAAATCGTGTTGACCGCACTTGGCCGGCTCGCCGGCATGCAATCGCGCCTCGAGGCGATGATCGCGGCGGTCGGCATCGTGCAGCCGTCGCTCGATCGTTTCTACGGCCTCCTCAATGACGAGCAGAAGGCGCGGCTGGATGCGCTCGGCCAGGATCAGCGTGAAGAGCGGCGGCGTAGCCGACAGGCGGCCCCCAACGCCGACGGCTCGCTCGCCCAGGCTTGCGGCTCCGCACAGTCCGGTGCGACAGACTGGCCGGCCGCCCAGATCGAGCAACGACTGCATCCGACCGAAGCGCAGCGCGCAAGCCTCACCGCCCTCGAGCAGACCAGCGCCAGGGCGGCGGAAATGCTCAAGGCCTCTTGTGCGCCCGACACCGCGTTAACGCCGCCGGCGCGGCTCGCCGCCGTCGGCAATCGGCTCGGCACCATGCTGCAAGCGGTCGAGACCGTGAAGGCGGCCCTTGACGACCTTTATGGAAATTTGACCGACGAGCAGAAGGCGCAGTTCGAGGCCATCGGGCCGGGCCGGACCGTGTCGTCGTCGTCTGAGGAATCCGCGCCGACGACAAGACACTACCACCGGCGTCATCATGCCAGCATCGGCGGAATCCTTCGCCGGATTATTTCATTCGGGTTCTAAAAACCTGGCGTTTTGAGCGAAGCCCGCCCCGGACATGATCCGGGGCGGGTACCGCTCCAGGCCTGTCTCGCGCGCGCCGCTGCAGCGACATCCGCAGAGTAGACGCGATCTCTCGCGCATCAATGACCGGCAATTGTGCGGTCAGCCCAGAAAAGATGCGGCGCATGCCCAAAAATTGGGACGCTGGCTGCAAGGGTTTGTGCGGCTGCAGACAAGCTTTCACGCCTCGCTCCTTCTAGCCTTTGGGGCAGTCAGCCTTGCCGAGCGAACCTGCTCGTCAGCAACAGAGGAGTTTGTTCCCATGATGCTAGGAAATCTGTTCGAGAATTTGCGCAGCTTCCAGGATAGGACCGGATCGGCCGGTCGCTGCCGAACCCTTGCCCGCAGCCTTGCGATCGGCGGGGCGTGCCTGATGGCGCTTGGCCTGGCGGGCCAGGCCCAGGCGGCGCCGGCCGCATGCGAGGCGCTGCAGGCGAAATATCCGGCCTGGAAAGGCAAGACGCTGGTCAACGCGATCAACCCGCACACGCCGGGCTATGAAGCGGTCGATCCGAAGGATCCCGACAAATATGTCGGCTTCGACATCGATCTTGGCGAGCGGATCGGCGACTGCCTCGGCTTCAAGCTGACCTACAAGGCGGTTACCTTCGCAGCCCTGCTGACGACCTTGTCGAGCGGGCAGGCCGATATCGTGATTTCCGACATTTATGCCACCAAAGAGCGCGCCAAGGCCGCCGACTTTATCACCTATTCGAAAGTGTTCGATGGCGTGCTGGTGGCCAAGGGCAATCCGAAAAAGATTTCCGGCATCAACACCTCGATGTGCGGCTCTGCCGCTGCGGAGAACACCGGCTTCGTGGAAGTCCCGCTGGTTCAGGACCTGATTCCGAAGTGCAAGGCGGAAGGCAAGCCGGAGCCGACACTGCAGCTCTACGACAACAACGCCAATTGCATCCAGGCCATCCTGGCCGGCCGCGCCGACACCTATGTCAACGACGTCAACACCGTCGACCAGGCAGTGAAGGCCAACCCCGACAAGCTGGAAAAGGCGATCGCGGTGACGATCCCCTATTCGGTCGGCATCGCCGTGCCCAAGGACAAGCCTGAATTTCGCGATGCGGTGCTGGCAGCACTGATCGCCCTTCAGAAGGACGGCACTCACATGGCGCTGCTGAAGAAGTGGGATCTCGACGTCAATAACTTCAAGGAACCGGACATTCTCTCGGTCAACTGATGACGCTGTTCGTCCACTATCTCAGTCTGCCGTACCTGATCGCGGGCATCTGGTTCACCCTGGCGGTGACCGCCCTCGGACTGGTCGGCGGACTGATCCTCGGTCTGGCCCTCGCGGCGATGCAGCTCAGCCGGTTCTGGTTGCTGGCGGCATTCGCCCGGGGCTACACCGTGATCTTTCGCGGCACGCCGTTGATCCTGCAGATGGTGTTCGCCTACGACGCGCTACCGCAGATCGGCCTCAAGCTCAGCGCGATCGGCGCGGCAGGTCTGGCGCTCGCCGCCAATGAAGCGCCCTTCATCGCCGAAATGCTTCGCGCCGGCGTGCTCGGCATCGACCGGGGCCAGGTGCTGGCCGGACAGGCGCTCGGGATGACGCCGGCCTTGCTGATGCGACGCATCATCGCGCCGCAGGCCATCCGCATGATGATTCCGGCTTTCGGCAATGAAACCGTCAGCGCCCTGAAGAATTCGTCGCTGGCGAGCGTGATCTCGGTGCCGGAGCTAACGCTGAGAAGCACGCAGCTTGCCTCCTCGACGTTTGACTTCTTTTCCATCTTCTTCGCCTCCGGGCTGATCTATCTGGTGCTCACCACCGCGGTCAGCCTGATCCAGTTGCTGGTGGAACGGGCGCTCGATCTCGACCGGCCCGCGACGGAGAATGGCTGGGTCCGCCTGCTGCCCTGGTATCGCGCGCCATCGGTGCTGGAGCCGATTGGGGCTGCGCCGATAGCCGCCACCCAATCCGGCGAAGCCGCTTCGTACCTGGCACCCACAGGAAGCCAAGGTCTCGCGGGCGGACCGGACCAGACGGTCCGCCACGCTGACGCGCAACGATGTCGCGGTCGAGGTCAGCGGCTTGTACAAGGCCTACACCAGTCAGCCGGTTCTCGCCGGCGTCGATCTGACGGTTCGCGTCGGCGAGGTCGTGGCACTGCTCGGTCCCAGCGGGTCGGGCAAAAGCACGCTGCTGCGCTGTATCAACCATCTCGAAGGCTGGGACGCCGGAATCGTCAAGGTGGGTGGCCGCCGCATGGGCTTCCGGGGCGACGGCAAGCCGCTGTCGCCACATGCCATTGCCGAAGAGCGCGCCAGCGTCGGCGTCGGCATGGTGTTCCAGCAATTCAATCTGTTCGGTCATCTCACCGCGCTGGAGAATGTGGCCGGTCCGCTGCGCTGGGTCCATGGCCTTTCGCGGACCGAGGCCGACCGCCGCGCCCGCGACCTGCTCGAACGCGTCGGCCTCAGCGAGCGCGCCGACGCCTTGCCGAGGCATTTGTCCGGCGGTCAGCAGCAGCGCGTCGCGATCGCGCGGGCGATCGCGCCCAATCCCAGCGTGCTGCTGCTCGACGAGCCGACCTCGGCGCTCGATCCGGAACTGGTCAACGAAGTGCTGGAAGTGATCCGGCGGCTGGCGGTCGAGGACGGCCTGACCATGATCATCTCGACACACCAATTGCGCTTTGCCGACGAAGTCGCCGATCGCGTCGTGTTTCTCAGCGGCGGCTCCATCATCGAGGAGGGACCGGCGCATGAGGTTCTCACCAACCCGCGCAACCCGATCACCGCGCGCTTTCTCAGCGTGATGGAGGCCGACAAACCGACCGTGGCGCCTGCATGACGCGGCGGCAGGCCGCCGCCGGATTATCAGATGCCGTCCCTTCACTCCCAACAAACTTGCGTCCGCAAGCGTTAGCCGAGGCCATTGCATGAAGCATCATCTCCTTCCCGTTTCGCCCGCCAACGTCCAGTGGGGCTACTTCAGCAAGAAAGCCAAACCGGCCCTGACGCTGAAGTCCGGCGACCGCGCCACCATCGAAACGCTGACGCACCATGCCAATGACGACTATGAGCGGATGATCGCCAACGATCCGGGCGCCGAGAGTGTCTTTCACTGGACCAAGGAACACAAAGCGGTGGTCCGCCGCGGCGCGGGGCCGACCGAAGGTCCGTTCCTGCGCGGTTCCGGCGAAGGCGTCGGCGTTCATCTTCTCACCGGCCCGGTGGCGATCGAGAACGCCGAGCCCGGCGATATTCTGGAGGTCCGCATTCTCGACGTCCGGCCGCGTCCGAGCTGCAATGCCTGCCATGCCGGGCGCTGCTTCGGCTCCAACGCCGCGGCCTCATGGGGCTTTCACTATCACGACCTGATCGAGGAGCCGAAGCCGCGCGAGGTGATCACGATCTTCGAGCTCGATACCTCAGGCGAGCCGTTCGCCAAGGCGGTCTATAATTACGTCTGGACGCCGCAGACCGATCCCGACGGGATCATCCATCCGACCATCGATTATCCAGGCGTCCGGGTCGATCACAGCCTGGTGCGAAAGCGCGAGAACATCCTGCCCAACGTCAAGGTGCCGGCGCGCCTGCATTTCGGGACGATGGGGCTGGCGCCGTCGGAGGCCGATTTCGTGAGCTCGATCCCGCCCGGCTATACCGGCGGCAATATCGACGACTGGCGCGTCGGCAAGGGCGCGCGGATGTACTATCCGGTCGCGGTGCCCGGCGCCTTTTTCTCGGTCGGCGATCCGCATGCGGCGCAGGGCGACAGCGAACTCGGCGGCACCGCGATCGAAACGTCGCTGACCGGCGATTTCGAATTCATCCTGCACAAGCACCGCGATCTCGGCGGCACCGTGCTGGAAGGATTGACCCACCCGATGCTGGAAACGGAGCAGCAGTGGTCGATGTACGGCTTTACGTTTCCGAACTATCTCGCCGAACTCGGCCCCAACGCCCAGACCGATATCGTCAATCATTCGAGCCTGGACAAGGCGATGCGCGATGCCTTTCGAAAGCTCCGCCGCTTTCTGATGACCGTTCACCATATGAGCGAGGACGAAGCGATCGCCCTGATGTCGGTCGCGGCCGATTTCGGCGTCACCCAGGTCGTCGATGCCAATTGGGGCGTGCATGGCTCGATCCGGAAGAATGTCTTCAGCTGCACATAAGGAGAATGAGTGACGGCTGAAACCGGCCGTTCCGGCCCCAACTGCCCTACCGGCGCCCGAAGCGCCGGCGGGCTGCTATCGTCCTGTCTTTGGCACGACGGTTGCTTCGTCCGAGGCATGAGTATTCGGCCGTTTACCAGCGAGTTGTATTGCGAGGGCGACAGGACCGAAGCCTGGCAGGACGTATTGAGCGGTTTCGGACTGCGATCCTCGTCGCTATCGGCCATGCATGGCGAGCATGCCACGGCGTTGTCCCGCGCCTCGCTGGACGGCGTCGGGCTGATGCGCTTTGCCGCCGGCCCGCAGGTTTTCTCGGCGCTGCCGCGACGCGCCGAGCTTCCGATCGTCCTGCTGCCGACCGAGGACGGCGCGGTGCTCAAGGCCGGCGGATCGCCGCAAAACGTTCCGGCCGGCCGCATCCTGCTGCTGCCCCGTCAGAGCGGCTGGCAGGTGGCGTTTCACCGCGGCATCCGCGCGATCGTGCTGTCGGTGACGGCCGAAACCTTCGGCGGCCGCAAGATCAGCGTGCCGGAATGCAGGGCCGCCAGCATCGTCGCCGCAGGGGGGTTGGCCGACGTTCTTTGCCGCACGCTGGAAGCGGCCTCCGAAACCCTTGAAAGCTTGCCGCCGGAAGCCTGGAACACCATCGGGCTGAGCCTCGCCGAGATGCTGCTCGCGCTTTCGCGCCAGCAACGGCCCAGCGCTGCCGAAGTGATCGGCATTGGCACCCGGCCCGCGCTGCTTCATCGCATTTACGAGGCCGTCGAACGCAAGCTTGGCGATCCCGAACTCACGCCGGCGCGCGTCGCGCAGATGGAGGGCATTTCGGAGCGCTATCTTCAGAAGCTGTTTGAAGGCACTGGGGACAATTTCACGCATTATCTGCGGGAGCGCCGTCTGCAGCGCTGCTGGGCCGATCTTGCCAATCCTGCCGAGGCACATCGATCGGTGTCCGATATCGCCTTCGGGTGCGGCTTCAGCGACGCGGCGCATTTCAGCCGCTCGTTTCGCGACCGGTTCGGGTTGTCGCCCCGCGCGTTCCGGCAGCGCGAACTCGAACGCCTGTCGGGGCTCGGCGTCCGGGCCGGGCAGCGCGGCTGGCCGCAGGATGCAATTGCGCAGTTGCGTCCGCACCAACCGGCTCCGGTCATCACGCCCGTTGAGCCGGAGCCGGTGGAATTGGCTGTGCCGCAAGCGGGCAGGCCTGCGCATCATCATCTCCCGGTCGATGCCGCGCATGTGCATTGGGGATTTTTCAGCCGCGCGCTGAAACCGCTGGTCGAGATTGTTTCGGGCGACACCATCACCGTGGAAACCTTGAGCCAGCACGCCTCCGACGATCCCGAACGCATGATCGCCGGCGATCCCGGCGCCGAGAGCGTGTTTCGCTGGACGCCGGCGGGAAAGGGCGTCGATCGCCGCGGCGCCGGTCCGATGGACGCGTCGATCTACGGTCGCGGCGCCGGAGAAGGGTTCGGCGTGCACATCTGCACCGGACCGATTGCGGTAAGGGGTGCCGAACCCGGCGACGTTCTCGAAGTTCGCATCCTCGACATGGTGCCGCGCCCGAGCCGCAATCCGGATCAGCAGGGACGGATTTTCGGCAGCAGCGTCGCGGCCTGGTGGGGATACCATTATGACGAGTTTCTCTCGGAGCCAAAGCCCCGCGAAGCCGTGACCATCTACGAGATATTCACCGGCGAGGAGCCGCACGCGGAGGCGATCTATTCCTATCGATGGCAGCCGCAAACCGATCCATCCGGCGTGCTGCATCAGACCTACGACTATCCCGGCGTGCCCGTCGCCCCCGAGACGATCCGGCGGCGGCACGGCGTGCTCGACGGTATCCGGATTCCATTGCGGCCGCATTTCGGCGTCATCGGGGTAGCGCCGCGCGAGCCCGGCCTGGTCGATTCCGTGCCGCCCGCCTATTTCGGCGGCAACCTCGATAACTGGCGACTCGGCAAGGGCGCCGCGGTGTATCTTCCGGTTTCCGTCCCCGAAGCCTTGCTATCCATCGGCGATCCTCACGCCGCACAGGGCGATGGCGAGTTGAGCGGAACGGCGATCGAATGTTCCATGACCGGCACGTTTCGGGTTGTGCTGCACAAGAAGGCCGATCTCGCCGGTCGTCCGTTCGCGGACCTGACCTATCCGCTGATCGAGACGGAGACCGACTGGGTGCTGACCGGATTCAGCCATCCGAATTATCTCGCCGAATTCGGCGCCAAGGGACAAAGCGAGGTCTACGCGAAATCATCGCTCGATCTTGCGATGAAGGACGCGTTTCGCAAGGTTCGGCGATTTCTGATGAGCACCAGGGGATTGAGCGAGGACGAGGCGATCGCGCTGATCTCGGCGGCGGTGGATTTCGGCGTCACGCAGGTGGTCGACGGCAATTGGGGCGTTCATGCCATCTTGAGCAAGCGCCTGTTCGCGACATGACATCGATTCCGAGAACGAGACGTCGCTGATGAAATTTCACATGATTGCCGGCGGCCCGAAACCGGTTGCGCCTTTCAGCCATGCGGTCGAGACCGACGGCTTCGTCCTTGTCACGGGCCAGATGCCGGACACACCCGGCGCGCCCGGCGTGTTGCCTGACGGTATCGTGGCCCAGACCCATGCGGTAATGGCCAACCTGCGGATCGTGCTGGCGGGCGTCGGGCTCGGCCTTGAGCATGTCGCCATGGCGCGAATTTATCTGACTCGCTTCAGCCAGGATTATGCGGCGATGAACGAAGTGTATCGAAGCTATTTCGCGGAAGACCGGCTCCCGGCCCGCACCTGCGTCGGCGTCACCGGGCTCGCCTATGACGCGCTCATCGAAATCGACCTGATCGCACGGAGGCCGTCGCCGCACGCGGCCGCCGGCTAGAGCATGATCCGGAAAAGTGGGTACCGGTTTTCCGAAAAAGATCATGCTCGAACAAAAAGATAGAGCGAGATGGCGATTCGACGAAAAGCCATCTCGCTCTAGATCAATCCGAACGCGCAGATTGTCCTATTCGAACAATCCACGCGGCTGGTAATACGGTCGCGGCGCATAGCCCGGTGGGGCGGATTGCACCAGATAGCCGTTGTTGTCGTAATATTGCTGCGGCTGCTGATTGGCCCGCGCGTCGTACAGGCGACGGCTGGTGCGCGGCGCCGGGTAGCGCGCCCCGTCCGAACTGCCGTCCGCCGGATAGAAATAACCGTCATCCGCCTGTACCTGCGGGGCGTATTGTGGTGCGGGCGGCAACTGCCGCGGTGTTATGACCATCGGCTCGCCGGCGGTGTTATATTGCGGAGCGTATTGCGCGGCCGGGTCGCGACGGGCGACAGCGGTAGCGGGCCGGGTACGCGGATTGCGCGCCAGCGCGACCGAGGCCGAACCGGTGAGCGTCACGGTGGTGTTGAGAACGCCTTGCTGCTCCACCAGCGCATACAGGGTCGAGGCGTTGGCGCGCGACAGCCGCACGCAGCCGTGTGACACCGGCGTGCCGAGACGGCCTTCGGATTCGGTGCCGTGAATGGCATGACCGACTTTGGTGAAGAAGATCGAGTGCGGCATCGGCGCATCGTCGAACTCCTTGGAGAAATGGTCTTCCTCCATCCGGAACGCCCGGAAGCTGCCGTTCGGCGTTTCGTGGGATGGATTGCCGGTCGAGACCGGCCACTGGTAGCGCTCGACGCCGTCGACCGCAACCGTCATCGTCTGCGTGTCCTTGTCGACCGTGATGGAAACCTTGGCCTGCGCGGCGCCGCTGGCGACGAAAAACATCAAACCAGCAAAAGCGATAAGGAAGGAACGCATTTTACCTCCGGCCTCCGGGCCTTAACTGCAGTGCCGCTCCGACCGTCCCCCCAAGCTCTATATGCCCGAAACGCAGCATCGGTTCCAGTGCCCTGTCGGGCGCATCGTTAATGCAGGGCAGGGCGCAAACATGGCGGAGGCAGGGTTTAATCTGGTGCCGACATCATTTGTCGCGGCGGCGCCGATTCGCCAATTCACTGCGCTTTCGAATTTCCCATGGTGGCGCAACCTTTTGCTCACGTCGGCGTTACATATGCCCGCTCCGCGGGACCCGTAGCGGCCAAGCCCAAGGAATTAATCAAGATGAACAGCATGAACACGACGAAGACGATCGCAGCGATGCCGACAACCGGCTTGCGCATCAAGCTCCCGCTTGCAGCCGCAGCGCTCGTTCTCGCCTTGCTCGCGATGCCCCATGCCGGGCATGCGCAGGGCGTCGTCGGCGGCATGGAGGGCGGCGCTCAGCAAGGCGAGCGCGAGGGTGGCCGCGCGGCAGGCCCGGTGGGCGCCGTCGTTGGCGGCGCGGTCGGCGCCGGTGTCGGCGGCGCGGTAGGTGCCGTCAATGGCGTCCTCGGGATCGGTGGCTATCGGTATCACCGTCATTATCGGCACCACCATCATTATCATTGACACGGCTCTCCGCGATCGCCGCAGCCGCTTCCACTGCTACCGACAGGTTTCTGCTTTCTACGCAATCGTCATTCCCAGATGCGCAATCGCGCATCTGAGGTTCGCATCCTCGATGCGCCCCGGAATGACTTTGTGTTTGCGTGCTGATCTCAGTTCTTCAGCCGGTAGCCGGTCTTGAAGATCCACCATACCGTGGCCATGCAGATGGCGAGGAACATCAGCGTGATGCCGACGCTGACGCCGATGCTGACATCGGCGATTTCGTAAAAGCTCCAGCGGAAGCCGCTGATCAGATAGACCACCGGATTGAGCAGCGTGATGGTGCGCCAGCCCGACGGCAGCATGTTCACCGAGTAGAAGCTGCCGCCGAGGAAAGTCAGGGGCGTCACCACCAGCATGGGGATCATCTGCAGCTTCTCGAATCCGTCGGCCCAGATCCCGATGATGAAGCCGAACAGGCTGAAGGTCACCGCGGTCAGGACCAGAAAGGTCAGCATCCACCACGGATGATGAATCTGCAGCGGCACGAACAGTCCGGCGGTGGCGAGAATAATCAAGCCGAGGATAATCGATTTGGTCGCTGCGGCGCCGACATAGCCGAGCACGATCTCGAGATACGAGATCGGCGCCGACAGCAATTCGTAGATCGTGCCGACGAATTTCGGAAAGTAGATGCCGAACGAGGCATTGGCGATGCTCTGTGTCAGCACCGACAGCATCACCAGTCCCGGCACGATGAATGTGCCGTAGCTGACGCCCTCGACCTGGGTGATCCGCGAGCCGATCGCGGCGCCAAACACCACGAAATACAGCGAGGTCGAAACCACCGGCGAAACGATGCTTTGCAACAGCGTACGCCAGGTTCGCGCCATCTCGAACAGATAGATCGCACGGACAGCCCTGAAATTCATGGCGCCCTCACCAGGCTGACAAAGATGTCTTCCAGCGAACTCTGGGTGGTGTCGAGGTCGTAGAAGCGGATGCCGGCGCCGCGGAGATCGCTGAGCAGGCTGGTGATGCCGGTGCGCTCGCCCTTGGTGTCGTAATTGTAGATCAGCTCGCTGCCGCCATTGGACAGTTCGAGGTTATAGGCCGCAAGCGACCCGGGAAGCGCATCGATCTTGCCCTGCAGATGCAGCTTCAGCCGCTTCTTGCCGAGCTTCTGCATCAGGTTCGCCTTGTCCTCGACCAGGATGATCTCGCCCTTGTTGATGACGCCGACCCGGTCGGCCATTTCCTCGGCCTCGTCGATGTAATGCGTGGTCAGGATGATGGTCACGCCGGAGGCCTGCAGCGTCCGCACCACTTCCCACATCCCCTTGCGCAATTCGACATCGACGCCCGCGGTCGGCTCGTCGAGAAACAGGATCTGCGGCTCGTGCGACAACGCCTTGGCGATCATCACCCGGCGCTTCATGCCGCCCGACAGCGTGACGATCTTGTTGTCCTTCTTGTCCCACAGCGACAGGTCTTTCAGCACCTTTTCGATATGCGCGGGATTTTTCGGCTTGCCGAACAGGCCGCGGCTGAAGCTGACGGTTGCCCAAACCGATTCGAAGGCGTCGGTGTGCAGTTCCTGCGGCACCAGGCCGATCAGCGACCGCGCGGCGCGATACGATGTGATGATGTCGTGGCCATCGACCGATACGCTGCCCTGGCTCGGATTGGCAATGCCGCAGATGATGCTGATCAGCGTGGTCTTGCCGGCGCCGTTTGGTCCCAGCAGTGCGAAGATCTCGCCGCGGCGAATCTCAAGGTTAATGTTGTTGAGCGCCTTGAAACCGGAGCCATAGGTCTTCGACAGATTGGAGACGGAGATAATGGAGGGCATACCGGGATCGGCGGGAAATCGGCAAATGGCAGCAGGGGTGCCAGCGCCAGAGGGGAGGGTGCGCCGCACAGATAGGGACTTGAAGCTGTATTCGCAATCGGCCCGCAAAAGCCGCTTATCTTTTTTTCGCCTTTTTCTTTGCGGCCCCCGGCGCGGCTTTCGCGGCAGGCTGCTCGCTCTGCTCGGGGAGCTTGGCGATGGTGACGATCTGGATCTGCAGATTGGCCGGCGAGGTCGGGTGTGCCTGATCGACGAACTGCTCCTCTCCGAGGCCGAGCGACTGAACGCGTTTCGAGGAAATCTTGAAGGTGTTGACCAGCGAGTCGCGGATTGCATCCGCGCGGCGCTGGCTCAGCATCGCATTGGCCTCGCGCCTGCCGTCCGAGCTCGTATGCCCGACGACGAGAAAGCTGTAGGACAAAAGGTTCACCTGAACCATTGCGTCGGCGATGCGCCCGACGGTCTCGTAGGACGAGGGCCGCACCACGGGCGTATCGCTGTCGAAGTCGATGCTGACGGTGAAGGTCGGCAGGTTCTTCAGTTCGGGCACGATCAGCGGGCGCTTCGACGGCTCCGGCTCGTTCTTGCCGCGCATCTTCGACCGGTCGCTGATCTTCTGCTTGAGCGCCGCGGTGTCAGGCTGGAAATCGGTCGCGCCGTCGAAATTCTTCAGCGCATTGACGATGTCGTCGCGCGCCGGAGCAGCCTGGCCGTGCGACGGGAGGAGGGACACTGACAGAATGGCAACAACTGTCACCGCAAGGCCAATGCAGCGTGGGCCATGCTTTGCCGGCCGCATCATCGGTACCCCGCATCGCCGATGGCCAGGTCGCATCTGGCGCTGACCTTGGGCGTCGCGAGCAGGCATTCCAGTGATTTGCTGGCTTCCTTGGCCTTGCCGTGGCACTTCTTGACGATCTCGTATTCGCACTGCTTGGCGACATTGGCACGCGCCGCAATACGTTTCTGGATCGCATCGAACGCCCTGGGATAGTTGGCCTTGCATTCCGCCGACATAACGTCCTGATTGCGATAAAGGCAGTCTTTCAGACGATTGGTGTCGAAATTGACGCCGCGGCAAGTGTCATCGATATCCTTGGCGCAACTCTTGCCCAATAGGGCTGCTGCATCACCAAAAGTCATCGTTTCCGCCGCCGCCAGCGATGGCGCCGCGAGAGCCAGAATGAGCAGGATGGATCGACCTTGGATCATGGGTTCATCTGAACCGATGAAGTCGTGGATGGTCAAGGCCTGCGACGGGTCGCAAACAGAATCGTGGGCCACGACCGCTCCGGGAAAAGTACGCCCGCCCGACGAAATTATCGACCGCCTTTTTCGCCCGTCCGAACCGGATCGGGCCGGTTGGCGGCCTCTTTACGATGATATGACGCAAAGTCATTGCGCTTACTCGTACCGTTACCAGGAAGCGCCAATTACCGGCCCGCGGAATTTTTTCGGCGATTGCCTGGGGCGTTAAAATATGTTGCGTGGCGTTGAGGAAACAAAAAGAAGGATAAGAAACCTTGCCAACCCCCAGCAGACTTCTGGCCGCATCGCTTGTCGCCGCAGCGCTCTTGTTTATGCCGATCACCGATGGCGGCGCGGCCGAGACCACCATCAAAATCGGAAATACCGCGCCTTACAGCGGACCGGCCTCCGCCTATGGCACAATCGCGCGTGCCGAGGCCGCCTACTTTCAGATGCTGAACGACCAGGGCGGCATCAACGGGCGCAAGGTCGATTTCCTGACCCTGGATGACGCCTATTCGCCGGCCAAGACCGTCGAACAGACCCGCAAGCTGGTGGAGCAGGATGAAGTGCTGGCGATGTTCAGCGCGGTCGGTACCGCGCCCAACATCTCCGTTCAGAAATATCTCAACGCCAAGCGCATCCCGCAGCTTTTCGTGTCAACGGGAGCGACGCGGTGGAACGACCCCGAACATTTCCCGTGGACGGTCGGTTTCAATCCGACCTATGAACAGGAGGGCCGTCTCTATGCACAGTTCATCCTGCAAACCAAACCGGACGCCAAAATCGCGGTCATTGCGCCCAACGAGGACGCCGGCAAGGACTACGTCAGGGGGTTCAAGGCGGGATTGGGCGAGCATGTCGACCAGCTCGTTTCGGAAACCACCTATCTAACGTCCGATCCGACCATCGATTCCCAGATGGTCACGATGCGGGAGTCCGGCGCCGACGTTTTCTTCGCGGAAGCGACGCCCAGATTTGCCGCCCAAGCCATCAAAAAAGCCGCCAGCATGGGCTGGAAACCGCTGATCATCCTGCCCGCGGTTTCCAATTCCTTCTCTGCCGTGCTCGAACCGGCAGGGCTGGAAAATACCGTCGGCGTGGTCACCGGGCTTTATCTGAAGGATCCGAACGACGCGCGCTGGGCCAACGATCCCGCCCTGAAAGACTGGCTGGCCTGGATGAAGAAATACCAGCCCAACGCCAGCACCGGCGATCTATACAATGTACAGGGCTATACGGCCGCGCAAACCATGGCCAGGGTCCTGGAAAACTGCAAAGACGATCTCAGCCGCGAGAACATCATGAAGCAGGCGACGTCGCTGGACGGTCTCGCGCTGCCGATGCTGCTTCCCGGGATAAAAATATATACCGACCCGCACAACTTCACCCCGATCCGGCAAATCCAGATGGCGCGGTTCGACGGAAAATCGTGGGTGTTGTTCGGCGATGTCCTGGGCGGGAAATAGAAGAGCTCACGCTCACACCCGCTCCACAAAACTATCGACCACCTTCTTCTCGCCGGCTTTCTCGAACGCGATGGTGAGCTTGTTGCCGTCGATCTTCACCACCTCGCCGTAGCCGAATTTCTGGTGAAAGACGCGATCGCCGAGCGAGAACTCCGAGGTGGTGCCGGTGGATTTCGCGACCAGCTCGCCTTCGATGGTCATGGGGGCGCGCTTGTTGCGGGAAAAGCCGTCGCTCCTGGTAGAAAACGGCGACTGGCTTTCGTTGAAGCCGCCGCCGGCCTGTCCATTGCGGCCGCTTTGGCCGCGCGCGCGGTTGGCCTGGGCGCGCTGCCAGCCCGGCGTCGAATAGCTGGAGCCGAACGATTCCACATTGTCGAAGCGCGAGGGGCCGTAGCCGCTACTGCCGCCCCAGCCCGAGCCGCCCTTGGATTCGGTGATCTCGACATTCGGCGCCGGCAATTCGTCGAGGAAGCGCGACGGTATCAGTGGTCGACCAGGTGCCGTGAATCCGCCGGTTGGTGGCGAAGTAAAGCTTGGCGCGGCGGCGGGCGCGGGTCAGCCCGACATGGGCGAGGCGGCGCTCTTCCTCGAGTCCGGCGCGGCCCTGTTCGTCCAGGGTGCGCTGGCTCGGAAACAGACCCTCCTCCCAGCCGGGCAGGAACACATTGTCGAATTCGAGTCCCTTGGCCGAGTGCAGCGTCATCAGCGAAACCGCATCGTCCTCGGCGCCACCGTCGCGGTCCATCACCAGCGAGATGTGTTCGAGAAAGCCCTGCAGATTCTCGAATTCCTCCATCGAGCGCACCAACTCCTTGAGGTTCTCAAGGCGCCCGGCGGCGTCGGCGGAACGATCCTTCTGCCACATCTCGGTATAACCGCTCTCGTCGAGCACGATTTCGGCCAGTTCGGTATGTGACGTCACCTCGCGCTGCGCGCGCCAGCGATCGAAATTGACGATGAGGTCGCGCAGCGATCCGCGCGCCTTCGGTTTCAGTTCATCGGTTTCGACAACGGCGCGGGCGGCCTCGGACAGCGGAATGCGGCGCTTGCGGGCATGGTCGTGCAGCATCTGCACGGTGGCATCGCCGAGACCGCGCTTGGGCACATTGACGATGCGTTCGAAGGCGAGATCGTCGGCCGGCGAATTGATCACGCGCAGATACGCCAGCGCGTCGCGGATTTCGGCGCGCTCGTAGAATCGCGGGCCGCCGATCACGCGATAGGACAGGCCGAGGGTGACAAAGCGGTCTTCGAATTCGCGCATCTGGAACGAGGCCCGCACCAGGATCGCGATGTCGTTGAGCTTGTGGCCGGCGCGCTGCAGCTCCTCGATCTCCTCGCCGATGGCGCGCGCTTCCTCCTCGGAATCCCAGGCGCCGGTGACGGTGACCTTTTCGCCGTCGACGTCTTCGGTGCGCAGCGTTTTGCCGAGCCGGCCTTCATTATGCGCGATCAGATGCGATGCCGCGGCCAGGATATGGCCGGTGGAGCGGTAGTTGCGCTCCAGCCGGATGACTTTCGCGCCGGGGAAGTCGTGGTCGAAGCGCAGGATGTTGTCGACCTCCGCGCCGCGCCAGCCATAGATCGACTGGTCGTCGTCGCCGACGCAGCAGATGTTCTTGGGAGGCGATTGTGCTGTCATTCCCGGATGCGCGATCTTCTCCCTCGCCCCGCTTGCGGGGAGAGGGTCGGGGCGAGGGGGTACAGTCGCTAATGTCGATGACTCGGCTGGCTCGGCAACCCCCTCACCCGATGCACTTCGTGCATCGACCTCTCCCCGCAGGCGGGGAGAGGTTAGAGAAGAAGCCGGCGCCTGCGCCAATAGCCGCAGCCACAGATACTGCGCGACGTTGGTGTCCTGGTATTCGTCGACCAGAATGAATTTGAAGCGGTTCTGGTATTGCCGGAGCACATCGGGATGCTCGCGAAACAGCCGGATGTTCTCCAGCAGCAGATCACCGAAGTCGGCGGCGTTGAGGATTTTCAGCCGCTCCTGATAGCTCGCATAGAGCTTGCCGCCCCGGCCGTTGCCGAACACTGCGGCCTCGCCCGGCGGCACCTGCGCCGGCGTCAATCCGCGATTCTTCCAGCCGTCGATCAGGCCGGCGAGCATGCGCGCCGGCCAGCGCTTGTCGTCGATGTTGTCGGCCGCCAGAAGCTGCTTCAACAGACGAACCTGATCGTCGACATCGAGCACGGTGAAATTGGATTTCAACTGCACCAGTTCGGCATGGGCGCGCAGGATGCGTCCGCCGATCGAATGGAAGGTGCCGAGCCACGGCATGCCTTCGACGGCCTGGCCAAGCATGTGGCCGAGACGAAGTTTCATCTCGCGCGCGGCCTTGTTGGTGAAGGTCACCGACAGGATCTCGCCCGGACGGGCGCGGCCCATGCTGAGGATGTGGGCGATGCGCGAGGTCAGCACCCGGGTTTTGCCGGTGCCGGCGCCCGCCAGCACCAGCACGGGTCCGTCCAGCGTTTCCACCGCCTCGCGCTGCTCGGCATTGAGCCCGGCGAGATATTGCGGGGTCGCGGCTGCCCGCGCGCGCGCGGCAATGCCACCGGCCGCGGGCTGATGGTCGGGAACGCCGTGATGGGGCAGCTTGTTCGGCTCGGTCATGCGAATCGTCTTCCGCCCACGATGGCACCGCGGGGCCGTGAAGGGGAGCCTTCATAGCAGGATTGCAGGCCATATAGGGCTTTGGCCGGAGATTTGACAGGAGTTATCCAGCGGCTCCCGATACGCCAATTTTGACCTTCAGCCGCCATTTGTTCCTCTGGAAGCGGCTTTTTTTGCGATTTCGCTGACAGGAACCGCCCGGAACCTTTGTTCCGAGGCCGGATTATTTCTGCAGTCGCGCGCACCATCTCCGGTCGCGCAGGTATGAAGCAGAAGTCATAATAGAGGTGATCTCATGTTGAGCTGGGTCGTTACTTTTTTGGTCGTTGCGCTGATTGCCGGCATTTTGGGCTTCGGCGGTATCGCCGGAGCGTCGATCGAAATCGCCAAGACCATCTTCTTTATCGCCGTCATCCTGTTCCTGATCTCTGCCGTGGTCAGCCTGGCGCGCGGGCGCACCCGCGTCTGAAGCCGGTTGCTACCTCGAAGCGGGCATCGCGATCCTTCTGCCGATGCCTTCGGGGCGCGCGATCGCCGAGTGGGCGTTCACCAGGGCCTGGATTCGGGCCCGAATATCTGATGGAAACGGCGCGGTCTTTCGCGCCGTCATGTCGATATGAACGGTCATGTTCTCCGAGGTGGCGGACAACCAGCCCTCGGTGGCGTGGCGCAATTCCTCAAAGGTATGCAGCCGCTTTTCGTCGGCGGCGACCAGCAGGATCGAAACCTGCACGGGATCGCCGAGATGAATCTCCCGCAAATATCGCACATGGCATTCGGCGGTGAAGGTCGAGCCGTGGCGCTCCTTCATGTAGCCGGGCCCGATCCCGAGCTTGAGCCATAATTCGTCGATGGCGCGGTCGAACATCACGTTGTAATAGGCCATGTTGAGATGGCCGTTGTAGTCGATCCATGATGGTTCGATCTGCATCACCGACGACAGAAATAATGCGGGCCGGAACTGCACATCGTCGCTGGCGGCAACACTCGTCATACCTCATCCCCGTTGGTTTCAATCCTTGATCCCTTGACCGGTTATATATCCTTTGCAAGGGTTCCCGGCCGGGAGGATATCGCGTGGGCATACCCATCACCAATCATTTGAAGCGTCCGGAACCGCAGGCGCTGGCAGCCGCCATTGAAGCGCTCACCGCGCGGTTCGGCAACCGGCTCATCACGTCGAGGGCGGTGCGCGACCAGCACGCCCACACCACGACCTGGCTGACGCCGCAGCCGCCGGACGCGGTGGTGATGGCGCAGGAGACGTCCGACATTCAGGACGTGGTGCGGATTTGCGCTCAATACGGCGTTCCCGTAATCGCGTTCGGCACCGGAACCTCGCTGGAGGGGCAGGTCAACGCGCCGGCCGGCGGCATCTGCATCGACCTGCGCGACATGAACCAGGTATTGGAAGTCCACGCCGAGGATCTCGACTGCGTGATTCAGCCCGGCATCACCCGCAAGGCGCTGAATGAGCATTTGCGCGACCAGGGCGTGTTCTTTCCGATCGATCCCGGCGCCGATGCCTCGCTGGGCGGCATGGCGTCAACCCGGGCGTCCGGCACCAATGCGGTGCGCTACGGCACCATGCGTGACAACGTGCTGGCGCTCAAGGTGGTGCGCGGTGATGGCGAGATCATCACGACCGGCACGCGCGCGAAGAAATCCTCCGCCGGTTACGACCTGACGCACCTGTTTGTCGGCGCCGAGGGCACGCTCGGGATCATCGCCGAACTCACCATCAAGCTGCGCGGCATTCCCGAGACCATCGCGGCCGCGGCCTGTTCGTTCGAGACCGTGCGCGGCGCCTGCCAGGCCACGATTCTGGCGATTCAAACCGGCATTCCCGTCGCCCGCATCGAACTGCTCAACGCCGAGCAGGTGCGGGCCTGCAATTCCTATTCGAAACTGTCGCTGCCGGAGACGCCGCTGCTGCTGCTTGAATTTCACGGCAGCGAGAACGAGGTCGCCGAACAGTCGAAGAACTTCAGCGAGATCGCCAAGGAATGCGGCGGCGGTGGTTTCACCTGGACCACAAGGCCGGAGGATCGCACCAAGCTCTGGCAGGCGCGCCACGACGCCTATTGGGCGGTGAAGGCCTTGCGTCCCGGTGCGGGCGTGGTGGCAACCGACGTCTGCGTGCCGATTTCCCGGCTGGCCGATTGCGTCACCGAAACCGAAGCGGATCTGAAACGGCTCAATCTGCAATCGCCGATTGTCGGTCATGTCGGCGACGGCAATTTCCACTGCTCGCTGCTGTGCGATGTGGATGACCGCGACGAGATGGCGCGCGGCGAGGACTTCATGCATCGCCTGGTGGAACGCGCGCAGGCGATGGGCGGCACCTGCACCGGCGAACACGGCATCGGGCAGGGCAAGCAGAAATACCTCAAGGCCGAGCTTGGCCCCGAGGCGATCGACGCCATGCGTGCGGTGAAGCAGGCGCTCGACCCGCAGAACATCTTTAATCCTGGGAAGATCCTGCCGGCGGCTTAGGGTATGCCGGGTATCCGTGCCTGGCCGGCTCGCGCAGCGCCTGCCGCTGCGCAATCTCTTCGTCGGTCAGTCTGGCATCGTAGATCGAGCGAGGTTCGATCAATCGCGACACCAGCGTCGCAATCACCACGGCCAGCAGCAACGGCGCGATGAACGAGCGGTCCTGACCGGTCAATTCCATCATCAACACCACCGCCGAGATCGGTCCCTGGGTGGTGGCGGCCAGTACGGCTCCGGCGCCGACAATCGCAACCAGCGCAGGCTGCACGTCGGGCCACAGCAAAAAACAGGCGTGGCCGACCACCGCGCCCAGCAGGGCGCCCAGTGCCACCGACGGTGTAAACAGGCCTCCGGGTACGCCGCTGCCGAGGCACAACAGCGTCGCGGCCGGCTTGAGAGCCAGCAGCATCAGCAGAAGCGTGAACGGAATTTGGTCCGCAAAAACGAGCTGGGCGATATCCTTGCCGTTTCCGAGCAATTGTGGAAACGGGATCGATACCAGCCCGAGCAGCCCGAGCGCCACGATCGGCGCCACCAGCCGGCGCCGGCGCCTGGGCCGGTTTCGATCGGCCCAGGCGATCGCTCGCACGAACCCAACCGACACCAGACCGGCGATCGGACCAACCAGAAGCGCCAGCGCCAGATTGGCAGCCGAATTGTCGAAGTGGGGAATGACATAGGTCGGTGCGTTCGGCAGCACCAGCCATGCGGTCAGCGTCGCGATGACCGACGTCAACAGCGCCGGCAGCACCAGCCGCAGCGCCAGCATTCCGCGCAAGACCTCCAGCGCGAACAGCGCGCCGCCCAATGGAACGCCGTAGGCGGCGGCCATGCCGGCTCCTGCGCCGCAAGCAACCAGCAGCCGGCGTTGTTCGTCGGAGAGGCTGACATGGTCCGACAGCAGATTGGCCATCACCGCGCCCGCCTGCTTGGGGGCGCCTTCGCGGCCGAGCGACGCGCCCATTCCGACCAATATCACCGATAATACGGCGCTGCCGAGGGTTCGCCACGCTGGCAGCCTTCCGGCGGAGAACCAGATCGCCTCGGTGATGTCGATGCTGTTGCTGCTGGTCAGGCGGACCAGCAGCAGTTGACCCGCGCCGGTCAAAAAGCCCGCGCCCAAAAGCACAAGGATATGCCGCCAGGGCGTGGCCTCGCGCGCGGCATCGAGCAGGGTGGCGCCCGGCCATATCGTATGTTGTACGGATTGCAATATCAGGCTGAGGGCGGCGGCGCTGGCTCCGGTGCCCAGCCCGGTAAGCACGATGGCGAGCCAGAAGCGGCCGGTAGCCTTCAGGTCGAGCGTTGAGGGGATGGCGTTCGACGAGGGTTCAGGCATTTCAATTGTCGAACGCCATGGCCGGGTCGCTCAGGTGGTCGTTCTCGTGGCGGGGGCCTTCTCTTCGGATTGTATGCCGGTGGTGGGATCGGTCAAAATGGTGTTCACCTGCGCCTTGTCGGTCCCCGTCAGTATGAAGCTCGAATTACCGATGCGAAACTGGCTTTTGGTGGAGATGAACACCCGTTGATGCTGCGTGCCGCCGGCGGCGCTCTGGTAGGTCACATTGGCGCGGTAGCCGCTGACCTTGCTGATCACCAGCGAGAATGGTTTGCCGGAGCTGTCCTTGCCGGTCCAGGTGCCCGTATATTTCGTCGGATCGACAGCGGCGAATTTCGCTCCGACCGGGATGAGGCTCTGTTGCGATGCCGCCGCCGAGTAACTCGACTGCAGGATGCTCATGATGTTCGTCATTGAAATCCTCCGCTGGCCCCGGAAAAGCAGGCGATGAAGGCATCACTGACAGAACAGAATTAATCGTTGATTAACCCTAGGTGAACCCGGCCGCGAAAGTTTGCCGGTTCCGGGGCCTGTCCGGCTTTGCATATCCGGAAACAAAAATCCGGCCGCCGACGGTTTAGCTGGCGGGCTGCCCGCGGGACGGCGTCACGGCGCGAAACTCGATGCCGTGCAGATGGATGGCCGGAGAAATCCCGAAATGATTGCCGCCGAACACCTTGATGCGCCGGTCAAGCTCCTCCTTGGGGATGTCGAGGGGAATGTCGCAGATCGCCCGGTAGGCGCGGCGTGAATATTTCCGGCTGCCCCATTCGATCGGGAGTGTCGGCGGCGGCGCCGCATCTGTCGCCAGCGATTTCGCCCTGCGCCAGAATAATTGGGCCAGGTGCGCATAGGCCAACCCCTCCAGCCCGAACACGGAGATGTCGGCCGGCACTGGAAAAAACGCGACGTCGACGATCGGACCGGCGTCGACCCGCTCGACCATGACATGGAGCGTCGCGCCGAATTGCCGCGCCTGGTCGTAAAGCGCAAAATGCGCGGGCGCCCATCCGGGATAGCTCGGCGGGCCGGGATGAAAATTGAACGCGCCGTAGCCGAGCCGGGCGAGCACGCTCTGTGGGACGATTTCCGCCGTCACGAATGCAATCAGCCGGGCCCGGCTCAAGAGATCTGAATCGAGGGCGGCGAGCTCGGCGGCACTCCCGACCGGGATCACGGTCAGAAGCGGATTATGCCCGCGCAATGCAAGCGGCAGGATGGATTGCTCAGCCGCACCTGCCAGCAGAAGGATCGTGTCGAACATCGTATTTCATGATCATCAGGCCCCTGTGCAGAAATGTCGCGGGTTGCGTTAAAAGATTGCTAACCAAATCGCCCGCCGGCGCGACGAAGTATTTCCGGATATTTCGGCGTGTCAGGCGCCATCGCTTCTCAAAGCTCCATCACTTCGCCCTTCGACCATTGCTCGCGCAATTTGAATTTTTGAATCTTGCCGGAGCCGGTGAGCGGCATGGTCTCGACGACGAACCAGTGGCGCGGGGTCTTGTGCGGGGCGAGATGCTCGCGGACATAGTGATGCAGTTCATCCTTGTCGATCGAATTGCCGGGCGCGGGACGGATAAAGGCCGATACGACCTCGCCCCATCTCGGGTCCGGCAATCCGACGACGGCGATGTCTCCGACCTTGGGATGGCGGAACAGCAATTCCTCGAGTTCGCGCGGGTAAATGTTTTCGCCGCCGCGGATGATCATGTCCTTCAATCTTCCCTCGACGGTGCAATAGCCGCGGCCATCCATCGCTCCGAGATCGCCGGTGTGCAGCCAGCCGTCGGCATCGATCGCCGCCGCTGTCGCCGTCTCGTTCTCGAAATATCCGTGCATGATGTGATAGCCACGCGTGCAGATCTCGCCGATCTCGCCGATCGGAACGGTCTCTCCGGTGTCCGGATTGACGATCTTGACCTCGACGTTCGGCATCGGCGAGCCGATGGTCTCGGCCTTGTCGGTGATGCTGTCGGTGGCCCAGGTCATCAGGGCGACCGGCGAGCATTCGGTCTGGCCGAACACGATGGTGAAGGGGGCGCCCAGTTTTTGTTCGAGAGCGGTGACAATGGAAGCCGGCACGGTCGAGCCACCGGAGTAGATCGCCTTGATCGAGGAAAGATCGGCGGTGGCAAACGACGGATGCTCCATCATCGCGACCAGCATGGTCGGCACGCCGAGTATCGCGTTGCAGCGGTAGGTGCCCATGAGTTCGAGCACAAGCCCGGGGTCGAAGGCCTCGACCAGTACCTGCGTCGCGCGCCGGGCGACGGCGCCGAGCACGCAACAGACACAGCCGCCGGTGTGGAAAAGCGGCATGGTGGTCACCTGGACGGCGCCGTCGGGGATGCCGGCGCGGTCCGCGGTGTGCGCTCCATTGTTGACGAGGCCGCGATGGTGAAGCAGGGCGCCTTTGGGAAATCCCGTGGTCCCTGATGTGTACTGGATCATCACCGGGTCGGTCGATCGCACTTTCGGAAGCTCAGGCTTGGCAATGTCGCCCGATTCCAGAAATGCATCCCATCGGTCGAACGGAATGATCTCCCGCAATTCTGGGCAGCGGGAGACCAGCGCCTGGGCCGTCGCCAGCATCGGATTGCCGCGGAATTCCGTCACCACCATGATGCCGGCGGAGCGCGACTGCTTCAAAACATATTCGACCTCGCCCGACCTGAGGGCGGGGTTGACGGTCACCAGAATGACGCCCGCCATGGCGGCGCCAAATTCCACCATGATCCATTCGGGAATGTTGTGAGCCCAGATCGCGACGCGTTCGCCCGGCTCGAAGCGCGTCCGCAGCGCCCGCGCGGTGCGCAACGACTGCGCGTATAATTCCGCGTAGGTCCACTGCCGGCGATTGGCCTTGTCGGGGACGCCTGCGATCAGCGCTACCCGGTCCGGCGTGGTTTCCGCTGCCCATTGCAGCAATTCGCCTAGCGTGATGTCGCGAACTGCCGGCTCGTTCGCACCTGCAGCATGGGACATGGTCAACATGGTCGCTTCCTCCGTTGGCCATCGCTTTGGCAGCGCAGCCTGATTTTTATCGTGCGCGCATCGGCGCTCGGCGCCGGCACGCAACCAAGCATCACAACAATGCGCGTCAGCGGGCAAGGGGCAAATGGTATCGGTGCAACGCCGGCCGCCCGGCGATGTCATGATCATCGATTCACTGGCCAGAATGACGTAACGATAGCGGGCAAACCCGGCAAGAGACGTCCGTCGTCTGATTGCCGCTCAGTTGGAACGTCATGCCGATGCGGCTTCCTTTCTTTTACGGCTGGATCATCATCGCCGTGACATTCGTGACCATGGCGATCGGCGTGAACGCGCGCACGTCGTTCTCGTTGTTGTTTCCGCCCATCATCAACGAGTTCGGATGGGAGCGCGGTGTCACCGCCGGCGCCTTCTCGTTCGGCTTTCTGGTTTCCGCCGGCGTCAGCCCGCTGATCGGCCGCATGATGGATCATGCCGGTCCCCGTACCGTGATGGAGCTTGGCGTCGCGTTGATGGCGGGAGGCTTGCTACTGGCGCCGCTGACGACGCAGCCCTGGCATCTTTATTTGACCATCGGGGTGCTGGTCGGCTCCGGCAGCATCTGCCTCGGCTATTCCGGTCAATCGTTGTTCCTGCCCAACTGGTTCAATCGCCGGCGCGGCCTCGCGATGGGACTGGCATTTGCCGGCGTCGGACTGGGCTCGATCACCTTGCTGCCGTGGATGCAGCACATGATCGAACAGACCGGCTGGCGAACGGCGTGCACGGCGATGGGCATTCTGGTGCTGGTCGTGCTTGCGCCAATCAACCTGTTGCTGCGCAAGCGGCCGGAGGACATCGGGCTTCAGCCGGACGGAGATGCGGCACCTTGCGCTTCATCGGCGAAACCGATCTCGAATATCGTCGACCCCGATTGGGCCAACATCGACTGGACCCTGGGCCGCGCGCTTCGCACGGCGCGCTTCTGGTGGCTCGCGGTCGGTTATTTCTGCGCATTGTATGTCTGGTACGCGGTGCAGGTTCACCAGACCAAATATCTTCTGGACATCGGTTTCAGCCCGGGCGTCGCGGTCTGGGCATTAGGCGCGGTCAGCCTGCTTGGCATTCCCGGCCAGATCGTTCTTGGACATCTCTCGGACCGGCTCGGGCGCGAATGGATATGGACCGCGAGTTGCCTCGGTTTTGCGATCTGCTATGCGGCGCTGATCGCGATGGCGCAGGCGCCGACATTGCTGCTGGTCTACGTCATGGTGCTGGCGCAGGGCGTGCTCGGCTACGGCCTGACTTCCGTCATCGGGGCAGTCGTGGTGGAGATATTCCAGGGAAAACATTATGGCAGCATTTTCGGTACCGTGATGCTTGCGGCCATTGTCGGAGGTGCTGCAGGCCCATGGGTCACCGGTATTCTGCACGACCTTTCCGGGAATTATACCTTGGCCTTTGCGATCGGTATCGCCGTCAGCGGATTATCCGCGCTGGCGATCTGGATGGCGTCACCCGGCAAAATCCGCGCGGTCGCGGGCCAGTTGCATAAGGCAAAGGCCAGCGCTGGCGCCGCTTAGAGCGTTTTGGAGCGAAAGCCTGCCCCGCACTTGATGCGGGATGGGAATACCGGTTCGCGTAAGGAAAACGCGTCAAGGCAAAAGACTGGGCCGTCGTCAGGCCGATGAAATTCCCATGCTTCTCTGCAGATCGCTGATCGCGCGCAGGAAGCTGTCCGCCGGCGTGGTCTCCGGGTCGATCAGGCGGTGCAGACGAAAGCCGTCCTCCAGCGCCAGCACGATCGCGCCGGTCCATGTCGGGTTCAGCGATCCGTTCTTGCCGTTGTTCTTCAACGTGGTCTCGACGATATCGACGATCAGTTTTCTCCGGGCGCGCAGCCGCTTGGCGAGGTCGGGCCGGCGCTTTTCGGCCCGCGCCACAAACAGGATCATCTCCATGTGCAAAAGCGGGGAACGCGCGAGCGGATCCTGATGGCTCCCGTCGATGGTCTTCAGCGCATCGATAAAATCCGCGAGATTTTTGTGTCTGTCGAGAAGATCGAGATTGCGTCGAATGGATTGCGCGACGTGATCCTCAAGCATGGCGATGATCAACTCGTCCTTGCTCTTGAAATTCGAATAAAACGCGCCGCGCGTAAAGCCGGCCGCGGCCGCAATGGCCTCGATGCTGGCGCCGCCGATTCCCTGGTCTTCGAAGACGCGCGCCGCCGCGTCGAACAGCTTTTCGCAGGTATCATCCCGGGTCGGTCTGGTTCGAACTCTTGACATTCTGCCATTTTAGGGCACAGTGCAACTCGATACAATAGTGTATCGGATGAGAATGTGCGGATCACCGCGTCGTCGGTCTTTGAAAAATTGCTCATGCGCTGCATATGCAAACTCTTTCAGCGCGCAACACATCGAGGGTTCCCATGAACGAGCATGTTCAGGCCGCGACGACCGAGCCGCTGTTCAATCCGTTGGCGCCGGAATTCATTCGCGACCCCTATCCACATTATGCGCGGCTGCGCGCCACCGATCCGATGCACGTCACGCAGTTCGGCGCCTTCCTCGCGAGCCGGCACGCCGAGGCCAGCCTGGTGCTGCGCGACAAGCGTTTCGGCAAGGATTTTGTCGAGCGGACCGTTCGGCGCTACGGGCCGCAGATCATGCAGGAGCCGGTGTTCCGCAGCATGAGCCACTGGATGCTGCAGCAGGACCCGCCCGACCATACGCGGTTGCGCGGCCTGGTGGTGAAGGCCTTTACCGCGCGCCGGGTCGAGGACATGCGTCCGCGCATCCAGCAGATCGTCGACGAAACGCTCGATGCCATCGCCGGCCAGGGCCACATGGATCTGATCGAGGATTTTGCGTTTCGGCTGCCGGTGACGATCATCTGCGACATGCTCGGAATTCCCGAGGAGCACCGCGAGGTCTTCTACAAGAGCTCGCGCGATGGCGGACGCCTGCTCGATCCGGTGCCGATGTCGCCGGCCGAAATCGAACAGGGCAACGCCGGCAATGCGATGGCCCAGATGTATTTCCAGCAACTGTTCGAGCTGCGCCGCCGCAGCCCGGGCGACGATCTGACGACGCAACTGGTGCAGGCCGAGGAAGACGGCAGCAAGCTCTCCAACGAGGAACTGACCGCCAACATCATCCTGTTGTTCGGCGCCGGGCACGAGACCACGGTCAATCTGATCGGAAACGGACTGCTGGCGCTGCACCGCAATCCCGATCAGCTCGCACTGCTCAAGGCCAATCCGGGCCTCATCGCCAGCGCGGTTGAAGAATTCCTGCGTTACGACTCCTCGGTGCAGATGACCGGCCGGGTGGCGCTGGAAGACGTCGACGACCTCGGCGGCAAGAAAATTCCGAAGGGCGAGAGCGTGCTTTGCCTGCTGGGTTCGGCCAATCGGGACCCGGCGGTGTTTCCCGATCGGCCGGATCAGCTCGATATTACCCGTCCCAATGTGCGCCCGTTGTCCTTTGGCGGAGGCATTCACTTCTGCCTCGGCGCCCAGCTGGCGCGGATCGAAGCGGAAATCGCGATCGCGACCCTGCTGCGCCGGCTCCCGGAGCTGCGGCTGGACGACGCCGCAAATCCGCAATGGCGGCCGACCTTTGTGTTGCGTGGCCTCAAGGCGCTGCCCGCAAGCTGGTGACGGCGTCGGCATCAGTCCCGTAACGCAAGGTTGCTGTGACTTCGCCACAGTTGTCCCTATATATGACGCTGCTCCGGCGTTGATTTCCGCGCGGCCGGTGGACGGACGGTCTCAGCTCGCTTTCTTCAGAGGCGTATCTGCCTGGCGAATGGACCGCCATATGCCCGCATGATCGACGACGGACCTGCTCGAGGGGAGACACCGTGCAGACGACGCTGCTCGGATTGGCGATTGCCTTCATCATTGCGCTGATCGCGGCGCTGGTCGGGCCGTATTTTATCGACTGGAATCAGTTCCGGCCGCAGTTCGAGGCCGAGGCCACGCGGGTGCTCGGCGCGCAGGTGCGTGTCGGCGGCGCGCTCGATGCCCGGCTGCTGCCGACGCCGTCGCTGCGGCTGCGCTCCGTCGTGGTCGGCGGCGCCAACGACCTCGGCAAGGTTCGCGCCGACAAGCTTGACGTCGAGTTCAGCCTGGGCTCGCTGATGCGCGGCGAATGGCGTGCCAACGAATTGACGATCAACGGCCTGGCGCTCGATCTTGGCCTCGACCCGCAGGGGCGGATCGACTGGCCGGTCTCGACCGGAACCTTCAATCTGGGATCGCTTTCGATCGACCGCTTGAACCTGACCGGCCGCATCGCCCTGCATGACGCCGCCAGCCGCGGGACGCTGGAATTGAACGATATCGCCTTCGGCGGCGACGTCCGCTCGCTGGCCGGGTCGGTGCGCGGCGACGGCAACTTCACGCTGTCCGGCACGCGTTATCCGTTCCGCATCTCTTCCGGCCAGAGCGTCGACGGCGAAGGCACCCGGATTCATCTCAACCTCGACCCTGGCGCGCGCGCACTGTCCGCCGACCTTGACGGCGTGCTCAGGTTTGTGACGCGGGCGCCGCGGTTCGAAGGTGTGGCGACCTTGTCGGTTCCGGCGGCGCCGAAGGCAAAAGGCGCCGACGCGGCGCCGACGCCGTGGCGGATATCGGCCAAGGTCAAGGCCGATCCGGCCGGCGCGCGGTTCGAACAACTCGAGACGAGCTACGGTCCCGACGACACCGCGCTGAAATTCACGGGACAGGCCGACATGCGCTTTGGCGCCTCGCCACTGCTTCACGCCGCGCTCTCGGCGCGGCAGCTCGATGCTGACAGGTTCTTCGCCAATAATAATGACAAGGATCACGCCGCCGAGCCGATACTATTGTTGCCGGGGCTGCGCGCGCTGATGGCCGCGCTCCCGCAGGCTCCGATCCCGGCACGCGTCGAGTTCAGTTCCGAGCAGATCATGCTGGGCGGACGCCCGCTGCAGAATGTTGCCGCCGACCTGCATGCCGATACCAAATCCTGGACCATCGACCGGCTGGATTTTCGCGCACCCGGCGCGACCCGCGTCGACCTGAGCGGCATCGACACGCCGCCCGGTCCCTCCGGCAGTTTCAAAGGCGCGATCGACGTCGAATTGTCAGATCCGGATACGCTGGTGACGTGGTTGCAGGGCCGCAGCGAGATCACCTATCGCAGTCAAAAGCCGCTGCAGTTGCGCGGCAATGTCAGCGTCGGCCCGAACCGCTTCGCGATCGACGCCATGACTGCCGAAATCGATGGCGGCGCTGTCACCGGCCGGGTCGCATTCTCCAACCCATCGGCCAGCGGCGGCTCCCGGATCGATGCCGAGTTGAAGGCGGAACGTCTCGATCTCGATGCCGCAACGGAATTCGTGCGCTCGGTTGCGGGCCCGCAAGCCGAGTGGCCGGACGAAGCGCAGCTGTCGCTCGATATCGGTCGCGCCCTGTCGGCCGGTCAGGAATTGCAACCGTTGATCGCAAAGCTCGGCTACGGGCCTAAGACGGTCACGCTCGATCAACTGAAAATCGGCCAGGCTAACGGCGTGACCGTGGAAGGCACGGGCAATTTCGACCGCGTTCATGCCACCGGGCGGCTGGCGCTGAATTCGACAGCGGCGTCACTGGCCCGGATCACCGGCCTGATTACGCCATTTGCACCTCATGTTGTGTCGCGGCTCGATTCGCTGGGGACGAGTCCGGGTCCCGCGCGCCTCAAGCTGACGCTCGATCTCGACAAGAACGCCGAATACGCCGATCGCGCCAGCGCGCGCGCCGTTCTCGATCTCGACGCGCCGCAGCTCAAGGGCGTTGTCACCTTTACCGCAAAGCCTGACATCGCGGCGGTCCGCGCGGTCGATCTCGACAGGCTCCGGCGCAGCGAAATCGGCATTGAATTGAAACTGTCGTCGGAGCAGGGCCGTCCATTGCTGGTCTTGTTGGGGCTCGATCGCGCGATCGTGGCGGGCGAAGGTCCGGCGCAATTTCAAGGGTCCGTCACCGGCGTATGGCGCGCGCCGCTGCGGCTGAAAGCCAGGATATCAGGAGCCGGCCTCGACGCCGAAGCACAGGGGACCGCGGAGCCTTGGGCGTCGGAGCCCAGGGCCAGCGTCAGTCTCACGGTTCGCCGCGCCAACTTCGCACCGCTGCTCGATCTCAAGCCGTCCGACACGCTGGTTCAGAACATCAGCCTGTCCTCGCGCGTGTCGCTAACCGGCAGCAAGCTGATCTTCGATGATCTCGATAGCGCGATATCGGGTGCGCGGCTGCGCGGGCGCCTGGCGTTGACCCTCGGCGAGGAAAGCGACGTCGAAGGCGAGGTCGGCCTCGATGCGCTCGATCTTGCGCCGGTATTTGCACTTGCCATTGGTGCGGCGGGGCGCGATGCGGGTGAGCCGCTCGGTGCGGGGCTGCTGAAGGGCTGGCGCGGTCATGTCGCGTTTCAGGCGCTGCGCGGCGCGCTTCCCGGCGGCGGCGAATTGCGGCCGGTCAGCGGTACGGTCAAGAGCGACGGTCAATCGCTGACGTTCGATGCCATCAAGGGCACTATCGGCGGCGGCGAAGCAACGGCCAGCCTCGATGCGAAACCGGCGGCGGATGGAATTGCGCTGAATGCGCGTGTTCAGTTCAAGGGCGTCGATGGCGCAGCGTTGCGCTATCGCGGCCTGGCGATGCCGGCAGGCCGCGCATCAATGCAGATGACGCTGGCGAGCCAGGGCCGCAGCGCATCGGCGTTGACCGGGGCGTTGTCCGGAAGCGGGACCGTGACGCTGGAATCCGCCGGCATTGCCGGACTCAATCCTCGCGCATTCGAGGTTGCGATCCGCGCCAGCGACGCCGGGCAGGCGACCGACGACGCCCGGTTGCGGCAGATCGTCGAGCCGGTGTTGTCGGCTGGAGCGTTGTCGGTCGCGTCGGCGCAGATTCCGTTCAGTATCAGGGACGGCCGGCTTCGCGTTGGCGCGACCACGCTCGATGCCAAGGACGCGCGCGCCATCGTGTCCGGCGGCTACGATATTCCCGCCGACCAGGCCGACATTCGTGCCGAACTGGCATCGACGGCGGCCGGCGCGTCGACCAGCCGTCCCGAAATACAGTTGTTCGCCGCGGGCTCGCCCGACGCCCTCAATCGCACCGTCGATGTTGCGGCGCTGTCGTCATGGCTGGCGGTAAGGGCGATCGATCGCGAAACCCGCCGGCTCGATTCGATTGAGCGCGGCGAAACGCCCGCGGCATTGCCGTCGATTCCGCCATATGCGACCGCGCCGGGTTCGGGCATCGCGCCGGATGCGGGCTTGCCCGGCCAACCGCTTTCGGATTCCCCCATCTCCGGTCGCGATCCGCGGCGGTTGCAGCCGAAGCCCAGGGTCAGTGTTCCGCGTCCGCCAGCAGCAGCAGCGGCCACCAACCGCGGCAGCGCCGCCGACAGCAGCCGCGCCGCCCAACGCCAATGCGCCGGTGGTCAGTCAGCAGATTGCGCCGCTGCCGCCACCGATCGAGGTCCGTCCGGCTCCCGGCATGCTGCGGCCGCCGAAGCCGCGGCCGCCTCTGGTGCTGACGCCACCGGCCGTCCCTCCACCACGACCGTTGTTCTAGCGCGTGGACTGATAGCGCGGGCCCGGGAGATTGATTTTGCCGCGTTCGATCGTTGCCTGGTTTGCGGTGTGCTGGGGACTGTTTCTCGTCGCCGCCTTGGTCGTAGGCGCCATGCTCATTGCCCTTTACGAGGAGACGACGACCCAGCGAACCGATCGCGCCGCTACCAGTATCGCCCGCGCCTGTGATGCCATCATCCGGGAGACCAATTCATCGGGAGCGGCAGCCAGAACCAAAGCCGACTATGCCGTTGCCGTTGATCGTGCGCTGGCCTCGTTCCCAGGCGTGGAAGGCGGGGTTTGGCAGAGCGATACGGGCTCGCTGGCCTATGCGTATCCGACCTACGAAGGCAGCGGACAAAAGACCGACCTTCCGCTAGCCGAGGAGCCGACCATCCGCCAGATTGCGGAAGGCTCGGCTGCGGCGCGGCGCCGGCTCGAGTGGAAGCGGGATTCACGCTCGCAGGTGCTGCTGATCACGGCTTGCCCGATGGTTGGCCCTGCGGCCAATACGACCGCCTGGGCGATGACGCGGGTCGTTACCGTCGGCGGCCGGCCGTTTCTTCTGGCGACCACCGGATTGGGATTTCTGCTGGTGGTGCTGCTGGGATCGGCAGCATTGCTTGGCCGCGTGCTGTGGCGCTGGTCGCAGCGCCTGCACGCTGTCGAGGCGGCGCTGGCGGGTGGCGCGGACGACCTGCCCGTGCTTGATTTGACCGGACAGCGCGACCTTGATCGCATTATCGGAGCCATCAATGGCGCCGGAGCAAAGGCGACCGAAGCCCGGCGCCGGACGGTTGACCTGCTCCAGCGCGTGGCGGATGGCGAACGCCTTGCGGCGTTGGGCCGGGTCGTGGCCGGCGTGGCCCACGAAATTCGGAACCCGATCGCTGCCATGAGGTTAAAGGCCGAGAATGCCCTTGCCAATGAATTGGACCGCAGCCGGTCGACGGACGCATTGCAGGTCGTGGTCGAGCAAGTGGGACGCATGGATCAGTTGCTGCAAAATCTGCTCCGTTCGGTGCAGCGGTCCGCGATCAAGCGCGAGCCGGTGACGGATATCCACAGCTTCCTTGCGGAGCATGCTGCGCTGTTTCGCGAGCAGGCCGGGCGCCGCGCCATCACGGTGGATTGTCCGCCGCGCCTTGCAACGCCGGTCATGTTCGACAAGGCGCAGATCGGGCGCGCGCTCGACAACCTGATCCTCAACGCCATTCAGAATTCGGACGACGGCACGCCGATCGTGCTCCGTGCGCGAACCACCCAGCGCGATCTCAGCCTGTCCGTGGCCGATGCCGGCAATGGCGTGCCGCCCGCCATTCGTGCGCATATGTTCGAACCGTTCGCGACCGGCAGGCCGGAGGGGACAGGACTCGGACTTGCCATTGTCCGCGAGGTCGCCGAAGCGCATGGCGGTCGCGTGATGCTCGAACACCGCAGCAACGGTACCACCTTCACGCTGGAGCTTCCGGCCGGAGACCGGCCATGACGATCGTGCTGATCGTAGACGACGAAAAAGCGTTAAGGGACGGCCTGTCCGATGCGGTTCGTGATCTCGGTTATGCGCCCGTCGTCGCATCCTCGGGACACGAGGCGCTGGCCGTCGCGGCGCAGACAAATCCGGACGCGGCACTGCTCGATCTGCGGATGCCGGACATGGACGGGCTGCAGGTGCTGACCCGACTGCGCAAGGACGCGGCCGGCACAAGGCTGCCCGTCGCCATCATCACCGCCTATGCGACCGCCGCGAACACCATCGAAGCCATGCGCCTCGGCGCGTTCGATCACCTTACCAAGCCGGTGGGACGGGACGATCTGGCGTCGCTGCTGGAGCGCATGCTCCGAGCGAGGGCGCCCAGATCAAGCCGGCTCGACCCGGTCGACGCAGACAGCGTGCCCGAGGACCTGATCGGTTCAAGCAACAGTATGCGCGAGGTGCAGAAAACCATCGGCCTGGTCGCCGACAGCGATGCCACGGTGCTGATCACCGGCGAAACCGGCACGGGCAAGGAAGTCGTCGCGCGCACCATCCATCGCGTCGGCGCCCGGAGCGCGGGCCCATTCATGGCGCTGAATTGCGCGGCGATCCCGCCGGACTTGCTGGAGAGCGAGTTGTTCGGCCACGTCAAGGGCGCCTTCACCGGCGCGGTTGTTGAGCGCAAGGGGGCATTCCGCGAGGCGCATGGAGGGACATTATTCCTGGACGAAATCGGCGACATGGACCTTGCGATGCAGGCCAAGATCCTGCGCGCGATCCAGGAACGCGTCGTCACGCCGGTCGGAGGCCGGCCGGAAAAAATTGACGTGCGCATCGTCGCCGCCACGCACCGCGACCTGGAGCAATGGGTCAAGCAGGGCCGATTCCGGGAGGATCTGTTTTACCGGCTCAATGTCGTGCCGATCGAACTGCAGCCGTTGCGCAGGCGCGGCGCCGATATTCTGCCGCTTGCCGAGCATTTCCTGGCGCTCGCCTCGTCGCCAAGGAAGCAATTGTCGGAAGACGCCGCGCGACAGCTCGCCGGCCATGCATGGCCGGGAAATGTGCGCGAACTGAGAAACGCCATGGAACGCGTTGCGGTCATGTGCCGCAGCGACATCGTCACCGCGCAGGATCTCGGCTTTCTGACGGCGGCCGTCTCGGACCAAGCCGACGGAAGCGGCAATAGCGCCGATCTTTCTGCCGCGGTGGAAAATCTCGAGCGCCGCATGATCACGCAAGCGCTGGCCGAATCCAGGGGCAACCGCGCCGAGGCGGCCCGCCGGCTCGGAATTCATCGCCAGCTTCTGCATGCCAAGGCCGAGAAATATGGCCTCGGCAAGCGGAACGGGAAATATTGACCGGAGTATTACTCCGGAGTAACGCTCCGTCGCATGAGCCGGCGCGATCCCAAGCAAATCATCCTCGATGCGGCCCTCTCGACCTTTGTCGAATTGGGGTTTGAGCGCGCCACGACCGAACATATCCGGGCCCGCGCCGGAACCAGCAATGGCGGGCTGTTCCATCATTTCCCGACCAAGGACGCCATCGCCGAGGCGCTTTACCTGCGCGGGATCGCCTCGTATCAGGAAGGCCTCATCGCGGCGCTCGATCGCGATCGCGGCACCCGCGACGCGCGCGCCACCATCAAGGCGGCGGTTCGCCATCACCTGACCTGGGTCGAGGCAAACCGGGACCTGGCGCAGTTCATGTATGAACGCGGTCGTCCGGACTGGCAGCCCGCGCATGGCGCGGCGGTCCGCAAGCTCAACCGTTCCACGGCGATGCATGTCCGCGACTGGATCGCGCCGTTGGTGGCGGCCGGAGTTGTTCGCGACCTGTCGCTCACCGCGATTGCGGCCTGCGTCGCCGGGCCGGCTCATTTTGTCGCGCGGCGCTGGCTGTCCGGCCTGATCGCGGCGCGGCCGACCTCGTTTGTCGATGTGCTGGCCGATGCGGCCTGGGCGGCGCTCGCGCCGGGCAAACCGCGACGTTCCGCGGCGCCGTCGCAGCGGCTGTCTGCGGCCGCTGCGATTGAAGCTGCAGCCCTGGAGGCGGCATCCGCCGCCTGTCCTGGCACGTCGCATGACGACTGGACCATCAGCCATATGACCATGACCAGCCTGTCGCAGACCGTCCTGTCGCAACCGGGACTCCCGCAGGCGCATCCGGTCCGAGTGCAGGGCGACGGCGGCATCGCGCTGGTCGATATTGATCTCTTGGACACGGACGGCAGCGTCACCATGCGCGGTCATGCGGTTTGCCTGAGGCGCAGCGCGAAGGTGGCTGAAGATGCCTGAACAGATCGAGGGTATCGCGGTCGGAATCCGGCACAGCCTGCAACTCCGCGTCGATCAGCGCCTCGCCGTTCCGGCTCTGGCCGAAGCCTTTGCGGGCTTTCACGGCATGCCTCCGGTATTTGCCACCGCCTTCATGGTGGCCTTCATCGAATGGGCATGCATCGAAGCGTTGCATGATCGTCTCGCTCCCGACCAGAAGACGGTGGGGACGCACATCGATGTCAGCCATGTGGCGGCTACTCCGATCGGCATGATCGTGAAGGCGGAGGTCGAGCTGATCGCCGCCGAAGGTCGCTCGCTTCGCTTCCGCGTGCGCTGTAGCGACCAGGCAGGAATGATCGGGGAGGGCTTCCACGAGCGCGCGATCATCGATCAGGCAAAATTCCTGAAGCGGGTCGCTGCCAGGGCGGGCCGCAGCGATGTTTGAGGGATTCACGCGCCAGTGTGTCGCCGTTGACGGGACCGACATCGCCTGCGTGATCGGCGGCGCGGGCCCGCCGGTGCTTTTGCTGCACGGCTTTCCTCAGAACATGGCGATGTGGGCGCGCGTCGCTCCGCAACTCGCCGGACAATTTACCGTGGTTTGCGCCGATCTGCGCGGCTATGGCGATTCGGCAAAGCCCAAATGTCTGCCGGATCGATCGAACTATTCCTTTCGCGCGATGGCCGCCGATCAACTCGGCCTGATGCGCCGGCTTGGTTTTGAGCGTTTCCATCTGGTCGGACACGATCGCGGCGGCCGCACCGGTCACCGGCTTGCGCTCGACCACCCGGACGCCGTGCTGTCGCTGACCGTGATGGACATCGTTCCGACCTACGCCATGTTCATGGATACCAGCCGCAAGATCGCCGGCTCCTACTGGCACTGGTATTTTCTCTCGCAGCCGGAGCCGTTCCCGGAGCGCATGATCGGCAACGATCCGGATTTCTTCTACGAGACCTGCCTGGTCGGATGGGGCGCCACCAACATTTCGGACTTCGATCAGGACATGATCGCCGATTATCGCCGCGCCTGGCGCGATCCCGGCATGATCCACGGATCGTGCTCTGACTATCGCGCGGCTGCGAGCATCGACCTCGAGCATGATACCGCCGATATCGACAACCGGGTCCAATGTCCGACGCTGGCTTTCTACGGAGCCGCAGGACAGATGGCGCAGCTGTTCGATATTCCGGCTGAATGGCGCAAGCGTTGCGCTGACCTGAGCACGTCGTCGCTTCCGGGCGGCCACTTTTTCATCGACCAGTTTCCCCACGACGTGGCCCGGACCCTGACCGATTTCCTGGATCGCTAGTTGCGAACCGAAGCGTCCGCATTTACGACGCCGATCGTCGCGATAGGTGACACATCGGCGGATCGCTGCATCAAGATAAGCCTTTTCGATCAATGCTTCAGGCGTTGGCACGCGCCTTGCGATGACTTCGGCAGGACTGTCCGACAGTCGAACGCCCAGGAGCCCTGTGATGCATTGGATCGATCCCGACTATCTGCCTGAAATCGCCGGCACCGTGGACCAGTTCCTGGTCAACAAGCACGGCGAGGCCGATGGATTTCTGCTGACCGACGGCGGCGAGGTCCATGTGCCGCCGCATCTTTCCTCGCGGCTGCTGCGCGATCTCCGCCCTGGCGGCAAGGTCAGGGTGCGTGGGATTTGCCCGCGCGGCGTTGCAATGGTTGCCGCCATTGCGATCGACACCGCGGCGGGCCGAATTCTCGATGAGGGTCCGGATGTCCGTGAGGACGACGATGCCTTCGAGCGGGCCAGTTATAGCCCCATGAGTGCCCAGGGCATCGTCAAGCAGGCCATTCACGGACCCAGGGGCGAGACGCGCGGCGCCGTTCTGGAAGACGGGCGCATCATCCGGTTGCCGCCGCACGAGGCAAAGCGCTTTTCTGATCTGCTCAAGAAGGGCGCCAGGATTTCGGTCAATGGCGACGGTGCCACCACGTCATTTGGCACGGTGATCGAAGCCCGCGAGATCGGCGCATCCACCGAAACGATCAAGCCGGTCGAAGCCGGGAAGCCGAAACATGGTTCGGACCGCAAGGCACCGAAACACGGCCGCAAAAAGCACGGATCGAACCATCGTCCTGAACATTGACGACGGCGCCAATCGCTGATCGCCGGCGCAAGAATCATGGAAACTGAGTGATGCAGAATATCGGTGGGGCCTGGCTCTATCCCATTATCCTGATCGCCGGCGCGTTGCAGGCGTGGGGTCCACCGATGAACAATGCGCTACGGGTTTCGCTCGAAAATCCATGGCTTGCGAGCCTCGTTTCCTTTCTGCCGATCGTGGCGCTGCTGGCCTGTGTTCTGATGTGCCTGCCGCATCCGCTGCCCAGCGAGCGAGCTCTGGCGCAGATGCCGTGGTGGGCGCCGCTCGGCGGCGTCGTCGGTGCGTTCGCGGTCATTGCCGGATTGCTGTTCGTCGGCAAGGTCGGCGCCGGCGCCTTTGCCGGATTGACCATCACTGCGAACATCCTGATGTCGCTGGCGATCGACCGTTACGGACTGTTCGGGATGGAACCCCACGATATCAGTGGCGGCCGCATCGCCGGCGCGGCGCTGATGGTCACCGGAATCGCCCTGATATCGAAATTTTGAGTGCGCAGATGCGGGACGCTTTTGAGCATTGACAGGAGCGCAATGTGAATCGACCATCGAAAGAGGCGATCACGTCCAGGGGCATCCGGCCGCTGCTGTCGCTGAATTTCTTCATGGCCGACATGCAGGCGGGCATCGGCCCGTTCCTCGGCGTGTTTCTGCTGGCCCATGGCTGGGAAAGCGGGCTGATCGGCACCGTGATGACCGTCGGCGGCGTCGCCGGAATGCTGATGACCACGCCCGCGGGCGCACTGGTCGATGCTATCAGGCACAAGAGGCTCTGCATCATCATCCCCGGAATCTGCACGGTGACTGCGTCCGGCATCGTTCTGCTTTCGCAGGGTTTCTGGCTGGTGACGCTGTCGCAGGTTTCAACCGCGATCGCCGGTGCGGCGATCGGACCCGCAGTCTTTGGCATCACGCTCGGAATGGTTCGTCAGGCCGGGTTCAACCGGCAAACCGGACGCAACCAGGCGTTCAACCATGCCGGCAACATGGTCGGCGCCGGCCTGTCCGGCCTGGTTGGATGGATGTTCGGCTTTCCGGCGGTGTTGGTGCTGGCAGCGATATTCGGCGTTCTTTCGATCGTCTCGGTGCTGATGATCCCGAGTGCCGCGATCGACCACGACGAGGCGCGCGGGCTCAACAAGGATGGGGAAGACAACGGCAAGGTCGGCGGCATTACCGTGCTGCTCGAATGCAAGCCGTTGCTGATTCTGGCCGCGGCGCTGGCGTTTTTTCATCTCGGCAATGCCGCCATGCTTCCGCTGTACGGACTTGCTGTGGTCTCGGCCAAGCAGGCGGATCCGGCCGGCTTTGTCGCGATCACCATCGTCGTGGCGCAAGGCACGATGATCCTCGTATCCTTAATTGCTATGGGTCTCGCCGAGAAGGAGGGCTATTGGCTGGTGCTGCTGATTTCGTTTATCGCGCTGCCGATCCGCGGCGTGCTCGCGGCCTGCGTGATGAACAAATGGGGTGTATATCCCGTTCAGATCCTTGACGGGATCGGCGCCGGCCTGCAGAGCGTGGCCGTCCCCGGCCTTGTTGCGCGCATCCTCTCCGGCACCGGGCGCGTCAACGTCGGCCAGGGCGCGGTGATGACGGTGCAGGGTCTTGGCGCGGCGCTGAGCCCGGCGATCGGCGGCTGGATGGCACAAGGGATCGGCTACAGCGCAATGTTTGTTATTCTCGGCAGCTTTGCGCTCGGCTCGATTGCCTTGTGGCTTGGATTCGCTGCGGTCCTCAAACCGGCATGTGCGCGGCTGAACGGGTCGGAGCACCGTCCGATGGCGACCGCGCTCGCGGGTGCGCAATGATGCCGGAGACCCATGCCGCGACCTGGGGAATTGCGGCGCTGGCAACCTTCGGCGTGATCGTTCGGCCGTGGAATTTGCCGGAGTTCATCTGGGCGGTGGCCGGCGCCGCATTGCTGGTCTTGCTCAATCTGTTGCCGTGGCCGGATGCGCTGGCGGCCGCCGGCAAGGGCATCGACGTTTATTTCTTCCTGATCGGCATGATGCTGCTGGCGGAAGTGGCGCGGCAGGAAGGCCTGTTCGACTGGCTCGCGGCGTGGGCGGTGCGGCACTCGCATGGCTCGGCGAAACGGCTGTTTCTCATCGTCTATGTGGTGGGCACCGTCGTGACGGTTTTGCTGTCGAACGACGCCACGGCGGTGGTTCTGACGCCGGCGGTCTACGCCGCGACCCGCGCCGCCAAGGTCGAACCCTTGCCGTATCTGTTCATTTGCGCGTTCATCGCCAATGCGGCGAGCTTCGTGCTGCCGATCTCCAATCCAGCCAACCTTGTCGTGTTCGGCGCGCAGATGCCGCCGCTATCGGAGTGGCTGCGCATCTTCGTGTTGCCGTCCGTGGTCGCGATCGTGGTGACCTATGCGGTGCTGCGGCTGACGCAACGCCGCGAGCTCGAACTGGCCGTCGCCGCGGTCGGCGACATCGCGCCGCTCGGCCGCGGCGGCCAACTCGCGGCATTGGGAATCGCGATGACGGCGGTCGTGCTGCTGGCGGCATCGGCGCGGGGGTCGGCTCTGGGGTTGCCCACCTTCGTCGCCGGCGCGATTGTGACGACGCTCGTTCTGATCATCGCACGGCAGTCGCCGCTGCCGGTGCTGAGGGACATTTCCTGGTCGGTGCTGCCGCTGGTGGCCGGCCTGTTCATCCTGGTCGAAGGCCTGAACCGCACCGGCGTATTACCAGGGCTGGCGCGGGTCCTGAAGCAAGCCTCGACGACCTCGCCGCAGATCACATCCTGGATCGCCGGCATTGTCGTCGCCGTCGCATCGAACCTTGTGAACAATCTGCCGATGGGTCTGATCGCGGCGACCACCAGTCAAATCGCTGAGGTGCCGGCCCATGTCACCGGCGCGATCCTGATCGGCGTCGATCTCGGTCCCAACCTGTCGGTGACCGGCTCGCTGGCCACCATTCTCTGGCTGATCGCGCTGCGGCGCGAGGGCGAGCACGTCGGCGCATCGCGGTTTCTCAAGCTCGGCCTTGTGGTGATGCCGCCGGCGCTATTGCTGTCGCTGCTCGCGCTTTCCGCGGTGTCGCAATGAGCTTGGAATTCACCCGGCGCCAAGGGCGAAGGCGATGTTGTAGGTCGCGAGACTTGCGGCATAGGCAAGGGCCAGCATATAGCCGAAGGTGACCGCCATCCATTTCCAGCTTCCGGTCTCGCGGCGAATGACGGCCAGCGTGGAAGCGCATTGCGGAGCAAAGATGTACCAGGCGAGCAACGACAGCGCGGTGGCGAGACTCCATTTGGTGGCGAGCACCTGTCCGATCTGCTCGGCGGCTTCCTTGCCGCCCTCGATCGCATAGACGGTACCGAGTGCGGCGACGGCGACTTCGCGGGCCGCCATGCCCGGGATCAGCGCCACCGCGATCTGCCAGTTGAACCCGATCGGCATCAGCAACGGTTCCAGCGCCTTGCCGATCATGGCGGCGAAGCTGTAATTGATGGCCGGGTCTGTTGCCCCCGCCGGCGGCAGCGGAAACGACGCCAGAAACCAGATCAGCACCATCATCGAGAAGATCGTGGTGCCGGCCCGCTGCAGAAACATCTTCGCCCGGTTATAGATGCCGATGGCGATACTGCCGGCGCGCGGCATCTTGTAGTCCGGCAGTTCCAGCATGAACGGTGCCGGCGCGTAGTCGCGCAACATGAAGAACTTGATGACGAACGACACACCGAGCGCGCTGGCGATGCCCGCCGCATAGAGGCCGAACATCACCAGACCCTGCAGGTTGACCCAGCCGCCAATTTGCCGGGCAGGGATGAAGGCCGAGATGATCAGCGTGTAGACCGGAATACGTGCCGAACAGGTCATCAGCGGCGCGATAAGGATGGTGGTAAGCCGGTCGCGGCGATTGTCGATCACGCGCGTCGCCATGATGCCCGGGATCGCGCAGGCGAAGCTTGAGAGCAGGGGAATGAAGGCGCGGCCGTGCAGGCCGGCGCCGCCCATGATGCGATCCATCAGGAACGCCGCCCGCGCCATGTAACCGAAATCTTCCAGCAGCAGGATGAACAGGAAGATGATGATGATCTGCGGCAGGAACACGATGACGCTGCCGACGCCGGAAATCACCCCATTCTGCAGGAAGCTTTGCAACAGGCCCGCGGGCAATGTGTCGTGCACCAATTGACCCAGCGCGGTGAAGGCGGCCGACAGCAGATCCATCAGCGGCTGCGCCCAGGCGAACACCGCCTGGAACATCACGAACAGGATCAGCGCCAGGATCGCGAGCCCCGCCACCGGGTGCAGCACCACGGCATCGATCCGCGCGGTCCAGGTATCGGGCCTGGTCGGCAGGCTGATGGTCGCTGCGATGATGCGGTCGGCCTGGCGCTGGGTGGCGCGCAATCCGGCGACCGTGAGCGGCTGCCAGAGATTTTGCTGCAACGGGACCGGCGCCTGCGCCGAGATTTCGTCGGTTCGCCGCAACAGATCGGCGGTACCGCCCTTGCGCACCGCGATCGAGGTGACGACCGGTACGCCGAGCGCTTCGGACAACCGCGCCACATCCACGGTAACGCCGCGGCGGGTGGCGATGTCGAACATGTTGAGCACCAGCAGCAGCGGCCGGCCGGTGCTTTTGAGCTCGAGCACGAGACGGATGGTCAGCCGCAAATTGGTGGAATCAGCCACGCACAGCACGAGGTCCGGCACGGCCTCGCCGGGCGTGCGGCCGAGCACGACATCGCGGGTGATCTCTTCATCCGGACTGCGGCCGCGCAGCGAATAGGTGCCGGGCAAATCGACCAGCGAAACCTGACGCCCCAGCGGCGTGACGAACGATCCTTCCTTGCGCTCCACCGTTACGCCGGGATAGTTCGCGACCTTCTGGCGGCTGCCGGTGAGCGCATTGAACAGCGAGGTCTTGCCGCTGTTTGGCGTGCCCACCAGGGCGAGATGCATCAACGGGGCTTCCATCGCGGGGACCGTGTCGTCAAGCAACAATGATGGCCATCGCCTCGCGGCGGCGGACGGCGATAGTGACGTTCTCGACGCGTACGGCGATCGGATCGCGCCCGATCACGCCTTCGTGCAGTACCTCGACCCTGGCGCCCTCGACGAAGCCGAGTTCGATCAGCCGGCTTTCGAGTTCGGTGGCCGACAGCGCAGAACCTGCATCGACGGCGGTGATGCGGTGGATGACACCCGAATAGCCGCGCTTGGCCAAGCCCAACGGCATTCGCGGCCGAGCGTCGTTTCGTTCCGTGCTGGTCATAACCTCTCTTTCCAACGACGGATCGATAGGTCAAGCGCAGCGGTCGGAATGGCGCGCTACCTTAGAGTGATTGTAAACAGAGTGATTGCAGACCGACGCCCCGTGGGGCGCGCCCGGATCACGATCCCTGCGGTTTTGCATCGGGCGGGACGGACCCCGCACGGGTTCGAAAGTAATCGAGGACAAAGAGGCGAATCGCGGAAGACAGATTGCCTTGCTGGCGGTTGTTGTCGATCTCGCCCACCAGTTCGGACAGCGTCATGTCCCGGAGTCCGGAGATTTCCTTCATGCCGTTCCAGAAGGCCTCCTCGAGGCTGACGCTGGTCTTGTGGCCGGCGACCACGATCGAGCGTTTCACGACGGGCGATTTCATGACGCGTCCTCGCCGTCGATCCGGTGCTGATCCAACAGTTCGTTGGCACGGTTCCCGCGCCGTTCATCCAGAATGCGTTCGGATTTGGTTCGGCCGAAGCGCGTCCGATTGGCCTCCGCCTGTTGCTCTGACTGATGCCGTTCAGCGCGCTTCTTGAACCGCTTCAGGTTGACTACATCCCCCATGCCCGCCCCATCATGCGCAGCCGGCTCGGCCGTCATTGAGAAAATCCCCGTTACCGCGCTCTGATAGCACCAAAATAGGGGTTCTGCTTTGCGAAAACGAAATCCCGCGTGCTCTACCACGGGCCGGCGGGCCGACGATAGCTGACCGGTCTAAGTCTTTAGGCGTTATGAATCATAATTATATATTCAAGCCAGGCCGGTCCGCCGTAAGGCGATCAGCCCGGGCGGGTCATTTTTTCCGGCTGCACCAGCCGGTCGAATTCCGCCGCGGAAACAAAGCCAAGCCGCACAGCCTCTTCTTTCAAGGTGGTTCCGCGGGCATGCGCCGTCTTGGCGACCTTTGCCGCGTTGTCGTAGCCGATCCTGGGCGCAAGCGCGGTCACCAGCATCAGCGAGCGTTCCATCAGATCCCGTATGCGTTTTTCGTCGGCCTGGATCCCCTCGACACAATTCTCCGTGAACGAGCGGGCGACGTCGGCAAGCAGTTCGATGGAATGCATCATGCAATATGCCAATAGCGGCTTGTAGACATTGAGCTCAAAATGCCCCTGGCTGCCGGCGACAGTGATGGCGGTATGGTTGCCGAACACCTGGCAGCAAACCATGGTCATCGCCTCGCATTGCGTGGGGTTGACCTTGCCCGGCATGATCGAGGAGCCCGGCTCGTTTTCGGGCAGGATCAGTTCCCCGAGGCCGGAACGCGGACCCGACCCCAGCAGGCGGATGTCGTTGGCGATCTTGAACAGGCCGGTCGCCACCGAATTGATGGCGCCATGCGCGAAGACGTAGGCGTCGTTGGAGGCCAGCGCCTCGAACTTGTTGGCGGCGCTGGTGAAGGGCATTTTGGTAATCCTGGCGACATGCCTTGCAAACAGGCGAGCGAATTTCGGCTTCGAATTGAGGCCGGTACCGACGGCGGTGCCGCCTTGCGCCAGCGGGTATAAATCCCTGACCGCGAGCCGCAGCCGCGCGATGCCGCTCTCGACCTGCGCGGCGTAGCCGGAAAATTCCTGACCGAGCGTCAGCGGCGTTGCGTCCTGGGTGTGGGTGCGGCCGATCTTGACGATGCCGGCGAACGCCTTCTCCTTCTTGCGCAGCGCGCGATGCAGTTCGCTGAGCGCCGGAATGAGGTCGGCAGTGATGCGCATCGCGGCCGCGATGTGCATCGCGGTCGGGAATGAATCGTTCGACGACTGGCTCATATTGACGTGATCGTTGGGATGAACCGGCTGCTTGGCGCCGAGCTTGCCGCCGAGCAATTCGTTGGCGCGATTGGCGATCACCTCATTGAGGTTCATGTTGGTTTGGGTGCCGGATCCGGTCTGCCAGACCACCAGCGGAAAATGATCGTCGAACTCGCCGTCGATCACCTCGCGCGCGGCGCGGACAATGGCGCGAGCGCGGCGCTGGTCGAGCAGCCCCAACTCGCGATTGGTTTCGGCCGATGCGAGCTTGACCATGCCGAGCGCGCGAATGATCGGCATCGGCATCCGGTCGTGGCCGATGCGGAAATTCCGTCGCGACCGCTCGGTCTGTGCTCCCCAATAGCGGTCGGCGGGAACCTCGATCGGGCCGAAGCTGTCGGTCTCCGAGCGCGTGGCAGGGGATCGCGATGTGATCGTCGGTCGAGCCATCCATCAAATCCGTGGCGCTTGGGCGCGCGGCGGCATTCTACAGCGTCGCAGCATTTCGTTGCAGGATTTCCTGGGCGCGGATTATTTCTTGCGGAAGCGGTCCAGCCGCACGACTTCGGCGCCCTCGCTCGGCTTGGCCGGCTCGTCCCGAGGCTCAGCCGCGGTCTGGGGTGCCGGAACAGGCGCGGGCGCCGGCACTGCCGGAAGGTTTGCGGTTGGCGTTTCGGGCGCGGCGTCGGACGGCTCGAACTGCAAGCCGAATTGCGCCGATGGGTCGAAGAAGCTCTTGATCGAGCTGAACGGAACCACCAGCCGCTCGGGAATGCCGCCGAAAGACAGGCCGACTTCAAAACGATCCTCCGAAACCGTCAGGTCCCAGAACTGGTGCTGCAGGATCACCGTCATCTCTTCCGGATATTGCGCCAACAGCCGCGGCGACAGCTTCACGCCCTCCGCGGTGGACAGAAAGGTAATGAAGAAGTGATGTTCCCCCGGCAGGCCGTGCTCGGCGGCGTCGGCCAGCACCCGGCGCAGCACGCCGCGCAGCGCGTCGCGTGCCAGCACGTCGTATCGGATATGATCGGTCGCCATGGGTGGTCCTGTCGCATTGAGATGTCGCCGGTGGATCGGCGGTGTGTCCGTGGCCCGACTCGGGCGTCATCGGTCTATGGTACCCCGGCAGCGGGCCGAGGTCAGCAGGCTTGCCGCTGGTGCTGAAAATTCCAGCAAAGCTCCGGCCAGGCGCCAGGTTGAAGTGGAGGCTTCTGTTGCCAGGTGCCTCCGAACCCCGCCAAATGGAGCTTAACCCATCAGGACTTTAGACTTGGTTTTTCAAACCGCTTACGCGGCCTGAGCAACCGGAGCATAGTTGTCGTTTGCAACTATTGCATAGCCCGATGACGGCGGAACCATACCGGGAAAAAACACGCCCTTTACGCCCTCGTCGATCCTGTTTCGCCCCCGCCGAAACCCGCGCGATGCGGCGGGCTTGGGTGGAGGCGCCGGGTGCTGCCCCCGGGTCCGAATGGTTTATTGCGGCGGCAATTTATTTCCATAGCCGGCAAGCCGGCACCCCCAATATAGAGCGTTTTCGAGCGAAGTGGAGACCGGCTCGCGTGAAGAAAACGCGTTAAAATAAAAAGAGGGGTCCAATCATTGAGAAAAACAGACCGAAACAGCCTGCAAACCCGGGGTAGAACACGCCGAATTGGGTTGGCCCTGCCAAGCCCCCGTTCTAAATCCTGACCATGCCCCCGGATTCGCCGCCGGCCGCCGTTCGGGCGCCGGATTCCCCGACATCGACGCCGCCCGGCCTGATCGCGCTGTTCGTGGCGTTCGCCAAAATGTCGCTTGCCGGCTTCGGCGGCGTGCTGGTCTTTGCCCGGCGCGCCATCGTCGAGCAGCACCGCTGGATGACCGCCGACGAATTCAACGAAACCTTCGCGCTGTGCCATTTTTTGCCCGGCCCGAACATCGTCAACCTGTCGGTGGTGTTCGGATCGCGCTTTCGCGGCATTGCCGGGGGCTTTGCGGCCTTTGCCGGGCTGGTCGGTCCCCCGGTGGTCGTGGTGACGGTCCTGGCGGCGCTTTATGCGCGCTTCGGCGAAGTCGAGGCGTTGCGGCGCATCCTGTCGGGCGTGTCCTGCGCGGCGGTCGGGCTTTTGCTATCCGTGGTTTTCCGGATGATGATGCCGCTGATCCGGAAGCGCGATCTGGTCGGGTTGGTGGTCCTGGCGGCGGTGTTTATCGCGATCGGCGTCTTGCGGCTGCCGCTGCCGGCAGTCTTGCTGGTGGCGATCCCGCTCAGCATCGCCATCACCATAGCGATGCGTCGGCGGCCCGCGGCATGAATTCAGGCGGCAATCCGATCCTGATGCTGGCATGGACCTTCGGCGTGATGTCGCTGTTCGCGGTCGGCGGCGCCAATTCCGCGATCCCGGAAATGCACCGGGTTGCGGTCGATGTTCAGCACTGGCTGAGCGACAAGCAATTCGCCGACGTGTTCGCGATATCGCAGATGTCGCCGGGGCCGAATGTGCTGATCGTGACCCTGATCGGTTATTCCGTCGCCGGGGTCGCGGGCGCGCTGGTCGCCACCATTTCGATGTGCGTGCCGACCGCCGTCCTCGCCTATTGCGTGAGCCGCCTTTTGACGCGATCGAGCCAGTCGCGCTGGCCGGCGATTATCCAGGCGGCGCTGGTCCCGCTTTCGATCGGGTTGATGGGCGCCAGCGGGCTGATCCTGGCGCTGACCTCGGATCGGACCTGGGCCGCCGCGCTGGTCACTGCCGTTGCCGCCATTCTGGCTGCCACGACGCGGCTCAATCCGTTCTGGGTGCTGCTGGGCGGCGGTTGTGCGGGTTTTGCCGGGCTTATCGGATGACGGAACTGCATTCCTGACCTTGTCGTTTGCCGGCCGGATCCTCACTTTTCCGGGTATAATCGCTGCCATCGGCCGAATCGCCGCTGTCGGTCAACCGGCCCGGCCGCTAGAACTTGCCATCGCCCAAGGCTCGCCTGTCTCCAAAGGCCCGACATCACGCCATGAATCAGTATCACGATCTGCTCGAACGGATTCTCTCTGACGGCGCGGAGAAGCACGACCGCACCGGCACCGGCACGCTGTCGATATTCGGTCATCAGATGCGCTTCAATCTGGCGGCCGGCTTCCCGATGCTGACCACCAAGAAGCTGCCGCTCAAATCGATCGTGCACGAACTGCTCTGGTTTCTCGCTGGCGATACCAACATCAAATATCTCAAGGACCATGGCGTTTCGATCTGGGATGAATGGGCCGACGCCAACGGCGATCTCGGTCCGGTCTATGGATCGCAGTGGCGATCCTGGCCGGCGCCGGACGGGCGCAGCATCGACCAGATCTCCAATGTCATCGACATGATCCGGCGCAATCCGGATTCGCGGCGGCTGATCGTCAGCGCATGGAATCCGGCCGACGTCGACAAGATGGCGCTGCCGCCATGTCATTGCCTGTTTCAGTTCTATGTCGCGAACGGCAAATTGTCGTGCCAGCTCTATCAGCGCTCGGCGGACGTTTTTCTCGGCGTGCCCTTCAACATCGCCTCCTATGCGTTGCTGACCATGATGGTCGCGCAGGTCACGGGCCTCAAGCCCGGCGATTTCGTTCACTCGCTCGGCGACGCGCATCTGTATTCGAACCATCTGGAGCAGGCGCGGCTGCAACTGACGCGCCCGACGCGGGCGCTGCCGGTGATGAAGATCAATCCGGCGGTGAAGGATATCTTCGCGTTCCGCTATGAAGACTTCGTGCTCGAAGGCTACGACCCGCACCCGCACATCAAGGCCCAGGTGGCTGTATGAGTCCCGGTGTGAGCGATTGAATGTCCCTGACCATCCGCCGCGCGCGCCCCGACGAAGCGGGACTTGTCCTGTCCTTTGTTCGCGAACTCGCCGAGTATGAGAATCTGCTGCACGAAGTCGAGGCCACCGAGGCGACGATCGGCGACGCGCTGTTCGGCAGCAATCCGCGGCTGTTCTGCGAGATCGCGGAGTGGAATGGTCAGCCTGCCGGCTTCGCGGTCTGGTTCATCAATTTTTCCACCTTCAGCGGCCGCTCCGGAATCTATCTGGAGGACCTGTTCGTCCGTCCGGCGCTGCGCGGCAACGGCATCGGCAAGGCGTTGCTGGTGCATCTGGCGAAGCAGTGCGTGGCCAATGGCTGGTCGCGATTGCAGTGGTCGGTGCTGGACTGGAACACGCCGTCGATCGAATTCTACAAGTCGCTCGGCGCGGTCCTGATGGACGAATGGACCGTGTGCCGGGTCGGCGGTCCGGCGCTGACCGCGCTGGCGCAAGGGACGCTTTAGAAGGTTGTGAATAGCAACCGGCAGATCAAGGCCTGTAGCAAGCGAACGTGGTAGAGGGCTAAATGAGTCAGGACCGAGCCACGTTTCAGGAACTTGCTAAGGCACGGCTTGCCGAGGCCAAGTTACTTTTAGAGAGCGGGCTTCCATCTGGTGCCTATTATTTGGCGGGATACGCTATCGAGTGCGAGCTCAAAGCGGTTATCGCAGCGGGCTTTCGCGCAAACGAGATTCCTGATAAATCTCGAGTTAATAGTATCTATACACACAATCTCAAGGATCTCCTGAGCCTAGCTGGTCTAAAAAGCCCGCTTGAGGATGATATGAATGAAAATTCCGGGCTGAGAGAGAGCTGGGCCATCATAAGCAAGTGGTCAGAGCATGCGCGTTATGAGATTTGGACCGCTGACGCCGCGGCGACTATGCTGGAGGCAGTGGCGGCGGCTGACAAAGGATTGCTGCAATGGTTACAGAAGCGCTAGGAGATCGGAAGGTCGAGGCGTCTGAAAGACTGGTCAAGGAGTTGATCAGGCGAGGAAGCCCCGTGCTTGCGGCCTATTGGGAGTTTCGTGAGGAGGATGGACGTTGGACGCTGATGTTAGTGCCGACGTCACCTGGCGAGGAGCGTCGACTGATCAAGGAGGCTACCGCTTTGTTGGTCGAGGCTCCCTATCGCTCGGCGTTCTCCCTCTCCGATCCCGCTGTTGATAGCCGGCAGATTGAGCGTGCCCGGGCGCTCGGCTCCTACATTCGTGTTGAGCCATATATCGGACGACGGATTGATACGACTTTTACTGGAGGACAATATTTTGAAAGCGTGATTCCGGTTTATCTTGCGCCGGAGTTAATGACGCATCTTCGCGTAGCCTAGTCGCCTAGCGTGTAGCCGTACTCGCAGTGGCATTTCTGGAAATCGTTCTCATTGTCGCGGTCGCCGACAACGGCGTGATCGGTTCGGCCGGCGCCATTCCATGGCGGCTGAAGACCGATCAGCAGCGCTTGAAGGCGATGACGATGGGCAGGCCGGTGGTGATGGGGCGCAAGACCTTCCTGTCGCTGCGCCGGCCGCTTCCCGGACGCACCAATATCGTGGTGACGCGCGATCCGAATTTTCGCGGGCCCGGCGCAGTGGTGACGACATCGCTCTCCGATGCGCGCGCGGTTGCGACCGGGGATGCGCTGCGGCGTTCGGTCAATGAAATCGCTGTCATCGGCGGCGCCGAAATCTATGCGCAATGGATGGATATCGCGGACCGCCTGGAGATTACCGAAGTTCACGCCCGGCCCGAGGGCGATACATATTTTGCCGCAATTGAGCCTGCGGACTGGGAGGAGGTCGCGCGCGTGCGGAATTCGTCCGGGCCGGACGATAGTGCGGACTTTTCCTATGTGACATATCGCCGGCGAAGCGCGCATTAACTCCGTTCGGCGATGTTTACATTGACAATTATCGGTTCCGGCATAGCTGCTGCGAGCAATAAGCTTGCGTTGTAAGCGCCGGTTCCGTCCCCTATAAGGCCCCCCAGACGTTGCGAGGCCGGGCGTCTGGCCCCAGGCCCCGCGAAGGAGGTTGTCGATGCCGTGGAAGAATCAAGGCGGAGGCCCATGGGGCTCGGGTCCGAAAGGACCCTGGGGTTCGGGCCCGCAATCGGTGGGGCCAAGGCCGCCCGATCTCGAAGACCTTCTGCGTCGCGGCCAGGACCGGCTTCAGCAGCTGTTGCCGGGCGGCTATTTCAGCGGCCTCGGCATCGCGCTGCTGCTGGTGGGTGCGCTCGCGATCTGGGGCATGTCCGGGTTTTACCGCGTGCAAACCGAAGAACTCGGCGTCGTGCTGCGCTTCGGCAAGTATGTCCGCGATGCGGAGCCCGGGCTGAGATATCATCTGCCCTATCCGATCGAGACCGTGCTGCTGCCGAAGGCGCTGCGCGTCTCCACCTTGAGCATCGGCATGACGCTGATCGACGATCCGGCTCGGCGCGGCCGGACGATGCGCGACGTGCCGGAAGAAAGCCTGATGCTCACCGGCGACGAGAATATCGTCGATGTTGATTTCACCGTGTTGTGGCGCATCAAGCCGAAAGGCGTCGCCGATTTCCTGTTTAACATCCAGAATCCCGAAGGCACCGTGAAGGCGGTGGCCGAGAGCGCAATGCGCGAGGCGGTCGGCAAGGCCAACATCCAGCCGATCCTCACCGGCGCCCGCACCACGACCGAGGCCAATGTGCAGGAATTGATGCAGAAGACGCTCGACAGTTATGGCTCCGGCATCCTGGTGCAGCAGGTGCAGATGCAGAAGGTCGATCCGCCCGCCCAGGTGATCGACTCGTTCCGCGACGTGCAGGCCGCGCGCGCCGATCTCGAGCGGCTGCAGAATGAAGCGCAGACCTATGCCAACCGCGTCGTTCCCGACGCCAAGGGACGCGCCGCGCAAATCCTGCAGGTCGCCGAAGGCTACAGGCAGCAGGCGGTTGCCGAGGCCAAGGGCCAGAGCGCGCGCTTCCTGAAGGTCTACGACGAGTACAAGAAGGCGCCCGACGTCACGCGGCAGCGCATCTATCTGGAGACGATGGAGCGTATCCTCGGCGGCTCCGAGAAGCTGATCTATGACGGCGGCGGCTCGGCGTCCGGGCAGGGCATCGTGCCGTATCTGCCGCTGAGCGAACTGACGCCGCGGCGTCCGGCGGCGCCCACCACAAACCAGCCGCAACAGCAGACGGGAGCCACGCGATGAGGACCCCCGTTACAGGTATCGTGGCGCTGTTGCTGCTCCTTGTCCTTATCATCATCGGCTACAGTTCGGTCTTCACCGTGGATCAGACCGAGCAGGCACTGGTGGTCAGGCTTGGCGAACCGGTCGGCGTCGTCACCGATCCGGGCCTGCATTTCAAGGCGCCGTTCATCGACACCGTGATCGACATCGACAAGCGGATTCTCGATCTGGAAAATCCGTCGCAGGAAGTGATCGCCTCGGACCAGAAGCGGCTGGTGGTCGATGCCTTCGCCCGCTATCGCATCAAGAACGCGCTGCAGTTCTATCAGAGCGTCGGCACGATCCAGGCCGCCAATATCCAGTTGACGACGCTCCTCAATGCTTCGCTGCGCCGCGTGCTTGGCGAGGTCACCTTCATCCAGGTGGTGCGCGACGAGCGCGAAGCCTTGATGGGACGGATCCGCGACCAGCTCGACAAGGAAGCCGGCGGTTACGGCATCCAGGTGGTCGACGTGCGGATTCGCCGTGCCGACCTGCCGGAGCAGAACAGCCAGGCGGTCTACCAGCGCATGCAGACCGAGCGGCAGCGCGAGGCCGCCGAGTTCCGCGCCCAGGGCGGCCAGAAGGCCCAGGAGATCAGGTCCAGCGCCGATCGCGAAGCGACCGTCATTGTCGCCGAAGCCAATTCGACCGCCGAGCAGATCCGCGGCGAGGGCGACGGCGAACGCAACCGGCTGTTCGCCGAAGCCTATGGCAAGGATCCCGACTTCTTCGCCTTCTACCGCTCGATGACGGCGTATGAGAACGGCTTGAAGAGCAGCGACACCCGCTTCCTGCTGCGGCCGGATTCGGACTTCTTCAAGTTCTTCAACAATTCGTCCGGCAAGCCGGCGACGGCTGAGGCGGCGAAGCCCTGACTGGATCAGGGGCCGAAGCGAAACCTCGGTTCGGTCCCTTCTCACTTTGACGCGTTTTCCCACCGCGAACCGGAAAACGCCTTGAAAGCAAAAACAACATCAAGCGGGAGGTTTCAGTCCGATGAGGTCCATAGCGTTCGCCGACTTCCTCATCGGCTTGGGTATTCTGTTTGTGCTTGAAGGCCTGCTGTTTGCGGCAAGCCCGGCCTGGATGCGCCGGGCGATGAAGAGCGCGCTGGCGACGCCCGACAACATTCTGCGCGCCGTCGGCATCGGATCGGCGGTGGCGGGCCTGATCCTGATATGGGCGGTCCGGCGCTGAAGCACGCCCGGTTCCGGGTGCGCCGGAAAATGCTGTCGCATGAACGCCATCGTGAGCCGTCGCGCCGGGTTTTTGCCGTATTTGGCGCGCGCTCATGGCACGAAATGTACCGCCCAAATGCTTGCGCCGCCGCCCCGTTCGGGCGCACTGTGGCTTCAAATTGCGACCCGTTTTTCCAGGAGAGAGACCGAATATGACCGGTGCGATTCCAGCCTTGACTCATCGCCTGCGTCCGTTGCTGGCCGCGATCTGCCTTGGCGCCGGCAGCGTTGTGATATCGGCGCCGGCCTTGTCGGTGCCGGCTCTGGCGCGAGGCCCCGAGGGCATCGCCGATGTCGCCGAGAAGGTGATCGACGCGGTGGTCAACATCTCGACCTCGCAGACCATCGAGGCCAAGGGCGGCGGCGAGGGCAGGGGCACCATGCCGCAATTGCCGCCGGGCTCGCCGTTTGAGGAGTTCTTCGACGATTTCTTCAAGAACCGCCATGGCGGCCCGGGCGGTCCCAAGGGCGGCGATCTGCAGCCGCACAAGACCAACTCGCTCGGCTCCGGCTTCATCGTCGACACCTCCGGCATCGTCGTGACCAACAATCACGTCATCGCCGATGCCGACGAGATCAGCATCATCATGAACGACGGCAGCAAGTTCAAGGCCGAACTGGTCGGCGTCGACAAGAAGACCGATCTTGCGGTGCTGAAATTCAAGCCGACCAAGCCGCTGGTCGCGGTGAAGTTCGGCGATTCCGACAAGCTGCGGCTCGGCGAATGGGTGATCGCGATCGGCAATCCGTTCAGCCTCGGCGGCACCGTCACCGCGGGCATCGTCTCCGCCCGCAACCGCGACATCAACTCCGGTCCCTATGACAGCTACATCCAGACCGACGCCGCGATCAACCGGGGCAATTCCGGCGGTCCGCTGTTCAACCTCGACGGCGAGGTGATCGGCGTCAACACCCTGATCATCTCGCCGTCGGGCGGCTCGATCGGCATCGGCTTTGCGGTGCCGTCGAAGACGGTGGCTGGCGTGGTCGATCAGCTCCGGCAGTTCGGCGAGCTGCGCCGCGGCTGGCTCGGCGTCCGCATCCAGCAGGTCACCGACGAGATCGCCGAAAGCCTCAACGTCAAGCCGGCGCGCGGCGCGCTGATCGCCGGCGTCGATGACAAGGGGCCGGCGAAACCAGCCGGCATCGAGCCCGGCGACGTCATCGTCACGTTCGACGGCAAGGACATCAAGGAGCCCAAGGATCTGTCGCGCGTGGTGGCCGACACCGCGGTCGGCAAGGAGGTTGAAGTCGTCGTTATCCGCAAGGGCGCCGAGCAGACCCTGAAGGTCACGCTCGGCCGCCTCGACGACGGCGACAAGGCGGTGCCGGCAGCGGCCAAGACGCAGGAGCCCGCCGAGAAGCCGGTGACGCAGAAGGCGCTCGGTCTCGATCTCGCCAGCCTCAGCAAGGATCTGCGCAGCCGCTACAAGATCAAGGACAGCGTCAAGGGCGTCATCATCACCAATGTCGATACGCCATCGGATGCCGCCGACAAGCGGCTCAGCGCCGGCGAGGTGATCGTCGAGGTGGCGCAGGAAGCGGTTAGCAGTGCCGCCGACGTCAAGAAGCGCGTCGATCAGCTGAAGAAGGACGGCAAGAAATCGGTCCTGCTGCTGGTCTCCAACGCCGACGGCGAGTTGCGGTTCGTGGCGCTGAGCGTGCAGTAGAACGCAGCTCCTGACGAATACGTCGTCCCCCGCGAAAGCGGGGACGACGCCTATCCCCCGACAAACTCGTCCCGCCGATAGCCCTGCGCATAGAGCAGCGCGGTGAGATCGCCGTGATCGATCCGTGCTGCGGCCGCCGCGGCAACCGCCGGCTTGGCGTGGTAGGCGACGCCGAGGCCCGCTTGCTGGATCATGCCGAGATCGTTGGCGCCGTCGCCGACCACCAGCGTGTCGATGTCATCTAGATCGAAGGCCTCGCGCAGTTCGACCAGGGTTGCCAGTTTCGCCGCGCGCCCCAGGATCGGCTCAGCTACCTCGCCGGTCAATTTGCCGTCCCGCACCAGTAATTCATTGGCGCGATTTTCCTGAAAGCCGATGGTCGCGGCAACCGCATTGGTGAACAGCGTGAAGCCGCCCGAGATCAGGCAGGTCCATGCGCCATGCGCGCGCATGGTCGCGACCAGTTCGCGGCCGCCCGGCGTCGGCGTGATGTGCTTCTTCAGGACCTCATCGATCGTGCCGACCGGCAGGCCCTTCAACAGCCCGACGCGCTCGCGCAACGCCGGCTCGAACTCGATCTCGCCGCGCATCGCGCGTTCGGTGATGGCCGCGACGTGGGCTTTCAAGCCGGCAAAATCCGCCAGCTCGTCGACGCATTCCTGGCCGATCATGGTGGAATCCATGTCGGCGAGAAACAGCTTCTTGCGCCGTGCGGCTTGCGGCTGCACCACGATATCGATCGGCAAATCGCCCCGCGCCTGACGCAAGCGGAGGGCGATGCCGGCGATGTCCTCGCTGCCGGTGAAGGGGATGTCGACCGCGACCTCGTCGAACAGCCATCGCGCCGGGCCGGGTGAGGGAAGAATGGCGCGCGCGCCCTCCACCACCGTGCTATCGAGCGCGGGGTCGACCGGATTGCAAATCAGCGTGGCGACAAGAGACATGCAGGTGAGTTCGCATCTAGGAAATGGAAACGTCGTGCTTATCGCAGGGCCGACCGCCAGCGGCAAGTCGGCGCTGGCGCTGGAGTTCGCGGCGGCGACCGGCGGCGTCATCATCAATGCCGATTCCATGCAGGTCTACCGCGACCTCAAGATCATCACGGCGCGGCCGACGCCTGCGGAAGAGGCGCGCATTCCGCACCGGCTCTATGGCGTGGTCGATGCCGCGATCAATTTCTCCGCTGGCGCGTGGCTGGCCGATGCGGCGGCGATCCTGGCAGAGCTGCGCGGGCAAAACCGGCTGCCGATTTTCACCGGCGGCTCCGGCCTGTACTTCAAGGCGCTGACGCGCGGGCTGTCGGCGGTGCCGTCGATTCCGGCAGCGATACGCGAAAGCGTGCGCGCGCGGCTGGAGCGCGACGGCGTCGAGGCGCTGCATGCGGAGCTGGCGCAACGGGATCCTGCGAGCGCCGCGCGTCTCAAGCCACGCGATCGCACCCGGATCGCGCGCGCGCTCGAAGTGATCGAGGCGACGGGGCGTTCGCTGACCGACTGGCATCGCGACGGATTGCCGCCGCTGTTGCCGCAGGGCTCGTTCAGCGCACTGTTTCTTGAGCCCGATCGCGATGAGCTCTATGCGCGGATCGACGCACGATTCGATGCGATGCTTGCCGCCGGTGCGCTGGAGGAGGTGGCGGCGCTGGCGGCGCGGCGGCTCGATCCGCTGCTGCCGGCGATGAAGGCCCATGGCGTGCCGGCGCTGATCCGGCATCTGAGCGGAGAAATCACGCTGGACGAGGCGGCGGCGATCGGCCGCGCCGACACCCGCCACTACGCCAAGCGCCAGTTCACCTGGTTCCGGCATCAATTGCCGGAATTCGAATGGGTGAAGCCGGAGGCGGCGCGGGGATGGTTGGATAAACAGACGCCGTCATCCCCGGGATGAACGCAATTGCGTTCACCCGTGAGGTGCGAGCCGCCTTCGGCGAGCCTCGAAGGACGGGATTGCTTCCATCCTTCGAGGCGCATGTCCGCCCGCGGGCGCTGTCGGACCTGCGCACCTCACAGGATGACAGTGCGTTCGTCGCGTCGCTCTCGCATGGCTGCAGGCCGCATTTTCGCCCTCGCCGAACCGCCGGAACCGGTCTAATCTCTCTAAATCGCGTTGGGCGTCGCCTTCCCTTGACTTTCCGGGGGTGATTGCTATGTTCCACGCAACCTTTGGGAAGTCTGAGCCGCCGAATGCGTAATAAAATTACCAAACTGCTTATCATCGTCGTAGCCAGGCGCACCGCCGGGGATGGCTGAGGCCATCCACATTCGGGCGGTGTGCATGGGGCCTCTTGGGCCCCTTTTTATTTTCTCAAAACTCGAACTGAAAGAAGCCGCTGACAACAGCGCATCCGGAGCCAGCCATGAGCGACAAGAGCCACGATCCGAACCAGTTGACCGGCGCCGCCATGATCGTGCGCGCGCTGATCGATCATGGCGTCAAACATATTTTCGGCTATCCGGGCGGCGCGGTGCTTCCGATCTATGACGAACTGTTCCAGCAGGACAAGGTCGAGCACATCCTGGTGCGGCACGAACAGGGCGCCGGCCACGCCGCCGAGGGTTATGCACGCTCCACCGGAAAGCCGGGCGTGGTGCTGGTCACCTCCGGGCCGGGCGCCACCAACATGGTGACGCCGCTGACCGATGCGCTGATGGATTCGATCCCGCTGGTGTGCATCACCGGGCAGGTGCCGACGCACCTGATCGGCAATGATGCGTTCCAGGAATGCGACACCGTCGGCATCACGCGGCCCTGCACCAAGCACAACTGGCTGGTGCGCAATGTCAACGACCTGGCCAAAGTGCTGCACGAGGCGTTCTACGTCGCCAGCACCGGCCGGCCCGGCCCGGTGGTGGTCGATGTGCCCAAGGACGTGCAGTTCGCGGTCGGCACCTATCATCCGCCGCGCAAGTCCGACGTGCACGTCTCCTATGCGCCGCGGGTGAAGGGCGATGCGACGCAAATCCGCAAAGCGGTGGCATTGCTGGCCTCGGCCAGGCGTCCGGTGATCTACAGCGGCGGCGGCATCATCAATTCAGGCAATGACGCCTCCAGACTGCTGCGCGAACTGGTCGACGCCACCGGGTTTCCGATCACCTCGACCCTGATGGGTCTCGGTGCCTATCCGGCGTCGGGCAAGAACTGGCTCGGCATGCTCGGCATGCACGGCACCTACGAGGCCAACATGGCGATGCATGATTGCGACGTCATGCTGTGCGTCGGCGCGCGCTTCGACGACCGCATCACCGGCCGCACCGACGCGTTCTCGCCGGGCTCGAAGAAGATCCATATCGATATTGATCCGTCCTCGATCAACAAGAACATCCGCGTCGATATCCCGATCATCGGCGACGCCGGCAATGTGCTCGGCGACCTTCTGCAGGTATTCAAGGCGGAAGCGAAGAAGCCCGATATCCGGCCCTGGTGGCAGGAGATCGCGAAATGGCGCGCGCGCAATTCGCTGTCGTACAAGAAGAACAACGATATCATCCTGCCGCAATATGCGATCCAGCGGCTGTTCGAGGCGACCCGCGGCCGCGATGTCTACATCACCACCGAAGTCGGCCAGCACCAGATGTGGGCGGCGCAGTTCTTCGGGTTCGAGGAGCCGCACCGCTGGATGACGTCGGGCGGTCTCGGCACCATGGGCTATGGCCTGCCGGCGTCGATCGGCGTTCAGGTGGCGCATCCCGACAGCCTCGTGATCGACATCGCCGGCGATGCCTCGGTGCAGATGACGATGCAGGAGATGTCGACGGCGATTCAATATGAATTGCCGGTCAAGATCTTCATCCTGAACAACCAGTATATGGGCATGGTGCGGCAGTGGCAGCAGCTGCTGCACGGCAACCGGCTGTCGCACAGCTATTCCGAAGCGATGCCGGATTTCGTCAAGCTCGCCGAGGCCTTCGGCTGCGTCGGCATCCAGGCGATCAAGCCCGGCGATCTCGACGGCGCGATCAAAGAGATGATCGACGTCAAGCGCCCGGTGCTGTTCGATTGCCGGGTGGCGGCGCTGGAGAACTGCTTCCCGATGATTCCATCCGGCAAGGCGCACAATGAAATGCTGCTGCCGGCGGAAGCCAATGACGAAGCCACCGCCGCCGCCTTTGTCGGCGGCAAGGCGCTGGTGTGACGACAAATGCGGGCATGACGAACGAAAGATCAACAGGGAACTAAAATGAATCAGCCGGCATCCGCCTACTTCATGGAAGAGCGCCATGATCCGAACGAGGCCCACACGCTCTCGGTGCTCGTGCAAAACGAGCCCGGCGTGCTGGCGCGGGTGATCGGGCTGTTTTCGGGACGCGGCTACAACATCGAGAGCCTCACCGTCTCCGAGACCGAGAACCAGAAACATGTCTCCCGCATTACCATCGTCACCACAGGCACGCCGATGGTGATCGAGCAGATCAAGCATCAGCTCGATCGCATGGTACCGGTGTATCGCGTCGTCGACATGACGCTGTCCGGCCGCTCGATCGAACGCGAGCTTGCGATGGTGAAACTGCGCGGCACCGGCGAGCACCGCGTCGAGGCGCTGCGGCTGGCCGAAGCGTTTCGCGCCCGGGTGATCGACGCCACCACCGAGAGTTTCGTGTTCGAGATCACCGGCAACTCCGCCAAGATCAACCAGTTCATCGACCTGATGCGCCCGCTCGGCCTGGTCGAGGTCTCGCGCACCGGCGTTGCCGCGATCGGGCGCGGGCCGGAAGGGATGTGAACCATGCTGGCGCGCGACTGGTACTATAATGAGCGGCGGCAGATCGGCCTCGATTCCGCGGTCGCCTCGATCTACGATCGCGATGATGACCGCGACATCCGCGCCCGCGCGACGCTGAGCATGCTCGGCGTGCAGCGCGGATGGCGGGTTGCCGATATCGGCTGCGGCAACGGCGTGCTGGCCTGCGAGGCGGCGCAGATGGGCGCCGAGGTCGATGCCATCGATATTTCGCCGGCGATGCTGGCGCTGGCGGAAATCCAGGCCCGCGACAGGAAAGTCGCGATCCGGACCCAGTCGGCGGGGTTATTGAGTTTCGCCTATCAGCCCAATTCCTACGATCTCGTCGTCAGTGAGTTCGCGCTGCATCATCTGCCGGATTTCTGGAAGGCGGTGGCGCTGTCGCGGATCTATGGTGCGCTCAAGCCCGGCGCGAACTTCTTCCTGCGGGATATCGTCTTTGTCAGCATGCCGGATGGTCCGGAGCGCGACGTCGAGCAGTGGGCCGACTTCAACATCAAGAACCACGGCTTCTCGCGTGACTGCGTCGTCACTCATATGCGCGACGAATATTCGACCTTCGGCTGGGTGATCGAGCGCATGCTGACCGATGTCGGCTTCACGCTGGTTTCGGCCGATTATCACGCCCCGCTGCACGGCACTTATTTGCTGCGCAAACCGAAATCCGGCGAGCAGAGCTAGGGATGAAACCAGCCGACGTCTGTCTCGCCGTCCTGGTGGCGCTGATCTGGGGGTTTGGGTTCGTGGCGACGCGGCTGGCACTCGACGAACTCTCGCCCGCGCTGATGACGACGCTGCGCTTTGCGATCGCGGCGGTGCCGTGCCTGTTCGTGCGCAAGCCTGACGTCTCCTGGCGGCTGCTGGCCGCGATCAGCGGCACGCTGTTTCTCGGACAGTTCCTGGCGCAGTCCTGGGCGATCGCGAAAGGCGTTCCGGTCGGGCTTGCCAGCGTGATCGTGCAGAGCCAGGCGCTGTTCACGGTGGCGTTCGCAGCCTTGGCGTTCGGCGAGATTCCCACCCGCCTGCAGATGGCCGGGATCGGCGTCGCCGCGATCGGCCTGCTGATGATCAGCGGCACCGTCGGCTTCGATTTCAGCGTCGTCGCCTTTGCCGTGCTGATGATCTCGCCGATCATCTTTGCGATCGGCAATCTGTTGCTGCGGCGGGCCAATGGGGTGCCGATGTTCGATCTGTTCGCATGGCTCTGTCTGGTGCCGCCGCTGCCGCTATTGGCGCTGGCGCTGATCACCGACGGGCCGCAGGCGACCTGGCATTCGCTGGTGCAGATGTCGCCGACCGGCTTGATCAGCATGCTCTTCATCGGGGCGATCTCGACCTGCGTGGCCTATTGGCTGTGGGGCCGGCTGCTGCGCGATTACGCCGCAGCACAGGTGGTGCCGTTCGCGCTGCTAGTGCCGTTCATCGGTGCGGCGTCGTCGAGCGTCATCTTCGGCGAGCGGTTCGGACCGTTGCGGCTCGCCGGCATGGTCACCGTGGTGTGCGGCATCGCCGTCATGCTGCTGTCGAAGCGGCCGCAAGCTTTGCCCAAGATCGCCTGAGCGCACCATGTCGCATTCGCTTCTGATCGCTTTTGTTCTGTTCGCCACCGTGATGTTCTTCACGCCGGGGCCGAACAACATCATGGTGCTGTCGTCGGGACTGACCTACGGCTTCCGCCGCACCTTGCCGCATATCGCGGGCATCACGATCGGCTTCGCCTTCATGGTCGGGGCGGTGGGGTTCGGCTTCGGCGCCATCTTCGTCGCCTATCCGGTGCTGCAGACGGTCCTCAAATATGCCGGCGCGGCCTATCTGATCTATCTGGCCGCGGTGATCGCCATGGCAGAGCCGGTCACGCCGGGGCAGGACAACCGGCGCGGCCCGATGACATTCACCGGCGCTGCGATGTTCCAGTGGGTCAACGTCAAGGGCTGGGTGATGGTGATCGGCACCATTACCGCGTATGCCGGCATTGCGAGCTTCCCCTGGAATATCGGCATCCAGGTGCTGCTGAGCCTGCTGCTGGGCACCGTGTCGACCTCGACCTGGGCCATATCGGGCAGTTCGTTGCGCTCGCTGATGACCTCGCCGAGGGTCGTGCGCGCCTTCAACATCGTCATGGCCGCACTGCTGCTGGCTTCGCTCTATCCGGTCTTTATGGACGCATGATGCGGCGGTGCGCCATGCAGAAACGGGTTTCCCCTGAGGTTAAAAATGGACTAGACAACGCTCCGAAATCGCCAGCCGAACCAGTACGCTGGACCGGCCGAACACCCCGAAAATATTCCGCAGAGATAATGATCCGGGCACTCCGCCCGCCCAGCCAAGAGGAACGACCATGCGTGTTTATTACGATCGCGACGCCGACCTGAACCTGATCAAGGGCAAGAAGGTCTGCATCGTCGGCTATGGCAGCCAGGGCCACGCCCATGCGCTGAACCTGAAGGATTCCGGCGTCAAGGAAGTCGCCATCGCGTTGCGCAAGGGCTCGGCCTCGGCCAAGAAGGCGGAAGCCGCCGGCTTCAAGGTGATGGAAGTCGCCGAGGCCGCGAAGTGGGCCGACGTGATCATGATGCTGACGCCCGACGAGTTGCAGGGCGACATCTACCGCGATCACCTGCACGCCAACATGAAGAACGGCGCGGCGCTGTTGTTCGCGCACGGCCTCAACGTGCATTTCAATCTGCTCGAGCCGCGCGCCGATCTCGACGTGCTGATGATCGCGCCGAAGGGTCCCGGCCATACCGTGCGCTCGGAATATCAGCGCGGCGGCGGCGTGCCCTGCCTGATCGCGATCCACAAGGATTCCTCGGGCAACGCCCACGATCTCGGCCTCAGCTATGCCTCCGCGATCGGCGGCGGCCGCGCCGGCATCATCGAGACCTCGTTCAGGGAAGAGTGCGAGACCGACCTGTTCGGCGAGCAGGTGGTGCTGTGCGGCGGCCTGGTCGAACTGATCAAGGGCGGCTTCGAGACGCTGGTGGAAGCCGGCTACGCGCCGGAAATGGCGTATTTCGAATGCCTGCACGAGGTGAAGCTGATCGTCGACCTGATCTATGAAGGCGGCATCGCCAACATGAACTACTCGATCTCCAACACCGCCGAATATGGCGAATATGTCACCGGACCGCGCATCGTCACCGAAGAGACCAAGAGGGAGATGAAGCGCGTGCTCAACGACATCCAGTCCGGCAGGTTCGCGCGTGACTGGATGCTGGAGAACAAGGTCAACCAGACCTCGTTCAAGGCGACCCGCGCCAAGCTCGCTGCCCATCCGATCGAGGAAGTCGGCGTCAAGCTCCGCGACATGATGCCGTGGATCAAGAAGGGCGCGCTGGTGGACAAGACCAAGAACTGAGTGCCGTTCCCCGGATGCTGCGCAGCGCCAACAGCGCGTTCGCGCGCGTCTTTGAGGTGCCTTTGCGGCGTGGTGCGTTGCTGATCCGGGGTCCGGACTCGCACGATGAAAGTGTGGATCCCGGCTCTGCGGAGCAGCGTGAAGAACGCTGCACCGCGTCCGGGAAGCGGCGCGCGACGAATGGGGTTCGCCGCGTCGCCGCTGTTGTCGTAAAATGATTGGCTATTCGGCGATGACGTCACCGGAGCCGCCGAATTCGGCCGGGAAATCCTTCAGCTTCGGCAAGCCGTCCCGCATCGGCAATACGGTCTCGGCGTAATTGACATGAACCGCGGGCGCGAAGGCGAGCGTCGGAATCGTCGCGGCGAACACGTCGACGAGGCTGAGCGGCGGGTGATTGGCCATCAGGTGTCCGCCGCATTTGGTGCAATATTTGCGCTCGCTCATCGGCGTTTTGGCAAATGTCGCGACATTCTCGGCGCCCTTCGTGACCCGCACCGCCTCAGGCTTCCAGAGACTGAATGCATTGACGGGCCCGCCGGACCACGAACGGCACGAGCGGCAATGGCAGTAGCCCATGGCTTCCGGTGATCCCGTCACGGTCACTTCGACGGCGCCGCAAAAACAACTTCCAGTGTGATTTATTTTTCTGTTTCCTCGCCAGGATTAAGTTTTGTCAGGTTGCCCTGCGCCGGGGCATTATCGATACGCGCTGGGTAGTGATGGTATTCCTCGCCAAACATCGCGACCAGATCGTGTTGTTCGCGAACAATCCCAAGAAAATTGTCCGCGGGGCGTGCGCCCGTCAGGAGAATGCTGCACCGCATTCGAAACGCGCGCTGCGTCAGTCCAGCCCCAATGCGGTGATCACGGCACGGCGGTCGTAATACGGACGCTCGCATATGATTTTGGCCGAGCCCGGCGCGAATTCGAAGCTTGCCATGATGCGCACGCGAAATGACTTTCCGGTGGGCGCAATCTCGCCCTTCGGCGTACGCAGCGGGCCGAGGTGGGTGCCGGTCAGCCAGAATTCCACCAGCACCGTATCGCCATCGGCGGCGATGGCGATGATCTCATTGCCTTGGTCGGGAAATGGCGTGCGCGACGCGGCGAAGTAGCCGCGCACGGCGGCTTCGCCGTCGAACACCGTCCCGGCGCCGTATAGCTCGTAGCGCGGATGCGCGAAGGTGGCGATGACGCCGTCCCAGTCGCTCTCGCATTCGAGCCGCATGTGGTCGCGCACGGTCTGGATGCGCGCGGCGGCTAACGGGTCCATGGCAAATTTCTCTCTGATGACGTCCAAAAATCATCTCGAAAATTAGACCCAAAAAGAGGCTGCGGCGTCAAGCCCGTCAAACGACGAAGCGCTCACGACGCCCGCACGGTGATTTCACAGGTCTTGATCGAGGATTGCTCCCCGGTCCATGAACGCCAGAGCTTGCCACGTACGGCGAATTGTCCCGGGCCGTCGGCACGAAACTGCACTTGCCGCACGCCGCCGCCGCCGACGCCTCCGGGCTGAGCCGGTGTATAAACCGACGCGACGACTTCGAGGCCGGGGTCGGCCTCGAAGTCCCATCGATACCCGGTGGTGGGGTTTTCCTCCAGTTCAACGGCAAATGGCGTGTCTGCGGGAACATCAATGATGTTCCCGCAGACCGATGCTGTGAAAACAAGAGCAACCATTGGCTTATCCTTTCACCGGCTGCTGACGCCGAACGGCGCCGCAGCCTTCGGCAGGATTCAAAAGACGTAGATCTCGTGAACCATGCCGTCCGACTCCGTCCGATAATTGACCTGGGCTTTTGTAATGAGCGCGTTGGCCGAAACCATGGTCAGGGCGACACACCCTGAATCCGACGCGGTGGACAGTTTTTGCCAGCCAATCCCGGCCACGCCGATCCAGCTGTTGCGATCCTGATTGATCGTCCACTGGTCAACGATAGTTTTCTGGCTGTGCCAGATCGTTCCGGCGGTGACGGTAGCCTGTTTGGCGACCCCGCTGACGGCCAGTCCCGGCGTCGTCTGCCTGCCGGGTCCAACCGGAAGCAGATTTATTTCCTGGGTAGACAACAGGTCTCGTGTCTTGATCTGCACCTGGGCGCCGCCCGGTTGCGGAACATGGGTCGGTACTGAATCGGTCATGAGCTTGTTCCTTTCTCAACTATAGATCTGGTCGATGACGCCGTTGGTCAGATGCACGTTGACGGCGTGGCCCGAGGCCTTGGCCGCCGTGATCTGGCTCAGCATGTCGTAGAAGATATTGTCGGTATTGTTGGACAGTTTCTTCCACCCGTAGTCGCTGAGATACGCCCACGCGTTGAAGTCTTGATCGATCGCCCAGAGGCCTCGAACAGCCTGGTTGTTACGCCAGCCGGTGTCGACGACGCCGTTGATCGCCCACATCTCGGAATCCAATCCGCAGGTATTGTAGGCGATGCAGAAGAAGCCGCTTTCACCCCAGCCGGTGCCCCAGCTGTTCTTGCAGATCCAGTATTTGCCGGCGTCATTGTAGCCGACCACGGAAATGCAATGTCCGCCGGCTACGCCGCTGGCGGTATCCGGCGAGTACGTTCCGGAGGAATACGCAAAAAAATCATTGTACACGGTGAAGCATGCCGACATCGGGCCCTTGCTGGAAATCTGGGTCTTCATCGCGGTGACGGAGTTGACCAGGGTCCAGCCGGAGATCGCGGTCAACCGGTCCTTCCAGTTGCTGCAAAGATTGCAATTTTGGTCTCCGGCCGTGTAGGGGAAGCAGGCGGCGTCCACGACTCCGGTCTTGTAGCCATTCAGCGCGCCGTCCGGCCACCAGCCGCTTCCACAGGTAGCGCCGGCAGCCTTGCCATAGCAGTAGAACACCTGGGCTTCGGAGAGATCGACGGCCAGGTTCCTGTTGTTGTTGGCGATACGCACCGCAAACTCGACCGTGGCGGTCGTTCCGAAGGCGACGCATGAACCGCAGCCGCCCTGGTCTTCGACCGGGGTAACCCAGCCGGCGATGCGGGCGTCATAGGCCGCGGGATAGCTTCCGGCAAGGGCATGAACCTGTGCCGCTGAGACCGCTTCCCGCTCGGCCAGGGTCTTGCCGGCGGGCGGTATGGCACCGAGCCGGAGACGTCTCTCCGCCTCGGAAAGCGCAGTCAGTTCATTGTCTTTGGCGAGCCAGTTAAGGTTCAAAGCATGAATACGCGCGGCAATCGAGCTTACAATGAGTGTCATGGCATTCTCCCTGTTGCGTTGCGAGGGTCGACGCCGTTATCTGCATCATCCATCGACGCCGTGAGCCGCGGCGCCGTCAGCACGTGCTTGCACTTGCATTTTCGAAGTCGGCCGCTGGAAGAACCCTGGCTCCGCGCCGGTGCGGCCACCGGTTGGGGTTTGAATAAATAATTCAAATCGCTTGGACGCCTAAGATAACGGCGATGGTTTCTCGCTAGCAGCGATTTTCAAACGGCCCCTTACCCAAATCGGTGACAGTCGCGTAAAGTTTTTCTTTGTTGCTTTCATCGAAAATTGGCGAGCATCGCCGTTTGCGAGCAGTCGCAAGCTGTTAGTCAACATGCCGAACCCGCCATTCGGCCGGCCCAGTTCGATCGAAATTTTTTTCAGGTCTTGCCCGGTAGAGACCGGTTCGGATTTTCGGTTCGCGATCTCGTGGCGAGCGATGTGATCGTGCGCACACTTCTACTCAGCGGGCGGCTTCGCGGTTGTCGCTGGAACTGTTATCGTCACCATGGCGTCGGCGGCGAAGCAATTTCGCTCGGTCGCGCCATGACGTAAGGGGACCATCATGCGATCTGTCGTCATTACCGGCGCCTCCACCGGCATCGGCTGGGCCACGGCGAGGCTGCTGCTGGATCGCGGATTTCGGGTGTTCGGCAGCGTGCGCAAGCCGGCCGACGCCGACCGCCTCAAAACCGAATTCGGCGCCAATTTCATCCCGCTGCAGTTCGACGTCACCGATGAGGCCGCGGTGCTGGCAGCCGCGCGCGAGGTTCGCACGGCGCTCGCCGGCGAGACGCTGGCCGGGCTGGTCAACAATGCCGGCATTGCGGTCGCGGGGCCGGTGCTTGAGCTGTCGGCCGACGAATTCCGCCGCCAGATGGAGGTCAACGTCATCGGGCCGATCATCGCCACCCAGGCGTTCGGTCCGCTGCTCGGGTCCGACCCGTCGCTGAAGGGACCGCGCGGCAAGATCGTGATGATCAGCTCGGTGGCCGGCAAGAACGGCAACCCGTTGGCGTCGGCCTATTCAGCATCGAAACATGCGATCGAGGGACTGTCCGAGAGCCTGCGCCGCGAAATGATGCTGTTCGGCATCGATGTCATCATCGTCGCGCCCGGCGCGGTGAAGACCCCGATCTGGAGCAAGGCCGACGAGGTCGACATTTCCGCCTACAGGAATTCACCCTATTTCCCGGCGCTGGAGCAGGTCCGCAAATTCATGCTGCACCTCGGCGAAATCGGATTGCCGCCGGAAAGGATCGCCGAACGGATCTTCGACGTCCTGACATCGGCCAATCCGCGGGTGCGCTACGAGATCACGCCGGACCCGATGCGACACCTGATCACGGCCCTGCTGCCGAAGCGGATGGTCGACAGGATCATCGCCAAGCGGCTCGGATTGACGCCGCCGGCGTGAACCTTGCGAGGTGAAGTGATCGCCAGCGATTAAGGAATGCTTCATGCCGATTCAGATTTGCAACGCCTGCGGTACTTCCTATCCGGATACTCCCGCGCCACCCGCCGGCTGCGTGATCTGCGAAGATGAACGGCAATTCGTGCCGCGCGGCGGACAGGTTTGGACCACACCAACGAGGCTGGCGGGCGGCCACGTCAACGCCTGGCGGCACCTGGAAACCGATCTGTTCGAGATCCATACCCATCCGGGATTCGGTATCGGCCAGCGCGCACTGCTGTTGCGCACCCCGAAGGGCAACATTCTCTGGGACTGCATTGCGCTCTTGGACGACGCGACCGAAATGCTGGTTCGCGCATTGGGCGGCCTGCAGGCGATCGCGATCTCGCATCCGCATTACTACACGCGCATGCAGGATTGGGCGCGCGCCTTTGGCTGCGCGGTGCACCTGCACGCCGCCGACGCCGCTTGGGTCATGCGTCCTGACCCCGCGATCCGTCATTGGGACGGCGAAACGCTGGAAATCGTGCCGGGCGTGACGTTGCTGCGGTTGGGCGGCCACTTTCCAGGCGGCACCGTGCTGCATTGGGCCGATGGTGCGGACGGGCGTGGCGCGATCCTGAGCGGCGACATTGTGCAGGTGGCGGCGGACCTCGACCGGGTCTCGTTTCTCTGGAGTTACCCGAACATGATGCCGCTGGCCGCGGCGACCGTACTCCGCATCGCCGCCACCTTGGCGCCGTGGCGGTTCGACCGAATTTACGGGGCTTTTCCGGGACGCCAGGTGATGACCGGCGGCGCGCGCGCGGTGCAGCGATCAGCCAAGCGCTACATTGAACTGTCGGGTGGCACGCAGCCTTAGAGGGTGGCGCCGAGGCGGTGAGCGTGCGCAAGGCCGCGCGCCGCGCCGGGGTGTCACCGGGTGCGCCGTTTCGGCATTTCCCGAGCCGCGATGCGCTGATGATGGCGGTGGCCGAGGAAGCTCAGCGGCGTTTCAGGGCCGAGATCGACGTCGCACTTGCCGCGGCGCCGGCGAGCGATCCGCTGGCTCGGTTTCGGTGCTTTGGCCTCGCTTATCTGCGCTGGGCGATGCGCAACCCCGACCATTTCGGGTGGCGGCCCGCGCGCTGGTGTACGGCTTTGCCCGCATGAACATCGATGGTCATTTTCCGCGCTGGGGCGTAGCCGATGCCGAGGCCGAGCGTACCGCCGAGGCGATCATCGATCTGTTCATCGAGGGCATCGCAGCGCGCCCCGTGCGGTCATAACGGTGAGACGCCGGGCGCATTTCAGCCGGGAGCGGCCTAACTCGCCGTTTCTGTTGCACCCAAATGACGGTTCCATTACATTTTTGTGACATGCTGCGGTTTCCGGCTGCGGCATCCGTCTCCTGGTCAGCGCCAGTCAAGGCCCCCAGACAGTGCCGGTGTTGTTGCGTACCGCTTATGGCGACCGCGCCAAATCTTGGTCCATCCCCCGCGGTTGCCGCTGCCGGCACCGCTGCGGTCGGAATCTGGCGCCTGCTGGCGGTCGCCGCACCGCATCTGGCGGCGCTGGCCATCATGCTCCAGACCGAAGCCGACTTCAGCGCGCGCGTCGGCTTCCTGCTGTCGTGGGGAATTTTGAACTTCTTCTGGATCGCGCTGCTGCGGCGTCCGGCACTATCGGGCGCGCTGTCGCTGACTCTGGTCGTGGTGCTGATCCTGTTGTCGCGGCTCAAGCACGACATCGCGCAGATGACCGCGAACTTCGTCGACCTGATGGTGATCGACCGCGATACCGCGGCATTCCTGTTTACGATCTTTCCCCAGCTGCGCTGGTCCGTTGTCGGCGCCGGGTTGGTCCTGGTTCCCTTGATGTACGCGCTCTGGTGGCTCGATCCGTTCCGCATCCGCCGCCTGCCGGCGGCGGCCGGCGCGCTGGCGTGCCTTGCGGCACTGGTCGGCTATTCCTTTACCTGGCCGGATGAAGCCTGGCGCGGCTATTACGACGACGGTTATCTGTCGAAATTTTCCCGCTCCGGCGTCAACGCGATGTCGGATTTCATCAATTATGGCTTCATGGAATCCGATGCCGTGGCCGCCGAGCGTCTCAACGTGCCGCTGCTGGATTCCTGTCATCCCGCCGGGCGGCGGCCGAACATCATCATGATCCATGACGAGTCCAGTTTCGATATTCGCGCGGTCGACGGCATCAAGGTGCCGGCGGGCTATGGCAGCCATTTTACCTCGTTCGACGGCAAGGCGCGCAAATTCCTGGCCGAGAGCAATGGCGGCCCGAGCTGGTTCACCGAATACAATGTGCTGGCCGGGCTCTCGTCGCGTTCGTTCGGCCGGTTCGCCTATTTCGTCACCCGCATCGCCTCCGGCCGCGTCGAGCGCGGGCTGCCGCTGGCGCTGCGCCGCTGCGGCTATGAGACGATCTCGCTCTATCCGGCATTCGGCGCGTTCATGAGCGCGCGCAGTTTCCAGACCACCACCGGGATCCAGCATTTCTACGACGCGCATGATCTCGGCGCCAAAGACGTCGAGCCCGACAGCTTCTTTTACGACAAGGCGATCGGATTGATGTCGCGGGAAACGCCGGCGGCGCCGCCGCTGTTCATGTTCGTCTATCTCGCCGCCAATCATTTTCCCTGGGAGACGAAGTTTCGCCCCGACCTGATGCCGTCATGGCGCGCGCCCGGCAATGCGCCCATGGTCGACGAATATCTGCGCCGGCAGGCGATCAGCGCCAGCGACTACGCGGCGTTCATTGCGGGGCTGAAGAGGAAATTTCCGGGGCAGCCGTTCCTGGTCGTGCGCTACGGCGATCATCAGCCGGAGTTCTCGCCGCATCTGCTCGATCCCGGCCTCGATGAAGCCGGGATCGGCAAGAAGCTGGAGAATTACGACCCACGCTACTATGCGACCTATTACGCGATCGACGCCGTCAATTTCGAGCCGGTTCGGAGTCCGGCTGTGATGGACACGATCGACGGCGCCTATCTGCCGCTGGTGATCCAGGAAGCCGCCGGCATCCCGCTCGATCCCTCGTTCGAGGAACAGAAGACCGTCATGCTGCGCTGTAAGGGCGTGTTTTACGCCTGCAAGGACGGCGCGGAATCCCGCCGGCTCAACCGCCTGCTGATCGACGCCGGGATGATCCACGGATTATAGCGCGGCGGATCCGGCGATGGTGGAGTCGCCTTCATCACGGTGAAGCGTCGAAATTTCAAACTAAAGTCTGAGCTGCAATCACCGACTTGTAATTGGGTTGCCGGGCGATCTCCCAAACTTCGTCACGATTGCTGTCATGATGCGTGGCGTTGCTGTCACTGTTCTTTGACCAGCGGCGCCCATCCCCGTTCTTGCTTACCCTGCAGGAGTGTTTTGCCATGCGAGCACGTGCTCTCGCCTTGATTGCTTTCGCCGTTGGATTGACGGTGTCGGCTGCTCACGCCGCCGAGCCGCCGCGCGACATCAAGGGTCTTTACCTGATGTCCGATTATCCGGCGGTCACGGTCCGGCCCGGCACCACCACGAACATTCCGCTGCGCCTGCAGAATTACGGATTGGGACCGCAGCGATACAATCTCTCGGTCAGCGGCGTGCCGAGCGGATGGTCGGCGACGCTGCTGGGCGGTGGACAGCCGGTGGCCGCGGCGATGCCGGCGCCGGACGCCAGCGTTGCCCTTCAGCTTCGGCTCGACGTGCCTGCCAGCAGCGGAATGAGCGAGCAGACGCTGACGGTGAAGGCCGAAGGGCAGGGCACCGAGGCGACCTTGCCGGTGGTCGTGGCGCTCGCCAAGGAATTGCCGGCCAAGCTCACGGTAACGTCGAAACTGCCTTCGCTGCGCGGCAGTCCGAAATCGAATTTCGAATATACGTTGACCATCAAGAACGACAGCGGACGCAATCTGACCGCAAGCTTCGCCGCCGATGCGCCGGCGAATTTCGAGACCTCATTCACCGAGGCCTATGGCACCCAGGAGCTTTCCTCGATTCCGATCGAGGCCGGTCAGTCCAAGGACATCAAGCTCAGGGTTCGCCCGCCGGGCACGATCGACGCAGGGAATTTCCCGGTAAAGGTGACGGTCAAAGCGGAGGATGCTTCGGCGCAGACCGAGCTTGCGCTTGATATCGTCGGACAGCCGCAACTTCAGGTCGCCGGACGCGATGGACTGTTGAGCGCGCGTGCGGTGGCGGCGCAGCAGAGTTCGATCCCGATCGTCGTCACCAATACCGGCACCGCGCCTGCGGATAACATCGCGCTCGCAGCGACGGCGCCGACCGGCTGGAAGGTGACATTCGAGCCGGCCACCATCGACCGGTTGGTCCCCGGCAAGGATGCCGAGGTTCAGGCATTGGTGACGCCGAGCGACAAGTCGCTCGCCGGCGACTACATGACGTCGATCCGCGCGACCTCGCGCGGAGAGAACGCCTCCGGCCAGTTCCGGATTACCGTCACCACCTCCACGGTGTGGGGGATGGCGGGCGCCGGCGTCATCGGCATTGCGCTTCTCTTGATGCTTGGCGCGGTTGCGAGGTTCGGACGGCGATGAGCGACCGGCAAAACCAGGCGGCCGTGCCCGCCAGACAAGTCGTGATCGCCGCGCGCGGTCTCAGCCGGCGTTACGGCGACACCAGCGCCGTCGATGCCATCAACTTCGATATCATGAGAGGCGAGGTGTTCGGATTGCTCGGACCTAACGGCGCGGGCAAGACCACCACGATCCTGATGATGCTCGGGCTGACCGAAATTTCCGAAGGCAAGGTGAACGTCCTTGGATTCGATCCGGCGCGCGCGCCGCTGCAGGTCAAGCGGCGCGTCGGCTATCTTCCCGACTCGGTCGGCTTCTACGATCACATGACCGCGGTCGAGAACCTGTCCTACATCGCAAGGCTGATGGGCCTTTCGTGGACGGAGCGGCTGCAGCGAATCCGCGAAGCGCTCGCCCGGGTTCGGCTCACCGAGGTGGCGAACAAGCGAGTCGCCACGTTTTCGCGTGGCATGCGCCAGCGGCTCGGCCTTGCCGAGATTATCATCAAGCGGGCGGAGATCGCCATTCTCGACGAGCCGACCTCGGGTCTCGATCCGCAGGCCACGCTCGAATTCCTGGACCTGATCGGCGAACTCAAGGCCGAAGGCGTGACAATCTTGTTGTCGTCTCACATGCTCGATCAGGTTCAGCGGGTGTGCGACCGCGTCGCGCTGTTCCAGGCCGGACGCATCGTCATGATGGGCTCCGTTGCCGAGCTGGCCACCCAGGTGCTGGGCGCCGGCTTTGTGGTTGAAGTCGAGGCCGACGGTGCCGGAATTGCCCGGCGGCTTGCGACAATACCGGGCGTGACCAATGTCGAAACCGTGGCCGCGGACCGTTTTCGCATGACGGCCGACCGGGACGTGCGCCCGGAGGCGGCGCGGGTGGTGGTTGCCGCGAACGGATCGCTGCGGCGGCTTTCGGTCGATGAGCCGAGCCTTGAGGCGATCTACGCCCGCTATTTCCAGGCGGGATCGTCGGGAGGCGTGCGTGATGCGGCGTGAGGGTTCTCCCTTCCAGGGTGTTGGGACGGTGCTGGTCAAGGAGTTGTCGGACAATCTGTCGAGCGCCCGCATGCTGGTGCTTGAGCTGCTGATTGTGCTGACCGCGCTGGCCGCGCTGTACGAGGCGATCGACAGCCTGCGGCAGAATACGGCGGAGGATCCGTTCCTGCTGCTGCGGCTGTTCACCATTGCCCGCGCGCCGCTGCCGTCCTTTGTTGCGATACTCGGATTCCTGATTCCGCTGATGGCGATCGGATTGGGCTTCGACGCGATCAACAGCGAGCACAATCGCAGGACCCTGTCGCGGATCCTGGCGCAGCCGATCTATCGCGACGCGCTGCTGATGGGGAAATACCTGGCCGGCCTTGCGACGCTGGCGATCAGTCTGGCGGCGCTGTGGCTGATGGTGATCGGCCTCGGCCTGATCTTCCTCGGAGTTCCGCCGGGCGGCGAGGAGATCGCGCGCTCGCTGATGTTCCTGCTGATCGCGATATTCTATGCCGGCGTCTGGCTATCGCTGGCGATGCTGCTCTCGATCGTGTTCCGCTCGCCCGCGACGGCGGCGCTGGTGGCGCTCGGCGTCTGGCTGTTCCTGACCGTGCTGTGGCCGATGCTGGCGCCGGCACTGGCGCAGGGGATCGCGCCGCCCGATCCGCGCTATGCGGCGCTCGGCCTGGACACGCCGGACACCGCGATGTGGACGCAGCTTCTGGCGCGCCTGTCGCCGAACTATCTGTTCGGCGAGGCGATGACGGCGATCCTGTCGCCGACGACCCGGACGCTCGGCTCGGTGTTTCTCGAGCAATTGCGCGGCGCGGTGATGGGCGCTCCGCTTCCGTTCGGCGAGAGCGTCATGATCGCCTGGCCGCAAACCGTAGGGCTGATTGCCGGCACCATCGTGCTGTTCGTCGCCGGGTACGTCCTGTTTCAGCGCCAGGAGGTGCGAGCCTGATTCCGCACGGGATCAGGCGTTCGCGAAATGCTCAACGCCTCCCGATCTTCTCCCACAGCCAGCGCGCCACCGCGTCCGGTGACGAGGTGCTGTCGTTGCCGGCGGCGCGCAGATTGGCCTCGCGCATCGCCGAGATGTCGATGGCGCCGAGCAGTGGCTCCAGGGCGGCGCGCAAGGCCTGATCGGAAGCGCGCTTCGGCGCCAGGAGTACAATCGCGTCATAGGGCGGTATCGCGCGCCGGGGATCTTCCAGCACCACCAGATCGTATTTGGCGATCAGTCCGTCGCTGGTATAGCCCGCGATCACGTCGACCTCGCCGGAAGCCACCGCGGCATACATGAAGTCCGGTTGCATCTGCCGCTGCGTGCGAAACGACAGCCCGTAGGCCTTTTGCAGCCCGGCCCATTCCGGCCGCGAAAAGAATTCGTAATCCGCCGCCATCGACATCGCAGGCGCGTGCGAGGCGAGGTCGGCGATCGAGCGAATGCCCAGCGCCTCGGCGCGCTTGCGCGGCATCACCAGCGCATAGGCGTTGGCAAAGCCGAGCTCGCCCAGCAGCGTGATGTTCCGCTGCGCCAGCGTCGCCTTCAATTCATCGAGCAATTGCTGGCGCGGCCTGACGTCGGTGTGGTGAAACTGGTTGGCCCACAGGGTGCCGGAATAATCCACATAGACATCGATATCGTTCGACGCCAGCGCGTCGAAAATCACGTTGGAGCCGAGACCCTCGCGCGAACTCGCCGTCAGTCCCGCCGCCCGCAGCCGCTGCGCGATCAGCGCCGACAACACATATTGTTCGGTAAAGGTTTTGGCGCCGACGATATAGGCCGATGGCGAGCGCGCCACCGGGGACACTAATGTCGCCGCGACGAGTGCCGCGATGCCGGCGCCGCCGAGCGTGACCCGCACGCGGCTGCGGTTGCGCACGCCGATTTCGATCAGCGCCAGCAATTGATCGACGCCGAGCGCCAGTGCCGCCGCGGCGAGGCAGCCGAACAGCACGAACACCCAGTTCTGGGTCTGCAAGCCTGCAAAGATGTAATTGCCGAGGCTGGTTTGCCCGATCGGCGTCGACAATGTCGCGGTGCCGATCACCCAGACCGCCGCGGTGCGGATGCCCGCCATCATCACCGGAAGCGCCAGCGGCAATTCGACCTTGAGCAACGACTGGAGCGGCGTCATGCCGACGCCTTCGGCGGCCTCGAGGATCGCAGGCTCGACGCCGTTGAGGCCGGTGATGGTGTTGCGCAGCACCGGCAGCATGGAATAGAGCGCCAGCGCCAGCACGGCGGGGAGGAAGCCGAAGGCGGAAAAGCCGAATCCGAACCACGCCAGCGACAAGCTCGCGAGCGCCAGCAGCAGCGGATAAAACAGCGCCAGCAGCGCCAGGCCCGGCACCGTCTGCACGATGCTGGCAAGCCCGAGCAACGCGCCGCGCAACACCGGCCGGTTGCGCGCGGCAACCGCCAGGGGCAGGCTGGCCACAAGCCCCAACGCCAGCGCCGCGACGCTGACCCGGACATGGTTGCCGAGATAGTCAGGCAGATGCGCCAGCGCTTCGCTCCAGCGTGGATCGGAGAACAGGCTCATGCCGCGCCGTCCCGCGGCAGCAACACCTTGAGCCGTTCGGCCTGCCGTCGCGGCGTGCGCAAGAGTTCGCCGACATAGGCATCGGCGCTACCCGAAAGCTCGGCCGGTGTGCCCAGCGCCAACAGCCTTCCTTCGCGCATCACCGCGACGCGGTCGGCGAGCAGGATCGCCTCGGTCATGTCGTGGGTGATCATCAGCGTGGTCAGCCCGAGCTCGCGATGCAGGGCGCGGTAGTCCTCGCCCAGCGCATCGCGGGTGAGGGGATCGAGCGCGCCGAACGGCTCGTCCATCAGCACGATCCGCGGCCGTGCCGCCAGCGCCCTCGCTACGCCGACGCGCTGGCGCTGGCCGCCGGATAATTCATGCGGCAGGCGATCGCGGTGCTGGGCGCGATCCAGCCGCACCAGGTCGAGCAACTCATCCACCCGCGAGGCAATCTCCGCCGCGGGCACGCCGAGCAGTTTCGGCGTGATCCCGATATTGTCGGCGACGCTGATATGCGGAAACAGACCGCCGCTCTGAAACACATAGCCGATGCGGCGGCGCAACGAAACCGGATCGACCGCGCGCACGTCCTCGCCTTCGACCGTGATGCTGCCGTTGTCGGCATCGATCAGCCGGTTGGCCAATCGAAGCAGCGTGGTCTTGCCGGAGCCGGAGCCGCCGACGATGGCGAGGAATTCGCCCTCGGCGACATCGAGCGAGACGTCGTCGACGGCCAAAACCGGTTCCGCGCCGCGGCCGCCGAAGCTTTTGCCGACATGCGCATAGGCGATCAATGGCGGGGTTTGCATGATCAGTTTGATCTCGACGATTCTGTTCTTACCCTCCCCTCCAGGGGAGGGTACGCGAGAGCCGAACCCCAAATACCACGTCGCGGCGGTGCGTTGAACTTATCCTTCGCACGCGTTAATGGATCGTCTGAACTTGGAAGGAATGCGGGTGGACAAGGCAAAGCCGACGGCAGTCGCGCTTGACGGCGTCACGGTGGCGTTCGGTCTGGCCGATGCGCAGCCCTACATTGCGGTCGAGCAGGCCCGGCTCTCGGTGCAGCAAGGCGAATTCGTCGCCATCGTCGGCCCCACCGGGTGCGGAAAATCGACGCTGCTGAACGCCGCCGCCGGTCTGCTTAGACCGATATCCGGCACGGTGCGGATCTTCGACGCGCCGCTGACCGGCCTCAACCGCGAGGCTGGCTATCTGTTTCAGGCCGATGCGCTGTTTCCCTGGAAGACCGCGATCGACAATGTCGCCCTTGGCCTCGAGATCTCGGGCACGCCGCGCGCCGAGGCGCTCGAACGCGGGCAAGCCTGGCTGACCTCGGTCGGCCTCGCGGCCTTCGCCCATCGCTATCCGCATATGCTGTCGGGCGGACAGCGCAAGCGCGTCGGCCTCGCGCAGGTGCTGATCCGCGACCCCAGCATCCTGCTGATGGACGAACCGTTCGGGCCGCTCGATGCACAGACCCGACAGATCATGGGAAATCTGCTGCTGGAACTGTGGACCGCCGACCGCAAGGCGGTGCTGTTCGTCACCCACGATCTCGAAGAGGCAATCGCGCTCGCCGACCGCGTCGTGATCATGTCGGCCGGGCCAAAGGCGCGCATCATCGGCGACTGGCGGGTGCCGCTGGCGCGGCCGCGCGATATTCTCGAAGTGCGGCTGGAGCAGGAATTTCACTCGCTTCATCGTGAGATATGGGGTGTTCTCAAGGCCGAGGTGTTGAAGAGCTACGCGCAATCGGGATCGGCGCGACCTGCCTGATCGAGCCGACCTGCCTTGATCTCGACGTCGCGGCGTCTACTCTTGGAGTGGTTAACCAAACAACCCCGATCAACCAACGAGTGCCGATCAACCAAGAAAAAAAGGAGATGTCATGCGTTTATCCGGTTCAATTCTGGCTGTCGCCGTCACGCTGGCCGCAGGCTGCGGAACTCACGCGGCCCATGCCCAAGGCGTGTTCACGCTGTCGTCGCCCGACTTCAAGGATGGTCAACGGCTGGCGCTGAAAAATGCCGGCAACAACAAGGCCAATCCGAATTGCGTCGGCGAGAATATCTCGCCGGCGCTGTCCTGGGCCAACCCGCCGGAAGGCACCAAGAGCTACGCGCTCCTGATGTTCGATCCGGAAGGCCGGCCGCCCGGCGGCGTCAGCCATTGGGTCGCCTACGGCATTCCGGTCTCGGTCACCGGATTTGCCGAAGGCGAAGTCTCCAAACCGAGCGACAAATATGTCGGCGGCACCAGCTTGATGAAGCTGCCGAGCTATTTCGGACCGTGCACGCCGCCCGGCGCGCCGCATCACTATACTTTCACGCTGATCGCGACCGACCTCGAGCCGTCGGCGCTGCAGGCCGGCCTGACCCGCGATGAAGTGATCAAGGCGCTGGACGGCCACGCCAAGGCCGCGACCGGCTTGATCGGGACGTTCTCCAAGCCGTGATACGTAAGACCGATGTCTATTTTTCTGCTTTCGAATGACGCCTCGCCGCAAATGCGGCCGGCTGCCTCCCCCGACCCCTCCCCGCAAGGGGGAGGGGAGTGGAGAGAAACATGGCCATGTCGCGCTTGATGCTTCTCGTCCTGCAAGTGCTGGTCGCTGTGATCGCGCTCGCGCTGTGGCAGCTGTTCGCCACCGTGCCGGTGTTCGGGCATGTGCTGTTGCCGCCGTTCTTCTTTTCCGATCCGGCCGATGTCATCCGTCAGATCGCCGACTGGTTCTTGAGCGGCGTGATCTGGAAGCATTTGCTGATCACGTTATGGGAATCGATTCTGGCGTTCGCGATCGGCTCGCTGGGCGGCGTCGCGGTCGGCTTCTGGTTCGCGCGCCAGCCGCTCGTCGCCGCGGTATTCGATCCGTATGTGAAGATGGCCAACGCGTTGCCGCGCGTCGTGCTGGCGCCGATTTTTGCGCTGTGGCTCGGCCTCGGCATCTGGTCGAAGGTCGCGCTCGGCGTCACGCTGGTGTTCTTCATCGTGTTCTTCAACGTCTATCAGGGCGTCAAGGAAGTCAGCACGACAGTTCTCGACAATGGCCGCATGCTCGGCATGAGCGAGCGGCAGTTGATGCGGCACGTCTACTGGCCGTCGGCGCTGTCGTGGATGTTCTCCTCGCTGCACACCTCGGTCGGCTTTGCCGTGGTCGGCGCCGTGGTCGGCGAATATCTCGGCTCCGCGGCGGGGCTCGGCTACCTGATCCAGCAGGCCGAAGGTGTGTTCGACGTCGCCGGCGTTTTCGCCGGCATGTTCGTGCTGTCCGCCTTCGTCATCCTGATCGATTTCGCAGTGACGTTGGTCGAACGGCGTCTGTTGGTGTGGCGGCCGGTCGCGTCGGATGGCCGTAGCTAGAACTCTATTTTCTGTCATTGCGAGCCCAAGCGAAGCCATCCAATATAGCGCACGAGCAACACGGAGGAACCATGGGCACGATTTTGGGCAGGCTCGTCTTAAGCAGGCTTGTCTTGAGCAGGTTTGCCGCGATGCTGCTGGCGCTGGTGCTGACGTCCGATCTTGCGGCAGCGCAGAGCAAGGTCACGATCGCGGTCGGGGGCGGCGGCTGCCTGTGCTATCTGCCGACCGTGCTGGCCATGCAGCTCGGCGAATTCGAGCGCGCCGGCCTTGCCGTCGAACTGGTCGATCTGAAGGGCGGCTCCGATGCGCTCAGGGCCGTGCTTGGCGGCAGCGCCGACGTGGTCTCCGGCTATTTCGACCATTGCGTCAACCTCGCCGCCAAGAAGCAGGAACTGCAGGCCTTCGTGGTCTATGACCGCTATCCCGGCGAGGTGCTGGTGGTATCGCCCGCGCATACCGGCGAAATCAAATCGATCAAGGATTTGGCCGGCAAGAAAGTCGGCGTCACCGCGCCGGGTTCGTCGACCGATTTCTTCCTCAAATACCTGCTGAGGAAAAACGGCCTCGATCCGGCCGGCACTTCTGTGATCGGCGTCGGCGTCGGCGCCACCGCGATCGCGGCGATGGAACAGGGCCAGATCGACGCGGCGGTGATGCTGGATCCGTCGGTCACCGTGCTGCAGGGCAGCCATCCGGACCTGCGCATCCTCAGCGATACGCGCACGCAGAAGGATACGATGGATGTGTTCCGCGGCGAATATCCGGGCGGCGCGCTCTACTCGACGGCGGCATGGGTCGCCTCGCACGACAAGGAAGCTCAGGCCCTGACCCATGCGATCCTGAACACGCTGGCCTGGATCCACGCGCATTCACCTGAGGATATCATGGCGAAAATGCCCCCGGAAATGGTCGGCAAGAACAAGGAGCTTTATCTTGCCGCACTCAGGAACACGATCCCGATGTATTCGGAAACCGGCAGGATGGACCCCAAAGGCGCCGAAGCGGTGCTCGCGGTGTTCAGCGAGAGCTCGCCGGAAGTCGCGAAAGCCAATATCGACGTCGGCAGGACCTACACCAACAAATATGTCGAGCAAGCCAGCAAGACGATGGGGACGAATGCGAAATAGAATTTGTTCGGCGAAATGACGCCTCCGGTCATTCATCGGGTCGCGCAGCTTGATTTGAGCGTTCAGCCATGGTCGTGGCCGTTCGCGGACGAGCGGCGCGCCGATATCGAGGCGCACTTCGCCCTCAAACGCAGCGAGAAGCCGCAACTCTGGAATGGACGCGTGCTGCTGGCGCGCCATCCTGAGTTTGCCGGAGATCGCCTGCGCGCCCGCTATTTCGAGACCGATTTCGCCAGCTTCCTGGCTTGGCGCGACTGGGGTTTTCCGGACAGCAGCGTGTTCAATGGCTTCGGCATGGGCGCGCTGCAAAGCTCCGACGGTGCGTTCGTGTTGGGCGAAATGGCCGGTCATACCGCCAATGCCGGGCGCATCTATTTTCCGTCGGGCACGCCGGATCTCGACGATATCAGGCTGGACGCGGTCGATATGACGGGCAGCATCGCCCGCGAGGTCGAGGAGGAAACCGGCCTGACGCCGGCGGATTATCGCGCCGGCGCGCATTGGGATTGCGTGGTCTCGGGCCATGCGATTGCGATGATGCGGATATTGAACGTCGATTCGACCGGCGAAGCGCTGCGCGCGAGGATCGAGGCCAATCTCGCCCGGCAGCATCAGCCCGAACTGGTCGCCATGCATCTGGTGCGCACGACGTCCGACCTGACGGCGGCGATGCCGCGTTTTGTCACCGCCTTTATCGAGAAGCAGTTCGCAACGGGCTGCGATATATGACAGCAGAACCGGAGTTCCCCGCGTCATGAGCAAAAAGCCCGCGCCATCCCTTGGCCTCCAGTTGCGGCCCTTCGTTGCGCCGTTCCGTTTCGACGGATCCGGCGAGTTCCATCTCAAGTCGCACAAGACCAAAGAGAGGGGCGGCCTCGACAAGGCCAAGGGCGAAAAGATCCTCGATGCCAACCGAAAACGCCTGAACGATTTTCAGGAGAAGCTTTACGCGCAGGATCGCTGGTCGCTGCTCCTGATCTTTCAGGGCATGGACGCGGCCGGCAAGGACAGCGCCATCAAGAGCATCTTCGATGGCGTCAATCCGCAGGGTTGCGAGGTCACCTCGTTCAAGCAGCCGTCAACCCACGAGCTCAACCATGATTTCATGTGGCGCAGCGCGGTTGCGCTGCCGGAGCGCGGCCGCATCGGCATTTTCAATCGTTCCTATTACGAGGAATGCCTGGTGGTACGGGTGCATCCGGAACTCCTCGCCAAGCAGAAGATCCCGCCGCGGCTGATAACCAGAAACATCTGGCGCGAGCGGTTCACGGATATTTCCGCGTTCGAGCACTACCTCGCGCGCAACGGCACCATCGTCCTGAAGTTCTTTCTCAATGTATCGAAGCAGGAGCAGCGCCAGCGGTTTCTCGGCCGGCTCGAGCAGCCGTCGAAGAACTGGAAATTCTCGATGGCGGATATCGGCGAGCGCGGGCGGTGGGGGAAATACCAGGCCGCGTATCAGGAGGTCATCCGGCACACCTCGAGTACAGCGGCGCCATGGCATGTGGTGCCAGCCGACCACAAATGGTTCGCGCGGGTGGTGATCGGCTCCACCATCGTCAGCGCGCTGGAAAAACTGGATCTGAAATTCCCGCAGGTCGACAAAGCAGATCGGAGCGAATTCAAGCAGGTGCGCAAGGCGCTGGAGGATGAGGGGAAGGGGAGTGCTGTGAAGAAGGCCGCGGCAAAGAAGACCGCGCCAAACGCGGCGGCCAAAAAGGGGCGTTCTTCGTCCTCCCCGGTCTGACGGCGGCCGTCATTGCATTGCTTAAGTCTGACCAAATGTGTCAGCTTGGGCGTGACAGCGAGGGGCTGGGAAACCGACGTCATGAGCGATCTTCGCGACTGGCTGCACCGGAACAATTTTGAGCAATATGCGGACGCCTTCGAGGCGAACGATATCGACCTCGATATTCTGCCCGAGCTGAGCGAAAGCGATCTCGAACGGCTCGGCCTGTCGCTGGGAAACCGCCGCCGCCTTTTGAAGGCGATCGCCGGACGCGGCGCCGAACCGGCCCCATCGAGGCCTTCCAGCCCCGAGGGGTCGGGTCCGGGTGATGCCGAGCGGCGTCAGGTGACGGTATTGTTTTCCGACATGGTCGGCTCGACGGCGCTGTCAGGCAAGATCGATCCCGAACTGCTCGGGGGCTTGATCCGGCGCTATCAGGACGCCGCCGCGGGCGCGATCGGACGATATGGCGGCTTCGTTGCCAAGTTCATGGGCGATGGCGTTCTGGCCTATTTCGGTTTTCCGCGTGCCTTCGAGGATGCGGCGGGACGCGCCGTTCGCGCCGCGATCGACATTCTGGCCGAAGTCGGCGGCATCGAATTGCCGGACCGGACGCGGATACAGACCCGGGTCGGCATCGCCACCGGCCTCGTCGTGGTCGGCGAAATCATCGGGACCGGCTCGGCGCAGGAGCGCACCATTGTCGGTGAAACCCCCAATCTCGCCGCGCGGCTGCAGGCGCTTGCCGGGCCGGACACCATTCTTGTCAGCGACTCGACCCGGAATCTGCTCGGCGGCCTGTTCGAGCTCGAACCTACCGGCGAACATGAATTGAAGGGGTTTGCGCGCCCGGTGCCTGCCTGGCGGGTGCGGGGCGAAGCGTCGGTCGAAAGCCGCTTTGCCGCGATCCGCGCCGGCCACAATCTGCCGCTGATCGGCCGCGCCCACGAAATGGGCTTGATGCTCGACCGCTGGCGCATGGCGCAGCAGGGTGAGGGGCAGATCGTCACGGTGATCGGCGAAGCAGGGATCGGAAAATCGCGCTCGATCGAGGCGCTGCAGGAAGCGCTCGCCGGCGAGCCGCATGCGCGCATCCATTTGCAATGCTCGCCCTATCACAGCGACAGCGCGCTTTATCCGGTTATCCAGTATCTCGGCCGCGCCGCCTGCTTTGCCGCTACCGATACGCCGGAGGCGCGGATCGAGAAGCTCGGCGTCCTGTTCGCGCCGCCGAGGGCCTCGAAGCCGGCCGCGATGGCGTTATTGGCCGAGCTGTTGTCGATCCCGTATGCCGCGGCCGAACCGTCATCGCAGACACCGGCTCAGCGCAAGGCGTCAACCCTGGCGCTCATCGTCGACGAATTCCTTCGCATGGGCGAGAACGAGCCGGTCATCATCGTGCTGGAAGACGCGCACTGGATCGACGCCACCACGCTCGAAATGATGATGCGGCTGACTGACAGCATCGGCCGGGCGCAGGCGCTGGCCGTGGTCACCGCGCGGCCGGATTTTGCGCCGCCCTGGCTGTCCCGGCCGCAAGCGACCCTGCTGACGCTCGGTCGCCTCGGCCGTCAGGAATGCGCGCAGTTGGCTGCTTGCGTCGCTGCCGCGCATGGCCTGTCGGCGCAGGCCGTGGCGACGATCGTCGCCAAGACCGATGGCATTCCCCTGTTCGTCGAGGAATTGACCAAGAGCGTGATGGAATCGGCCGGCGAAGACAGCATTGTGCCGGCTACGCTCAAGGACTCGCTGATGGCCCGTCTTGATCGCCTCGGTGAGGCGCGCGAAGTGGCTCAGATCGCCGCCGTCATCGGCCGGCAATTCAATCTTTCGCTGCTCGGCGCGGTTACCTCGCGGAAAGCAGATGAACTCGAGGCCACGCTGGCGAAGCTTGTCGCGGCGGGAATTGTGTTTCCCGAAGAGCGCAGCCAGGAGCGGGCCTTCAGTTTCAAGCATGCGCTGGTGCGTGACGCCGCCTATGAGAGCTTGCTGTTGACGCGCCGCCGCGAATGGCACCAACGCATCGCCACGACGCTGGAGAAACATTTCGCCGACATCACGGCGCGCGAACCGGACCTGCTGGCGCATCATTTCGGCGAGGCCGGCGTTCTGGCTCCCGCAAGCGACTATCGCATGCGCGCCGGGGATCAGGCGGTGAGCCGGTCAGCCTATCCGGAGGCGACCGCGCATTTCTCGGCGGGCCTCAAGCTGGCGCAAGCGATGCCATCGCCAGAAGGCATGAACCGGCAACTGGATTTTCTGCTCAAGCTCGGCGCGGCGTCGGTTGTCACCCACGGCATGCGCAGCGCCGAGGTGGAAGAGGCCTATACCCGCGCCAACGAGATCGGCGAGAAATTGGGGGATGGACCGAGATTGTTTCAGGCGAAATGGGGCCTGTGGATCAACGCCAATATCAAGCGCAAGACCGCGCTCGCACTCGACCGGGCGAGGGAACTCGTGACGCTTGCGCAAAACTCCGGCGACGGCGAATTGCTGCTCGAAGCCTACCATTGCCGGTGGTCGACCGCTTTTTTCCGCGGCGATGTCGCCGATGCGCTGGACGATTGCCGGAACGGTATCGAGCTCTACGATATGGACCGCCACCGTCACCTCGGCCACGCCTTCGGTGGGCACGATCCCGGCGTTTGTGCCCATGTGCAGTTTGGCAACTCGCAGCAACTGGCGGGCGCCGGGCCAGAGGCGGCGCGAAGTTTCGCACAAGCGATCAGCCTTGCCGAGATACTCGACCATCCCAATAGCCTCGCGCATGGACTGCATAACTCCGGCATCGGTCATCAGCTTGTGGCCGATCGCGATGCCACCTTCGCGGCGGCGCATCGTGCCGCGGAGCTGGCGGAAAAATTCGGCTTGATGCCGTGGCGCGCGGGCAGCCTGGTGCTTGCCGCCTGGGCGACCGCGATCGGGTTGGGCGTCGCCAGCGCGGCGCGCGTGGTCGATGCCGAGATCGGCAATGCCACGGCGGTCGGTCCGCTTCCGCAATATTATCTCGGTCTCGCCGCCGAAGTGCTATTGGCCGCCGGTCGGCCCGCGGACGGCCTCGCTCATCTCGACCGCGCCATCGCCGGGATCGACGAGCCCGGCGTCGGCTTCTATTTGCCCGAGATCTACCGTTTGCGCGGTGCGTGCCTGCTGGCGCTCGGCCGCGACAACAAGGATGAGGCGCGCGCGGCTCTCGCGACCGCTCTCGATATTGCCAGACGCCAGGGCGCCATCATCCTGCAGCGCCGTGCCGAGGCCGCGATTTCCGAACTCTTCAATGGTCGCACGCGCGGATAGCGCGGCTGAAGTTCACGCGCACGGATGTTGCGCATGGGATGCAGTGGACGCGGCCGCCACCGCTGCCCGCACAGTGAAAAATGATCCGCACCAATTCACGGTTTGTCAAGTAACGACGCGTGCGAACCGATTTACTCAACCTTTTGTTGATTGCGTGGACCTTACAGAACCGGTGCTGAAAATCTGGTGCGTTGGCGTATTCGTTCAAGCCTTCAAGGGCGGTCTGGAGCCGCGCGAGAAACCGCAACTCACCTTTCAACCAGCCTATGGCAGCTGGAACGACCCGCAATTGAAGGATCTCTACGACGCGGAACTCAAGGTGATCGTGACCAATTTTGAGGATGCCAACGGAGAACGGGCGATCGCCGTCAATACCGATACCCTGGACATGAAACGCAAGGTGCGGGCCGCGTTACAGTGACGGCCCATTGCACGCCTGGTTCGGTCACGGTCTCTTGGGCAAGCTCGGCTCGATCCCGTAGCCGGCATAGATCCGGCTAATGGTGCCATCGGCAAGCAGCCGATCGATCGCCTCGTTGATCGCTGCTACCAGCGCGTCGTCGGACTTGCGCATTCCGACCGCAATCTCCCAGCGAAATTCGGGCTGGTTCTGATAGGCGCGCACCAGTGTCACCGGCGCGTCCTTGTGGAGCAGATTGTAATATCCAATGCTGGCAGGAGTAGCGAGCGCCGCATCGAGTTCGCCCTTGCCGACCGCCTCGACCATGTCGTCCTCGAAGGTGTACGGGATGGTCGGCAGACCCTTCTGACCCAACGTCACGCTCGCGAGCGATCCCACCATCGCGCCGACCCGCTGTCCCTTCTTGAGATCGGCGTAGTCTGTGACGCCGCTGACGCCAGGGCGAAGCGCGATGGCGACGCCGCTCACCAAATAAGGCCTGGAAAGTCGGATATGGCGCTCGTGCGCGCTTGCTTCATCCACGATCGCATCTAGGACAATATCGCAATCGACGCGGCCCAACTGGTTTGGAAACACCACCCAGCCGACCTCGAGCTTGACGCCGAGCTGGCCGGCCAGCGCTTCGCCAAGCTCGAGTTCAAAGCCGCGGCGATCGCCGGTCTTGCTGGCGAAGGGAAGCGCATTGGGATTGGCACAGACCAGCAGGATGCCGCGGTTTTTGATCGAATTGAGCGGACGGGCATCGGCAACGCCGGGTAATGTCACGCAGGCCAGAATTACCGGCACGACGAGCCCCCGGCAGAGCCCAGCTATACGTTGAAGTGGCGTCATGACGGGCTTTCAAATCACGGCTTGAGGTTTCGGATATAGGCGATGATCGCCTGGATGTCCTCGATCTTCAGCGACTGGCCAAAGGCCGGCATGCGGCCGGGTGAGCCGGTTGCGATCCGGGTCATCAGAAAATTGTCGTCGTGGGCGTCGTCCATCAACTGCGGGCAGCGTCCCTCCTTGCGGCCGCCGTTGGCGTGGCACCACCCGCAGCCGTTCGCAATGAAGGCCTGGGAGCCGTGCTCGATCTGGGCCGCCTTGTCGTCGGCGGAGGAGGGGGCCGGGGTTTGTTCTGCGCCACTGGCGGGTACTGAAATGCAGCCGCAAGCCACAAAAGTAGCAAGGCCCGCCATCAGGCAAAGGCCGATCCATCGTTTCATCTTTCTGCCAATCGGAACTGTACATTTTTGTTTTGCGTGCCGGCGAAGCGGGGCCTCGCCGGCACGGTTCGCGGAAATAAACGCCGAAGCCTCGGTTCCGGTTCAATCGGAACCGAGACTTCTGACAGGGACTATTCGAGCGTGTAGACGACGAGAGAGCCCGTGTCTTTCTCCATGCTCTTGTAGGGGCCGCCGAATTGCTCGGCATAGCCTTCGCCGACCAGGCTTGGACCGCCGGTGACGACGGCAATGTACTGCTTGCCGCCGGCCTCGTAGCTGATGATGCCGCCATTATGCGTGGCGCCGTCATTGCCCTGCCACAGGTCCTTGCCGGTCTTGACGTCCATGGCATGCAGCCAGCCGCGCGCGTCGGGCACGAACAGAAGCCCGCCTGCGGTCGAGAGCAGGCTCGCGGTCGGCGGTTCGGGGAAGTCCACCGACCACGTCACCTTGCCGGTGATCGGATCCCGGGCGTCAACGTGACCGTGCTGCTTGCCGCCGGGAGGATCCTTGAGCGTGAAGGTGGCGCCGATATCGAGCTGCGCCTGGGGCTCGGTGACTGGCGCGGACTTCGTGATCTCGAGGTCCATGCACCACTCATTTCCGACCTTGTAGTAGAGCCCGGTCTGCGGATCATAGGTGCCGGAATTCCAGCTGATGCCGCCGTCGATCGCCGGGCAAAGGTCCGTTTGCTTGCCCGCCGTCATGTCGCGCCGACCGATCAACTCGCCTGTTTTCGGGTCGATGCTCTTGACGAAGTTGCTGGCCTTGACGATGTTGTAGACGTTCTCGATCTTGGCATCCGCGCGGTCATAGACGAAAACGTAACCGCTCTTGTTCGGGTGCACGTAGTACTTCTTGCCGTCGCGATCGATTTTCACGAATTCGCCGACCGCACTGTCGAAATCCCAGGCGTCATGCGGCAGCTCTTGATGGTAGAACTTGATCTTGCCGGTGTCGGGGTCGAGCGCGATGACTGACGTGGTGTAGAGGTTGTCGCCCGGTCGCGCGCCGCTGGTCTTGTAATTCGCTCCGCTCCAGTCATAGAGCGGTGCCGGATTGGCCGTGCCCCACCACACCGAGTTGGTCTCGGCGTCGTAGGTGCCGGGCATCCAGCCGCCGCCACCGCCGGTACGCCAGGACTCGTTGCCCCAGGTCTTCTCGGCTTCCGGCGTGCCGGCGACGGTGAGGAATTCCCAAACCTTCTGACCGGTCTTGGAGTTGACGCCGAAAATCGGACCACGGCCCGGCCACTCGCCGCCCTGGGCGCCGATGATCACCTTGTCCTTGACCACAAGCGGAGCACCGGTGAAGCCCACGGTGAGCTTCTGGGAATTGATCAGCTTGGTTTCCCAAACCGGCTTGCCCGTTTTCATGTCGAGCGCGAACAGCCGGCCGTCGACAGTGCCGATGTAGAGCTTGCCGTCGCTCATCGCCATGCCGCGATTGTAAGGCGAGTGAGTTCTGGCGAGCCACCAGATCGTCATCGAGCTTGGGAATGAACGACCATAGCACTTCGCCGGTATCGCCCTTGACCGCGAACACTTTGTCGTAGGACGCCGAGTAATAGATGACGCCGTCCTTGGCCAGCGGCATCGACTGCACGCCGCGCGTCGAGTGACCGACCTGGTGGATGAAGGCGATCTTCAGTTTCTTGACGTTGCTGGCATCGATCTGACTGAGCGGGCTGTAGTGCCAGGACTGGTAGCTGCCGTGGTAGCTCATCCAATCCTTGCCGTCCTTGTCGGCGTTAGCGAGTGCATTCGCATCTTGTGCCAACGATGGGGCGCACCCCGCGCCCATGATCGCGGCAACCGCAATAGACATCGCGGTGGTTGCCATAAAACTCTTCTTGAAGCTCATTTTGCTACCTTCCTGTTGTCGTTTCTCGTTTTCGTTATGTGCTTGAAAAGGTACTGACGTTTGGCATCTTGCACCTGCGAAGTCGCCGGTGTCTGTTGGGTCAGACCGGTTTTTTGACGGCCACTGGGTGCGCGGGGATCGTCGCAGTTCCCTGTCATTCGATCAAGGCATTAAGTTTTACCGCAACTGCGAACAGAATGAAGTTCGTTCTACCGTCGTATTTTGTGGTATATAACACTTTTGCGACATGCTTGGGGGGCAAACCTCGCCCATGCAAGGCGTCAACGCGCTTTACATGTGGCATCTCGGTGAAAGGTCCAGCGACCTCAACAGGCTTCCCGTGGCGTCCTGCCGGCAGTGCCAGGCTTCGGCTCTTGGCCTCGGCGGGCTGCTGGCAGCGGTATCTATTGGCCTTCTGGCGATCATGTGCCGATGACGCTCTGACGGAACGGCCCCGGAGCCCTTTCCGCTCCGATTGAATCGGGACGGAAGCTCTGCTTCCTTATTCGATGCGTTTTCTTTACCGGTGTCCACTTCGCCAGGAAGCGCTTTGGCGTTGGCATCTTGCCAGCGCCGGCCGGGAATCCGGGTGGTCTCGGGCGCGGCCTGGGGGGTCTCCGACGGCTCCGGCTGCGCGATCGGCATGATCTCGCTCCCGGCACCGATATCCGGCAGCGGCAGCCGGTCTGACTTCGCCGCTTCGTTCGGTGCCAGCGCCAACTCAGTCCTGTCCTGGTCCGGCGCGGCTTCGACGACCGGGGACGCCGGTCGCGTAACGACCTTGATCGCGATCGCCGGACCCAGGCCCACCAGACAAAACAGGGCGATCCACATCGTCCTGGTCATTTTCGATCCCAAGGCTTTTCCGATCCCAAGGCTTGCGCGGTCCAAGGCTTTGCCCGATGCCCAAGCCTGCTCGACGTGAGGGGAACCGATCTTCAAGACTGAATTCGGGCGGCTCGGTGGCAAAAGAGCCGTGAAACGGGCGTCACAAGGCCGGCCTCCTAGGCCTTGCCGGCCTCGAGGAGGCCATCCAGTATCAGCGCGGTCTGCAAGGTGACGTTCGCGGCGTAGAGGTATCGGGGTTCCTTCAACGCGCTGTCCAGAAGCTTGATGGCGACCTTCCAGTGGTGTTTTTCCAGCTGTTCTGCCGACAATCGGGATAGATACGCGCCAGCGTCTCCTATCGTCGCCAACGTTTTCCCGTCGATCAGAACCAGGGGGATCGGCAACGCGCTTGTCTTATCCAGCAATAGCGAAAACTCTTTCGTCAATATGCGATCGTCCAATGTTCAATCCTTCGGCCACGGCAATCTTTCCAACAATCTTAACGAATTACCACGTAGCTGACGCCCAACCAATGAGCGATTTGGGGTTAGCAAATCGTGTACGGCCGCCGCCGGGTTCCCGAGCCGCTTCCTGCCGAAATAGTTCTGTCTCACAATCGTAATGACCCTGACGTCAACGGAGGATATGCGCATGGATAGATGCAGGGAGACCGCAATGAAGAGCGTTCAACGCTACCGCGCCATGGCTTCGATCTGCCGTCAACGCGCCGTGTTCGATCCGCAACATAGCTGGAAGCATCTCGGAGACGCCGAGAGGTGGGAGCATATGGCCCACGCCGAGATCGCGGATCGCTTCGAGGAATGCAACACCGCCCTGGACATCCCCGCCGGGGTCGGTCTGTCATCGGCCTCGAAGGATAAGAGCTGGGAGACGGACGCCGCCGCGTAAGCGTCGCGCGCGGCATCAGCACGCCGCACGGTCCGCTGGCCACCGGGCATCATCCGGCTTGTAACCCCCTTGCGGGCCGGCGGAACCGCCGAACGCCATCTGTTCGATGAAATTTGCGGTGCGCGGCGGGAACGTCGTAGTAGCATGCGAAGGGGTAAACCGGCGGAACGGCACAAACAACGGGGGCCTTCATGGGTATGCGCGCAACCCTGGCGGCTTGCCGCATGGTGGCCGTGGCGTCGGCGGCCCTCATCATTGCCGTTGCCGCAGATAACCCCGTTGATGCCGAGGAATTGCCGCCGCCGCAGGTGGCGGGCGTGCCGATCCCGGATGGCCAGATCGAGCGGGCGGTGGGTCAGCTCGACGCGCTGGCGCAGGCCATCCTTGAAAAGAGCGGCATTCCCGGTCTTGCCGTCGCCGTGGTTCGGGACGGCAAGACCGTCTATGCCAAGGGCTTCGGCCTTCGCAAGATCGGCGAGCGCCAGCCGGTCGACGCCGAAACCGTGTTCCAGATCGCCTCGCTGTCCAAGTCGATCGGCGCCACCGTGGTCGCCCATCAGGTCGGCGCCGGCGTGGTCAAGTGGGACACGCCTCTGGTCACCTGGTTGCCGTGGTTCGAACTGAACGACCCCTGGATCACGAAGCACGTCACGATCGGCGACATGTACGCGCATCGCTCCGGCCTGCCTGATCATGCCGGCGACGATCTGGAAGACCTCGGCTATGACCGGCGTGAAATATTGCACCGCCTGCGCTTCGCGCCGCTGCATTCATTTCGCGACGACTACGCCTACACCAATTTCGGGCTGACCGCGGCGGCCGAGGCGGTCGCGGTGGCATCGGGGAAGGATTGGGCGACGCTTTCGGACGAGGTGCTCTATCGGCCGCTCGGCATGAGCGCGACCAGTTCGCGCTATGCCGATTATGCCGCCCGCGAGAACCGCGCCTTCCCCCATGTCCGGACCTCTGGCGGATTCGAGCCGAAATATCAGCGCCAGCCCGATGCGCAATCACCTGCCGGAGGTGTCAGCTCGAATGTCCGCGACCTCGCGCGGTGGATGGCGATGGTGCTGGAGGGCGGCTCGTATCAAGGCCGCGAGATCGTCGCCAGGGCCGCGCTGCTCCCGGCGATCACGCCGCAGATCGTGTCGTCAAGGGCCTATGCGGCCGATGCGCGGGCCAGCTTCTACGGTTACGGGTTCGGCGTCAGCGTGCAGCCCTCGGGCCGTGTCATGCTCAGCCATTCCGGGGCCTTTGCGCTCGGGGCCGGCACCAACTACGTGCTGATCCCCTCGGCCCATGTCGGCATCGTGATCCTGACCAACGCCCCACCGGTCGGGGTGGCGGAAACGCTCGGCATGGAATTTTCCGATCTCGTGCAGTTCGGCACGGTGACGCGTGACTGGTTCGCGGACTATGCCCGCCTGCTTGCGCCGATCAACGCGCCGTTCGGCACGAGGCTAGGCAAGCCCATGCCCGCCAACCCGGCTCCGGCGCTGGATCTGGCCGCCTACACCGGCACTTACGCCAACGACTATTATGGCGAGGCCGTCATTATCCGGCAGCGCGATGGCCTGATGCTGAAGGTCGGTCCGGCACAGGAGGAATTCGCCTTCACCCATCTCGACGGCCATGTGTTCACCTTCACGCCGCACAGCGAAAATGCGAGCGAGGGCTCGATCTCGACCGCGACCTTTGCCACGGACTCGACGGGCAAGGTGACGGCGCTCACGATCGAACTGTTCGATCAGGCCGGCATCGGCACGTTCAAGCGCAGCAAAGCTCCGTGAAACGGCGGCATATCTTGAGCGCTATCCTGCCAATCCTGCTAATTTCCTCAACTCATTGACGACAGGGTCAATCCGCCAAAATTGAATACGAATGCGCCGTTTGGGCATGAACCTCGCCTTATCGCCAAACTCGGTAGCGTCCCTAAAATAGATTGTGATCGGTCGGGAATTCAGCCAGCGATTTTGTTTGACATCTGTGATCGCGCTGAAGGGAATATGAATCTCTTTAACGTAGTTGGAAACGTAGAGCTGTCGCTCGTCCATGCGTACTCGCTTGAGACCGGCGCTGGCCCAAAGGATAAATGTCGATCCTAGTATCCACACCGCCAGAAACACGAACTTCTCTTGTGGGGGCGGCATTGCGTTGTTTCTATCATGAAAACGACCCAACCAAAGAAGGATGGTTCCCGTTCCGAAGCCCGATATCCAGACTACAGGCAATATAAATTTGGTCCAAAATGTCCAAGCCGACGACAGATTTCTTTCCTGCATAATCATCTTGGTCTCGTCTCTGGTCCGGGATCGACCGTATGATCAGGCAACGGCGGTTCGATACTGTAGCACAAAAGGTGAAGGCGCGATTTTCCAACTCGGAAATCGGGTGGGGAAATCGGGTGGCGTGGAGGATGTCCCGACTGCTTACTGCGCGCATCGAAACGCGGCCGGTTTTGCTGTTCGCGAAACCGGCAACGAGCAAACGGAGACGATTGATGTCGCAGGATAACAAGGATGTCGTGGCCCGGTGGTTCAGGGAATTTTGGGGAAACCCGTGGAATCCGGAAATTATCGACGAACTCGCCACGCCGGACATATTGGTGCACTATCCGATGCATGAGCCGAAGAAAGGGCGCGCCGCCGTGATGAATTTCATGACGGAGTTTCGCGACGCCTTTCCCGATCTGAATTTCCGCGGTGTCGGCGATCTCATCGCGGAAGGCGACTATGTCGTCGGCCGATGGGAAGGCGGCGGCACTCACACCGGCCCAGCCTTCGGCGACTTCCGCATGGGCTCGATCCCTGCCGCCTCGGGCCGCAAGATGCAGTTCGCGGGGACAACCGTTCTTCGGCTGGAGCAGGGGCGGATTGCCGAGGAGCTGGGGCAGGAGGATGCCTTGAGCGCCATGCTCCAGGTCGGTTTGATTCGTACCCCCGAACCGGATGTGCCTCCGGCAGGGCCGCGCGGTTCGCTGCCACAGGGATGGAACAACGTGCCGGGATATCCTGAAGGGGTTGGCTGAACTTCCGCGTGTCCAGAGCTGGCAACCTCAATGCCAGCTCTGGAGCAGCGATCAACTCGGATCAGCAGGCCCTCGCTGCTGCCTACTTCCCGTATTCCGCCTTCAGCGTATGCAAGGCATTGGCGTAGCCGAAAGCCGCGAGCTGGCACTCGGCCACGAACTGCTGCTTCAGCACCGGCTGCTCCTCGTACTTCGCGCATTCCGCCACGAGCCTCTCGATCGTTTTGTCGTGCTTGTACTGGTTGGCGCAGAAGTCGATCACCACGTGCTTCTCGTCCAGGCGCTCCTGACCCTCGGCGTTCGATGCGTCGAGCTTCTGGATCCTGGCCTCGCAATCGTCTTCGATGGACGTTGGTGGCGAAGCGGCACCGCGCAGAACGTGCGTGCCTTTGGCGACCTGCTCGCCGGCGAAGCCTATGGCAGTTGTGATGACGAGCGCGAGAATTGAGGCACAAACAAGAACGGACTTGGTCATCGTTGGTTTCGAACTGGTGTCCTCAAGGATGGGGATGACAATGCTATGTCGAGCCGGGTTCCTTTACGGTTCAATGTCACGTTATCACTATCAATTCCATCGAAATGACGTTCGGGAGAGGCTCATCGGAGGGCCTATAAGGGGGCTGAACCCATTTTGCCTTATCGGCGACGAATGGCTTGTTTGCCGGTGTGAAGCTGGACCGCGATGGCGTAACTTGCGGCGATGCCAACGCGGCGTTCCGTGATCGGAGGAAGAACGATGCGCCGTGCCTTGGTACTTATTTGCGCCGGCGGGCTGTTTGCGGGGCTGATTGCGGCGACACCTGCCCGGGCAACCATTGAAAAAATCATGAACCAGTGCCACGGCAAGCTGTGTCCCTTCTTCCGTGCTTCGATCGTGATTCCGGACGGCTGGGTCGAGGATAAGGATGCGACCCGTTATTTCAATTCGCAATTCCTGCTGCCCAAGGGCATCGATTTCGACAAGGCGGCTGCAAAAATCTACGTCGCCGTAAAATACAACCGCAAGAAGCAGCCGATTTCCGACTTCATGCCCGAGAACATCGCGGACTGGCGCAGTCGCGCCAAAGACGCCAAAATCATCGACCTTGACGATCTTTCCCGCGGCAACGGAAAACCTGCTTTCGTGCGTCACCGGTTCGAGGCTGGAAGCCTTCATGAACAGGGTTATGAACTGCAGGCGGTGACCACAGACGGCGACAAGGATGGCAACGAATTTTTCGTGACCATCACCGTGTCGGCCAACTCGCGGGAGGCCCTGCAAGACGCCGAACCGGCCTATCTGGCGATCCTGAGCAAGTATTGAGCAGGGCTGACCCATGCTTTCAAGAGCGCATCTGGTTTTGGGCACAGTTGCGGCCGCGGTGACGCTGTCTCTGGCGGTTTTATCGCCGGGATGGATGCTGGCACCGGTTCTCGCGCAAAGCTTGAAGGACCGCAACTGCACCGGCAAGCCCGATATCCCGGATGACCAGCAAATCCTTGGATGCAGCGACGCCATCAAGTCGGGAAGCTTTGCCGGCAAGGATCTCGCTGCGGCCTTCAGCAACCGCGGCAGGGCGTATCGCGGCAAAGGCGATTTCGACCATGCCCTCGCGGATTATGATCAGGCCATCGCCGTCGATCCCGGCTCGGTCATTTCGTTTTACGGCAGGGGCGTGGCGTATTTTTACAAGAAGAACAACGACCACGCGATCGACGACTTTACGAAATCGGTCGCGCTCGGTCCCGATGACGCGGCTGCTTACAATGGTCGGGGCAATGCCTATGCAGCCAAGGGCGATCTCGACCGCGCCATGGCCGATTTCGACGCTGCGATCCGCCTCGACCCGAAGGCGGCCTATGCCTTCAACAGCCGCGGCGTGGCGTACCAGGCCAAAGGCGATGTCGACCATGCCATCGCCGACTACGACCAGGCGCTTCGGCTCGATCCCGGCTTCTCGGTGGCGGCGAATAATCGGGGCAGGGCGTACCAGGCCAAGGGCGATATCGACCGCGCCATTGCCGACTATGGCGAGGCGATCCGTCTCGATCCTGCTTACGCCACGGCCCTCAGCAACCGCGGCGGCGCGTACCAGATCAAGGGCGACAGCGACCGCGCCATCGCCGATTACGACGCTGCGATCCGCATCGATCCGAACTACGCCCGTGCCTACGACAGTCGCGGCAGCGCTTTCGGCAACAAGGGTGATCAGGATCGCGCCATCGCGGACTACGATCAGGCGATCCGCCTCGATCCCGGTCTCGCCCACGCCTATGCCAACCGTGGCAGCGCCTACACACGCAAGATGGACTATGACCATGCCATATCGGATCTAGATCAGGCGATTCGCCTCGATCCGGGTTCGGCCCAGTCCTGGTACAATCGCGGTGTCGTCTACAGCGTGAAGAAGGACTTCGATCGTGCCATCGCTGACTATGATCAGGTGATCCGGCTGCAACCCCGATTCCCTATCGCCCTGAACAATCGCGGGCTTGCCTATATGGCGAAGAACGAACCCGATCGCGCGTTGGCGGATTACAACGAAGCCATTCGGCTTAATCCAAGGTTCTCCGTTGCCTTCAACAATCGCGGCACGTCGTTCGTTCAAAAGAAGGACTATGCCCGCGCCATCGCCGACTACACCGAAGCACTTCGACTCGATCCCGACTACGCCGCAGCCTTGTTTCGACGGGGCGTCGCCCGGCGGCTAAACGGCGACATGGCTGGCGGCGATGCAGATGTTGTCGCCGCCAAGAAGATCGATCCCGGCCTTGTCGAATAGGGCCGGCCTCAATCGACGATCGCGGCGTAGACCAGCTGCTTCACCAGCCGGCGGTAGACGACGCGGCTGGCGAACGGCCCCTGCGACATGAACACCACGGCAAGCTCTTCCTTGGGATCGACCCAGAAGAACGTGCCGCCGGCGCCGCCCCACATGTATTCGCCCGCCGAGCCGGGCACCCCGGCGGTGCCGGCGCCCGTGCGCACCATGAAGCCGAGCCCGAAAGTGTAACCCGGTACGCCAAGCAGCAGTTCGCCTGGCCCGACCGGCGAGCTCGGCCTGGCGCCGAGGTGGTCGGAGGTCATCAGGGCAATGGTGCTGCGAGACACGACGTGTGTGCCGCCGAGCTTGCCGCCCTCCAGCAGCATCTGGCTGAACCGCAGATAGTCCATCGCGGTGGACATTCCGCCTTCGCCGCCGAGGTCGTTGGCCGGCGGCACCGTCGGGTCGAACATCGTGAAGCCGTGCGGCAAGAATGGCTGCGCGATCCGCCCGGCCTTCTCATTCGGCACCACGAAGCCGGAATCCGTCATGCCGAGCGGCTCGAACAGATGTTCCTCCAGGAACTTCGACAGCGGCTTGCCCGACGCAGCCTCAACCACCCGGCCCAGCAACGCGGTCGACAAGCTGTATTCCCATTGGGTACCCGGCTGGCTTGCGAGCGGCGCCCTGGCGAGACGCTCGACAAACTCGGCGGCCGTCAACTTGTCACGGATATCGGTGCCGACTGCTTTCAGGTCACTCTTCTCATAGGCCTCCTTGACGGGCACGTTGCGGGTGACGAAGTCGTAGGCAACGCCGGATGTGTGACGCAGCAGGTCCTGGATGGTGGGTTCGCGCGCGGCCGGCACCAGCTCGTAGGTGGTTTGCCCGGTTGTCGCGTTCGGTGTGGCGACGCTGACTTTCAGCTCCTTGAAGGCCGGCAGGAACTTGGAGACCGGATCCGGCAACTGGATCTTGCCGTCCTCGACCAGCATCATGGCTGCGATCGAGGTCCAGGGCTTGGTCATCGAATAGACCCGGAAGATCGAGCCCTTCTGCATCATCTTGTTGGCCGGCTTGTCCTGGTAGCCGACGGCCTCGAAGTAGACGAGTTTGCCCTTGCGGGCCACCGCTACCACGGCGCCAGGCAACCTGCCTTGATCCACCTCGGCGCCGAACACCTTGCCAATCCGGGCGAGCCGTTCGCCGGAGAGCCCGACCGTCTCGGGCGAGGCGGAAGCCAGGCTCTGGGCGCGGACGGGGGCGGCGACCTGTAACAGGCCGGTAACCAGAGCGGTGAAAAGCAGCGCGTTTCGCATGGGGCCCCTCCATCTGAGATCGTTCTGATCGCGCGCCAGGACGTCGGCAGGCGCCGCCCGGCTGTTGTTGAATCAAATACACCGGTTGCCGGTGCGCAAGAAAGGGGCTCAATGCGGACTTCTGGCGCTTCCTGGACCCGCGCCGATGTCCCGCGTTGAGTCCGAAATGCGTCGCATGACCGACCTTCCATTCATTCACGGACTTCCGGATGGTAGCGAATTCTTAAGGATGATCTGTTTCCGCCGGGCGGAACCGGATCGAACAACCCTTTCAACACCCTTCTGCCCCTATGATTCCCGTCAAAGTGGTGCCTCTCCATCGGAGCCGGGCTTCGATGGGTTCTTGACGGCATCAGGGTTGGATCATGCACGCACGCGATTACCCTGTGGTCGAAAGCCCGGATTTCGTTCTGGCCGCGCTTGAGCGGGCGAACGATGCCGTGGTGATCGTCGACAGCGATCTCCGCGTGAGCCATTTCAACGCGGCCGCCGAGCTCATCTGGGGACAAGATCGCGCAGAAGTGCTCGGTCGCCATGTCAGCCGTCTGGGGCTCGGGGACCTGCAGCAGCATGCTGGCGCGACGCCGGCATCAGGTCGGGTGAACCGCGACGACGCTCCCCAAAAACACTCTCAAGAACGCTGCTCCGAGATCACGATCGCGCGCAAGGATGGCAGCCGGATCCGCGCCGCGCTGTCGCTTTCAAGCGTCGGGGTCGGAGGGCAAAGCCGCACCATCGCATTCGTTCGGGACATCACCGCCGAGGTCGAACGGCGCGAAAGGATGGCGCTGCTCACCCTGGTTGCCGACAGGACCAACCGCGCCGTTGTTGTCACCGACCGCAATCTGCGGGTCGTCTATACCAACGCCGCATTTACAGGGTTGTTCGGGTATTCGGTCGAGGAGGCGCAGGGCCGGCAGGCGAACGAGCTGCTGGTGGGCCGGTACACCGACCGCCGGACGCTGGCAAGGTTGCGACGCTGGATCGATGACGAAGCCGGCGGCGAGGAGGAAGTCCTCACCTACGACAAAAACGGCGACGAGATCTGGATATCGGCCAACGTCAAGGCGTTCCGCGACGGGCGCGGGCGGGTCAAGTACATGTTCGCGCTGCTGACCGACATCACCGAGACCAGGCAGTTGCGCTCGCTGCAGCAACTGATCATGAGCGCGCTGGCCGACGAAATCTCCATTACTGAGATCGCGGACCGGCTGTGCCGGCGTGTCGAGGAGATCGCGCCTGATGTCGTTTCCTCGCTGCTCTACGTCGATGCCGGCGGATTGGTGCATCCGCTGGGTGGCCCCAGCCTTCCCGGAGACTACTCGCTGGCACTGGATGGCATCGCGATTGGCCCGGATATCGGCTCCTGCGGATCCGCCGCATTTTACGGAACGCCAGTGCTGGCGATGGATATTGACACCGATCCGCGCTGGCAGCCGTTCAAGACCCGGCCGCTTGAGGTCGGCTTGCGCGCCTGCTGGTCGACGCCAATCAAGGCCAAGGACGGCCGCGTGATCGGGACCTTCGCCTTCTATTTCAGGGAATGTCGGCCGCCCAGTCGCTGGCATCAGCATATTGTCGACGCCTGCGTGCATCTCAGCGCTCTGGCGATCGAGCGCAAGGAAGCGCGCACCGAGATCGCGCGGCTCGCCTATTACGACATGTTGACCGGCCTGCCGAACCGTGCGCGCCTGCGGAATCTGATTTCCGAGGCGACCGAGGCCTGTCCCGCCGGAAGCCAGGTCGCGCTGGCGTTTCTCGATGTCGATAATTTCAAGGATGTCAACGATACGCTCGGACACTCGGCCGGCGACGAATTGCTGGTCCAGCTTGCCCACCGCCTGCGCGCGCAGATTCAGCCCGGCGACAAGCTGGGGCGTCTGGGCGGCGATGAGTTCGTGATCGTGCTGCCGAACCGTGACGCTGCCGAAGCCTCGCTGGTCGCTTCGCGGATCACCGAGGCTCTGGTCATGCCGATCCAGATCGGAACCCGGCAGGTGCCGATGTCCGCCAGCATCGGAATCAGCATGTATCCGGACAATGCCTCCGACATTGATACGCTGATACAGCAGGCCGATGCGGCCATGTACAAGGCCAAGCAGGCGGGCCGGTCCACGTTTCGCTTCTTCAGTGCCGACATGGACAGGCTCGCGGAGCAACGGCTGGCCCACAGCGCGGCGTTGCGCGCCGCGATCGCCAGTGATGCCCTGAAATTGAATTATCAGCCGCAGATCCGCACCCTCGATGGCGCCATCCATGGTGTCGAGGCGCTGGCGCGTTGGCATGATCCGGTGCTCGGCGAGGTCTCGCCGGCGAAATTCATCGCGCTGGCCGAAGAGTGCGGACTGATCGAGCAGATCGGTTTGTGGTCGATTCGTGAAGCCTGCCGGCAGATGGCGGAGTGGCGTAACGCCGGGCTTGATATCCCCTGCGTGTCGGTCAACCTGTCTCCGATCAATTTCCAGAACGTGAACCTGGCCGCGGCGGTCGGCGAAATCCTCGCAGACCATGGTCTGCCGCCGGAAATGCTCATGCTCGAGATTACCGAAGGCGTGATCCTGAACGAGCGCTCGGTCGCGATCGAGACCATGAGTGCCATTCGCAAGCTGGGAGTTGGGCTGTCGCTGGACGATTTCGGAACCGGTTATTCGAGTCTCGGCCGCCTCGCGCATCTGCCAATTCGCGAGCTGAAGATCGACCGCAGCTTCATGCGCGATGTCGAGAACGACGCCAGTGCGCGAGCGATCGTCACCACCGTGGTTCGCGTCGGCCAGAGCTTGCAGCTCACGGTCGTCGCCGAAGGCGTCGAAACCCGGGGGCAGCTCGATTTACTGACGGAACTGGGATGCGACGTTGTCCAGGGATTTCTCTACGCCCCGGCGCTGTCCCCGGCCGCGTTCGGGCGTTGGCTGCTTGACCATAGTGCGCGGCAGGCGAGTGCGATGCTCAGGCGCATCGGCCGATCCTTGTCGCAGCCGCCGGTCGAGTCCTCTCGCATATCCTCCGCCCAGCGGCTGGGTTAGCGGTGGCGTGATTTTCCGAGGGGCAAGAGGCCAGTTACCGCGAGTGGCTGCTCGAATCCCGGTTGAAATAAATCAAGCTCTCCCAGCCGAAACCGTGGATGAGAAGAGCCATCACGATCATTGGCCAGCCTGGCACCATTGACTGAATCAGAGGGATGCGAAGTCGAGCTTCATCACCGGAGTTCGCCGCTTCGGTGGGCATAGCCCCCTAACGTTTCTCACGGCCATGGTCTCCATCCGAAGCCGAGCCAGCCCCGGATTGCGAGAAGGACAAGGCCCAGCAGAATAAGCGGCGCGAATATTCTCACGGTGTGGCGCGTGATCCGTTCCGGCAGATAGGTGTCAAACCGGTCGCCGTGCCTGGCGCCATATTTCGCGGCGAGGGTGGTCAAGGGACACTTCATTCCGTTGCCGGCGAAAACAACGACCTCCAGGCTCATCAGGCCCAGAGCCACCCAGAGCCATTCGCCTCGGATGCCGGTTGCGCCGGCGAACAGGACCACGAACACGCAAACGGTGATCACACCGTAGATTGCGGTATGAACACCGCGCACCAGCGCGAGGCGCCGGGCAGGGGACATTATTGATCGGCCGGCGTCTGTTTTCGCTCGCGCCGCAGTGGAACGGACCGGCCGTTGGCCGATTCAGAATTACCGCCGTCGCTATTTTCCTGAGATCGCCAGCTTGCTATTTCGGCGATTTCCGCTTCGGGCCGCGTCACGACCGTCTCGCGCTGTCCGAGATAGATATTGCCGCTGTCGCCGTCGATGGTGATCCAGTCGCTTGCGGAGATCGTTGCATTGGCCAATCGCGCCCGGTCGGCGGCGATGTCGACCGCCATGTCGTTGCACCCAACGATGCAGGGCTTCCCCATCTGGCGCGCGACCAACGCGGCATGAGCGGTGCGCGCTCCCACGCTCGTCACAATGCCCGCGGCCAGCGCAAAACCTTCGACATCAGCCGTGCTTGTCTCCGGTCGCATCAGGATCACCGGATCGCCGGCGGTCGAAATCTGCCGGGCGCTTTCCGATGAGAACGCGGCACGACCGACGGCGATACCGCCGGATGCGCCGATTCCCTTCAGCAGGGGCGCCTCGGCCGAACCCAGGGAAACCTGAACCAGAGCGGCAAGATCCATGCCGGCAACCCGATCCAGCGCTTCGTGACGGGTAATCAATCCTTCGTGCACGAGGTCGATGGCGATGCGCAGCGCGGCGCGCGGCGTCCGCTTCGCCGAACGGGTCTGGAGCACCCACAATTTGCCGTCCTCGATGGTGAATTCGACATCCTGAACGTCGCCAAATTCCTGTTCGAGCCGTCCGAGAATATTCTTGAGTTCGGCCGCAAGCTCCGGCAGCGCGCGGGCGATGGTCTCTTCGGTGTCCGGCGTCCAGCGGCCCGAAACGACATCCTCGCCCTGGGCGTCGAGCACGAGGTCGATCATCGGTTGTCGCAGCCCGGTTGAGGGATCCCTTGAAAATGCGACTCCGGCTCCGGATGAAAGCCCGCCATTACCGAACACCATGGCCTGGACCATCACCGCGGTGCCCTTGAGGTGATCGAGTTGCTGGAGACGGCGGTAGGATTGCGCCCGCTCGCTCATCCACGAGTGATAGACCGCTCTTGCCGCGCTTTCGAGCTGCGCGGTCGCCTCCTCAAGCCAGCCGTCATCATTGCGCTCTTCGATCAAGGCGCGTTCATCGCCTGCGAGACGTTCGAGCGCCTCGCTGTCCAGCTCGCGGTCGCTGGTGACGCCTTCGCCCAAAATCAAGTCGGCACGGTGAGCGGAGAACAAGGCGGGATCGAACCCCAGCACGGTTTCGGCGTAACTCTCCAGAAAGCGGCGCCGGCAATCCCATGCGAGCGCCGGTCGCCCGCTGCTGCGGATCAGACCCTGGACGGCGGTCGACGTGCAACCGACATTGAGCACGGTGTCCAGCATGCCCGGCATCGATCTCGCCGCGCCCGACCTCACCGACACCAATAGAGGCTCCCGATTGTCGCCGAAGCGCTTGCCCGTCGCTTGCTCCAGGAACTCGATGCCCTCCTTCAGCCCTTTCTGCAGGTCGCGTTCGGCATGCGGATCCTCGCCGATGATCGCGGCGCAAAGCTTGACCGGGAGCACGAAGGCCGGCGGTACCGGCAGGCCGAGCGCCGCCATCCGCGCCAGGTTAGCGGCTTTGGCGCCGATCATGTCGGCCGAATGTGGTTCCGTCGATACGCCGCCAATGCGCACGATATGCATGGTTCAGATCCCTCTTACGCCGACAGATCGGTCATGATGTGCCGCCGCAGCAGATGTCCGAAGCCGGCCAATCGGTCGGTGGCGCGCTCGATGGCGCGGGCCAGCTCGAGCACGGAAAGCGACGTCGGCACGTCGAAGCCGCCGGCGAACACCCGTGTGGTGACATCGCGTTCCCGGTTGTCCGCGAGGTGCTCGGCGTCGATCAGGCGGATGACGGCGTTGAGAGCGTCCTCGGTGTCGGCGCGGCGTCCTTCCGGAACTTCAACCGCGGCGGCAAGCCCCGAGGCTGCGGCTTCAGTCGCCGTCGTGGCGGCCGCGCATAATTCGGCAAGTGTCGAAAGCACGGCAGGATCGATTCCGGCCGGCGCCAGCGAAGCGATGAAGGCAGCCTGCTCCAGTTCGTCGACCGATTCCTCGACACGGTCCACCAGCTGTTCGATGATTGGTCCGGCGTTGAGACGGCTTGCTTCGTTGCGCGCTTCGAGGGCGATGCGATCGGCCTTGCGCTCGATCAGGCCGGCCCTTGCCGCGAGGCGCTTGCCATCGTTCGGACGGCCGGCCCGCAGCGCGGCAATATGCTGGGCGATGGCTGCTGTTATATCGTGCGCCAATCCGACCTGACGCAGGACGATCGCAAGCAGCGCGCTGTCGACGCGTTTCAGGCGCCTGACCAGGTCGGCCTCAATCTGGTCGCGGACCAGTCTGACCGAATGCCCGGCACTCAGCGCCTCGGTCGAAACCCGCATCGCGGTCTTGAGGAAGTCGACCGCGGCGGCGCGCCCTAGCGCCTGATCCAGCCGCTCGCCAAACCCGATCCGGGTCGGCGCCGCGTTGCGAACGGCGGTGCTGATCAATTCATTGCCGCCGAGCTCAAGGAAGGCCCGGTGCCCGCAGCGCTGCCGGGCGGCCCAATCGAGAATGCGCGCCGCATCCTCCTTGGCAACCCAGCTGCGCAGCAGTTTGCGTGCCTTGTTCCAGTCGATCAGAAATACCAGTGCCGCGCCGAGTGCGGCCAAAAACGCGTTACGATCGCCGGCATTGTCGGGCTGAAACTCTCCCGTGACGAGAAAGAAGGCGCTGTCCTCGCCGAGACCCGTCGCGGTGTGACGATCGAGCCCGCTCCATTTCGCCTCGAACTTGTCGAACAGGGCAATAAAGAACTTGGCCCGAGCCGGGTGCACGTCCGTATAGGTCACAGTCACGGAATTTTCCCTGACCGCGATGACCACGACATGGGCGTCGGTGGTTCCGATATCATTTTGAATCAAGAGCCGGCCGTTGGAGCGGGTCGCCATGGTATCGAGGCCGGGATGGTTGAATTTGAGGGCGCGAGTCTCGTTGAGCCCTTGCATGAAACTTTCCACCGGCGCCCGGTCTTCGGATTGCAAACCGAATACGTGGGCGCCGCTCACGATCTCCTCGGCGCACGCCGCGGCAAGCCGGTTGAGCGACTTGTGCAGGTCCATTACCAGCCGGTGCAGACTGTCGGCACCGTCCTGCGCCACCCCGGTCAATCTGGCGACATGCGCGATTTCGATTTCATTGGCGGACTCCAGCAGACCCGAGGCGCGGATCGCGGCGAGCCGCGTTGCCATCGCTTCGCCCTCGGCCGATTTGCCCGCACTCACCGCACGGACCATCGTCGTCGCGTCGTCGATGATTTCCTTGATCAGTCTGGCGAGATTGGGCGCGGCCATTCGGCCCCTGCCGGCAAGATGGGCGCCGCCGATCAGGGTTGCGAGCGCGGCGGGGGCTATTCCGGCGGCGCGGCATTCGACCTGCAAATCGGTTGCCGGGCGAAGCGGCTCCTGCGCGCGTTGGACAGCCGCCTGCAGCGCGCTCATGCGAACCTTGATGCGGTCGTTGGCTGCGAGCCCCTCCGTCACCAGCGATGGCAACAGGATGTCAGCCTGTCCGAGCTGCTCGATAATCTGGAATTTCATGACCTGCCAACCAAGGAAAGGGTGCAGGCATATTCACTGCTTTGGCGACGGGCTCATTGCGCCAGATCATTCATGAAAATGTCATATCGCGCGGCCGGCTGCCGCCTGGCCTTGGCGCGCCACAAGGCATGCATCGCCCTGGTCTGACCGCGCGCCGATTTCAGCCGCGAGCCGCCCTTCCTCCTGCGCGGGCTGTCGTATATGAGACAATTGCCAGCGGAACGTGCTGATAGTCCCCAGGAGCGAATTGGCGGCGTGGATCGTGGCAGCGATTGGTTAATCCAAAAATCGCAATCTGACACTTGATCGACGCAAGCGCGGACACGCATTTTAACCGGGGCATGGCATGGTAAATCGATTTACGACGGCGCAATCCACCGTGGCGATGCGGCGTTGGGGGCCTCCCGCCCTTGTGACGCTCGCAGCAATGGCCGCACTGACGGCGCTGACCGCCGGCGCCGCGGCGAGACAGGCGCGCCCCGCGCCACCCGCCGAGGCGACGGCGCCGCGCGATGCAGGCGAGCCGATCATGGCGATCGTGTCGATCAAGAGCCAGCAGGTCACTTTCTACGACGCCGATGGCTGGATCCTGCGCGCGCCGGTGTCCACCGGCACCACGGGACGCGAGACGCCGGCCGGCGTCTTCGCCGTCCTCGAGAAGGACAAGGACCACCACTCGAGCCTCTATGACGATGCCTCGATGCCGAACATGCAGCGCATCACCTGGAACGGCATCGCGCTGCACGGCGGGCCGCTGCCCGGGTATGCGGCCTCACACGGCTGCGTGCGGATGCCCTACGACTTTGCGGAGAAGCTGTTCGACAGGACGTGGATCGGGATGCGGGTGATCATCTCCCCGAACGACGCGGCCCCGGTCGAGTTTTCCGACGCGGCGCTATTCGTGCCGAACGCGGATGCTGTCGCGGCTGCTCCGGCGCGTGCCGAGACGCTCGCCCGCGAGGCCACCGAGGCCGCCAGCACGGCCGACGAGGCCAAGAAAGCCGCCGCGACGGCTGCGCACGAGACAGCATCGCTCCCGGTGTCGCTGCGCAAGCTCGAAGGGCTGAAGATCCGCGCCGACGCCGAACTCGCGTTCGCCGACAAGGCGCTCGCCGCCGCAAGGACAGACCAGGCCAAAGCGCAGGCCGAGGACCTGAAGCAGAAGGCCGAAGCCAAGGCCGCGGAACTGGGGACGCAACTCGACACCGCCAAGGCTGACGCGAAGTCGAAGCTCGCCGCCGCCGCCGCCGCAAAGGACGCCGCCAAGGCCGCCCAGGCCAGGAAAGCCGACGCCGCCAAGGCGGCAAGCGAGGCGAAGCTCGCGCTTGAGCCGGTCTCGGTCTACATCAGCCGTGCGACGCAGAAGCTTTACGTGCGGCGCAACACGCATAAAGAGTGGCCGGATGGGGGCGAGGTGTTCGATGCCTCCATCGAGGTCCCGGTCACGATCCGCGATCCCGAAAAGCCGATCGGCACGCATGTGTTCACGGCAGTGGCGCGCAACGACAAAGGCTTGCGCTGGACCGCGGTCACGATCGACAACGGGGACGACGCCAAGGACGCGCTCGACCGCATCACCTTCCCGCAGGATGTGCTTGATCGCATCGCGCCGACCGCATTGCCAAGATCCTCGATCGTCGTCTCCGACGAGCCGCTGAGCCGCGAGACCAACTACCGCACCGAATTCGTCGCGGTGCTGAACAACCAGCCCCAGGGCGGCTTCGTGACGCGCAAGCCCACGGTCGATATCCGCGTTGCGGGCCCCTACGTCCAGAGCGACGACGGCTTCGGCTCCTTCTTCCAGCCCAATTGGGGTTTCCAAACTGGTTTCCAGCCCAACTCCCAAACTGGCGATCCGCGCCGGGGCGGCCGCCCGTACTATCGACCGGTGCAACAGGGCTGGTGGTAAGAGGCGCACGCCGCGCGCAGGCCGCATGGTGGCTCAGAGTCGATCGCGGCACTTTCACGGCGCGCGGGATTACTTCAGGTCTTTCCGTAAGATGGTGTAATCGGTCGGCCCAGCTTGTGGATAGCTGAAGATTTTGGGTGCTGCGCTTCAGGCTGATGAAAACGAGGTCCGTGGTGACGGCCTCAAGCATCCCATGCGAGACTGCCATACCGGCCACAGCACAGACCGACGTTTGTTTCAAAATCGCTTCGTCAATTTGGCGAAATGGTTTCGAGTTAAGGGCCGCAGATCAGCTTCCGGAACGGACCTTCACTCTAACCATGTCCTCCCTGCGAGATGGACGTCACGAAGACCGATTTGAAGTCAAACCTGAGGAATGTACCACCTGATGCCTTTTCCAGCTCTTGCTTGCTGAGTTCGTCCTTGTTGGCCGGCGCAGCAGAGAGATGCTTGGATTTGTCAATTGTATCGATCTTCGTCACCTTATTTGCGGACTGCTTGTTCATTGTCTGCACTCCCATTTCGGCAGTCGACACCATGTCCCGCCATCCAATGGACATCGGTTACGCCAATGGCTCCGCAAAAACTGTGATATGGATCACGGGGAAGTACAGGTCAGCACATCGCACATCTGACAGGAGCTGAAGAATGAATCTCTTAAAGCGCGAATAACTGGATCAGACCGATGGTCCATCCGGTCCCTGGCGATTGCCGCGACGCAGAACTCCCTCGCTTGCCAGCGTCCGTGCAACCCGCGCGCTGATCCTTTCCGTGGGGCGATCGGCAACTCACCCGCCGCCACCAAAATTCGTGAAGTTGATCGCAGGCGGATTGGGATACTTCTTGAGTGACGCCAGGTATGCAGCGACCGTCTTAAATCCTTCTTGCATCGGCCAGAATTGGATACCGCCCACGTTCAGATCCTCGTGCGGATCCATTTCGATGTTGTAGACCTTCGGGTACGACAGTCCGGAAATATCCGCGAATATCCCGCCGAGCATTTGCTGGCCCGTTCCGGTCAACTTCATGTCCTTGAAGTAAATGCGCCACTGCTTCCATCGCACGGCCACCAGGTCCGGGCCGACAAATGAAAGTAGGGCCTCACGACTTCCCGTCTCGCTCTTGCCGAGAAGCACCGCCGTCTGGTCCACGCCGTCGATGGGACGATCGGCCGGCAGCTTCGCATCCAGCATCGATGCGAAAGTCGGCAGGAAGTCCATGATCGAAAACATGGCATAAGAAGTCGTGTTCGGCATCACATGTCCGGGCCAGTGGATGAAGCAAAAGGTCCGAACCGATCCTTCAGTTGCTTCGCCCAATTCGCCGCGGAACGGCCCCGGGCTGCCCATGTCGGGGGATCCCAGGTTGCCCACCTCTCTCGCGATCCAGCCGGAAGGCCCGTTGTCGGAGGCAAAGACCACGATGGTGTTGTCATCGATCTTGAGTTCCTTCAGCACGTCGAGCACCTGCCCGACGTGGTGGTCGCCCTCCATCATCTTGTCGCCGTACTGCCCAATGCGCGATTTCCCGGCGAATTGCTTCGATGGCAAGTTGGGGTAATGCCCCATCGAGAAGGGCAGATAGACGAAGAACGGTTTGCCCGCGGCGTTCTGCTGCCTGATGAACGCGATTGACCGGTCGGTGAGATCGTTGTCGATCTCCGCGCGAACCTCCAGTGTGAAGGGCTTGACGCGCTCGAGCGGTCCGCCCGCCTTCTGCTGCATGATCCAGGGCCCCTTCTCGACGAGGGCGCTCTCAGGCACATCTATGGAATGCGACTGTACAATCAGCGCAGTGGTCATCGCGTCGTTCCAGGATGTGTCCGGCGGGATGCCGTAAAACTCATCGAAACCGTGCGCGCCGGGCAGGCTCTGCGGGGCACTGCCGAGGTGCCACTTGCCGAAGATCGCTGTGGCGTAGCCCGCATCCTTGAACAACTGCCCCATCGTGTAGGCGTTCGCCGGCAGCGTATTGGGGGTGCCCGGGATGGCGGCAAGTGATAACCCGTTGCGGATCGAATATTGCCCGGTCATGAGCGCCGAACGCGACGGTGTGCACGAGGGTTCGACGAGAAATTGCGTCAGGCGAAGCCCCTCTTGGGCAAGCTGGTCAATTCGCGGTGTGGGCATCCCCCGCAACTGACCGCCGCCATAGGGACCCAAGTCGCCATATCCGACGTTGTCGGCGAGGATAAGCACGACGTTCGGCTTGTTACCCTGTGCCAGGGCGAAGGTGCCGCCTGCCGCCAACGCGATGACGGCTGCACTGAACAACTGAAATGCTCGCATGGTGGTCCTCCTCCGTGTTGCACCCCTTTTACTCTTCCTGATCCATTTCGATGTTGTTCCACTCCGGTAGTTTGTTGATGAACAGGAACGGATCGAATGGCAGTTTGGTTACATCCACGCGCGGCTCTCCGGCGGCTTTGGTTTCAGGACGCGCGTTCTCGATGCCGGTGAGCGGAAAAGCGCGGGCCTCTCCGGTGTTCGGATTATTTCTCCATCCAGAGTTGGTGTCGGGTCTTCATGATGCTGAACATCCCCTTGGCTGGGAACATCGGGAGCATTTTGGGGTTCGTTTCGCGCGGATCGGTGAAGAGATCGTAGAAGGCGGCCCCTGACAGGCCGGGATGATCTCCAACCCAGACACGCTTGTACCGGCCCTTCACCGTCGCAGCCAGAACATTGCCGGTGTAAATGAAAACATAGTCACGCCGACTAAAAGTGTCACCTTTCAGGAACAACGCAGTTTGATCCACGCCATCGATGATGCGGTCGGTCGGTATGTTATCCGTTGCGCCCGCCAAGTGCGCGAAGGTGGTGAAGAGATCAGTCTCGTGGATAATGTCGCCAACGGTCTGGCCCGGTGCAATCACGCCGGGCCACCAAGCCATGGCTGGAACGCGGACCCCACCCTCGAGGTAGTCGCCTTTGCCACCGCGATAGAGAGTTTCGGCCATGCCGGGCGGACCGTTGTGTGTCATCGGGCCATTGTCAGCCATCAGGATCACGAGTGTATTCTCCGAGATCCCGAGGGATTTCAACTCGGACATCAAGCTGCCGATCCAGGCGTCGAGCCGTGCCAATGCCTCTTGCGATAAGTCGCCACTGGCAGTCACGCGATTGGGGAAGCCAAGAAACGAAGTCGCGATGGGCCAGTAGTCTACATAGAATGGCTTCTTTGCCACCGCGTTCTTGCGAATGAAGTCGATGGTGCGCTTTTGCATCTCCGGATCGAGCTTCATGTAGTCGTCGTGATTTGGTGCACGACCATATTCGCGCACGGGGCCATCCTTCGTTCCTTCCAGCGCGAACACATAACCCCTCGGTCGCCACCCAGCGTCGATATCATAAGGGTCTTTGCCAAACATTTCGGGGAACAGGACGGCTGGTGACAGCACATTCATTTGCCCCTGCGGCGTGTACAGGCTCGGCACCTGATTGTAGGGCGTCCACAGCGCCTCATCGAAGCCGTGCCTGGTCAGGTAGCTGGCTTCGATATCTCCAACATGCGCCTTGCCGAAGAAGGCGGTGGCGTAACCCGCCTTGGAGAGTACATCCGCAGTCGTCACTTCGGTGGAAGCCAAGCCCCCGTACTCGTAGGGAAAGCCCACATTGTACATGCCATTGCGGATGGGATGACGGCCGGTCAAAGCCGCCGCACGGCTCGGCGTGCAGGACGGTTCGGTATACATCCGCATGAAGTTGATGCCGTCCGCGGCGAGGCGGTTGATGTTCGGGGTTTCGAACCCACGCACCTTCTGAATCGCCGGAATGCCGACCTCACCAACCGCAGTGTCGTCCCACATGATGTGGATGATATTGGGCGGCGTGCCGTACTTCTGCCTAAGCTCGGCCAGCTTGTGATTGATGTCCTGATCTTCGGCCGCCCATTGCGTGCCGTGTTGGGTCGCCAGGATGTAATATTCGGCGTCGTGGACGATCTCCGGCTTTGCGTTCTGTGCGTTGGCGGACGGATTGGTGGCGACACAGCCAAAGATGAGCGAAGTGACGGCGATAGCACACAGCCAAATCTGCTTCATTGCCACCTCCTCCGAAACTCCCGGGATGAGCCGGTGAATGCGAGAAGCCAAGACGGCAGCAGAATTTGGCGTACCAGAATTGATCCACATCAAGGGATTGGGCTGATCTCTAGTCGGCGCAGGCCGATGCGCCCCAGTTCGAGGATGTCCCTTGAGAGTCGTTTGTGTCTGTTTGACCTGCGCCCCTCACTTTCGGTCTGCCCCTCCAACTTCGGACATTCTCAAAGTGCTGCCAATTCCGGATTTGGATCTGCTGCCGACCTATCGGTGGCGATATTTCCCTCAACCGATATTCGCTATAACTTCATGAGAGGTTCGTTCCCTTCGATATCGAAATCGCCAAGCAGCGGACCAACGGTTTCCTCACCGGGATCGAAGTTGACGTTTTGCTCTTCGAGACGGCAAATCCGCTGTATAAGTTCAAGATTGAAGGACACCTCGCTTTCCGCTTCTCAGACACGCCGCTGATCCCGGCATTAAAGGGCTACACCGTTGGCACGCGGGCGACGCAAAACCGGTAACGCTGGCCGATCGCGGAAGAGACCCGCCGGAGAGACGCCTCAGGTCGCGCCGCCGCAGGAGCCTGTTCCCAGCAGATCCAGGCCCGCTTTCCTCTCGCGACGCCTGATCCGGCTTGCGACGATGGTTGCAGTGCTGATTGTCATCGCCGCCGGTTTTGGCTTTCACCTGCGCAACGGCAGGGGGGTAACCGCGCAAGACCGGTCCGTCGCGACCTTCATCGGCAGTGAGACCTGCGCGGGCTGTCACCCGTCGCAAGCAAGATTGTGGGATGCCTCGCAGCACAAGGCCGCGATGCAGCACGCCAGCGGCACGACCGTGCTAGGCGATTTCAACGATGCAGGCTTCGATTATTTCGGCGTGCATTCGCGCTTTTTCCGCAACGGCGATAAATTCCTGGTCGAGACCGATGGGCCAGACGGCAAGCTTGCCGTGTTCGAGGTGAAATACACGTTCGGTATTGATCCGCTACAGCAATACCTTATCGAATTTCCCGACGGCCGGATTCAGGCACTGTCGATCGCATGGGACACGAGGCCAAAGGACAAAGGCGGCCAGCGCTGGTTTCACATCTATCCAAACGAAGAGATCAAGCACGACGATATCCTCCATTGGACGAAATTGAACCAGAACTGGAACTTCATGTGCGCGGAGTGTCACTCGACCGGCCTGCGCAAGAACTACAATTCGAAGGCCGATCGCTTCGCCACGAGCTGGGCGGAGATCAGCGTGGGCTGCGAGGCTTGCCACGGGCAAGGTTCAGCCCACGCCGCCTGGGCGCGCGATCAGCAGAGCTGGTGGCCGTTTGGCAAGCGAGAGGACTTGAACAAGGGATTGCCGGTTCGTTTCGACGAGCGCCGCGACCTGACCTGGCCGATCGATTCGCAAACCGGGAACGCACACCGTAGCGCCGTGCCCGCCACGCTTCGCAAGGAGGTCGAGACCTGCGGATTGTGCCACGCCCGTCGCGGCGAATTCCACGAAGACTGGACCCCGGGCCAATGGTTGTCGCAAACGCATGTCGTCGAGCCGCTGGCGCGCAGCACCTATCACGTCGATGGACAAATCCGCGATGTGGAAGAGCCGTATAACTATGCACCGTTCAAGCAGAGCAGGATGTTCGCCGCCGGCGTCACCTGCAGCGACTGTCACGAGCCCCACAGCTCGAAACTCAGGGCCTCCGGCGAAGGCGTCTGCCTGCAATGTCATGCCTCCGAAAAGTACGCTGACATCAGTCATCGGCACCACGCCGGGGTGGATCAGCCGCCAACCTGCATTTCATGCCACATGCCGGTCCGTACCTACATGGTCGTCGACCCTCGCCACGATCACAGCTTTCGTATCCCGAGGCCTGATCTCTCCGACGAGCTTGGTACGCCGAACGCCTGCACCGACTGCCACAGCGACAAGGACCCACAATGGGCCGCCGCCGCGGTCGAAAACTGGTTCGGCCCTGACCGCAAGGGATTTCAGACTTACGGGGCAGCGTTCCATGCTTCGCGTACCGACCAGGTCGATGCTGCCGCACTCTTGGCTGCACTGGCGTCGGATCGAGATGCGCCAGCTATTGCGCGTGCGAGCGCGCTGGCCGAACTTGCGCCCCGCATTTCCCCCGCAAACATCAACATAGCTCGCAGCGGACTCTCCGACCCCGATCCCATGGTACGGATAGGTGCGCTCGACATGCTGGAGGACGTGCCCGCCGATCAAGTCTGGCCCTTTGCATCGCCGCTGCTGTCCGACCCGGTTCGCGGCGTGCGGATCAGGGCAGCGTCGCTGCTCGCGGCTGTTCCAACCGCAAGTCAGCCTCCGCCCGATCGCCAGCGCTTTGAGCGCGCGGCAGCCGAGTTCATCGCGGCGCAACGTGCCAACGCCGATCGCCCCGAAGCCCGCACCACATTGGGAAGTTTTCTCATGCGGCGCGGCCGGCCGAACGAAGCCGAGACCGAATATCGGGCGGCGCTGCAGCTCAGCCCGCAATTTGTTGCGGCGTCGATCAATCTGGCTGATCTCTACCGGCAACTCGGTCGTGACGGCGAAGGCGAACCGGTGCTTCGCGCCGCGATTGTGGTTTCGCCGCGCGCGGCCGCGGCGCATCACGCGCTCGGGCTCGCTTTGACCAGGCTCAAACGACCGGACGAAGCGCTCGCCGAATTTCGCAAAGCGACCGAAATAGATCCGGAAAATTCACGCTTCGCCTATGTTTGCGCTGTTGCGCTGCATTCCGGCGGACACCCTGATGAGGCCGTGGCGATCCTAAAAGAAGCGCTGAAGCTCCATCCTGGCGATAGCGAAATTCTGCAGGCCCTCATCTCGTTCAGCGGTCTCTCGGGGGACAAGGGGGCCGCGCTCGGCTACGCGGAGCGGTTGGCGGTCGTCAGACCGGATGATCAGACCCTGGCAAGGCTGCTTAAGGAGCTTCGGCAAAGCGCGAAGGGACCGGCCCAATGACCGTTGCGGGTCAATCGCGTCACTTTGGATGAGAGCCGGTGACTTTCGGTTTACACCCGACTCCGGTCGCCGCGTCGATAACTGACGCTACGTACCAACAGCGGAAACAGCTGCTCACCACGTATATCGAATGACACCCTGCCGGCAGACGGCTGCGGCTGACGAACCTCGCGACACCTTGCGAATTCAATGAGCAAATGCCCGACGGCAGCACGGCCGGTAAAGGCGTTATCTGCCGGCGGCACGGCGGAAACCCGCGAGCGCCCCGCCATGTTCTGGCCGGCCCATTCCCGCTGGCCCAAAACATGGCTAATATGGCAGACGATTGGATGGGGGCCGTCGGATGATAAATCGTCGCCGCGCTATTCGTGTCACCTTCGCTGCATTGCCGGCAGCCTGGCTGCTCGGTTCTTCGGTCGCACGCTCAGACCAGGCTTTCCAACGCTTTCTTCCGTTTCTGGTGGATATGGAGGGCTGGCAAGGGAAAAAGCCGGAAGGATTCTCGATGGAGACGTCGGGCACAAACATGATCACCGCTACGCGCGAATACCAGCGCGGCTCGGCGCACCTGCAGGTCCAGGTGATGACCGGCGCGGCGGCTCAGGGGGCATTGGCGGCAACCCGAACCGGGATGAATATCGAGACCAGCGACGGGCGTATGAACACCTCGACCATCGACGGCCTGCAGGTGACGAGAAGCTTCAACAACAAGGACCAGTCCGGAGCGATTCTGGTCGCGCTTGGCACCAGCGGGCTGTTCAGCGTTTCGTTCAGGGGAATAGGTTACGACGACGCGCTGAGCCTCGCCAAAAAGTTTGACTGGAAGGCCATTCAGGCGGCGGCACAGGCGAAATAAAGCATGATCCGGAAAAGTGGATACCGGTTTTCCGAAAAGATCATGCTTGAACAAAAAGATAGAGCGAGATGGCGATTCAACGAAGAGCCATCTCGCTCTAGGCTTCGCGCGCTGGGGATGACGAGGCGGCCCCGGCGTTCTATGCCGAAACCATCGGCTGGACATGTCGCAGGTGCACGTATGATCGCCTGCCGGGCAAATCAGGGATTCGCCTGTCCAGTCCCCCCTCGCAAAAATATTTCGATTCCCTTCCGACCCAAATCACCTGCATATCTCTCGCCATCCCGGCCCACACAGAGGGGCGTTTCGCGATCGTCACGGACGTAGGGCAGGGGATGCGATGGACGCAAGCGGCGCTGCTGACGAGAGCGCCACCTTGTAGACGGCGAAGTCGTGTGGTCCTGACGCCTCAATGGTTGGCGTCAAGTTGGCGATGATGCTTCGCATCACGCCGATGACGGTGACAACAAAGCCCGATCACCGAGGAGAGCGCGAAGGAAACCGTTAAAACCATTGCGTGCGGGAATGCCGGGTGATCCCGGTGCGACCGTGGTGACTAACGCGCGTGCTTCCTACCACTACGCGCGCGGCTGCGGGTGCAACGGGCACCCGGCATTCCCCACGCCCTTTGTTGGGCGGATCGTTCATGCACAACTCGGGCGTATTGCGCCGCGGGAATGCGCTCGGCTGTCCTCGCCGGCGAAAGCGGGCGATTCAGAATTCCAGAGCGTCCGTAATGGCGATGAAAGATTGCGGCGCTCTTTCTTACCCTCCCCTCGAGGAGGACGGTCGACGCGAAGCGGCGGGGTGGGGTCAAGCCACACAACGAAACGTCTCCACCCCACCCCGTCTCACATTTCGCGGCACTCAATGTGAGCCGACCCTCCCCCTCCAGGGGAGAGTGAAGAGAGACTCACAACTCCCGGGCATTGCTGAACGCAAACGACGACAGCCGTCGCGTGTTCTCGTCCAGAATCAGAGTCCGGGTGATCGGCGGCTCGGCGCGCTGGCTGCAATTTTCGCGCTCGCAAAGCCGGCAGTTGACGCCGATCGGCGTGCCCTCGGCCTTTTCGAGATCGATGCCGGTGGCATAGACCAGCCGCGCGGCATGGCGGATTTCGCAGCCGAGGCCGATGGCGAAGCGCGGTTGGGCTTGCGGGTGCGGCGCCACCGGCCGGCGCACCATCTGCGCGATCGAGAAATACCTGGCGCCGTCGGGCAGTTCGATGATCTGCTTGAGCAGGCGGTCCGGCGTGTCGAAGGTCGAGTGCACGTTCCACAACGGACAGGTGCCGCCGAATTTCGAAAACGGAAAGGTGCCCGAGGAGAATCGCTTGGAAACATTGCCGGCATTGTCGACGCGCAGCAGGAAGAACGGCACGCCGCGCGCGTTGGGCCGCTGCAAGGTGGTCAGGCGATGACAGACCTGCTCGAAGCCGGCATTGAAACGCTGCGCCAGCACATGGACGTCGTAGCTGAGAGATTTTGCCGCGGCGTGGAAGGGCTGATAGGGCATCATCACGGCGGCCGCGAAATAATTCGCCAGCGTAATCCGGTAGAGCCGGCGCGGGGTGTCGTCGAGGGGACCGGCCCGACCGACAATGGTCTCGAAGCTGCCGCTGCATTCGGCGAGCCCGATCTGGAAGGCGAGCTGGAACGCGCGGCCGGGTCCGTCCACCAGTTCCGAAATCAGGAGTTGCCGGCGATGCCGATCGAACCGCCGCAACGTCTCGCGCATGACGTCGACCGGCATGATGCGGGTGACGATCGAATGTTTTTCGCGCAGGCGGGTGCCGAGCGTGGCGAACAGGTCCTCGGCCGAAGCGTTCAATTCGTCGCGCAGGTTTTCCGCGGCCTGTTCGAGTTCGGGGAAATAATTGCGGTTGGCCTCGATCAGGTCGCGGACGCGCTCGATCGGATTGGCCTCGAAGCGCGTGCCCTCGTCGCGGTCGGCCATCTGGGCGGCAACCAGGGTCTCGCCGCGGCGGGCTTCGGTATAGGCGGCGTACAATCGTTGCAGCGAATGCGTCACGCCGGGGCACAATTCGGCGAGATCGCGCAGTTCCTGCTTGGGCAGGTCGATCTGCCGGAACAGCGGATCGGAAAAGATCTCGTTCAGCTCGGCGAAGAAGCGGTCCTCGTCGGCGGTGGCCAGATCGCGCAGATCGAGGTCATAGGCCTCCGCCAGCCGCAGCAGGATCTGCGCCGTCACCGGGCGCTGGTTGCGCTCGATCAGGTTGATGTAGCTCGGCGAAATGCCGAGCCCCTCGGCGATCTGGGTCTGCGACAGCCCCAATTGCTGCCGGATCCGCCGGAAACGGGGTCCGACGAACAGCTTTTTCCCGGAATTGGTCGCCATGACAGTCTCGCTCGCCCTTGGTCGTCATTCCGGACGGCGCGGAAGCGGCGATCCCGGAATCTCGAGATTCCGGGCCTGGTCCTGCGGCCCATCCCGGAATGACGATCAGTTTTGTGACAAAAATGACAAATTAACATCAATGACAAGTTTGGATGTTACATGACATCACCATTCAAAATCAAGCAGACTATACGAAATTTGGATTTTAGCGTTTAGCTCTCGTCACGTTTCGCAATGCACTGTCAAGATTGTCGACTAAAGGATCACGCACATGAACTATCAGCCACGTGGCATCAGCGACCAGGTTATCCAGGGACCGGCTTCCTATCTGGGCGAGGTCAGAGCTGCTGAGGCGCTCCTCAAGACCCAGCCGACCTGGGACGGCGTCACCGCCGAAGCCGTGGCGCGCATGCGTCTGCAGAACCGCTTCAAGACCGGCCTGGACATCGCTCGGTACACCGCGGCGCTGATGCGTAGCGATATGGCTGCCTATGACGGCGACCCCACCAAATACACCCAGTCGCTCGGTTGCTGGCATGGTTTCATCGCGCAGCAGAAGCTGATTTCGATCAAGAAGCACTTCGGCACGACCGATCGCCGCTATCTGTATCTGTCCGGCTGGATGATCGCCGCGCTTCGCTCCGAGTTCGGACCGCTTCCTGATCAGTCGATGCATGAGAAGACCTCGGTGCCGGCGCTGATCGAAGAGCTCTACACCTTCCTCCGTCAGGCGGACTCCCGTGAGCTCAACGATATCTTCCGCGCCCTCGACGCCGCTCGCAAGGCAGGCGACCAGGCGAAGGAAAAGGCATTGATCGAAAAGGTCGACAACTTCCAGACCCATGTCGTGCCCGTCATCGCCGACATTGACGCTGGTTTTGGCAATGCGGAGGCGACCTATCTGCTCGCAAAGAAGATGATTGAAGCAGGTGCGTGCGCTCTGCAGATCGAAAATCAGGTTTCCGACGAAAAGCAGTGCGGCCACCAGGACGGCAAGGTGACTGTGCCGCACGAGGTGTTCCTGGCGAAGATCCGGGCCTGCCGCCATGCTTTCCTCGAACTGGGCGTTGAAGACGGCATCATCGTGACCCGCACCGATTCGCTCGGGGCCGGTCTCACGCAGCAGATCGCCGTAAGCCACAAGCCCGGCGACCTCGGCGATAAGTACAACAGCTTCCTGGATTGCGAGGAAGTGACTGCCGCCAACGCCAGGAATGGCGATGTCATCATCAACCGCAACGGCAAGATGATGCGTCCGAAGCGGCTTAGCAGCAACCTCTATCAGTTCCGTGCCGGCACGGGCGAAGATCGCTGCGTGCTCGACTGCATCACCTCGCTGCAGAACGGTGCCGACCTGCTGTGGATCGAGACCGAGAAGCCGCATATCGAGCAGATCGCCAAGATGGTTGACCGCATTCGCGAGGTGATTCCGAACGCGAAGCTTGCCTACAACAACTCGCCGTCGTTCAACTGGACGCTCAACTTCCGCTGGCAGGTGTACGACGCGATGAAGGAAGCCGGCAAGGATGTCAGCAAGTACAATCGAGCCGACCTGATGAAGCCGGAATACGACGATACGCCGCTGGCCATTGAAGCCGACGAACGCATCCGCACCTTCCAGGCCGATTCAGCAAAGCGTGCCGGGATCTTCCACCATCTGATCACGTTGCCGACCTATCACACGGCAGCTCTGTCGACAGATAATCTCGCGAGGGAGTATTTCGGCGAGCAGGGCATGCTTGGATACGTGAAGAACGTTCAACGTCAGGAAATCCGTCAGGGCATCGCCTGCGTAAGGCATCAGAACATGGCTGGATCTGACATCGGCGACGATCACAAGGAATATTTCGCCGGCGAGGCCGCTCTGAAGGCGGGCGGCGCGCACAATACGATGAACCAGTTCGGCTAATTAATGGGATAACAGGAGGCTATCATGAGCAGCAATTTCTGGGTGATTGGCGGCGAGTTCGGTTCGATGAACTTCCACAAGCTCGTGGAAGGCTCGGCCCAGGTTCAGGGTCCGTTCAAGACCCGCAAGGAGGCCGAGGACGCCTGGCGCGTGGTCTCGGAAGAGAACCGTCACAAGGCCGGCGTGCGCTTTTCCATCGTGGAAGAGCCCTCGCGCGTCTCAGCCTAGGACCTGTTGCCACGAGCCGATACACGCACCTAAACCGACACACGCCTAACAAGAAGACGTCCAAGGACAGAGCGGCCCCATCCGGCGATCCCGGGCGGGGCCGCTCGCGTCTCTCCGGTCCCGGATGCGGGGGAGGGCCGGGATAGGGGCTTTAACAAAAGGTGCAAGCCATTGGGAACAAACGGCCTTTGCGGGCGGGTCGGTTACTGATAGGTTAATGGCATTCGCTTCCCTCAGGACAGAGGCCGCCCAGGCATGTCAGACGCGCCAAATACCGGAAGCCAAGCGGTCGGTGAAACGCGTCCCATTCGGTTGCGCGATGCCTTGCGCCAGGCGCGGATCGAGGCCGCGGATCGCACCGGCGTCGTCGTCGATCTGCGCGACGCCGAAGTGGCCCGGCTCGAAATTCTGAACGAGGCGCTGGACCCGCTATTTGCCCAGGTGCCGGACCAGGTCGACCTGTTCGATCGCGGCATCAGCCAGGGCGATACGCCGCGGCTGTGGATCGATGTGGTGGCGCATGTGGTGATGGGGCGCGACAAGCGCATCTATCGCTTCGTGCAGGATACCCGGTTCGGCCGCATCGTGATCGCCGAGTCCCATGATGTCGCCGCTATCGTCGACGCCGTTACCGATTATGTGGCGCGCCGCATGATCGAGCGCGAACACGCGCTGGTCGCGACCCCGATGGCCGAACCCGCTGCCGCGGAGCCGCCGCGGCGCGGCCGGTTCTGGCCCTTCGCGTTCGGATTTGTCGTCGGTGCGCTGGCGCTGTTCGGCCTCGCGCTGCTCGCAAGCTTGCGGAGTTTCTGACGCCGCCATGGCGCGCGCCAGCTACGATAACCGCACCTGCCGCAATTCCCGGACACCAAGCGCATCGTCGATGCCGCGCACCGTCTGTTCGCACCGCCATGCCTCACCTTCGCGCTCGATCGAAAACAGATTATAGGCCGCGGCGGGAGAGCGGCCATGGGCGACCGCGGAAGCCGACGGCACGCCGATCGCGGGGATTGCGCCCTTCGGCCCCTCGAACCACATCGTCGAATGCACGTGATCATGCCCGTGCAGGATCAATTCGACACCGTGCCGTTTCAGGAGTGCGAGCAGTCGATCCGAATCGGTCAATCGCTTGGCGCGCGATTTCGAACGCAGCGGGTGATGAATCAGCAGCACGCGAAACGCCTGCTCGGCGGACAGGCGCGTCAGGATCCGCTCCAGCGCATCGAACTGGGTGTGCCCGAGCCATCCCGTCGCCATCAGCGGCGCCGTCGGGACCGCCGAGGATACGCCGATCAGCGCCAGCGGGCCGCGGCGGCGCAGGAAAGGAAATGCAGCGCCGGCATCCGGCGCGTCGTCGCCATCGAGATAATTTCCCAATGCTTCCGCAAAGCGATGTTGGGTGGCGCGAACATAGGCGTCGTGATTGCCGGGGATCACGGTGACGCGGTCCGACGCACCGACGCTCTCCAGCCATGCCCGCGCCGGCGCAAACTCGGCTTCGAGCGCGAGATTGACGAGATCGCCGGTGACCGCGATGTGATCGGGCGCCTGGGTGCGAATATCCGACACCAGCGCATCGAGTACGTCGCGCCGGTGGAATTTGCGGCGATTGCGCTTCCAGTTGAGGTAGCCGAGCGCGCGCTTGTTGGCGAGATCGCGCAGCCGCGGCGCGGGCAGCGGTGCCAGATGCGGGTCGGAGAGGTGGGCCAGTGTGAATGCCGCCATCACACCGATCCGGTCGGGCTGCCGGCGAGACAGAACCCCTGCACGATCATCTCATGATATCCTGTTATATCCAGCCATGTATTGGCAAGCTGGCTGCCGCGACGCAAGGATCAAAGGATCAAACAACGATGGCTGGAAGTCGGGGGCTACGGCAGCGATGAACCGGCGGGACCTGCGCAAGAGGTTCGAGCCGGTGCTGCGGCGGTTTTTCCATCTCTATTGGCGCTTCGCCCGCGGCATGACGCTGGGGGTCCGCGCCGTGGTGCTGGACGGAGACGCCAGGGTGTTTCTGGTCAAGCACAGCTATGTTGCCGGCTGGCACCTGCCGGGCGGAGGCGTCGAAGTCGGCGAGACCCTCGGCGACGCGCTGCGGCGCGAGCTGGCCGAGGAGGGACGAATTGAACTCGTCGGCGAACCCGGCCTGCATGGCCTGTTCTTCAACGGTCATGTCTCCCGCCGGGACCATGTCGCCGTTTATATTGTCAGGCATTTCCGGCAGGATCGCCTGCCCGAGCCGAACCGCGAGATTGTCGACTGCGGCTTCTTCGATGCCGGAGCGCTGCCGGCGGAAACCACCGAGGGTACGCGGCTGCGGATATCGGAAGTGCTCGAGAGCCGGCCGCCCCCTGCGACGTGGCGTTAGAAATCTTGGCGTTAGAAACCCTGGCGTTAGAAATTTGCCGTTAGGAAATCTGCTGTGCTGGTCGATTTTTTCACATCATCGAATGCGTCCGATCAAAGCAAGATGCAGACGGCGAAGATTCTCTGCGGCCTGGTCTGTTTTCTGATCCTCGTCAGCAATGTCTGGACGATCTCGCGGTGGAGTGAAAGCAGGGGGGTATACGACGATATCTGCTATCTGCGGCAGGCTCATCTTTTCCGGGAATTCGGACTCGATGGTTTGAACACCGATATTGCCCGGGATCACGATCACTATCTGGCTTCAAAATTGAAGGAGATCGGCTTCCCGACCTGGAGCGATCCAGCGACGGCTCCCTGCCACAGCGTGATGCCGGCGACACAAAAGCGGGTGATGCAATATCCGCCGGGCACCGGTTTTGTGCTGGCGCTGTTTCCCGCCGGATTCCAGGCGATACCGCTTTACGTTTTGGCGACCGTCATTGTTTTCGGCTTTGTGCTGCTTGCCATTTCGCTGGCGCGAACCTGGCCGGCCATCCTGCCGGCGGCGGCCCTTGGCTGCCTGACGCTGTACCTGATGATCAACCCGACCAAGGCGAGCTATTCGATGGCGCCCACGATGGTGATTTGCGTCCTCGCGGCCTTTTTCACGGCAAGGCTTTTTGCGACGGAGCAGCGGCGAAATCGGTTCGCCTTGTCGGCGCTCGTCGGATTCCTGATCGGTCTGGCTGTCGATTTCAGATTGCCGAACTTGTTTCTTTCCTCCGGATACTTCGTATTTTTCTTCGTTTCATTTTTAATATCCCGTAAAATCGAGGCAGCCGTTCAGGGCATGCTGTTCGGAGCAGCATTTCTGGCCGGGATGGTGCCGACGCTGCTCGCAAATGCGATCAATGCCGGCAGCGCGTTCTCTACCACCTACGGAGCCGTCGATACCGTGCCGCCTGATTTCAACGTTAGCATCATCTGGCATTATGTCGCGGACATGCAATTCGTTTTGCTGGTGCTCGCAAGTGCGTGGACGGCTTTGATCTTGCGTTTGAATCGCGGTAACGGCATAACAAAAGCCGCTCTTGTCGTGGCTGGAAATCTGCTGGTGAATTTGGCCTTCTTCATGAGCCATCCCGTTTTCACGCCCTATTACACCATCCCCGTGGCGGTGCTTTCGCTGTGGAGTTTGCTGTTTGCTGGCTTGATGCAATCGGCCGAAGCGGTGAAGGGTGATTCTCCAGGGCGGCCAGCAAGAGCTTGACCATCATGCGGGAAACAGAAGTGACAGACCAGGTCGGGCGGCCGTGCCGGCGATGACAAGTTCGTCGATGCGGGTTGCGGTTCTGGTGCCGTGCTTCAACGAGGAAGCCGCGGTCGCAACCGTCGTTGCCGATTTCCGCAAAGCGTTGCCGTCGGCTGACATCTTCGTCTACGACAACAATTCGTCGGACCGCACCGTCGCGGTCGCGCGCGACGCCGGTGCGCAGGTGCGAAGCGAACGCCGCCAAGGCAAGGGTCACGTAGTCCGGCGGATGTTTGCCGATGTCGACGCCGATATCTATGTGCTGGTCGACGGCGACGCGACTTACGACGCCGCCAGCGCGCCGCGCATGATCGATCGGCTGTTATCGGATCATCTCGACATGGTGGTGGGCTTTCGCGTCGATCAGGTTGAAAGCGCCTATCGGCCCGGTCATCGCACCGGCAACCGGATGCTCACCGGGTTTCTCTCCTCGGTCTTCGGTCAGACCTTCAAGGATATTCTTTCCGGGTATCGCGTGTTCTCGCGGCGCTTCGTCAAGTCCTTCCCGGTGCTCTCGGATGGCTTTGAGATCGAAACCGAGTTGAGCGTCCACGCGCTTGAGCTGGCGCTTCCGGTCGCCGAAATCGAAACTCCCTATTACGCCCGTCCGGAGGGATCGTTCAGCAAGCTCAACACCTGGCGCGACGGTTTGCGGATTTTCGGCACGATCCTGAAACTCTACCGGTCGGAAAAGCCCTTGCGCTTTTTCACGGCCATCGGGGTGTTTCTCACCCTGGTTTCGATCGGCCTCGCGATCCCCATCATTGCCACCTATCTTGAGCAGGGTCTGGTTCCCCGCCTGCCGACCGCGGTGCTGTCGATGGGCCTGATGATCCTGGCGGTGCTTTCGGTGTCGTCGGGGCTGGTGCTCGACACGGTGACGCGCGGACGCCGCGAGATGAAGTTGCTGGCCTATTTGTCCCAGCCCGCTATGAACAAGTCATGAGCGACCTCTCTCTCATCATCATGGCCGAAACCGCCAATGACGCCCAGGCGATCGAACGGCTGCACCAGCGCACGTTCGGGCCCGGCCGTTTTGTACTGAGCGCCTACCGGATCCGCGAACATGTCGACCACCTGCTCGATCTTTCGTTCACCGCCCGGATCGGGACATTGCTGGTGGGCTCGGTGCGCCAGTTGCCGATCTGCGTCGGCGATACGCCGGCTTTGCTGCTGGGGCCGTTGACGGTCGAGCCGCCGTTTCGCAGCCGCGGCATCGGCTGCGCCCTGCTGGATCGCGCCTTGAAGGACGCGAAAGCCAAGGGGCATCGGCTCGTGGTGCTGGTCGGCGACGAGGCCTATTACAGCCGGGTCGGCTTCAAGGCCATTCCGGAGGGACGGGCGAGCATGCCGGGACCGGTCGACTACAGTCGCCTGCTGGTGGCGGAGCTTGTCGATGGTGCCTTCGCGAACGTTTCCGGCGCGATTCGTCCAGACTGGAGCGTGACGCGCTAGCGTACGGTCCGAAGCAACAGTTGGCTTTTCAGCGGTCGCGCGCCGCGTCAGCCTCATTTGCGGAGACCGCAATGACGGTAATGGCTGCGACGATGATCGCGGTACCAAGCCCCGAAGCCGTCCGTTCAGCCCTGTTTTGCCAGTAAAAATGGCACACGAGACCCGGGGTCTTGATTGTCAACGAATACGTTATGTTATAACATTACGTCATGGAAGTGCTGCCATGAAACCTTTTCCTGCATACACCGACGCGACGCTCTCAGGTCCCGACAACTTCAGCGACCAGGAAGCAGCAGCGTTTCGCTTCGACGAAGCCAGGGCGCATGTGCGAAACGCCGTGAGGTGCGCGGAGGCGGATGGCATTTCAAGTGAGACCTTGGCCCTTGCTCTCATCGGCGAGGCGCTTCCGCCAATGGTCCATGAGCATGGACCGATTTGGGCGGCCACAATTCTGATAAAACTCGCCCGCCGTCTCCGCGCTGGGCTTTAGATTTGGAGTGTGCGATGGGCGAAGTTGTGCGGTTTGTCCCAAAGTCTGAGCTTGAACGGGCGCGTCTCATCAGAGAGGCCCGCGCGATTTACGAGAGCATATTCCCCGACGCCGAAGGGCCCCGGCAGCCAAAACGCGGATAGTCCAGTAGCGGCGAATTGCGGCTGCCTGCGCTAGATCCACATTGCCAGCATCGATCTCGCCGCAATTCTTTTCATGTTACTCCGCCGCGCGCGAATGCGGGCCGGCGAGCGAACTGGCATGGGTGCGATCGAGATCGCGCGACAGCAATCGTTCCGCGGCGCCCGACGACCGGCCGACCAGTTCGAGGTAGCCTTTGGTCACGCGGGAGAAGTGATTGTAGATGATGACGGCCGGAATCGCCGCGACCAGACCGAAGGCGGTGGCCAGCAACGCTTCAGCGATGCCCGGTGCGACGACAGCAAGATTGGTGGTCTGCGATTTCGAGATGCCGATGAAGCTGTTCATGATGCCCCACACCGTGCCGAACAGTCCGACAAACGGGGATGTTGCGCCGATGGTGGCCAGCAGTCCCATGCCGAGCCGGATTCGGCGCGCTTCGGCGCGCACGATCTCGGCAAAGCTCGAGGCCGCCCGTTCCTTGATACCGGCATCGCTGGAAATTCCCGCCGACAGCCGTGCCTCGCGCATCGCCGCCGCCAGCAACGCCGACAACACGCTGTCCCTCGCGCCAAGTGCTAATTGCGCCTCCGCCAGCGACCTTGCATCGCTGATCTTGACGAGGGCGGTGCGGAGCTTGCGTTGGTCCAGCGACAGCTCGATCATTTTTGCGATGAAGATGGTCCATGTCACCAGCGAGGCAAAGGCAAGGCCGATCATCACCGCTTTGACCAGAATATCCGCCGCCAGGAACATCGACCAGGGCGACAATTCGCGCAGCGTCACCGTCGTCGATTTCAGCGATCGGCTGCTATCGGCGGGCGTTGCGGCCGCGTCGACGGCCGGCGCGGACTGAACAACGGCCGCGGGCGCCGGAGCCTGCGCTGTAACGGCCGGCGACTGTGACGACACGGGGGCCTGCGGCGCAGCCGTCGCGGCTTTTTGCTGCGCGAAGCAAGGCTGCGCCAGCGACAGCATCGCCAGCGCGCAACCCACGATCATTCGAAAAGGGAACGTGTTCATGCTGCCAGTCTCTGATCCCCCGGATGACCATCGAAAGGGTTGACAAACGATTGCGGTAATCGCCGCCCGGACCTCATATCTTTTTCGAGAGGCCAAGGAAGAAGCCTCGACGCGGGCCGTATTGCGGCGCGAATACGCCGATGCCAGATCCAGTCCCTGATTTCGTAGACGGTATCGAACAGGTTGACGACGTCGAAACGAACCGTCATCGGCAGGGGATCGTTCGGCAGCAGGAATTCGCGCTTGATGCCGATGTTGACCTGGGTATAGGGCGGCACCGTGCTGATATTGGCGTCACCGTTGCGCAGGCCGCTGCCGTAGATCATATCGGCGCTCAACTTAATTCCGCACCACGATGGTCCGTTGTCGCCAAATGCTTCTGCTGCGGTGGCGATCCGGCCGCAGAACTGATAAACGGCGCCCGCTGAAGCGGTGACGAACTGGTTGTGATCGGTATAGATGAAGTGCGTCTGAAGGTATTGAAGCTCGGTCAAGCCGCCGAGGGTCGCAAGCGGCGTCGAGTTGTCGAATAGAAATTGGTTCGACACTGGGTCATTCGCTCTCTGCTGGGCCACGGCGACGTTGGCATAGGCCTGGAAGTTGCCGCTGTTGTACTTGGCTTTGAATTCGACGCCTTCGTTGTACCCGCGGGCGTAGTTGAATGCGCTCAGCACCAGGGCCTGGCCGAAAAGGCCGTTGTCGATGAGATCGGTAGCGATCTTGTAGTAGGCATCGACGCCGAGATCGAGACTGGAGCAGGTTTTCCCGTCTGAGGCGCACCCGAATTTGATCTTTTGATCGACGCCGGCATCGTAGTAATTCGAGCGTTCCGGCAAGACCGGATGTTCAGGCCGCTCACTGGCACCCGTGGTGTTGTTGAACAGGGCGATATTGGCGGGGGCCGCTTCCACCAGCTCCGGCGGCGTGAATTGGCGCGCATAGCCGGCATGGAACGTGGTGTTCTCGAACGGCTTGTAGGTGAAGCTCAACCGCGGACTGAGCTGGTTGGCGCTTACGAATTCGATACATCTGATCGAAGCGCAAGCCGGCGTTGATCGTGAACTGGTTAGTGACCTTCCATTCGTCCTGGACGTATACCCCCATCAGCACACCGGTTTTCGAGACGTTGTCGGTGATCGTCGTGGGGGAGCCGTTGTCGGTGCCGTCGCAGATCATGCAGGGCTCGACCAGCGACGAATTGCCGACGAACACCTGCTCGGTGCTGGCCGAGAAGCCGGCGCGGAGCGTATGGGCCGGATTGAGCTGATAGGAGCCGTCGCCCTGGACGCCGTTGGTATAGGAGGTTCGGGTGATGTCCGAGGCGATGCCGTTCAACAGAAGATCGCCGGTCGGGTCCGGCAGGAATTGCAGCGTTGTTGTACTTGGTGAAATATGACAATTGCCCGTTGAAGTCCTCGTAGGATTTCTGCACCGACAGCACGCCGAATTGAGTGAACTCCCGACTGATTTTCGTTGAGCAGCGCGGAATTAAAACTGGTTGTACCGAAAGCGTTGGTGACCGGCACCCCGCTCTGCCCGATCGGTTGGCCGGGATTGTTGGGAATCTGAAAGTTGTTGTTCGAGGTACCGGCGATCAGGCTGACCCGGGTGGTCGGGTCGACGAACGCGGACATATAGGCGAAGCCCCTTTCCTGCTGGGTAAAATCGTGGATCGCGTTATATGCGGGCGTCGGATTCTCAAGACCCACCGTGTTCTGGAGATAACTGCCGGTGAAATAGTACTGAACGCCGGCAAAACAGTCCGCATAGGCGGGAGGTGCCTTGACGGAAGTTGAGGAAGTCGTGGTCGCGGGGCAGTTGCCGCCGAAGGTGCCACCATATTCGATGCTCGGCTGCATGGTACCGTGGCTGCCGCCGTACATGCTGACGCAGCCGCTGTTGTTGAAAAGATCGGTGCGCGTGGTGATGTCGACCAGACCCACCGTGCGCAGCCCGTATTCTGCCGGCAGGGCGCCGGTGATCAGCGCCATGCTGCCGATGAAAGCTGGTGTCGAAGATGCTGCCGAAGCCGGTGACGCCGTCGGGCAGCAATATCCCGTTGATCCGGAATTGAACGTTGGCGTGATCATTGCGGACATGCAGCAGGCCGCTGGCTGCGGAATCCTGCGAGACGCCTGGGGCCTGCAGCAGCACTTTCTCGACCGGCGCATTGGTACCCTGCGGCAGATCCTGGATGGTGTCGTGGCTGATGGTGTTGGATGTCGTGCCGATCGTCGTAAATATATTGCTGCGGGCCTGATCGAAGGTGTTGCCTTTCGCGGCAAGCTGCGCGGCTGGCGTCGGCGATGCTGTCGGCTGGGATGACGCTGTCCGCGGGGACACGGCGCGCCGGGCAACCGCGCGCGGTTTCGACCTCTGCTTCGGTTTCCCGGCTACCTGCTTGGGCGCCTCGACCACGATGTTGGGAAGCGGCGTAGTGCCATTTCCCGCAGGGGCCGGCGTCTGCGATACCGCCGGGCCCAGACTGCAGAGCAGAAGCGAGGCCGCGCCGGAGGCGGCCAAGATTGGTTTGGTGAGCACTGACTTTCTCCCGATTTCCTGAGGTCGCGGTCAAGTTCGTCGCCGTCGACGAATTTGGAAGCGCCTGCCGTCGATGTCAGACGGAACGATTTCGATTGATTCCGGCGAGATCGCCACGCATGGCGCGGCTACCCGATCGGGATCTTCAACCAATCGATGTCAGGAGATCGGGGGAGCGCGAGGCTGGAAAGCGATGCGAGCGGAATTCAGATGGACGAATTCGGCATCGGTGGTCCGGTAAAGAAATTCGACGGCTTGCGGCAGCAGCAAGCACCGGTGGCGTCGCAAACAACACCGCGTTGGCGAGAGCCATGACGGCGCAGATCGCGCAGACGTCGTTCGGATGCCCGTCGGAATCGCGGTCGGACGCAGGCTGCTGCTGCCCGCCTGACCGACCGCATCCGGCGCCAGAAGGCCGCCGGCGTAAGAAGGACGGAGCTGTGTCTGGCCGGATTGAATTGCGGGCGCCGCCCGTGCGGCGACGCCGTGGAAATGCCCGAACGAAAGCACAAACTGGATGGCCAGCGCCAACAGCGCCAGCCGCGAGCCATGTTTGATGTTCGAACGGAACCACTTCATGCCGATCGGCGCCTCAACGTCGGAGGCCCGGGCATCCCGGGCGCTCCAACGTTATAATATAACATCAGGGATGCCGGCGGCATGTCAACCGTAGTCCGGTTGCGCGCGGTGAGATTTCGCCAGGCCTGTGTATTTCACGCAACGGCGAGCAGCCGGGGCCGGTTCAGCGGCCTTCGCGCAGCCAGGTGGCGGCAAACGCGCCGAGCAGCAACAGCAGACCGATCAGGCCGGCGAACATCGGCAGCACGCCGACGCCTCTGAACGACGCTGGCATCGCGCATTTTCACGCCCATCCAGCCGTCGCCGTGAAACACGCTCGATGCGCGCACCGGCACGACACGGGGAAGCTCGATATTTGAGCCATCCACCACACGCCGCGCGTCTCCGCCGGTGGCTTGCGCCAGCGGCTTCAGCATCTCGGTTGTGGAGGTGACTTCCGAAAACTCCTTCGGATTGGTCGGACCGACATTGATCAGCGCTTTCAGCGTGCCATCGGTGGCCTGCCACAGACCGAGTTCGTCGGCCGGAACGGTCGAGCGCCATGTGCCGGGTTCGCTGGCACTCAGCGTCAGTTCGCGCGTTGCACCGGACGGCGACGTCACCGTCACCGGTGTGACGCTGTCCGCCATGGTCTGGCGCAGCACCACCAGATCGTGGCCCTGGACCTGCAGGCGCAACGCTTCTTCGTCGAGGTCAGGCTGCTTCATCAGCCAATGCGACATCCGCCGCAGCAGGTCGAGATGCGGCCCGCCGCCCTCATAGCCGCGGGCCCATAGCCAGATGTGATCCGACAGAAGCAATGCGACGCGGCCCTCGCCGTAGCGCGACAGCAGCAGCAGCGGCTTGCCATCCGCCCCCGTCATCACGGGAGCGGTGGTCGCATTGCGGGTCTCGACGGTGCGGAAGAACCGGCTCCAGTGCGGCGGTTCGGAGCCGGAGCCTTCCAGACCGCGCGTCACCGGATGGCGTTTGCCGGCGTCGCTCAGATGCGCATAGAACGGCTTTTCCGTGACGCCGACCGGCTCGGCCGGCAAAACCGAATCCAGCGGCGTGCGCCAGATGCTGGTGGTCGAGGCGTAATCGGGACCCGCCGACACCAGCACCGCGCCGCCGGCCCGCACATATCGCGCGATGTTGTCGAAATAGGCGATCGGCAGCACGCCCTGGCGCGCGTAGCGGTCGAAGATGATCAACTGGAATTCGTTGATCTTCTGCTGAAACAATTCGCGGGTCGGAAACGCGATCAGGGACAATTCGTTGATCGGCGTCCCGTCCTGTTTCTCGGGCGGCCGCAAAATCGTGAAATGCACGAGATCGACGCTGGCATCGGATTTCAGCAGATTGCGCCAGGTGCGCTCGCCGGAATGTGGCTCGCCCGAGACCAGCAGCACCCGCAATTTGTCGCGCACCCCGTCGATTGCGACCACGGCGCGATTATTGACCAGCGTCAGTTCGTTCTCGAGCGGAGAGGCCTCGATCTCAACGATGTTCGGGCCGGCGTGCTTGATATCGACATCGATATTGACGGTCTGGCCGCTCATCACGGTGCGTTCGTTGATTACTTCGCCGTCGCGGCGCACCACGATCTTTGCGCGCTCGCCGCTGACGCCCTGGTCGTCCAGCCGGTAGGTGATGGTCTGCGCCTGCCCGACGATGCCGAACCGCGGGGCGGCGGAAATCGCAATGCGGCGGTCGCGCTCGTCCTTGCGTCCGGTGATCAGGGCATGTACCGGGGCCTGAAATCCAAGCGCCGCGGCGTTGGCAGGAATGTCATGCACCCGCCCGTCGGTGATCATGAAGGCGCCGGCGACGCGATCGACCGGAACATCCGACAGCGCGGAAGACAGCGCGCCGAACAATTTGGTGCCATCGGTCTCGCCGTCGGCCTGGCCGGCCTCGACGACCCGCACCTCCAGCCCCTTGATCTTCCTGAGGCTGTCGACCAGCGCTGTCTGCGCCTGCGCGGTTTCCCGGGTGCGGTCGCCGAAGTTCTGGCTGGGGCTCTTGTCGATCACGACCGCGACCACCGACGATAACGGCTCACGCTCCTCGCGGGTGAATGACGGGTTGGCCAGCGCCAGCAGCACCAGCGCCAGCGCCGTCACGCGGATTGCCGCACCGCGCGCGCGCGCAAACAGCAGCAATCCGGCGATCGCAACGACAATGGCGAGCGCGAGCCAAAGCACGAGCGAGGGAACCAGCGGTGTAAACGCGATGCCATAGTTCATGGCGCGTGCCTGTCAACTTCGTCGTGCCCGCGCTTGTCCCGGGCATCCACGTCTTCCTTGCCGCTTGTCAAGACGTGGCTAGGCCGGGCCTAGGCGAGCGGAAGCGACGGCGTCTTTCGGACGGCTATGCCCGGCCATGACGATGTGTTTGTGGGAAGCGCTCATGTTCATCAGGCGCGTCTCATTGTCCGAGCCGCTCGATCAGCGCCGGCGCGTGCACCTGGTCGGCCTTGTAGTTTCCGGTCAGCGTGTACATCACGATGTTGACGCCGGCGCGGAAGGCGAATTCGCGTTGCCGGGGCTCGCCTTGCGTCAGCGGCAGCATCGGCTGGCCGTCCGGGCGTATCGCCCAGGCGCCGGCAAGATCGTTGGAGGTGATGATGATCGGCGAGACGCCGTCGCCGCCCCGGGCGGGCCGCGCGCGTGGCCTCGTCCTCTTCCTCGCGCGGCAGCGCTTCGACCCAGGTCTGGCCTGAATCAAACCGGCCGGGAAAGTCGCGCAGCAGGTAGAACGTCTTGGTCAACACGTGATCGCGCGGCACCGGCTCGAGCTCGGGCACGTCAAGCGAGGAAAGGATGTTGCGCAAGGCCTGCATGCCGGGCGTCTGCGATGCGCCGCCTTCTCCCGGCGGCGCCTCGATGGCGTCGCGGGTATCGAACAACACGGTGCCGCCCTGTTTCATGTAGGCGTCGATGCGGTTGATGGCCTCTTGCGGCGGCTTCGATGCGCCGGGCACAATGGGCCAGTAGATCAGCGGAAAGAACGCCAGTTCGTCGCGTGCAGGGTCGACGCCGATCGGGTCGCCGGCTTCCAGCGCCGTGCGCTGCGCCAGAAACAATGTCAGCCCGGACATCCCTGCCTTGACGATGGAATCCACGTCGGCGTTGCCGGTGACGACATAGGCGAGCCGGGTTTGCGAAACCGCCTTGATGGCAAAATCGTCCTTGTCGTCGGCGCGGGACGGCGATGGCGCGGCCAGCATCGCGGACAGAAGGAAAGCGAATGCGAGCGCGGCCGATACCGCGCGGCGTCGCAGCAGCGCCGCGACGCCGGCGCCGAGCAGGGCGACGATGATCGCGTCGATCAGGAATAACGCCAGCGCGGATGACAGCAGGATACCACGCAGATCGTGCGGTTCGGAGTTGGTGTAGCTGGCACGCCGCGCGCGCAAGGCCGAGGTATCGAGCGGCGCAATGCGATCGGCCGCCGCCAGCGCATTCACTGCCAGCGGTCCGTCAGCCGGACCGTAAAATCCGGGCGGATGATCGATGCTCGCCCTGTCGCGGTAATCGGCCGAGAGCGGCTTGGCCGTCGAGGGCGGCGGTCCGAACGCGCCGAAGCCATCCAGGATCCGCAGCGGCGCCACCGTTTCGGCGGTTCCTTCGCTGGCGACGCCCGCGCCAGGCGTGGACGTGTAGCCTGACATATCGACGATGCGCCTCAGCATCTCGACGAAGGTGCCAGACATCGGCAGATCCGACCAGCGCATGTCGGCGCTGACATGAAACAGGCTCACCACGCCCTTGCCGCGGCGTTCGCCGGTTACCAGCGGCGTTCCATCCTCCAGCGAAGCCCAGCTCTTTGTCGCCAGCACCGCATCCGGTTCGGCGAGCACCTGACGGTTGACGGTGACGTCCTTCGGCACCGCCAGCCCGGCGAAAGGACCGTCGGCTGAGAACGCTGCGAGGTGCTGCGGCTTTTCCCAGGTGAGACTGCCGCCGAGGCTGCGTCCGCCGCGGCGCAGCTTCACCGGCACAAGGTCGTCATCCGCCTGCGCCAGGCGCGGGCCGGCAAAACGCACCAGCACGCCGCCTTGCTCGATCCACGCGTTGATGCGTTCGCGAATTTCGGGCGACAGCGTGCCGACATCGGCAAGCACCATCATCGGCAGCTTCTGGTCGAGAAATTGCGTGATCGCCTGTTGCGGCGCGCCGCGATCGCCGAGCCGCACATCGGCGAACGGCGCCAGCGCCCGGGTGAGATAGAAGGTCGAGGCCAGCAGCGGCTGGGCGGTATCATTGCTCGATCCGCTGACGACGCCGATCGCACGGCGCCGCCATCGCTTGTCGAGCAGTTGTACGGCGCCGGCAGACCGCTCGCCGGCGATTTCAAGCCGCGCGATGTCGTTGCGCAATTCAACCGGAAGATCGAAGGCGGCGTCGGTCTCGCGGTCCTGCGGCGCAAAGCTGTAGCGGGCCTCGCCGATCGGCGAACCCTTCAGGTCGATCGCGCGCACAACGCCGGCGGCAGCGCCGCCACCGGTGCGCAGCACCTTCACCGTCATCTTCGCGGCGGCATTTTCGGCGGCCGCCAATGCGAGCGCGGAAGGAGCGCCGCCTTCAAAAATCGTCAACGCGCGGTCCCCGATGGTTTTACCCAGGCCTTCGAGAAATTCGGCTCCGCGTCCGGTATCGACGCCGTCGGACAGCCAGGCGATTTCACAGTCGCCGGCTGCTTTCAGGAAACGTCCGATCGTGGGAAGCGTTTCGACCCGCTCGATCGAATAAGGTTTGGGCGTGAGCTGGCGCAACGCCACGCGCGCCGCACCACCCGGCATGATCGTGATGTCGCGCGTCGGCTCGGACAGCGGAACCAGCGCGACGCCGCGCCGGTCGTTGTCGGCATTGGCAATCAATTCATCCGCGGCCTTGATCCGGACATCCCAGCTGGAAGCGGCACTCCAGCCGTCGTCGAGCAGGATCATGAGCGGTGCATGACTGCCGGCAATGCCGGTTCGCGGATTCCAGATCGGTCCGGCGGCCGCCAGAATAAGCAGGGCCGCGGCCAGCAGGCGCAACGCCGTCAGCCACCATGGTGTCCGCGACGGGGTCTCTTCCTTCGGCGCAATATCGAACAACAGCCGCGTCGGCGGGAACTCGATGCGCCGCGGCCGCGGCGGCATCACCCGCAGCAGCCACCACAACAGCGGCAGGCCCAACAGACCCAGCAGCAAAAGCGGTTCGGCGAAGGTAAGAGGGAAGCCGGCGATCATGCGCTTCGCCCCGCCTTGACGGTGGTGGCGCGCGCGCTGCCCTTGTTCACCATCATGCCCGCGTGCAGGAACAGCAGCAGTTCGGCGGCCGAGCGGCTCGTGGTATGGGTCGAGAACAGCCAGTCGAGCTTGCCCGCCTCGCTGCGAATCTGGTCGCGGTGCAGCGCCACGCGCGCCACATAATCGCCGGCCCATTTTTCGGCGCGGCCTGCGGTGATAACGCCGGCGCCTTCCGGTTCGACGAATTCGACGCGGCCGGAATAGGGAAAGCTTTCCTCGGCCGGATCGACGATCTGGACCAACGCGCCGTGCGCGCCCGATGCCGACAATCCGGCGAGCATGCTCTTGATATCGCCGATCGGCGACCAGAAATCCGACAGCACCACGATCTCGGCGAGCGCCGACGGCACAAATGACGGCGGCAGGCTGAGGCGGGCGGCGTCGTCATGCAGCAACGCCTGCGCCATCTTGTCGATGACGTTGCGGCTCGCGGTGGGATTCAACAGGCCGGGGATGCCGACGCGTTCGCCGCCCGCGACCAGGAGTTCGGCGAGCGCGAAGGTCACGATCAGGGCGCGTTCCAGCTTGCTGTCGCGCGAGGCTGCGGAGGCAAACGCCATCGACGGCGAGCGGTCCGGCCATAACCACACCGTGTGCGCGGCCTCCCATTCCTGCTCGCGAACGTAAAGATGGTCGTCACGCGCCGAGCGCCGCCAGTCGACGCTTTGCGATGGCTCGCCCGAAACGAAGCGGCGGTATTGCCAGAAGCTTTCTCCGGCGCCGGCGCGCCGCCGGCCGTGCAGGCCGTGGATCACATTGGCGGCGATGCGGCGAGCTTCAAGCACGAGGCGCGGCAGCGATGCGGCGAGCGATCGGCTTTCGCCATCGGCACGTCGGACTGCTGCGATCTCCCGGGTTGCGTGCTTGGTCTCCGCTGCCATCAACCGATCCGCGTCTTCAATTGCCTGATGACGTCGGGAATGGTGCGGCCTTCGGCGCGGGCGGAGAACGTCAGCGCCATGCGATGCTTGAGAACCGGCTCGGCAAGGTCGAGCACGTCGTCGATCGACGGCGCCAGGCGGCCGTCGAGCAATGCGCGGGCGCGAACCGCCAGCATCAGCGACTGGCTGGCGCGGGGACCGGGTCCCCAGGCGATCAGCTTGCCGCTCTCGCCGCCTTCCGGACCAGGACGGGCGGAACGGACCAGCGAGAGGATCGCTTCCACGACCGAATCGCCGACCGGCAGGCGCCGCACCAGTCGTTGCGCCGTGATCAGGATGTCGGCGCTCATCGAAGCCTTGGCGAGCGTCTCCTCGGCGCCGGTGGTTTCGAACAGGATGCGCCGTTCGGCGTCGCGATCCGGATAATCGACGTCAATTTCCATCAGGAAGCGATCGAGCTGCGCTTCCGGCAGCGGGTAGGTGCCTTCCTGCTCCAGCGGATTTTGGGTGGCCAGCACATGGAACGGCTTCGGCAGATCGTGGCGCGCGCCGGCGACGGTGATGTGCTGTTCCTGCATGGCCTGCAGCAGCGCGGACTGGGTGCGCGGGCTGGCGCGGTTGATTTCGTCCGCCATCAAAAGCTGGGCGAACACGGGTCCGGAGATGAAACGGAACGACCGCTTGCCGGTGCTGCTCTCGTCCAGCACCTCGGCGCCCAGAATGTCCGAGGGCATCAGGTCCGGCGTGAACTGGATGCGCTTGGCGTCGAGCCCGAGCGTAATCCCGAGAGTTTCGACCAGCTTGGTCTTGGCAAGACCGGGAACGCCGATCAGAAGCGCATGACCGCCGGACAGGATCGTCACCAGGGTATTTTCAACCACCCGGTCCTGACCAAAAATAACGGTGGAAATCGCTTCCCTGGCGGCACGGATTTGACCGGCAACCTGCTCGGCCGAGCGGACGATTACGTCCTCAAGTTTTTCGACGCCGTTTGTCCCAGCAACGTTAGCCATCTCTACGCCCGTCATCGGTCACTCCTTGCCTGAAACGCCGCCGCTTGCGTCGTCATGCCACCAACCCCATGCTAAACTTATGCGAAGGGCATGTATTCGTTGAATTAAACTATCCCCACATTATCGGGGTTTCGGGGTAAGAACGGCATCACGAAGTGGCGACTTTTGCTTCGGGTTTCACGCTTGATCCGGTCCGAAGACGTGCACCAATCATGCCAAACAAGATCAGAGTCAGGGCAAACAATGGCGAAGCAAGGGCAGACACCCAATCAGGGCCTCGACGGGCTGACCGCCGCCGCCAGGGACGCTGCAACCGCCGGCAAGGGCCTGCCGCCTGTGCATTTGTGGAATCCGCCGTTCTGCGGCGATCTCGACATGCGAATCGCCAGCGATGGCACGTGGTTCTACATGGGCACCCCGATCGGCCGCCCGGCGCTGGTGCGCCTGTTTTCAACGATACTCAAGCGCGAGGACGGCAAGCACTTTCTCGTGACTCCGGTCGAGAAGGTCGGCATCCGGGTCGACGATGCGCCATTCCTCGCGGTCGAGATGCAGCAGGAAACCGATGGGCGGGACCGGCTGCTGCGGTTCCGCACCAACGTAGACGACTGGGTGCCATGCGATTCCGGGCACCGGCTGCGGTTCGAGGCGGCCGCCGACGGGGGGCTCACGCCCTATCTTCACGTCCGCGCCGATCTGTGGGCCAAGGTCACGCGCGCGCTTTACTACGATCTGGTTGACATGGGCGAGGAGCGGATGGTCGATAGTCGCCCCATGTTCGGGGTCGCATCGGCAGGCGAGTTTTTTGCGATGGCGGATGCCGAACAGGTGAGGGGCGCGCTTTGAACGAGCCGATGCTGAAGACCGAAGCCGCTGCGATCAGTTCGGCGGAGTTTTTCGATCGGGCCCGCGCGCGGCTGCGCTTCGACATTCCAGCCGGCCTGACCGATGCCAGCGTGGTGCCGCCGAGCGGCGATCAGGGCACCGACCGGATGCTGAAGATCATCGCGCAGGAACGGCCGATCCGCCCCGCAGCGGTGCTGATCCCGGTGGTGGATCACGCGCAACCGACCGTGCTGTTGACGCAGCGCTCGGCGCACCTCAACGATCATGCCGGCCAGATTTCCTTCCCCGGCGGCAAGATCGATGCGACCGACGCCTCGCCGCTCGATGCCGCGCTGCGCGAGGCCGAAGAAGAGATCGGCCTCGACCGCCAGTTCATCGATCCGATCGGCTATCTCGATCTCTACGCGACCGGTTTCGGGTTTCGTATCCTGCCGACGGTGGCGCGGGTAAGGCCAGGCTTCAAACTGCGCGTCAATAAGGGCGAAGTGGACGACGCGTTCGAAGTCCCGCTGGCCTTCCTGATGGATCCCGCGAACCATCAGCTTCACCGCAAGGAATTCCGCGGCATGGAGCGCGCGTATTACGCCATGCCATTTGAGGAGCGCTATATCTGGGGCGCGACCGCGGGGATTCTGCGCGTGCTATATGAGCGGATCTGTCTGCCATGATCCGTCCGGCTTTCAGCGAAGTCGGAATTTTCCTGATCCCGTTTGTGGTCTATGCGCTGTTTTTGATCGCGACACGCTCCGGCCTGCTGGTGCAGTCGTCATGGCCGCTGCATTTGATCGGCAAACTGCTGCTCGGTTCGCTGATACTGGTCGTCATCAGTTTCATTTTGCTGGCGCATTTTTCCGGCGGGGCGCCGCATTCGACCTACATTCCCGCGCACATCGAGAACGGCAAGCTCGTTCCCGGAGTCGAAAAATGACCGATGCGCGCGTGCTCGACGACGCGCCCTGGCTCGCCTCCGGACCGGCTGCCCGGCTGCTCGGATTGCTCAACGGCAATGGCGAGGAAGCCCGCGTGGTCGGCGGCGCGGTGCGCAACGCGCTGCTAAAGCTTCCGATCGGCGATATCGATATCGCCACCACCGCGCTGCCCGCCGAAGTGATCCGCCGCGCCCGGGCGGCCGGCATCAAGAGCGTGCCGACCGGCATCGAACACGGCACCGTGACCCTGGTCGTCGATGCCCGGCCGTTCGAGGTCACCAGCTTGCGCGAGGATACCGAGACGTTCGGCCGCAAGGCGAAGGTCGCGTTCGGCCGCGACTGGGTGCGCGACGCGGAGCGGCGCGACTTCACCATCAATGGCCTGTCGGTCGATGCCGGCGGCGTCATTCACGATCACGTCGGCGGCTATGACGATCTCGTCGCAAGGCGGGTGCGCTTCATCGGCGATCCGAACCGGCGTATCGCCGAAGATTATCTGCGCATCCTGCGGTTTTTTCGCATTCACGCCGCCTATGGCAGGGGCGAGCCCGACCGCGCGGGATACCTCGCCTGCATCGACGCGCGCGCGGGCCTTGCGACCCTGTCCGCCGAACGCGTGCGCATGGAAATGCTGAAGCTGTTGGTTGCGGAAGGTGCGGTCGGCGCGCTGGTGGCGATGGCGGATGGCGGATTGCTGCTGTCGATTTTAGGCGGTGTCGCCTATACCGGGCCGTTTGCCGCCATGGCCGCCGCGGAGCGCTCGCTCGGACTTGAAGCTGACCCGGTTCGCCGCCTCGCCGCGCTGGGGGTCGCCGTCACCGAGGACGCGAGGCGGCTTGCGGCGCGCCTGCGGCTCAGCAACAGCGAAACCAGGGCGCTCGATTCAATGGGCCATCGCTGGTGGCGGCTCGCCGGCATGGACGAGGCGACCGCGCGGCGACGGCTCTATCGGCTCGGCGCCGACCGCTACCGCGACCGGCTGATGCTGGCATGGGCGCGGGCAGGCGGGGCGACCCCTTCGGCGCCATGGCGTGAGCTTGCCACCCTGCCGGAGCGCTGGAGCGCGCCGAAATTTCCGCTGAAGGCGAGCGATTTCGTCGCCCGCGGAATTGCCGAAGGCCCGGCGCTCGGCCATGTGCTCGCGCTCGCCGAAGACGCCTGGCTCGCGGCGGATTTTCCGCTCGATGAATTGGCGCTCAAGGCCATCGCCGACCAAACCGTCACCCGCTTTACCCGCGACCACAGGCTGTGAGTCGTGCGGCTTCGCCGGTATCTGCCGCGCCGTCGGCTCGCCACGACCCGAGCTACGGCCATTTCACTTCGGGCGGCATCGACGACAGGATGGAATCGACATTGCCGCCGGTCTTGAGGCCGAAGGTGGTGCCGCGGTCGTAGAGCAGGTTGAATTCGACATAACGGCCGCGCCGGATCAGTTGCTCCTCGCGATCCTCCGGCGTCCAGGGCGTATTGAAATTCCTGCGCACCAGTTCGGAATAGATCTTCAGAAACGCGCGGCCGACATTCCGGGTGAAGGCGAAGTCGGCATCCCAGTCGCCGGAATCATGGTGGTCGTAAAAAATGCCGCCGACGCCGCGGGCTTCCTTGCGATGCGGCAGGTAGAAATAGTCATCGCACCACTTCTTGTACCTGTCGTAGTCGGCCACGCTGTTGGCGCCGCCGCAAGCCGCCCGCATCGCCGCATGAAACGCGACCGTGTCGGCGTCTTCCTGGGTCCGCCGCCGGTCGAGCACCGGGGTCAGATCCGATCCGCCGCCAAACCATGCCTTCGTCGTCACCACGAAGCGGGTGTTCATGTGCACGGCCGGAACGTGCGGGTTGCGCATATGCGCGATCACCGAAACCCCCGACGCCCAGAAACGCGGATCGTCGGCAGCGCCGGGAATCTGCGCGCGAAATTCGGGGCTGAATTCGCCGTGCACCGTCGAGCAATGCGCGCCGACCTTCTCGAACAGCACGTCCGTGCATTACCGACATCACGCCACCGCCGCCGGGCTGGCCGGTATGGTCGGTGCGCTTCCATGGCGTGCGCGCGAAACGCCCCGCGGCACCCGGATAGAGCGAGGCCGGCGCATCGTCCTCCAGTCGCTCGAAGGCCGCGCAAATATCATCGCGCAGGGCTTCGAACCAGGTCTGTGCCCGCGCCTTGCGATCCTCGATCACGGAGATGTCCATCTGCGGCGTCGCCTTGTTGTTTGCCGCGTCTTCTTCGCGCGCCAACGCTTTACCCCTGCGGGCCGAAATAGCTGCAGCTCTCGTTGCAACTGTCGCGGTGAACGCTCACCCGCGTGATCGGGCCGGCGTGCTGAACCTGCTGCCAGATAAAGCGCGAAAGGTTCTCCAGCGTCGGCGGACCCAGCGCCTCGACCTTGTTGAGCAACTTGTGGTCGAGCATTTTCCGCACCTCGGCCATGCGCTGTTCGAGAAGCCCGAGGTCGAGCACCATTCCGGTTACGGGGTCGGGCAGGCCGCGCACCGTCACCTCGGCGCGGAAGGAGTGGCCATGGATTTCCTCGCTTGCCGAACCCAGCGTCGTTCCCGCCAGCGAATGGGCGGCCTCGAACCGGAACGATTTCGTCAATTCCCACATCGGTAAATCCAAATTCTATCTGATGCCAATTCTATCTGATGCCAAGCGTCTTGTGTGTCTGCAGGCTGAGCCGCCACTGCGGGTGGCGCAGACAATAATCCACCGCGCGCGCGGTATTCTCGATGATGTCCGGGCCGTCCATCGGCTGCAGCGAGAAGCGCTCGAAGGCCAAATCGACAAAGGCCTCGGGTGCGGCATCCGCCTGCGGATAAATCAATTTGAGCTCATGGCCTCGCCGTATCGCCAGTTCGGCGCCGGCCTTGGGGCTGACGCAGATCCAGTCCATGCCGTCGGGCGGATCGATCGTGCCATTGGTCTCGACGCCGATGCTGAAACCATGTCCGTGCAGCGCATCGATCAGGGCGGCATCGACCTGCAGCAACGGTTCGCCCCCGGTCAATACCACGTAACGGTTGACGCCGGCTCCGGTCCATTGCGCGGCGATGGTGTCGGCGAGCTCCCGGGCCGAGGCATAGCGGCCGCCCAGCGTTCCGTCGGTTCCGACAAAATCGGTATCGCAAAACCGGCATGTCGCGGTGGCGCGGTCTTGCTCGCGGCCGCTCCAGAGATTGCAGCCGGAGAACCGGCAAAATACCGCGGCCCGGCCGGCATGGGCGCCTTCGCCCTGCAAGGTCAGAAAGATTTCCTTGACCGCGTAACTCACCGCACCGTCTCCTTCATTGCGGGACTGGTTTGCCGCAGCGCCTCGCCTAATGCCATCGCCGCCGCGACAGCGACGTTGAGCGAGCGCAGGCCCGGCTGAATAGGGATTACCAGCCGCGCATCGGCTGCGGCGGCGACATCTTCGGGAACCCCTGCGGATTCACGCCCGAACAGCAGGATGTCGGCCGCTCCGTAGCGATAATCAAGATAGGAAAGGGTTGTCCTGGTCGTGAACAGGATCAGCCGATACCGCGTGTCGTTACGCCATTGCTCGAATTTTGACCATGAATTGTGGCGGGTAATCGTCACCTTATCGAGATAATCCATGCCGGCCCGGCGGAAGTGCCGGTCGGATACCGGAAAGCCCGCCGGTTCGATAATGTGGGCCTGCACATTCAGGCACGCGCAAAGACGCAGAATCGTCCCGGTATTCTGGGGGATGTCGGGCTGGAAAAGTGCGATCTGCATTCTGTGATCGTCCCGGAAGGTCGCCATGAAATGTCTGAATAAATCATCGCTCAGCGCGGAATGAGTGCATTGCACGCAAGTCAGCCGATAGCGGGCTTGCGCTCGTCCGGCAAGGGTGCCAATAGAACGATTTTGGACTGCCTGTTCCGCCCGGTTGGCTGGGACAAGTGGTCTTCCTGCCGCCGCGGGGGTCGCGGGCGCCGGCAGCCTCCTCCGGTTCGTTTGGGCGTTGCCTGGGGCGGTTCCACCGGCTGCAGCTGAGAAAGGGTTTGGAATTGTGACGACAGCGTCTTCGGCGGATCCGACACGCCGTGATTTCCTCTTTGTTGCAACGGGAGCCGTTGCTGCGGTTGGTGGAGTGGCCACGCTTTGGCCCCTCGTTTCCCAGATGAATCCGGATGCCTCGACGATCGCGGCCGGGGCGCCGATCGAAGTCGATCTGACGCCGATTGCCTCCGGGCAGGACATCAAGGTGTTCTGGCGGGGCAAGCCGATCTACATCATGAACCGCACCAAAAAGCAGGTCGATGAGGCCCGCGCGGTGCCGGTTGACAGCCTTAAGGACCCCGCGACCGATCAGTCCCGGGTCAAGGAAGGCCACGACCAGTGGCTGGTCGTGATCGGCATCTGCACCCATCTCGGCTGCATTCCGATCGCCCATGAAGGCAATTACGACGGTTTCTTCTGCCCCTGCCACGGCTCGCAATACGACTCCTCCGGTCGCATTCGCCAGGGACCGGCGCCGGCTAACCTGCCAGTGCCGCCCTATCAATTCGTTTCCGACAGCAAAATCCAGATTGGCTGAGCCTCGGAGCTGATATCCGAGACTTGGGCCCGTCGCGTCGTCTTATTTCCCTGGGGATCGCATCATGAGCGGACCATCCGACTACCAGCCGACCAATCCCGCGTTGAAGTGGATTGAACGGCGTCTCCCGATTATGGGTCTCATGCACTCCTCGTTCGTGGCCTATCCGACGCCGCGCAACCTGAACTACTGGTGGACCTTCGGCGCCATCCTTTCGATGATGCTCGGGCTGCAGATCCTGACCGGCGTGATCCTCGCCATGCACTACACGCCGGAGGCCACGATGGCCTTCAAGTCGGTCGAAGGCATCGTCCGCGACGTGAATTATGGCTGGCTGCTGCGCAACATGCACGCCAGCGGCGCCTCGATGTTCTTCCTCGCCGTCTACATCCATATGTTCCGCGGCATCTATTACGGGTCATACAAGGAGCCGCGCGAAATCCTCTGGATTCTCGGCGTCATCATCTACCTCCTGATGATGGCAACGGGCTTCATGGGCTACGTGCTGCCGTGGGGCCAGATGAGCTTCTGGGGCGCCACCGTCATCACCAATCTGTTCTCCGCCATTCCCTATGTCGGCGACAGCATCGTGACCCTGCTGTGGGGCGGCTATTCGATCGGCAATCCGACGCTGAACCGCTTCTTCTCGCTGCATTATCTGTTGCCGTTCGTGATCGCGGGTGTCGTGGTGCTGCACGTCTGGGCGCTGCATGTCGTGGGCCAGAACAATCCGGCCGGGGTCGAGGCGAAGACCGAAAAGGACACCGTGCCGTTCACGCCCTACGCCACCATCAAGGATGCGTTCGGTCTTTCGTGCTTCCTGCTGTTCTTCGCCTGGTTCATCTTCTACATGCCGAACTATCTCGGCGACGCCGACAACTACATTCCCGCCAATCCCGGCGTGACCCCGACGCATATCGTGCCGGAATGGTATTATCTGCCGTTCTACGCCATCCTGCGCTCGATCCCGAACAAGCTGGCCGGCGTGATCGCGATGTTCTCGGCGATCATCGTGCTGGCATTCCTGCCGTGGCTCGATACCGCGCGGACGCGCTCGTCCAAGTATCGCCCGCTGGCGAAGCAGTTCTTCTGGATCTTTGTCATCGTCTGCGTGCTCTTGGGCTACCTCGGGGCGCAGCCGCCGGAAGGCATCTATGTGATTGCCGGGCGCATCCTCACCGTCTGCTATTTCGCCTATTTCCTGATCCTGCTGCCGCTCTTGAGCCGGATCGAAAAGCCGAGGCCGATTCCGAACTCGATCGCCGACGATGTGCTGGCGAAATCGGGAGGCAGGGCGGCGCCGATGGTGTCCGCGGCGATTGCCCTGATGGTCGCAGGTTCGCTGTTCCTGGGCAGCGCGCACAACGCCCGGGCCGCGGAGGACGATACGCCGCCGTCGCAGAAATGGTCATTCGCCGGACCGTTCGGCAAGTTCGATCGCGGATCATTGCAGCGGGGCTTAAAGGTCTACAAGGAAGTCTGCTCCGCCTGCCACTCGCTATCGTATATCGCATTCCGCAATCTCGCCGATCCCGGCGGTCCCGGCTTCTCGGAAGCACAGGCCGCCGCCTTCGCGTCCGGCTACAAGATCAACGACGGTCCGAACGACCAGGGCGAGATGTTCGACCGGCCCGGCCGGGTCGCCGATTATTTCCCCTCGCCATTCCCCAACGAGCAGGCGGCCCGTGCCGCCAATGGTGGTGCGGCGCCCCCCGATCTGTCGCTGATCACCAAGGCGCGTTCCTATGAGCGCGGCTTTCCGCAATTCATCTTCGACTTCTTCTCGCAATTCCAGGAGCAGGGGCCAAACTATGTCTCTGCGATCCTGCAAGGCTTTGAAGACAAGCCGCCGGCCGGCGTGACCATTCCGGACGGCTCCTACTACAACAAGTATTTCCCCGGCCACGCCATCAAGATGCCGAAGCCGCTGAGCGACGGACAGGTGACGTTTGACGACGGGTCGCCGGCAACGGTCGCGCAATACGCCCATGACGTCTCAACCTTTCTGATGTGGACGGCCGAGCCGCACATGGAGGCCCGCAAGCGGATCGGGCTGCAGGTGTTCGTCTTCCTGATCCTGCTTACGGGTCTGCTGTACTTCACCAAGAAGAAGGTCTGGGCCAACGCGCACTGACTTTTGCGGGTCGATGACGCAAAATTGAAAAAGCCCCGACCGGGGCTTTTTTATTGTCTGGTTTAATCGGTGCCACTGCGCCACACGACCAATTGCTTCCTGATCGTACAGCGGACAAAATAGCCGGCAATCGGCCAACCTTTAAGAAAATGACCGGAGGAATCCATGGGTACCAGCATCTCGTTCAAGCGTCCGGACGGCAAGGACGCCAACGGCTATCTCGCCAACGCCGCCCGCGGCAACGCGCCGGGCGTAATCGTGATCCAGGAATGGTGGGGGCTTTCGGAACAGATCATGGGCCTGTGCGACCGCTTTGCGGTGGCCGGCTTCGACGCGCTGGCGCCTGATCTCTACAAGGGCAAGGTGGTGCCGTATCACGACACCGATGCCGCCGGCAAAGAGATGAACTCCCTGGATTTCATGGACGCCACCACGCAGACCGTGCGCGGCGCGGCCCTTTATCTCGGCAAGAACGGCGCCAAGGTCGGCCTGACCGGCTTCTGCCTCGGGGGCGCCGTGACCATCATCGGCGCGGCCAAAATTCCCGAACTGACCGCCGGCGTCGTGTTCTACGGCATTCCGCCGGAGCAGGCGGCGAAACCCGCCGACATCAAAATTCCGCTGCAGGCCCATTTTGCCAACAAGGATGATTGGTGCACGCCGCAACTGGTCAGTGCCTTCGAGAGCGGAATGAAAGCCGCCGGCAAGTCGCTCGAACTGTTCCGCTATGACGCCGAGCACGCCTTCGTCAACGAGCAGCGTCAATCGGTGCACGATCGCCAGGCCGCCGAACTGGCCTGGGGCCGCGCCACCGATTTCTTCAAGAAGCATCTGGGGTGAGATGCGAGTAGGGCGAAGCGACGTTCCCTCTCCCGCTTGCGGGGGTTAGGGTGGGGGCAGCCACGAGCACTGTGCTCGCGATGCCCCCCTCTCCACCTCTCCCCCGCAAGCGGGAGAGAGAGCAGGCCGTACCCGCGGCGACTGGGTACCTTCCTTAATCTGCGCGATTATTCATCCCGTCCCACCACGCGCAAGATCCCACCAGGCGCAAGTGCCCGACATCAGCTTGTAATTGCCGTCCATGACCTGAACCGGCGCGCGCAGGCCGGCCGCCGCCGCGCGCATCCGCATCTCGCGCGCCACTTCGCGGTCGGCGGGCGGCAGCCACACGCGTTCATGCCCCCACAGGCTGGGGCCGTCCTTCAGTTCGAACGGTTGCCAGGTCGGCGGATCGATTTCGCGGCCGCCCCAGCCGCACTCGACCATGAAGGACGACGGCGTTTTCGCGTAAAACGACGTCATCAGGTCGTTGGTGTGCCGTCCGAGCGTGACGCTGACGCGTTCCGGCTGGCTCAAGGCGACATCGTAGGACTGGCCGACATCGTCGAGCGAGAACAACTCCACCATCAGGTGATGCATGCCGTTGCGGCCGGTCTCGATCAAGGCGAGGCTGTGATGCCGCGCATTGATATGAAAGAAGCAGGCGCGAAACGGCTTCTGCATGTAGTCGCTGAGCCGAAAGCCGAGCAAATCGACGTAGAACGGCATCACCGCATCGATATTTTCAACTGTCAGCACGGCGTGACCGAGGCCGAGAGGACCGGTGCGGAAGCCGGAAATGGAGCGGCCGGGGCTGAACGGCGTCTCGTCGATCTCAGCGCCGTAAAATGCCTCGAGGCGATTGCCGGCGGGATCCCGGAACGAAATCAGGCCGCCAACGCGCCTGAGATCCGCGAGCGCTTGTGGTTCGGCGACAACCTCGATCTCGGCTCGTTCCAGCCGGGCCGCCAGTCCGTCCAGAGCCGCCGCATCGGCAACCTCCCAGCCGAAGAAGCGCTCGCCTTCCGCCATCGAGCGGTCGATGACAATGCGCTGCTTGCGGTCGTCCATGCGGAATGCGAGCAGGGAAGGACTGCGCTCGACTGCCTGCAGGCCGACCAGCTCCGGTCCCGAACTGCCGCCAGTCGTCGAGAGCGCTTGATCCGAACCCGACATATCCCAGAGCCTGCAACGGCATCGCGCGCCTCCGCTTCCAGCAAATCTTGGCGAGGAGTTCAGTGTGTTTGGCTGAATCCTACGCATTTTTTCCGGGAATCAATACCAAAAGATCGATCGCAACCCGAGCGGCGTCTGCGCGGCCATCGTGTCATTGCGGGCAACACGGGCTCTTCCCGCTTTGCTGGACCGGCGGGCAGGGCACGGACCCGAACGAACAAAACACGCAGCAATCGCCGGCCAACGGCTTGAGCTTCTGTCCACAGCCTTTGCAGACATGGAAGAACTGACAGGCATCGGTCGGCATCTGTTCGATGGACTGAAAACCGCATTGCGGACATGTAAGGACGGATTCGAGCTGCATCGCAATTCTTCGTCGTCTGTGATTTGATGGAGTATACTCGAATAACGGCGTGAGAGGTTCAAATCTGTAATCCAGGCATAGACCGCAGAAAACGGGGCAGCAGCGTTGCTTTAACCCGTTGCGGGACTACTGGCAGAGGCCCCCTGACGCGTTCTGAGCGATATCGTCCCTTGACGTATCCGTTCCGGCATGGTGTCTACCGCGCCATGAACACCGTCATCCGCGAGAGCCGTCTCTGGTGGCCCACCTTCTAAAGGTGGCCGGTGCGATTTCATTTTCTTCAATCGTCAGAGGCCGTCATCGCAGTGCGACGGCCTTTTCGTTTGTCCTGTGTGGCGTTTCCTCGGCAAGTTTCGTAAGAGGATCACATGAACAGGACAGCCTTCTCCCTGCCGGCTCACAGCGAGTACCACACCCATCGCGGGCTTTTGGTGTCGCGGTCGGTGGAGCAGTTCACCGGCGACGCCAAAAGGCTCGACGACCTGATCGACCTCTTGGATCGCCGCCGCGGCGTGGTGCTGTCGTCGGGCACCACGGTGCCGGGCCGCTATGAGAGCTTTGATCTCGGCTTTTCCGACCCGCCGCTGCAGCTGGAAACCGCTGGCTCCGACTTTTCGCTCCGGGCCTTGAACGAGCGCGGCCGGGTCCTGATCGCGTTCCTCGGCGACGTCCTGCGCGAGCCCTGCGTCGTCATCACGAAGAAAGACCCGACACGGCTCGCCGGTCATATCGTCCGCGGGGCGGCGCCGGTCGATGAAGACCAGCGCACCCGGCGCGCCAGCATGATGTCGCTGGTGCGCGACCTGGTGGCGGCGCTCGGCGCCAATGATGATCCGCTGCTCGGCCTGTTCGGCGCGTTCGCCTACGATCTCGTGTTCCAGATCGAGGATCTCGTGCAGAAGCGCGCGCGGGAGAGCGACCAGCGCGACATCGTACTTTACGTGCCGGATCGCCTGCTGGCCTATGATCGCGCCACCGGGCGCGGCGTGGTGCTGAGCTACGATTTTGCCTGGAAGGGGGCGTCCACGGCGGGTCTGCCGCGCACCACCGCCGAAAGCGTCTATGCGAAGACGCCGCGGCAGGGATTTTCCGATCACGCTTCCGGCGAGTATCAGGCCACGGTGGAAACCGCGCGCGCAGCGTTCGCGCGCGGCGATCTGTTCGAGGCGGTGCCGGGGCAATTATTCGCCGAACCCTGCGAGCGCTCGCCGGCGGAAGTGTTCCAGCGGCTGTGCCGGATCAATCCGTCGCCCTATGGCGCGCTGATGAATCTCGGCGACGGGGAATTTCTGGTGTCGGCGTCGCCGGAGATGTTCGTGCGCTGCGACGGCCGGCGGGTCGAGACCTGCCCGATTTCCGGCACCATCGCGCGCGGCGTCGATGCGATCGGGGACGCCGAGCAGATCAGGCAATTGCTGAATTCCGAGAAGGACGAATTCGAACTCAACATGTGCACCGACGTCGACCGCAACGACAAGGCGCGCGTCTGCGTGCCCGGCACCATCAAGGTGCTGGCGCGGCGGCAGATCGAAACCTATTCGAAACTGTTTCACACCGTCGATCATGTTGAAGGCATGCTGCGGCCGGGCTTCGACTCGCTCGATGCGTTCCTGACCCACGCCTGGGCGGTGACGGTGACCGGCGCGCCGAAACTGTGGGCGATGCAGTTCGTCGAGGATCACGAGCGATCGTCGCGGCGCTGGTATGCCGGCGCGATCGGCGCGGTGAATTTCGACGGCAGCATCAATACCGGGCTCACGATTCGCACCATCCGGATGAAGGACGGCCTGGCCGAGGTGCGGGTCGGCGCGACCTGCCTGTTCGATTCGGATCCGGCCGCCGAGGACCGCGAATGCCAGGTCAAGGCCGCAGCATTGTTTCAGGCATTGCGCGGCGATCCGCCGAAGCCGCTGTCGGCGTTCGCGCCGGATGCCACGGGATCGGGCAAGCGGGTACTGCTGATCGATCACGACGACAGTTTCGTACACATGCTGGCGGACTATTTCCGGCAGGTCGGCGCCGCCGTCACCGTGGTCAGGCATGTCCACGCGCAGCAGATGCTCGACGCGCAAAACTACGACCTGCTGGTGCTGTCGCCGGGGCCGGGGCGGCCGGAAGATTTCGGCATTGCCAAAACCATCGAGGCCGCACTCGGCAAGCAGCTGCCGATCTTCGGCGTCTGCCTTGGTGTGCAGGCGATCGGCGAGTATTTTGGCGGCCAACTCGGACAACTCGGCCAGCCGGCGCATGGGCGGCCGTCGCGGGTTCAGGTGCGCGGCGGCCGGTTGATGCGGAATTTGCCCAATGAGATCGTGATCGGCCGCTACCATTCGCTGTATGTTGAGGGCGATAGCATGCCGGACGTGCTTGCGGTGACGGCGAGCACCGAAGACGGCGTGGCGATGGCGATCGAGCACAAGACCCTGCCGGTCGGCGGCGTGCAGTTTCACCCGGAGTCCCTGATGTCGCTCGGCGGCGAAGTCGGCCTGCGCATTGTGGAGAACGCGTTCCGGCTTGGCGTACCGATCAATGGATGATGGCGAACAGACACCTGAAAGAGACACCGATGACTTTTGAGCACGATTTGAAGGCTGCCGTCCGCACCATTCCGGATTATCCGAAGCCGGGTATCCTGTTTCGCGACATCACGACGCTGCTCGGCGACGCGCGATCGTTTCGCCGCGCGGTCGATGAACTGGTGCAGCCATGGGCCGGCAACAAGATCGACAAGGTGGCCGGCATCGAGGCGCGAGGCTTCATTCTCGGCGGCGCGGTGGCGCACCAGGTCTCCGCCGGTTTCGTGCCGATCCGCAAGAAGGGCAAGCTGCCGCACACCACCGTGCGTATCGCCTACTCGCTGGAATACGGCATCGATGAAATGGAGATGCACGCCGACGCCATTCATCCCGGCGAGCGTGTGATCCTGGTCGACGACCTGATCGCCACCGGCGGCACCGCGGAGGGCGCGGTCAAGCTGATGCGCCAGATCGGCGCCAATGTGGTCGCGGCCTGCTTCATCATCGATCTGCCGGACCTCGGCGGTGCAGCGAAATTACGCGCGATGGATGTGCCGGTACGCACCTTGATGGCGTTCGACGGGCATTGAGAATTTTCGCCTCGCTCGACCCGGAAACCTCACGACCTCTGCAAAATCAGGTTCAACTCGAGTTCGCGAAAGCTGAGGTAGTTCCTGCGAATCCATTGATGCAGTTCGGTCGATGAATCCTTCTCGTGGCGAAGGTAACCGGTAAACGAGAACGTCAGCCGGTCGATATAGGTCTTGAGGAATACCGGCAAGGCGGCGATGCGAAGCACGCGGCCGTGCGAAAACGCAGGCGGCAACTCGCCGCGCACCACATGCTCGTTATCGATGGTCACAAGCGCGGTTGCGGGAATTTGTTGCTGCAGCATCGGATAGCTTCGCGCCGAGACGCGGTCGGTATCGGCGACGAACAGGATGACCGGTGCGACGCCGCGCCGCGCCGCCTCCTTCATGAATCCGATTTCCTCGGACATCTTGAAGAATTCGTCGAACGCGTGAAAGCCGAGATCGATCACCTTGGAGACGCCGTCGTCGACGATCAGGCGGTCCATCAGTGCCATCTTCCCGAAGGTATCGTCGACCTCGGCGGTCTCGGTGATTTTTGGCAGATAATCGAGCAGCGACGGTTCTTTCAGATTGATGTCGAACGCGGCCACCGTGCCGTCTTTCAGCAGCAGAAATTCGCTGAGCAGCCGCGCGATCAGCGTCTTGCCGACCAGCGGACGGGGCGAGCAGATGATATAGACAGGCGTACGGCGCATCGGCGCTATATCAGGCGAATTTGGCGCCTAATCCAGCCCAATTACATTCGGCCGGCAATTATTTTTCGCCGCGCGCGCTCGGTTTGCTGGAGCCGCCGACCAGGTCGGTCAGCTTGATGCGGTCGAATTCGCTCCAGACGTTGGCCAGCCAGTGGCGGACATAGCCGCGCAGCACGAACGAATAGTTGGCGGCTTCGTCCTGCATGCCCTTGTTGGCGACGAATTTGAGGAACGGCACGGATGCCACCTCGACCTGCTCGTAGGCCATTTCGTTGAGCTTGGGGATGGTGAGCTCGGTGGCGTCCTTGATGCGGTGGAAATAGGAATTGTAGGTCGCCTGGTCCCATTCGAAAAAGCTGGTGTTGTTGATGAAGTTCTTGACCAGGAAATATTTCGCGCCCTGCATGAAGTTCGCGGTCTCGGCGATCTCGTCCAGCGAGGCGATCGAGGGCCCCAGGATGTGAAACACGGCAAAGGTGATCTGTCCGGTCTTTGCGGCATCGAGAAAGCCGATATCGCGCAGCGAGGCCAGTGCCGGTGACAGCAGGCCGGCGCGGACGTCGATCACGGTGACCGAGGGGCTGGACGAATTCAGCGTATCGAAAATCTTCATCTGATCCGACGTCGTCGTCATGTCGACGATCTCGGTGAGGTCGGGATGGAAGCGCTTCAGGGTGCCGCGCGGCGATTCGGTATCGAATGCGCGGGTGGGTACGTTGTTGGCACTGAAATAATCAAGCAGGGTACGCGACACGGTGGTCTTGCCGACCCCGCCCTTGTCAGCGCCTACCACAATCACTACCGGCTTCGCCATGAATTGCCCTTATGCCCTTCGAATCCCGATCATCGAGGGATACGCATGCGATCGGAAAATCCCCATCCTTGCTTTGGGCGCGAACATGGCAGAAACAAGGGGGAATTCAATTCATTAGGCGGCCGGTTAGGGTTAATCCTGCCGGTGTCGTTAATGCTGCAAGCGCCGTCCGAAGCCGCATTTTCGGGGCGAAATGCCCGATGCTGCAGCAAAATCGCCGTCATATTCGCGCGGGTGTCCGGTACGCCGCGGCAATTCGGTTCCACCGTTCCGCTCGGGAATGCTGGCTGGTCCGCCGGAGCCTGTCACCGGAAAGCGCGGCTCGCCGATCCGGTGACAGCCCGGGGGGCCATCGCTCTGCGCACGCCAAGGCCGGCCTAGCCGGACGTGCCCCACGGGCCGGCATGACTGCCCCACGGACCTTGAGAGGGTCCACGAGATGCGTCTTGCGAGGGACCGCGCGATGCACCGCCTGCATCGCTGTCAGAATCGCTGGCGCCGCCCCACGGGCCGGATGGCAGGGGTGGCGGAGCTTGACCGGCAGCCGGCCCCTGCGGCCGATCGTCCGGCTCCATATCCGACGGCAAGGCCAGAGGCCCGGGATCGTGTCCACCGGCGAATTTCACCAGCGCCCGCACCCGGGAATCCACCGATGGATGGGTCGCGAACAGGTCGGCAAAACCCTCGCGCGGATTGTCGACGCACAATTCCATCACCGCGGAGGTGGCGCCGGGAAGCTCGCCGCGGTTCTCGATCTTGCGCAGCGCCGAGATCATGGCATCGGGGTTCTTTGTCAGTTCGACCGATCCGGCGTCGGCGAGGAGCTCGCGCGATCGCGACAGCGCCAGCCGGACCACTTGCGACAACAGCCACGCCAGCCCGATCAGCGCCGCCGCGACAATGATGACAATGACCGCGCCGCCGCCGGATCCCCGGTTTTCGCGGTCCGAGGAGGACGACGACGAAGACGACCATGACCGGCCGCGGCCGTAACCCCAGCCAAAGTTGGTGAAGCTGCGGAAAAACAGCTCGGCGAAGAAGCCGACCGCGCCGGCGATGATCACCGCGATCACCATCAGTTGCACGTCGCCGTTGCGGATGTGGGTGAGTTCGTGGCCCAGCACCGCCTCGATCTCCTGGTCGTTGAGCGCCTTCAACAGGCCGGTGGTGACAGTGACGGCATATTGCCGCTGGTTGAGCCCGGTCGCGTAGGCGTTCAGTGCGTCGCTATCGATCAGCTTCAGCTTCGGCATCGGAATGCCGCGCGAGATGCAGAGGTTTTCGAGCAGGTTGTAGAGCCGGGGCTGCTGCTGCCGGGTCACGTCCTCGCCGCCGGTCACGGCGTCGACGATCGATTGGTGAAAGAAATAGGCGATCACGATCCACAGCAAGGCTGCGCCCGTCGCCAACGGAAAGTCCTTCACGAGATCGCGCGAGGCCGCCGTCAGGTAGTAATCTGCAGACCTGCCGCTATCGATCATCACTTCGGCGATCAGCGCGCCGGCATAGACCATGACATAGACCAGAACGAACAGCCCGGCGAGCAGCAGCATCGAACGGAATTTGTTCGATGCGATGTGCGTGTAAAGACCATACGCGGCCATGTTGCGCCGTTCTGCTAGAGGCGGTCATTCCGGGACGTCGCGAAGCGGCGAGCTCCGGAAGGGCTGAAAGCGGCGGGCGTCACCTCAGAACTTCACCGTCGGCGCGGTTTCGACTTCGGTGCGAGTGGCGCCGAGATCGAAGAAATCCTTGCGGGTGAAGCCGAACATTCCGGCAAACAACGCCGCCGGCATCTGCTGGATGCCGGTGTTGTATTCCTGAACCGCGTTGTTGAAGAAGCGGCGGCTGGCGGCGATCTTGTTCTCGAGATCGGACAATTCGCCTGCCAGTTGCTGGAAGTTGGCATTGGCCTTGAGATCCGGATAGGCCTCGGACAGCGCGATCAGCTTGCCGAGCGCGCCGCTCAACTGGTTTTCGGCAGCCGCAACCTGTCCTGGTCCCTGCGCGGAGATCGCAGCACTGCGGGCCTTGATGACGTCATCGAGCGTACCGCGCTCGTGCGCGGCGTAGCCCTTCACGGTCTCGACCAGGTTGGGCACCAGGTCGTGGCGCTGCTTGAGCTGCACGTCGATGTCGGCGAAAGCCTGGCTCACGCGCTGACCGAGCGCGACCAGCCGATTGTAGGCGGCAAGAGCGAAAAGCACGAGAATGACGATAACGCCGAGAACGATCCAGCCGGACGACATGGCAAGTGACTCCTGGTGAGATACCGAATGCGGGTAACATAAGCGAAAAAAGCCCCGCGCGGCAGCCGCTACGAGGTCGATATCTCCTTGGTCGGGCGCAAGGCGGGATAAGTTCAAGCGATAAAGGCTGCTACGTGTACCGGACGCGATGCGGTGCGTAGCGCCGCTTCGCAGAGCCGGGACCCAGCCTCATGCCAGGACAAGGTGGGCCCCGGATCACCAGCGCACCACGCTGCAAGTGCGACGCGCTGCGCAGCATCCGGGGTACGGAGGCCGGGCGATCAGCCTTCTTCCATCACCGCATCGCCCCACCGCCAGCGCCGGGCGCGGGCATAGTCCGCCTTGGCGCGGCGGGGCACTTTTGAAATGACGAGACCGCGCGAGGTGCAGAGCTTCGCTGTCACCTCGACCTTGGTCACATCGGGTTGCGCCAGCACGCGGGCGGGATACGGCATGGCCGGTGCGCGCGTCAGCGCGACATAGGCGAATTTCTCGTCCTCGAAGGGAAGCTCGGCTCCCTTGACCTGCTTGTGCGCGCGCGAGCGCGGCAGGCGCTGGGTGAAATGACACCAGTCCGGCGGCGTGAGCGGACATTTGCCGTCGTGCGGGCAGGGGGCTGCGACATGCGCGCCTGACGCGATCAGTTGCTCCCGCAGCGCGATGATTCTCGCAGTGCCGGCCGGCGTGCCAGGCTCGACGACCAAGAGCGTCGCGCGGGTCTTTGCCCACATCAGCTCAGTGAGCGTTTTTTGTTCGGCGCTATCGATCTCGCCGATCATGTAGCTCGCCACCACGAGATCGGCCGGCTCGGCATCTGCCAGCGCGTCGCGGGCCTCGCCGCGTTGGTAGGTCATCTCGCGCAGGCGGATATTGTCGCGGCCGAGATCGAGCGCCAGCGCGCGCAAGGCGGCATTGGCGTCCAGCAGGCTGAAGCTTCGCAGCGAGGAAAATGCCTCGGCCGCGGCCCATGTCGCGGTTCCCGGCCCGGCGCCGACATCGAGCAGGCTTGCCGGCGCGAAATCAGGCGTGATCTCGCAGAGCGCGTTCAGGCTTGCGGTGACCGCGGCATAGGTCGCGGGCATCCGCGCCAGCGCATAGGCGAGCGCATCGGTCTCCGACCGGATCGCGCTGGAGCCGCCGCCGCCGCGATAGGTCTGCGAGATGCTGGCGGCGCGCACGGCCGCATCGCCGCGCGACAGGCCATGAAGCCGGGCGTCGAGCGCTGCCTTCAGTTCGGCAGGAAGGTCGGGAGCGGTCATCTTTCTTTCATCCCCCTTGCGAAGGCGGAGGCATCCATATTCCGAGAGGAAGCGATCACCAAGCGGCGCAGTGTACTGGATCATCCGCTTCGCGGATGATGATGTCAAGACGAGGGAGACGCTCACGCCACGTGCTGGTCGAGAATCTTCACCGCGTCTTCGAGGTCGACCGACACCAGTTGCGACACGCCGCGTTCGGCCATGGTGACGCCGAACAGCCGGTTCATCCGCGCCATGGTGATCGGATTGTGGGTGATGATGATGAAGCGCGTCTCGGTCGAGCCGGTCATCTCGTGCAGCAGATTGCAGAACCGTTCCACATTGTGATCGTCGAGCGGCGCGTCGACTTCGTCCAGCACGCAGATCGGCGAAGGATTGGTCAGGAATACCGCGAAGATCAGCGCCAGCGCCGTCAGGGCCTGCTCGCCGCCGGAAAGCAGCGACAGGGTCTGCGGCTTCTTGCCGGGCGGCTTGGCGATGATTTCAAGTCCGGCTTCCAGCGGATCGTCGCTCTCGATCAGGTGCAGTGCCGCCTCGCCGCCGCCGAACAATTCGACGAACAGCCGCTTGAAATGGTTGTTAACGGTCTCGAACGAGGTCAACAGCCGCTCGCGGGCCTCGCGGTTGAGGCTCTGGATGCCCTGGCGCAGCCGCTTGATGGCTTCCACCAGATCGTCGCGTTCGGTGGTGAGCGAGGTATGCTGGGCTTCGACCTCGCGCAGTTCTTCCTCGGCGCGCAGATTGACCGCACCGAGCCGCTCGCGGTCGCGGCGCAGTTTTTCGAGGTTTTCCTCGATCTCCGACAGCGGCGGCAATTCCGTGTCGGGCTGAATCTCGGCGAGCGCTGCCACGCCCTGCGGCTCGACTTCCAGCATGTCGTGGATTTCGCGCTCGATATCGACCAGGCGGCGCTTCGCGCCATCCATCCGCTCTTCGGCGCGGGCGCAGGTTTCGCGGGCGCTCGACAGCGCTTCGAGTGAAGCCTTGGCGGCGCGGTCGGTCTCCGCCATCACGTTCTCGGCCGCCGCCAGCGCGTCGGCGGCGACGCGGCGGGCGCTTTCGGCCGATTCGATTTCGCTGATCAGCGCGCGGCGCTTTTCCGCGAACAGTGCCGGCGCATTGTCGAGTTCGGCGCGCTCGGCCGTGACCTCGGTGACGCGGGCCTCGATGGTGGCGATTTGCGAGGCCGCACTCTGCCGGCGGTTTTGCCACTCGCTTCGCTCGGCCAAAATCGCCTGCAACCGGCGGTCCGCCAGTTCGGCCTCGCGCGCCAGCGCCTGCGCTTCGGCCCGCACCTGGGCGGCGAGCCGGCGATGGCCGTCGATGTCGGTGCGAACGGCGGCGAGCCGGGTTTCGGTGTCGAGGCTGGGCGGCAATTCGGCCAGCGACGCGGTGGCACTCTCATGCGCGGCATGGGCCTCGGCACGGTCGGCATTGAGGCGGCTGTGGGCTTCGGTCAGCGCCGACTTCCGCGCGGCGTGGCGATTGATCTCGCGCTCGGTATTGGCATGGCGTTCGCGCGCGGCGTCGGCCTCGCGCTGGGCGGCGCGCCATGCGTCGCGCGCCGAACTCTCGGCTGATGATGCGGACCTGAGCTCGGCCTCGGCGGTTTCCAGCGCCTGACGCTTGGCCGATGCATCGATGCGGGCCTGCTCAAGTTCGTTTTCGATGTCGACCAGCCGGGCACGCTCGGCCAGGCGCCGCGCCGCGCCGGTCGGCGCGTGCGCCGCGGCGACAAATCCGTCCCAGCGCCAGACGTCGCCTTCCGGCGACACCAGCCGTTGACCGGTCTTCAGTCGCGATACCAGCTCCGCGCCGCGCTCTTTGGCGACGACGCCGATCTGCGCGAGACGCCGCGCCAGTTCGGGGGGCGCCTCGACATGCACGCCAAGCGCCTCGACGCCCTCGGGCAGCGCGGGATCACCTTCGGTGACGCCGACATTGGTCCAGCGCATCGGCGCCGACGGGTCGACCGGCGCGTCGAGATCGTCGCCCAAGGCTGCGCCAAGGGCCTTTTCATATCCCTTGGCGACGGTGACGCCGTCGATGATCGGCGGCCAGAGGTTTTTGGTTTCGCCATTGACGAGTTTCGAGATGGTGCGGGCTTCGGTCTCGAGCCGCTGCACGCGCTTGTCGGCTTCATTCAGCGGCGCGCGGGCGGCTTCCAGCCTCGAGCGCGCGGCGACGTGGGCGGCTTCGCTGCCCTGTGCCGCCGCCTCGGATTGCGCCAGGTTCTGCTGCGCGGTCGCCATCGCTTCCGCGAGCATGGCGAGGTCGCCGAGGCCGCTGGTTTCCTGCGCCAGCTTCTGCTCTTCGGTCTCGACGTTGACGATGTCCTGATCGAGCCGCGCCAGCCGATCGCGGTGGGTGCGGACGCTGGCCTCGAGCTGGTTTCGCTTGGCGGTGAGATCGGCGAGAACGGTGGTCAGCTCGGCAAACAGGCGCTCGGCGGCGGCCAAGGTCGTTTCAGCTTCGGACACCCGTTCATCGACGCCGCTGCGTTTTTCGACGCGCGATTTGATCTCGTCTTTCAATTCGGTGTCTTCCGCATCGAGCCGCTGCAGCGCCACCTCCGCGTCGGAGGTCTGCTGCTGCTCGCGCGCGATATCGGCCGAAAATTGCGTCAGCCGGCGGTCGAGCTCGGCAACGCGTTCGCGCGCGCGCTCTTCCTCGCGGTCGAGGGTTTCGCGCGCGTTGGTGAGCCGCTGCAGTCCGGCCGCGGCACGGGCCTCGGCTTCGCGCAATGCCGGCAGTTCGGAGGCGCGCACCGCCTGGATGCGGGCCGCCTCGGCCTGTTCGCGGGTGCGTTCGGCCATCTCGCGGACATTGAGGTCGTGGGTATGCGCGGCTTCGGCGACGTCGGAATGGGCCTCCAGCCAGCGCAGATGGAACAGCATGGCTTCGGCCTTGCGGACCTTGGCCGCGACCTCGCGGTAGCGGATCGCCTGCCGGGCCTGCTTCTTCAAGCCGTCGATCTGTCCGGCGAGCTGGCCGATGACGTCCTCGACGCGGGTAAGGTTGGTTTCGGCGGCCTTGAGGCGCAATTCGGCCTCGTGGCGGCGGGCGTGAAGGCCGGCGACGCCGGCGGCGTCTTCCAGCACGCGGCGGCGCTGTTCCGGTTTGGCCTGAATGATCTCGCCGATCTTGCCCTGATGGACCAGTGCCGGCGATCGCGCGCCGGTGGCGGCATCCGCGAACAGGATCTGCACATCACGGGCGCGCACGTCGCGGCCGTTGATCCGATAGACCGAGCCGGCGTCGCGCTCGATCCGGCGCGAAATTTCCAGGATCTCCCGATCGTTCATCGCCGCCGGCGCGGTGCGATCGGAATTGTCGATGGTCATGACCACTTCGGCGTGGTTGCGCGAGGGGCGGTTGCCGGAACCGGCAAAGATCACCGCATCCATATCGGCAGCGCGCAGCGATTTGTGCGAGGTCTCGCCCATCGCCCAGCGCAAAGCCTCGACCAGATTCGATTTGCCGCAGCCGTTGGGCCCGACCACGCCGGTCAGTCCGGCTTCGATCACGAAGTCGGTGGGTTCAACGAACGACTTGAAACCGTGAAGGCGAAGGCGCGTGAGTTTCATGGGCACGGTGCTCTGTTGGCAGGGCGCGAATCTCCCTGCCGGGACAATACCATAGAAGGCAATGTCGGTGTGTGGGCGAGTCGCGTTTTGCGGCTCCGATGGCAACGACAATGGCGACGCCGGAGCCGGAGGGCAACCATCGGTCGGGGCTTTTCCCAAGGCTTTTGCTTAGGTTACCCCGATGCCCATGTTGCGGCTGGCAAAAAAACATTCCGGCGGGGTCGTCCCCGCCCGGGCTCGCCAACCGGAGACGATGGGCGCCACGAAGCGCCGCCGAATCAATCAGCTCTTCAGCAGCGACTTGATTCGCTTGTCGAACTCCTCGAACGAGCTCTCGCCCTTGATCATCTCGCCGTTGATGAAGAAGGTCGGCGTCGAATTGACCTTCAGCACTTCGCCGGCGTACTTCTGATCGGCGCTGATCTTGTCAAGCAATGACTGGTCCTTGAGGCAATCCTCGACCGCCTGCTGGCTGAGGCCGGCCTGTTTGCCGATGCGCGTCAGGGTTTCGGTGGTGTTCTTCATCACCCAGTCGGCCTGCTGCTTGAACAGCATGTCGACGACAGCGAAATATTTCCCGGAATCGCCCTTGGCGATGCAGCGCGCCAGCATCGAACCCGCCGCGGCCTTGATGTCGAGCGGGAACTCGCGAAACACGTAACGCACCTTGCCGGTGTCGATATATTCCGACTTTATCTTTGGAAACACGTTTTCGGTGAAGGCCGCGCAATGCGGACAGGTCATGGAGGCGTATTCGGTGATCGTCACCGCGGCGTTGGCCGGACCAAGCGCCATATCCGGCAACGACACCGGCTTGGCGACTGCGGAAGCGTCTTGCGCCATCGCTTCGGCGATCAGGCGTAGCGGCGAGAACCCGGCAAGCAGGCTAAGCCCGGTCAGCGACAGGGCGGCGGTGAAAGCGCGGCGCGTGATAATCAACGGTTTGCTCCCGGATTGGCGCGTTCACGCCCAGAGGACCCAAAGAATGAGGCTGTTCGCTAGCTTGAAACCATGATTGTGGCAATGGCAGGCCGGGATCGACCGACCTGGCGGCGGCCTCAATTTCGCTTGATCGAGGCGCCGAGCCGCGCCAGCGCAGCCCGCAATTCCTCGTCCTCGACCGCCGAAAGCGTCCCGGCGACCTCGGCCACCGCTTTCGGGTCCGGGGCGCGGGGAGGTGGAGGCCGATCCCGGCGCGACAGCGGGGCCTGTCGCAACGCCAGCCGACCCACCGCGCTCCAGCCAAAGAACCGGTTGACGCGCTGCAGGATAACGTCGGAGGCATGCTGGATTTCCAACGCCATCGGCCCCTCCACCCGCAACACCAGCGTGGCCGGTTCCTGCGGCTGGCCTTCCACCGGCCGCGGCCACTGGATCTTCAGGGGCTCGGAATGGGCGGATATTTCGGGGCCGGCGATCTCCGCCCAGCGCGTCACCAGCTCGCGCGCGGCGAATCCCTGCTTCGCATAGGCGTCTGAAAACACGTCGCTGAGCAGGACGGACAACGGCCTGGCGCTGATCGGGCGGGGCTTGTTCATCGAGGGACGCTTTGCGTACATATCGACATGAGTTTATCAGGCGCTGCAGTCAGACGAAAGCAAGCTTCGCGCGCGGATCGCGACCAGGCCGCCAGCGCACGTCCCGCGCTGCTGCTCGACTGGTACGACCGCAACCGCCGCCGGCTGCCATGGCGGCCGCCGCCTGGGGCACGGGCCGATCCCTATCGGGTCTGGCTGTCGGAGATCATGCTGCAGCAGACCGGCGTCAAAACCGTGGGGCCGTATTTTAAAAAATTTCTGGCGCGCTGGCCCGGCGTCGACGCGCTGGGCCGCGCCTCGCTCGATGACGTGCTGCGAATGTGGGCCGGGCTCGGCTATTATTCGCGCGCGCGCAATTTGCACGCCTGCGCGGTCACCGTGTTGCGCGATCATGGCGGCGTGTTTCCCGATAGCGAGGAAGGTTTGCGTGCCTTGCCGGGGATCGGGCCCTACACCGCGGCCGCGATCGCTGCGATCGCGTTCGGCCGCCGGACCATGCCGGTCGACGGCAATATCGAACGCGTGGTGTCGCGGTTGTTTGCGGTCGAGGAACCGCTGCCGCAGGCCAAGCCGCTGATCCAGCAATTGGCGACCACGCTGCTCGGTGAGTCGCGCGCCGGCGATAGCGCTCAAGGGTTGATGGACCTGGGCTCCTCGGTCTGCACGCCGAAAAAACCGGCCTGTGCGCTGTGTCCGCTGAACGATGGTTGCGCGGCGCGGGCGCGGGGCGATCAGGAGACCTATCCGCGCAAGGCGGCGAAGAAAACCGGCGCGCTGCGCCGGGGTGCCGCGTTCGTCGTCACGCGCGGTGATGAACTCTTGGTTCGTACCCGCGTCGAAAAGGGCCTGCTCGGCGGCATGACCGAAGTGCCGGGCTCGAACTGGCTCGCCGCGCAGGGCGACAAAGCCGCACTGGAGCAGGCGCCGATGCTGGCGGGCATTGGGCGCTGGCATCGCAAGGCCGGCATCGTAACCCACGTTTTCACGCATTTTCCGCTTGAGCTCGTGGTCTACACGGCGACCGCTCCCGCGCGTGCGCCTGCGCCGGCGGGAATGCGCTGGGTGCCGGTTTCGACGCTGCAGGACGAAGCGCTGCCGAATGTCATGCGCAAGGTGATCGCGCACGGGCTCGATCTTTAGATCGGTCGAGCCCGCAGCCTGCTGACACCATGTTGTCAGCAGGACTGGGCTAGTGAAGGGCCCGAACAGGGGCTCCCATGATCAGCACCGCACTCGACCTTTTCGAAGCTCCGCCATGTTCCAAACTGCTCGGCTGGCACGTGCTCGATGCCCGGCCGAGGGATGGCTGGGTCCGGATCGGCTTCGACGCCAGACCGGAGTTCTGCAATCCGGCCGGCTTTATCCAGGGCGGCATCCTTTCCGCGATGCTCGACGACACCATGGGCCCGGCCGTGTTCGTGATGACGGAGGGGCGTCTCTACACGGCGACGATCACCATGACGGTCAATTTTCTCGCGCCTGCGAAAGTCGGGCCGATCACGGGCGAGGCGAATGTCACGCAATTGGGCAAGACGGTTGCTTTCGTCGCGGGAAGATTGACCGGCGACAACGGTACCGTGCTCGCGACGGCGACGACGAGCGCCCGGCTGGTCGAGACGGCGAAGGCGATCCGATAGCGCTACGCAGCTAGCATGCGCTGGCCTGTGACGCCGTGTCCTTCAACTGCACGATCGGCGGTTTGGCATTGAGGCCTTCAACCTGAAAGCCGGCGACGCGCTTGTAATTGGCGGCGATGTCTTCCAGTTCCCTTTGCGACAGCACGTCGGTGACGACGTTGTAGCCCTCCGGCGCGCGCTCCTCGACCAGTTGCATCACCTGCTCCGGCCCGTTGCGGCGGTTGAGCATCACGAGCTCGGTGGTGGCCGGCCGCCGCTCCGCCTCGTAGGCGGCCAGCGCGGCGTTGGTCGGGCCGTGCGCCAGGATTTCGCGGGTAATGACGCGGGCGTCGAGGATCGCCTGCGAGGCGCCGTTGGAGCCGATCGGATACATCGGATGCGCGGCGTCGCCCATCAGCGTAACCGGGCCGAACGTCCATTGCGCAACCGGATCGCGGTCGACCAAGCGGATATTCGTAGGCCTGCGGGCAGCCGCGGATCAGGCCGGGGACGTCGAGCCAGTCGAACCGCCAGTCCTCGAACCAGGGCAGGAATTCCTCCAGCTTGGCCGCGCGGTTGTAATCCTCCCGCCGCCACTGATAGGTCGGCGGCATGTGCCGCTCGGCGACCCAATTGATCGAGAATTTGCCGGATGAGTCCGGCTCTTTGGAGATCGGATAACAGACGAATTTCAGGATTTCGTGGCCGGCCATGATCATGGTGCGGCCGGAGAGAAACGCGTCGCTCTCGGTAATGCCGCGCCAGAGGATGCGCCCGTTCCAGATCGGCGGGCCTTCCGAGGGATAGAGTTTTTCGCGGACCGCGGAATGAATGCCGTCGGCTGCGATCAGCAGTGCACCGTCATGGCTGCCCGCAGCCTTGCCGGTAGCCTTGTCGATGAAATCCGCGCGGACGCCTGCGGGTGTCTCCGACCAGCCGCTGAGATGATGGCTGGTGAGGATGTTGGCCTTGCCAAGCCGTTCGGTCGCAGCATCGAGCAGGATCTGTTGCAATATGCCACGATGGATCGAGAACTGCGGCCATTTATAGCCGGCCTCGATGCCGCGCGGTTCGCTCCAGATCGGCTTGCCGTGCTTGGAAAAGAACGCCAGTTCCTTGGTGCGCACGCCCGATGCGTCAAGCTGGTCGAGCAGGCCGAGCTCGATCAGTTCGCGCACGGCGTGCGGCAGCACGTTGATGCCGACGCCGAGCGGCCTCAGCGCCGGCACGCTCTCGAAGACTTTGGCGGGAACGCCGATCTGGTGCAGGCTGAGTGCCAGCGTCAGCCCGCCGATGCCGCCGCCGGCGATGAGAACGGTCATGAATGAGCCCCGGGTGTGGATGGCGTCATGACATGGCAGGCCGAAGTGGGCAACTGCGAAAGGCGTCCGGTCGCCTCAATGGCCGAAGCTGGTGCGATCAGGCCGCCTTGGTCTTGAGATGGCCGAACATGATATGGCGCGCTTCCTCATCCATGTCCGCCTTGAAGGTGAACTTGTCCTTGAGCGCGATCGCGCGCGCCGCTGCCGGCCGTGCGGAAACCTCGTCGACCAGCCGTTTCACGTTGGGATATTTTGTAAACACATCATCGCCGAGCACGAACGGCGCCATCCGCGCCCAGCCCCAGAACGCCATGTCGACGATGGTGTAGGTGTCGCCGACCATATAACGGCTCTTGGCGAGATGATCGTCGAGAATCTTGTAATGCCGATGCGCCTCGAACTGGTAGCGGTTATGCGCGTATTCCAGGTCTTTCGGCGCGAAGTGCTTGAAATGCACCGCCTGGCCGGAATAGGGGCCGATGCCGGTGGCGATGAACATCAGCCATGACAGCGTTTGCGCACGGTTGGCGGGCGTGTTCGGCGCTAGGAATTTGCCGGTCTTCTCGGCGAGATAAAGCAGGATCGCGTTGCTGTCGAAAACGAACACGCCATTGTCGTCGATCGCCGGCACCTTGCCGTTGGGATTGACCGCCAGAAATTCCGGCTTGAACTGATCGCCCTTGCGGGTATCGACCGGCACCGGCTCGAAGGGAAGTCCGGACTCTTCTAGAAACAGCGCGACCTTGTTGGGGTTCGGCGCGCCGTTGAAATAAAATTTCAGCATCGGAATTCTCCCTTGTTGCTTCGTTGTCGAGAAAAATCGGTGTGCGGCCAAGTCCGCGGACGGCTTGTCCATGCTCAAATTTTGCGGGATGCGCAACCGACGAGTTCGTGAGGGCGGCCGCACGGCCGCGGCCATCGACGCAAGTTGCGGGATAGGGAAATTAGCCCGCCGCCATCCCGGAGCGGATTTCGGCGCGCAGCTCGTCGATCAGCCGCAGGCCCTTGTTGGTCTCGATGTGCCAGAAGGTCCAGCCGTTGCAGGCGCCCGAGCCCTGCGCCACCGCGCCGATGCGGTGGATCGAGCCGACCTTGTCGCCGAGCATGATGGCGCCGTCGGCCCGCACCAAGGCGCCGTGGCGCTTTCTCGAATCGACCAGCCGTGTGCCGGGTGAAATCATGCCGCGCTCGATCAGTTCGGAGAACGCCACCCGCGGCGCGTCGCGCGCGGTCATGAACGGCGCCAGGGTTGCTTCCGGCAACGGCTCGATCGCGGCGATGCGGGCTTCGGCTGCGGTCGCGTAGCTTGGGTCGCGTTCGAAGCCGATATAATTGCGGCCCAGGCGTTTGGCCACCGCACCGGTGGTGCCGGTGCCGTTGAACGGATCGATCACCAGATCGCCGGGCTTCGACGACGACAGCAGCACCCGCGCCAGCAGGCCTTCGGGCTTCTGGGTGGGGTGGACCTTCTTGCCGTCCTTGCCCTTGAGGCGTTCATCGCCGGTGCACAGCGGGATCAGCCAGTCGGAACGCGCCTGCACGTCCTCATTGGCGGCCTTCAAGGCTTCGTAGTTGAACGTGTAGCCCTTGGCCTTCTCGTCGCGCGCGGCCCAGATCATGGTCTCGTGGGCGTTGGTGAAGCGGCGGCCGCGGAAATTCGGCATCGGATTGGTCTTGCGCCAGACGATGTCATTGAGAACCCAGAAGCCGAGGTCCTGCATGATCGAGCCGACGCGGAAAATATTGTGGTAGGAGCCGATCACCCACAGCGTCGCCGACGGTTTCATGACGCGGCGGCAGGCCAAGAGCCAGGCACGGGTGAAATCGTCATAAGCGGCGAAGGATGAAAACTTGTCCCAGTCGTCGTTCACGGCATCGACATGGGATTTGTCGGGACGCTTGAGATCGCCCTTGAGCTGCAGGTTGTAGGGTGGATCTGCAAACACCAGATCGACCGATCCGGCCGGCAGTTTCGACATCTCGGCGACGCAATCGCCAACGACGATACGAGCACTCGGATGGGACTCAAATTGAGTGCGGGGCGCCTTTGCAGACGCCCCGCGACGCGACACAACCATGACTCAAATACTCTGACTCAGGCGACGCAGCCGGCGACGCGGGACCAAACAACCGACTGGCGATACATTGACGAGCCAAAGTAAAAATCGACTTAACCGGGTAATTCTTTCACGCTAGGCAATTTTTGCCGGGCGGGTTATTGATTAATGGAATGGAAATTTTACGTAGGCGCAGCGTGGGTGTCGGCATCGGGTTGCGGCAAGTTGGAATGAGGGAAAAGCGCCATGCGTTACGATGATTTCCGTCGCAGCGACGACATTGAAGACCGTCGCGACGATAGTGGCGGCGGATTGGGCGGCGGCGGCGGCCTCGGTCTTCCGATCGGCGGTGGCGGCGGGCTCGGCATCGGCACCCTCATCGTGCTCGGCCTTCTCGGTTACGCCTTCGGCATCGATCCGCGCATCCTGATCGGCGGCGCGCAAATTCTCACCGGCGGGCAGGCGCCGACCTATCAAACCGATCGCCGCACGACACCCGCCAGGACCGGCGCGCCGACCGACGAGATGGGCAACATGATCGCCGGCATCCTCGGCGAGATCGATGATCGCTGGAGCGAAATCTTCCAGGCCAGCGGGCAAACCTATAAGGGTCCGCGCATCGTGCTGTTTCGCAACGTCACCAATGGCGGGCGCTGCGGCATGGCGCAGTCGGCGATGGGCCCGTTCTACTGCCCGCCCGACCAGAAGATTTTTCTCGACACCGGATTTTTCAGGGAGGTCGAGACCAGGTTTCACGGCTGTCAGGGCAGTGCCTGCAAGTTCACCGCAGCCTATATCATCGCTCATGAAGCCGGGCATCACATCCAGAACCTGCTCGGCATCCTGCCGAAGGTGACGGCGCAGCAGCAGCAACTGCGGGCGGCCGGTGACAAGGCCGCCGCCAATGCCTTGCAGGTAAGGGTGGAATTGCAGGCCGACTGTTTGTCGGGCATCTGGGTCAATCGCGAGGAGAAGAAGCGGCCGGGATTCATCGAGGCCGGCGATATCGATGGCGCGTTGCGGACCGCGTCGGCGATCGGCGACGATACGCTGCAGCGGCAGGCGACCGGACGGGTGGTGCCGGATTCCTTTACCCACGGCTCGGCGGAACAACGCAAGCGATGGTTCATGACCGGCTATCAGCAGGGAACGCTGAGGGCGTGTGATACGTTTGGCGGGGGTGTGTAGTGAGGGTTCTGTGAAACGGCATTGACCGTCATGGCCGGGCTTGCCCCGGCCATCCACGTCTTTGCTTCTGCGGGACTTTCAAGACGTGGATGCCCGGCACAAGGCCGGGCATGACGAGAAGAACAAGTCATGTCCTCGATCGACGAAACAAAACAATTCCTGCCGCTCAACATTGCGGTGCTGACGATCTCGGATACCCGCTCGCTGGAGGACGACAAGTCCGGAACGACGCTGGCGGAACGCCTCGTCGCTGCCGGTCACAGGCTCGCGGCGCGCGAGATCATCGTCGATGACGTCGATGCGATCCGCATCATCATCAAAAGATGGATTGCCGATGCGGGCGTCGATGTCATCATCACGACCGGCGGCACCGGCTTCACCGGCCGCGACGTGACGCCGGAGGCGATCGAGCCGCTGTTCGAAAAGCGGATGGATGGCTTCTCGATCGCGTTCCACATGCTGAGTTACGCCAAAATCGGCACCTCGACGATCCAGAGCCGCGCGACCGCCGGCGTCGCGGGTGCCACCTTCATCTTCTGCCTGCCGGGATCGCCGGGCGCCTGCCGCGACGGATGGGACGGTATCCTCGCCCCCCAGCTCGACTACCGGACGCGGCCTTGCAACTTTGTCGAGATCATGCCGCGGCTCGACGAGCATTTGCGGCGGCCGAAGGCGAAAGGCGCATCGGCCTGATGCAACCAGAATCGGCGCGCCGGTTCACAATTCACGTTCCCACGTCTCGCCGATCAGGCTTTGGCCGAAACTGCGGTGCGGCTCGCTGCCGACCAGCGCAAAGCCGGCGTCCTGATAAATCTTGCGTGCGGCGACCAGGATGCTCTGGGTCCACAACGTGATCTTGCGATAGCCGCATTGCCGCGCAAACGAGAGGCATTCGGCGACCAGCCGCTGGCCGAGTCCCCGGCCGCGCCCGGCCGGATCGACCAGCAGCAACCGCAGTTTGGCGACATCGTCGGTGTGCCTGACGAGGAATACCGAACCGACCTGGGCACCATCGAGCTCGGCGATCCAGCAGCGCTCCCGTGAAGCGTCGAACGAGGCGATAAATTTCGCGACGATCTCCGCAACCAGGCTCTCGAACGAGGAATCGAAGCCGTATTCGCGGGCGTAGAGCGAGCCGTGGCTCTGCACCACCCATCCCATGTCGCCCGGGCGGGGGTCTCGCAGGATCGCTGGCGGAAGCGAGTAGCCGGATGCGCCGAGCAGGCTTTCGATCACAGCCATCGCGCCGATCAGCCGCTCGCTGCCGCCGTCCGGCAGTGCTGCGAGCAACGCTGCGACCTCGTCGTGTGAACTGCGATTGAGCTTGGCGAAGGCCTGACGCCCTTTGGCGGTCAGACCGAGTTGATGTTGCCGCCGGTCCGAGGGCAGCGGCGTTCGGGTAATCAGCCCGCTATCGTCGAAATTCTGGATGATCCGGCTGAGATAGCCCGGATCAAGACCGAGCTCGATCCCGATCTCCTTGGCGGCCGGGTTTTCGAGGGTAGCGATCTCGTACAGCACCCGCGCCTCGCTCAGCGAGAACGGGCTTTTCAGCAGTTGCTGATCGAGAACGCCAAGCTTGCGCGTGTAGAAGCGATTGAAGGCCCGTACCGCTGATATCTGGCGGTCGGAATTTTGCTGGGACATGGCTCACCTGAATAATTGCCATTGTCAAATAATTATTTGACTTTGGCAAGTATATATCGGTGCGCCTTACGCCACTATGATCCTGCTCCGCAGCAGGGTGCGCGACGAGCGGCCGAGCCGCCGGAGCAGTTTGGCCTCGGAACGGCGGGCGTCCGGCGCATAGCCGCCGAGCCGCTCGTAGTGATCCTTCGCGATCAGCAAGCCCTGTTCGGCCGATGGCCCGGCGATCATCCGCGCGATGAACTTGAAGCCGTCGCGCAGGCGGGCATCCGCATAGGGTGAGCGTGCATAGCGGAAGATTCCGGCGCGGGGCTGGCCGCTGATCGAGACCCGCTGGATAAATTGCGCGGTCTCGTCGATCCAGCCTGAGTCCAGCACGGCGCCGGCATGCAGGAACATCAGCCATGGCGAGCGAGCCTGCCGGGCTCCCGCCGCCAGCGCCGCCGCATGCGTTCCCTCGAACCGCAAAAAACGGCAGCCCGCGACATCCGCGACTCGCTCGATGACGCCGGTGCCGGCCCGGTCGACCAGCAGCACCTCGCGCACCACGCCGGATGCGGCGCCCGGCACCAGCGCGGCCAGCGTTGCAACGGCGGTCTGTTCGACGCCTTCGGTGGCGATGACGACACTCAGCATTGAGGTCTCTTGGATGCCCTAAGGCGAGGAAAACGCGGCACTGTTATCATCTTGTCATATCCAAATCAGCCTTCTGGTTGCAGCTTTTTGCGGCAGGCACGCCGCTGGACCATTTAATGTGGGTCAATCTTTTTCGGTTGGGGAAGGTTGGTTCGTGTTCTTGATTTGTTCTTATGGCGTGCTATGTTCCAGGCATGAGTTGAGCATCCTCACATGCCCTCAAGCACCCGCCGGTCACGGCGCCCTCCGAACCGGCGGGTGCGCCTTCTCCTTTTCCCGAACTTGCGGTTGCGATCGAGCGCGAAAGGCGGCGTGGCCGCGGCGCGCAGTCCAATGACAGCGGGCGCTTCGAGGCCGAAGCGCGCGTCGCGTTCGACGACGGCTGGCAGAGCCTCGATGAACTGCCGCCGTTCAAGACCACGGTCGCGGTCGATACCGCGCGCAAGGTCATCACCCGCAACGACTCGCCCGATATCGGCTTCGACCGTTCGATCAACCCTTACCGCGGCTGCGAGCATGGCTGCGTCTACTGCTTCGCGCGGCCGACCCATGCCTTTCTCGGCCTGTCGCCGGGGCTCGACTTCGAATCCAGGCTGTTCGCCAAGCCCGACGCGCCGCAGCTTCTGGAAAAGGAACTGGCGGCGCAGGATTACGAGCCGCGCATGATCGCGATCGGCACCAACACCGACCCCTATCAGCCGATCGAGCGCGAACGGAAGATCATGCGCGGCATTCTCGAAGTGCTGGAGCGTGCCGCGCACCCCGTCGGCATTGTCACCAAGTCGGCGCTGGTGACCCGTGACATCGACATTCTGGCGCGGATGGCGAAACGCAACCTCGCCAAGGTCGCGCTGTCGGTCACGACGCTCGATCCCAGGCTGGCGCGCACCATGGAGCCGCGCGCCTCGACGCCAGCGCGGCGGCTCGAGGCGCTGCGGCAACTGTCGGAGGCGGGAATTCCGACCACTGTCATGGTGGCGCCGGTCATTCCCGCGCTGAACGATTCCGAAATCGAGCGGATTCTGGATGCGGCTGTTCATGCCGGGGTTAAGGAGGCGAGCTACGTGCTGCTGCGGCTGCCGCTGGAGGTGCGCGACCTGTTCCGCGAATGGCTGATGGCCAATTATCCGGATCGCTACCGGCACGTCTTTACGCTGATCCGCGACATGCGCGGCGGCCGCGACTACGATTCGCAGTGGGGAACGCGGATGAAGGGCACCGGGCCGATGGCCTGGATGATCGGACGCCGGTTCGAGATCGCCTGCGAGAGGCTCGGGCTCAACAAACGGCGTTCGAAACTGACCACCGACCATTTCGCGCGGCCGAAGCGCAGCGGCCAGCAGTTGAGCTTGTTTTAAGAGTCGTCATTGCGAGCCAACGGGTCGCGCGAATGCGCGCCCGATGACAGGCTCCGCGAAGCAATCCATAGGGCCGAAGCAACACGCAAGGTAAAATGGATTGCTTTGTCGCGTTGATCCTCGCAATGACGGGTAGAGAGTGATCGTGCGAGTTTCCATGGAGGTCGTTATCGCAGCGGCGAAGACCGGCGCGTTCACCTGCTGGACTGACCACCGCGACTGAATAGCGGGAATTAAGCAGAGTTCCCGGTTGCGCCGCCGGGCCGGCTTGCGCACCATCCCGGCATGATTCGCGATAAATCCGAAATCAAGCCGGTCAGGCCGCCAAAAGGTGTGATCGCGGTCGCGCCGCCGAGCTTTCGCCGCGAGCGCGCGCTGATCAAGCGCGGCGTCTGGCCGGTGGCCGGCTGCGATGAGGCCGGGCGCGGTCCGCTGGCGGGCCCGGTGGTGGCCGCCGCGGTCGTGCTCGACCCCAAGCGGATCCCCAAGGGGATCGACGATTCCAAGCGGCTGACGCCGGAGCGCCGCGAGGAACTGTTCGAGCAGATCTGCGCGACCGCGTCGTTCGCGGTCGCCTTTGCCTCGCCGGCGCGGATCGATCGCGACAATATCCTGCGCGCGTCGCTGTGGGCGCTGGCGCGGGCGGTGCATGCGTTGCCGGAAATGCCGAAACATGTGTTCGTCGATGGCCGCGACCGGCTCGATACGCCTTGCGACTGCGATGCCGTGATTGGCGGCGACGGGCTGGTGCTCTCGATCGCGGCCGCCTCGATCATCGCCAAGGTCTCGCGCGATCGCCTGATGTGCAAGCTCGCGCAGGATTGCCCGGGTTATGGTTTTGAGTCCCACAAGGGCTACAGCGTGCCGGAGCATCTCGAGGCGCTGAACCGGCTTGGACCGAGCGTGCATCACCGCCGGTTTTTTGCACCTGTCACAGCGGCACGGGAAAAACATCAGGCGATAACGATCGAAGACAAGACGATCCAGGCGATTGAAGACAAGGTCATCCCGGAGCCTGCCCGAGATACGATCGAGGTTTCTGTCGCTGCTGTCTGACGTGGTTGCCTCGACGGCCCACGCGCTCTATCACACCTCCGAGATCAAACAGGGCTACAGGTCCGGCCCGTAGGTCCGTTTGGGCATTTCGGACGTTTCATGCGTTTCACCTCGCTGATTATCGAACTGATCCGCGCCCGGCCGCGGCTGGTCGTCTGGCTTGTGGTGCTGTTTCAGGCGGCGTTGTGGCTGATCCTGGCGCTGCTGCTCTATCGAAGTCCTCCCGGCGATCTCGCCACCGTGCTCGCCTATGGCAGGGAATACCGGGTCGGGACCGATCTCGGGCCGCCGCTGGCGTTCTGGCTCGCCGATATCGCCTTCCGCGCCGCCGGCAATCACATGTTCGGCGTCTATCTGCTGGCGCAGCTTTGCGGGGTCGCCACGTTCTGGGCGCTGTATCTGCTGGCGCGCGCCGTCGTCGGCGGGCAACAGGCGGTGCTCGCGGTGTTGCTGACGATGACGGTGGTGGCATTCGGGTCGTCCAGCGGCGAATTCGGTCCTCTGGTGCTGGCGCGCCCGCTATGGGCGCTGCTGCTGCTGCATTCCTGGCAACTGATCGGCCAGCGGCGCCACAACGCATGGTTCGCATGGTCGATCGATGCCGGACTTCTGCTGCTGACGACGTCGGCTGCGATCGGCCTGCTGCTGCTGGTTGCCGGATTTGCGCTCGCCACCCGGCGCGGGCGGCGCACGTTGATGTCGTTCGATCCGCTGTTCGCGTTGCTCGTGATCGTGGTGCTGGCGTTGCCGTACCTGATCTGGCTGATCCGCGCCGACGCCCTGACGCTACCGCCATGGCCGGCGGTCGCCGAGTTGAGCGGCAGGGTCCGGCACTGGGCCGGCCTGCTTGGGGGCTTGCTGCTGGCGATTTCCGGAATCGTCGTGCTGGTGGCGCTCAACTCCGGCTGGTTCAGCCGCAATCCGGAAGACGCGCCGATCATCTACCGGCCGCCGGTCGATCCGCTGGCGCGCGACTTTGTTTATTTCTTCGCCATCGGCCCGGCGCTGGCGGGAAGTCTCGTCTCCGGCCTGTTCAATATCGACCATGTCGCGGGCGGGACCGGCATTGCCTTGTTGCTGTCGGGGCTGGCCGTGATCGTCGCGACCGGCGATCTCGTCCAACTGCGGCGTCAGCGAATCCTGCGCTGGGTCTGGGCGTTTGCCGTCGTCGCGCCGGCGCTCGGGGTCGTTGCGACGACGTTCTTCTTGCCATGGACCGGCAGTTCCGAGGTGACGACGTCGCTGCCGGCTACCGCGATCGCGCGCTTTTTCGGCGACAGCTTTGAGCGGCGGACCAACCGGCCGCTGCAGGCCGTGACCGGCGACACGCTGCTTGCGAGCCTGATCGCATTGGACGCCGGGCGGCCTCATCTGTTTCTCGACGCGACACCGGAACGGACGCCGTGGCTGACAATGGAGAAATTCAACCAGACCGGCGGCGTTGTGGTTTGGCGCGCATCCGACACGTCAGGCACGCCGCCTGCCGATATCGCGCGGCGCTTTCCCGGCCTGGTGCCGGAAGTGCCGCGGGCATTCGAGTGGCTGGTGAACGGCCGGCAGCCATTGTTGCGGATCGGATGGGGGATCGTGCGGCCGAAGGCGCCATAAGGACAGAGCGTGCCCCGGATGCTGCGCATCGCCGTCAGCGCGTTCACGCGCGCTTTCGACGCGCTATGCCTTGCGGCGTGGTGCGCTGCTGATCCGGGGTCCATCTAATTTAGATCATGGGTCCCGGCCCTGCGAAGCAGCGTGAAGGACGCTGCATCGCGTCCGGGACACGAGGAACTCAGGACGAGGAATTCTTCGCCTGCTCCAGCACCTTCGCGATCGAGCGCAAATCCTGCCAGGCCATCCGCTTGTAGGACGGCGAGCGCAGCAGATAGGCCGGGTGGAATGTGGCGAGCGCGCGGATCACGCGGGTCCCGGTATCGTAATCGAACCAGCGCCCTCGGGTCTTCATGATGCCCTCGCGGGTCGACAGCAAGGTCTGGGTCGAGGGATTGCCGAGCGTGACCAGCACATCGGGATTCACCAATTCGATTTGCCGCTGGATGAACGGCAGGCAGATTTGCGTCTCCTGCGGCGTCGGCGTCCGGTTGCCGGGCGGCCGCCACGGAATGACGTTGGCGATGTAGGCGTTACTGCGATCAAGCCCGATCGCCGATATCATCCGGTCGAGCAATTTGCCCGAGCGCCCGACAAACGGCAGGCCCTCGATGTCTTCCTCGCGTCCGGGAGCCTCGCCGACGAACATGATGCGGGCCTGCGGGTTGCCGTCGGCGAATACCAGCCGGGTTGCGGTGAATTTCAGCGCGCAGCCGTCGAAATTTTCCAGCATCGCGCGCAGCGCTTCGAGCGAAGGGGCGGTCCGCGCCGCTTCCCGCGCCGAGAGGATGGCCGCCTCCGGGCCAGGCGCCGGCTCCCCTCGCCAGGCCGGGACCACGGCGGGCGATGTCCTGACGATTGCGGGCGGCGCCGTTTCGCGGGGTGCGGGGATGTCGCGAGGTCCGGGATGATCGGACAGCCGGTTGACCGGCTCCTCCAATAGCGCACAGTCGACCCCGGCCTCCAGATAGAAGGTCAGCAATTGCTGAACAGTGGGCGCTCGGTCAGGCGTCATGGCTGGAGTCAGGGGCATCCCGTCAATCTAGGATGGATCGCAGCGCAGCGAAACGCCCTGTGAGCTGATTCCATGGTTGTTCTTCGGGCAAAAATCGGAAACAAACGGGCCTAGAGACGTTCTCAACCGGGCTGAGATCAAATTCATGAGCACTGAAGAGCTTCCGCCGCGCGAATCCATGGAATTCGATGTCGTGATCGTGGGCGCCGGCCCGTCCGGCCTTGCTGCCGCGATCCGGCTGAAGCAGCTCAATGCCGATCTCGGGATCGTCGTGGTGGAGAAAGGCTCCGAAGTCGGCGCGCATATTCTGTCCGGCGCGGTGATCGATCCGGTGTCGCTCGACAAGCTCATTCCGGACTGGCGCGAGGACGCCGACTGCCCGCTCAAGACCCAGGTCAAGGTCGACAAGTTCTACTGGATGACGGCGGGCTCGGCGATTCCGCTGCCGGGCTTCGCGATGCCGCCGCTGATGGACAATCATCATTGCTATATCGGCTCGCTCGGCAATGTGTGCCGCTGGCTGGCGCGCAAGGCCGAGGCGCTTGGGGTCGAAATCTATCCGGGCTTCGCTGCGACCGAAGTGCTGTACGACGAAAAGGGCGCGGTGCGCGGCATCGCGACCGGCGACATGGGCGTCGCCAAGGACGGCTCGCACAAATCGTCCTACACGCGCGGCATGGAACTGCTCGGCAAATATACCCTGTTCGCCGAAGGCGCGCGCGGCAGCCTGAGCAAGCAATTGATCGCGAAATTTTCCCTCGACGCCAACAGCGAGCCTGCGAAATTCGGCATCGGTCTCAAGGAGGTCTGGCAGATCGATCCGGCCAAGCACCAGAAGGGCCTGATCCAGCATTCGTTCGGCTGGCCGCTGAACAACTCGACCGGTGGCGGCTCGTTCATCTACCATTACGACGACAATCTGGTGGCGATCGGTTTTGTCGTGCATCTCAATTACGACGATCCCTATCTGTCGCCGTTCGATGAGTTCCAGCGCTTCAAGACCCACCCGGCGATCCGCCCGCTGTTTGAAGGCGGCAAGCGGCTCGCCTATGGCGCGCGCGCCATCACCGAGGGCGGGTATCAATCGGTGCCGCGCCTGAGCTTTGCCGGCGGCGCGCTGATCGGCTGCGCGGCGGGCTTTGTCAATGTGCCGCGCATCAAGGGCGTGCATAACGCGATGGGCAGCGGCATGTTGGCTGCCGAGCACATCATTGCCGCGCTCGGCGCCGGCCGCGCCAATGACGAACTGGTCGATTACGAGAAGGCGTGGCGCGGTTCGCCGGTCGGCAAGGACCTGTACAAGATCCGCAACGTCAAACCGCTGTGGTCGAGGTTCGGCACCCTGGTCGGCGTGCCGCTCGGCGCCATCGACATGTGGTGCAACACGCTCGGCTTCTCGCTGTTCGGCACGCTGTCGCATGCCAAGCCCGACCGCAAGACGCTTGATCCGGCGAAGGCCCATACGCCGATTCCGCCGCCGAAACCCGACGGCAAGCTTACATTCGATAAACTGTCGTCGGTGTTCCTCTCCAACACCAATCACGAAGAAGACCAGCCGGTTCACCTGAAGGTGGCCGACATGAACCTGCAGAAGACGTCCGAGCACGATGTCTATGCCGGCCCCTCCAATCGCTACTGCCCGGCCGGCGTCTACGAATGGGTCGAGGAGACGGCCGGGCCGCGCTTCCAGATCAACGCCCAGAACTGCGTCCACTGCAAAACCTGCGACGTGAAGGATCCCAACGGCAACATTACCTGGGTTCCGCCGGAGGGCGGCGGCGGACCCAATTATGAGGCGATGTGACCACGATTGCGTGAGCCGACCCCCGTCGGCGCGACCGCCGGCCACGATACCGCCACACTGAAAGCGTTTTCAGGCAAAGCTGGCAAAATCGGCGGTCACCGGGCCTGCTGCCAATCGATTCGCCACGTCGTATCCTTGCGGTTGAACGCCAAACGCGGCATTGTCACATGGCTTGATGCCGACGATTGGGTTCGCATTCGAGATCGATCGCAAAGGTACGGCCGTAAATTCCTGGAGCTAGGGCGAACCGTGATGTTTTCCATTCGTTTAAATCGCTGCGCGATTGCCGCACTCGCCATCACCGCGCTCGCGGTGCCCGGCTCGCTTTCGGCGCAGACCCCCGATCATCCGGCCGACAACTCGGCGCAATTTCCCACCAGTCACGATTTGAAGTCGCTGACGATGTCGGGCAGCTATCTTGCCGCCCGCCATGCCAGCGTGGAGCGGGACGCGAGTTCGGCGGCGACGTTCTATCGCTCGGCGCTTCGCACCGATCCGAAGAACAACGAATTGCTCGACCGTGCCTTCATCTCCTCGCTCGCGGACGGGGATATTGACGAGGCCGTCAAGCTTGCCGACCGCATCCTGGTGATCGACAAATCCAATCGCGTGGCCCGGCTGGTGGTCGGCGTGCGCGATCTGAAGCTGAAGAAATACGCCAGCGCGCAGCTCAACATCAATCAGTCGATCCGCGGACCGATCACCGATCTGGTGGCGACGCTGCTGTCGGGCTGGGCCAGTTACGGCGCCGGCGACAGCAAGACAGCGGTTGCCAACATCGACAAGCTGACCGGCCCGGAATGGTATCCGATCTTCAAGGATCTGCACTCCGGCATGATCCTCGAACTCGCCGGCAAGGAAAAGGACGCCGGCACCCGCCTGGAGCGGGCCTACAAGCTCGACGATTCGATGTTGCGCGTCGCCGATGCCTATGCGCGCTGGTTGTCGCGCAACAAGGATGAGCCGGCGGCGATGGCGGTATACGAGGCCTTCGACAAGAAACTCGCGCGGCATCCCCTGGTGCTGGAAGGCCTGCGCGAGACCAAGGCCGGCAAGAAGCTGCCGCCGCTGGTGGACTCCGCACAGGCCGGTGCTGCCGAGGCGCTTTACGGCATCGGCGCGACGCTGACCCGCCGCGGCGGCGAAGACCTCGCGCTGGTCTATTTGCAGCTCTCGCTGTACCTCGTGCCCAATCATCCGCTGGCGCTGCTGTCGCTGGCCGATCTCTACGAGTCGGTGAAGAAGCCGGCGATGGCGATCAAGATCTATGAACGGATGCCGGCGAGTTCGCCGCTGAAGCGCAACGCGCAGATTCAGCTCGCGACCGATCTCGACGCCGCCGACCGCAGCGAGGAGGCGATCAAGATCCTCAAGAGCGTCACGGCCGAGGATCCCAAGGACCTCGAGGCCATCATGGCGCTCGGCAATATCGAGCGCGGCCGCAAGAAATTCGCCGATTGCGTCGTGACCTATTCGCAAGGCATCGATGCGCTGCCGAAGCCCGACGACAAGGCCAGCGAAGACAAGGCCAACGCGGTCTATTACTACTACCGCGGCATCTGCGAGGAGCGCTCCAAGCAGTGGAACAAGGCCGAAGCCGATATGCGCAAGGCGCTCGAGCTGCAGCCCGAGCAGCCCCATGTGCTGAACTATCTCGGCTATTCGTGGATCGATCAGGGCATCAATCTCGACGAGGGCATGAAGATGATCAAGCGCGCCGTCGATCAGCGCCCGGATGACGGCTACATCGTGGACTCGCTGGGCTGGGCCTATTACCGCATCGGCAACTACGAGGATGCGGTGAAGAACCTCGAGCGCGCGATCGATCTCAAGCCTGAAGACCCGACCATCAACGACCATCTGGGCGACGCCTATTGGCGCGTCGGCCGCACCCTGGAAGCAAAATTCCAGTGGTCCCATGCCCGCGATCTGAAACCCGAGCCGGAAGATTTGCCGAAGATCGAGGCCAAGATCGAAAACGGCCTGCCGGACGACACCTCTTCGGCGGCCTCCGCGGACAAGAAAAAAGAAGACGGCAAGGGCGGCTGATTCTGGGGGATCAAGGGGCTGGGACTGATCGCCGATGCTGATCGAGGAGGGGCGCGCCAAGGTCAACCTGACCCTGCGGGTGGTTGGGCGCCGCGTCGACGGCTACCACGAGCTTGAAAGCCTGGTGGCGTTCGCCGATTGCGCCGACCGCCTCAGTCTCGCGCCCGGTTCCGCACTTGATCTGACCATGTCAGGACCGCTGGCGCAGGCCTGTGGCGCGACATCGGACAATCTGGTGCTCAAGGCGGCGCATTTGCTTTGCGAGCGCGTGCCCGGTCTGAAGACCGGCGGTTTCACCCTGGACAAGGTGCTGCCGGTCGCGGCCGGAATTGGCGGCGGTTCGGCCGATGCCGCCGCCGCGCTGCGGCTGTTGGCGCAGGCCAACGGACTGGCGGTCGGCGATGCGCGCCTGATCGAGGTCGCGCAGCTGACGGGCGCCGACGTGCCGGTTTGCCTGGCCTCGCGCGCCTGCGTCATGACCGGGGTCGGTGAGGGCTTGCTGCCGCTGAGCCTGCCGGAATTGCCATGCGTGCTGGTCAATCCACGGGTTCCGGTCGCGACCCGGGACGTGTTCGACGCGCTGGGCCTGCGCAATGGCGAGTTGCTGGTGGGCGCCACCGATGTGATCCGGGCAACGGCGTGGCCGGAAGGCGGCGCATCGATTGCCGACTGGGTTGAAGCGCTTGCCGCCGGCTGCAACGATCTCGAAGCCCCGGCGATGCGGATTCAGCCGGTCATCGGCGAGGTGCTGTCGGGGCTCGGCGCCGCGGCCGGCGCGCGGCTGGCGCGGATGTCCGGATCCGGCGCGACCTGCTTTGCGATCTTCGAGAACGGCGCCGATGCGCAAGCCGCCGCGCGGAAGATTCAGCTCGATCATCCGCAATGGTGGGTGCATGCCGGGGTGTTGAGCTAGAATAGCTCCTGTCGTAATCAGTTGCCTCGATTAATGCGACCTTGCCAGGCAGAAGGCCACCACCTGTTCGAGCGCGGTCTTCATTGCAGAAGCCGGAAACAGCGCCAGCGCGTCCACCGCCATCGCGCCGTAATGCTGGGCGCGGTTGATGGTGTCCTCGAGCGCGCGGTGCTTGGTCATCAGGCCGATGGCGTGATCGAGATCGCCGTCGCCGATCTCGCCGTGCTCCAGCGCGTTGACCCAGAAGGCGCGCTCGCCGTCATTGCCGCGGCGGAACGCCAGCACCACCGGCAGCGTGATCTTGCCCTCGCGGAAATCGTCGCCGATGTTCTTGCCGAGCTTGGCGGCCTTGCCGCCATAGTCCAGCACATCGTCCACCAGTTGAAACGCGATGCCCAGATTCATGCCGACCGAGCGGCAGGCGGTCTGCTCGGCCTTCGGGCGATTGGCGATCACGGGGCCGACCTCGCAGGCCGCTGCAAACAGCTCGGCGGTCTTGCCGCGGATCACGGCGAGATATTCGTCCTCGGTGGTCGCGGTGTTCTTCGCCGCCGCCAGCTGCATGACTTCGCCTTCGGCGATCGTCGCCGCGGCCGACGACAGAATGTCGAGCGCGCGCAGCGAACCGACCTCGACCATCATGCGAAAGGCCTGGCCGAGCAGGAAGTCGCCGACCAGGACGCTGGCCTCGTTGCCCCACAGCATGCGGGCGGACAGCTTGCCGCGCCGCAATTCGCTTTCGTCGACCACGTCGTCATGCAGCAAGGTGGCGGTATGCATGAACTCGACGGAAGCCGCGAGCTTGATATGGCCGTCGCCGGAATAGCCGGTGAGGCCGGCCATCGCCAGGGTCAGCATCGGGCGCAGCCGTTTGCCGCCTGAGGAAATCAGGTGATTGGCGACCTCGGGGATCATGGTGACTTCCGAACCGGTCCGGGACAGAATCGTGGCGTTGACGCGCTCCATGTCGGCGGCGACGAGCTCGACCAGCTGGTCGATCGAAGCGCCCGAGGGGCTCTCGAAGGGTACAATTACCGCCACGCAGGTCTCCACATTTGCCACATTCGCTCTATGCTCCGGTATAACAATAGAAAGTGCCGGGTAACGCGGCAAGGGCACGATGCGGCTAGCGCAGCCCGGACGTCGGGCCGACAAAGGAGAACCTCAATTGCGGGAATTGGTTCGGACCAACGATATGGTGCTGGTTTCGGCGATCGGCGCGCTGCTCGATGGCGCCAATATTCACCACCTGGTGCTGGACCAGAACATGAGCATTATCGAAGGTTCCCTCGGGGTCCTGCCGCGCCGGATTCTGGTCCATGACGACGATAATCGCGAGGCCCGCCAGATTCTCAGCGATGCCGGGCTGTCTCACGAACTGCGGGCCGATGATTGAGGCCGATGAGTGAATCTTGGGGCGAGTTCACCGAGGATGCATTTCTCGGCGGCCAATTGCGTCTGCGGCAGCCGAGATCGGGCCATCGCGCCGGCCATGACGCCATGCTGCTCGCCGCGGCGACCTTGGCCCGTTCGGGCGATCGCGTGGTTGATTTCGGCGCGGGTGTCGGGGCCGCCGGCCTCGCAGTCGCCAAACGCGTGGCCGGAATCGAACTCGTTCTGGTCGAAATCGATTCCGTGCTGGCGGGGCTCGCGCGCGGCAACGCCGCCGCGAATGCGATTGCCGCTGACGTCGTCGTGCTCGATGTGACGTCTGCCGCCGACGCGTTTGCCGCCGCCGGCCTGTCCCCCGACAGCGTCGATGTCGTACTGATGAACCCGCCGTTCAACGATCCGGCGCGGCACCGCGCCTCGCCGGACAAGGCGCGAAAGATCGCGCATGTCGCAACCTCCGCGACGCTGGAAAGCTGGATTCACGCAGGCCGCCGAATCCTGAAATCCGGCGGTGTCCTCACCTTGATCTGGCGCGCCGACGGTCTTGCGGAGGTGCTGGCGGCACTCGATCGCGGCTTTGGCAGCCTCGACATCCTGCCGGTTCACGGTGACGCGGCAACGCCGGCGATCAGGTTGCTGGTTCGCGCGCGCAAGGGCGGAAAGGCGCCCACACGGATGCATGCCGCGCTGATGCTCAACGATCAGTCGTCGGTGCCCAATAAACAGATACAGGACGTGCTGGCCGGGAAGGGGGTATTGCCCCTGGCGATACCCTGAACGCGGCTCAATTGCTCAACGTGTGGAGCAGGAGCGGATATCAAGGAAGCGTCTTGGAGCGTTGTTCTGGCGTCGAAGTGAAGTGAACCGCGGTTAAAAGTGTACCGATCAGCATCATCAGCAGATAGATTTTCATTTCGTTCTCCGCTGCGCCGTTACGGCCCAGTCAACGACTTTGAAGTCAACGACTTTGAAGTCAAAGACGGCAATGCAAAAGGCGTTCCATCGGTTCAATGACAGGCGGGTGATAAGGAATGGTTAAATTCGAGGTAACGGCATGACGGAACAAACGGGCGATCGCGGATGGCTGGGACTGATCGACAGTCTGATCGACAGGTTGAAGGAATTCCTTCCGGCACGCCTGCGGCGTGGAACCGCCATCGTCCCTGTGGTCCGGCTGTCCGGCATGATCGGGGCGGTGACGCCGCTGCGGCCCGGCATGTCGCTGGCCGGCATCGCCCGCACGCTCGAGCGCGCTTTCGCCACCAGGAATGCCAAGGCGGTGGCGCTGGTGATCAATTCGCCCGGCGGCTCGCCGGTGCAGTCGCGCCAGATCTATTTGCGGATCCGGCAACTCGCCGCGGAAAAGAAATTGCCGGTGCTGGTGTTCGTCGAGGATGTCGCCGCATCCGGCGGCTACATGCTCGCCTGCGCGGGCGATGAGATCTTCTGCGATCCGTCGTCGATCCTGGGCTCGATCGGCGTCGTCGGCGGGTCGTTCGGATTTCAGGAATTGATCAAGAAGATCGGCGTCGAGCGGCGGCTGTATACGGCCGGCGCGCACAAGGCGATGCTCGATCCGTTCAAGCCGGAAAATCCGGATGACGTGGCGCGCGTCAAGGCGCTGCAGGGCGAGATCCACGCCATCTTCATCGCGCTGGTGAAACAGAGCCGGGGCGGCCGGCTCAAGGGTGCCGACGACGTGCTGTTCACCGGCGAGTATTGGGCGGGAGAGACGTCGGTTTCGCTTGGCCTTGCGGATGCGATCGGCGACCTGCGCTCGACCTTGCGCGCCCGCTATGGCGACAAGGTGAAGACGCCGGTGATTGCACCGGCGGCGGGGATGCTGTCGAGCCTGCTCGGGCGCAAATCCGCCGGGGCCTCGGCGCTGGGCCAGCTGGACCCTATCGGGGGCCTGCCGGACGAGCTGATTTCGGCGCTGGAGACCCGGGCAATTTGGGCCAAATTCGGGTTCTGAGGGAGGGGCGGCCGCGCCATTTCGTCCCGGATAAAGCGATTGCGGGCCGGCCCGGCTTGCGCGACAATGTAAGCAGGGGGCGTGACGAATGAACGACAAGGATCGACCGATGCCGCCGCTGATCGCATTCGCGGGTGCCCTGGGAGGGTTGGCCGTGATCCGCTGGGCTTACCGGACAGCCGTGAGGGTCAACAGGGAACTGGAAGAGGCGCGCCGGTCGCGCGTCGCCGAAATGGCCCGATCAAGCGAGATCCGGACGCTGCGGCGGGATCCCAACACCGGCGCTTACCGGCCCGGCTGAACCCAGGCCTGACCGAAAATGTGTTCAGCATTTTCGGGCTCTTTCTAACCTCTTGAGAACGATTCTCTTTTCGTCATGGCCGGGCATAGCCGTCCGAAGGACGGCATCGCTTCCGCCCGCCTATGCCCGGGCATGACGAGCTTTGTCGGAAAGGCCTGTTTCACTGGCTGATTTTTGAGTCAGCCTCTCAGGCGAAGTGGCCTTCCAAAAAGACTTCGCCGGCCTCAGGGCGGGGGCACTACCCTTGAGAACCGGCGAGCAAGCTTGGAGGCTTGGAATACGCTCGTATTATAGGGCGGCACGATTTTCGCCAGTCACGATCCAATCGCGGCGGATCACGAACTCCGGCGCCGATCTTTCCGGACATCGCCTTGATTATCGGTTCCCCCGCCGATACGGTCCCGCGCGCTGGAGCATGATCCGGAAAAGTGGGTACCGGTTTTCCTTCGCGACAAACGCGAAGCGTTTGCGCGGAGATCATGCTCGAACAAGAAGATAGAGCCCCCGAACGAAGACCTGACCTGACAATGGATGCCCTGCCTCCGCATATGCGCCCGGAACGCTCGTTCCAAGGCTTCATTCTGGCTCTGCAGCGGTTCTGGGCCGATCAGGGCTGCGTGATCCTGCAGCCCTACGACATGGAAATGGGTGCGGGCACGTTTCATCCGGCCACGACGTTGCGCGCGCTGGGGCCAAGGCCGTGGAAGGCCGCCTATGTGCAGCCGTCGCGCCGGCCGAAAGATGGCCGTTACGGCGAAAATCCCAACCGGCTGCAGCACTATTACCAGTTCCAGGTGATCATCAAGCCGTCGCCGCCGGACCTTCAGGAACTGTACCTGAAGTCGCTCGCCGCCATCGGCATCGATTCAAGCCTGCACGATATCCGCTTTGTCGAGGACGACTGGGAAAGCCCGACGCTCGGCGCGTGGGGCCTGGGATGGGAATGCTGGTGCGACGGCATGGAAGTGTCGCAGTTCACCTACTTCCAGCAGGTCGCGGGCGTCGAATGCGCGCCGGTCTCAGGCGAACTCACTTACGGACTCGAGCGGCTCGCCTGTTATCTGCAGGGCGTCGACCGCATCATGGATCTCAACTTCAACGGCCGCGATGGCGACGAGAAGGTCACTTATGGCGACGTGTTCCTGCAGGCCGAGCAGGAATATTCCCGGCACAATTTCGAATATGCCGACACCGCGATGCTGTTCGAGCAGTTCAAGATGGCCGAGCAGGCCTGCAGGAAATATCTCGAACTGGGCTGGAAGAGCGGCAGCAACCGCCAGGAGCACCTGATGGCGCTGCCGGCCTATGACCAGTGCATCAAGGCCAGCCACGCCTTCAATCTGCTCGACGCGCGCGGCGTGATCTCGGTCACCGAGCGGCAGAGTTACATCATGCGCGTGCGCGACCTGGCAAAAGCCTGCGGCGAAGCCTGGGTGCATACCGAAGCTGGAGGAATGACATGACCGAGCAGCCGGCGATAGGTGGCAGGGCTCCGATCCCGGTCGAGGTGGAGGCGGGCAAGGACTACTGGTGGTGCGCCTGCGGCAAGTCCGCCAGCCAGCCGTTCTGCGACGGCAGCCACAAGGGCTCCGGATTTTCGCCGATGCAGTTCACCGCGCCGGAAACCAGGAAAGTGTTCTTCTGCACCTGCAAGCGCACGGCGACGATGCCGCTATGCGACGGCTCGCATAACAGATTGGCGACGTCCGTCTAGCGCAACACGCGACGATGCTCTTGCTCCCCTCCCCCTTGCGGGGAGGGGTCGGGGGTGGGGGTCCACAGACGATGACGGATATGATTGAATCGCGAACGATGGTCGATCGCCAGCGAGAATTTGCGCGTCAGATGCGCGCAGAGCCCACCGACGCCGAGCGCATACTCTGGCAAAGGCTTCGCCATGACATCGCACTAACGGGGTCGCATTTTCGCAGGCAGGCTCCTGTCGGTCCGTTTATCGTGGATTTCGCCAGCCGGAAGGCAAAGCTCGTCATCGAACTCGACGGCGGGCAGCACGATTGGCAGCAAGCGTCCGATGCGCTACGCACGCACCGAATTGAAGCCGCCTGCTATCGTGTTTTACGTTTCTGGAATCACGATGTGATCGGAAATCTTGAAGGGGTGCTGAGCGAGATTCAACGCGCGTTGCCCCCCACCCCCGACCCCTCCCCGCAAGGGGGAGGGGAGCCGCGCCAGTGCGCGAAGCGTGCGCCGCGCCTTTCCCGCAAAGAACGCCACTGATGCCCGATCTCCTGCTCGAACTTTTCTCCGAGGAAATTCCCGCCCGCATGCAGGCAAAGGCGGCGGACGATCTGCGCCGCATGGTCACCGACAGGCTGGTTGCCGAGGGGCTGGTCTATGACGGCGCCAAGGCGTTCGCGACGCCGCGCCGGCTGACGCTGACCGTGCATGGCATTCCGGCGCGGCAATCCGACCTCAAGGAAGAGCGCAGGGGTCCGCGGGTCGGCGGCCCGGACGCGGCGATCGCGGGCTTTCTCAAGGCGACCGGGCTGACCTCGCTTGATCAGGCCAAAATCCAGCGCGATCCGAAGAAGGGCGATTTCTACATCGCGCTGATCGAGAAGCCCGGCCGCGCCACCTTGGACGTGCTCGCCGACATGCTGCCGGTGATCGTGCGCACCTTTCCGTGGCCGAAATCGATGCGCTGGGGCGCGCGCTCGGCCAAAACCGGTTCGCTGTCCTGGGTACGCCCGCTGCATGCCATCACCGCGACCTTCGGGCTCGAGACCGAAGAGCCTGACGTGGTGAAGTTCTCGGTCGACGGCATCGAGGCCGGCCAGACCACCTTTGGCCATCGCTTCATGGCGCCGGCCGCCATCAACGTGCGCCGCTTCGAGGACTATCAGGAGAAGCTGCTCGCGGCCAAGGTTGTGCTCGACCCTGACCGACGCAAGGACGTCATCCTCACCGACGCCAGACAACTCGCATTCGCGCAAGGTTTCGAGTTGGTCGAAGACCAGGCGCTGCTCGACGAAGTCGCAGGACTGGTCGAGTGGCCGGTGGTGATGATGGGATCGTTCGAGCAGGAGTTTCTGTCGATTCCGTCCGAGGTGATCCGCGCCACCATCCGCACCAACATGAAATGCTTTGTGGTGAGGCAACCCGCTTCACCTCTCCCCGCGGGGGAGAGGTCGACGGCGCGCGTCAGCGCGACGGCGGGTGAGGGGAGTGGAACATCTCATGCGATCGAAGCCCCTCACCCGGCACTGCGTGCCGACCTCTCCCCGGCGGGGAGAGGTGGAGAAGCACTGACCAACAAATTCATCCTCACCGCCAACATCGAGGCGCCGGACGGCGGCAAGACCATTGTCGGCGGCAACGAGCGCGTGATCCGCGCGCGATTGAGCGATGCGAAGTTTTTCTACGAGACCGATCTGAAGACGAAACTCGAAGACCGGCTGCCGAAATTCGAGAACATCGTGTTTCACGAAAAGCTCGGCACGCAAGCCGAACGCATCAAACGGATCGAACGCCTGGCCGCCGAAATCGCGCCCCTGGTCGGCGCCGATGTCGAGAAGACCAGACGCGCCGCGCATCTGGCAAAGGCGGATTTGCTGACCGAAGTGGTTGGCGAATTCCCGGAGCTGCAGGGCTTGATGGGGAAATATTACGCGCTGGCGCAGGGCGAGGATGCCTCCGTCGCCGCCGCAAGCGAGGAGCATTACAAGCCGCAAGGGCCCGCTGATCGCGTGCCGACCGATCCGGTGTCGGTTGCTGTCGCGCTCGCCGACAAGATTGACACGCTGGTGGGATTTTGGGCCATCGACGAGAAGCCGACGGGGAGCAAGGACCCGTATGCGCTGCGGCGGGCGGCGCTGGGAGTGATCAGGTTGATTCTGATCGCAAACAGTATTCGTTCCTTCTATTCTCACCGAATGGCACGGTCTTTTGGCTCACTCCACGACGATTCATCGCCAAAGCGTGTAATGCTCGCGTGATAGCTGGCATTGACGGCTGGATTGCTCAAGAAAGCAAGCCGGGATGAATTAAGCGCTCGTGTAATCTCGATCGCAGATTAAAGGCCGACAGCGGCAATTGATGGCGAGCTGCGGGACTGCAAGAGCTTGCTTTCCTTCTTCGCTGACCGCCTGAAGGTCCAACTCCGCGAGCAAGGCGCGCGGCATGATCTGGTCGATGCCGTCTTCGCGCTGGAGGCCAGGATGATCTCCTGATGGTGGTCCGCCGCGTTGAGGCGCTCGGCAAATTCCTCGACACTGATGATGGCAAGAACCTGCTGGCTGGCACCAAGCGCGCCAGCAACATCCTCTCGATCGAGGAGAAAAAGGACAAGCGCAGTTTCGACGGCGCGCCCGATGCGGCGTTGTATTCGCTTGAGCAAGAAAAGACGCTGGCAACGGCGATCGATCAGGTGAAGGCGGAAGCCGGCGCCGCCGTCGCCAGGGAAGACTTCGCCGCGGCGATGAGCGCGATGGCGAAACTGCGTCCGGCGGTGGACGCGTTCTTCGACAAGGTCAAGGTCAACGACGACGATCCGAAGGTGCGCGAGAACCGCCTGAAGCTGCTCAATGAAATCCGCGCCGCGACGCGCGCGGTCGCGGATTTTTCCAAGATACAGGATTGAGTTCGGGCAGGGCGCTTACTCCGTCATGCCCGCGCTTGTCGCGGGCATCCACGTCTTTCTTCACCGCCTAAGCAAGACGTGGATGGCCGGGACGAGGCCCGGCCATGACGAAAAAGGAAAAAAGTGATTTGCATGTCTAGTGCTGCTTTCAAAAATATTTCCATTCCCTTCTGACGCAAATCACCTGCATATCTCTCGCCATCCCGTCCCACACTGAGGGGCGTTTCGCGATCGTCACGGACGTTGGGCGCGGGATGTGATGGACGCAAGTCGCGCTGCTGACGAGAGCGTTACCTTGCGGACGGCGAAGTCGTGTGGTCCTGACGCCCCGACGCTGGCGTCAAGTTGGCGAAAGAAATTTCGCCGGCGACGGTGGCAAGAAAGCCCGGTCACCGGGGAGAGTACGAAATAAGCCGTTAAAACCATTGCGCGGGGAATGCCGGGCGACCCGGCGTGACCGTGGTGACTAACGCGCGTGCTTTCTACACTACACGCGCGGCTGCGGGCGCTTCGGGCGCCCGGCATTCCCTGCTCCCCTCTTGGGGTAGCACTGCGCCCTCTGATCTTCAGAAGGCGGGACGTTTTAAGCAAAACTCGCGCGAAATGCGCGGCGAGATCGCGAAGCTGTACCTTACGGTCATTGCGACGCAATGACCGTGTTGGGACTGCCGTGGCTGTTTGAAAATTGAATCCGTTATACGGGAAGTGCGTCGCTCCTGTCGCGAAAAAGAAAAGCCCCGCCCGGCGGGGGAGACCGGACGAGGCCTTCATGTCCGGGCGCTGCTGCGGTCACCGGACAATTCGTTCAGGGCCTCAACTTACTCGATCACCTGAACGATACGGCGCGAGCGCGGGTCGACCAGCACGGTCTGGCCGTTCACCACCGTGTAGCGATAGGGCGTGACGCCGTATGTCTGCGGCACGTCGTAATAGGTGACGCCGACTTCCGGCAGCACGCCGCCGACGATCACGCGATCGGGAATGGTGTAGTTCGGCACGCGCTCGCGCACGATATATTCACGGAACGCCGGACGCTGATCGACGGCGATGCCATCGACGTCGTCGTTGACGATCACGCTGCCGCCACGAACCACGCCGGTGGTGATCGCGCTCTGCGCCTGCGCCGCGATCGGCGCGCAGATGGCGCCCGCGATCGCCGCAATGGCAAGTATCCTGTTTCGCATGGTCAACTCCTTCGCGATGATGCACGCCCGCTTGCGCCGGCACGCCGTTCGACCAATTCATCGCGCGGAGCATCGTTCCCGATAAATGGCGATCACATTCGAGGCCATTTTTGGCTTTTTTCGCGGGCGCGGGAACCTGATGAAGCCGCGGGCGTCTCCTATCGGGGAACCGCATGAGCAGATAAAATGCCGCCCTCGATTCGACTTTTCACAGCGCCAGAGTCGCAGCGCCTTAGCGGAGACACTTCAAATGACCCTGACCGTCGCTCACATATCACCGATCATGTCAGTGATTGCAGGCTTGTTGATCTTGATCATGCCGCGGCTGCTCAATCTCGTGGTAGCGGTCTTCCTGATTCTCAACGGCCTGATCGGTCTCGGGCTGCTGAGGTGGCTTCATCTGTAGCGTTGAAACGCGCTTCGCGCCTTGCGCGCAACCGCCCAAACGTGGTGTATGGCGCGCATCTTCTCACCTTCCTCGCGGATATCAGCAGTCATGGCCAAAGCCGTCGCTAAACCCAAGAAAATCGCAGCGAAATCAAAGCCATCCGTGCCGACCCGGGCCAAGGCCGCGTCGGCCAGCGCCCGCAAGCCTCTAGACAAGGCCCTGAAAAAGAGCCCGGCCAAGCCGGCGCCGAAGCCCGCTGCCAAGATCGCCGCGAGCAAGCCCGCGGCAGAGGCGGTGAAATCCGGCAAATGGGTGTTCACCTTCGGCGAGGGCAAGGCCGAAGGCAAAGCGGGCCTTCGCGATTTGCTCGGCGGCAAGGGCGCCAATCTCGCCGAGATGGCCAATCTGGGCCTGCCGGTGCCTCCGGGCTTCACCATTCCGACGTCGGTGTGCACGTATTTTTACGCGCACGACAAATCCTATCCGAAGGAATTGAAGGCGCAGGTCGAAAAGGCGCTCGACCATGTCGGCAAGCTCACCGGCAAGGCATTCGGTGACGCGAAGAATCCGCTGCTGGTCTCGGTGCGCTCCGGCGGTCGCGCCTCGATGCCGGGCATGATGGATACCGTGCTCAATCTCGGCCTCAACGACACGACCGTCGAGGCGCTGGCCGAAATGTCCGGCGATCGCCGCTTCGCCTATGACAGCTATCGCCGCTTCATCACCATGTATTCCGACGTGGTGCTCGGCTTCGAGCATCATCACTTCGAGGACATTCTCGATACCTTCAAGGACAGCCAGGGCTATTCGCTCGACACCGACCTCACCGGCGACGACTGGGTCGATGTGGTCGGCCGCTACAAGGATGCGGTGGCGCGCGAAACCGGTCACGATTTCCCGCAGGATCCGCACGCGCAATTATGGGGCGCGATCGGCGCGGTGTTTTCATCCTGGATGAACGCGCGCGCGGTGACCTACCGCCGGCTGCATGACATTCCGGAATCCTGGGGCACCGCGGTCAACGTCCAGGCGATGGTGTTCGGCAACATGGGCGAGACCTCGGCGACCGGCGTTGCCTTCACGCGCAACCCCTCGACCGGCGAGAGCAGGCTGTATGGCGAATTCCTGATCAACGCGCAGGGCGAGGACGTGGTGGCGGGCATCCGCACGCCGCAGGACATCACCGAATATGCGCGCCAGGAATCCGGCTCCGACAAGGCCTCGATGGAAGTCGCGATGCCCGAGGCGTTCAAGGAACTGACGCGGATCTACACGCTGCTCGAAAAGCATTACCGCGACATGCAGGACATGGAGTTCACGGTCGAGCAGGGCAAGCTCTGGATGCTGCAGACCCGCGGCGGCAAGCGCACCGCGAAAGCGGCGCTGCGCATCGCCGTCGAACTCGCCAATGAAGGCCTGATCTCCAAAAAGGACGCGGTGTCGCGGATCGACCCGGCGTCGCTCGATCAATTGCTGCATCCGACCATCGATCCCTCGGCGACGCGCGATGTCATCGCCACCGGCCTTCCGGCGTCGCCGGGTGCTGCCGCCGGCGAGATCGTGTTCTCGTCCGATGAGGCCGCCAAACTGCAGGCCGATGGCCGCAAGGTCATTCTGGTGCGGATCGAGACCAGCCCCGAGGACATTCACGGCATGCACGCCGCCGAAGGCATCCTGACCACGCGCGGCGGCATGACCTCGCATGCCGCGGTGGTGGCGCGCGGCATGGGCAAGCCCTGCGTCTCGGGCTGCGGCACCATCCGCGTCGATTACGGCCGCGGCACCATGAGCATCGGCTCGCGCACCTTCAAGACCGGCGACGTCATCACCATCGACGGATCGGTGGGGCAGGTGCTGGCCGGGCGGATGCCGATGATCGAGCCGAAACTCTCGGGCGAATTCGGCACGCTGATGGGCTGGGCCGACTCCGTCCGCAAGCTCGGGGTTCGCGTCAACGCCGATACCCCGGAGGATGCGCGCACCGCGATCAAATTCGGCGGCGAGGGCATCGGGCTTTGCCGCACCGAGCACATGTTCTTCGAGGAGACCCGGATCCGCACCGTGCGCGAGATGATTCTCGCCGAGGACGAGCAGGCCCGCCGCGCCGCGCTGTCGAAGCTGCTGCCGATGCAGCGCGCCGATTTCGTCGAGCTGTTCGAGATCATGAAGGGCCTGCCGGTGACGATCCGGCTGCTCGATCCGCCGCTGCATGAATTCCTGCCGCACACCCAGGCCGAGATCGAGGAAGTCGCGCGGGCGATGAACACCGATCCGCGGCGGCTGGCCGATCGGGCCCGCGATCTCGCGGAATTCAATCCGATGCTCGGCTTCCGCGGTTGCCGGCTGGCGATTGCCTATCCGGAAATCGCCGAGATGCAATCGCGCGCCATCTTTGAAGCCGCGGTCGAAGCTGAAAAACGTACCGGCAAGGCGGTCGGACTCGAGGTGATGGTGCCGCTGATCGCGACCAAGACCGAATTCGACCTGGTCAAGGCGCGGATCGATGCCACCGCGCAGTCGGTGATGAAGGAAACCGGAAAGAAGCTCGGCTATCAGGTCGGCACCATGATCGAGCTGCCGCGCGCCTGCCTGATGGCCGGCGACGTCGCCAGGACCGCGGAATTCTTTTCGTTCGGCACCAACGATCTGACGCAGACGACCTACGGCATCAGCCGCGATGACGCTGCAGGCTTCCTCGGCACCTACATCGCCAAGGGAATCCTCGAGATCGATCCGTTCATCTCGGTCGATCGCGATGGCGTCGGCGAACTGGTCAAGATCGGCGTCGCGCGCGGGCGCAAGACCCGCCCCAATCTCAAGGTCGGCATTTGCGGCGAGCATGGCGGCGATCCCGCGTCGGTCGCGTTCTGCCACGAGATCGGTCTGGATTACGTGTCGTGCTCGCCCTACCGCGTGCCGATCGCGCGGCTGGCCGCGGCCCAGGCCGCGCTCGGCAAGGCGGTCGCCAGCCAGGCGTGAGTTCGGATTCCGTCTTTAAGACACCTGCCCGGACTCCGTTCCGGGCAGGTTGCGCTGGAACCCATGTGTTGGAATCGCAAAATTTTCTTCATCATTTTTGTTGACGCGATATTTACCACTTTGCTCGAGCGCCCGTTTACCAATGTTTTCGATGTGATGACGCAAACCCCGGCGCTTGCTTGCGTGTATCTCGCGCGCACCACCGGTTAACCCCCTCGCAACCTAAATTAGATACCAACAAAAAAGATCGAATTGCACGGAAGTACTGGGTTCGGTCGCCTTTGTGTGTGTCGCGTTGCGTGAGCATATCGATGTTAGAGTTGCGTAACCGGCCGAAGGGCGCGCGTTTCGCGTCTTTCGGCCTTGGTCTTTGCGTCTTCGCATTGATCCCGACAGAAGTCGGATATCAGGATATCGCATCGCTGCTGGCTCGGCAGCCGGGTGTCGCCGAGCGCTGGCAGAGCCGGGTGTTCTCGGCTGTCGCCACCATTCAGCTCGCCACCTACAGCTTCGAGCGTCCGATCGGGACGTCTTCTCCGCAGGCTCCGACCTTTCAATTGGCCAGCCTCGACAATCGGGGCGTCGACGTCACAGGCACGGTGACGCGCAATCCGATTGCGCAGCCGCCGCAACGCTATCAGGCGGCGGATTTCCCCAAGGTCGACCGCACCCTGAAGGGCGATCGCCTCGTCAAGGTCACGCCCGTGCCGGCAGCGCCGGTGGGCGCCGCGCCCGCGAATGAGGATCCATCGACATCCAACGCATCGGTGATGGGCGCCAAAACCGCTGATGCCGCCCGCTCTGCCGATCACGCCTCACTCGATCCGGAACTTCAGGCGGCGCTGAGTGCGCCGCCGCTCGCCCAATATGATGTCTCGATGTCGCTCGAAGCCCAGCCGCTTGACGACCTGAAAGTAGCACCAGATGCGGCGGCCGTTCCGCTTGAGCCCGCGCCGTCGCAGGACGGCTTTTCGGTGAAGACCGCGAGCCTGTATTTCGGAAGCTCGTCGCTGGGAGCCTCGGCGGAGAGCATGGAGCGCTGGCAGCCGGGAGAGGAGCCGCTGGTGGTGTCGCCGGAAGCGCTGCCCGATCCGGACATGAAGGCGACAGTGGTGGCGCCGGTCGCGGATGAGCCCGCCAAGGCCGCGGCCAGCGGCGAGAGCATCGCCGCCAAGGGCGAAGTCAATTCAGACAATCAGCGTGCCAAGACTCCGGCCGACCGCCTTGGCCTGTTCGACGAGAAGGCGCGCGCCAAATCCGAGAAATGCCTCGCCGAAGCGGTCTATTTCGAAGCGCGCGGCGAAGCCGTGCGCGGCCAGATCGCGGTGGCGCAGGTGGTGCTGAACCGTGCGTTCTCCGGCTTCTACCCGACTACGGTGTGCGGCGTGGTCTACCAGAACAAAAACCACCATATGGCGTGCCAGTTCACCTTCGCTTGCGACAACGTCGCCGACATTGTGCGCGAACCCGACATGTGGGACCGCGCCAAGAGAATCGCCAAGGCGATGCTCGACGGCCAGCTTTGGCTGCCGGAAGTGGACAAGTCGACCCACTACCACGCCTATTGGGTGCGCCCGTCCTGGGTGAGCGAGATGAAGAAGATGTACAAATTCGGCGTCCACACCTTCTACCGGCCGCGCGCCTGGGGCGACGGCAGCGAAGCGCCGAGCTGGGGAACGCCGGCTCAGACCGCGGAAATTTCGGCGGAACTCGCTGAAGCCGCGAAAAGCACGGCGGAGATGTCGGAGACGACGGTCCGGCGCTAGAGGAAGCCCGCAACGCCAGCGACGACGGCGAAGCCGTTGCGTGGAGAGCTCACGCATCGATATCCAAGCGCGACGTCGAAGTTCGGCGCCGAATGCGTCAGCGCCCCGGACGAGGCATAGTCCACGCCGGTCGCCGCGATCTTCGCGATCGAACCTTGCGTGACGTCGCCGGAAGCTTCCAGCACCACGCGCCCCCGGGCCAGTTTCACCGCCTCGGTCAGATCGGCGATATTCATATTGTCGAGCAGCACAACGTCGGCCAAACCGGTATCGAGTACTTCGCGCAGTTGGGCGATGGTATCGACCTCGATCTCGACCTTGACCAGATGCCCGGTATGCGCTCGCGCGCGCTGCAGCACTGCGGTGACGCCGCCGGCGACCGCGATGTGGTTGTCCTTGATCAGGATCGCATCATCGAGCCCGAAGCGATGATTGAAACCGCCGCCGCAGCGCACGGCATATTTCTCCAGCGCGCGCAGGCCGGGCGTGGTCTTGCGGGTACAGCAGATACGCATTTTGGTCCCGACGGTATGGCGGACATAGTCGGCGGTGAGGGTGGCGATACCAGACAACCGACCGACAAAATTCAGCGCGGTGCGCTCACCGGTCAGCACGGCGCGCGCGGGCCCCGAAATCGTCAATACCTGCACGCCCGCGGCGACCGTCCCGCCATCGCGAAAATGAGCCTGGATGCTGATATCCGGCGACAATTTTTGAAACACCGCAACCGCCAGCGGCAATCCGGCGATCACGCCCGATTGCCGCGCCACCAGGATGGCATGGGCCTGGGTGGTTTCCGGAATGGTGGCCATCGAGGTGATATCGCCGGCGCGTCCGAGATCTTCGTTGAGCGCGCGCTGCACGGCTTCGTCGATCGCGAGCGGCGACAGAAAGGCTTCCGGATGCAGGAGCGAGGCGGCTGTTGTCATGATGCGTGCTTCCAACATGCAGGTTTCCAATCAGGCGTTCACGGGTTGCGCCGACCGCGCCGGAATGCGGTCCGACAGTGACGCCGCGAGATCCCGCGCCGCCGCCAGCGTCGTCATGGTGCGATGCGCCAGCGCAGGCTTTTCGGCGGGATGATCGATGCGATATTGCGCGCCGCGGCTTTCACGCCGTGCCCATGCCGATGCCGCCACCAGCAGCGCCGTGGTCGCTATGTTACGCAGCGCAATGTTGCCGGTATCCCGCTCGATGTCCGCGAACGACCGCACCGCTTCCGCCAGCCGATGGCCCTCGCGGATGACGCCGACATGCGAGGTCATCATCGCCCGAAGGTTTGCCTCGGTGAGCGGCGGCATGGCGCAATTTCGCGGTGTGACCGACGCCATCGACACGCGCGATGGCGCGGCGATGGTCTGGCCCGCGATATCCTCGGCGATGCGCGCGGCATAGACCACGGCCTCGAGCAGTGAGTTCGATGCCAGCCTGTTGGCGCCATGCGCGCCGGTGCATGACACTTCGCCGCCCGCCCACAGTCCCTTCAGCGAAGTGCGGCCATGAGCATCCACCGCGATGCCGCCCATATGATAATGCGCGGCAGGCGCCACCGGGATCGGTTGTCTCGCCGGGTCGATGCCGGCGGCGATGCAGCTTGCATGGACGGTGGGGAATTTCTCGGCGAAATGCGGGCCGAGTGCGGTGGTAGCGTCGAGGAAGGCGCCATGGCCGGCGGCAATTTCCGCGAATACGCCGCGCGCCACAACATCGCGCGGCGCCAGCTCGGCAAGCGGATGCCGCCCCAGCATGAAGCGCTCGCCCTGGTCGTTGATCAAGGTCGCGCCTTCGCCGCGGAGCGCTTCGGTCGCCAGCGGCGCCGGGTCTCGGCCGACCATGATCGCGGTCGGATGAAACTGCACGAATTCCGGATCGGCGATCACGGCCCCGGCGCGCGCGGCGATCGCAAGCCCGAGGCCACGGGCCTCTGCCGGATTGGTCGTGACCGCATAGAGATGTCCGATGCCGCCGGTCGCCAGCACCACCGTACGCCCCGCAACGATGACCGGCTTTGCGGTGGCGTCGGCAACCTCCCGCAATTGCAGTCCGGTAACCGCGCCATCCTCGGTCAACAGCGCTTCGGCGATGTAACCTTCGATTACCCGGATCGAAGGCGCGTTGCGCACCGCCTCGATCAGCGCGGCGATGATCGCCTTGCCGGCCATGTCGCCACGCACATGCACGATGCGTCGCGCGGAATGCGCGGCTTCCCGGCCGACCGCGAGCTTGCCTTCGAGATCGCGATCGAACGGAACGCCATAATGCAGCAGGTCGTGGATACGGGCGCCGGCTTCACGCGCCAATCCCAGCGCCACCGCCTGATCGACCAGGCCAGCCCCGACCGCGACCGTGTCGGCGGCGTGCGCTTCCGCGCTGTCGCCTTCGGCCACCGCCGCCGCGATACCGCCTTGTGCCCACGCCGTCGAGGCGCCTTCGCCCAGTGGTGCTGCCGAAATCAGCGTAACGGGGCGCGGCGCCAGTTTCAGCGCGCAGAACAGTCCGGCCAGGCCGCCGCCGACGATGACGACATCGTCGGCGTTGCGGGTGAAGTCATTTCTGAACGTGTTAGCCATGGCTCGATCTTCCGCCGTTCGTCGTCCCGCGAACGCGGGGACGAGCACGCCTGTTGAATTCAGTTCTTCAGATTGATCATCCGCTCGACCGAACGCCGCGCCTTTTCGGCGATGAGCGGATCGATGGTGACTTCCTCACGCAGGTAGACCAGGCTGTCGAGAATCTTGGGCAGCGTGATCCGCTTCATGTGCGGGCACAGATTGCACGGCCGCACCATCTCGACATCAGGCAGTTCGGCCTGGACGTTGTCGGCCATCGAGCATTCGGTGATCATCACCACGCGTTTCGGATGCCTGTGGCGGACCCAATTGATCATGTGCGCGGTCGAGCCGGTGAAATCGGCCTCGGCCAGCACGTCGGGCGGGCACTCCGGATGGGCGATGATCTGCACCGATGGATCGGCCTCGCGATAGGCGCGCAGCTCATCGCCGGTGAAACGCTCATGCACTTCGCAGGCGCCCTTCCAGGCGATAATCTTGACGTTCGTCTGCGAGGCGACATATTTCGCCAGATACTGGTCCGGCAGGAAGATCACGGTCGGCGCATCGAGGCTCTCCACCACCTGCACAGCGTTAGAGGAGGTGCAGCAGATGTCGACTTCGGCCTTCACGTCGGCCGAGGTGTTGACATAGGCCACGACAGGCACGCCGGGAAAGCGTTCGCGCAACAGCCTTACGTCCGCGCCTGTGATGCTCGACGCCAGCGAACAGCCGGCCCGCGAATCCGGAATCAGAACCGTCTTGTTGGGGTTCAGGATCTTCGAGGTTTCCGCCATGAAGTGCACACCACACTGCACGATGATGTCGGACTTCACCTTGGTGGCTTCGATCGCGAGCTGCAGCGAGTCGCCACCGATGTCGGCGACGCAATGGAAAATCTCCGGCGTCTGATAATTGTGCGCCAGGATCACCGCGCCGCGGGCCTGCTTCAGTTCATTGATCGCCTTGACATAGGGCGCCATGAACGGCCACTCGACCGGTGAAATCACGGTCTTGACCCGCTCATAAAGATGCGCGGTCGCGCGTTCGACCTCGGGCGTCCACTGCAGCGACGGCACCGGCAGCGCACGCGCGCGCTCGGCGGAACTGACGCGATAGCTCGCCGGCGTCGTCGAATGTCCGCGAACTCTTCCGAAATCATCGGGACCGTAGATTCCAGTGATCGGCATGGCGGTCTCCTTTGGAACCCCTAATATGCTCAATATGAGCATAATTAGGTTTTGAGAAATCCGGCCTCACAGGGCCGGCGGTTTCTTAAAGCTGCCAAACGGTATTGCGAACCAACGCGCAGCACTGCGGAGGGTTCGCCGCGTCACAAGGAAACAGACTTATCCTCATAGCGAGCAAATCAAATATAGCATGCATCCCGTGGCTGCGCTAGGCGGCCAAACGGCCAAATCGTCACGGCTGCCCGCTGTCATTTGCAACGCTGCATTGCGGTGGAAAGTTTGGCCGCCATCGCCGTTGGGATTTCCATGCCGATGCATTAACTTGGCGGGGATGTTGATCTGCCGGCGGTTTTCGTCCCCCCCACGTCGACATCTCTCGTGCGATCCGCACCAACCATCGGGGAACTGGATGACCGCGACTGAGGGCAAGCCGCGTCTGTCTCCCTCTGCCGCGACCTGGCGGACACCGCTGGTGATCGTGGTGTGCGGCTGCCTGATCGGCATGCTGACATTCGGGCCGCGCTCCACCTTCGGCTTCTTCATGCAGCCGATGAGCCGCGAATTTTCGTGGGGCCGCGACGTGTTCGGTCTGGCGCTCGCGATCCAGAATTTGCTGTGGGGAATTGGCCAGCCGATCTCCGGCGCGATCGCAGACCGGTTCGGCAGCTTGCGCGTGATCTCGGCCGGCGCGGTGATGTATGCCGCAGGCCTGATCACGATGCGCTATGCCGCCACGCCGTTGTCGCTTGATCTCAGCGCCGGCGTTTTGATCGGCTTGGGACTGTCCGGCTGTTCGTTCAACCTGGTGCTGTCGGCGTTCGGAAAGCTTATGCCGCCGGAATGGCGCGGCGTCGCGCTCGGCGCCGGCACCGCGGCGGGCTCGTTCGGGCAATTCGTGTTTGCGCCGTTCGGCGTCGCGATGCTCGATAATTTCGGCTGGCAGCCGGCCCTGATCGTGTTTGCCGGTTTGATGCTGCTGGTGGTGCCGTTGTCGCTGGCGCTGGCAACGCCGACCTCGGATTCGAGCGTTGTCGCCGCGACCGACCAGCAGACATTCAAGCATGCACTGGCCGAGGCATTCGGCCATCGGTCCTATGTGTTGCTGGTGCTCGGTTTCTTTACCTGCGGATTTCAACTGGCGTTCATCACCGTGCATCTGCCGGCCTATATGGTCGATCGCGGCATGCCGGTTCAAACCGGCGGCTGGGTGATCGCCGTCATCGGCCTGTTCAACATCATAGGCTCGCTCAGCGTCGGATGGCTGCAGAGCAGGTTGCCGAAGCGCTATATCCTCTCAGCGATCTACTTCGCCCGTGCGATGTCGATCGTGGCGTTCATCACCTTTCCGATCACCACCTTTTCAGCGATCGCATTCGGCGTTGTCACCGGCCTGACCTGGCTGTCGACCGTGCCGCCGACCTCAAGCCTGGTCGCCTTGATGTTCGGGACCCGCTGGCTTGCGACGCTTTACGGCTTCGCATTTTTCAGCCATCAGGTCGGCGGCTTCCTCGGCGTTCTGCTTGGCGGTATCGTGTTCGAGAAATTCGGGTCGTACACGCCGATCTGGTGGCTGTCGGTGCTGTTCGGCCTGCTGTCGGCGCTGATCAACCTGCCGATCATTGAGGCGCCGGTGACGCGCCCGGTTGCACAACCGGCATAGACCGTTCAAGGTTCATCGGTTCAAGAAACAAGCATCAGGGAGTGCGTGGTGGGAACGTTCAGGGCAATCAGGATCGACAAGGCCGAAAAGGGCACCACCGTCGCGCTCGCGCAATTCGACGAGGCTGAATTGATGGAGGGCGACGTCACCATTCGGGTCGAGTGGTCGACGCTGAATTACAAGGACGGCCTTGCCGTCACCGGCAAGGCGCCGGTGGTGCGGCGGTTTCCGATGATCGCGGGCATCGACCTGGCAGGTACCGTCGAGCAATCCTCGCATCCGCAGTGGAAAGCCGGCGACAAGGTGATCTGCAACGGCTGGGGCATGGGCGAGACCCATCTTGGCGCCTACGCCGAGAAGGCGCGCGTCAAGGGCGACTGGCTGGTGCGTCTGCCGGAAGGCATGTCGGCGCGCGATGCGATGGCGATCGGCACCGCCGGCTACACCGCGATGCTCTCGGTGCTGGCGCTGGAAAAACATGGTCTCGCGCCGAAGGACGGTCCGATTGTCGTCACCGGTGCTGCAGGCGGCGTCGGCTCGGTCGCCACAGCGGTGCTGTCGAAGCTCGGCTATCATGTCATCGCATCCACCGGGAGGGTGTCGGAGGCCGACTACCTGAAAGGCCTCGGGGCGGCCGAGGTGATCGATCGCGCCGAACTGTCGGGGCCGGCCAAGCCGCTGGCAAAGGAGCGTTGGGCGGGCGGGATCGACAGCGTCGGTTCCACCACGCTTGCCAACGTTCTCTCGATGACGAAGTACCGCGGTGCCGTCGCTGCCTGCGGCCTTGCGGCCGGCATGGACCTGCCGTCATCGGTGGCGCCGTTTATTTTACGCGGTGTGTGTCTGTTGGGCATCGATTCCGTGATGTGCCCGATCGAGCTGCGCAAAACCGCCTGGAGCCGCCTCGCCGGAGATCTGGATCGGACGAAACTGGCTGAAATTACTCATGAAATTGACCTCGACCAGGTCATCGATGCGGGCGCCAAAATCCTCGCCGGCCAGGTCCGGGGTCGAATTGTGGTAAAAATTCTCTAACGTTGTTCAGACTTTACCAACGAACCTGCTCCAATGTTGCCACGGTTGGTATGGTAAGCAGCAGGTAAAGACATTGGCGGTTACCCCTGCTCGGTAAGTTGGAGTTGCAGCATGCTTGCGCGTTTTGTGTGGGGAGCCCTTACGGCGGGGGCGATGGTCGCGCCGGCGCTGGCCGGGCAGATGATGAATGCCGAAGAGGCCCGCAAGTTTGTCAGCGGCAAGGTGTTCTCGTTTATCTGCTTCGATGGCACCCGCGGCGCCGGCCGCGTGCTCGATGACGGCGGCGCCGCAGGCGCGGTGCAGTTCAGCGGCTCCGGTCCCGTGCGTCACATCCGGCTGCCCGGCAATACGCTTCAGGTCCGCGGTCAGGCCGTCTGCGCGTCAATCAAGGGTATCCCCTTCGAGCCGTGTTTCAACCTCGACAAGAAGGACGAGCGCAACTTCCGGGGATCGGTCTCGGGCATGGGCTTCGCCTATTGCGATTTCCGTCATCAGGGCGCGGCCCAAATGATGATGGCGCGGGCGGTAGCCCGGCCGCGCTCGCTGAGGCCGCCGGAGCAGACGGTTGGAACGACGCGGACCGAGGTGACGGCGCGGGTCGAAACCCCGCCGGTCGAGAGCGCCAAAATCGAGCCGGTCAAATCCGAGGCGAAATCCGAGCCTGCGAAATCGGAAAGTACGTCAGAGCTGCGCCACTCGACCGATTAGAGCGTTTTCGAGCGAAAGCCCGCCCTGGACTTGATCCAGGATGGGTACCGGTTCGCGTGAAGAAAACGCGTCAAAATAAAAGATCAGGCACTAACGGTGTTTCCGGTTTCCTTCAGCTGGCAGCGGCTCCGTCGGGCGGCGCGGCCTGCCTGCGGAACAGGATCCGCTGGTACAGCCAGCCGATCGCCACCAGCACCAGCCCTAAGCACATGAACGACAGCGCGCGGTAGACCCCCGTCAGCGTCGACATGTCGATCAGGAACGCTTTGACAATGGTCAACGCGATGACGACGGCGGATGCGAGCCGGGCGCGCTGCGAATTGAAGAATATGCCGATGCCGAGCAGCGCTACGCCGAACGCCAGCCAGGCGATCGAATAGCTATATTGCTCGGCGTCGCCGGTGGGGCCGCTGGTCAATTGCGGCCCGTGATAGAGCCTGCGTATTTCAAGCGTCACGTAGCTCAGCGCGAGCACCAGCGCACCCGCAGCGATGGTGTTGGCATAGCGGGCGGACCGGCGGCCTGCCACCGCATAGGACAACAGCAAGGCGAGCACCGCCGGAAGCGCATAGCCGAGCAGCAGGGCATTGATGAATTCGCCATCGATGCTGATGCGCCAGAGCGCCGGGTTGTCGAGGAACAGCAGCCCTGCGACGATTGCCAATCCGGCAAAAACCGTCAGCAGCACTGCGCCGACATTGTGAACGATGCTTCCGGTGCGAATCCGCAACCGCTCCAGACCGATGGCCATCGCCAATGCGACGCAAATCTGCAGCGCCGTCTCGGTGAGGCCGGCGGTATCGCGATAAACATCGCCGCCGTTCACGGCATGGCGAATTTCCATGAATGCCAGCAGCACCGTGAACAGGATCGCCGCCGACTCCACCATTCGCAGCGGCGCGTCGTCGCCCCGCCGGCGCAGGAAAATGCTGGCCACCCAGAATGATAGCGCCGGAATGCCGTAGCCCCACAACAGCCAGTTGAAAATTGGCGTGGCGCCGACCGCATCGCCGACGATGCGCGGTTCGTAGCCGATGCGCAGCACCACAATGCCGGCGAGAATGGCTGAGAGCGAACGCAGGAACGGTATCGGCCGCTGCAACGAAATCCAGGCTGATCCCATCGACATCAGCGCCAGCGCAATCGTGAGCCAGCCTTTCTCCAGCGCAAAGGTCAGCGCCAGCGCCAGCGCGCCGAGCGTGCCGGTGGCGAATAGCGCGGTTGAAATCGCCAGTCCCGGCCGGTTGTCGCGCCTGGTGAGAAGTTCGGTCGCAGCACCGTAGGTGGCTGCCAGTATCACCGCCAGAATCGCGAACGGGATCGAGCGGTCGAGTTGCGCGATGCGGGCGTAAAGCGCGACTAGCAGTGCCAGCGGCGTGAACACCGCCGCGGCCGACCATACCACCGGTATGATGGCGCTGACCGACCGGCCCTGCGCCAGGAATCCGGCGACGCCGAAGCCGGCCGCGAAGATCGCGGCGGTCGTCAGGTGCAGCGAGACCGAGCCGTCGGTAGCGTTGGGCCCGATACCGGGCAACGGGCCGCCCGGCAGCACCAGCATGTCCGGATTGCCGCGAACCGCCCATTCGAAAAACACGATGGCGACAAAAATGGCGGCGAAGCCGACCGCGCCGGTGGCGGCCGGCGCGCTCCATGCGACGAATAATGCGCCGGCCACGAGAATCGCGAACACGATCATGGCGGCATCGGCATGGAAACTGGAGAGCACGATCAGCGTTGCGCCCAACAGGCTGGCGGCGAGCGAACCGGAGGAGATCGGCTCGATCCGGCCTTCCTCGGCAGGCGGGCCGAACATGATTCCGCACACCACCAGCAAGGTGGCGAGGACTAATCCCGCGACGACATGGAATAGATGCGGTCCGAGCATCGAAGGTCCGCATTGCAGGCAGGGGAAGGTCCAGAGCAGCGCCAGCACGATGGTGGTGACCGCGAGCCAGCGCCACAGCCTGATGCGCGCCAGCCCGAACGCCGCCGCAGTGACGATGGCGAGATAGATGTACAATGCCCAGTAGTCCGGCTCGTTCGAAGAAACCAGTATCGGGGTGACAAAGGCGGCGGCGATGCCGAGGCCCGCCAGCGCCGGCCCGTGCAACAAAGCCGCGGCGAGCGTGCCGAGCGCCACCAGCCCGAGCAAAACGAACGCGGTGGCGGGTACGAGAAAACCGTACAGCGCATAGGCGGCGTAGACCGTCGCGAAGGCCACGGCCGTTCCGGCGGCGGTGAGGATCGCCGGAATGTTGGCAATCGGCAACGCTGCGATCGTCGAGATGCTTTCCTTGCGGCGGGTCCATTCGCCGGCGGCAAGCAGCGCCAGCGCGAACGCCCCGCCGAGCAGGGTGCGGACACCGGGTCCGAGCAGCCCCGCCTCGATCGAATAGCGGACCATGAAGAATCCGCCGAGCGCCAGCGTCAAGCCGCCGACCCAGACCACCCAGCGGGTGCCGATGCGTTCCTCGATGCCGGGGCCGGGTTGCGGCAGCGGCGGGGGCGTCGCCGCCATGCCGCCGATGGTGTCATTCGGCGTGGCGTTCTGGTCCGCCGCGAGCGGGGCAGCCGGTTCAGCATCGCCGATCGCGGCCGGTTGTTCGGTCGCGACACCGGGCGCCGCGACGACGGGAGCCTGCTCAAGCTCCTCCTGCGGTGGAAGCGGCGGCGGGCCAGGCCTTGCATGCAACGGGCTCGCTTCCATCGCATCGAGCCGCGCGCGCAGCGCCGCCGCTTGATTGAACGCATTGCGCGCGACGATCAGCGCGACAACGGCAATGATCAGCGAAAGAAAATCGAACATCAAGCCTCCAGGCGATCGGCCCGATGTCGGGGCTTACCGCATTAAATCCTCAAACCGCCTGGCCGGGAGTGCCGCCGCCGTCAGCGGCGCCGCCGTACCCGCAGGCCCGGCGCCGGCCGTTCCTGCAGCACCTCACGACGAAAACGAAACAACGCCGCCGGCCGCCCACCGGTCTGTGTCGACATCACGCCGGTGGGTTCGACAAGGGCGCCGGATTCCACCAGGCGGCGGAAATTCTGCTTGTGCAGATGCCGCCCCGAAATCGCTTCCACCGTCCGTTGCAGTTCAGTGAGTGTAAATTCGGGCGGCAGGAGTTCAAACACGACAGGGCGGTATTTCAGTTTGGCGCGCAGCCGCGCGATGGCCGTGGCCAGAATCCGCCGGTGATCGAAGCGCATCGACACGCCGAGACTTGGGATCGACTTGCGCGCCAATGCCGCCGGGCGTCCGTCCCGCCGCGCCTCCTCGATCAATCCCGCTTCGTAGAGCAACTCGTAGCGGTCGAGCACGCGTTCCTCGTCCCAATGCGCGCCCTCGGTGCCGAAATACAGCCGGACGCGATCCTTGCGGCTGAGCGCGCGCGTGGTCTCGGGTTGCTCGGCTTGCGCCGCCCAGCTGGTGAGCTCGGGCAGGATATCGCGCTCGATGATGTCGGGTCGCGAATCGCGCCAGTCCTCCCATGGGAAAAAGCGATACCAGGGCTCGAACGTCGCGCCGGGCGCCCGCGCGGCGTTGTCGGCGGCGCGGGTGAGCGCGAGGTAGCCGATCGACGCAACATGGGCTTCGGTGTCGCCGGCCTGGGTGTGCCGGCCGCGGTCGCCGAATGTATAGAGTTGCTCGACGTAACCGAGCCGCAATCCCGCCTGTTCTTCTACCCAGGCGCGAAGGCCGATTTCAAAGGTGCGGTGGGCGACGGCTTCGAACGGACCGAACGGAAGCCCGGCGAGTTTGTCGCCCTCGCTGCCCGATGCGGTGAGTATCAGCGGCTCGTTGCCTTCGATCGCGACGATGGCGGCGGTCAGCCCGATTTCGATCGGCGTCAGAGGCTTCTCGCTCATCCGATGTCCCGGCTCTGACGTTGGCGTCCCGTTGCGGTCAGCTCTCCTGCGATTGTCAGAGCCGAAGGGACTTGCCGCATGACGTCAGTCGAGATCGACGCGGAACGGGCGGCCTTCGACCATCATGCTGCCCGGACCCATCTCGTCGAGGGCGCGCAGCATCCGCCCGTCGCGTCCCAGCGCCTTGTCCGCCAGACTGACGATCAACCGGTTCGGCGATGCGATCGGAGAGGCTGCACGAATTTGCCGCGCGATCGCCATCTCGTCGCGATGCGGATTGAGCGCGCAGGCGGCGGCAAAAGCGCTCGCCGTCGAGCGGCTGATGCCGGCATAGCAGTGCACCACGAGCGGGGCGTTGCGGTCCCAGCCACGCACGAAGCTCAGCACCTGCTCGATATGGGTATCCGAGGGCGCGACGAAGCCGTCCATCTGCTCGGTGATGTCGTCCATCTGCACCTTCAGATGATTGGCGGGGAGCACCGATTCCGGCCGTTGCACCTGAGCGACGTTGGCCATCACGGTAAGGACGTGGCTGGCGCCGGTGGCCTTGACGGTGTCGGGAAGGGCGGCGAGCGAGCAGACGTGAATCATGGCGGTCCTTCTATTCGGGCCGATTATAGGCCTGCGCGCGGGGTGGCGAAAGCTGGTTCAAGCCTCCAGGTTCAACCCTTGGCATTCATCCGTGTAACGTCTTGAACCTGGCCAGGAACCGCTTCTCGGCCTTGGCCGCGGACCATGGCGTGAGATAATCCGCCCGGGTCGCCTGGGACAGGCCGGGGTCGCGGCCGAACAGGCGTTTCGCCTCGGCTTGCGCAAAGCCCGCAAGCTCGGTCGCCTCGAGATAGGCCGCACCCCGGTCGGCATCCTTGATCTGCCGGGTTATCTCATCGGCCAATACGGGCGGCAGTCCGAAGCGGATGTGGATTGCCGCAAGCAGCCGTTTTTCCACCGCCTTGTAGTCGCCGCCAAGCACCGCCTTGAACGGCGAGATCATGTCGCCGATGACATATTCCGGCGCGTCGTGCAGCAGCGCCGCCAGCCGGAGACGGATATCGACGCGCGGCGTCTGCTCGCGCATGACGGCTTCGACCAGCAGCGTGTGCTGCGCCACCGAGAAGATATGCGCGCCGCGGGTCTGCCCGTTCCAGCGCGCGACGCGCGCAAGGCCATGGGCGATATCGGCGATCTCGATGTCGAGCGGCGAGGGATCCAGCAGGTCGAGCCGCCGCCCCGACAACATCCGCTGCCAGACGCGCGTGGACGCGTCAGGCGCGGAAAGTTTTCTCCCCACCGTCATTTGACCTTGAGGCGCGGGACTGCGATGTTTTCCGCCGCAGGTTTCATGACAAAAGCACGTCACCAGATGATCGTTGACCATGCCGGTGGCCTGCATGAAGGCATAGACGATGGTCGGGCCGACGAATTTGAAGCCGCGCCCAGCCAGTTCCTTTGAAATCTTGATCGAGAGCGGCGTCGAGGCCGGCACGCTGGCGGTGGTTTTGAAATGGTTGACCTTCGGCTTGCCGCCGACGAAGTCCCACAGGAATTTCGAAAACCCCGGGCCTTCTTCCATGATCTTCAGATAGGATTTCGCGCTGCTGACCGCGCCCTCGATCTTGGCGCGATTGCGGACGATGCCGACGTCGTTCATCAGCGCGTGGATCTTTTTGGCGTTGTAGCGCGCGATCTTCTCAGGCTGGAAATCGTCGAAGGCGCGGCGGAAATTATCGCGCTTGCGCAGGATCGTGATCCAGGACAGCCCGGCCTGGAAACCATCGAGTATGAGCTTTTCATACAGCGCGCGGTCATCATATTCCGGTACAGCCCATTCGGTGTCGTGATAGGCCACATAAAACGGGTCTTCGCCGGGCCATGGGCACCGCGTCAGGCCATCGGCATGCAGGCGCGCCGTTCTCGTCATGCCACGGTCCGCTTCGGTGCGGACCGGACGTCACCCGGGTCGGCAAGGCGGATGGCGAGGCCGCCGGACGTCAGCGGCGTTCCTGCATCGAGCGCGTCGGCGGCGCGATCGATCCGGATCAATGCGAGACCGGCACCGTCAGCCGACGAACCCATGGTGCCCAGCGATTTGTCGCCGGCGAGAATGGCTTCGCCCGGCGCCGGCGCCGGGCCGTCAAGAACAACCCGAAGTGTTCGGGTGCGCGCCGTGCCGCGATGCTGCATCCGCGACACCACCTCCTGGCCGACATAACAGCCCTTGTCGAAATCGACACCGTGTAGGCGGTCCATGTTGGTTTCATGCGGAAACGTGTCGCCATAGATGAAGTCGAGCCCGCCGCGGGGAACGCCCGTGGCGATGCGATGCGCATCATAGGCGGCGCTGTCGACCAGATCGGCGCCGATCAGATCGGCGGCTTTTTGTGCGAGTTCCTCGGGAACGAGAATCCGCCAGCCGAGCGCTGCCTGGCGCGGATCGGCGAATGTCAGATCGGGCTTGACGGTGGGATTGCCGTCCCATGCCGCGAGCACGCCGAGACTGTCCGACAGATTTTCGACCTGAACCTTGGCGCGCAGCTTGTAGAAACCGAGCTTGTCGGCAAGGCCTTGCGCCAGCGCGCGCGGGCAATCGATCAGGAAACCGCCGCCATGGCCGGAAGGGGCTTCCGTGATCAGGAAATCCACAATTATCTTGCCCTGCGGCGTCAGCAACGCGCCAAACCGGCCGAAGCCGGGCCGCAGCAGCGTCATGTCGGTGGTGACAAGGCCGTTGAGAAAGTCGCGGGCGTCGCTGCCGCTGACCTTGACCACACCCCGGTCGGCAAGAAACGCTGCTTTCATACCAAATTCTCTTGTGACATGTTGCTGCAGAACGTAAGCCGCCAAGTCATAAACGACAAGACCTGCGCGGCTTGGGCTGACCTCATCCTCAAGGAGCGGGTGCAGCCCGCGTCTCGAAGGATGAACAATCGGCACCGAATATCTCTCGTGCTTCGAGACGGCCTTCCGGGGCCGCCCCAGCATGAAGCGCCGATCGACAGGGGACCGATGAAGCAGCGATTTGATACCATTTTAAAGTCCGGCACCGTGGTCAATCAGGACGGCGCGGGCGTGCGCGACATCGGCCTCACCGATGGCCGCATCGCCGAGATCGGCGGGCTCGGACAGGCGTCGGCCGCCGAGGTGATCGACTGCAGGGGCCTGCATATCCTGCCCGGCGTGATGGACACGCAGGTGCATTTTCGCGAGCCGGGCCTGACCCACAAGGAAGACCTCGAAACCGGCTCGCGCAGCGCGGTCATGGGCGGCGTCACGGCGGTGTTCGAGATGCCGAACACCGATCCCCTGACCGTCACCGAGCAGACCTTCACCGACAAGGTGAAGCGCGGCCACCACCGCATGCATTGCGATTTCGCGTTCTTCATCGGCGGCACCCGCGACAATGTGCAGGATTTGCCGGAACTGGAGCGCGCGCCGGGCTGCGCCGGCGTCAAGGTGTTCATCGGCTCCTCGACCGGCGCGCTGTTGGTCGAGGACGACGAAAGCCTGCGGCGAATCTTCGAGGTGATCCGGCGCCGCGCCGCCTTTCACGCCGAGGACGAATACCGCCTCAACGACCGCAAGGGCCTGCGGATCGAGGGCGATCCGCGTTCGCATCCGGTGTGGCGCGACGAGATCGCGGCACTGATGGCGACGCAGCGTCTGGTCAAGCTGGCCCATGAAACCGGAAAACGGATTCACGTGCTGCATATCTCGACCAAGCAGGAGATCGAATTCCTGCGCGACCACAAGGATGTCGCCTCCTGCGAGGCGACGCCGCATCATCTGACGCTGTCGGCGCCGGAATGCTATGAGCGGCTCGGTACCCGCGCGCAGATGAATCCGCCGGTACGATCGGCCGATCATCGTGACGGCATTTGGCGCGGCATCGAGCAGGGCATTATCGACGTGCTCGGCTCCGACCACGCGCCGCATACGCTGGAGGAAAAGGCCAGGACCTATCCGGCCTCGCCGTCGGGCATGACCGGGGTGCAGACGCTGGTGCCGCTGATGCTCGATCATGTCAACGCCGGGCGCTTGTCGCTGGCGCGCTTTGTCGATCTCACCAGCGCCGGTCCCGCGCGGCTGTTCAATATCGCGGCCAAGGGCCGGATCGCGGCGGGCTATGATGCCGACTTGACCGTGGTCGACCTCAAGCGCAGCGAGACCATCACCAACAAATGGGTCGCCTCCCGCGCCGGCTGGACGCCTTATGACGGCGTGGAAGTCACCGGCTGGCCTGTGGGAACTTTCGTGCGCGGCCGTCGCGTGATGTGGCAGGGCGAGTTGCTGACGCCATCGACCGGCGAGCCGGTGCGGTTTCTGGAGACGCTGAAGGCTTAGCTGGTCGCCTAATTCGTCGCAATGACGGCTGCTTGATGCAAACCTACTGCTTCGCCATCGCGATCGAAAATTCGCCGTTGCGGACGCGGACCGGAAGGCCTTCCACGAATTTCGCCACCGCGTCTTCGCCATAGGTTCCGACCAGTTCGGCGAAGGCTGCGAACAGGCTGGCCTGCGCCAGGCAGTCGCCGTCGACGCCATCGTGGCGCGCCTCCGCCCAGGCCTCGTTGAGATAGCTGAGCGCCGCCTGTTTCTGTTCCTGATCGGGCAGCGGGTCGCGGGCGATGGTGAAGGACGCTGGATGGCTCATGAAACCCAACAGGCTGTGTGCGCGAACCAGGGCGGAACGCTCGAATGCGCGAGGTTTAGCATGCGACGCGCGGCCGCCTAGGCCACTTCTTTAAGAAAGGTTAATGGCACAGATTAAGATGATTCTATCGCCGGAGCGGAAAGAAACTTTTGAACCCCGCCCGGAGCATGATCCGGAAAAGTGGAACCGGTTTTCCCTCGCGACAAACGCGAAGCGTTTGCGCGCAGATCATGCTCAAAACCACGAAATCTAATTGGCGTAGCGGGCGGTCAGATCGCGCGAAATCTTCGAGCCTTCCTCGATATAGCGGCGGATCGCAACGGCGGCTGCCGGCGTGCAGGTCCGGTAGGTCTGTTGGAAGCCGTTATAGCCGCGGTTGAAACCCGCGATCATGCGGGCGCGGCGATCGCCTGTGGGGGTTTCGGCATCGATCAGCGCCTGCATTTCGTTGCGCCATTTGGAACCTTCATTGCTGCCGCAAATGCCCCGCAGGTAATGCAGGGCGCCGAGGACCTCGGCCAGCCGCTGCAGGTCGGCGTCGAACGGCGCGGGCGCGTCCTGGGCCCGCGCGGGCCCAAGATGGCATGCCGAAATGACAATAAGGGCGGCCAGAAAATACTTTGCCATGAAATGGGTCCGGAGCATCGGTGCCGCCGATATGCCTTCTCAATGGGCTCGAAGCAAGGCGCGCGAGGTCTGCGGGAGACTTGCAGGCGAGACTTGCAGGGGAGATTTGGGAGCCCGGGATTTGACCGATTTCAGGCCTGGAGCAGGCGCCGGGCGGATTGGATCACCGGTTGCAGGCCAGCGGTGATCTTGAGATCGCCCAGGCCATCCGGCGCGAGCCATCTGAAATCGTCAAGTTCGTCGTTGAGGACCGGCTCGCCGGCGACCCAGCGCGCCGCGAACGACATGATCAGGTAGTGTCCGCCGCCCGCGGTCTCCGGCAGCACCTCGCGCCATCCGGCGAGGCCGACGATCTCGATTTTCAGGGCGGTTTCCTCGTCGACCTCGCGATGCAGGGCCGTATGCAGCGCTTCGCCGAATTCGACCCGGCCGCCGGGCAGCGAATAGAGGCCCTTGGCCGGCGACCTTGCACGCCGCACCAGCAGGATCCTGTCGTCGCGAAAGATCGCCGCGCTGACGGCAAGCTGGGGATGCGATGGCTGGACGGGGGACGCCACGGCGGTCAGTGCGTCATGATGTAGTCGATGTCGGTCTCGGCGTCGCGACCATTGATGATGCCGCCAGCCAGCATCGCCAGGGGTTTGACCCAACCGGTGGCCTGCTGGGCCAGCGTGGTGCGGCTCTTGTCCTGGCTGACTTCGCGCATGGCTTGGCTGACTGCGGCGAGGATCGAGGTCATGGCGCCGGTGATATTGTCGAATTCGGTGCGAATAGCGGGATTTGCGGAATCATAGGCGGCGATTGCAAGCTCGCGCGCCTTGAACTTGGACGCCGCGAAATGCTCGCGGTAGGACCGCGGTTGCCATTCCAGGAATTCCTCGGCGCATTCCGGCATGTCCGGAATCATCTCCAGCAGCATGATGGCTTCATTGAAATGATTCAGATAATCGGTCGCGAGACCGGTACGGGGATTGATGTTGGCGGCCCGCAACTGCGCGGCCCGTGCCTCCTCTTCGGGGTCCGTCTGGCGCGGCGTCTGGCGATCGGGTAGCGCGGGGTTGGGAGCCGTCGAGTTCATCGGCCGCAGTGTTAACGGTCGGGGTTAAAAGGTGCTGAACAGATGCCTATCTGGAACGTAGAATGTGCGGACGCTTCGTAATCACCTCGCCGCCGGCGGCCTTGCGGCAGATTTTCGGCTATCTCGATCAGCCTAATTTCCCGCCACGGTATAATATCGCTCCGACGCAACCGATACCGGTGGTCATTGTCGAGAACGGCCACAGGCATTTTCGGCTGATGCGCTGGGGCCTGTTGCCAGCCTGGGTCAAGGATCCCGGCCAATTCACCTTGCTGATCAATGCGCGTGCCGAAACCTTGCTGGAAAAACCGGCCTTCAAGAACGCGATCAAACGACGCCGCTGCCTGATCCCGGCCGACGGCTATTATGAATGGCAGGTCTCTGAAAAACGCAAGCGGCCGCATTTCATCCATCGCCGCGATGGCGCGCCGATGGGCCTGGCGGGGCTGGCTGAAACCTGGATCGGCCCGAACGGCGAGGAACTCGATACGGTGGCGATCGTCACGGCTCCGGCGAGCGCCGACCTCGCGGTGCTGCATCACCGCGTGCCGGTGACGATTTCGGCTGGCGATTTCGATCGCTGGCTCGATTGCCGCGCTCACGATGCGGAAACAGTGACGGCGCTGCTGAGGGCGCCCGAAGAGGGTGAGTTCGTCTGGCACGAGGTCTCAACCAGGGTCAACCGCGCCGCCAATGACGACGCGCAACTGATCCTGCCGATCACGGCAGAGCAGATGGCGGCGGAGCAACCGAAGCCGGCGAGAAAGGCTGCGCCGCGCAAGCCTGAGCCGGCGTCGCGTGAGGATGACGGGCAGGGTTCGTTGTTTTGAAGCTCGACGGAACTCCCTTGCGTCGGGATGACGTGGCTATCGGTGGCTGCGCTCTACCGGAAAATATTCAGGGCCGCGTATTGCAGCAGCAGGATGGTCTTGGCGTCGGCGATGCGGCCGTCCGCGATCATCGCGAACGCCTGATCGATCGGCAATTCCAGCACCTCGATCTCCTCGCCTTCGGACGCAAGGCCGCCGCCGCTGCCGACGCGCATCCGCGGCTCGTATTCCGCGACAAAGAAATGCAATTTCTCGGTGACCGCGCCCGGGCTCATGAAGGCTTCAAAGATTTTTGTGATTTTGCCGAGCCGATAGCCGGTTTCCTCCTCGGCCTCGGCGCGAATCCGCACTTCCGGCGTTTCGTCGTCCAGTAAGTCCCGCCGCGGCCTCGATCAAGAGATCGTCGCAGCCGTTGACGAAAGCCGGGTATCGAAACTGCCGCACCAGCACCACGGTGCGCTGCGCCAGATTGTAGGGCAACAGCGTGGCGCCGTTGCCGCGGTCGTAGGTCTCGCGGTGTTGGGTCTGCCACTCGCCATCGGCGCGCCGCCACTCGAAGGTGGTGGTCTTCAGCGTGTAATGGTTATCGGAAAGCACGCGAACGCTCTTGACGCGGATACGGTCTGCGATGGTCATGAGAATTCCTTTTCGTCATTGCGAGGAGCGAAGCGACGAAGCAATCCAGTCTTCACGCGTCTCTGGATTGCTTCGCTTCGCTCGCAATGACGTACTTGAATGGATGAATTTTTTTACAGCACCTTGCCGGGGTTCATGATCCCGAGCGGGTCGAGCATCGCCTTGATGCTGCGCATCAACTCGATCGCGACCTTGTCCTTGACCTCAGGCAGTTCGTCACGCTTGAGCACGCCGATGCCGTGCTCGGCGGAGATCGACCCGCCCATCCGCAGCACGATCGCGAACACCACGGCATTGACCTCGTGCCATCGCTCCAGAAAATCGGCGGCGTTGGCGCCGATCGGCTGGCTGACATTGTAATGAATGTTGCCGTCGCCGAGATGGCCGAACGGCACCGGCCGTGAGCCGGGAATGAGCTTGACCACCGCGGCATTGGCCTCCGCGATGAAAGCAGGCACCGCGGCGACCGGCACCGAAATGTCGTGCTTGATCGAGCCGCCTTCGGGCTTCTGCGCCGCCGACATTTCGTCGCGCAGCTTCCAGAACGCCTGGCGCTGGCTGAGGCTGGCCGCGATCACCGCGTCATCGACGATACCGTCGTCAAGGCCCTGCGCCAGGATCGATTCCAGCGCGTCGCGGGCATCATCGCGCGAGGACGACAACTCCATCAGCACGTACCACGGGTGTTGGTTCGCCAGCGGATTGCGGATGTCGATGCCGTGGCGCACGCTGAAATCGACCGAGATACCGGACAGCAGTTCAAAACTGGTGAGGCCACCCGCGGCCTCGTTCTGCGAGATCGCCAGCAGCTTCAGGGCCTCATTGGGCGATTTGAGCCCGACAAAGGCGGTCTCCACCGCGCGCGGCTTTGGAAACAGCTTCAGCGTCGCTGCGGTGATGATGCCGAGCGTGCCTTCCGCGCCGATGAAGAGGTTGCGCAGATCGTAGCCGGTGTTGTCCTTTTTCAGCTTCGACAGGCCGTTCAGGATACGCCCGTCCGCCAGCACCACTTCCAGCCCCAGCGCCATCTCGCGCGCCACGCCATAGGCCAGGGCGGCGGTGCCGCCGGCATTGGTGGAGAGATTGCCGCCGATGGTGCAGCTACCCTCGGCGCCGAGCGACAGCGGGAACAGCCGGTCGACCTCGGCGGCCTTTTGCTGCGCGATCTGCAGCACCACGCCGGCCTCGCAGGTCATGGTGTTGGACGCCGTGTCGATGTCGCGAATCCGGTCCATCCGCCGCATCGAAATCACCACCTCGCCATGGTGCGGGGTCTGGCCGCCGACCAGACCGGTGTTGCCGCCCTGCGGCACCAACGCAATCCGGTGCTCGCTGGCAAGCTTGCAGATGGCGGAGACTTCCGCGGTCGAGCCCGGCCGCAAAACCAGCGGAGACCGTCCGTGAAACAGGTCGCGCTCCTCGGTGACGTAGGGCGCGATGTCGGCCGCGTCGGTTACCGCATATCTGTCGCCGACGATGGCACGAAAGCGCGCGACCAGTTCGGGCGAAAGCTGCGGCGCGGCAGATTGAAGGATATTCATTGGTCTGGTTTCTGTTCTTGTTGTGGTCAATTCACTCCCGGCCCATCGCGGCGCGGCGCAGCCGGTCATTGATCGCCTCGCCGAGCCCGTGATGCGGCACCGGCATCACGGCGATGGCGCGCGCGCGCCGTGAATCGAGCGCGCGAAGATAACCGAAAAGATTGGCGGCGGCCTCGTTGAGATCGCCCTGCGCGGACAAATTCATCGTCACGGTCGCGGCATCGACGCCCGGCACCCGATTGAGGCCGAAAGCCAGCAGGGCCTCGCCGGCTTCGACGCTGACGGCATTGAGCCGCACCTGCGTGCGCGGCGCATAATGCGAAGCCAGCATGCCCGGCGCTAGTGGCTGGCTTGTGTCATGGCCGGCCTCGTCGACCGGCCGCACCAGGGAGCGGCCGAGCACGCGCTCGATTTCGCCGCGCGGCAGGCCGCCGGGTCGCAGCAGCATCGGCGTCTCGAAGCATCCGACAATGGTGGATTCGATGCCGACCGCGACCGCGCCGCCATCGACGATCAGGTCGATCCGTCCGGCGAGGTCGCTGTGCACATGCGCGGCCGTGGTCGGCGAAACGTGCCCCGATAAATTCGCCGACGGCGCCACCACCGGCCCGCCGAAGGCGCGCAGGATCTTCCGGGCCAGCGGATGCGCCGGCACCCGGATCGCCACCGTATCGAGCCCGGCGGTGGCAAGATCGGCCACCGCGCAGTCGTTTGTTCGGGGCAGCACCAGCGTCAGCGGCCCCGGCCAGAACGCTTCGGCCAGCGCTGTCGCGGTTGCGTCGAAGCGCCCGATCCGCCGGGCGGCTTCGAGATCGCCGACATGGGCGATCAGCGGATTGAAGGACGGCCGGCCCTTGGCCTGATAGAGCCGCGCGATCGCAGCGGGGTTGGTGGCGTCTGCGCCGAGGCCATAGACGGTCTCGGTCGGGAACCCGACCAGCCCGCCTTCCGCCAGACAACGCGCCGCAGCGGCCACGGCGGCCTCGCTGGCGGGCAAAATTGGGGTTGTCAGGCCTACGTTCACAGGAATTGGCGTCCTCAATTCGGCTTCTTGCGGTGTGCGAAACCCAAGGCTATAAGCCGCGTTCTTGTCGGAGTGTGGCTCAGTCCGGTAGAGCACTGCGTTCGGGACGCAGGGGTCGCAGGTTCAAATCCTGCCACTCCGACCATTATATCAATAACATAGCGATTTCATACAGTTAAAGCGCAACGATTTGCGCGACGAAATGGCTTTGCGAGTGGCCGCTATTCTCAAATTGGCGGCGCATGGCGCCTTGCGTCACCGGGTTCGATCGCGTCCGGAGTTTCCAACGATTTTTGCAGCCTGATCGGAAAGGTCGTGGCTCAAGGCAACCGCCGGCATTTGTTGGAGCACTTCAAGAGCTACTTCGAAGCATGATGCGGGCTATGAAATTCAGCTTCCGGATTTGGTGGTGCTCCGCGAACGCATCGATCGCGGTGGAAGTTCTCCCGCCGTCGCTGAGCGAACAAGCGCAGAATGTTATTCAGCAATCGCAGGAATATTTGACTATTGGCCAGTACCGCCAAGCGGTACAAGAAATCCTTTGGCTGCTGGAAACAGCGTCGACCTTGTTTCAGGGTCTCACAATTGGGACCGACACGGCAGAAGGCAAATATTTTAACGCCATTGCGACGAGCGTCGTACGCACCAAAAAGCAACAACGCTGGAGCGTTCACTCACAAAGCGTCATGCCGAGCCAACCGGCCGCCGGCCAGCGGTCGGTGCCTTCCTGCATGAGCCAAGTTGCTGCAGCGATCAATTTAAGTGAAACGTTCCATTGCATGATCGGTAGGTCTTTCTAGGATCCCTTTTTCAATTTACCGGACGGGCCAAAGATCATTGAAATTGCTATGTATATTGGATTATTTCTAGTCAAGCTGGGGGCGGCCAAGATCCGCTCACCCGAAATCGTATGAAACGTTTCATTGACAGGTGTTTTTCCCCAGCCTAGCGTCTCGGTGCCGAGCGGTATGACGCGCGGCCCCGGAAAAAGGTTTCCACCCAACAGGTGGACGGCGAAACAGCCGCAAAAAATTGCAGGGAGAAGTCATGAGCATTACACGCAGAAATCTGCTGTTGTCCGGTGCCGCCGTTGGCGTCGCGCTCGCCGGTTCGAGCACCTCGGTCATGGCCGCCGAACAGGAATTGACGCTCGGCGTCGTCGGCGTCCTGTCTGGTCCCGCTGCACAATGGGGGCTGGCGCTTCGTGGTGCGGTGGAATTCGTTGCGGCGGAAGCCAACCGGGACGGCCTGATCAGGATCGATGGCGCGCCTTGCAAGGTCAACGTCGTCGCCATCGACAGCAAATACACGGCCGAGGGCGCTGCCGCAGCGGCCAACACACTGGCAGGGCAGGGCGTTAAATTCATCATCGGTCCGATCGGATCGCCGGAGCTCACGGGGGTGAAGCCAATCGCCAAGCGCAATGCGATGCTGGTGATGGGCAACGGCTACGCCAAGGACGCGCTGTCGCCGCAACTGCCGTTGGTTTTTCATATGGGACCGGGCCCTTCGGGCTGGGCCGACCCGATCATCAAGATCGCCAAGCAGAAGTTCGGGATGAAGAGCGTGGTGCTGGTCGCGCCGAACGATCAGGGCGGCACCGATATCGCGAGCGTCGACGCCGCTGCCTACAAGAAAAACGGCATCGCCGCGACCGAGGAATATTATCAACGCGGCACCGCCAATTTCGCGCCGATCGTGACCCGTATCATGAATGCCAGCCCGCAGGCCGTCGACCTCGCCTCGTCGCCGCCCGGTGATGCCGGCATCCTGGTGAAGCAACTGCGTCAGGCTGGCTTTGAGGGGCCGATCGGACGTCTCGGCGGTCCGGGTTACAGCGAGATCTCCCGTGTCGCCGGTGGCGATGATGTGCTGAAGGACTTCTATTGGTACGAACCGGTTCTGATCGACGAGAAGGTGCAATTGATCGCCGACGACTACAAGAAGCTACTCGGCGCCGAGCGGCCGGAGAACAACCTGTTCTTCCAGTGGGTCTCCGCCGCGCGCATGGTAATCAAGGCCATCGCCAAGGCCGGCACCATTTCCGACACGGCCAAGGTTGCCGAAGCTCTGCGATCTCTGCCGGTCGAGGATCCCAACATCGGTCCCGGCCACTGGATCGGACAGGATTTCTTCGGCATCAATCAGGAGCTGTCGTTCCCGTTTGGCATCGGACTTGTGGAAAAAGGCAAGCTGCAGCCGACCATCCGAGTCGAAGCCGCCAACGGCAAGTAGCTGACGTCCGTGGAAGGCTTTGTCGCCACCAGCCTCATCGGCATCAGCCTCGGAGCGCAGTATGCGCTGCTCGCCCTGGGCTTCACCCTGATCTTCGGCATCCTCGGTGTCGTCAATTTCGCGCATGGCGGCTTCTATGTACTGGGCGGATATCTGGCATATTGCGTGGTGACCTATCTCGGCATGCCATACGTGGTGGGGGTGGTCGGTGCGGCGCTCGCGACGGCTGCGCTCGGATATTTGTTCGAACGCTTCGTGCTCGATCGCCTGATCGACGATCATCTGGCGACGCTGATGCTGACGCTCGGCCTCTATATGATGATGTCGAGCGGCATCCTGGTGGTATTCGGGCCGCAATCGCCCGCCTTCAGTTTTCCCTTGAGCGGCGTCATTCGCGCCCACGGCTTCTATCTGCCGATCGAGAATCTCGTGGTGCTGGGTGTCTGCGTCATCGGCATCCTGTCGATCTACGGGTTGATGTACCACACCGATTTCGGCCGTGCGCTGCGTGCGCTTGCCGATGATCGCGCGGTTGCGACGGCGCAAGGGTTGCGCCCCACGGTTCTGTTCCCGGCAGCTTTCGCGCTGGCGACGGGCCTGGCCGGGCTCACGGGCGCCCTGGTCACGCCGATCCTGTCGCTTGCGCCGCATATCGGGGATCCCGTGCTGGCGACATCGTTCCTCATCGTCATTCTCGGAGGCCTCGGTAGCGTCGGCGGCGCGACGGTGGCGGCCTTTATCGTTGGCATGGTGGAGGCCTTTTCGTCGGTCTATCTCGGCGGATCGAAAGGGGCGCTCGCACTGTTCGTGCTCGTCCTGATCATGCTGGTGGTAAGGCCTTCAGGGCTGTTCGGCCATCGAGTTCGAGGAGCTTGAGCTTATGACCGCGCTCCTCCCTTCCACGACAAGCGGCGCAGGCAGTGCTGAGAAGTCCGCCGTCGCGGTCATCGCCTTCACCTTCGTGATTCCATGGGTCAGCCAGAATCCGATGATCTATTCGCTGGCCAATCAGATATTGATCGCGATAACGGCGGCTTTCAGCGTCTACATCATGTTGCGCATGAACCTGATGACCTTCGCGGTGCCGACATTTATGGCGATCGGTGGTTATACGGTTGCGATCCTGGCGGTGCGTCACGGTGTGACTGACGTCTTGCTGCTCGGTCTCGCCAGTTTCGTGGTGCCGGCGCTGTTTGCGCTGCCGCTCGGCGCTTTGGTGCTTCGCCTGACCGGCGTCTACTTCGTGCTCGTCACCTTCGTCCTCACCGAGATCACGCAACTGGTCTTGTTCGAGACGCCGGGATGGACCGGAGGTTCCAACGGCCTTGTTGGCATGCCTGTTGTGACATTCTTTGGGCTGGAGCTTGGCGACAACCGGGCAGTGCTTCAGGTCACGATTGGACTCGCGCTCGCCGGCGCGATCGTCACCGCCGCGGTCACCCGCATTTTGCGCCAGCATTTCGCGGCCATCGAGGAAAACGAACTGCTCGCCCAAAGCCTCGGACTGGTAGTCTGGCACTACAAGGCGTTTGGTTTCGCGATCGCGGCGGGCGTGTCGGGCCTTGCGGGCTTCGCATTGGTCAACATGCTGCTCACGGCGCATCCGACGTCTTTCAGCCCGCTCTCGTCGGTGAATTACATCGCCTACGCCATTATCGGCGGCAAGGGCAGCATGCTCGGGCCGGTGGTCGGCGGCACCTTGTTGATTTGGGCGGGCGAAATATTTGCGCTGCGCGGCGAATATTCGCAGTTCCTGTTCGGTTTCCTGATCGTCGTGGTGGTGTTGGCGGCGCGCGACGGGATCGTTGGGACGTTCTACCGGCTCGCTCTGCGCTTCGCGCCCAAGCAGTCGCGGACTTCCCTGAACGGGGCGCCGCTGCGCTTGCCGGTTACCACGGAGCCGCAACCATGACCGGCGGAGCCGCAACCATTAGCGGCGAACAAGAAAGCCGCAAGGGCGGCGGGGCGCTCCTCGAAGTCGCCTCCATCTCCAAGCGCTTTGGCGGGCTGCACGTCTTCACTGACGTCAGTTTTTCCATTCCGCCAGGCGAAGTGCTTGGCGTCATCGGCCCGAACGGCGCCGGCAAGACCACCTTGATCAATGTCATTTGCGGCATGCTCCCGCCGACCGCAGGCCGCGTCCTGATCGACGGCAATTCGATGACCGGAAAGTCGCTCCACGTCATCAGCCGCATGGGAATCGTCCGTAGCTTTCAGCAGACCAACACCTTCCGGACTGCGACGGTTCGCGAAAATATCTCCCGTGCCGTACGCTTCAGCGGCGGCGGCCAACCGGCATGGAACGCCATCGCGCCGCTGGTCGATGAATTCGAACTCGCACCGCAGCTTGACGAGCAGAGCGATAAGCTGCCTTACGGGCTGCAGAAGATGCTCGGCCTCCTTCTTGCCTATGCTGTTCGGCCGAAAGTGCTGCTGCTCGATGAGCCGGCGGCCGGCCTGGAGCGGCGCGAACGCCTGCGGATCGATGCTCTCGTCCGTCATGCAAGGGCGGAACTGGGTTGCGGCATCCTGATCGTGGAGCACGACATGGATCTCGTGCGCCGTCTCTGCCCGAAGATTTTGGTTCTTGATTCCGGCCGGGTGCTGGCCGAGGGCGCGCCAGCCGAGGTACTAGCGCGCAAGGATGTCATCGACGCCTACCTCGGAACGGTCGACGAGGAGGCAGCCTGATGTTGGCGGTTGAGAATCTGGAAGTTTGCTATGGCGGCATTACTGCGCTGCGCGGCGTCTCGATTGAGGTCGCCGAGGGCGACACGGTCCTGCTGGTCGGCGCCAACGGCGCCGGCAAGTCGAGCCTGATCAATGCCGTCATCGGCCTTGCTGCAACGTCGCGCGGCAGAGTGCGGTTCGCTGGTGAGGATATCAGCGCGTTGCCCTGCGACGGGCGAGCTCGCGCCGGTATGGGCTATTCGCCGGAAGGCCGCCGCGTGTTCGCCACCATGACGGTCAAGGACAATGTGCTCAGTGGTGCCTGCGGACGGGGCGCTTCGGCCCAACGCGAGGCATGGGAATGGCTCTGTGGCATCTTTCCGATGCTTGGGGAGCGCGCAAGCCAGCCGGCTGGACAATTATCCGGCGGCCAGCAGCAAATTGTCGCCCTTGCGCGCGCGATGAGTTCGTTTCCGAAGCTGCTGCTGCTTGACGAACCCTTCCTCGGACTTGCTCCGGTCTGGATCGTGCGGATCAGCGAGGCGATCCGGCATATGCAGCAGCGCGGCACAACCATTCTCATGACCGAGCAGATGGCGCGTCCGGCGCTGAAGCTTGCCACCCGCGGTTATGTGATGCGCGGCGGTGAAGTGCGGCGCAGCGGCAGCGTCGCCGAGATCCGCGATCTTGCTCTCGCTGAGGAGTATCTGTGATGCCGGGCACGACGAATGCAACGTTGCGTCTGGGTACGTTCGCTGCGACGACGGCCGCCAGCGAGCTTGCCCCCGAGGTCGCGGTGAAGGCCGCCATTTGCCTGCTCAATTCGCTCGGATTGGCGCGCGCCGCGCGTGACGAGCCGACGGCCGTGGCGGCCCGTGCCATGACGACGCCGATTGCGCCGGGGCCGCGGACGGCGCGCATTTGGGCGGACGGCAAGCACGCGCCTTTATCCGAGGCGGTTCTAGCCAACGGCATCGCCGTGCACGCTCATTTTCAGGACGATACCGATCACGATTCATGGACCCATCCGGGATCCCTGATTTCGCCGGTCGCAATCGGTCTCGGCGAGACGCTCGATGCGCCATTACGCACCGTGCTGACGGCGCTTACGGCAGGCTATTCCACTCTCAAATGGCTGGGTGCCGGCGAAGCCGTTGCCCGCGGCTTGATCGGTCGGGGCGTGCGTACCAGCCCGACCTTCGGCACCATCGGTGCCGCCGCGGCGGGAGCCGTTATGCTTGGGCTCGATGCTGCGAGGGCCACGAACGCAATCGCTATCGCGGCCTGCACGACCGGCGGCACGCTCGAGCCGGTACGCTGCGGTTCCGACGAGTGGCGTGTGCAGAACGGCCGCGCCGCCCATGGTGGCCTGATCGCCGCCGAACTCGCGGCGCACGGCGTGCAGGGAGCGCCAGACGCGTTGGAGGGACCCAAGGGCTTGTTGCGTTCGCTCGCGGGCCTTGATCGCGTTCCCGACACATGGCTGCGGGCTCCCGATACCGCGACCATGATCGGCATCATGGCCAAACCCTTCGCCACCCTTGGCGACAACATGTCGGCCGTGCTGGCGGCCCATCTGCTTCACCGCGACCGCATCGACCTGTCGCTGACAAAGCGGATCACTGTCGCGATCTGGCGTCCTTATACGGAGTACCCGGGGACGTCCTTCAAGGGACCCTTTACGAGGACGGTGCAGACCCAGGCCAGCACAGCCTTCGCGGTCGCTGCCATGTTGCGTTATGGGCGACTGAACTACGATATGGGCGTCGAGCACCGCCAGGATCCGGAGATCATGGCACTCGTCGGGAAGACGACAGTAGAGCCTGACGACATCGGGACGCATCTCGACGCGACCATCGAAATCGAAATGGTTGACGGTACCCGCCACCGCCGTACGGCAAGGGAGGCGCCGAGGACCCTGGTTTTTCAGGACGAGGCGCGCGCCACGGAAGTGTTCGAAACTCGTCTGGTCGGATCAGGAATTCCGGGCGGCCAGGGAAGCAAACTCGCCGCGGACGTCTTCGCCTCGGCGCGCAACGGTGGATCGATGTCGCTGCGCACGCTGCTCGATCGCCTCGCCGGCTCTCAGGGAGAAAACAAAAAGTGAAACTTGGACTCGAAGGCAAGACGGCCATCGTCACCGGCGGCAGCAAGGGCATCGGTCTTGAGACCGCGCGCCTTTTGGCGGAGGAGGGGGTCAAGGTACTGGTCTGCGCACGGCGCGAAGACGCGCTCGCTGAGGCCCGCGCCGACATCGAGAAGACAACGGGCGCAAAGGTCGAGACCCTTTCGCTCGATGTCGCCGATGTGAAGCAGATCGAGCGATTGCCGACGGTCGCGCGCGATCGCCTCGGACGCATCGATATCCTCGTCAACAATGCCGGCACGGGCACCTACAAGCCTTTCCTCGAGGTCACCGACGAGGAGCTGCAATATGGCATGGCGATCAACTTCTTCGCCCAGTTCCGCATCTGCCAGCGCATCATCCCGATCATGATCGGCCAGAACGGAGGCAGCATCGTCAACGTATCGGGCGAAACCGGCATCATGGTGACGATGCCGCCGTTCCTGTCGTCTTGCACCGGTCCGGCCAAGTCGGCGGAAATCCGGTTCTCGAAGATCCTCGCCAACGAGTTCGGACCGCACAACATCCGCGTCAATTGCGTCGTCCCGGGATTCGTCAACACACCGGAACGTTTCGCAAAATGGGAACGCGAACTGGCCAAGCGAAGCCTGGGCGCTGAAGAGGCGGAAGCCGAACGCCGGCGTTGGTCGGAGAACAACTCCATGCGCAACACGCGCTGGGGCACGCCGCAAGAACTCGCCAACCTTATGGTCTTTGCGCTCTCCGACCGCGCGAGTTTTGTGAATGGTGCCGTGCTCGTTGCCGACAACGCGATGGACAAATCCTGATGGCCGACGTCGATAAACCGCTTGCAGGCGTCACCGTGGTCGAACTTGGCCACAGCGTGGCCGCGCCCTATGCGGGTCTCATTCTGGCCGATCTCGGTGCGCGCGTGATCAAGGTCGAAAACCCCAACAGCGGCGACTATGCACGTGGCTGGGGTCCGCCGTTCTGGAATGAGACGGCAAGTGTCTTCCACAGCCTCAATCGCGGCAAGGAGGGCGTCACCGTCGATTTCGGCGCACCGGACGACTGCGAAAATTTGAAGTCGCTGATTCTGGACGACGCCGATGCGGTCATCCAGAACCTCCGGCCCGGAATCCTGGAAAAATTCGGACTCACGGCCGACGCGCTGCGCGCCGAGAAGCCTTCGCTGATCTGGTGCGACATCGGCGCCTTTGGCGCTAGGGGGCCGCTCGCCAGCAAACCGGGCTACGATCCGCTCGCCCAGGCCAGCACGGGCATCATGAGTGTGACCGGCGAAGGCGGCCGCCCGCCCGTGCGCGTCGGGGTTTCCCTGGTCGACATGGGTTCCGGCATGTGGGCCGTGATTGGCATGCTCGCCGCCTTGGTCGCGCGCAACAAGGGTGGTCAGGGACGCCGCGTCGCGACCTCGCTTTACGAGACAGGGCTCGCATGGATGACGGTGCCGCTGGCCGGCTATGCGGCATCGGGTGAAGTACGCAAGCCCTACGGCTCGGGTACTGCGGAAATCGCGCCCTATCAGGCCTTCGAGGCTTCCGATGGCTGGCTGATGATCGCCGCCGGCAACGACAATCTGTTCCGCAAGCTGTGCCTCGCGCTGAGCCTCGAGGCGCTTGCTTCCGATCCCGACTTCGCAACCAATGCGGCCCGGGTCGTCAACCGCGAGCGGCTGATTCCGCAAATCGAAGCGGCGGTGCGCCGCTATTCGGCCGATGCGCTCGGCAGGATTCTCGACGAGGCGGGCGTTCCCAATGCGCCGCTACTCACCACCGATCAGGTCGCGCGGCATCCCCAAACCCAGGCGCTCGATATGACGGTGCGGTGTGCGGACGACGATATCGAACTCGTCGGCATACCGCTCGCCTTCGACGGCACGCGGCCCCGCGCTCGCACGGCTGCGCCGGCGCTGGGTCAGCACAATGCCATCCTTCGAACACCCGCCAGCAAGGGGACGACTAATGCAAAGTGATTTCCAGACGATCAACGTCGAACGGCGTGACGGCGACATCCTGCTGGTCACCTTGAACCGGCCGGAGGCGTCCAATGCCATGAACACCCAGATGGGCCTCGATCTGGTGGAACTCTTTGAGGGCTTCTCGACCGACATCAAAGGCCTTCGGGCGGTGATTCTGACCGGGCAAGGCGACAAGGCCTTTTGCGCCGGTGGCGATCTGAAGCAGCGTAACGGCATGACCGACGACGCCTGGCAAGCCCAGCATCTCGTCTTCGAGCGCATGCTGCGTGCTATCCTGGGCTGCCCGATCCCGGTGATCGGAGCGATTAATGGCGCGGCTTACGGCGGCGGCTGCGAGATCGCGGCGGCGCTCGACTTCGTCTACGCTTCGACCAATGCCCGCTTCGCATTGACCGAAGTGACCCTCGGCATCATGCCGGGCGGTGGCGGCACGCAGAATCTGGCGCGCGCCGTCGGTGAACGCCGCGCCAAGGAGCTGATCCTTTCCGGCCTGCCATTCTCGGCCGTCGAGGCCGAACAATGGGGATTGGTCAATCGGGTGCTGCCGCCCGGGGAATTGTTGGAGGCGGCGTTCGCCATCGCCCGTCGTATTGCCGCTAACGGCCCGATCTCGGTGCGTCAGGCCAAGCAGGCGATCCATCGCGGTCTGCAGATGTCGCTGGCGGATGGTCTTGTCTTCGAGATCGAAGCCTACAACCGGCTGGTTCCGACGGCAGACCGCCGCGAAGGCGTACGCGCCTTCAACGAGCGCCGCAAACCGAACTTTCAGGGCAAATAAGGGAGAGCCGCCAGATGCGCGAGAAAGCTCATGTTCGCGAAGTAGGACCCAGGGACGGCATTCAGATGGTCAAGACCATCCTGCCGAGCGCGCGCAAACTCGCCTGGTGCCGGGGGGCGCTGGAAGCCGGGATTCGTGAAATCGAGGTAACCTCATTCGTGCCGGCCAAGGTCATCGCGCAATTTGCCGACGCCGAGGAGGTGGCCCGGGGGGCGCTGGCGATGCGAGGCTTGCGGCCGTCGGTTCTCGTCCCGAATCTGAAGGGCGCGGAGCGGGCTTTCGCGCTCGGCGTGCCGATGGTCAACTACGTGCTGTCGGCGAGCGAGGAGCATAATCAAGCGAACGTTCGCCGCAGTACCGAGGATTCCCTGCTGGATTTTGCGCGCATCGCCGCGGCGCGGGACCAGCGTCCCGGGACACGGATCGGACTCGGTGCGGGAATCGCGACCGCCTTCGGCTGCACCATCTCGGGCGCGGTATCGGAAGCGCGGGTGGTCGAGATCGCCGTGCGGCTCGCCAAGATGGGGGCTGACGAAATCATCATTGCCGATACCGTCGGCTATGGCGATCCGGGCCAGGTTCGCCGGCTGATGGGCGCGGTGATCGCTGCCGTTCGTCCGCTGCCGGTCGCCTGCCATTTTCACGACACGCGGGGTCTTGGCCTGGCCAATGTGACGGCCGCACTGGAAGCGGGCGTGCGCGCGTTCGACGCTTCGCTCGCCGGACTCGGCGGATGTCCGTTCGCGCCGGGCGCCACCGGGAATATCGACACCGAAGACACGGTCTTCCTGCTGGAGCAGCTCGGCTTCGACACCGGCGCCGATGTTGAAATGCTGGTGGCCCTGCGACGGGAAGTGGAGGCCTGGCTGCCGGGCGAGCGATTCTCCGGCGCGATCGCCCGCGCCGGGCTGCCAAAAACGTACCGCGTGTCGGCCAGCGCCGCCGCCTGAAAGGATGTGACATGAATTATCACGACACTGTTCAAACGGCTGACATGGAAGTCACCGTTGCCTTGGGCGAGGATTTTCCCGAACTGCGCAATACCGTGCGGCAGATCTGCAAGGGCTTTCCCGGCGAATACTGGAGGAAGCTCGATGACCGCAGCGGCTATCCGACCGAGTTCGTCGCCGCGCTGACGGAAGCGGGGTTCCTCGGCGCGCTCATTCCGGAAGAATACGGTGGCTCAGGCCTGCCGCTCCGCGCGGCCGCAGTTATCCTGGAAGAGATCAACGCCAATGGCTGCAGCGCCAGTCCTGCGCATGCGCAGATGTACATCATGGGCACGGTGCTGCGGCACGGCAGTGAGAAGCAGAAGCGCAGCTATCTTCCGGAGATCGCCGCGGGAAGGCTACGGCTCCAGGCCTTTGGCGTGACGGAGCCCAACACCGGTTCCGACACCACCCAGCTCAAGACCCGCGCGGAGCGTCAGGGCGATGTCTATGTCGTCAACGGCCAGAAGATCTGGACATCGCGTGCGCTGCACTCCGATCTCATGTTGCTGCTGGCGCGCACGACGCCGCTCGACCAGGTCAAGCGGCGCACGGACGGGCTGTCCGTCTTCCTCGTCGACTTGCGCGAGGCCAAGGGCAATGGCGTTGAGATCCGCCCGATCAAGGCGATGATCAACCACAACACCACGGAGGTATTCATCGAGAATTTGAAAGTGCCGGTGGAGAACCTGATCGGCGAGGAAGGGCAGGGCTTTCGCTACATCCTCGATGGCATGAACGCCGAGCGCATCCTCGTCGCCTCCGAATGCGTGGGCGATGGACGCTGGCTTCTCAACAAGGGTGTCGCCTATGCCAATGAGCGACGCGTGTTCGGCCGGCCGATCGGTCAGAACCAGGGCGTCCAGTTTCCGTTGGCACGCGCCTATGGCGAACTCGAAGCGGCCGACATGATGTGCCGGCGCGCCGCGGCGCTGTTCCAGGCCGGGCGCCCCTGCGGCGCGGACGCCAACATCGCCAAGCTGCTCGCCTCCGAGGCGACCTGGAAGGCAGCGGACGCGGCTTTCCAGACCCACGGCGGCTTTGCCTTTGCGCAGGAATACGATGTTGAGCGCAAGTGGCGCGAGGTGCGGCTTTATCAGACGGCTCCGATTTCGACCAACATGGTGCTCGCTTACGTGGCGCAGCACGTGCTCGGTCTTCCACGTTCCTATTGAGGAGGCGACCATGCTGGATATCACCCGTCAAACCGCGAATTTCGTCGCAGGCCTTAGGCCGGCCGACCTGCCCGACAGATGCCGGGAGGCAGCGCGCATCGGTATCGTCGACTGCGTCGGTGTCATGATCGCCGGCGCCGCAGAACAACCGGTACGAATTGTGTCGGCCATGGTGGCCGCCTCCACCCAGAACGACGGCGCGCCGGAGGTTCCGTCGGGCCGAAATCTCGCGGCATCGGATGCGGCGCTTGTCAACGGCGTCGCGGCGCATGTGCTTGACTATGATGATGTGGCGCTCGCGGGTCATCCGAGCGCGGTGCTGGTCCCAGCCATTCTGGCCGAGGGCTGGTCGCTCGATTCCAGCGGTACCGACGTGCTCGCGGCCTATGTCGCGGGTTACGAAGTATGGGCGCAAGTCGCAGCCCTCGAACCCGGTCACTTCCACGAGCGTGGCTTTCATCCGACGGCGGTGATGGGAGCGCTGGCCACCGCTGCCGCCTGCGCCCGGTTACGCAAGCTCGATTCGACCAGGACGGCGCATGCCATCGCTATTGCCGCTTCGCTCGCTTCGGGACTGGTCGCCAATTTCGGCACCATGACCAAATCGCTGCATGCCGGCCGCACCGCCCAGTCGGGCGTACTTGCCGCACGCCTCGCCGATCAGGGATTTACCGCTTCGCTCGACGTGCTCGAGCATCAAACCGGTTTCCTGCGCGCCCATTCGCCTTCCGGTACGCCGAATATCGATCATGGAACGATCGATATCGGCAAGAACTGGCGGCTGGCAGATCTTGGCATCAACGTCAAGCGCTATCCGACTTGCTATGCCACCCACCGCTCGATCGACGCGATGCTTGGGCTGGTGAGTGAGCACAAGCTGAAACCCGACGATATCAAGGAAATCCGGGTCCACACCGGCGTCACGCAGAAGCTGATGCTGCGCAACACCAATCCGCAGACCGGTCTCGAGGCGAAATTCAGCATGGAATTCGCGATGGCAGCCGCGCTGATCGCCGGACGCGTCGGGCTTGCCGAACTCACCGACGAGTTTGTCTCGCGGCCGGAAGTCGGCGCCACCTTCGCAAAGGTTCGCTGCACGACAACAGATGAAGTCATGCCCGGGGATCAACCGTTTGCCCCGACCGATCGGGTAAGCGTCGTGCTTGCGTCCGGTCAGGTGCTGGAGCACGCGCCGGTCGTTCACGCCAAAGGCAGCTGGCAGCAGCCGCTCTCACGGGACGAACTGAAAGACAAGTTCATGGATTGTGCAACGCGGGTTTTCAAGCGTGCGCAGGCTGCGACGCTGTTCGACCAGCTCTGGAATCTGGAGGAACTCGGCTCGATCCGTTCGCTCCGCCTGACTATTGATCGGATCGACGCATGACGGGAGCAACTCCGAACAAGGGATCGGCGCTTCGAATCTGGCATCAATCGGTCAACGAGCTCGATCACCTGGACGTCTACAAGCGCGCGCTTGAGGCACACGCGGTGGAGATCCTCGACGGAGACGCCGAGGTCGTCGTCCACGGGCTTCCGGCCGGGTCGTATGGCGGCGCCTCGGCGACCGCGGTGCTGGGCAATGCGTTTGCCTATCACCGGACGCTCGATCGGGTCATCGACTATGCAATAACGGCCGAGCGGCAGGGCTACGATGCCTTCGTCATCGGTTCGTTCAGCGAACCGTTCCTGCGCGAGATCCGCTCCGCCGTCGACATCCCCGTCGCCTCGCTCACCGAAAGCGGGCTTCTGGTCGGCTGTTCGCTCGGCAGCTATGTGGCGCTGGTTTCCAACGCTCCGGCGGTGCAATGGATGACGAAAGTTGCGGTCGACAAGCACAAACTTGCCGCCCGCGTGCTTGAGGTCGCGGCAATGGATCCGCCGCTCGACGAACCAGCTCTGGCGCGCGCTTACGCCGATCCGGCCCCCGTCATCGCCAATTTCACCGCCGTGGCCGAGCGCCTGGTGGCGCGCGGTGCCGACGTGATCATTCCGGCCGAAGGTGTTTTGGCCGAACTCCTTGTCCGCCATGGGGTCCGCGAGATCGCCGGCGCACCCGTGATGGATGTTTTTGCCGTCACTTGGGCCTATGCGCTGATGCAGATCAGGCTGTGGTCCAAGGCGGGACTTCGCGTCGGCCGGCGCTGGCACCACCGACGCGACGATCCTGCCGTGGTTGCCAGGTTTTGGAAAGAGGATGCGCGATGAGCAGTTTGCCCCTGACGCAGGTCGCCGGCGTCTATCATCGCAGGCTTGGCGATGTAGTGGTCTCCGGTCTCAGCGACGGTTACGTCGACATGGGATACGCGATCTTTCGCAACATCCCTGAAGAAGAAACCAAAGCCATCCTCGCGCGCGATCACCGGACGTCACCGCCGCGCATCTCGGTCAACGCGTTCGCCCTGCGCATGGGCCGCCGGACCTACCTGATTGACTGCGGCTCCGCCGACCTGATGGGCCCGACCTGCGGCCGTCTGCCGGCAAATCTTGCGGCCGCCGGAATCGATGCGGCTTCAATCGACGGGGTGCTGTTGACCCACGTTCATCCCGATCACTCCAACGGCCTGACCGACGCTGCGACCGGAACGCGCCTGTTTCCCAACGCCGAAGTCATCGTCCATGAGAACGAGATCAATCACTGGTTCAACGACGAAGCGATGGCCAGGGCGGCCGAGCGGCCAAGACGGCGTTATTTCGAGGCCGGACGTACGCAGCTCTCGCCTTACATGGCCGCCGACCGCGTGCGCACCTTCAAGAAAGGCGAAGTGCTGCCCGGTGTGACCGCCATTCCGATTCCCGGTCATACGCCTGGCCATACCGCTTACGTTATCTCCTCTGCAGGCCACTCGATGGTCGTCTGGGGTGATACGGTGCACGTACCCGAGATCCAGGTCGCGCGCCCCGAAGTGACGATGGAGTTCGACGCCGACCCCGAAGCCGCCGCCGTCGCGCGGCAAATGATATTCGATATGGTCGTCGCCGACGACATGCTGGTCGGCGGCATGCATTTGCATTTTCCGGGCTTCGGCCATATGCGCCGCGAGGCTGCCCGATACAGCCTGGTGGCCGAGCAATGGTCGTTCGAGATATGAACAGCGATCTCTCCGACGTGGACGACATCCGGTTGGTCCCCAGGGCGTGCTATTTGGAGAACGGTAGCGTATTGCACAATTCATTTGCCCGCAGCTCGTGGATTGGCCTCCCGCGCAATTCACTTCGGCATATCATGGGTTAGATAGAGTTTGCAGGTCCGGTAGTGACGATGACAGAACAGCAAATGGCAGGTCGCGGAAGCAAATTGACCATCCGCGACGTGGCGATCGCCGCAGGCGTCTCGACCGGCACGGTATCGCGCGTGCTTAATTCACATGTCACCGTTCATCCAGACATTCGTCGCAAGGTTCAGCGCGCAATTGACGAACTGGGATATGCACCGAACGCGGTGGCGCAGAGCATGCGCAACCGCTCGAACTCACACGATCGGCTGCATCCTGCGCGAGATCAACATCCCGCAGCTGGCGGGTTTCGTCAAAGCCGCGCACGACGTGCTCGATGAGGTGGGCTTCTCGCTGCTGATCTCCAACTCGGAAGGCCGCCAGGAGCGCGAGCGGGAATTACTCGGCCGGTTGTCGCGGCGCCAGGCCGACGGGGTCATGATGGGGCCGTATACGCCCATTATCGGCGAGTTCGAGGCCTTCTTGCGCGAGCTCGATATCCCCATCGTGCTGATCGACCGCGACGAGGTGGACTGGGCCGATACGGTGATGGCGGATCATGCCGACGGCATGCGTCGCGCTGTGGGACATCTGCTGGGTCTCGGTCACCGGCGCGTGGCCCTGATTACCGGCGAAGCCGGGCTCTATCCGTCGCGCGCGCGCGTAAAGGGATATCGGGAAGCCTACGCCTTACAAGGCATCGAGCCCGATCTGTCGCTGATCCACGCCGGCAGCTTTCTGCCCGGCGCGGGTTTTCGCATCACCTCGGCGCTGCTGGGACAGCGCAACCCGCCGACGGCGATTATCTCCGGCGGTATCGACATGTTGTCGGGCGTGTTGCGCGCGATACGGGGACGTGGTCTGCGCATACCGGAAGATGTCTCGGTGGTCGCGTCGGGCCATTCCGAATTGGCCGAATTGTTTACCCCACCCATTGCCGTCATCGGCTGGGATCAGGCGGAAGTCGGCCGTATCGCCGCCGGCATGCTGCTCGATCGGATTCGAAACGGCGGCTCGCATGAAGCGCGCAGCGTACTGGTGCCAAACGAATTCATCTCGCGTGCTTCGGTAGGGCCCCCAAAGCGCAGTGCCTGACGACGCGGGCCGGCCAACTGGCCACAGCATACAAGGAGATATTCGAATGGCAGACGGATCCATCAACGGCGGGAAAGTGGCGAAGCCAATGCTGTTCCAGCCGCTCACGATTCGTGGGCTCACGCTGAAGAATCGCCTCGTTGTGCCACCGATGGTCCACTATCGCTGCGAACCCGGAAATACCTGCGGCACATTTCACGTCGTCCATTTGGGCCGCTACGCATTGGGCGGCTTCGGTCTCGTATTTGTCGAGGTGACGGCGGTCGAGGAGCTTGGATTAACCAACGAGAATGACCTCGGCATCTGGAACGATACACAGGCCGAAAGCTTCAAGCCGCTGATCGCCTTCATGAAGCGTCAGGGTACAGCGATCGGTATCCAACTAGGCCACGGCGGTCGCAAGTCTTCGACGCAGAGCGCCATGCAGGGCATGGGCCCGCTGACCGAGGACGATCTGAAAGCTGGCGCCAAGATCTGGCAGCCTGTCGGGCCGACGGCCGAGCCGGTCGCAAAAGGCTGGCTAACGCCGCGGCCACTGACGACAGCCGAGTGCAAGACGATGGTCGGCACGTGGGCGGCTGCTGCAAGACGGGCAGTTGATGCCGGGTTCGACACCATCGAAATCCACACGGCGCATGGTTATCTGCTCGCTTCGTTTCTGTCGCCGATCTCCAACACGCGGAATGACGAGTACGGCGGCGACCGGGCCGGGCGCATGCGGCTTCCGTTGGAGATTGTCGAGGCGGTGCGCCGTGAAATGCCGGCGTCGATGCCGCTTTTCGTACGTGTTTCGTCCGTCGACGGCACCGTGGAGGGCTGGAACATGGATGACACGGTCGCCTTTGCGCACGAACTGAAGGTGCGCGGCGTGGACGTGATCGACTGCTCCTCGGGCGGTATCGCCGGTGCGGCCACGGCAGCCCAGGTGACGCGTAGCCTCGGATTCCAGGTCCCGTTTGCCGAGCGCGTTCGTAAGGAAGCGGACATCAACACTATGGCCGTTGGCATAATTCTCGAGGCGCAGCAGGCCGAAGCCATCCTTCAGAAAGGGCAGGCCGATCTTATCGCTGTCGGCCGTCAGTCGCAGTTCAATCCCAATATCGCCCACCACTGGGCGCACGATCTCGACATCAACACTCGCTTCGAGGACTGGTCACCTGAGTATGGCTGGTGGCTCGAGAAGCGGATCAGAACCCTCGATGGTTTTGCCACGCCGACTGGCCTCGTTACGCGACACCTCTGAGTTCCGCCGCCGCTATCCCAGTGGGAGCCCCGAACGAGCTTGTCGTCCTGGCCGGACCGATGATCGGCAACCATGGATTTGGCAAAGACTTCAAAAACGCAATGAACCAGGTTTTTTTGCTCGTTAGAGCGAGATGGCTCTTCGTTGAATCGCCATCTCGCTCTATCTTTTTGTTTGAGCAGGATCTTTTCGAAAAACCGGTGCCCACTTTTCCGGATCATGCTTTAGGTTAGCTCACCGATGTTTAAGTCAGGTCGGGTATCAAGTGGGGTCTTTGTGCAAAACAGTGACTGAGCTGCGAAGAATGGACGCTCAGGCAACCGCTATTCAGACAAAGAGAAATTCCGTAGTGACTTGATCGCCGAGAAACGTCGAAGCGGGAGACTTGCCATGACAGTGCTGCGTGTCGCCATCGTCGGCTTCGGCAAGATCGCTCGTGATCAGCACGTTCGCGCCATCGCAGCAACCGATGGCGTGACGCTGGCCGCGATCGCCAGCCGCCATGCCTCGCATGCGGATTTGCCGCATTTCACCACGCTCGATGCGTTGCTGCGCGATGGCCCGCCGGTGGATGCCGTAGTGCTATGCACGCCGCCGCAGGTTCGGCGCGCCCAGGCGGCGGCAGCCCTGGCGGCCGGCAAGCACACCATGCTGGAAAAGCCGCCGGGTGCGAGTGTGTGCGAACTCGATCCCCTGATCGCGTCGGCGACGCGCGCCGGCCGAACGCTGTTCGCGACCTGGCATTCGCGTTTTGCCCCCGCGGTCGAGCCGGCGCGACGCTGGCTGGCGCCGCGCCGTATCCATTCTGTGACCATCAGCTGGAAGGAGGATGTCCGGGTCTGGCATCCCGGACAGGACTGGATCTGGCAGGCGGGCGGGCTCGGCGTCTTCGACCCCGGCATCAATGCGCTCTCGATTCTCACGCGCATCCTGCCGCAGCCGCTGTTCGTTACGGCGGCCGAGCTTTGTTTCCCCGCCAATCGCGAAGCGCCCATTGCAGCCCGTCTTTCGCTTTCCGATGCCGCCGGCCTGCCGATCGCAGCCGAATTAGACTTCCGGCAGACCGGTCCGCAGAGCTGGGATATCCTTGTCGAAACCGACGGCGGGCCGCTGAAGCTTTCCGCTGGCGGCGCTCGCCTGATCGCGGGCAGCGAGGTCCTGATCGATGCCCCGGAAGCCGAATATCGCGGGCTCTACCGCCGCTTCGTCGAATTGACGGCGACCGGAACCAGCGATATCGACCTGACGCCGCTTCGTCTCGTCGCCGATGCGTTCATGCTTGGCCGACGCCAGATCGTCGAACCGTTCGAAGACTGACCATGCCTGATGCAACCATGCCGGTCGCACGAGATTTATTCGGCACCTTGCCGGATGGGCGGGCGGTTGAACGCGTCGTGCTCCGGGACGTCAGCGGTTTCGAGGCGCACATCGTTACCTATGGCGCGACGCTGCAGGCGCTGTTGGTGCCTGATGCGCGAGGGGACCGTGACGACGTCGTGCTCGGGCATGACGATCTTGCAGGCTATGTCCGCGCGCGAGGATTCTTCGGCGCAACCGTCGGCCGATATGCCAATCGCATCGCCAACGCGCGTTTCGTGCTCGAAGGCGAGGTGGTGCAACTCGCCGCCAATGACAGTGCGCATGCGCTTCACGGCGGGCTCGACGGCTTTGACCGGCGGCTTTGGCAGATCGCCGAAATCGAGAACGGTGCGCAACCTGGGGTGACGCTCGCTTATGTCAGCGCCGAGGGCGAGGAGGGTTATCCCGGTCGGCTGGACGTTCGCGTCAGCTATCGCCTGACCGGACCTTCCGAGCTGTCGATCAGCTTCACGGCACGGGCAGATCGTCCGACAATCGTCAATCTGACCAATCACAGCTTCTTCAATCTCGAGGGCGCGGCTTCACGTGTGGACATACTTGACCATCGGCTGACGGTCGCCGCCGACCGGTTTCTTGCGATTGATCCTGACGCCATTCCGCTGCCGGGGCCGCCGCAGACCGTCGCCGGCACGCCGTTCGATTTCCGCTCCGCTTCTGCGATCGGTGCGCGGATCCGCGATGACGATGCGCAGGTGCGGCACGGCAGAGGGTACGACCACAATTTCTGCCTAAATAGCACCGGCGAAGTGCGGTTCGCCGCACGAACTCGAGACGCCGCGCTCGGGACGAATCCTCGAACTCCTGACCGATCAGCCCGGGCTTCAGGTCTATTCGGGAAATTACCTCGATGGTTCGATCCAGGGCAAGCGAGGACGGTTGTACCGGCAGTCGGATGCGGTCTGCCTTGAACCGCAGATCTGGCCCAATGCGCCCAACCGGCCGGATTTTCCGGACCCGCGCCTCGTGCCGGGCGGGGTTTATCGGCACCGCAGTGTCTATCGTTTTTTCTCCGCCGGCCAGGTGCGATGATGTGGCAGAGCGACCCGGTGGAACGCCCGGATGCTCAGATATGCTCGGCGGCTTGGGCGGCCATTAACGTATCGGCTTCGGCCTGTTCGCTGCTGGTCCGGTTGAAGAATGCGTTCAACAGCACGGCCGCGATCGACGTCAGGATAATGCCGTCACCGAAAATCGGCTTCAAGACGTCCGGAAAGATGCGAAAGAAATTGGGCGAGACGATCGGGATCAGGCCGAAGCCGATGGCGATCGCGACGACCAGCACGTTGTTGCGCTGGCCGGCGTAATCCACGGTCGACAGAATCTTGATGCCGGTCGCTGCCACCATTCCGAACATGATAAAGCCGGCGCCGCCGAGAACGCATTGCGGCACCGAAGCGACGATAAAGGCGAGCTTCGGAATCAGGCCCAGCACCAGCATGATGACGCCGCCCATGACGCAAACCCAGCGGCTGTAGATGCCGGTGACGCCGACAAGGCCGATATTTTGCGAATAGGAGACGTAAGGGAATGTATTGAAGATCGCACCGATGACGGTGCCAAGCGAGTTGGCTCGGAGGCCGCGCTTCACGTCTTCGGGTTCGACTTTCCGGCCGGTCATGGCGCCGAGCGCGAGGAACATCCCGGTTGCTTCGATAAAGACGATGGTCATGACCAGGCACATGGTCAGGCACGGGACCAGGTAGAACTCCGGCAAGCCGAATTGCAGAGGCCATACGACACGCACCAGCGGTTCATTCTGGATACCGGAAAAATCGGTCCAGCCCAGCGCAATGGTGACGAGATAGCCGGCTGTAATTCCGATCAGGACGGCCATGTTCTGAACGAAGCCGGTGGTGAATTTGATGACGGACAGGATCACGCCCAGCACCAACGCGGCGATCAACAGATAGCCCGCGGCGCCAAAATCCGCCGTCGCCGCACCGCCGCCGGCCCAGTTCACGCCAACGCGCGTCAGAACCACGCCGATCATGGTGATGATCGTGCCGGTGACGACTGCAGGGAAGAACCGCAGCACGTATTTGACGAACGGGGCGACGCATAGTCCGAAGATGCCGCCGACCAGGACGGCACCGTATATTCCGGTCAAACCGACACCGGGCATGGCGGCCATGGCCAGCATCGGGGAGATTGCCACCGCCGTCACGCCCATGATGATCGGAAGCCGGATTCCGAACGGGCCAAAGCCGACGGTCTGGATCAGCGTCGCGATCCCGCAAGCGAACAGATCGGCGTTGATCAGCATCGCGATCTGATCTTTGGGAAGATGAAGCGCGCCGCCAAGGATCAAGGGCACCGCGACAGCATTGGCGTACATTACGAGGACGTGCTGCAGGCCGAGCGCAAACAGCTTGGGCAATGGCAGAATTTCATCGACTGGATGGACGGCATCGCTCATCGGAAGTCCCCCATGCCACAATGCGTATTCTCTTGCTGCATTGCATGCCCATGTTGTGCGCTTGCGTGCACAAAGATGGTGCAAAGGGGGAAATCCCCGTGAACCTCTATTCCGCGGCTTCAGCGAGATCCGCTGACGATTCCGGGCCGGCATTTACTTGCCGCGGGCGCCCCATCAGAACCGGCTGAAACAGCACGGCCGCGGCCATCGTGCACAACAGCGCCAGCGCCATCATCTTGCCCATGCTCGACATGCCGGGATAGCTCGACGCCCACATGCTTCCGAACGCAACCGCGTTGGTCATGGCGCTGAATATCACGGCTCGGGTCAGCGTCGATTGCAGCAGACCGGTCTTTCCGGCGCGCCATGCCATGATGTAGTAGATCTTGAACGCCACGCCGACGCCGAGCAACAGCGGGAGCGCGATGATGTTGGCGAAATTGAGCGCGAAGCCGTCCAGCACGCAAATCTCCAGCGTCACCGCGCCGGCGAGCAGAAGCGGGATCAGCGTCAGCAGCACATCCGTGACGCGTCTCAGTGCGATAAAGAGCAAAATCGCGATTGCAGCCAGCGCCAGAATGCCGGCTTCGACAAAGGCTGCGGTGACGGTTCGTCCAGATTCGTAGTAACTGATCGCGGGTCCCGTGGCCGACGGTTCGGCGCGAAGAACAGCGGTCGCGAATGCCCGCAGGACATTGGTGTCATTGGGATTGCCCTTCGGCAGCGCCTCGACGCGGGCCCTGCCGTCCGGCAGTACCCAATCGCGGACCAGATTTGGCGGCAACGTCTTGATCGTCACCGGTTGGGGGGCAAGGCTGTTGCGAAGCTGGTCGAGATCGAAAACCAACGGCGGCACGATGGCGGCGGCCGCCTTGGCCCGGACGCCGGCATCCGCATTGGCCAGACGCGTCAGCGAACCGGAAACATGACGCGCGGCGTCGGCAGCGGCGCCGGTCTCCTTGCCCGCAATCCTGGACAGGTCCGTGGCGGTCTTTTGGATCGCGGCAACGACCTCCTGGTCGCTTGGCGCTGGCTGCGGCGCTTGAGGATTAAGGGCGGCACCGAGGCGTTGCGACGCCGTCTTCAACGCAGCGATTTTCCGGTCCTGATCGCCTGGAATAAAACTGCTCAGTGTCAAAACCCGCGAAACCTCGGGCAGCGCGACCAGACGTTTGGCGATCGCATCGGCCTGTTCGATCGACGGCGCCAATATTTCCGCATCGTTGCCGCTGGTTTCCGGATCCCTTTGCAATTGGCGGTAGGTCACGACCGAGGCTGAAGTCGGGCTTTGCAGATTGACGGGGTTGAAGTCGAACGGCAAATGCAACAGTAGCGGTGTGCCGGCCAGAACAATCAGGACGGTGCCGGCGATCACCGCGATGCGATGTCGTTGCAGGAAATGGTCCAGCGGCGCGAGGCTTTGAAAGCCGACCGCCGCGGCTTCGCCCGCTGGGTTCAGCAGCGACAGCATCGCCGGCACCAGCGTAATGCTGCAGAAGAACGCGATCAGCATGCCGCAGCCTGCAATCAGGCCCAGCTCGCCAAGGCCGCGATAGCTGGTAGGCAGAAACGCGAAGAACCCCACGGCGGTGGCTGCGGCGGCCAATGCCAGCGGATCTCCGGCCTTGCGGGCCGCACTTCGCAGCGCCTCGCGCAAGTCGGCATGTTCGTGCCGCTCGGTGCGATATCGCACGCTGAACTGAATGCCGAAATCGACGCCGAGGCCGACGAACAGCACAAAGAAAGCAATCGAGATCAGATTGAACGAACCGACCATGGCGAGGCCAAGAGCCGCCGTGGCGGCAAGCCCGACCATCAGGCTGAAGAACACCGCCGCAATGATTTTCCAGGAGCGCAGCGCTAGCCAGAGAATGATCAGGACGCCGAGCACCGCCGTCGTCGTGTCGCGCAAAGCGCTGTCTTTGATGACCGAGAATTGATCGTCATTCATCGGCACCTGACCGGTCAGATCGACGGTAGCGCCGAATTTGTTCTTTAGATCCAGATCGGCCGCCGCGCGGCGAATCCCCTCGGTGGCCTCGCGGCCCGGCTGAAGGGCGGCGAAATTGAGCGCGGGCTGGATCTCGACGAAGTGCCGCAGCCGTCTGTTCCGTAACGGGTGGCCCTGCAGCAGCTCCTGCCAGGAAAACGTGGCGGGCTTTCCCGTCAGAACGTCGCTCAGGGTTCGATCTGCCAGCGCGAGCGGCCAGGCCAGCTGGTCCAGCTTGATTTTGCCCATCTGGACGCCTTCGGCGGCAAGCGACAGCGCCTTCATCACCCCGCGCAGGCTCGGATCGGCCGCAAGCCCGGAGATTAATGGCTGGGCTTGCGTCAATCCCGCGACGCTTTTTTCGGCATCGGCGGCGGCGTCAAACAGCAGCCCATTACGCTCGAAGAACTCTCCGCTGTCGGGTTGCCCGACCATGGGAAACAATTTCGAATTCGTTGCGAGCGTCTGCGCGAGCTCGTTAGCGGCTTGTTCGGCGTTCTCGGCGGTCGGCGCCCTCACAACGGCCGAAATGCCGTTCTGGGGAAAGTCGCGGGACAACTGCAGTTGACGGGCGTGCCAGGGTAGATGTCGGGAAATCAATCCTTCCACATCGGTATTGATGGAGAACCGCGCGGCGGCGAAGGCCGCGGCTCCAAGCATCAGCAACGCGCCGGCGACAACGACGGTCCACCGATAACGCGCGCAGAAATCGACGATCCGGACAATCGCTGAGTTCATCATGACAGCCAGCGACGCTCCCGGCGCGCAAAATTACGGTCGGTTTTTCAACTCCCGGGCAGGCAGGATCGTTCAGTCGTTTTGTCGAAATTTTATTTTAGAAATTTTTATTTTGGAAATCTTGGGGAACAAGGGCGCTCAGAGCCTGCGCCCGCGAGGTCAGCCCGAACCGTATTGGGGCTCATAATTGACCAGCCACAATTCCAGCGCTGCCATGAATGCAACCGTCACACCGAGCGCGATGCTGACATGCATCGCCCTGGTATGCGCAAACCCGAGCACCCACGGCGAGGCTGTCAGCCAGAAGCCGAGCAGGAGGTTGAGCCACTCCTCCCAGTTCGAAAACGCGACGATGGCCGCGATCGATATCGCTGCGATCGCAGCGCCACTGGCCCACAGGTTGAGCCGTGCATTCTCGTTGGCGTATGCAAAGAGCCACGGCGACACAAACAGGAAAAGACCGAACGTCGCGGTATAGAAATCGAGCACGAATTGGCGGCGCCATCTCATCGGGATATCCTCCGGATATGCGAGTTATTTGCTTCAGGCGGTCAGGTCATCTCACTCAACCAGACCGTCCGGTCTTCGGCGGGATATCCTGGTCCCGCCGAGGGACCATTGACGACGATCAGGCCCGACGATGGATCACGTCGACGATCTTCTTGTCGCCCGGATTGACGATCAGCAGCTTGTCTTGAAGCCGGGCGTAATCGTAGGGCTTCAGGGACGATACGCGCGCCGCAACTTTGGCAGGCACCGATCGCAGCGCGATGTCACCGGGAATCGTCGCTCCAACCGCGGCCGTGAAGTTGGTGGGCGCAGTCTGGCTGGTTGCCTGTTTGCTGAGGTCTCTCCACGCGATTCGCTGCTGCGAACGCGTCAACGAAAGGCTGTCCTTCGCCATCGAAGGGCTGTTTTTCGCCATCGATTGCATCGCCGGCTGTGTGGAGGTTTTCGACATTGCCCGAGAGTCGGCTGCGGACGCCACGCCGATTCCGGATGCGAGCGTGATGGTTGCAACGATGGCAATAATAGGAAGCTTCATGGCGGTTCTCCTGAGATTGAGCCGCCCCCACGCTAAAAACGGCACGACGAGCAAAAGTTCCGTGCAGGATGTTCGACTTTCGTCGAGGCGGATTCAATCGATACCCGATCGCGCGGTCTGCTGCGCCACTGCGGTCGTTCGCCGCAGGGTTCTTGCCAAAGATTAATCCGGCGAAAAGGACCACGTAATGTGCGTGCTCCATGTTGGGCCCAGGGATTTCCCTCACTCAACATTGGAGATGTCGCATGGACCAGCAATCGAATAACTCACGTCCCGCACCACGAGAAATTCTCAAACCGCGCCGCCTGACGCTGCTGGCTTCGGTCGCGGCCCTTAGCATGGCCGTGCTCGTCGTCGGGCCGGGCGGCTACCGGCCGTTCAATCTTCCGGCGTGGAGTTCGTCGGCGCAGGCCGCCGAGACGATCCAGAATTCTGCCGGCTTCGCCGACCTCGTTGCCAAGGTCAAACCGGCGGTGATATCGGTCCGCGTCAAGATCGATGGCGACGGCGACAACACGCCGGTCTCCCAGCGCGACGAGGGCGCGGGTCCCGGTCAATCCGAGTCGCCATTCGACCAGTTTTCGCAGCAATTCGGTTTCCGCATTCCGAACGGCATGCCGCATCGCCACCAGGTGATCACCGGCGAAGGCTCGGGCTTCTTCATCTCGCCGGATGGTTATGCCGTGACTAACAATCATGTGGTCGATCATGCCAAGTCGGTGCAGGTCACGACCGACGACGGCACGGTCTATACCGCCAAGGTGATCGGCACCGACAAGAAGACCGATCTCGCGCTGATCAAGGTTGAGGGCAAGAAGGACTTCAGCTACGTGAAATTCGCCGACCAGCCGCCGCGTGTCGGCGACTGGGTGGTCGCCGTCGGCAATCCCTTCGGTCTCGGCGGCACCGTCACGGCGGGAATCGTTTCCGCGCGTGGACGCGACATCGGCGCCGGGCCGTATGACGACTACGTCCAGATCGACGCCCCCATCAACAAGGGCAATTCCGGCGGTCCGGCCTTCGATATGAACGGCAACGTCATCGGCGTGAATACCGCGATCTTCTCGCCGTCGGGCGGTTCGGTCGGAATCGGCTTCGACATTCCGGCCGGCACGGCGAAGCTCGTGGTCGCCCAACTCAAGGACAAGGGCTACATCACGCGCGGCTGGCTCGGCGTCCAGGTGCAGCCGGTGACGGCCGACATCGCCGACAGCCTCGGCATGAAACAGGCCCGCGGCGCGATGGTGGATAACCCGCAAGACGGCAGCCCGGCGGCCAAGGCCGGAATCGAGGCGGGTGACGTCATCACCGCGGTCAATGGCGAGTCTGTGAAGGATTCGCGCGATCTTGCCCGCAACATCAGCATGATGGCGCCGGGAAGCTCGGTGAAGCTCGATATCCTGCGCAAGGGTGAAACCAAGACACTGACGGTGGCGCTGGGCGAAATGCCGAACGACCGGCAGGCGAATGCCGACGATATGTCGCCGAAGGCGACAGCCGGAACGCCCCACCTTGGCCTCAGGCTCGCGCCCGCGGGTGAGGTCGAAGGTGCCGGCGAAAAGGGTGTCGTGGTGACGGCTATCGATCCGGAAGGTCCTGCGGCCGAGCATGGCCTTCAGACCGGCGACGTCATTCTCGAGGTCGGCGGCAAGGCGGTCTCCAACACCGCCGATGTACGATCGGCACTGACGGCGGCCGAAGCCAGCGGCAAGCACAGCGTCCTGATGCATGTGAAGACAGCGGATGCGATCAGGTTCGTCGCAGTACCGCTGGCGAAAGGATAAACCGCGCTGCCCGCTGATCTCGCGAGATCGGCGGGCGTGAGCAACACCTGGAAAAGGCCGGGCCCCCAAGTCTGGCCTTTTCACTATTCGGGGAGTTTCCGATGCCCCTCGCAGCGACTTTGACTGCAGTGTCGCTTCCGGCCGGCAGAATAAATCGGTCGCCGTCGGGCACATTCGATAACCGCGGGCGTTATCGGCGGGGCCGGCATTGATCCGAATTCCGTCACCCCGTGATCGTCGGATTTGTCGAAGGCAAAGCATCGTCAGCCGCCAGACCGGAGTGAGCCCCATGAATTCGACCGAAGTCTCCCCAGCCGAATCGACCGCGCCCCCGGTTGCGGTTCACAAGCTCCTGATCGGCCAGAAGGCGCTGGTGACCGGCGCCAATTCCGGGATCGGCAAGGCGGTGGCGATCGGGTTGGGGCAGGCGGGCGCCGATGTCGTTGTCAATTATGTAGCCGATGACGCGGCCGCTGACGCCGTGGTCGAGGAGATCAGGAAGTGCGGCGCCAGCGCCTATGCGCACAAGGCCGATGTTTCATCCGAAGATCAGGTCGCTGCGATGTTTGCGCGCATGATGCAGGAATTCGGCACCATCGACATTCTGGTCAGCAATGCCGGATTGCAGCGGGATTCGGCGCTTCATGAAATGACCCTGGCGCAATGGAACACGGTTCTGAATATCAATCTGACCGGGCAATTCCTGTGCGCGCGCCAGGCGGTACAGGAATTCCTGCGTCGTGGCGTCGTGCCGTCGGTATCGAGTGCGGCGGGGAAAATCATCTGCATGAGCTCGGTTCATCAGGAAATTCCGTGGGGCGGCCACGTCAACTACGCCTCATCCAAGGGCGGCATCAAGTTGCTGATGGAGAGCATGGCGCAGGAACTCGCGCCGAAACGGATCCGCGTCAACGCCATCGCGCCCGGCGCCATCCGAACGCCGATCAATACCTCAGCCTGGCAGACCAAGGCGGCCTATGACGCGCTGATGACGCTGGTCCCCTATGGGCGCATCGGCGAGCCGGAAGATATCGCCCGCGCCGCGGTCTGGCTCGCATCGGATCATTCCGACTATGTGGTCGGCACCACGCTGTTTGTCGACGGCGGCATGACGCTCTATCCGGGATTCGCGACCGGCGGCTGACGCGCGGTAACCTTGACGGCAACATCCGTTGGAATCGCGCGTTCGGCTTCCTAAATAGAGGTATTGTTCCAGTTGTTGTTAGGAGGGCCTTGAGATGGTCCTGAAGCATTTTTTCACCGCCGCGATTTGCACGATGCTGCTGGCGTGGAGCGGTCCATCGAGCGCGGATCAGTACCGGCCCGGCGAATTCCTCGGCCTCGATCTTTCGAAGGCGGTGCTGTCGCCGAAGCGGCTCGGGCCTCCGACGCAATTCGCGCCATTTCCGGTCGAGGCCGGAGCCGAGACGGCGCGGCGCCGCAGACGCGGGCGGAAACCAAGGCCGCTCCCGACGTCCATGTCGCCAAAATCGGACCGGCGCATCCGGCCATGAAGCAACCGCATGGCGCGGCTCGAACCCGGCTGGCGCACCGCCATGGCAATCCGCTCGATGCGCAGGCGTCCGATACGCGGATTCAGGTCTGGCCGTGCCGCTCGGGCGGCATCTGCAACTGGTCGCGGCCGGCGCCGGGGCGATAGCGCACGATCGGGTGGCGCTGCCCCACGGCCACAGCGCGCCGGGCAAAAGCCTCGGCCCTTGCCGTTCCAACCAAGTCCTGCCAACCAAGTCCTTGCCAACCAAGTGTTGATTTGGACTCGGTGCTGCGGGCAGGCTATCCCCACACGCGTCCGCTATCTCATCTTCCCGCAATGAAACGCCGTTCATGTGGCATCGCCGGTCCCGCCGCTTTACCTCTCAGGAGTCACCATGGAAAATCTGCAGACCCAGGGCATCAGCCTGCCGCGGCTCGGGCTCGGCACCTTCCGCATGCAGGGCGATCCCTGCCGCGCGGCGGTCGAAAGCGCACTGGCGCTCGGCTATCGGCATATCGATACTGCGGAGATGTACGGCAACGAAGAGCCCATTGGAGCTGCGATCGCGGCCTCCGGCGTCGCGCGCAAGGATCTGCACGTCACCACCAAGGTCTGGCACGAAAATCTCGCGCCTGATGCGATTCGTCGGGCGTTCGACGCCAGCCTCAACAAGCTGAAGCTCGACCACGTCGACCTCTATCTGGTGCACTGGCCGTCGAACAACATGAACCTGCCGGCGATGTTCGAGACACTGATCAAGCTGAAGGAGCAGGGTCGCACCCGCGCCATCGGTGTCGCCAATTTCAACATCGCCCTTTTGAAGACGGTGGTCGAGGAGCTCAAGGCGCCGATCGCCTGCAACCAGATCGAATATCACGTGATGCTCGATCAGACCAAGGTAGCCAGATATCTTGCCGCCAGATCGATTCCGCTCGTGGCCTATTGCCCGTTGGCGCAGGGCCGCGCCGCGACCGACGAGACGCTGATCGCGATCGGCCGCAAGCATAATGCGAGCGCGGCACAGGTGGCGCTGAAGTGGCTGCTCGATCAGGACGGCGTCGCCGTGATCCCGAAGGCGTCGCGCGCGGAAAGCCAAAAGGCCAATCTCGACGCGTTGAAAGTGAAGCTCGACGATCAGGACAGAAAGACCATCGCGGCGCTGCCCAAGGACAAGCGCTTTGTAAATCCCGGCTTCGCCCCGGCATGGGACTGAACAAAAGCAGCGCGTGCACGCCATGAACCGGCGGCTTGCGGAAAACCGGCGTCCGGCGCATCATCCGTCTTAAATGAAAAGACTGTTGGGGAGCCGGATGTCCGCAGTGTCGCGCCGCCATTTTTTGGCGCTTTCGGGATCGACCGCCGCAATTGGCCTGTCGGGCCGCCTTGCACCCCCTGCCGACGCGGCGATGGCGCCCACCGACAAGTTCGACCTCGTGATCAAGGGCGGCGACGTGCTCGATCCCAGCCAGTCGCTGCGCGGCAAGCGCGACATCGGTATCCGCTGGGGTGTGGTGGAAGCGATCGAGCCGGACATTCCTGCCGCTCGCGCGTCGAAGACCATTGACGCCGCCGGAAAACTGGTGACGCCCGGCCTGATCGACCTGCATTGCCATGTCTATCCCTATGGCTCGGCGATCGGCATTCCGGCCGACGAGCTGGTGCCGTATCAATGCACGACCACGGTGGTTTCGGCGGGCGATGCCGGCGTCAACAATCTCGCGGCGCTGCGCCGCTACGTCGTCGCGCAGACCCGCACGCGGATGTACGCCTTCCTCCATATCGCCAACAATGGATTGTCGGCGTTTCCGGTTGCCGAACTCTACAACATCGACAATGCGCAGGTGGAGGCCTGCGCCATGGCGCTGGCGGAAAATCCCGATTTCCTGATCGGGGTCAAGGTGCGGATGTCGGAGAATGTGATCTTCAAGCATGGCATCGAGCCCTTGAAGCGCGCAATCCAGGCCTGCGAGAGGTGCGGCTGGCCGGCCAGGATGATGGTGCATATCGGCGGCGTCGAAACCTTCGAGCTGATGTCGAACATCCTGGATATGCTGAGGCCCGGCGATGTGCTGACCCATGCCTATTCCGGCGCGCCGAACATGGAAGGCATCTTCACCAACATCGTCAAGGACGGCAAGCTGTTGCCGGCGGCGCTCGCGGCCAAGCAGCGCGGCGTGATCTTCGATGTCGGCCATGGCGGCGGCAGCTTCGACTTCACGGTGGCGGAGATCGCGATTCCCGCCGGCTGCACGCCGGACACCATCTCGTCCGACATGCACGTATTTTCCGGCAATACGGCGGGCATGCCGTTCCTGCCGAATGTGATGAGCAAGTTCATAGCGATGGGCTATTCGCTGGAGCAGGTGGTGACGATGACGACCACCGCGCCGGCCAGGATCATCAGCCGTGCGGCGGGGATCGGCACGCTGCAGGTCGGCGCGCCCGCCGATGTCGCGATCATGGAGCTGGTGGAAGGGCCGGTGTCGTTTGTCGATACCCGCAACAACAGGCGCGACGGCAAGGCCTATCTGAAGCCGGTTCAGACCGTGATCAACGGCGTGCCGTTCGGCCGCCCCTATCAAGCGCCGTTCTCGGTAAGGTGAAGGCTTCAGCGTCGCCGGCATCGGCGGCCACGATCCAGGATGTGCGGACAGCGAGCGCCGCTGCGGCAAGGAGCGCTCCGGCTGCGATCAGGGAGGCTACGCGAAAATTTCCGAGCTGCTCGGAAAGGAAGCCTGCCAGCGTCGGCCCCACCATCTGACCAATGCCGAAACTCGCGGTCATACGACCGAAAGCCTGGTGAGGATTCCCGGCGGACAAGGCTCGGGCGGCGATGAATCCGAGCGCTGTGAGACCCATGAAAGTTCCGCCCAACAGCAGCGCCGAAACGCACACACCCGTGATCGTCACCCATTCGACGCTCGCGGCAACGCCGACGGCTTCGACAATGCATGCCACCGCGAAGGCGTTCATGGCGCCGATCCGTTCGCCCAGCCGGGCCCAGATCGTGACAGATGGGATCGCGGCTAGCCCGAAGAGTATCCAGATCCAGGGTTCGAGCACGCGTACCTCTTCCGTCAGCCGCACGATGGCGACGAGAAACGTGGCCGTGATCACATAGCCGAAGCCGAACAACCCGTAGGCCACGGCCATCGTGCCTATTCCGGGATGGACCGGCGTGAGATGCCACCGGTTTTGACGATAGGGCGGCGTCGGACGCCGCCGGAATCAGCATCGCGGCAATGACCGTAACCAGTATTGAAATTGAACCCGAACCGATCCAGAGGCTTCGCCATCCCGCACCCGACGCCAGCGTTGCGGAAACCGCAACGGCCGAGATCACGATACCGACGCCGACGCCGGCGAAGTGGATGGCCGATAACGACGCGCGTCCCGATAACGAAAGCCGCTCCAGCACCAGCGTTGAAGCACACACGATCACGAAGGCGCTTGCGATGCCGCCGATGAAGCGAAGACCGGCGAACGAGGCGATATCAGACGGTACCGCCATGGCAGCCGTCGAGACGGCGCTGATGGCCAATGCGGTCAGTAGCCAGAACCTTGGCCGGCGCATCACGAACGGCAGGCCGGCGAGCAGCGCACCAGCGAGATAACCCAGGAAGTTTGCCGATGCGATCAGCCCCGCGTCGGATTTGCTCCAGCCGAGCGCGCCAAGCATGGCCGGGAGGATCGGCGTGTAGACGAAGCGGCCGATGCCAAGTGCCGCGGTCATCGCCGCCAGCCCGCCAAAGGCCAGCGCTACCGAGCGGTCCTGTTGCATGATGTCGTCTCTGCCGTCAGTTGCCTTGGCAGAGGCTAGAGCAGGTCGAATCGCGGCCGTTAATGGTTTGATCAGATGGCCGCTATCACATGCAGTGATGGCGCCCAGGATCTATTCCGCGGCTGCAATCGTCAGAGCCGGCCGGGCCATGTCCATGAACGCGCGAAGGGCGCTTGAGGTAAAGGCTTCGCGATGTCGAATGAAGACGGTCTCGACCTGTCCCTCCTCATTTGGCAAGGGATGAATGCGAAGGCGGCCGCGTTCCCAGACAGACCCAATCAGCGCTCTTGGCAGCAAGGTTACGCCAACGCCGGCGCTGACGCAGGCAATGATGGCTTCGATCGTGCCAAATTCGAGTTGCCTCACGCCGACAATGCCGCGCCGGGCCAGCATGGCTTCGAGTTGCAGGCGATAGGAGCAGCCCGCTTTTAATACCACGATTTTCAGGTCCGGCTTTCGGCTCAGGGCCTCGAAGCTGGTAATGGCAGGGGCGGTCAGGATCACGAGTTCTTCCCGGACGAATGGCTCGACCTGCAGGTCCGGATGATTGGCCGGGCCGCAGACGTAGGCGCCATCGAGCTGCCGATCGAGAACCTGATCGACCAGCTCGCAGGTTGTTCCCGTTCTCAAGGACAAATCGACCGCCGGATAGGCCGCCACATAGGCAGCAAGAACCGGCGACAAATGCAGGGCCGCCGTCGTATCGAGCGAGCCGATCGTCAACATCCCGGAAGGCGTTCCCTCGTCGGCCACCGCGCGCCTGGCATCGTCGAGCAGGCGTGCGGCGCGGGCCGCAAATGGGAGAAGCCGCCGGCCGGCCGCGGTCAGCGTGACCCCTCGATTGGTTCGCTCGAACAGGGCGAATCCGACTTCATCCTCCAGCGATTTGATTCGCGCGGTGACGTTGGATTGCACCGTGTTGAGTTCAAGCGCAGCCTTGCTCATGCTGCCCGTGCTTGCCACGGATTGGAACATCCGAAGGTCGGCAGCGTCCATCTCACGCGCTCCTTATTTGCGCCCCCGGGCGCTATCCTAGCGGATCACAGTGAACCGCACCATTTGATCTTCGGGCCATCATGCCCGGCCTTGCTTCTCCACATTGGCGCTGCGCGGCGGCACGCCGAATTCCCGGCGGCAGACGTCAGCCAGCACGGCGACGCCTTCGCGGATCTGGTCGTGCGAGGGACTGGCGAAACACAGCCGCAGGCGGCTGCCGGCATGGGCCCTGTCGGTGGACCATTCCGGCCCCGGATTGATGGCGACGCCGGCGGCCAGAGCGGCCTGGTACAGCTTGAGGGTATCGACCTGGTCGGGCAGCTTGACCCCACAGGGTTGCGATCCGTCGCCCACCAGCCGGCTCAACGGATCGCGACAATCTTCTGAGACATACTCGGCATCACGATTTTGCGGCACTTGCCATTTGCATCGACGAAAACCCAGGGATGCGAAATGTAAGTTTGCTGGTCGTAGGATTCGCCGCCGTTGAGACGCCAATAAAAGACGCGCTTTCCCGCATAATTCAGCCAATAGGCACTGATCACTTCACCTGACAGGTTTTGGAACGTCAAAGTGATGCTGTGCTTGCCGTCCTGTGACCTCAAGGAAGGTTCTGAAGCACACGAATTATCCTGACCGGCAGGAGTGCGGTTCTGGTCATTCGGGATCGCGCCATTCGGCGGGGAAACGGAAATCGGCGGAGTGGCGAGGGCGGCCTGCGATGCTTTCAGTACTTCGAGGCGCGCCCGCGCAAGGCCGGCGAAGGCGCAGTTGGAGTAGCGCGCCAGATGATCCTCGAACGCAGCCGGCGTGCCGATAGCTTCTGCGCTCTTCCAGTGCTCGCCGGCACTGGCGCACGGGTCGGCCGGGGCGCGCGGCGCAGGCGAGATCGTCACCTGTAGCTTTCCATTGAGATAGAATTCGCCGAAGAACGAGAGCGATAATTCGGGAACCTGGCCGCCGCTGCTGGAGTCGTAGACATCGGAGCTAATGCGATGGAATACGGTGGAGATCTCGTCCTTGTCTTCGATATGCTTGAGAAACGCAGTTGTATATGGGCTGTTGCGGCCGCCACCATCCGCCGCCGTTCGGCCCGCTTGCGTGGAATAGGAGACAATCGTGCCATCCGGGCTTTCGATCTTCGCAAGCCCGCGCTGAATGCTGCCGCTCCGGGTCCGCCCAATCGAGCGTTTCAGTTCGTCCGCCAGCGGATTATCGCGACAGGAATCGAGCACCAAAATGCGAAGATTCTTCGCCTGCTTGAGATCGTCGAGGACGTCATCGACCCGGGTGGCGCGGCGCAGATCGGCCTCGTCGGTGAGAGAAGCATCGACCGGTATGAAATAGTTGATGCCAGCGTACTGCAAAGCATGACCACTGTAATAGAACAAAGCCACATCCGCATTGCGCGCCGCCCGCGCAAAGTTGATGGCGGCATCATCCATCTTGGCTTTGTCAAGATCGATTCCGAGGATCGTCTCAAAGCCGGTGCGCTTCAAAGCTGCGGCTACATCCTCAGCATCGTGCGGTGGATTCGGCAGATGCGGCGCATGAACGTAGGCGCCGTTGCCAACAACAAGCGCGACCCGCCTTTCGGCGAAAGCCAGTTGATCGACGAGACAAAAGACAGAAAGGGTTACGAACAGTCTGACCAGCGCCCGCATCGAAGCCTCCACGCCCCAATTTCTGATTCATAACATTTGCCGCCGTGACAACAAGTCCAGGCCGGGCATTGCTGTATGATGTCGGCAAAGACCGCCCCGCCACCAGGACGCTGCTCGCAAGAGCGCCAGAAGCGCGCGCCCCGTAAAATGCCAGCCATATCCACAAGAGCACGCAGGGGCGAAGCTGGGAGCGAGCCGCTAGAGAATCCCGTCAGGGACCGAGGCGATACCTGAGCGCGGGGAGGCCTCCTAAAACCGAGTTCAAGCTGGTGTGCCGGCCTGCTTCTCCACATTGGCGCTGCGCGGCGGCACGCCGAATTCCCGGCGGCAGACGTCAGCCAGCACGGCGACGCCTTCGCGGATCTGGTCGTGCGAAGGACTGGCGAAACACAGCCGCAGGCGGCTGCCGGCATGGGCCCTGTCGGTGGACCATTCCGGCCCCGGATTGATGGCGACGCCGGCGGCCAGCGCGGCCTGGTACAGCTTGAGGGTATCGACCTGGTCGGGCAGCTTGACCCAGAGGAAGATGCCGCCCCTGGGCTCTTCAAATTCCGCCGACGTGCCGAACTGTTCGTTGAGCGCCTCCATCAAGGTGTCGAGCTTGGCGCGCAGGCCGCGCGTCAGCTTCGGCACATGGACTGCGAAATGCGGCACGCAATATTCCGCCAGCACCATCTGCTCGAGCGCGCCGGAGCCGGCGTCGGTCTTCAATGCCAGCATCCGCGACAGCGCATCCCAGGGCGCCACGATGTAGCCGACCCGCAAGGCCGGTGCGATCGATTTGGAAAACGAGCCGATGTGGATGACACCGGCGTTCCGGCTCATCGCGTATAATGCGGGCGGGCGCCGTCCGTCCCAGATCAGGTCGGCGTAGCAATCGTCCTCGAAAATCGGCACGCCGTATTCTTGGCTTAACCTCAGCAGTTCGGCGCGGCGCGCCTCGGGCATGATGGTGCCGGTCGGATTCTGCACGGTCGGGATGGTGTAGATATATTTTGGCGTGATGCCGCGGCGCTTGAGGTCGGCGAGCGCCGCCGCCAGCGCGTCCATCCGCATGCCCTCATGGTCGAGCGGAATGCCGACGGCGTTGACCCCGAGCCGCGTCAGCCGCGTCAACGCGCCCTGATAGGTGTCGCGTTCGATGATCACGGTGTCGCCGCGCGCCAGCAGCGTCTGGTTGACGAGGTCGAGCGCCTGCAGCGATCCGGAGACGATCAGGATGTCGTCGGCGACGCAGTCGATGCCGGCGTCGCGCTTGAGCTTGGCGGTGAGAAAGTCGCGCAGCGGACGGTACCCTTGCGGACCGCTGGCGAGGCCGTAGGTGGCGAGGGTCTTGCCCTCGCGCCTGAGAACGGCGTTCACCGCGTCGATCAGGCCCTCGACCGGGACCTGGTCGGGGTCGTTGTTGCCGCCGATGAAGCTGTATTTCGCCAGCCCCGCCCACCTCGCCGCCGGCGCGGGCAACCCCGGTGGCAGCAATGGCGCAAAGTCGAACGTTGCGGAGGTCATGGCGCGTCTCCCATAGTTTCTTATGGCTCTCGACCATGGCGATTGAGATCGGACTTCGTCAATGACTTTTCCGGTCTCGATCCGTTCACAGCGCGGCCCGCGCCGTGCTGCCCCGTCAGCGACGTTCTGCCCTGCGTAATGACGCTGGCGCCGGCTCGCGAGTCCGGCTATTGCTCGCCTCGCACAAAAGTGAGACCTCAATGGCCGACCCAATTCAGGAAGTTCTGCAAGCCTTCGCCAGCGGCGAACTCGTCGTTGTCACCGACGACGACGATCGCGAGGGCGAGGGCGATCTCATTGTCGCCGCCTCGCTGTGTACCGCCGAGAAGATGGCCTTTATTATCCGCCACACCTCGGGCATCGTCTGCGCGCCGATCACGACGGAAGATGCGCGGCGGCTGCGGCTCGATCCGATGGTCGCGCACAACGAATCCAGTCACACCACCGCCTTTACGGTATCGATCGACTACAAGCCGGATGGCGGCACCGGGATTTCGGCGGACGAGCGCGCTTCGTGCTGCCGCGCGCTGGCGAACCCCAATGCCGGCGCCAACGATTTCGCGCGGCCCGGCCACGTGTTTCCGCTGGTCGCGCGCGACGGCGGCGTGCTGCTGCGCTCCGGCCATACCGAGGCGGCGGTCGATCTCTGCAAGCTCAGCGGCCTGCCGCCGGTCGGCGTCATCAGCGAGCTGATGAACGACGACGGGACCGTCATGAAGGGCGAGCAGGTGGCACGGTTCGCTGCCGCCCACAGGCTCAAGCATGTCACCATCGCTGACATGATCGCCTATCGCCAGGCGCGCGAAAAGCTGATCGAGCGGGTCTCGACATTCACCACGGAAAGTCCGATCGGGCCGCTGCAGGGCTATGCCTATCGCTCGCCGTTCGATTCCATCGCCCATGTCGCGTTCGTCTATAACGGCATCGGCGACGGCAGGAACGTGCTGACCCGGTTTCACAAGCCCAATATCGTCAAGGACATCTTCACCGGGCCGAAGCGCATGCAGGCCGTGCTCGAACATTTCAGGAAAGCCGGCAGCGGCGTGCTGGTCTACCTGCGCGACGGCGCCGCCGGCGTCCCGGTGGCACCGCTCGCTGAGGAGAAATCCGCCGAGGCCGACCGCAACAAGCAGTGGCGCGAGGTCGGCGTCGGCGCGCAGATCCTGCGCGATCTCGGCGTCACATCGATCCGCCATCTGACGTCGTCGGTGCATGACTACAAGGGGCTGTCCGGTTTCGGCATCGAGATCGTCTCCAACGAACTGCTCGAGAGCTGACGCGTCGTCATTTGCAGGGTTTCGCGCGTTCGCGCACCCCGGAATGACGGAAGCGAGGAGCATCCAATTCAATTGCGCTTCCGCCCGTAGCGCTTTAACTTGGCGAGCAAATCCGTAAGGACAGAGACGCGAAAGGAATTTTCATGAGCGTGCGCCCTCAGGCCAAGGACAAGCCGGCCCCCGTGAATTTCCAGTGGGACGATCCGTTCATGCTGGACGAGCAACTCACCGAAGACGAGCGCATGATCCGCGACACCGCGCGGGCCTATGCGCAGGACAAATTGCTGCCGCGCATCGTCAAGGCCTACATGGAGGAAAAGACCGATCGCGAGATCTTCAACGAGATGGGCGAGCTCGGCCTGATCGGCATCACGCTGCCGGAAGAATATGGCTGCGCCAATGCGAGCTACGTCGCCTATGGCCTGGTGGCGCGCGAGATCGAGCGCGTCGATTCCGGCTATCGCTCGATGAATTCGGTGCAGTCGTCGCTGGTGATGTACCCGATCTATGCCTATGGCGACGAGAACCAGCGCAAGAAATACCTGCCCAAGCTTGCCACCGGCGAGTGGGTCGGCTGCTTCGGCCTGACCGAGCCCGACGCCGGCTCCGATCCCGGCGGCATGAAGACCCGCGCCGACAAGGTCGCCGACGGTTACCGGCTGACCGGCTCGAAGATGTGGATTTCCAATGCGCCGATCGCCGACGTGTTCGTGGTGTGGGCGAAATCGACGGAACATAACAACCAGATCCGCGGCTTCATCCTGGAAAAGGGCATGAAGGGGCTTTCGGCGCCGAAGATCGGCGGCAAGCTCTCGCTGCGCGCCTCGGTCACCGGCGAGATCGTGATGGACGGCGTGGTGGTGCCGGAAAGTGCGCTGTTGCCCAACGTGTCCGGCCTGAAGGGGCCGTTCGGCTGCCTCAATCGCGCCCGCTACGGCATCTCGTGGGGCGCGATGGGGGCTGCGGAAGACTGCATGCACCGCGCCCGCCAATACACGCTCGACCGCAAGCAGTTCAATCGCCCGCTGGCGGCGACGCAACTGGTGCAGAAGAAACTGGCGGACATGCAGACCGACATCGCGCTCGGCCTGCAGGGATCGCTGCGGGTCGGCCGATTGATGGACGAAGGCAAGATGGCGCCCGAGATGATTTCCATCGTCAAGCGCAACAATTGCGGCAAGGCGCTCGACATCGCGCGGATGGCGCGCGACATGCATGGCGGCAACGGCATCCAGATCGAGTATCACGTGATGCGCCACGCCGCTAACCTGGAAACCGTCAACACCTATGAGGGCGCGCACGACGTCCATGCGCTGATCCTCGGCCGGGCCATCACCGGCATCCAGGCGTTTTCGTAACTACTTCGACCTCATCCTGAGGAGCCCGCATCTTGCGGGCGTCTCGAAGGATGGCCGCACGACGGATCTTGCCGCATGCTTCGAGACGGCCCTGCGGGCCTCCTCAGCATAAGGGCTCGGTAGGAAGCGTCGCATTCCCTGAAGGCTACTGGCATGGCTGACAACGACGACATCCCGTTCAATCGCGACTTTCCGCTGAAGCCAGGCGTGGTCGATGAAGTCCGCCCCGGCGTGCGGCGGATTCTGTGCAACAATCCGAGTCCCTTCACCTTCACGGGCACGGTGAGTTACATCGTGAGCACCGGCAAGGTCGCGATCATCGATCCGGGTCCCGACGACGAGGCCCATGCCGCGGCGCTGCTGCATGCCGTGCGCAATGAGACCGTGTCGCATATCCTGGTCACCCACACCCACCGCGACCATTCGCCGAACACCGCGCGGATCAAGGCCGCCACCGGCGCCCCCGTCTATGCCGAGGGTCCGCATCGCGCGTCGCGGCCGCGCTACGAGAGCGAGAAGCACAATCCGGAATCCGGTGCCGACCGCGACTTCAGGCCCGACGTCGTGGTGCGTGACGGCGAGACCATCGAAGGCTCCGGCTGGGCGCTGCAGGCAGTGGCGACGCCGGGCCATACCGCCAATCATCTGGCGTTCGCCTGGCAGGAGCGAAAGATGCTTTTCGTCGGCGATCACGTGATGGGCTGGTCGACCTCGATCGTGGCGCCGCCGGACGGGTCAATGGTCGACTACATGGCCTCGCTCGAAAGACTGACTGACCGGAATGAGGATTTGTATTTTTCAGGTCACGGACCGGAAATTCCGGACGCTCAGCGCTATGTGCGTTTCCTGATCCGGCATCGCCAGGCGCGCGAGGCGTCGATCCTGCATCGCCTCGCAAAGGGCGAAGCCGATATTCCGACCATGGTGCGCGCGATCTATATCGGCATCGACCCGCGGCTGACGACGGCGGCCGGCTATTCGGTGCTGGCGCATCTGGAGGACCTGGTCGCGCGCGGGATCGTTGCGACCGATGGCGACCCGGTGATCGGCGGCACGTATCGGTTGGCGTGATATTTTGACGTCATTCCGGGATGGCGATCGCTACTTCTTCACGACTTTCGGCGCCACCTTCGGCGGGACAATCGGTTTCTTGACCGGCTTGAGGCTCGCATTGTCGACGGCGTTGTTGATGTCGTCGATCAGCTTGGCGATGCGCGCGGCGTTGCTGCCGAGGTCGCTTTCGAAATAGCGCGACGATGAGCGGATATCGACCCGCGAATCCTCGCCGTCGGGCGTGATACGGATCGACACGTCCTCGCGAAATCCCATGATCGGCGTCCGCGCCACCGCCTCGATGTGGCCGATGCGGCGCGGCGGCTGCGGCGCGCGTTCGTCGATCACCAGCCATTTGCGCCTGGTGACCAGTTGCAGCGTGATCTCAAAGGCGCGTTGCACCGGAACCTCGAGTTCCACCGTCTCGATATCGGGATAGGCCACCCGCTGCTGCTCGGCCGAATACAACCCGGCATAGACGGCGGTGTTGGCGCCGTCGCCGGTGCGCAGCTGCGCCAGCGCATCGAAGCGCGGCGGATCGATCGGATCGGTGGTGATGTCGTGGATCGGCGGCAGCCGGCGGTATTGCAGGCCGAGATAGGCCGGGTAGGCGAGCACGACCGCGTCGATCAGCAGCGCCAGCAGGACGCGGCTCATGCCGCGCGAACCGTTCTGCCAGATCGCCGCAAAGGCGGCGAAGCAGACCAGAATGGAAAGACCGGCGCAGGCCAGCGCGCCGAAGAACGTCGCCAGCGCCGGTTTCATTTCGAGGAAGCCGAAGCGGACGATGATGATCGAGACCAGCACCGCTACAGCCGAGAATACCGCGAGGTTGCGCGCCCATGACGCAAGGCTGGACACGGGCTCCGACTGATAGGGAGCGGAAAACCTGCGGGCCATCGCTTCAATTCTGCCGGGTTGGAAACCTTGCCGGGCGAAATATGCCGGGCTGCACGCCTGCTTGAGACCACGGACCTGCGGCGAATTCAAGGGGAAGTGAGCGAATAGCGAGTGGCGAACAGGGGAAGCAAGAGCGCGCCCGACCCTTCTTATTCGCTATTCGCCCCTCGCCCTTGCCGCCTGCTAAGCCGCCGCGTTGGGGAAATGGTACGCCTTGAACTGGTCGCGCAGGGAGGTCTTCAGGATCTTTCCCGTAGCGGTATGCGGAATGGCATCGACGAACGCGACGTCGTCGGGCATCCACCATTTGGCGATCTTGCCATCCATGTATTTCAGAATGTCCTCGCGCGATGCGCTCTGGCCCTGCTTGAGCTGTACGATCAGCAGCGGACGCTCGTCCCATTTGGGATGATGGATGCCGATCACGGCCGCTTCCGCAACCGCCGGATGCCCGACCGCGAGATTTTCCAGATCGATCGACGAAATCCATTCGCCGCCGGATTTGATTACATCCTTCGACCGGTCGGTGATCCGCATGTATCCGTGCTGGTCGATGGTGGCGACATCGCCGGTGTCGAAATAACCGTCCTCGTCGAGAATGCTGGAATCGATCCGGAAATAGGCCTTCGCCACAGCCGGGCCCCTAACTTTCAGCCGGCCGAAGGTCTTGCCATCCCACGGCAGTTCCTTGTTGGCATCGTCGGTGATCTTCATCTGGACGCCGAATGGCGGGTAGCCCTGGGTCTGCAGAATATCGAGCCGGGCATCGCCGGTGAGTTCGGCAAACGGAGGTTTCAGCGCGGCGAGGGTGCCGATCGGGCTCATCTCGGTCATGCCCCAGGCGTGGCGCACCGTGACGCCCATATCGACGAACGCCTTGATCATCGAGCGCGGCATCGCCGAGCCGCCACACACCACGAATTTCAGATGCGGCAGTTTCAAATGGTTGGCGGCGATATGATTGAGCAGCATCAGCCAGACCGTCGGAACGCCGGCGGTATGCGTTACCTTTTCGGTTTCCAGGAGTTCGTAGACCGATGCGCCGTCGAGTTTCGCCCCGGGCAATACCAGCTTGGTGCCCATCGACGGCGCCGAGAAGGCGATACCCCAGCTATTGGCATGGAACAGCGGAACCACCGGCAGCATGGTGTCGCTGGCGTTGGCGCCCAGCGAATTGCCGGTGTTGGCCATCAGCGCATGCAGCACGTTGGAACGATGCGAATACAACACGCCCTTGGGATCGCCGGTGGTGCCGGACGTGTAGCACATCGCGGCCGCGGTATTTTCGTCGAACGTCTTCCACTTGAAATTGCCGTCCGCCTCCGCGATCCAGTCTTCATAGGCGACCGCGTTCTTCAGCGTGGTCTTGGGCATGTGCGTCTTGTCGGTGAACACGATGTAGCGTTCCACGCTCGGAAGCTTGTCGGCGATTTTCTCCAGGATCGGCACAAAGGTGATATCGGTCATCACCACGCGGTCTTCCGCATGGTTGATGATCCAGGCGATCTGGTCGGGGAACAGCCGCGGATTGACGGTATGGCAGATGGCGCCGATGCCCATGATGCCGTACCAGGCTTCGAGATGGCGCCAGGTGTTCCACGCGATGGTCGCGACCCGGTCACCGAGCTTGATGCCGTCGCGGTCGAGGCGTTGCGAAACCTTTAGCGCGCGATCACGAATTTCGGCGTAATTGGTACGGTGAATCGGGCCTTCGACCGATCGCGTTACGACCTCTTGCGTGCCATGGACCGTCGCAGCATGCTCGATAATCCGGTGACAAAGTAAAGGCCAATCTTGCATCAAGCCAAGCATACCGACGTCCCTCCCGAGTGTTGTTCCCTGCCACGTGACCTGCCAAACGGCAAACGGTTTGGCGAAAAGATCATGCGCCTGCTTGGTAATCCAGAGCGCGCCCGGATACAAAGCCGGTTTCCAGCCTTGCCGCTCGCGCTTTCTGCAATGGGCGGGAACTTTAGCGCGGGGACGGTACGGCGCAAATGGCCTTGTAGCGGCTCGGGCCGCATCGAAGCGGCCATGGTTACCGTTGCCGCGGTGTTGCTGACGTTGTGCGCGCAGTCCGGACTGGCTGCGGCGCGGCATTCCAGCCCGGATCCCTGGAGCGACCTGTTCGGGACCAGCCGGCCGAAACCACGCCGGGCCATGCTCCGGGCGCCGGTGCCGCTGCCGAGGCCACGCCCTGCCGATGCGCCGGCGGCCGAGCCCAATGCGGTGGCGGATGGAAACCGGACGCCGGCGCCGAGCGACACGCCGGCCGAACCAGCCGCCGCCGCCGCGAGCCGGTGCCCTCGGCCTGCCGGCGGGCGCTGACCGAGACGATCGCCATTGCCCCCAGCATTCCCGAGATCCATGGCGCCGGCGGTTGCGGCGGCGTGGATCTGGTGCGGCTGGAGGCGGTGGTGCTGCCGGACAAGCGGCAGGTTTCGGTGAAACCCGCAGCCATCCTCCGCTGCGCCATGGCATCGGCGATTGCCGACTGGATCCGTACCGATATCGCGCCGCTGGCAGCGGGCGTCGGCAGCGCCATCAGCAGTCTCGACAATTTCGACTCGTTCGAATGCCGCAGCCGCAACCGCATCGTCGGCGCCCAATTGTCCGAGCACGGCCGCGCCAACGCGCTTGACGTTCGCGCCTTGAAGCTCGCCAACGGCCAGTCCATTTCGCTCACCGACCCTACGGTGCCGCGCGAGCTGCGCGAGAGCGTGCTGCATTCGGTATGCGCACGATTTTCGACGGTGCTGGGGCCGGGCTCGGACGGATACCACGAAGATCACATCCACCTGGATCTGATGGAACGGCACGGCAACTACAGAATTTGCCAATGGAACGTCTGGGATTCCCTGCCGAAGATCGCGCCGCTGCTGCCGGCCGCACGGCCGGAACAAGCGCCGCCGCGCGAGGCCGCCGCCAAATCCGACGACGCCGCGAAATGAGGCGCCGCCAATTCGGATAGGTCCGAAACGAATGCCGGCGATCCCACGCCGCCAGCAAAAAAGCGCCGGTACGCCGGCGCTTTTGAAACGTTGCCAAGGCAGTCGTTTGAAGGACTGTCGCTTATTGCAGCTCGGTGCTGCTGCCTCCAAACGCCACCTTCGAGCCGGCGGCCGCCGAATTGCTATGATGCGGTTCGAGCACCACCACGATGGCTCCCATCTTCACCCGGCTATAGAGATCGATCACGTCCTCGTTGGTCAACCGGATGCAGCCGGAGGAAATCGACGAGCCGATATATTCCGGCTGGTTGGTGCCGTGAATCCGGAACAGGGTGTCCTTGCCGCCCGAATAAAGATAGAGCGCGCGCGAACCCATCGGATTGTCCGGTCCCGGCGGCACGAAGGTCGGAACCCCGAGCCGTGCGATCTCACTCTTGGTCGGATGCCAGGGCGGCCATTCGGTCATGCTGCCGACCTTGGCGATCCCAGACCAAGCCATGGCTTCCTCGCCGACCGTGATGCCATAGCGGATCGCCTTGCCGCCGTTGAGCACGAAATAGAGATAGTGGTTGTCGGAATCGACCACGATCGAGCCGGGCGCTTCCTTGCGGTTGAATTCGACGATGGCGCGGCGGAACTCTGACGGGACCGGCTTGTTCTCGTAGCGAACCTGGGCCAGTAATTCCCGGTCGCGCGGCTTGAAATTGGCCTGGTTAGCGGCCTCGTACGTCGCGGTCTCCATGCAACCCGACAGCATTACCCCGGCGGCTGCCAGAATCACCAGTTTAAATTTCAGCGACGACATTATACCGGTCCAATCAAAGTGTTCGCCCAATCGGGGTGTTCGTCCAAGGCCGCGCGTTCGCAGGTGCCACAGTTAAGCCCAGACGAAACGATTCCGTTAATCACGTTATCGTCTCAACAATCACATTATCGCCGGAATCGGCCGGAATTCCAGAGCTTAGATGTTGTTCCCGCGATGCGGCGGCCGCCTGTGACTTTTTTGCCGCAAGTTCCTGGTTTCGGGCTCATTTTCAAGGCAGGTGAGATAGAATCGTCGCCGCGCTGCTGCCATCGGGCTGCCGCAAATCCGGGACGGCGGATCATGCGCCGGTCACGAAGCGCTTGCCAGAATTGAGCTAAGTCCTGTTGGGTAGGCCTGCGTGCCTGTTCCCGGAGTCCTCTATGTTCTCGGTGTTTGTCCCCTCGGACTCCTCGCTGAAGAAAATGGCTTCCCCCGACCTTGCCGCGCTGCCGCAAAGCGCGGTCTGGATTGACATGGTCAAGCCGACGGCTGACGAGGACCACGCCGTCGAAGGGCTGGCCGGCATCGCCGTGCCGACCCGCGAGGACATGCAGGAGATCGAGATTTCGAGCCGGCTCTATGCCGAGAACGGCGCGCGCTACATGACCGCCAGCCTGATGTGCGCGGCCGATACCGAATTGCCGCGGATCTCGCCGGTGACCTTCATCCTGTCAGACCACCGGCTGGTGACGGTGCGCTACGACCTGCCGAAACCGTTCATGCTGGTGGAGAACAAGCTGGCGCGCAGCGCTGCTGCCGGCATCAACGGCGAGATCGTGCTGCTGGAATTGCTCGACGCGGTGATCGACCGTTGCGCCGACATTCTGGAGCGCGTCGGCGCCGACGTCGACACGGTCAGCCATGCCATCTTCGAGCCCGAAGCTGCTGCGCGCACTGGCCACGCCAAGCGCTATTCCGACATCCTGATCGCGATCGGCCGGAAGGGCGATCTCACCTCTAAAGTGCGGGAGAGTTCTGGTTTCGATCGGCCGTCTCGTCACCTTCGTCACCGCCGAGGCCGACAGCGTCAAATGGTCGAAGGAAATGCGGGCGCAGTTGAAAACCATGCAGCGCGACGTGGCATCGCTGACCGACCACGCCTCCTATCTCTCCAACAAGATCACCTTCGTGCTGGACGCGATGCTGGGCGTGGTCAACCTCGAACAGAACAACATCATCAAGCTGTTCTCGGTGATGGCGGTGGTGCTGATGCCGCCGACCCTGATCGCCTCGATCTACGGCATGAACTTCAAGATCATGCCGGAACTGGAATGGGTCCACGGCTATCCGATCGCGCTGGTGATGATGCTGTTCGCGGCCGTGCTGCCTTATTTGTTCTTCAAATGGAAGCGGTGGCTGTAGCGGCTGAAGCGTTCCGTTGCCGGAGATTCAAGGGCAGGTCTCTTGGGCAGGTGTCTTGCAGGGGCAGGATATGTCCTGGGCGGAGGTCTGCTTTCGTCGATCGGCGGCCCGATCCGCCCCGCAACGGCCCGGTTCCACACCGGCGGCAGGGAAGAGAAATCCGCCTCAATTTCTCGTCTAAAATTTGAGTGTTGGGCTGAACCTTTACGCGACGGCTTTCTGCGATAACGCAGGCCTCACGCCGCGAGGACAGCAATGGTTGAAAAAGTCATAACCCCGGGACCCAACGTCGTCGATTTCGCGCGCTATCAAGCAGGCCGCACTACCGCCGCCAAGGCACTCGTCATGCCGGCGCGGGCCTGCCGGCATTGCGGTGCGGCGCTGGCAGAGGGCGAGAGCGAGGACGAATGCTCCAGCGCCTTCAACATCAAGGGGCCGGGTATGCGCAAATTTTACGCAGATTGATTGGCGAGATCTTTCTGCACCTCTCCCATCGGGAGAGGTCGGCGCGCAGCGCCGGGTGAGGGGTTACAGCCTAACGATAGACCATAACCCCCTCCCCCTAACCCTCTCCCAAAGAGAGAGGGAACGCGTCTCCGCTTGCGTGACGTCTGGACGAGATACCCGGCGGCAGAGTGCTACACGTGCTGGCCGCCGTTGATGTGGATCTCGGCACCGTTGACGTAAGAGCTCGTCTCCGTGCACAGCACATAGATGATCTTCGCCACCTCGTCCGGCGTGCCCAGCCGATGCAGCGGGATTTGCTGCTCGACGATCTTCTCGGTGCCCGGCGACAGGATCGAGGTATCAATTTCGCCCGGCGCGATCGAATTGACGCGGACGCCGACGCGGCCGAAATCCGACGCCATCTCGCGGGTCAGCGAGGCCAGCGCCGCCTTCGAGGTCGCATAGGCCGCGCCCGCGAACGGATGCACGCGCGAGCCGGCGATCGAGGTGACGTTGACCACCGAGCCCTTCGCGGCTTTCAATTCCGCGATCAGCCCGCGCGCCATCATGATCGGTGCAAAGAAATTCACCCGAAATACATGGCTCCAGGTCTCGATATCGGTATCGACCGAGCCCAGCCGACCGCCGCCGGGGGCCTTCGGTGAAATCGCGGCGTTGTTGACCAGCGCGTGCAGCTCGCCGCCTTCCAGCCGGTCGCGGATTTCCGAAATTGCCCGGGTGGTGTCGTCATGGTCGGCAAGGTCGACCTGGATGTGATCCTCAGGTCCGGCGCCCCACGGACATTCCTCGGGAAAGGGATGCCGCGAGCAGGTGATGACGCGCCAGCCGGCGCTGGAAAAGCGGATCACGGTGGCATGACCGATGCCGCGGCTGGCGCCGGTCAGAAGCAGCGTGCGGCGCGGCGTGTTGGCGGTTGAGGTCGGCATAAACGGTTCTCTCGTTCTCCGTCATGCCCGGCCTCGTGCCGGGCATCCACGTCTTGTTTGGGCGGTCGCAGAAGAAAGGTGTGGATGGCCGGGACACTAGCGTAAAGATGCGCTTTGCGCTTCAGCCCGGCCACGACGACTTGCTCTATGGGTAAAGCCGCGTTTTGGACCATGGCTGATCAGGGGCCGTGCGGCGGAATTCGATGCGGTCGTGCAGGCGGAAGGGGCGGTCGTGCCAGAATTCGAACCGGGCCGGCGCGACGCGCCAGCCGCTCCATCCCGGCGGCCGCGGCACCTCGCCGACGATGTGTTTGGTGGCGAACTTGGCGATCGCCTGCTCGAAGGCAAAACGGCTCTCCAGCGGCTGCGACTGCTGGCTGGCCCAAGCGCCGATCTGGGCCTGCTTCGGTCTGGTGGCGAAATAGGCGTCGGCTTCCGCGTCGGTCACCGGCGACACGTTGCCGCGGATGCGTACCTGCCGGCGCAGCGACTTCCAGTGAAACAGTAACGCCGCTTTAGGATTTGCCGCGAGTTCGCGGCCCTTCTGGCTGTCGATGTGGCTGTAGAACACGAAACCGGCGGCGTCATAGCCCTTCATCAGCACCATCCGCACGTCGGGAAGGCCGCTGGCGTCGACGGTGGCCAACGCCATGGCGTTGGGATCGTTCGGCTCGGCCTTCACCGCTTCGGCGAACCAGGCGCCGAACAGCGCGAATGGCTCCTCGGCCGCGGTGAAATCACCGGATGTTAACGGTGTCGGGTGTCTGATGGAGGTCGTGTCGGTCATGTCAGGAGATCCGAGTTGCGTCCGCCCGCGGTCCAGAGCGCGTTGCCGCCCCAGTACAGGCCTGCCCTATATAAGACATGGGGACGCGTTGGCCTATTGGCGATCTCGCCGGCGGGCGCGGTCATGACATTGGTTCTAATCGGCGTCGGCGTGGGCGGCTGCAGCCTGAGCCGCACCGATTCGAGCTTCGCCATGATGGGCGACGGCGATGTGACGGGTTCGATTGCCACGGCCCGGTCCGAGGGGCCGATGCCGACCGAGGGCGATCTAGCCTTCGCGCGCAATGCAGCCTCCGACGTGCTAACCAAGGGCGACAAGGACTCCAGTCAGCCTTGGGAAAATCCTGAGACCGGCGCCCGCGGGTCGGTGACGCCGCTGGCCCAGGCTTATTCCTCCGAGGGCCGAACCTGCCGGGATTTTCTGGCGAGCTATGTTAATGGCCGTTCGGAAAGCTGGCTGCAGGGAGCGGCTTGCCAATCGGGCCAGGGGCGATGGGAAATCCATACTTTAAAGCCGTGGAAACAGGGCTGATCCCGGGGCGGTTCCCGTTGCAAAAATGCCACGAAGACACCAGATGAAGCCTGAAGGGCGGCCAGCCCAGCAAAGTTTTGATTTCCCTGAAGGAGACGTAACGGATGCGCGACCCCTATGAGGTCTTGGGGGTGCCGCGGGGCGCCAGCGCTGCGGCCATCAAGAGCGCCTATCGCAAGCTCGCCAAGAAGCATCACCCCGACAGCAACAAGAACGATCCGAAAGCCGCGGCGCGTTTTTCCGAGCTGAATTCGGCCAACGAGATCATCGGCGACGAGGACAAGCGCAAGCAGTTCGACCGCGGCGAAATCGACGCCGAGGGCAAGCCGCGCTTCCAGGGCTTTCCTGGCGGCGGTGAGCCCCGGGCCCGCGGCGCGCGCGGCGGTGGCTTTGAATCCCACACCTTCCGTACCGGCGGCGCCGGTCCTGGCGGCTTTGGCAGCGGCGGCTTCGAGGACATCCTCAACAGCATGTTCAGCGGCGGCGGCATGCGCGGCGCGCGGCCCGGCGCGGGCAGTACCTTTGAGTTCGACCCGGGCGGCATAGCGCTCGATCTCGATCTCAGCGTGGCTATGACGGTGTCGCTGGAAGAATTGGTCAGGGGCGCGGAAAAGCGCGTCCGGTTGCCGACCGGCAAGGAACTGAATGTCCGGATTCCCGCAGGCGTCACCGCCGGCCAGCAGATCCGGCTCAAGGGACAGGGCGAGACCGCGCCCGGCCATCGCCCCGGCGACCTCCTGATCACGGTCAGCATCGCGCCGCATCCTTTCTTCAAGGTCGACGGCAGCGATTTACGGGTCGATCTGCCGATCACGCTGTATGAAGCTGTGCTTGGCGGCAAAGTCCGCGTGCCCACGCTCGGCAACGCCGTCGAACTGTCGATCCCGAAGAACACCTCGAGCGGGCGCACTTTTCGCCTGAAGGGCAAGGGACTGCCGAAAGCGACGGGCGCGGCCGGCGACCTGTTTGTCACCACCCGCATCATGCTGCCGGACGGGAACGACTCCGAGCTCGAGACGTTGATGCAGAAGTGGCGCGACGGACACCCCTATAATCCGCGCAGCGACCTGGGCTAGCTCGTCGCGTCACCCGAAACGGTGCAGCCTCGACCGGGGGACCAGCGCGGTAAACCCCGATCGAGGCCGCTTGCGTCGATCGGCGGATCGAACGCTCTTCATTTTCGCGTGAGCACCTGGTGCGAATTTGAGACGCCCCGGTGTCTTGATTCCAGATATTCAATGTCGGAATTGGGACACCGCTCCTGACGCAACTCACCCGCCGTTCTTCTCGGTCTGGTCGTAGACCAGCCGCGCCACCTGATTCAGCCGGTCCTGGTCGGTGGGGCCGCTCAGCACATAGCCAACGCCGTCTTCGGACCAGTACATCGCGCCGGAGTTCTCGGCGGCGGTGTAGCGCATCTGCCGAATCCTTTGGGATTTGGGCTGTACCGGCCGATAGGGCTGGTGTACCTCCAGACCGAAAACCCGCTAGATCAAGGTCGATTGGAAACCGGATGTCGCCAAATTCAGGTCTGATGCAGGGCAAGCGGGGGGTGATCCTCGGGGTTGCCAACAACCGCTCGATCGCCTGGGGCATCGCCAAGGCCTGCCGGGCGGCCGGCGCGGAAATCGCGCTGACCTGGCAGGGCGACGCCCTGAAAAAGCGTGTCGAGCCGCTGGCCAGGGAACTCGACGGCATCCTGCTCGGCCATTGCGACGTCACCGATCCCGCAACCATCGACGCAGTATTTGATGTGCTCAGGGAGAAGTGGGGCAGGATCGACTTTGTGGTCCATGCCATCGCGTTCTCCGACAAGGACCAGCTCGACGGCCGCTATCTCGAAACCACCGCAGACAATTTTTCCAGGACGATGCTGATCAGCTGCTACTCGCTGACCGCGATCGCCCAGCGCGCCGAGAAGCTGCTGACCGACGGCGGCTCGATCGTGACGCTGACCTATTACGGCGCCGAGAAATGGATGCCGCATTACAATGTGATGGGGGTTGCGAAAGCCGCCCTGGAGGCGAGCGTGCGCTATCTCGCGGCCGATCTTGGCGAAAAGAACATTCGCGTCAATGCGATTTCGGCGGGGCCGATCAAGACGCTGGCCGCGTCCGGCATCGGCGACTTCCGCTATATCCTGAAATGGAACGAATATAACGCGCCGATGCGCCGCACCGTAAGCATCGAGGAAGTCGGCGACAGCGCGCTCTATCTGCTTTCGGACCTGTCGCGCGGCGTCACCGGCGAGGTGCATCACGTCGATTCCGGCTATCACATCGTCGGCATGAAGCGCCCGGACGCCCCGGATATTTCGCTCGGCAATTCGCTGAGCAAGGAATAGCCGTCGACGCCGATGCCTGTGCCAAGGATTTACTACATTCGCCACGGCGAAACCGCGTGGAACGCGCAGGGCCGTTTCCAGGGATCGCAGGATATTCCGCTCAACGATCTCGGACGTAGCCAGGCGATCGCTGCCGGTGGAATCCTTGGCGATTTGCTGGCGGGCAATGGCCACGAGCCGTCCTCCTTGCCGTTCGTCACAAGCCCGCTCGGCCGTGCGCGGTCAACGATGGAATTGGTGCGCCACGCGATCAGGCTGCCGCCGGCCGGCTACAGTGTGGACGGGCGGCTGCGCGAGATCGGGTACGGGCAATGGGAGGGCCTGACGCTCGGCGAGATGAAACTGAATGACGCCGCGACATTCGCGCGCCGCGACGTCGACAAATGGGACGTCGCCGCGCCGTCAGGCGAGAGCTATGCCAGCGTCACCTTGCGGATGCGCGATTGGCTGGATTCCCTTGTCACCGATACTGTGGCCGTCGCTCATGGCGGCACCATGCGGGCGCTGATGGTGGCGCTGGGTCTGGCGACGCCGCTTGAGGCCGTCGACGCGCCGATCGGGCAGGGCGTGGTCTACATGTTCAGCGACGGCAGACTGACGAAATATAGTTAAGGCCACGCCGAATTTGACCGCCACAACCTGACGCGTTACGACGTTGACGTTCTGCATCGATGCGGATTGTCAATATAAAGCGGCGAACGCGAAGCCTCATGTCGTTCAACACTTTCGGCCACATGTTCCGGGTCACGACCTTCGGCGAAAGCCACGGGGTCGCGATCGGCTGCGTGGTCGATGGCTGCCCGCCGCGGCTGCCGCTGACCGCCGAGGATATCCAGCACGATCTCGACCGCCGCCGTCCCGGGCAGTCGCGCTTCACCACCCAGCGCCTGGAGCCAGACGCGGTGAAGATTCTCTCCGGCGTGATGGCGCATCCGGAGACCGGCGTGCAGGTGACGACGGGCACGCCGATCGCGTTGCTGATCGAGAACACCGATCAGCGCTCGAAGGATTATTCCGAGATCAAGGACAAGTTTCGTCCGGGCCATGCCGACTTCACCTATGAAGCCAAATACGGCCTGCGCGATTATCGCGGCGGCGGGCGTTCTTCGGCGCGCGAAACCGCAACCCGGGTCGCGGCCGGCGCCATCGCCCGCAAGATCCTGGCCGAGGTGACGGTGCGCGGCGCGCTGGTGCAGATGGGTCCGCACAGGATCGATCGCGGAAAATGGGACTGGGACGAGATCGCGCGCAATCCGTTCTTCTGCCCGGACAAGGACAAGGCCGCCTTCTTCGAGGGCTATCTCGACGACATCCGGAAAAAGGGATCGTCGATCGGCGCGGTGATCGAGATAACGGCGGAAGGCGTGCCGGCGGGGCTCGGCGCGCCGATTTATGCCAAGCTCGATGCCGAACTCGCCGCGGCGCTGATGAGCATCAACGCGGTGAAGGGCGTCGAGATCGGCGCGGGCTTCGGCGCCGCCGAATTATCCGGCGAGGAAAACGCCGACGAGATGCGGATGGGCAATGACGGCGCGAGCTTCCTGTCCAATCATGCCGGCGGCATTCTCGGCGGCATCTCCACCGGCCAGCCCGTGGTGGCGCGTTTCGCGGTCAAGCCGACATCCTCGATCCTGTCGCCGCGCCGCACGGTGGATCGCAAGGGCGCCGACACCGAAATCATGACCAAGGGCCGGCATGACCCTTGTGTCGGAATTCGCGCAGTACCGGTCGGTGAAGCCATGATGGCCTGCGTGCTGGCGGATCATTTCCTGCGGCACAGAGGTCAAGTCGGCGGATAAGGCTAGCTCGATTTTATCTTGGAGAATGCCGCGGCATTGGAAAATTCAAGCCCCTTGGCATATATTCGGGATATGCGCCGCCATGAAGTCATTAAAAGATTGAAGGAAACTGAACCCGCCCTGCGGGGTTTCGGGGTGGCGGCGCTTTATCTGTTTGGATCGTACGCCCGCGACGAAGCCAAATCCGATTCCGACGTGGATGTTTTCGTCGACCCGGTTCCTGAGCGCGATTTTGGATTCCTGCCGTTCATGGATGCGTATCAAACCATCCAAAAGGCGTTTGGCGACGCCGTCGAGATCGGTTATTCGACCCGCACAGGATTGTCGCCTTACATCCTTGGAGATGTCGAGCGGGAGGCGGTGCGGATTTTTTGATGGCTGGCAGCAAGAGCCCCCGCGCCCGTCTGCTTCATATTCGCGATGAGATCGATGGTGTAGCCATGATCGTTCGCAACCTTTCGTTTGCCAATACCAGGGCAGCTACTTGCACCGCCGCGCAGTCGAACGCGCCGCGCAGATCGTTTCGGAAGCTGCGAAAGCGTTGTCGCCGGATTACCTCGCCAAATACCCCAATGCGCCATGGACCTCCATTGTCGGGATCGGCAATATCTTGCGGCACGAGTACCAGCGCCTCGACGACAAGCAGCTTTGGGAAATAGCGACCGTTCACCTGCCCAAATTGCAGCCGATCGTGATGCAAATGCTGGCGGAACTCGACAGATAACACGGTGTGTACGCTTGCTGCCCCCTTCGGCTGATCAGCTCAGTTTGCCGATCCGCCGACCCTTGCAACGCGAACTCACGAACCGCAAGCCTGACCCTCACCGCTCTATTGATCCGTCGCCGGCTTCTGGCTGTCCTCCGCTTCGAGACACCCAATAATATAAGCCGTCCGATCCCTCGGCAGCACCTTGGCGGCGTCGGCCTTCTGGCGGCATTCGAGTTGCTCGATCTGCTTGGCGCGGCGCTTCTCATTGACCAGTGAGGACCGTACGATCCTCCGCACCGTGGTTGGCGAGCCATCGGATTCGAACTGCAGTTCATAGCTCTTGCCGTTTCGATCCGTCGCGCTGCAAGCGATGCTGGAAATTCCTCTCACCCTCAGGTTTCCAAGCTGCTTGCATGTTCCGGTCGATAATTCGACGACCGGCACCGGCAGGCCATCGACCTTCGGCCGGTCCTTGGAGTTGAGCAACATCCGGTCGATCTGCAGTTCGTACAGATCATCTTTTTCCCTGCGGCCATTCTCGCCGGAGAAGGTGATGATGTGACTGCCGTCATTGGGGTCGTCGAGCGCGATCACAAAATTGGCCCGGCCTTGCTCGTTCTGGAAGAAGGCGACGGCCCGGCACTCGAAGTCGTGGCCCGCGATCTTAAGCGTGCTGCATTTGCCCGACGGTAGCGCCAATATATCGGTGTCCGGTTCCTGTCGCTTGTCCTCATTGGCGACGGCAATGATGGCTTGCGAATTCCGGACCTGCTCCATCAGCCGGCCGCCATAGGACTCGGCACCTGACGGAGTTGCCAGGTAAACAAGGGCAACGGCGAAGGCTTGCCGGCAGAGGTGCATCGTCAGGCCCGATTGAAAGCATGAGATCAAATGGGATCACAGGTTACCCGAACTGTCCGTCATTTTGCCAGAGCATGATGGCTTTGATTCGACGCAGAGGTTCGGTTCACTTCGCCCCGCCTGCGGGGAGAGCGTAGGCCCCCTTTGGCGGCCGTTTTTAAAAAAGAACGCCGAAGCGAGGCTTCGGCTATCGCGTAGCGCCGGGTGAGGGGGCCGGCATCGAAGGTACGATGTGCCGTCACGCCTGTGTCGCTCCCAGCATTAACTCAGTCGGGCGCTTTTTATCGGCTGCTCTGAACGCTTCCATTTCCGGACGCGACAAAAGCAACGGATGAGTCGCGAACCTTTGAGGAATGCAGCCATGAATTGAATCATGCTTGCCGGCATCGCGATATTGGGATCGATGAACGCCGCGGCGCCGGCCGTCGCCGCCCATAGGCATGCGAGCCGATATGTTCAGTCTCATGCAGAGCGGCATTGGACGGGCGGCGGGGCTCACGTAGAGGAGGTTGTTCCCAACACCGGGGCAGCTCGGGCGGGCATCCGCCCCGGTGACGTCATCGTCGGGGTCAATGGCAGCCCGGTCAGCGGTTACTCCGATATCGATTCCCATGTTGCCGCGAGCAGCGGACGCGCGCTCTCGCTCGACATTGTCCGAGGCGGAAGACGCCTGCGCCTCAAGGCATCGACCGCCCCACTCCTCACCCAGGATTGGTATGGCAACATCGAGCACCGCAGGGTACTCGGGCTCGCTCACGCCGAGGCCAGGTGGGTGTTGATGCCGTGTGCGCTGGATCCCGATTGCGAGTGATACCATCCGTGTCGCTTGCAGCCTCAGTCGGTATCCGCTATCGCGTGCGACCACATCGGCGCACGGCGTCAAGCAAACTCCCGTGTTCGGTGACGGCGTGAGAGAGAATGAGCGTTGTCCCGCTGCAGGTGGCGTTAGTTCCGAGAATGCTTCCGGCCGGCATTTCCAATTGCTCCTTGCCGTTACAGACGATCACGAGCGTTCTCCGGAAGACAACGCTGCTGCCGTCAAAACTCACGGCGCCGCATGGGACCGGCGCGAGCGGCGAAAGTGACCATCTTTGCCCCTGCGCATACGCTTGCGTGCAAACCGAAAGCAACACCGTCACGGTCATCGACAAAACCGTTCCAACCCTCTTTGACATTGCCGTCCTCCCGTCTCCCTGCCACTTCCTCTGCCTCGAAGGGCATCCTTCCGCTTTGTGACCCGAGGCGGCTCGCGCGTTCGATCTTCGACGTGACGGATTCGTGAAACCCCGGTTTTCGACCGCAGGCCGCCCGGACTTGACGTTTCCATTACTTCCTCGGCAAATGCGCTGACCATGAACGCACCCGAGCTGCAGAAGATTACCGATTGGCTGATCGATGGCGCCAGATCGGCGGTCAGCCCGAGCCACATGATGGCTGAAACCTGCGAACGCCTGGTGCAGGCGGGCTTGCCGCTCTGGCGCGTCGGCGTCTTCGTGCAGACGTTGCATCCGGATATTTTCGGCGTCAATTTCATCTGGCGGGCGGGAGCCGAGGTCGTCGTCGGCAGTGCGACTTCCGATCCTCGCAATTCGCCGCAATTCAAAAGCAGCCCGCTGGCAATCCTGTACGAAAATGGGCAGGAGGTCAGATATCGCCTCGACGATCCGCAGAGCGAACGCTTTCCGTTCTTCGACGACATGCGGGCGGAAGGCGTCACCGACTATATTGCGCTGCCGCTTCAGTTCACCAGCGGCTCGATCCATGCGGCAAGCTGGACCACGAAGCAGCCGGGCGGTTTCAGCGACGACCAACTGGCCGCGCTGAAAACACTGGTGCGGCCGCTGACGCGGGTGATCGAGATCGTCAACTTGACGCGCACCGCCTCGAACCTGCTCGACACCTATGTCGGCAACCGCGCCGGCGAGCGGATTCTCGGCGGTCAGATTCGCCGTGGCCACGCCGATACCATGCAGGCCGCGATCTGGCTGTCGGATCTGCGCGGCTTTACCGCGCTCTCGGACCGGCTGCCGGCTGAAACCGTGGTGGATATTCTCAACCAGTATTTTGATTGTCAGGTGCATGCGATCAAGACCCATGGCGGAGAAGTCCTGAAGTTCATGGGCGATGGACTGCTGGCGGTGTTTCCGATCGCGGAAACGATAGGAGACGCCGAGGAGGTTTGCGGCCACGTGCTGGAGGCCGCGCGGGAATCCCGCGCCAGCGTCGATGCGATGCATTATCCGATCGGAGAAACCATCGAGCGCTTCCGCTTCGGGGTGGCGCTGCATGTCGGAAAAATTCTGTTCGGCAATATTGGTGGCGGCAGCCGGCTCGACTTCACCTGCATCGGTCCAGCCGTCAACCTGGCGGCGCGGCTGGAAAAGATCGCAGGCCGGCTCCATCGCACCATCGTGGCTTCCGCCGGATTTACCAGGATCTGTCAAAGCGAATGGACGGACCTCGGCGAGTTTCCGATCGCCGGGTTTTCAAAGGCCGAGCGGGTCTACGGCCTGCCGGACGAAGCGCTTGGCGGATGAAAGCGCCTGCGGCCGGCCTATTCCCTATTCTTCCGGCTCGGTGGTGAACAGCAGTGGGTAGCCCTTGGCGCGGCCGGCGTCGGTGGCGCGTGTCGCCTTGGTCTCGGCGACGTCCTTGGTAAAGACGGCGACCACGCAGACGCCACGCTGGTGCGCGGTGATCATGACCTTGTGGGCCTGATCCTCGGTCATGCGGAACTCCGCCTTCAGGACCGAGACGACAAATTCGCGGGGTGTGAAGTCATCATTGATGAGGATGACCTTGTGCAGGCGGGGCCGTTCGGTCTTGGTCCGAACCTTGGTTTTCGGCCTGGTGACGATGTCGGTCATTCCGGCGGCACCTCCTGACGCCTTCTCGGGTTAATCGAACAAGAATACAGCGTCCGGGGCCGTCGTGGAACCGGCCGTTTTGCGATGGCTTCATTGCACGCAGCGTTACACGGCGGGCTTGAGCCTTTTCCGTTCCGATTGAATTGGAACGGAGGCTCTTTCCAACGAGAAACGGTACCCGTGGCTCTAACCTGAATGTGAACGACAACCGGTGTTCCCGCTTTTCGCAACGCACTTTGCATGTCACCATCGCGTCAGTCGATGGGAGGACCGCTATGCGCTGGTATATCTCGGTCGGGGCGGCGCTGTTCGCAGGAGCGGTGGCCGGCGGCGATGTCGCAAGCCTCGCCGCGCCGAATTCCAAAACCCAGTTGTCGGACAACAAGGACAAGCCACCCTCCGTCGATATCGAGCTCATACTCGCCGTCGACGTATCCTATTCGATGGATATGGACGAACTTGCGGTTCAGCGCGAAGGTTACGCGCAAGCCATCGTCTCAAAGGAATTTCTGCAGGCGCTGAAGGCCGGCCAGACCGGCAAGATCGCGGTGACCTATTTCGAATGGGCGGCGTCGAACGATCAGAAGATCATCATTCCCTGGCGGGTGATCGACGGTCCGGAAACGGCGGACGCGGTCTCCGAGGAAATCCTGAAGACCCCGATCCGGCGAGCGTCGCGCACCTCGATCTCCGGTGCGATCAATTTCGCGATGCCGCTGTTCGAGGAGAACCCGTATCACGGGCTGCGGCGTGTGATCGATATTTCCGGCGACGGTCCCAACAATAACGGCTTGCCGGTCACCGGCGCTCGCGATGCCGCGCTGGAAAAGGGCATCACCATCAACGGCCTGCCGATCATGGTGAAGGAGCCGTCCTATTCGACCATGGATATCGAAAACCTCGACTTCTACTACGAGGACTGCGTCATCGGCGGCCCGGGTGCCTTTGTGGTGCCAATCAAGGATCGCGAGAAGTTCAAGGAGGCGATCCGCACCAAGCTGTTGCTCGAAGTCGCGGGCCGCACACCCGAGCGACCGATGGTCCCGGTGGCCGAGAAGGAGCCGCGGGTCTCCTGCATGATCGGCGAAAAAATCTGGCAGGATCGCTGGGGAAGATAGCGCGGGAAGACCGGCTTTCTTACCTTCCCCTGGAGGGGATGGTAAGTGAAGCTATCGCTTGAACCGCGCTACCAGTTCGACATGCGGAGTATGGCGGAACTGGTCGACCGGCGTCACGCCCTCGATTCCATAGCCGCCGTCGAGCAGAATCCGCGCGTCGCGCGCGAAGGTCGCGACGTTGCAGGACACCGCGACCACCACCGGAATTTTGCTGAGCGCAAGCTGCTGGGCTTGCGCCTGGGCGCCCTGCCGCGGCGGGTCGAACACGATCGTATCGTAGTCGCGCAGTTCCTGCGGCATCAGCGGGCGCCGGAACAGGTCGCGCGTCTCGGCCCGGACCGGCTTCAGCCCGGGCGTCGAGGTCGCGGCCTTCTGCAAGGCCGTGACCGCGCCCGCATCGCCGTCGAAGGCCGAAATTCGCGATTTTGCCGCCAGCCGCAGCGCGAACGGTCCGACCCCGCAGAACAGGTCGGCGATGTGTTTGGCGCGCCGGCAATGCTCGCCCACCAGCGTCGCCAGTGCTTCCTCGCCGGCGGCCGTGGCCTGCAGGAACGAACCCGGCGGCAGGGTAACCTGCGCGGTCCCGATCGCGATCGTCGGCGGCGTGCGCATCAGCACCAGTTCGCCGTGGCGCGTCAGCCGCGCCAGACGATGCCGTTCGGCGACCTCGGACAAGGCTGCGATGATGTTTGACGGCAGCGGTCCCGAGCCGCGCACATCGACGTCGAGGCCGTCGTTCACGGCGGTGAGCTGGATATCGAGCGGCTTTCCGGTGGGCTTCAGCGGCTCGGCGATCGCCCATGCCGCGTCAAGCGCGCCGCTCAAGCCGGGATCGAGGATCGGGCAGCGATCGACAGGAACAATGTCGTGCGAGTTCGCCGCTGAAAATCCCACCTTGAGCACGTCATGGGTGCCCATCCGGGCGTGAAGCGTGATCCGCCGCCGGCCGAGCCCATGGGCATCGATCAGCGGGTGCACGTCGCAAAAAATCTTCGCCTGCGCCAGTGTCTCGACGACCAGCCCGCGTTTCCAGGCCTGATAATGTCCGTTTTCCCAATGCTGGATCGCGCAACCGCCGCAGGTTCCGAAATGCTGGCAGAACGGCGTGATGCGTTCCGGGCTGGCGCGCTCGACCTGAAGCAGACGCCTTCGGTCGGGATGGTGACCCGGCACCGGTGCCACCTCGACGGTCTCCCCGCCAAGCGTGTACGGCACATAGATCGATTGTCCATCGGCGAAGGCGACGCCGTCGCCGCGATGGCCGACATGATCGATGACGAGGCGTTCAACCACGGCGCGCGCCGATGAAGAATTCGATATTGCCGTCGCCGCCCTTGATCGTCGACGGGAACACCTCGATCCCGGTGCATCCGAGCGAAGCCACGAAGGCCGCGATGTCGTCGCAAATTTCCTGGTGCACCATCGCATTGCGGATGATGCCGCGCTTGGAATGTTTTCGCGGCGCCTCGAATTGCGGCTTGATCAGCGCCAGCAAATGCATTGGCGCCGCCGCCAGCGATAGCGCGACCGGCAACACGGCCTTCAGTGAAATGAAACTGACGTCGACGACGACGATGTCGGGCCGCATCGGCAGACGCTTGCCTTCGAAGCTGCGGATATCGGTCTCCTCCATTGAGACCACCCTGGGATGGCCGTGCAGCGATGGATGCAACTGGTCGCGCCCGACGTCGATGGCAAACACCAGGCTGGCGCCGTTGGCGAGCAAGACCTCGGTGAAGCCGCCGGTCGATGCGCCGACGTCGAGACAGACGTGATCCTCGATGTCGAGCGGATAGCGCTCCAGCGCGCCCGCCAGCTTGACGCCGCCGCGCGAGACATAGGGATGCGCGGGCTGCGCCTGCAGTTCGGCATCGACGGGAATGGATTCGGAGGCTTTCAGCACCGGTTGGTCGTTGGCCATGACCAGGCCGGCTTCGATCGCGGCCTGGGCGCGGGCCCGGCTTTCGAACAGTCCGCGCTCGACCAGCAACAGGTCCGCGCGCTTGCGGGGAGAGGGCACGTTCACGTCGCGCTTGGCCAAGTTCAATCCGATGCGCGCGCAGGCGCGGCGCGGAATAGCCCGGCGGCGATCCGCACGCAGGTCTCGAAGGCGGTCAGGTCATGCCAGATGTCCGCGGGCGCCTGCGATGGCGTCACCAGCGCGTAGCCATGCTGATCGAGCGCATGGACCATCATCAGATTGTCGGTCAATCCGAAATCCTCGACGGTCAACCCCAGCGCATCGACCAGCCGTCCGTCGCGTGAAGTCACCTCGGTGAATTCACGCACCCGGTCGGCATAGTGCGAGGGATCGTTGGAGTAGCCGAGACAGAGCTTGCCGCGCCCGGCCATATAGCCGAGCTCGTAGACGGTGCCGGCATCGGCGCCCGGTCCGCGAAACGGCGTGAGATTGGCGATAATGGCATCGGCCGTGATCATCATGGTTTGGTTACCGCGAAATATCCGCAAGGAGGCGTCTTGGCCTGTGAGGTCGATGACATTGTCCAGCGGATAGAGCCCGGTCAGTCCGTGACGCGCGCACAGTTCCACCTTGCGCTGCCCGATATCGACGGCGTCATGCAGGAAGACGTCGGGACCGGCCAGGTAGATTTTCATCGCACGTAAATGTGGCCGTCAGATGCCTCAGGCCAGCTTCACCGTCTCGGCCTTGAAATCCTTGCCGAGTGCTTCGAACACCTTGGCGACGATGCCCTTGGCGTCGAGGCCGGCGCGGGCATACATCGCGTTCGGCGAGTTGTGATCGAGGAACACGTCGGGCAGCACCATCGCGCGCATCCGCAAGCCGCCGTCGAGCATGCCGTGCTCCGCCAGCGTCTGCATGACATGGGAACCGAAGCCGCCGATCGAGCCTTCCTCGATGGTGAGCAGCACTTCGTGCTCGCGCGCGAGTTTCAGCACCATGTCGACGTCGAGCGGCTTCATGAAGCGCGCGTCGGCAATCGTGGTGGACAGCCCGTGCGCCGCCAGTTCGTCGGCAGCCTTCTCGCATTCGGCCAAACGGGTGCCGAACGACAGCAGGGCGATCTTGGTGCCTTCGCGGATGATGCGGCCTTTTCCGATCTCAAGCGCCACGCCGGCTTCGGGCATCTCCACGCCGCGGCCTTCGCCGCGCGGATAGCGGACCGCGCTGGGGCGATCGTTGATCGCGACCTGGGTCGCCACCATGTGCACCAGTTCGGCCTCGTCGGAAGCCGCCATGATGACGAAATTGGGCAGGCAGCCCAGATAGGCATTGTCGAACGAGCCGGCGTGGGTGGCGCCGTCGGCGCCGACCAGACCGGCGCGATCGATCGCGAAGCGCACCGGCAGGCTCTGGATCGCCACGTCGTGGACCACCTGGTCATAGCCGCGCTGCAGGAAGGTCGAATAGATCGCGCAGAAAGGCTTGTAGCCTTCGGTGGCAAGGCCGGCCGCAAATGTCACCGCGTGCTGCTCGGCGATGCCGACGTCAAAGGTGCGCGCCGGAAACGCCTTGTTGAAGATGTCGATGCCGGTGCCCGAGGGCATCGCCGCGGTGATGCCGACGATCTTGTCGTCTTTCTCGGCTTCCTTGACGAGGCTCTGGCCGAACACGTTCTGATAGGCCGGCGCGTTCGGTTTTGCCTTCGCCTGCGTGCCGGTTGCAACGTCGAACTTGACCACCGCGTGATACTTGTCGGCGGAGGCTTCTGCCGGCGGATAGCCCTTGCCCTTCTGCGTGACGACATGGACCAGGATCGGGCCGTCCTTCATGTCGCGGACGTTCTTCAGGACGGGCAATAGATGGTCGAGGTTATGGCCGTCGATCGGGCCGACATAATAGAAGCCGAGTTCCTCGAACAGCGTGCCGCCGCCGACCATGAAGCCGCGGGAATATTCTTCGACACGGTTGGCGCGATCGGCCAGCACCTTCGGCAGACGCTTGTTGATCTGTTTCGCTGCCTCGCGCAGCGAGCGATAGGTCTTGCCCGAATAGAGCCGCGACAGATAGGCCGACATCGCCCCGACCGGCGGCGCAATCGACATGTCGTTGTCGTTGAGAATGACGATCAGCCGGGAGTTCATCGCGCCGGCGTTGTTCATGGCCTCGTAGGCCATGCCCGCCGACATCGCGCCGTCACCGATCACGGCGATGACGTTGTTCGTGCCGCCGGAGAGATCGCGCGCCACCGCCATGCCGAGCGCTGCGGAGATCGAGGTCGAGGAGTGGGCGGCGCCGAACGGATCGTAGTCGCTCTCGGTTCGCTTGGTGAAACCGGACAGTCCGCCGCCGGTGCGCAGCGTGCGGATACGGTCGCGGCGGCCGGTCAGGATCTTGTGCGGATAGGCCTGATGGCCGACGTCCCAGATCAGACGGTCGCGCGGGGTGTCGAACACGTAGTGCAGGGCCGTCGTCAATTCGACGACGCCGAGGCCCGCGCCGAAATGTCCGCCGGTGACCGAGACGGCGTCGATGGTTTCCTGACGCAGCTCATCGGCGACTTGCCGGATTTGCTCCACCTTGAGCCGGCGCAGATCGTCCGGGGTATGGATCGTGTCGAGAAGCGGCGTTTTACTAAATATGGTCACAGCGATGTTCCAATTTTGCAGGTCGGGACGAGCGGTCCGACGTGAGGCGGGTGCGCGATTTCAGCGCAGCGAAAACCCGGACGCCGGCTGACACCTGGGCCAGCCGAAGCCCGACTTGAAAGCCTAGATACGCTCCAGATCGTTCAATGTGATATACATCACTTTTGGCGGCTTCGCCCTTCTCGATCATTTTTGTGAGCTATTTGAAGTACTTGCCGATACCGAAAGCCGGCGGCAGCTCGCCTTCGACAGCCCATAACCCTGTAAGCTTTACACTAAAGCTGCGCTCAAAGCCAACCCGCCGAGGCCTCGCCGCGCGAGGCATGAGCGTGGATGGAACCTTGGAATTTCAACCCCGGTGGCGTGCCGAAGGTTCCATCCCCTAAATCGGCGGCACGCAGCCGCATCGCCGCCGCTATTTCGGTGGCTTTCCGGGACGATTCGGGCGCGAAGGGGGCCGCCCGCTGCGATTGCGGGCGCTGACTCGGGGCGGATCCCGCGTCCATTTCCGTGAAAAGCCAATTCAGACCCTGACGGATCGTGGCTGTCAGATTGCTAAATGTTGCTAACTGTTGCCGGGAAGCGACGCATAAAGGCGGCCTGAAGCCGCCGCGAGGGTCACTGAACGTCGAGCGGTTCCGTGCCGGCGACCTGGCCGTTGGCGTCGGTGGTGATCTTGTCGACCCGCGCCTCGGCCTGCCGCAGCAACTCCTCACACCGCCGCTTCAAGGCCTCGCCGCGTTCGTAAATGGCGACGGATTCCTCCAGCGGCACCTTGCCCTCCTCGAGCCGCTTGACGATCGATTCAAGCTCCTCGATCGCGCGCTCGAAGCTCAGCTTCTTGACGTCCACTTGGGTATTTTCGGCCATATTGATTTCCCGGAGGCGCAAGAGACGCCAGTGTTCGAAGAGACAAAGAATTTCCGAACCAGATCACGTCAGTCGATGCGGATTCAAAAATATCTATGCGGACGTATTGTGGCGGGAACTCACGCGCCCATTAATGCGGTGACGTGGGCCGCGACTGATTCCTTCAGGCCCTGCAGATCATAACCGCCCTCCAGCACCGACACAATTCGGCCACCGGCGCTTTTATCGGCGATATCCATCAGCTTGCGCGTGACCCAGCCGAAATCTTCCGATTTGAGATTGAGTGACGCCAGCGGATCGCGATAGTGGGCGTCGAAGCCGGCCGAGACGATGATCAGTTCGGGGCTGAACTTGTTCAACTGCGGCAGGATCACGTTTTCGAACGCGGCACGAAACTGGACCCCGCCGTCCTCCGAGGCCAGCGGCGCGTTGACGATGGTGTCGTGTTCGCCGCGCTCGCTACGGGCGCCGGTGCCGGGAAACAGCGGCATCTGGTGCGTCGAGCAATACATCACCGTCGGATCGGCCCAGAAAATATCCTGGGTGCCGTTGCCATGATGCACGTCGAAATCGACCACGGCGGCGCGGGCGATGCCGTATTTGCGCTGGGCGTGACGGGCGGCAATGGCGGCGTTGTCGAAAAAGCAGAAGCCCATCGGCTTGTTGATCTCGGCGTGATGGCCGGGAGGGCGGATCGCCACGAAAGCATTGGCGTGGCTGCCCGCCATCACGGCGTCGGTGGCGGCGACCGCGCCGCCGACGCCGCGCATCACCGCTTCCCAGGTGCCTGGCGACATCGAGGTGTCGCCGTCGAGATAGATCAGGCCGCTCGACGGCGCGATATGCCGGAGTTCGCCGACGTAATGCTCGTTGTGACAGAGCATGACCGAATCAAGATTGCCTTCCGGTGCCTCGCCGCGCACCAGCGGTGCGAAGCGATCTTCCGCGAGCACCTCGGCGACGGCGCGCAGCCGGTCGGCGCGCTCGGGATGCCCGGGAGGCGTGGCGTGTTCGAGACAGGCCGGGTGGCTGAGAAGAAGCGTCGTCATGCAATGCCCTGGCGCGTCAGAACGCGCTTCTCGAGGAAGCGCTAATCTAGGGGCTGGGCGGCCGCTGCGAAAGAGCCGTGCCGCATGCGCAACGCGAGCCTCCGTTCCGATTCAATCGGAACGAAGGCTTTATCTCTTCATTTTGACGCGTTTTCTTCGCGCGAACCGGTATCCACTTCGCTGGAAAACGCGCTAGTTGATCCGCGCGATGCGGTCGGCTGACGTGAGCCCGATCGGACTGTTGGCCTTGAAATAGGCGTAGAGCGCATCGACGTCATAGCCGCCGAATTGCGGCGCGGTCCCGTCCTTGAGGACGGTGAAACCATCGCCCCCGACCGACAGGAAACTGTTCACCGTCACCCGATAGCTCGCCGCGGGATCGACCGGTTGCCCGTTCAGCGACATCGAAGCGGCGATCACGCGGTCGCCATAGGGCCTGGCGTTGTCCCAGGTGTAGCTGAAGCCCTTCGAGACCTGCAGGATCCGCGGCCGTTTCGGATCGGCCCATTGCTGCTCCAGCGTGTCCTTGATCTGCTTTCCGGTCAGCGTCAGCGTGACCAGCTGGTTGCGGAACGGCTGGCTGGCGAACACGTCGGCGTAGCTCACCGCGCCGTCTTGCTTCATCGCGATATCGGTGCGGACGCCACCCGGATTGGTGAATGCCACCAGCGCTCCGCCGTTGGGAGCGGCGCGGGTCGCCGCCAGCTGGGCGTCGGCGATGATGTCGCCGAGCGCACTCTCGCCGGCGTCGTTGGGGGTGCGCGACAGGGTTTCGGTGACCGATCCTGCCGGGCGGTTGGCGATCGGTGCGGCAACCCTGTCGTAGGACTCCAGCAACGCGGTCTGCTCCGGATCCCTGGCGTAGACGCTGGTGCGGACGATCTTGTTGTCGGCCCTGGCGCTGACGATGTCGCGGGTCGCGGAATCGAGCTTGAGGTCGATCGCGGTCACGATGGTTCCGTATTTGTCGCCGGAAGTGACCAGCCGTCCGTCGATATCGCAGACATAGGCCTGATGGGTGTGGCCGCTGATCACGACGTCGACCGCGCGGTCGAATTTCTTCACGATGTCAACGATCGGTCCGGATATCCCCGGGCACTCATTGTAGTCGCCGGTCGGAAAGCCGCCTTCATGGATCAGCACCACGATGGCCTCGACACCGCGCGCCTTCAATTCCGGCACCAGCGCATTGACGGTTTCAGCCTCGTCCTTGAATTCGAGGCCCTCGACCCCCACCGGCGAGACGATGTTCGGCGTTCCCTTCAGGGTGAGGCCGATAAACGCCACCGGGATGCCCTCGAATTCCCGGATCTCGTAGGCGGGAAATACCGTCTTGCCGGTGTCCTTCTCGATCGTTGAGGCCGCGAGATAGTGAAACTTCGCGCCGGTGAACGGATGCGGCCCCTGGCATTTGTCGGTGGGGTGGCAGCCGCCGTTCTGCATGCGCAGCAGCTCGTCCTTGCCTTCGTCGAATTCGTGATTGCCGACGGAAGCCACCGCAAGCCCCATCATCGACAGCGATTCGATGGTGGGCTCGTCATGAAACATCGCCGAGAGCAGCGGGCTGGCGCCGATCAAATCTCCGGCGGCGACAAAGATGGTGTTCTTGTTCCCCTCACGGAGTTGCTTGACCAATGTCGCCATATGCTCGGCGCCGCCGGCTTCCACCATGATCTTCTTGGTCTGGTCGGCGGGATCGGTGATCTTGATTCCGCCCGGGGAGGGGCGCAGGTAGCCGTGGAAATCGTTGATGGCGAGAATTCGCAGATCGACCGTATCGGCCGCTTCGGCGGCCGAGCGGGAGGCGGGGCCCAGCAGGGCCAGCAGGGCCAGCAGCATGGCAACGATGGGCAGGATGGATCTTGGTTGTTGGATAAGTCCTGGTTGGATAAGTCTTGGTCATAGGAGGCAACATTTTCCGGGGCGGGCGGTGTTATGCTTTCTGAGGCGAAAACGGTATCGCTGGTGGACGGCGAACCGTACCCTACATGAACGCCGGTGACGCCTGAATGTCTCGGCCGAGTTTATCCGGAAAGTGATGAGAAGGGATTCCTGAATGGACAGCGCGATGCAGTTGACGGGCATTCACCATCTGACCGCGATTTCGGCAAGACCGCGCGACAATCTGGCTTTCTATACCGGGCTGCTCGGCATGCGGCTGGTGAAGAAGACCGTCAACCAGGACGACGTCAGCGCCTACCATCTGTTCTACGCGGACGGAAAGGCCAATCCCGGCACCGATCTCACCTTCTTCGATTTCCCGGCCGCCCCGGAGCGGCGCGGCAGCAACAGTATTTCCGCTACCTCATTGCGCGTCGCCGGCGAGAAAAGCCTCGGCTACTGGAGGGACAGGTTGAAGAAAGCTGGCGGCCACACCGGCGATGTCGCGCAGGTCGACGGCCGGTTGACGCTGCCGTTTGAGGATAGCGAAGGTCAGCGTCTGGTGCTGGTCGATGACGGTGGCGCGGGTCCGGCGTCGCCATGGGAGAAAAGCGCGGTGCCGGCGGAGCATCAGATTCGCGGCCTCGGTCCGATCGTGCTCAACGTGCAAGATCTCAAGCGCACCGAGCAGGTGCTGACCGGCGCGATGAACGTGCGCCGGGCGCGCGATTACGCCGCGCCGGACGCCAACGCGCGGGTTCATGTCTTTGCGATGGGTGAGGGCGGTCCGGCCGCCGAACTGCATGTCATCGAGAATACGGATTTGCCGATGGCGCGGCAGGGTGCGGGCGGCGTGCATCACGTCGCGTTTCGCACGCCGAACGACGAGCAATATCATGCCTGGACGCATCGGCTGAACGAACTCGGCATCCGCAACTCCGGCGAGATCGACCGGTTTTATTTTCGCAGTCTTTATTTCCGCGAGCCGAACGGCATCCTGTTCGAGATCGCCACTGACGGTCCCGGCTTTGCCACCGACGAGCCGATGGAAGCACTCGGCGAAAAACTGGCGCTGCCGCCATTTCTGGAGCCGCGCCGCGCGCAGATCGAAGCCGGACTGAAGCCGATCGGGTGAGATTGGCAGACTGGCCTACGGCTTTGGTTTTTTCGGCGCGCGCTTCTTTGGTTTGGGGCCGGATCCGGCGGCGCGGCGGCATCGTCGCCCTCGCACGGCCAGGCATCTCTGAGGGCTTCGATCGCAAGCGTAATTCCGGCCTCGCTCAGTCGATCCGGATTCTTGTCGATGTAGCGCAACAGCACCTTGGCGCTTTCCAAAACGCTGCCTTGCGCTGGGGCGCATGCGCGCGTGTCAGCTGGCATGTTGGGTGAAAACACCATGGCGGTCTCGAGCATTCCCTCACATGAGCCGGCAGCCCGTGCCGCGTCGGTATCTTGAAACGAGCCCTCAACAAGGGACCGGCAAGATTTCTGCGCATCCGCGCCTGAATCGACAACCGAGCCGCGGGCATTTCCAATGACCGAAAGCGCCAGGCTGGCAGCAATGATGTAAGCCCGCATGATAGTTCCCCGAATGGCAGTTTAGAGATAGTCAATTTCCGAGGTCTCTGGCAAGACTGAGGCCATCACAAGACTGAGGCCATCACTCGTGAGCCGATCAAGCGGCGACCCGCAGCACGATGCCGAGGGGACCGGGTCCCGGAAATACCACTTGCGGGTGTCATACGAGGCCTGCTTCCGCTCTGCGTCGATTCGCCTCGGGTTGCGTATGTTCGCAGCTCCAGACTAGAGTTCAGGCGTGCTGGAGGCAATTCGGATGAACGTCCTCGGAATCAATTCCGTCTTTCATGAATTGTCTGCCGCGTTGCTGGTCGACGGAAAGGTGGTGGCGGCGTGCGAGGAAGAGCGGTTCAATCGCGTCAAGCATGGCAAGCCGGCGCGGATCGACAATCCGCACCAGCTTCCGGAGCAGGCGATCCGTTTTTGTCTGGACCATGCGGGGTTGAAAACTTCCGACATCGACCGGGTGGCGTACTCGTTCGATCCTCGGCTGCGCCGCGCACAATATCGCGCGGATTGGTGGCCTGACACCCAGATGGAGGCCACTTTCCTGGAGTGCCTGGATGAGGTCGCCGGCGCTACCGACCGGCTTTTCGGCCGAAAGCTCGGCCGGGCTCTGAAGTTCGTGCCCCATCATCTGGCGCATGCCGCTTCTGCCTATTATCCCTCCGGCTTCGATGCGGCGGCAATCCTCGTCATCGACGGCATCGGCGAGGCGGCCTGTTCGACGCTGGCGCAGGGCGAAGGCGCGCGAATTAAGCCCGTCGAGATATTTTCCTATCCGCACTCGCTCGGATTTGTATGGGAGCGCGCCAGTGATTATCTCGGCTTCTCGCCTTATGATGCGTCCAAGGTCATGGGCCTCGCAGCCTACGGTGATCCTGGCGTCTATCGGCGGCTAATGACCTCGGTCATCCAGGTGAGCGAGGACGGTTATCAGGTCGATCTCGCCGCGCTCGGCTTTCCGTCCTTCGATCTGCGGGGTTTCGAGCTTTTGCTCGGACCGAAACGGCAACCGGATGACGAAATTCTCGCTCAACACATGGACTTTGCCGCGGCGCTGCAGGACGTCACCAATGCCGCGGTGCTGGCTCTGGTGCGCCGTCTCGAGCGCTCTGTCGGGCTGAAGCGTCTGTGCGTTGCCGGGGGTGTCGCGCTCAATTGCGTCACCAATGACTTGATCAGGCAGGCCAGCGCCTATTCGGATATCTTCATCCCGTCCGCTCCGCACGACGCCGGCACCGCGATCGGTGCGGCTCTTGCCGTTCACTGCGCCGAACAAGGCGTCAGGCCACCACCCAGCGGCGCAACCCCCTATCTCGGTCCGCAATTCAACGAGCGAGAGGTGCTGGCTGCCGTCAAGCAGGCTGGCCTGACGCCACGGCGAAGCAAAAACACCGCTCGGGAGGCCGCCGACATGATCGCCGACGGCAATATTGTCGGCTGGTTTCAGGGCCGCATGGAGTTCGGCCCCCGCGCGCTTGGCAATCGGTCACTGCTTGCCGATCCGCGCCGGCCCGACACGCGCGCCATCCTCAATAGCAGGGTAAAGCACCGGGAAGACTATCGGCCGTTCGCGCCCAGCGTCCTGGCCGAACGCGCCGACGAATGGTTTGAAGTCGGACCGCATTTGGCAAGTCACGAATACATGCTGTTTGCCTGTCCGGCAAAAACGGAGCACCGCAATCGTATTCCGGCCGTGCTCCATCAAGATGGAACCGCGCGCGTGCAACTCGTGCGGCGCTCGGCCAATCCGCGTTTTCACGAGCTGATTTCGCGCTTCTTCGAGCGAACCGGCGTACCGCTCGTGCTCAACACGTCATTCAACGACAGCGAGCCAATCGTATGCACACCGGCCCATGCGATCGCCACGTTCCGCAACGCGGGCATCGATGCGCTGTTCATGGGAGACATCTGTCTGACATCGCAGAACTGAGCGGGCGGGCCGCAAGCGGAAAAAAGTGGCTACACCAACTGTGGCATGATACCGAATGAGCCGCTCGATGCGGAGCACCAGTGAGGCGGAAGGCACGGGCTGACCGGATGACGGCTGAAGATCCACCATCGCATTCGCGTACTCCGCTTTTGTTCGACGAACAGAGCCCCGGCGAGATCCGGTTCTCGCCTAATTTTTCGGTCTACGTCCTGCCTCCCGATGGCGTCTGTCTCTATTCGGAAAACCGCAAGGTTTTTCTTCGCGGCGAACTTTACTGCGCCGTCGCCTCCCGCATCGGCGAGGGCGAACATCCGGATGCCATCATCGAGGCGCTTTCCCGCGAATTTCCTCCCGGCAAGATCAATGAAGCCATCACGCGGCTGCTTGATCGTCGCTTCGTGATTCCTGCGGAGCTGATCGACGACACAGCGGCGGGCTACTGGGCCAGCTTCGGTCTCACCGACGAAACCGCGGCGGAGAATCTTGGGAATACCAGCGTACAGATTCAGTCGATGGGAGCGGCCGGCGGGAAGGAGCTGGACGCCGCCTTGCGCAAATTCGGCGTTCGGGTCGTCGATCGCCCGGCCGATCTGACGGTCGTTCTGGTGGACGACTATCTCGATGGCCAGCTTGTTGAATTCAACCGTCAGCGGCTGGCGCAAAGGCAGGACTGGCTGCTGGTGCAGCCTGCGGGTATTTTTCCCCTGATCGGTCCGATTTTCAGGCGGGGAAAAAGCGCCTGCTGGACCTGCCTTGCCGATCGCATGAAATGGAATCGCCAGATCAAGGCATTTCTTGACCGGACCCATGCTCGCTGCGTGGCCGCGTCACCGCTCAACAGGAATATGCTCGCGCCGAGCGCGATCGGACTTGCGGCGACCGAGATCGCCAAGGCCATTGCCAGCGGTTTTCGCACCGACCTGCAGCAGCATGTCGTCAGCCTCGACCTCTTGAGCTCGATGGTGGTCCGGCACCATGTTCCATCCCGGCCGCAGTGCCCCGCTTGCGGAAGCAGTGAAGCGCGCGACCTTGATCGCCCCCCGCTGCCGACCAGGCTCCGCGTCGGCGGCAAGGCCGTGATGACGAGCGGCGGCTATCGATCGGTAGCGCCGGCCGAGACGATCGCCCGCTTTCGAAAGCACGTCAGCCCGCTGACCGGCATCGTGTCGCAGCTTGAACGGATCAAGAGCGAGCAACCGCTGGATTTCACCTTTCTTGCAAAACACAGCTTTTCGCCGCGTCCTGAGGCGGTCAGCGCGCTGCAGGTCCAGGTGATCGCCGAGAGCTATGGCAAGGGCAGCACCGCCGAGCAGGCCGAAGCAAGCGCGCTGATGAAGGCCGTCGAGCGCCATTGCGGGATATTCCACGGCGATGAGATCAGGACCCGTCGCAGGTTTGTCGATTTTCCGGCGGGCGAGGCGATCCATCCCAACGACATTTTTCTGTCAGCCGATACGCCGTTCGATCCGTCGGCCGAGATGGATTGGTCGCCGGTCTGGTCGCTGCGCGACGAGCGTTTCAAGCAGCTTCCGACCGGCCTCCTGTACTTTTTTCACGATGCCTCCGCCATAGATCAGTTCTATGCCGACCCGGACGGCTGCGCGGCCGGCAATACGGCCGAGGAGGCGATCCTCCACGGTTTCCTCGAACTCGTGGAGCGGGATGCGTCCGCGATCTGGTGGTACAACCGCCTGCAACGGCCCGAGATCGATCTCGACCGGCTCGGCGACAGTTATGTTCGGGATCTGCGAACCCAATTCGCCGCGATGGGACGCGGCCTGTGGGTGCTGGACCTGACCAGCGACATTGACATTCCGGTCGTCATGGCGGTCTTGCACTGGAAGGAAGACGGGCGCGAACGCATCGAGTTTGCCGCGGGCGCGCATTTCGACCTTCGTGTCGCCGCGCTCCGGGCAGTGACCGGGCTCAATCAAATCTTGGCGGTCAATCGGATCACGCGGCCTGCTGCCGCCCCAACCGTCGCAGACAGAGACGGCGCGTTGCCGCTGCCCTTGCGCAAGAATGCCTACCTCCTGCCGCACGGCAAGGCGACCGCCCGGCGCGCGCCATCCGCCAAATTCGCAGGCCTCGATCGGCGCGACCAGGTGCTCGGCTGCGTCAAGCTTGCTAGACGTCTTGGCCTGGATTTCCTCGTTCTCGACCAGACCCGGCCTGACGTCCAGGTTCCCGTGGTCCGGGTGATCGTTCCGGGACTGCGGCATTTCCGCAGCCGTTTCGCTCCCGGGCGGCTCTATGACGTGCCGGTCAAACTGGGCTTGCGCAAACGCCCCTTGCGGCAAGCCGATCTCAATCCGCTCGATCCGCGAATTCCGGCGTAAACCTGGCGACCGACCGATGCCGGACCGGCGCATGATGGCGTCTGCGATAGCCGCGGTTCCCTTACCCCAGGTTGATCCGCTGGAACTATTCCGGCCACTGTCACTTATCGCGAATACCCTCACAGACCGGAGATGGCCATGACGATCGCAAGGATCCTTTCGGCTGGCACCGCGGCGGCCCTCATCATCCTCAGTTCGGCTGCCTTGGCCCAACAGGCGCCGACGGGAACCATCACCGGAATTAACCGGATGAATGACACCATCGCCATCAGAGAGACGCAAAGCGGCACCGTCGGCGCGAATACCGCCGGCGCGGCTGAACAGTTCAAGGTGCAAAAGGGCGTGTCGCTGGAGGATTGGCACGCCGGCGATCGCGTGAGCTTTTCCGCGACGCAGGGCTCGGATGGAATCAGGACCATCACGAAACTTCAGAAGCCGTGACGCTTCGAAAAATCGCCGCGGCCGCGAGGTCTCATAGCCGCAGGCTTACTTCGTTGTCGCGAACGGCATGCCGCTCCCAGCACCCTATCTGCCGCTATTTTCAGCGCTGCTGATGGCCGAGGGCAAAGTGAGATCGCGGGCTGCGAGGCTATCGGCAATACTTCGCGAAGCCGCTCAGAGACAAAAACCATTTATCAAACAACCGATTAGTGGCGAAGCCGGAGGCGGCTGCCCCGCAATTATGATATTGCGCGTTTCGCTATTTCTGAAGTTGAGGCCGATCCCCTTGTGACGGCGCACAGCTTCCAAGAGCGTGTGCGACAGTGCTAATCTTGAGGTCAGCGAGGACCGAGGCAAAGAGGCGTCGGCCAGCCAGACAGGATGCGTCTATCCTGTCTGCGGGTCGTGCATAGCCGGACGCCGCTGCCGGCTCAACGGCGAGTCTTGTGAGTGGAACTGTCTTCTCGGTTCAGCGCGAGCGGAATTCGTGGCCTCCAGGTCTTGTCGGAGGATGGTGGACTCATCTTCGGCCGAGGGTGGAGTGAGGGCGCGGGGGGCGCTGGGCACGAGGATGTCCTGGTCGTGCTCCCAGCCTCGGGGCAACCGACACCGGCCACCCTCGATCGCCTTGCCCACGAATACTCCTTCAAGGATGAGCTGGATAGCGCGTGGGCGGTGCGGCCGCTCGCGCTTGTGCAAGATCGCGGTCAGACCATTCTGGTGCTCGAGGATCCCGGCGGCGAGTTGCTCGGCGGACTGCTCGGCACACCGATGGAGGTCGGACGTTTCCAGCGCATCGCTGTCGGCGTTGCCGCAGCCCTCGGCAAGGTGCACCAGCGCGGCCTCATCCATAAGGACATCAAGCCCGCCAATATTCTGGTGAACACTGCGAGTGGTGAGGTACGGCTTACCGGCTTCGGAATCGCGTCGCGGCTCACGCGCGAGCGGCAGCCGCCCGATCCTCCCGAGGTGATCGCCGGGACGCTGGCCTACATGGCGCCCGAACAGACCGGGCGAATGAATCGTTCGATCGATGCACGCAGCGATCTCTACTCGCTCGGCGTGACACTTTACGAAATGCTCACCGGGAGTCTTCCCTTTACGGCTTCGGATCCGATGGAGTGGGTGCATTGCCACATTGCACGGCAGGCCGACGCACCTGGTGAGCGGGCGAGCGGAATTCCTGAGGTCATTTCCTCGATCGTGATGAAGCTTCTCGCGAAGACTGCGGAGGAGCGTTACCAGACCGCCGCGGGGGTCGAGGCCGACTTGCATCGCTGTCTGATGGAGTGGAGGTCCCATGGTCGCATTGAGCCATTCCCGCTGGGAACACACGACGCCTCGGACCGATTGCTGATCCCCGAGAAGCTCTATGGCCGCGAGCCCGAGATCGCCACGCTGCTAGCGTCCTTCGAACGTGTCGTTGGCGGAGGCAGACCGGAACTCGTTCTTGTTTCCGGCTATTCGGGTGTGGGCAAATCCTCCGTTGTCAATGAACTCCATAAACCGCTCGTCCCGCCCCGAGGCCTTTTTGCATCAGGCAAGTTCGACCAGTACAAGCGAGACATCCCCTATGCGACGCTCGCGCAAGCCTTCCAGAGCCTCATCCGTCCGATCCTGGCGAAGAACGAAGAAGACCTGGGCCGTTGGCGCGACCGCATCCGCGAGGCGCTGGGTCCGAATGGTCAGCTTATGGTGGATCTCGTCCCGGAGTTGAAGCTCATCATCGGGGACCAGCAGCCCGTTCCGGAACTTCCGCCAAAAGATGCGCAAAGTCGCTTCCAACTTGTCTTCCGTCGGTTCATCGGTGCATTCACGCGGGAGCATCCTCTCGCCCTTTTCCTCGACGATCTGCAATGGCTTGACGCGGCCACGTTGGACCTGATGGCAGATTTATTGACGCATCCGGACGTCAATAATTTGGTGTTGATCGGTGCCTATCGTGACAACGAAGTGGCTCCCGCACATCCGCTGATGCGCAAGCTCGACGCCATGCACCAGGCAGGAGCGACGTTACAGAACATCGTTCTCGCCCCTCTGACGCGTGACGACCTGGAGCAGTTGATTGCAGATTCCCTTCGCTGTGAACCGAGACATGCTGGCCCGTTGGCGGAACTGGTCAAGGAAAAGACGACCGGCAATCCGTTTTTCGCCATTCAATTCATATCTGCCCTGTTCGAGGAGGGATTGCTCATCTTCGATCACATCGAAGGACAGTGGCATTGGGACCTGAATCGCATTCACGCCAAGGGTTATACCGATAACGTCGTGGACCTTATGGTGGGGAAGTTGAATCGACTGCCCATCAAGACGCAGGAAGCGCTGCAGCAGCTTGCGTGCCTCGGCAACAGCGCCGACTTCGCAATGCTACGCATGGTTTACCAGGACTCGAGCGAACAGATGCATGGACAGCTTTGGGAAGCCGTCCGAACGGGCCTCATTTTCCGGTCAGAAGATTCTTACAGGTTTCTCCACGACCGTGTGCAAGAAGCCGCATACTCTCTAATCCCGCAAGAATTGCGGGCAGAGGCGCATTTGCGCATCGGCATGCTGATGGCCACACACACACCTTCAGACAAACTTGAGGAAGAGATCTTCGAGATCGCCAATCAACTCAACCGTGGCTCTCATCTGATCACGTCGATTGCGGAGCATGAGCGCATTGCGGAATTGAATCTCATGGCGGGCAGGCGCGCAAAGATTTCAACGGCATACGCCTCGGCACTCAGGTATCTCCAGGCCGGACGCGGGCTGTTGACGGACGATACCTGGAATCGCAACTACGACCTTGTCTTCTCGATCGAGTATCTCCTGGCGGAATGCGAATTACTGACCACTGACATGTCTACCGCAGAAAATCGGCTTGCCATGTTGGTCGAACGGGCGAAAGGCGCTCACGATATTGCGCTTGTCACCCGCTTGCGCCTGACGCTCTATGACTTCTTGGGTCGTAGCGATCGCGGCGTGGAGGTGTTCATCGAGTATCAGCGAGGTCGCGGCAAGGACTGGTCGCCACATCCCACCGACGAGGAGGTATCACGAGAATACGATCAAATCTGGTCGTTGGTGGGAACCCGGCAAATCGAGCAACTCGTCGACTTGCCCTTGATCTCCAATCCGGATGTGCTCGATGTTCTGGATGTTTTTGATGCGATTGTGATGCCGGCGATGTTCACCGATGAGAACCTTCATGCTCTCGTGGTTTGCCGGATGGTCAGCCTCAGCCTTGAGCATGGCAACAGCGACGCGTCGTGCTTCGCGTATGTATCGCTAAGTATGCTCGCCGGACCCCATTTCGGGAATTATGAGGCCGGATTCCAGCTCGGCAAGCTAGGCTACGATCTGGTGGAAAAGCACGGATTGCATCGCTGTCAAGCTCGTGTCTATTTGCGTTTTGGGAATTGTATCATGCCATGGAGGCAGCACGTCAAATCAGGCCGCGAGCTTTTGCGACGCGCTTTCGACGCCGCGAACAGGATAGGAGACCTCACTTTTGCTGCGTATAGTTACCACTACTTGCTTACAAATCTTCTTGCGACCGGAGACCCCTTGGCCGAGGTGCAGCGCGAGGCCGAGACTGGCCTCGAGTTCGCGAGCAAAGTCGTGTTCGGTATCGTCATACATGTCCTCACCACACAGCTCGCGTTCATTCGGACACTTCGGGGCCTGACAGCGAAGTTCGGTTCGCTGAGTGACGGTCACTTTGACGAGATTGAGTTCGAGCATCAATCGTCCCGTAATCCTGCGTGGGCGCTGGCGGAATGTCGGTATTGGATCCGAAAGTTACAGGCGCGCTTCCTTGCCGGAGATTACTCTTCCGCAATCCGGGCATCGTTGAACGCCGAACGCCTCCTCTGGACATCGCACTCCTTCTTTGAAGTGGCGGAGTATCACTTTTACGGCGCTCTCGCTCGGGCTGGGGCTTTTGATTCTGCAGCCGAGGGCTCGCGACAGGAGCACTTCGAGGCACTGGCCGATCACCACAGGCAGCTTGCAATATGGGCGGAGAATTGCCCGGAGAATTTCGAAAATCGGGCCGCACTGGTCGGCGCGGAAATCGCCCGGATCGAAGGCCGCGACCTCGACTCCATGCGTCTCTACGAGCAGGCCATTCGCTCGGCCCGCGAGCAGGGTTTCGTTCAGAACGAAGGCGTAGCCTATGAGGTGGCCGCCCGGTTCTACAGCGCGCGCGGCTCCGAGACATCCGCCAACGCCCATCGGCGCGAGGCCAGGAATTGTTATCTGCGCTGGGGCGCAGACGGCAAGGTGCGGCAGCTCGATCGGCTTTATCCACATTTGGCCGCCGTTGAGAAGCAGCGTCCTTCCGCGGCCATTGGCTCCGCGATCGAGCAGCTAGATGTCGCGAGCGTCGTCAAGGCATCGCAGGCCTTATCTGGTGAGATCTTGTTGCCGAAGCTGATCGACCGGCTGATGACGATCGCGATCGAAAACGCGGGAGCGGATCGCGGCCTTTTGATACTCCCGTCAGAGCACGAATATCTGATCCAGGCGGAGGCGCGGGCGACCGGCGATCGGGTCGAAGTCACCATGCGCCAGGAGCCGATCACCCGGATTACCTGCCCCGAATCCCTCGTCCGCTACGTCATCCGTACACGAGAAAGCGTGATTCTCGATGATGCCTCCAAACCCAACTTGTTCTCCGGCGACGACTATCTGGGCGGCCGGCAATCGAAGTCGATCCTCTGCCTTCCGCTGATCAAACAGCGGGAATTGACAGGGATTCTCCTTCTCGAAAACGCCCTGACTTCACACGCATTCACGCCAGCTCGGATCGCCGTCCTGGAACAGCTCGCTGGGCAAGCGGCGATCTCGCTCGAGAACACGCGCCTCTATGGCGATCTCCAGGAACGGGAAGCGAGGGTCCGACGCCTTGTCGACGCCAACATCATCGGAATCCTTATTATCGACCTCGGAGGTCGGATTGTTGAGGCGAACGACGCGTTTCTTAGCATGGTGGGATACGAGCGTGAGGATCTCGTATCCGGCCGCATGCGCTGGACGGACCTGACGCCGCCGGAATGGCGCGCTGGCGATGCAAAGCGGGTCGACGAAGTGAAATTGACGGGGACCCTGCAGCCATTCGAGAAGGAATATTTCCACAAAAATGGCAGCCGCGTGCCGGTGCTGGTCGGTGTGGCGCGCTTCGAGGAGACCGGAAACCAGGCTGTCGCTTTCGTGATCGACCTGACCGAACGAAAACGCGCGGAGGCGGAGCTGGCGCACGCGAACCGTGTCGCGACCATGGGCCAACTCACGGCCTCCATTGCCCACGAAGTCAACCAACCTATCGCTGCCTTGCTTACGAATGCCGAAACCGCTGTACGCTGGCTCGCCCATCAGCCGCCAAATTCGGAAAGGGCCAAGCCATTGATCGACCGTATTATCAGCGACGGCAAGCGGGCCGCTGATATCGTGAGCCGGATTCGTGATTTCTCCAAGAAGGCGCCGGCGCGGAAGGGACAACTGAAGATAAACGAAGCAATCTTGGAGATTGTGAGACTAACTCGCGCTGCGATGTCAGAGCATGGTGTTTTGGTGAAGATGCAACTGTCGGAGGGCCTGCCAAACATTTTGGGAGACAGAGTCCAATTGCAACAGGTGATGCTGAATTTGATCATGAACGCGATTGAAGCAATGAGCGAGGTCAGGGAGGGATCGCGCGAGCTGCTGATCAGCACCACCAGTGAGGTCGAGTCCGGCGGCGTGCTTGTCGCGGTAAGCGATTCGGGTCCAGGGCTGCCTCCGACGAACCTCGCGCGCATCTTCGAGGCGTTCTATACGACCAAGCCCCGTGGTTTGGGGATGGGGTTGTCGATTTGCCGCTCGATCGTCGAAGCGCATGGCGGCCGGCTCTGGGCAACACCGAACCAACCTCGCGGCGCTGTCTTTTGCATGACACTGCCGATCGGGGAATCGCTCGAGAAGCTGGAAACTTCCGAGGCCTAGCGGGAAATGATGCTTCGAAGATCCGCTGGCCTCGCGGGCCCGTGAACGGGTGGCACCTGAGGTCGCCGGGATGGACGCGTCAGTAGCCGATCGCGATGACGATCAGGCCGCCGCACAGGATGGCCAAGCCTCCGACGATGACAGCGAGAAAGCTTCCGGAAACGCGATCAAGGTTACTCATGACACACCCCTTGGTTCGAAGGGGGATGGTGCAGACGAATAGATTAAAACTTTCGGAATCCCGAGGCGCCGGCGTTCGGCACCGTGTTTGGCTCCGCAGCCGCGCTTTGCGCGGCCTTGCGGGGTTTGGCCGCCCTGCGCGCTGGGACTAAATTGTCGAACCAAATCAAGCTGATGCTACCAGTCCAGTCCCGATCACAAAAATATTTTGATTCCCGCCGGACCCAAATCACTTCTATATCGCTCCCGTTCCGACCCGATGGAGGGCGTATCGCGATCGTCACGGACGCGGGGAGGAATGCGGTGGACGCTGATGATGCTGCAGACGAAAGCATCAAGGCGGACGGCGAAGTCGTGTGGTCCTGACGCCTCGACGCCGGCGTCAAGTTGGCAGAAATATCTGCCGATGACGGTGACAAGAAAGCCCGATCACCGAGG
>CAWEYJ010000013.1:0-182717 GCA_963813165.1 uncultured Pseudomonadota bacterium | reverse complement strand
GCGTCCGCTGGGGATGGCATTCGATCGCGACGACAATCTGTTTGTTTGCGTTGCCGGCATGGGATTGTACGGCGTCCGCCAGAATGGCGAAGTCTACAAGTTAAGCGACGAAACGCCGCGTACCTGGTGGAGGCTCAAGAATGACTCGCGTTTATCGCTTGCCGACGATCTCGATATCGGCCCGGATGGCAAGATCTATTTCTCCGAAGCGACCGTTCGATACGATATGCAGACAGTCGTCAGCGACAGTATCGAGGGGCGGGGCAACGGTCGCTTGGTCTGCCATGATCCGGCGACAGGAAAGACGCGCACGCTGCTGCGTGACCTCGTGTTTCCCAACGGTGTTTGCTTGGCCCATGATGGTCGCTCGATCCTGATTTGCAGCACCTGGGCCTGCAAGGTGTGGCGCTACTGGCTTGACGGTCCAATACGTGGCAAGCTTGAGGTCTTCGTCGATGGCCTGCCTGGCTATCCCGACAATATAAATCGCAGTTCGGATGGAAACTATTGGTTGGCGCTGATGGGCTTGCGGGCACCCGCGCTCGATCTTGCGATGCGACATCCGGCATTCCGACTCCGGATGGCAAAACAGATCCCTCCCGACGAATGGCTGGGTCCAAATCTCAACCAGGGATGTGTTGTAAAGATTGGCGAGGACGGCCACGCAATCATGTCGATGTGGGACTCCGTCGGGAAAAGCCAGCCGACCGTCACGTCGATGCGCGAGCACAAAGGCTGGCTCTATATCGGCGGTTTGGAGAACAATCGCATTGGCAGGATCAAGCTTGAGGGAGCGGACCCCAGTTGGACTGGATCGCGCTCGTACTGGGGTGAGCGAGCGCTGGCGGAGGAAACCGAATGTCGCTGATTGCTGATCTCGTCCAGTCGGTATTCGATCCCAATCGCGATCCGCACGCCATACCGATGTTGGACGGGCCGCTATCCCCTAACGCCGACCTCGATGCCGCCCGCGAAGTCGCGCCAGGCTTCGATCAGCCCGATGATGTGGTGGAGGGTGCAGATGGGGCACTGTACGTTAGCGACAACAAGTCCATTCTGCGATGTGAGCCCCCGAATTTTGCGGAAGTGAGTGTCTGGGCTCGGTTCGAACAGCGGGTATCGGCGCTTGCGGTTCATCCGGGCGGTGGACTCGTGGTCGGCCTCACTGGGAACGGCCTGTGTCTTCTTGATGCACAAGGGACTCCGGGAGCAAGGTTGCATCGTGCGGGCGATCGCTCTTTGGACTGCGTCACAGCCCTTGCCGTGGCCGCCGATGGCGGCATTTACATAGCCAACGGCTCGCAACACTCGAATAGTAGTCAGTGGCTTCAGGATCTGATGAGCGTGCGCGCACCCTCGGGCGGCATCTTTCTTGCCGACTCCGAGCTACGCACCGCGGAAATCAAGATGTCGGGTCTGGCGTGGCCTTACGGTCTGACGCTCACGGATGCCGATAATAAGCTCTGGTTTAACCAGGCCTGGTCGCACGCTCTGTCATATGTGGAAGTCTCCACAGGCAACTCGCGCGCGGTGCAATCGAACACTGCGTACTATCCTGCTCGACTGCGTGCTGACGTGTCCGGAACGCTATGGCAGGCATGCTTTGCCTTGCGCTCGCCTCTTGTCGAATTCGTGCTGCGCGAAGCCACGTATCGCGAAGAAATGATCGCGACAATCTCGCCCGAACTGTGGGTAGCGCCATCCCTTCGCGCCGGTGCGGACTGCCGCGAACCGGCGCAGTTTGGCAGTCTCCGAAAGCTGGGTATCCAGAAACCCTGGGCGCCGGCGCGGTCTTACGGCCTCGTGGTCAAGCTTTCATCCCGAGGCGAGCCGCGTCAAAGCTGGCATAGCCGCGTTGACGGTTCCTGTCACGGCCTCACTTCCGTATGCCCACTGACTGACGGACGCGTGATTGTCGTGTCGAAAGGCCACGGCAAACTCCTGTGGTTGGTAGATGCCCCTGCTGTTGGGGTGGCGTAATGGCAGCCGCAAACCCGCCCATCTTCGAGGTCCGCCGCGGAACCAAGGTCTACGGTGGCATCCGCGCAATCAACGAGGTGGATCTTACTCTGCGCGCGGGCGAGATTCACGCGCTGGTAGGAGAGAACGGCGCCGGCAAGTCCACCTTGGCGAAAGCCATCGCCGGAGCGATCACGCTTAGTTCCGGCTCCCTGCTGTTTGACGGCAAGGAGGTGAATTTCCGGGCGCCCAGCGAAGCCCTGCAGTGCGGCATCGTTATGGTCTACCAGGAGACGAGCCTGGTACCTACCATGACGGTCGCGCAGAATCTCCAGCTTGGATGCGAGGCCTGGCTGACGCGCAACCACGCACTCAACATCAGCGCCCAACAGTCGCTCCAATCACTGAACTTCAACGTCGATCCGTCGGCGCTGGTGGAACAACTGGGCGCTGCGCAGCGCCAGATGGTCGAGATAGCCCGCGCGGTGCGGTGGAACGCTCGGATCATCATTTTCGATGAGCCAACGGCGAGTCTGACGCCGGAGGAAATCCAGCACCTGTTTCATTTGCTAAGCAGCCTACGCGATCGAGGCGTCGCCATCATCTTTATTTCGCACGCACTCGAAGAGACACTGCGGATCTGCGACCACATCACCATCCTGCGCGACGGCGAGAAAGTTCAATCGGCGGCGGCATCCACTTTCGATCGACGCAGCCTTGTCAGGCAGATGGTCGGTCGGGACATCGCTAATTCGAACTACGTGCGCGGCTCGCAAAGATCTCCGTCGGCCCAGCGAGAGCAGATTTATCGATAGAAAATGTGACGATGGGCAGTATCGTCAAAAATATGTCGTTCTCCGTCTATGCCGGTGAAGTCGTTGCCATAACGGGCCTCATTGGCTCGGGCCGCACGGAAATTGCCAAGATCGTGACCGGCGTTCTGAAGCGTAATCTTATACGGGGTGGGATGATCTTTCTTCGCGGTCGCCCGATCCGATACCGAACGCCGAAACAGGCGATAAACGACGGCATTGTCTACATAACTGAGGATCGCAAGCTCGACGGCTTCTTTGAAACCATGCCAGTCGACGACAATATCTACCTTGCGCGCCTCGCGTCGCAGAAGGGACGATCGATATTCTTTTCACGGGCCGAGCGTCGACGCGTCGCCAGTCAGTGGATTGCCAAACTATCGATTTAGGCGCTACGCCGCAATTCCAAGGTGATCGAATACTCCGGAGGTAACCAGCAAAAAGTCGTAATTGCAAGGGCCTTGGTCCAAGAACCAGACGTGATCTTTCTTGACGAACCAACTCGTGGAGTCGACGTCGGCGCTATTCCTCAAATTCATGCGTTAGTTCGGCAGTTAGCTTCGGAGGGTAAAGCAGTGGTCGTGATTTCGTCGTATCTGCCGGAGGTGCTCGGCATTAGCGATCGCATTCTGGTCGCTCGGGGCGGAAGGATTGTTGAAGAGTTCGATACGGTGACCGCGACCGAAGAAAAAATCCTCTACGCGGCCGTTCATTAATGAAAAGACCGGGTTCAAGCCCGGACTACAAGACGCAGCTGAAATCACCTCTCAAATGTTGACGCCACGACGCGATTGTAAATGCGCGGAGAAGCCTAGCGAGCCTCCGGTTTACGTTCGCTCATTAGCGAGCATGGAAGAAGCGCGGCCAACTGTTCGGCGACGTTAAGACGATGCGAGCGGCGGATGATCCCCAACCGAGACCAGAAGCGCGATTTGGACCGGGACGCGGCCCGCCCTCTCACGGCGAAAACAGGGGTTCGATTCCCCTAGGGAGCGCCAATTATTTCAGTAGCTTATCCGATTGAGGTGCTGCCTTCCATTTTTTGTCTTCAACTTTTCTCCAACGGCCTTAGCTGGATATAAAATCTTCGCGGTACAGCAGCCGCGCATTTCCCAAAACTCTCTGGAGCACATGAAAGCGGGAGCAAATTTTTGTGCGAGTGAGCGTAGTGTGGGGCGCACGAAATGACTTGGTCATCGGGTCCCAGGTTCGAGCCCTGGTGCGCCCACCACCCAGTCCTTGGGTTGAGACCTTCATCAGCCGTTTAGCGTTTACCGCGCCGGAACCGGGGCTTTCGCACCGGCACGTGTCTCTGCGCACGGTCTCGGCTTGGCAGAAGGGCCCGGTTCGCGAGTTTGTCTCCGCGTCCGAAATTTCCGTTCCCCGCTCGAGTGGACCGGTTTGATAGCTGGATGGTGACTGCGCAGTCGAGCCTGCCTGGCCGAGTGCTGGTCCGCCCTCGTCGGCGGGCTTCCCAGAATACAGGCCGGCTCAGGTCGGGCGCCTTTATTCTGTGAGATGAAAGTGCCGCCGTTTTTCGCGCTCGACGCAGGTCATTGCTCGATCGGCAAGCCTCTCGTCAGCATTTCCATACAACGTAACGCGAACTGAAAAACCACCAGGCCTGGTATTTGTTCGGATTATCTGGATGCCCCCAATGGTCTCGCAACCGGGCCATTGCCTCACGGCCGCAAGGCATTCTTTGCGGAGCGCCCCATAATTCAGTCCGACAGTTTTGAGTTTGGTCATTCGAAAATAGCAAGAAAACAAACGCCTTCACGGCCACATCAACGCTATAGCTAAGAGACCGAAATTCAACTTAGGACAATGATCCGAAGGAATGATGACTTCAAACGAGCGTATAGGTTCGAAATCCAGCTCACTATGTTACGTTGACGTTGTTCGGTGCCCCCCGAACATAACAGCCCCCAAGCGGCCCCAGCTTCCCCAAGAGCTGGGGCCGTAATTGTGATGGGTTTCGCCGCGCTTATTGGGAGGTTGTGCCAGCGCACCGAACGAAAACGAGGTAGTCAGGCTTCTCGCTGGTGATGCCGTAGATCTCATGATTGACCACGTGCTGGCCGACAACTCGTGCTCCTCGACAGTATGGCCTGGCCAATCGCAAGCCTAGCGCGGCTGTGTCGGTGGGAACTTCCGGATTATAGCCATAAGTGGGCACGTTCTTAACATGCACCACGAAATCGTAGCCGCTTCCGACCGGTGCCTGTTCGACGATGTTACTGCCCGCAAGGTTTGCGAATCCCAAGAGAACGACAGCGCAAGCGGTCGTAGCCAAAAAGGGCTTCAAGTTTGCCATGCTTAAGCCTCCCAGTTTGAGCTCCATCCTCGGCAGCGCGAGTTTTTGCTAAGGGCGCCGCGCAATCGGGAGCGTTCGCTGAAATCGGCATAGCTCCACAAATGCACGACCTGATTCAGCGGGCCAATATCGGTCAACCAATAGCCCTCAAGTTTGCCGTAGTCATCCTTGCGGATGTCGCGCGCCAAGGTGCTCGCCGCCTTGACCATGTCGCCAAGGCTTCCAGGCTTCACGGTGCAGGTTCTCAGTTCATAAAGCATGAGGTTTCCTCTGGTTGCCAGGTATTTCGGCGAGTCAATTCGATGGCCTATTTTACCGATTTCAGTGCCGTCGTTCACGAGGCCGATGATCTTGGCACCTGATGATTGAACCTGAGGGTCAGGCTGTGGTCAGCCAATCAAAGGCGAGAGGTCTCGGTCTCCTTAGATGTGATGAATTCCAGCAGAGCTGGCTTTCCTTCCTTCGTTGCGGCGATCCCACGCTGGATCGCAGGGATGATGTCCTTTGGCTGTTCGATCCGTTCGCCGTGGCCGCCAAAAGCACGCGCCATAGCGGCGTAGTCCCCGGAGATGTCGGTGCTGCGATACTTCTCTGTGCTGATCGGCATCACCTTCAGCTCGATGGCCATGGAGAAGTTGTTCAGGAGGATGGACAGAATGGGGATGCGCTCGCGCACCGCCGTCTCGAAGTCCATCCCGGTGAAGCCAATCGCTGCATCGCCCCAAACATTGATGCAAAGTTTGTCCGGCGCCGCCAGCTTCGCACCCATCGCCAGTCCCAGCCCATAGCCCAGCTGCGTTGTCTTTCCCCAACCCAGATAAGAAAGTGGCGTGCGGCTGATCCAGAAGGGGGAGAGCTGGTCGCGTGGGCTGCCAGCATCATGGGTGATGATCGTGTTGTCTACGTCCACCGTTTTCCACAGGTCATGGAGCACGCGATAGGGATTGAGAGGTGCGCTATTATGGTTCCGCTTCGGGGCCCAGTCTGCCAGCCATTTCGTGCGCACTTCCATAATTTCTCGCGCTGCCGCGCTGTAGTCCCGCGGCTCTTTAATGCGATCATCGAGAGCTATCAGAAGGGCATCGAGGGTAAGTGCCGCGTCACCCACCAAGCTCTGCGAGACTTCGACGTTATTGTTCAGGTGGTTTGGATCCAGAGTCGAGTGGATCACCGTTCTTCCTTTCGGCATCGCCACACCGAAGTTCGTCTCGGTGAACGAGCAGCCAATCCCGAAAATAACGTCGGCTTTATCCAAGAAATGCCGCACCGTTTTGGGGATGGCGAGACCGCCGGAGCCGAGCGCCAGCGGATGATCCTCGGGGAACGAGGATTTACCCCCAAGGCTAGTGGTAACCGGTGCGGCGAGACGTTCCGCGAGGGCCCGAAGCTGGGGCCAAGCCTTCGCCCAGTGAATGCCTGTGCCGGCATAAATCACCGGGCACTTAGCTCCCGCCAGAATTGCGGCGGCCCGCTCGACGTCCTCTGGATCGGGCCCAAACCGGACCGGCTTGACGGGAGTGTAGTTCAACTCACCAGGGAGTTCGTCGCCCCACATATCGGCGGGGATCTCGACCAGCGATGGTCCGCCACGTCCACTACGTAACCGAGTGAAGGCGCGGCGCATGATGTTCGAGACCTCAGCGGCAGAGGTGATCGGCTCTGCCGACTTGGTCACTGTCGACATTGAGATCGTGCTGTTGAAGTTAGGCGGCACATGCGCCATGCGGCGCGGATAACCCATAGGTAATACGAGCACGGGCACGGACTCGCCAAAGCACTGGGCAACACCGCCGAAGGCGTTCTCCGCACCCGGCCCATGCTGCATGCAGAAAGCACCGATCTTTTTGCCTGAAGTAACACGCGAAATCGCATCGGCCATATGCAGGCCGATGCGCTCCTGACGGACAATCACTGGCCGGATATTGATGGCTGCCGCGAATTCCAGAAGGTGGTTGACCGGGTAGCCGGTGAGGATCTCGATCCCCTCTCTTTTCATGATCTCCGCGATTGCAGAACCAATCTTCATTGTTTCTCTCCGCTAGTCTTACTGCGTCATAAAGTTTGGTACTTCGGCAGGTTCCTGATCGGAGCGGCGCAGCACGGACATCGCGGCAAGTTTTTGACGAGGGCGAGAACGAGCCGTCGGCGCATGGTCGCAATCGAGTTTGGAATGTGCCGCTCGGGCCGCAGCGGTGGAGCCTCTGGGTCTGTAACCTTCGGGAATGGCAGGCGCCTGGAACATCGCGGTGGGACGAGATGCTGAGGGGGAAATCGTCTCCCTTTCGGAGATCAGGAACCCGTAGGCCGCGATGCAGAGTGTGGCGTGATGGTGGAAGCCGCGCCATCCTCGCCCTTCGAAATGCCCGAGCCCGACCTCCTGCTTCAGCTCCTGATAATCGCGCTCAATGCGCCAGCGTAGCTTGGTGAGATCTACCAGGTTGCCGAAGGTGATATTTTGCGGAAGCGTCGAGAACCAATATTTTGTCGGCTCGGCCTCACCTTTCGGCCACTCGATCAACAGCCATTCTTCCGGGCGGCTCTTGGTAAGATTGTAATCGCGATGGGCGACACGGATACGCAACCGGGCAAAGCGCGAGGACAACTGTTCGGCCGAGCCTTCACGCCACACGATCTTGCGCCAGGCTTTTGCCGGCAAGCCCAAAGCAAGCTGCTTGACTGAGGTCGGCCGATGATTGCGATCACGCCGTATCAACTTCGGCGGACGTCCGTGGCCCGACCAGGTTTTGGGATGCAACGGCGCCATGCCCGGCGCCCATACCGTGGTGTTCGGCAAGATGCCAGCCACATAGGTCAACCCCAGTGCGCTGATGCTGCTGCGCAGTTCCGTGTTGCAGCCATATCCGGCGTCCATCAGCACCACACCGAGCGGCAGGCCGGCTGCACTGGCCGCACGGATCTGCTCGAGCGCTATCTCGGGCTTGGTCCTGAAGCGGATATCCCCGGGCACGCCTGTCTTGCGCCGGCGTTCATCGTCCGCCGCCCACTGTTCCGGCAAATACAGGCGATACGCCACCGGCAGGCTGGCGTGGCGATTGGCAATCGATAGCGACACCGCGACCTGACAATTGTCCTGCTTGCCGAGTTGACCACAATACTGCCGTGCCACCCCTACCGAATGCCGGCCCTGTTTGGGGAAACCCGTGTCGTCGATAATCCAGGCCTCGATCTGCCCATGGCGCACGATCTCCGGCAGGACCATCTCGCGCACCTTGGCCAAGACCTTCTCGTCCGACCAGCGCCCTTCGCCGACAAAATGCAGGAGTGATTGATGCTGCGCTGCCGTCCGCTCAGGTGCGGTCACCGCCGCCATAGGCTCTACGCTCTTGCGCTCGCATGGCATCATCAGGCCAACGCAGTAATCCCGCAGCGGCCCGGCACGGTCCGCATGGCCGATCACGCTCACAAGTCCCTCGACATATGCTTCAAATCGCGATGCACTGTCAGCCGCTATTGGGTGATCCATCTCAGCTCCTCATGCCGAAAAACGAATCTCCCAAAATTATCAAGGATCCCAAGCTCCCAAAATGCGACTTTCTGACTCAGTAAGACTAGAAGCTTGCTAAAAATCAAGCCGTACGAAAGCTTTTGCCAGCATATCGATAGTGACCATCAATCCCTCACCGGTAATTCGCAATCCATAAATACTCGCTCAACCGTGCGCTAGTGGTTCATCACAGTGATTTTGACTCTTTGGCGGTGACTGGATAGGCGCGGCCGAGTTTGGCGCGGGCTTTGTCGGTTGTGAACATCCATTTGATGCGAGCTCGGATTTTATTTCGCCGCCGCTGCCATGCGGCGATCTCGTTTCGGAGCCTTTTGGGGTGGTCGATGCGGCGGCCGAGACACTGGCGCTGAAGCACGCTGATCTCGCACTCGACCATGTTGAGCCAACTTGCGTGCTTCGGGGTGAAGTGGAATTCGAGGCGGCGCAGGATACGTCGGGCCTCGGCGGGCGCGAAGGCCTCATACAATGCCCCAGGCTTGTGGATCGACAAATTGTCCTGCACGACACGGATACAGGTGGCGCCGGGATAATGGACGTCGACGAGTTCACGCATGCAGTGGGCATAGTCCACGGCGGCGCGGCGGTCGGTGACCTTGACGTTGCGCCAACCTCGATATGGATCGAAGGTGACGAAGAGATTGGCGGTGCCGTTGCGGCGATACTCGTAATCATAGCGCTCGCGTCGTCCCGGTTGGGCCGGGACCGGCTGGCGCACCTCGCCGATCAGCTGGACGGGGGTCTCGTCGAAGCAGACCAGGGGCCGCTCAGGATCAGGCGCTTCAGCATAGAGATCGAGCACATCTTCCATGCGAGCGACATATTCGCCATCGACATGGGGAATGCACCACATGTTCCTGCGCCATGGCTTGAGGTCATTCTCGGCCAGCCGGCGACGCACGGTCTCGCCCGACAGGCTGTCGTGATCGGTGAGCTTGACCATCGTGTCGGCCAAAAGCGTCAGCGTCCAGCGTTTGCGGCCGGCCGGTGGCTTGGCGCATGCGGTTGCTACCAGCAGGGCCTCCTCCTTGCCGGTCAGCTTGCGCTCCGCGCCCGGACGCAGCTCCTCGCTCAAGGCCCGCTCCAGATTGCCTTCCACGAAGCGGCGCTTGGTCCGGCCGACGGTGGAAAGGCTGACCCGGACGGTTCGAACGATCTCCGCGTCGCAGCGGCCCCCATCGGCCGCCAGCAAAATCTGCGCCCGCTTCAGCTTGCGGGCGGCGTGCTTGCCGCCGCCGAGCATCGCCGTCAGTTCATCGTGCTCGGCTTGGCTCAATTCGACCCGATAACGTCATTCATGCTTTGCCTCCTTGTCAGAGGCCGGGACGAATCCAACGATGAGTCAAAAATCAGGCGCGCGCTTCACCGAGAAGCAGGGGCACTACCTCGCTTTCATCCATACCTATTCCTACATGTTCAGACAGCCGCCCGCCGAAGCCGACATCCAGCGCCATTTCCGCGTCAGCCCGCCTTCGGTCCACCAGATAATCGTCACCCTCGAACGAAACGGCTTCATCCGACGTCAACCAGGCGTCCCCAGAAGCATCGAAATCCTCGTGCCGCTCGAAAGCTTACCGATCCTCGAATGGCTCGGTATCAAAAACGTCAAAATCACTGTGACGAACCACTAGGCCATTTAGAATCGACGAGTTGGCAGCTGATCCATACGCACGTCTTGCGTGCAACTTGCGGCTCGTAGGCGGTTGATAACCGCTGGCTTCGGCAAAAAATCGGCTTCTCAGCCCAACCGCGCGACGAATACGACCATTCGGGGCCTGCGAGCCAGCATCCGGATCTACGCTCGGATTACACTGGCACAAGAACTGCATTGCCAATATCAGTGGAGGCGCTTGGATATGCCATTGATAAGCCTCGATATTCGTATGCTCAGGTCATTCGTGTCGGTGGTTCAGACCGGCAGCATCACCGTTACTGCGCGACAACTCGGGCGAACCCAGCCAGCGATCACGCTGCAATTGCAGCGTCTGGAAGAACTGATTAACACACCGCTGCTGCGCTACGAGGGGCGCCGGCAACTGCTCACCGACGACGGTGATCTCGTGCTGTCCTACGCAAAATCCATCCTTCGGCTTCACGACGAGATGCTACAACGGCTCGCCTCGGCAGACGTCGAGGGGACCGTCGTCCTGGGTACGCCAGATCTGTACGCAGCCTTCGTTTTGCCGGCGATTTTGAGCCGCTTTCGCAAGGCTTTTCCAAAAGTGCAGGTCGAACTGCGGTGCGAACTCTCGACGCCGCTGGTTGGACTGGTCCGCCGTGGAGAAATCGATTTAGCGCTGGTTACCAAAATGGAGGGGTTTTCGGGCGGCAAAGTCGTCGGCCAGGAGCAGTTGATCTGGATGGTCGGCGCTGATTCCGATGCGCATTGGGTCGATCCGGTGCCGCTGGCCGTGCTGCCAGCCGGCAACATCTATCGGGAACATGCGATCGACAAGCTGGAGCGCGTCGGACGAAATTGGAAGATAAACTGCGTTAGCGCCAGCGCCGTCGGGTTGCAGGCAGCCGCACTCGCCGGTATGGCGGTGACCGTGCTGGGCCGCAGCGCGCTGACGCCTGGCCTGCGCGAAATCGGACCGAATGAGGGGTTCCCAGCATTGCCACCGGTCGATCTGCTATTGTACCGGGCAGCCGGCCGCAACCTCGCAGCGATCGATGCGCTGTATAACTATCTTGAAAGCTACTTGGGCTCGGATTCCGGCCGTCTTGAGTTCGCCGCTGAGACGGCGAACACCTTGATGCGGCCCAAGCTTCCCGACGCAGCTGAATAAGGCGTCATTTTTAGTAACTGCCTGCCGCCTTGTTGTGCAACATCCCGCCCGTCACGGCGTCAACCAGGCTGGCGTCCCAGGGACTGTGCGACCGCCCGGCGTGCCATCACCACCACAAGATGGGCACGATACTCACTATCGGCATGGATGTCGCAGTTCAATCCTGACGGCGCAATCGAAATCCGCGCCAGCGCGTCGGGCGAAAAGTTGGCCGCCAGCGCATCCTCAATGTCTCCGGATCGAAATACGACCGGACCAGCCCCGGTAATCGCGACGCGTACGGTACCGCCGAAACGCGCCACGAAGGCGCCAACCAGCGCGAAACGCGATGCCTGACTCTTGAACTTGGCATAACCGGCCGCGTCTGGAATAGGGAAGCGGACGGCCAGAATGATCTCATCAGGCTCAAGCGCGGTCTGAAACATGGCCGTAAAAAAACCGTCTGCGGAAATCTCGCGACGATCCGTGACGATCGTCGCCCCAAGGCCAACCGCTGCGGCCGGATAGTCCGCCGAAGGATCGGCGTTTGCCATCGATCCGCCGATCGTGCCGCGGTGTCGGACCTGAGGGTCGCCGATCAAGCCAGCGAGCGAGGCAAGCGCAGGAATCGCGGCCTTGACCGCAGCCGAAGCAGCGACGTCAGCGTGCGTCGTCATCGCGCCGATGGTCACGTTACCGCCGTCGACCGTGATAGCGGCCAGTCCTGGCAACGCAGCCAGATCGACGATGGCGGTCGGCGACGCGAGCCGCATTTTCATGGTCGGCAGCAGGGTCATGCCGCCGGAAAGAGCACGATTCTCACCGCCGGCTGCCAGCAGGGTAACCGCCTCGGATACTGTGGACGGCTTGTAGTATGAAAACTCTTTCATCGCCTCCTCCTATTCGGCTGCGCGCAGCTGATTGGCGCTGTTGTGAATGATGCGCCAGATACGGCTTGGCGTTGCCGGCATGTCAACGTGACTGACGCCGAGATGCGACAATGCATCGACCACGGCATTGATTACGGTCGCGGGCGAGCCAATGGTACCGACTTCGCCGCAGCCCTTGACGCCGAAGCTGGTATGCGTGCATTGCGTCGACAGGGTGACGATCTCCATGTTGGGCATGTTGTCGGCGCGCGGCATGCAATAGTCCATGAACGAAGCCGACAGCATCTGACCCGATGTCTCGTCGTAGACACAGTTCTCGAAAAGCGCTTGGCCTACCCCTTGCGCAATTCCGCCGTGCAACTGTCCCGCAACAATCATGGGGTTGATCACTGTGCCGACGTCATCCACTGCGATATAGGATACGAGATCCACCGTGCCACAATCCGGATCGATCTCAACCTCAGCGATGTGCGCGCCGCCCGGATAAGTGAAATTCACCGGATCGTAGAATGCCTGTGCTTCCATCCCAGGCTCGAGCACATCGATGGGAAAATTCACCAAGCCATAAGCTGCGCCGACCACATCGCCGAACGACTTCGACCGGTCGGTGCCCTGCACGGCGAAAGCCCCATTCTCAAACACAATATCACCCTCACCCGCCTCGAGCATATGCGCTGCGATCTTGGTCCCCTTGGCAATGATCTTGTCAGTGGCCTTGGCCAGCGCGGTGCCGCCTACCGCCAACGACCTCGAACCATAGGTACCCAGTCCGAATTGCACCCTGTCGGTATCGCCGAATACGATTTCGATTTTGTCGGTGGGAACTGACAATTTTTCCGAAACGATCTGCGCAAATGTCGTCTCATGCCCCTGGCCGTGATTGTGCGTGCCGATCAGCACCGTGATATCACCGGTGACGTGTACTCGCACCGTAGCGCTCTCGAAGATGCCAGCTCGGGCACCGAGCGACTGGACGATGCGTGAGGGGGCCAGGCCGCACGCCTCCACATAGGTACAAAGACCAATGCCACGAAGCTTGCCGCGTGACTTGGATTCCTCCTTGCGCTTGGCAAATCCGGCCCAGTCCGAAACCACTAGCGCCTTTTCGAGGCAGGCCTTCGGATCGCCGCTGTCATATTTGACGATCACCGGTGTCTGATACGGATATTGCGACGCGTCGATCATGTTCTTGCGCCGGATCGCAGCCTTGTCGATCTTCATCTCGCTGGCCGCGACATCGACAAGACGCTCCAGCAAAAAAGTTGCCTCGGGACGGCCGGCCCCGCGATAAGCGTCGACCGGTACCGTGTTGGTAAACACACCTTTGACTTCGCAGTGGATCGCGGGCGTGGTGTACACGCCGGCCAGCAGCAATCCGTAGAGATTGGTAGGAATATTCGGACCAAACGTCGACAGGTAGCCACCCATGTTGGCGATGGTGCGTACCTTCAAGCCGAGAAACTTGCCGGTCTCGTCCAGCGCCAGTTCCGCTTCGCTGACATGATCTCGTCCGTGGGCGTCGGACAGGAAGCCCTCGCTGCGTTCGTTGACCCATTTCACCGGACGCCCCACCTTGCGCGACGCCCAAGTGGTGATGATCTCCTCGGCGTACAGGAACTGCTTCACGCCAAAGCCACCACCGACGTCAGGCGCCACGATGCGTAATTTGTGCTGCGGGATGTTGAGAACGAAGTTGCCCATCAGCACCTTCACTACATGCGGAAACTGGCTGGTGGTCCACATCGTGTAGTGGTCGCGGCTAGCGTCGTATTCCGCCACCGCCGCGCGCGGCTCCATCGGATTTCCGACAAGACGATTGTTTACCAGGCTTATCTTGGCGACATGAGCAGCATTCTTGAACGCTGCCGCCGTCGCCTTGGCATCGCCGCACTCCCAGTCAAAGCAGGTATTGTCGGGAATATCGTCGAATACGGCTGCGGCGCCAGGTCGAATCGCGTCGAGCACACCGACCACGGCCGGCAGAACCTCATAGTCGATTTCGATCGCGTCCGCCGCTTGGCGTGCCTGTTCGATCGTGTCGGCGATTACGAATGCTACCGCGTCGCCGACGCATCTTACCTTGTCGACCGCCATCGCTGAACGCGGCGGCTCCTTCATCGGCGTACCGTCGGCGTTGCTGACACCCCATGCGCATGGCAGACCGCCAACCTTGTCCGCGGCGAGGTCCGCGCCGGTGTAGATTGCTGCGACGCCAGGCAGCGCAGCGGCTGCCTTGATGTCGATGCTCCTAACCACCGCATGCGCGTGCGGCGAGCGCAGGAATACTCCCATCGCCATATCCGGGCGCTTGATGTCAGCGACGTAATTGCCCTTGCCGGTGATAAATCGGCGGTCTTCCTTGCGAAGGATCGACGCGCCAATGCCTGTATGGACGTTCATGATCAACCTCCCGCCCGGGTCTGCATGGCCGCCGCGCCGGCAAGTACCGCTGCGACGATGTTCTGATAACCGGTGCAGCGGCAGATATTGCCTTCGAGCCAGTGCCGCACGTCACTTTCAGTGGGATTCGGCGTCTGCTTGGCAAAATCCACCGCGCTCATGATCATGCCGGGCGTGCAGAAACCGCACTGCAGGCCGTGATTGTGGTGGAAGGCCAGCTGCATCGGATGCAAATCGGCATTGGCGGTCCTGGCAAGGCCTTCGATAGTCGTGACGGACTTGCCGCCAACCGTGACCGCCAGCAGCGTACAGCTCTTCATCGAGACGCCGTCGATATGGACGACGCATGCGCCGCATTGCGAGGTGTCGCAGCCGACATGGGTGCCGGTGAGATTGAGGTTCTCGCGAAGGAAATCGGACAGCAGCAGTGACGGCGGTGCATCTGCCTTCACTTTCTTCCCGTTGACCGTCATCTCGATATTCATGCGCGTTTCTCCTGTTGCATGCTTCGATCGGCAGTTTGTTTCAAGCGAGCATCCGGGTCTTCTCTTTTTCCCATCCGGCGATCACGACGTCGCCAACGGAGAAGGGGTCGCGATAGAATACGCGATCCGGGACATAGGCGATCAATTCGTCGTCGCCGATCTTGTCCAGGATGACCTTGACGAAGTTGCCCTGGTATTCGATGGCGCGAACCCGGCTCGGCACCTTGGCGCGGTCGATGCCGCTGCTGGTCTCGGGCCTCGCCAAATCGACATCGTCGCGACGTATCGCAAAATCCACGCGATCCCCGGCCGATACGGTTCGGCGGACGCCAAGCGGCACCACGACGTCGCGCATCTCCGGCGACACGACGATCGCGCTATCGCCTTCGATCCGATCGATGCGGCCGGTGAGGACGTTCTGGCCGCCGAGAAATTCGGCAACGTACCGGTCTTGCGGCTGATCATAGACATCGCGGGCCGGTCCGGCCTGCTTGATCTTGCCCTTTTCCATAACCACGACGATGTCGGCAATCGCGATAGCTTCAAGCTGGGTGTGAGTGACGTGGATAAAGGTGATCCCGAGATCGCGCTGCATCCGGCTAAGCTCCTGCCGCATTTGCACCCTGAGCTGTTCGTCGAGCGCCGACAACGGCTCATCAAGCAGCAGGACTTTCGGGCCGGTGATGGCAGCACGCGCCAGTGCGACACGCTGTTGCTGACCGCCCGAGAGCTGCGCCGGCAGCCGGTCAGCCAATTCCACCAACCTGACCTTCTCGATCATGGCATCGGCGGCCTTGCGCCGTTCCTGCGTGCCCACCCCGCGCACGCGCAACGCGAAAGCGATGTTGTCGCGGACAGTCAAATGCGGAAAAAGCGCGTAAGACTGGAACATCATCGCGGTGCGCCGCTCAACCGGCGCAAGCCCGACGACGTCCTTGCCGCCGATTAGTATCTCGCCGTGGGTCGGATCCTCATGGCCGGCGATCATGCGCAGGATCGTCGTTTTGCCGCAGCCGGACGGACCCAGGAAGCAGCAATAGGCGCGGTCGGGAATCCTGAGGTTGACACCGTCGACGACCCGAGTGTTGCCATCATAGCTTTTGACGATGCCCGCCAGCTCGATGCTTCCGTTTTCGACGACCATAGCTTCATTGATTCCCTAGTGTGCCGTCGGGCCGGACGCGCGCCGTTTCTGGATTCGCGCGATCGTGCCAAGGCAAATGCCGATGATGAGAAACGAGATCAGTGTGGTCACCGTGCCCAGCGCATATAACGACGGCGAGGTGACATTCAGCGTCATGCTCCATATTTCCAGTGGAAGGGTGTTGAGCGACCCTGCGGTCAACAAAGTGCGGGTGAACTCGTCATAGGACAGCGTGAAACCGAACAGGGCGACAGCCACCAGGCCCGGCGCCAGGATCGGGACAATCACGAGAAAGGTGGTCTGCCAGGCGCTGGCGCCGAGGTCCCGCGCCGCCTCCTCCCAGGCGTTGTTGAGCCGCGACATTACGGCGAACATCACCAGCACGCCGAACGGCAGCGTCCACGATAATTGTGCACCGAGCGCGGTGGTGTACCAGCTGGTCTCGATGCCCAGCACGTTGCAAATCAGACCGACGCCGATGCCGAGAACCAGGCCGGGTGCGACCAGGCTGCCGATCATCAGATAGAATACCAGGCTGTCGCCGGCGAAGCGTTTGCGGAACGCGAGGCCCGACATGAAGGAGATCACGACGGTGATGATGGTGACAACCACGGCCAGCCGGATCGAGCGGCTGAACGCGCCCTTGACGTCGCCGGTGCGCACCTGTGTGAAGAGATCGATGAACCAGTGCAGCGACGTTCCGCGCATCGGAAACACCAGGCCGCCGCGGACGTCCTGGAACGACAGGATATAGATGCAGAGCATCGGTCCATAGAGCGCGACGACATAGAGGGTGAACAAGGTCGCCAGTACGTAGAACGTCCAGGGACGGCCGTCTCGGCTCGGTGCCAACCCGCGTCGGCGCCGGATCGGCAACGGATCGACGTCGGCGGCTGGGGGCAGATGCTCGGTCACCGCGTCAGCTCCTTGCGGATGTCGACGGTGCGCAGGATCATCACGACGAGCAGCAACATGATGATCGTCAGGACGGTGGCGCTGGCCGCGGCGGTCGGATACTGCAGCACGCCGATATCTTCGTAGAAGGCCCCAACCACCGACGCCGAGCCGCCGCCGGACATCACCTTCACGACGAAGAAGTCACCCATCACGATCGAGACCACGAAAATCGACCCGAGCGCGATGCCGGTCTTGCAAAGCGGCAGTACGATGAAGCGGACGATGTCGAACCGAGACGCGCCGGCGTCCCGCGCCGCCTCGATGGTGCGCTTGTCGATCCGGGCCATCGAATTGAAGATCGGCACGATCATAAAGATTGTGAGTTGATGAACATAGGCGATCACCACCGCGAGGCTCGAGAACAGCAATACGTCGAGCGGCTGCTCGATGACATGAGTCTTGATCAGCGCACTGTTGATCAGCCCTTCCTTGCCGAGCAACGGGATCCACGAAATCATGCGGATGATGTTCGAGGTCCAGAACGGCACCGTGCAGATCAGGAAAAGCCCAAGTGCCAGCAGCGGGCTGCGAACGTGGAACACCAGAAAATAGGCAACCCAGAAACCGATCAGCAGCGAGAATATCCAGGCAAACAAGGAGAATTTTAGGGTCGCCCAGTACAACTGATAGGTAAGCCCTGAAGTGAACACGCCCTTGTAATTTTCGAGCGTGAAACTGGGAATGATGCCGCCGAAGCCGTCGCTCTGCACGAAGCTGGCGACGACAACGCCGATGATCGGCACAATAAAGAACGGTACCAGAATGAGAACGAGAGGAAGAATCAGCAGCCAACTCGCGTTGCTACGTCCTCCCTTGGCTTTGCTTTCCATCCGCTTTTCAAATCCATCAACGCGCCACATCACCGAATGAAAAGCCTGAGACGGCGAACGTCTCAGGCTCTTGCCAGCCAAGCGTCACGCGACTTTGAAGTCATTCCAGCGCTTGTTCATGTAGGCAGCCTCGTCCATCAACGTGTTCCAGCACGAGATATTCTTGACGCGCTCCAGGAAGGAACCGCCGTCGCGAACGGTGCCGGCCTTTTCCATCGGAACGCCGTACGGGTCCTTGATCTCCTCCGGTGCTGGCTTGCCTTCGTACCAAAATGCCCATTCGGTTGGGGTCATGTTCTTCTTTGCCGTCGATGGCACCGGACTGTAATAGCCGTAACGGCTCACGAAAGCGCCCTGCCATCCGGTGTAGTACCAGTTGATGTACTCATAGGCCGCATCCAGTTTCTTGCCGCTTAGATGCTTCATCAGGCCGAGGCCGTTGCACCAGCCTCTATAACCTTCCTTGTCCCCCTTCTTGTTGACGGGAGCATAGACGCAAGGGATTTGCTTGACCCGAACAGCCGCCACGGCGGGCGACCACATCGACTGGATCACGACTTCGCCCGCCGCCATTAGCTGCACTGACTGGTCGAAGGTGGTCCAGGTGGCACGGAAGTGACCCGACTTCTTCAGCTCGATCAGCTTGTCGATCGTGAAGTCGATCTCCTTTGTGGTCATGTTGCCCTTGTTGCCGTACTTGATCAGTCCCGCACTTTCGAAGCAGAGCGCGGCGTCCATGATGCCGATCGCCGGTACGTCGAGGATGGCGGCCTTGCCCTTGTATTTGGGGTCGATCAGGTCCTTCCATTCGGTCACGGGATGATCGACCAAATCGGGCCGGTAGCCGATCGAGTTGGCGTTGTAGACTTGCGGCAGGAAGGTCGCCCAGTCGGTGACGCCTTCGTGCAGATCGGTCGCATCGGCCTTCTCGATATACATCGCCTCGTACGGCGAAATGCCCTGGCGCGGAATCTTCTGGCCATCGAGTTCGCCCTTGGTGAAGATCGGCAAGAAATTGTCAAACTCCTTGACCTTCTTGACACTGATGCCCTGAATTACGCCTCGCTTGGCAGCGAGCTTGGCCTGCCAGCCCTCGAGATCCGGGATATCCACGGTATTCGGCTGGGTAATGAAACGATTGATCGCAGCCGAAGTGTCGAGGTTCTGCATCGTGACCTTGAAACCGAGATCCTTGGCGGCTTGATCGCCGATGGCCTTCACCACGGAATAGGAAACGCCAACGTGTCGAAGCTCGATGTCCTTGATCTCCTGCGCCCAGATCACGGGGGCGCCGATCACATTCGATCCGGCCGCGGCACCAGCTACCGCCGCAGCCCCCTTCAGTAACTGTCGACGAGAGGGCCGATGCCCCCTTACAACACTTCCCTTGCCTGATTTGTCGGTATCCCTGCCCATATCCAACTCCTTGCAAACAATTCGATGGCTGTTGCGTCAATCTCACTTGCGGAGAATGCTAACAGCGAGCGAAGCCGGCAAGAAATGAGAAGTTCTCATTGAAAGAATAAGGCGCTCTAATGCGAATTTGCACAGATGCTGCGGCGCTCTGTGTGCATCTTGTTCACTGGTGATCAAAAGGCGGGCCAGTTTTCGCTACCGCGGTTGGCTTTGGTTCATCTCGACAATCAGAGAGGACTGCTCCTTCCTGATCCGGATCCAACTTCGACCCAGTTTGGCCAGAAGCGGTCAATCAACCGCAGGGATGCCATCAGTTTGCCACAAGGAGTAGTCGAATTTATCACTGCTCAGTCTCTGATCGGCGCGAAGCACGGTTGCCTCTCTCGAAGCGATGTCGAGTTCGCCACGCTAAGCTGCTGACCCAAAATGCCGCGCGTATCAATCTTTCGATTGCTGGACCGAGACACGCGGATATAATAGCTTGCCGTTTGTACAGGGAACGCGGAGACAATGTTGCTGGAGTATTTGGCGTGAATGACGTCATGGCTGGAAAAGCAGGCTCTCTTGATCCCCGGCTCAACTGGGGCACACTTTCCCAAGCCGAGCGCGACGCGGCCTACGACAATACTGCGGCGGTGAAGAACAGCGCAGCATTGATTGCCGAACGCAATGAGGCCTCCGCAGCTCTGCGCGCCAGTCGCAAATCCTTTCTCGATATTCCCTATGGCGACCGCGAGAGGACGAAGATCGACATTTATCCGGCTGCCGATGGGGCAGCACCTTGCTTGACATTCCTGCACGGTGGTTACTGGCAGCGCAATTCCCGCGAGGCATTCGCCATGTTAGTCGAAGGCGTTGCAGCGCACGGTTGGTCGGTCGCAATACCCGGATATACACTCGCACCCGATGCAACTCTGACCCAGATCGTGGCGGAGATATCCGGTGCACTCGATTGGTTGGCCAGCAATGGCACGGCATACGGCATCGCCGGACCCATGGTAACGGCGGGCTGGTCGGCCGGCGCTCAGCTCGTCGCCATGACGCTCGATCACCCGCGCATAGCCGCGGGCCTTGCAATCTCCGGAGTTTACGATCTTGCGCCGATCCGCGACACTGTACTGAACAATGTGCTCAAATTGACCGACCAGGAAGTCGCGGTATTGTCGCCGCTCCGATTGCCCGTCGTCCATAAGAGGCTCGACATCGCTTACGGCACCGCCGAACTGCCCGCACTGGTTTTCGATTCAATCCAGCTTCATGGCGCGCGCGTGGCCGCAGGCGCGCCCGGCATGCTGCATCCGATCGATGGCGCAAACCATTTCAGCATCCTAACCGAGTTGCGGCGCCCCGGCGGCCAGTTGATCAATATCCTTAGGAAGCTGGTCGATTAACTACCTCGCCGCCGGGAAGCGCCACAGCGTCGATACAGACTTGGTCGTCGACGATCCGGACCGGGTAGATCCGTAGCGGGTTCTCGGCTTCGCATACCTGTGCAGCGGCGTCATCCTCGCGCTGCGTTTCCCCCATGCATCGAAGCCCTCTGACGACTGAAGCAGCATGACACGCCCGTTACGCGGTTACCGGGTTGGTCTTTGCCGGATCCAGAGGTATCGGGTGTATGATGCTCTCATCGGCTCCCGCCATATCAGTGGAAACGCCGCGATAGCCACCGGGATTTCTTTGTTGCCAATTCCAAGTATCGGCGCACATCTTCACTAAATTGCGGGTGGCACGCCAACCAAGAAGCCGTTCCGCCAGATCGGTGCAGGCGTAGTAACTGGCCACATCGCCATCCCTTCTTGGAGCAAACACCAGAGGGATGTCCCTACCACTCACCTTTCTGAACGCGCTGACAAGATCGAGTACACTGCTTCCGCGACCAGTTCCCAGATTTACCGTGATGACCGGTTGCGTGTCCAACTCTACCAGTGCGCGGACATGCCCGGCCGCGAGATCCATTACGTGCACATAATCCCTCACCCCCGTCCCGTCTGGCGTATCGTAATCATTGCCGTAGACGCTCAGGTACGGACGCCGGCCTACGGCCACTTGCGAGACAAACGGCATCAAGTTACCCGGCACTCCCTGTGGATCTTCGCCTATCAATCCGCTTTCGTGACAGCCAACCGGATTGAAATAACGCAAGATCGCAACCCTCAACGAGCCTGTTGCAATGGCGAGATCACCAAGTATGCCCTCCACAACCAGCTTGGTACGCCCGTACGGGCTATAGGGCGATTTCGGATGATCTTCGGTCAGCGGAAGATAAACCGGATTACCATAGACAGTCGCCGATGACGAAAAGACCAGCTTGCTGACGTTTGTGTCTTGCATAGCCCTAACCAGATTCATCGAACCGACCACGTTGTTCTCATAGTAATGCAGCGGGTCTCTTACCGAATCCGCGACTGCTTTCAGTCCGGCGAAATGAACGACAGCGCTGCATTGGTCACAAGGCGTGATTGAGATCTTGTCCGACCCGCAACGCTGCAAATACGTTGTGTCCAGCGCGACCTGTTCACAGGTGAACGGGAGTGGCGGACGGCCGGCCACTCTCAATACGCAAATCGACGAATGGGATCGCCAACGAAATTGCCGATCTCCTCCACGGCGTCACCGGCGATTGGGACTGTCGATGGCTGTCCCGTGAATATCAGCGGACGGACACCTATCTGGAGAAAGTCGCGCGTGTGAAAAGATCAAGCCCGCGGTAACGCGCGACCAAGTCTGCACCTTCGCGCATGGCTGTATCGAGGCAGGAGAGGTCGAGGCGGCTGCAATCACCGTCATTTGTTTTGAGTGGCTGCAGCGCCCGGCTATTCGCCGCGATCACCTCGACCGAACCGATGGCTTCGCCTCTTGCGCTGCTTACATAGCCGGCCGGATCGTCCATCTCGCGGATGTCGCGAACGGTCGGTGCCTGTTTCGATGTGAATATCGACGACGTCGCCGCCGCGCACGGCAACCACCGATGGATGGGAATTCCCGGGCGATCGTGATCGTGCACGGCCCAGAAAGGTGCCGATCCGCGGCAGATTCATCTGATCGCGCTTCACCGGCATCATCCGTGCGGAGCGGCAAGCTCAGCCGCAGAAGCTACATGAAGAAGAAAGGCAGGCCCGATGCCAGCGCCCTGACATAGCGGCCCTTCTGGTATTGGCCGTTGAGCGATACGCGGGGCAACTCGCTCAGCCGCTCAACGCTTGCCGAATTCAGGACGCCGGGCTGCGTGGTCACGCCCAGGCTGAAGCCGATGTCGATCGCCGCTCTGGTCTCGCGCGGACCGACGGCGTGGCGGCCGCCATAAGGATAACAAAAAGACTTCGGTGCACGGCCGCCATAGGCCGCGACCCGGGCCGCGGATTGTTCGATTTCCTGCCTGAGGCGATCGTCGGATACGCGGGACAAATTGGGATGCGTGATGGTGTGCGCGCCGAGCCGCGCCAGCGGATCCGCCACCAGATCCTGCAGTTCAGCCGCCGTCATGATCTCCTGGTCCACGATGCCAAGCGGATCGATCCCGGCAGACATCGCCGCCTGATCGATCTTCGCCACCGCATCGTCCTCGTCGACGCTTTCGACAAATTTCGCGAGCCGCTCAAAAGCCAGGAATTTCTCCTGCCGCGATGAACATGGCACGGTTTCCGTGCCGTTGCCGAAATTGAAATTGAACGACGCCGCCGCGCGCGTCAGCGCCTCGGCGGTCTCCCACCACATGGTCCGGCTGCGTTCGACGAAGCCGGGCGTAATGAAGATCGTGTAGGGAACGCCATGCTTGCGGAACACCGGCGCGGCGAACGTCGCATTGTCGCGGCACCCGTCGTCAAGCGTGAAGCACATGAATTTCCGCCGGTCGGACGGGTTCGCAAGCAGCTCCGGCAGTTCCTCGAGATGAACCGGGTGCAATCCGCATTGGCGGGCGACGGCGATCGCCGCGTCCAGGAATTCAGGCGTGACCGACAGATGACCGTTCGGCTCAAAATCGTAGCCGCGCGCGGGCCGGACGTGATGCAGCGTGAAGATCATGCCGCGCCCCGCCGCGGATGGCACAAATCGGCCGGCACCCGACAAGGCGACCGCCTCCAGGCCAGCGCGGATCACCAAGGCCTTGGCGGAGCGTTTCGTCATTGACCGCAAAGACGCAGACATCATTTTGGGCGATCCCTTACGGTCAGGCCAGATCGAAATCGATCAGCTCAAAGCGATCGAGCCGCAACGGCTGCCGCTCGGGCTTGAAGTCTCGGAGTTGAACAAGCAACGGAGACGGCCGGAATTTGGCCGGCAATACGATGCCAGGCAGCGCCGCAAGCTTGCCGTTGACACCCGCATAGGCGAACAGAGGGCGTTTCCACATGCGGCAAGCGTCGCGAACCAGGTGGCGAGTGGTAGCCCGGCTTGCCTTGGTATCTCCGCGTGTCGTGAACCCACAGAGAAGCGTATACATCAAGCCGCGCGAGCTTCGCGGAGAGGATATCAGCAGGACGCCATCAAGAGTATGAATGCCGTATTCCCGATGGTAATTGCACAGGCGCTCGAACAGCCTGGCAGCGTCCCAAACCACGCCATTCTCCTTGGGAGAGCTGCCGTAGCCGGCCAGCAGCGACAACGCCAGGCTCTTGTTTGAAGGATCGAAGCGGGATGAGTGGACGTCCCGCTGCGGCGGCAGGGGAATCGCGACACCCATGCTGAACGGCAGCCTGAGGAAGGGCTTCAGCTTGAAGAAATACTCATTGACGCCGAGCGCCTTGGCGTTCGGCATCCCGATCGCGAAACGTATGTCTTGCTTGACGAATTGTCTTTCGACCTCGGCATAAAGCTGCTGTAGCCGCTCTTTGCCGCGAAACTCCTTGCAGATGAACAGATCCACCAATTGAGCAGCTGATTCTTCCTGACCGTTCAGGCGCAGCGTCTGACGAACCATCGCAATCTGGCCGACCTTTCGGTCGCCGTTGCGAAGCGCAATAACCGTGGCTCCCAGCGAGAAGCAACGTTCATAGAACCAGCGCAGGCGTTCCGGCAGAATAACGCGATTGAGCGAGGCGAACGCTTCTGTTGCCAGCCGTGCGGTCTCTTCGTAATTAACCACTTGTTCGCATTCTGCTCTCGTTGTCACATCGTCCGTCCGGCGACCAAAAGCGCAGCGCACATGAATACTTAAAAAGTATTGAGATTCTGTTCAATCGGTTGCCGAAACGCTGCCCGATGATCCTGCCATCATCACTGCAATGCTCGGCGCCACTGAACGAACAGCCGGCAAAGATGCCGCCGCAGCAGTTTGCTCACCGCGACGCGGCCGATTAATCACGCGCCGGCAACGAGCGGCAGGAAGCCGGGATTTTCCGGCGGGGTGCTGCGCTGATGGCGGTTCGGTTGCGCCGCACTTGAGGCCCGACCGGGCCTCCTGCTTTTCAATCTCGGATTCGGCAGGGCTGATCGCGCAAAGCGGCTGGATGAGGCGGCTGGGCGGTGTCGCATCCCTTGCCGCCGACCGGTCGCTGCAACCTTCACGCCCGCGCCATCACCCCAACGTCATCCCGCGGGTGCGCGCGGCACACATATTTTTGTCGTGACCCGCCCCGATTTGTGACAGTATTAATACAATCAAATTTCAGTTCGGTAACACCTGGAGCGGTCGATGAGTTTGGAATGGCGCGCGCAATCAAGTTCCCTGGCCTGGTCGAATCCGGTGGCCTGGTGGTGGGGTATGCTGACCGTGGTCAGCGGCGCCAATATCGCGGTTTGGTTCTTGCTGTACCGCCAGCTCCAGCCGACCGGCAGTCTCGGCAGCATGTCCGGCATCGAGCTCATGCTGCTGCGGACTGGCAGTCTCTACAACTCGACCAACATCGAACTCATGCTGCTGCTCTGTGCGGCCTATGTTTTTGGCTGCGCCTTCAGGTCGTTCCTTCCGCGCGCGGATGTTCAGCGGATCTGCCTGTTCGATACCTGGCTGTCGAGCGTGGTCGTCGGCCGGTCGGTGGCAACCGTGGCCGAGATCTGCTTTGCGGCGCAGTGGGCGCTGATATTGCATCAACTCGGCACGATGACGGGAGCGGACACCACCTTGAACGTCGCATGGGTGATCGTGCCGTTGATCCTGATCGCGGAATGCTTCTCATGGTATGCGGTGCTGACCACGCACTACCTGGGCAACGCCATCGAAAATTCGATATGGGCCGTTGCCTTCTTCGTCGTCGGGATCGGCCTTTGCCGGTTGCTGCCGGAGTTCGATGGTCTGGTTCGCGTGGTCCTCGCCAGCGCGATCGTCGGCATAGCGGGCTATCTGGCGTTTCTCATGACCGTCGACGTTCCGATGTACCTGAGCCGATGGCGGGCCAAGGTTGCCGACGGCGGCAAGCACCTCAGACCTCTTGAGGGTCTCCGTGACGTGAGCACGCGTTGGATCGTGACGCACGACCTTGCCGAGTGGAAGGACGAGATTGCCTGGATGTCGCTTTATTTCAGTGCGGCGGTCTGGGCCAGCCTCGCGCTGTGCGTTTGCTACTCGCTCGAGAATCATCTGCCGCGCTATCGTACCGAAGCGACGGTCGCAAGCTGGTCGTCGGACGCATCCGCCGTCGCCAGCATGCAGGCCCCGGTCATGGCGCGGGTTTCTGCGCCCGGTCCGTAGCGCAGCGCGGGCGGCTTCCAGCGGAAGCGCCAGCGCCCCAGGCTATCCGCAAAAAGCGGACGTTCTCGAACGGCGGGCTTTGTGGCGCGATCTTCGGATCGGGAGGCGCAGGCGCGGATATTACTAGCGCCCGCTGAATTTCGCCGCGCGCTTTTCCACGAACGCCTTGCGCCCTTCCAGCGCATCCGCGCTCCGGCGAATGTCAGCCTGCAGCTCGATCTCCCGGCGGAATTGCGCGCTGTAGCTTGCGTGCTCGCTTTCCTCCAGCAACTGACGCGTCGCGACCAGCGCACGCGTCGGCCCCTCGGCGAGGCGATGGGCCAGCTTCATGGCCTCATCGAGCAAGCGATCGTCATCCACGACCTGTCGCACCAATCCCCATTCCAGCGCCCGCTCGGCCGCAAGCGGTTCGTTCAGAAGCATCAGTTCGAGCGCGCGTTGGCGGCCGATCAGGCGCGGCAACAGCCAGGTCGAACCGAGATCGGGCACCAGGCCGATCCGGCTGAAAACCTGGATGAACTTCGCCGACCGCGCCGCGACGATGATGTCGCCGGCCATGGCGAGGCTAAACCCGCCGCCGGCCGCAACCCCGTTGACCGCGACGACGACCGGCACGCGACATTCGCGGAGCGCCCGAAACGTCGGCCAATAATGACGCATCACGCCGGCGACGATATCGCTTCCGAGCGACTCCGATGCCTTGAGGTTCTGGCCCGAACAAAAGCCGCGCCCTTCGCCGGTCAGCACCAGCGCCCGCAACGTGGGGTCGCCCGTCATCTCGCCGATGGCGGCAGCCAACCCGCCGAGCAGTTCGGGCGTCATGGCATTCAGGCTCGCCGGATCGTTGAGCGTCAGCAGGCCGACGGCCCCGTCCCGGGTTTGCTTCACACTGGTCATTTTTCTCTCCTGGCCGGATGTCTGGACCGCCCGCAATCTGCCATTGCCGGCGCGCGACGCCAAATCGACCGCGGGCTGCACCCGGGTTTGGGCGCGCACCCAAGCGAGCTGAACGACGATCTCGGACCGACGCGCTAAGGATGCTTGAGATCAGGTGTTCTCTGCGTATGGCAGCCGCCGCGAAAGCTGCCGGTGGCATGGCAGACGAGATGGCAACTATCTTCGATCGCGCAACCGACGAAGAACCAGACGAAGTAGGAGAACAAGGCCAGGAAGGCGATCCATAGCGTTGCCTTGGTCGATCGGTCCATCGGAATACCCAAACAATCGTGGCAGGGCTCAGGCGGCTACCCGGCGAAAGCTGCTCTGTCATAAACCGCCGTGGCGCGTATCGGACGTGATCGATGTCACCCAAGGGGCGTGCTGCAATGCGAAAAAGCCCGGGGATGGCGATCGGGTGCGGCGGTTGATTCAATTCGCCTCAAATCAGCACGACCGATAACCTTCAAAAGTTAGGTTAAAAATCGAGCGAGATTGCACGCTAAGCCAGAGGTTGTATGGCTGGTGCATGTCCTCGTCATTTCATAACGCCGACAAGCGCACGCACCGGAAGATCATGCTGGTGGGTCTGCTGTTCTGCGCCCTGTTTGTCGCCGTCAGCTTCTTTGCCAGGGAGCAGCCGGACAACCATTACGTTCTCCAGAAGGCCGACCGGCTGGTTCGCACCGCGGGCGCTCCTCTTCCCGCAAACTGATCAGTTTCGGCGACATCCGGAAGCAGGACGATGGAACTCTGCGCCGGCATCGCGGTTGTCTTGATAAGACTTTCAGGAGGCAACGATGACTACGTGGCACGATACCATGGTGGACAGGCCCGAAAGCGATCACGAAGCCGGCTATGCGGCCGGCTGGACCATCTCCGGGCTCGCCATGCTGGGCGCAATCGTCACCGTCTGGGTGTTTGCGATCTAACGCGCCCAGTGCGCGCCATTCTAAAGCGCTTCGAACCGGCGTCTCGCCGCAAGAACGCGTGACCGCGCGCAGGCTGGATAAGTTTCACACCCCGCCCGGCTGAACGTAGCAGAACACGTAACCGGCGCGGCTCAAGAATACGATTTCGTGACCCGTGGGATTGCTCTTGTCCCATTTCAATTTGTTGTTCGGAATTTCGATTTCGGTTCCGATATCGATATGTGGACGCATACGGGGTTCGTCCGGACGGTCATCGGTGATCGTCGCGTAGGTTTTTCCATCCCTGACATGAACCTCGTCCGCCCAATAGGCATCAGCCTCACCGCAACACGACGCGTTTGGCATGTCGGGCTGCATCAGCGCCTGATACCATTCGCGGATGGCCGGGTCGTTGTTAATGGCGCCCCACTGGCCAAGGTCGCGGGCATTTGCAACGCCAATCACGCAACCGAACGCAAGACCAAGGACAATGCGCTTCATTTCGCACTCCTGCGTTTGCCGGCCAATCCATTGAAGCAATCTTCATGCCGGAATCGGGCCGGTTCCCAAAACCCAATAAGCTCCAGCGGTTAGCCCTTTTTGCGGCCTCGAACCCGGTGCCGGTCAAGCGAGACCAACAGGCAGCGGGCCTTTTCCCCGCTGCGCGGAGCATCGTCATGACAGGTCGGAACGGCATCGTGTCGCGATTGATTTTCGCGGCCGTTTTGTTGTGCGTCGGCATGTCTGATATCCTCGACCGGCTGGAAAAATCCGGTACCCGGATCAACCTGGTATTGCTCGACGCCTGCCGCGACAATCCGTTCAACGGCCAGGGCGCGCATTCGACGAGCGGCGGTCGCGCACAAATGCCCGCACCGGTCGGGACGTTGATTTCATTTGCGACCCAGCCGCGCAGGGTCTCGCTGGACGGCATTGACGGCCACAGCCCCTACGCCAGAGCGCTGGTCGATGCGATGCAGCGGCCCGGCTCCGGGCTGTTCAAGACCTTCAACGAAGTCGGGCTGGCGGTGGCGAAAGCGACCCAGGGCCAGCAGATACCATGGGTGTGTCGTCGTCGCCGATCTCGGGCAATTTCAATTTCGCCGGCAAGCCCGGTTCAGGCGGGCATCGCGCCGATTCCAGGCAAGATGATTTTGACTTTTCCCACGCTGAAACCATTCGGCCCGGTGGCGCGTAAACAGCAGTAGGCCAACGGAGCATCGTCATGCGCGCCTTTATCCTGCTGGTCGCTCTCCTGATCGGCCTCGCCGCACCGGCCCGGGCTGGCGACGATATTGCCGCCGCGCAGAGCGTCATCCGCGCCCAGGTTGACGCATTCGACCGCGACGATGCCGCAACGGCCTATTCCTATGCGGCTCCCGCGATCCAGAGCATGTTCCCGCAAGCGAATATCTTTCTCGGCATGGTCAAGCAAAGGTACACCCCGGTATATCGTCACAAGAGTTTCGAATTCGGCGACGCGCAGGTGTCGGGCGGCAAGATCGCCCAGCGCGTTCACATCGTCGACGCCGATGGCGAGGCGTGGGAGGCGCTGTACACGCTGGAGCAGCAGCCCGACGGCAGCGTGAAGATCACCGGCTGTGTTCTGCTCAAGGCCGGCCAGGCGGTGTGAAGCGTTACGCCGCCATCCAATATTTTGGGCGTATTCTAGTCGCCAAACCGGTAGCCACTTTGGCCGAATGCGCGCGACCGCACCCGGATCAGCAGCGCCAGCACGATCGAGACGTTGATCGCATTCCACACCAGCCCGTTCAGGAATGCCGCGGCGTAGGAACCGGTGGCGTCGAAGATCACGCCGGACACCCAGCCGCCGAACGACATGCCGAAGACGGAGGCCAGAATCACGATGCCGACGCGAGTGGCCGCTTCGCTGGCAGGCATCGATTCGCGGACGATAATGGCGTAGCTCGGGACGATACCGCCCTGAAACAGCCCGAACATCGCGGAGATGAGGTAGAGCGAGGAGAGACTGTCGAAAAACAGATAGAACACCAGCGCAGAACCCTGCGCCACCGATCCGATCAGCAGCGTGCGGATGCCGCCGATCTTGTCCGCCAGGAACCCCGAACCGATCCGGCTGATGATGCCGAACGCCAGCATCAGCGATAGCATTTCGGCGCCGCGCGCCACGCCGTAGCCGAGGTCGCCGCAATAAGCGACGATATGGACCTGCGGCATCGCCATCGCGACGCAGCAGCAAATGCTGGCGACGCACAGCATCGCTGTCAGCGTATTGATCGGCAGCCGGAGATCGATCCGCGGCGGCGGCGCATCGACATGGCTTCGCCGCGTCGCCCCGCCGATCCGGGCGCGAAGCAGCAGCAAGACGGCCGCCATCGTCACGCCGCAGAAAATACCCACGGCGATATAGCTCAAGCGCCAGCCGGAGGTCTGAATCCCCCAATTGAGCACCGGTGGCCAGATCGCGCCGCCGACATAATTGCCGCTGGCAGCAATGGTCACCGCGAGGCCACGATAGCGATCGAACCAGTGCGAGGCCTCCGCCATCAGCGGCGCGAACGTCGCCGAGGTCCCGAGGCCGATCAGAAAATGAATCAGAATGAATTGCCATAACGTGGTCGAAAGCCCGGTGCCGACATAGGCCAACCCGAGGACCGCGGTGCCGAGCCCGATCGCCATGATGATGCCGAAGCGATCGGAGATCTTGCCGGCCGCGACGCTGCCGAGACCAAAGCCGAGCATGAGGAGGGTGAAGGCCAGCGATACATCGCCGCGGCTCGCGGCGAATTCGGCCTGGACCACCGGAAGCACGACCACCACCGACCACATGCCGACGCTGCCGATCGAGCCGATCACCAGCGCGAGCGCGAGCCTGACCCACGCCTGACCGGAGTCCGGGGTGAACAGCGGCGAATTTGTCGATGAATCGGAGGGAGCCAGCACGGCCGCAACTTCGTCGCCGGCGGCTCCCGGGTCAAGCAACATGGCGCGATATTGGGCATGCAGATGCAGTGCAACAGAGCGAATTGTGCCGTGTTTCTCGTCATTCCGGAACGATGCACCATATCGAACCCGCAAATCCCGCAGGGTTCCCGATGTGCAGGGGTACATCTGAGGCGCGGAAGGCCCGTTAACCCTTTCCTAACCATAAACCGGGCAAAAATTGCCCAGTGAAGTCGAGTGTCGTCGGTCGCGTAGAACGGGGGAGTGCCCGTGGACGCCAGTGCGGTGCCTCACTTTCGAAACGGTGGCCCCTCGGCCGCCGCGCAGACGTTTGGCGCCCGCGGCCGGCATGCGCGGGGGGAAGCAGCAACCATGGTCGATGTCACGGCAGGTCTGGGCTCAGCACCGGGGACCGGACTTCCTAGTTTCAGCGACATCGGCAAAATCCTGCGGCGCGGCGATATCGCGCTGGCGTTCGGCATCCTCACCATCCTGGTCGTGCTGATCCTGCCGCTGCCCTCGATCGTTCTCGATCTTTTTCTGGCGATCTCGATCACGCTGTCGATCCTGATCCTGATGACGTCGCTGTTCATCCAGGCCCCGCTGGAATTCTCGTCGTTCCCGACCATCCTGCTGATCTCGACGATGCTGCGGCTATCGCTCAACCTTGCTTCGACGCGGCTGATCCTGTCGCGCGGCCATGAAGGCTCCGATGCCGCCGGCCACGTCATCGAGGCGTTCGGCAATTTCGTGATGGGCGGCAATTTCGTCATCGGAATTATCGTTTTCGCGATCCTGGTGATCGTGAATTTCGTCGTCATCACCAAGGGCTCCGGCCGCATCGCCGAAGTCGCGGCGCGCTTCCACCTCGACGCCATGCCGGGCAAACAGATGGCGATCGACGCCGATCTTTCCGCCGGGCTGATCGACGAGAAAGTCGCCAAGGAGCGCCGCAAGGCGCTGGAAGACGAAAGCGGCTTCTTCGGCGCGATGGACGGTGCCTCGAAATTCGTGCGCGGCGACGCGGTCGCCGGCCTGCTCGTGGTCTTCATCAACATCATCGGCGGAATCATCATCGGCGTGGCCCAGCAGGGCCTCAGCTTCGGCGAAGCCGCCCACAGCTACACGCTGCTGACCGTCGGCGACGGTCTGGTCACCCAGGTGCCCGCGCTGATCGTCTCCACTGCCGCAGGCTTGCTGGTCTCGAAAGCGGGCGTCAGCGGTGCGGCCGACAAGGCGCTGATGAAACAGCTCTCCGGATATCCGCAGGCGCTCGGCATGTCGGCCGGCGTGATGCTGGTGCTGGCGCTGCTGCCGGGTATTCCGATGATTCCGTTCCTGCTGCTGGGCGGCGGCGCCGCTGCCCTGGCATGGTCGGCCCGCAAGCGCAATCGCGCCACCAGGGCCGCCGAAGCCGCCGCGGCGGCGGCACCGGCGGCGGCCGCCGCGGCAAGCGCGGCGGCGGAAGAACCGATTGCGACGGCGCTGAAGATCGACGACCTCAAGATCGAGCTCGGTTATGCGCTGCTGCCGCTGGTGAACGGCCCCGACGGCACCGACCGCCTCACCGAGCAGATCAAGGCGTTGCGCCGTTCGCTCGCGGTCGAGATGGGCTTTGTGATGCCGGCGGTGCGCATTCTCGACAATGTGCAGCTGGAAGCCAACACCTACATCATCAAGATCAAGGAGGTCGATGCCGGCACCGGGCGGATCTGGCCGAACCAGTTCATGGTGATGGACCCCGCCGGAAATCAGGTCGGCGTGCCGGGCATTCACACCATCGAGCCGACGTTCGGGCTGCCGGCGACCTGGGTCGACGCCAGCTTGAAGGAGGAAGCGTCGCTGAAGGGTTATACGGTGGTCGATGCGGCGACCGTGCTGTCGACCCATCTCACCGAGCTTCTCAAGAACAACATGTCGGACCTGTTGTCCTATGGCGAGGTGCAGAAACTGCTGAAGGACCTGCCGAAGGAACAGGGCGAACTGCTCAAGGATATCGTGCCGAGCCTGGTCACCATTTCGGGCATTCAGCGCGTGCTGCAGCTCCTGCTCGCCGAGCGGATCTCGATCCGCGACCTGTCGACCATTCTCGAAGGCATCGCCGACGCGCTGGCGTTTTCGCGCAATCCGGCGACGATGGTCGAACATGTTCGTGCCCGGCTGGCCCGGCAGATTTGCGCGCAGAACACCACCGGCAACGGCTATCTGCCGCTGATCGCCTTGTCGGCAAAGTGGGAGCAGGCGTTCGCCGAATTGCTGGTCGGCCAGGGCGAGGAGCGCAGCCTTGCGATGCAGCCTTCCAAACTGTCCGAGTTCATGACCGTGGTGCGGGAACGGTTCGAGCAGGCCGCGCGCGAGGGCGAAGCGCCGGTGCTGGTCACCTCGGCGGCGATCCGGCCATTCGTGCGCTCGCTGGTGGAGCGTTTCAGGTCGCAAACGACCGTTCTGTCGCAGGCGGAAATCCATCCGCGGGCACGGCTGAAGACGGTTGGAAGCGTGTAGAGCCCCGCGGCCGGGGCCGGCCTCCTGCCGCAAATCATTTCCGCCAATCGGTTGGCGAAGCAGGGCTTTTCGGCCACAGGCAAATGATTTTATTGGATTGATGTGATTTGCGGCATGTTGCGGCGCGAAATGCTTGATTCCCATAACCTGCTGTAATGACTAAGTTATGCTCCGAATCGATGGCCAAAAGCCGGGCTGTGCTCGCGGTCGTTCAAGTCTTTTCACTGCCTTGTGATCGCATCTTAGGAACCAAAGGCCGAATCCCCACGTTTGCCTGAACGTGATGTTGAACCTGCCTGCGAACGGACGAGACAAATCCGAAAAGGCAGTAGCAGGACGGCAGGAGGCTACCCATGAACCATTCGATCTATAGCGCAGATCGCACGACCCATCTGAAGATTGTGGTCGTCGCCCTCGTTGCGGCTATCGCGGTGGCGGGGTTCAGCATCTCGGTTCGCAGCAATTCGGACGACAGCTACCAGACCGCGCGCGTCGTCAAGGCCGGCAAGGCCGTGACAGTCACGAGCTCAAACACGTCGATGGTCCGCTAATGATTTTGTGAATTCACGCGGCGCTTTACCAGCCCCCCAAGGTCGCCACGTGAGTATGTAGAAGGCCCCAACTACCCCCAAGTTGGTTCTTCGGAAAACGCCCGCTCCCCACGGGCGTTTTCTTTTTGTGCGGGGCGTTTCGGCAAACGGATTGCCGTGACAAACATTCAAGCCGGCTGGTCTTCAGTCAGGAAACGCTGTGGCGGAATACGCGCTTGCCAAATTCAGTGGGCGGGCGACGGCGCGGCAGCGGGCGGCGGCACAGTCTCGATCAGCTTGCCGGCATAAACCGGCGCTGACGTCGGCTTGCCGTCAGGCGAGCCACCCGCCTGCTCGACCGTCACCGCGTAGGTCGCCGCGTTGATCGTGTCGGCATCGTACGCGGACAGCACCGGACGCGCGGTGAAGTCGGCGCTGCCGATCACGCCCAGCGAGCGCGGCCGTTGCAGCTTGTCGGAGATCAGCCAGAGCTCAAAGCTTTTGCCGGGCTCGGCAGCGGCACCGACCTTGCGAACCGTGAAGTTCTTGGTCGCGCCGTCAACCGTGAGGATGAAGGCCGGCGAGCCACCCTCCTTCTGCAAGACGGCGACATACTGGGCCGCCGGCACGGGGGCAGCCGGAACCCTGACCTCAACCACCTGCGTACGCGGCTTCGGACGAATGCTCTCCGGCAATAGATCCGGCCGATAGGCCTGAACCCCGATCATGGCGACCAGTGCGGCAGCGATCGCCGTCGTCAGTGTGGCGATGTTGCGCCAGCGCCGCACCTTCGCGGACAACGCGATGACGGTGGAATTATCCGCCGCCGCGGCAGGTTGGCTGATTTCCGGAGCGACCGGCGGCGGCGGCGCCGCCGCCTGCGGAAGCACCAGCGGCTCCTGCGGCGCGGAAAGTCCCGCCGCGGTTCGGATCTTGTCCCAGACCTCGGGACGCGGCTCGATCGACCCGACCATCTGGTTCAGCACACCGAGCTTTTGCTCCCATGCCTGGACCATCGCCGTGAAGCCCTTGTCGACGGACATCATGGTCTCGACCTGCGCGCGCTCGTCGGCATCGAGTGTGCCGAGGGCATATTCCGCAGCGAGCACGATATGGTCTTCGCTATAGGCCATCATTCCAGTCCAAGGCACTCCCGGATGTCCATCATGCTGCGACGCAGCCAGGTTTTTACGGTATTCACCGGCGCCGCGAACTTGGCCGCCAACTGCTCGCGGCTCCAGCCATTGTAATAGGCCAGCAACACGAGCTTTTGCCGATCCGGCTCCAGGCGCCCAACGCACTCCAGCAACCGCTTCAACTCTTCCGTCATCTCCCGGCGCGCCAGCGGATCCGGCGTGTCGGCAGCCACTTCCATGGCCGCCGGCTCCTCTTCGATCGAGGCCTCGGTCCGTTTGCGCACGATGTCGATGGCACGATTGCGGGCAATCGAAGCCATCCACGTGATCGGCGACGACAGCCCGGGATTGAACTGTCCGGCACTGTTCCAGATCTTGACATACGCCTCTTGAATGACCTCCTCCGCGAGATCCTGTCGCCGCAAGATACGCAGCACCACACCGAAGAGTTTCGCGCGCGTGGCGGCATAAAGGCGCTCAAACGCGGCCTCATCCCCCTTCGCTACAGCGGCAATCAGCCAGACGAGCTCAGCTGGCGTCAGCATTCAGTGTCCCCAAAATCGCGATGCCCACCCGCTTCTGTGCTCCGGGAGCGGCCGTCCAAGCTTGTCGTATCATATCTTGCGCTGAACCAGTCCACCAAGTCGCTGGCGAAGAGGCTGTGGACATCAGAAAAAACCCGGACCTCGCGGCCCGGGTTCGGTGGTTCGGCGAGAGAGTGGATCTAGGCAATCGCCCCGATGCGGGCACGCATCAGGCCGATACTGTCGAGATCGGCTTGCTCGCGGGCGCTCTCCTCGGCACGTTCGCGCGCCTGATCGCGCTCGTCGAGCAGCTCGACTTTCTTGAGTTCCTCGAAAGCCTCGGTCAGCATGCTCTTGGCGTCTTCAAGCTGAATACGCAATTCGTCGGCGGACCGGGTCAGGTTTTCCCGCCGCTGGATCGCAGCCTTGGCGTAGGTCGGATAGGCGAAATGCGTGGGATCGTTGATCCCGGCGCGCTCCTGCTCAGTATGAATTTCGCGCTCCAGGTCGACCGACATCCGCTGGAAGTCGGCGATCATACCTTCAATCTGGGCGACCCTTCGGCGCTTCTCGTCGACCTGAAACTTCTTCAGGCGGATTAGCGTTTCACGTGACTTCATCGACTCATACTCCCCAGAAGTCCCAATCTGAACGCGGGACGGAACCGGTATCCCTCAGGGGCCCCACCGGCATCTCTACTTGTGTGACGGGATGATGGCCTGACAAAGTTAGCGTTCCGTTTCCAAATTCCCGAGGATGTGCTCAAGTTGCCGATAACCGTCACCCAGGGAACTCACCTCGTCCTTGGCCTGGCGCAGAAATCCCTCGAGCGGCCCATGCAGCCGGATCGCCTGGTCGACCTCGGCGCTCGAGCCCGCCCGATAGGCCCCAAGCCGGATCAGTTCCTCCATGTCGGCATAGGTCGCCATCACCTGACGCCCCCGCGTGATGGTCGGCAGGTAGGCCGGATCGGCTGATTTCGGCATGGTGCGAGACACCGACTTCAGAATGTTGATCGCGGGAAAACGTCCGCGCTCGGCAATCGCGCGCTCCATCACGACATGGCCGTCGAGGATGCCGCGGACCGCATCCGCAATCGGTTCATTGTGGTCGTCGCCGTCCACCAGCACCGTGAAGATGCCGGTGATGGTGCCGGCGCCGACCCCGGGGCCGGCGCGCTCCAGCAGTTTCGGCAATTCGGTGAACACGGTCGGCGTATAGCCCTTGGCGGTGGGCGGCTCGCCCGCCGACAGGCCGATTTCGCGCTGCGCCATCGCAAAGCGGGTCACCGAATCCATCAGGCACAGCACGTCCTTGTCCTCGTCGCGGAAGTATTCGGCGATCGCCAACGTCAAATAAGCCGCCTGACGCCGCATCAAGGCAGGCTCGTCCGACGTCGCCACCACCACCACCGAGCGCGCCAGGCCCGCTTCTCCAAGGTCGTCCTGAAGGAATTCCTGCACCTCGCGCCCGCGTTCGCCGACGAGACCGATCACCGTGATATCCGCGTCGACATTGCGCGCCAGCATCGACAACAATACCGACTTGCCCACGCCGGAGCCGGCGAAGATGCCGAGCCGCTGGCCGCGGCAACAGGTCAGGAACGTATTGAGCGCCCGCACACCAAGATCGAGCGGCGCGCCGACGCGCTTGCGCGAATGCGCCGGTGGCGGCGAGTTGCGAAACGGCATCGGCGACGGACCGTTGGGCAGGGCGCCCTTGCCGTCGATCGGCTCGCCCATCGCGTTGAGGACGCGACCGAGCCACAACGGCGAAGGCCGCACCTGGCTTGCGGCATTGGCGATCACCGCGCGGCAGCCGCGCCGTACACCTTCGAGGCCGGCGAACGGCATCACCACGGCGTTGTTGCCGGAAAAGCCGATCACTTCGGAGGGGATGAAACGATTGCCGCCGGTCTCGATCACGATGCGCGCGCCGACCGACATCGCATGAATCGGGCCGGCGATCTCCACCATCAGGCCGCGCACGCCGACCACGCGGCCATAAATGTTGACGCCGTCGATGTCGGAGATCTGCTCGGCGAGTGCCTTCATTGCGAAAACCTTAAGTTTCCGCACTTTGCGGCCGCGCCCTTAACCTCGTGTTTACCCGCATCGTTAATCATTACGTCACTGTCTTTGGTGACTGAGAGCGCTCGTCCGTCAGAAGGAAGGGCGAGTCGCGAGAGTTGGTTAGGCCCGCCTCTTAATGTGGAACTTGAACCAGAACGGATACAAAAAACTGCTTCGACGCAATATCTTAGGGCGATTCGACAAAAATTGCACGGATAGAGCTTGCGAACCTGAATCAGATTTTGTTAACCATATGTCGTCAGGATCCGAATCAGTTGTTCAAAGGCGTTTTGAGTGCCGCAAGTGCGGCCGACCTGACGCCCGGAGCGGCGACTATAGGGGACTGGCATGCGCGTATTGCTGATAGAAGATGACAGCGCCGTCGCGCAGTCGATCGAGCTGATGCTCAAATCCGAAAGTTTCAACGTCTATACGACGGACCTCGGAGAAGAAGGCGTCGATCTCGGAAAACTTTACGATTACGATATTATCCTGCTCGACCTCAACTTGCCTGACATGTCGGGTTACGACGTGCTCAAGCAGCTTCGGGTATCAAAGATCAAAACACCAATTCTGATCCTCTCCGGCCTCGCCGGCATCGAGGACAAGGTCAAGGGTCTCGGCGTCGGCGCCGACGACTACATGACCAAGCCCTTCCACAAGGACGAACTGGTTGCGCGCATCCACGCGATCGTGCGCCGCTCCAAGGGCCACGCCCAGTCGGTGATCCAGACCGGCGATCTCGTGGTCAATCTCGACACCAAGACGGTCGAGGTCGGCGGCCAGCGCGTGCATCTGACGGGCAAGGAATACCAGATGCTGGAGCTGCTCTCGCTGCGCAAGGGCACCACCCTCACCAAGGAAATGTTCCTCAACCATCTCTACGGCGGCATGGACGAGCCGGAACTGAAGATCATCGACGTCTTCATCTGCAAGCTTCGCAAGAAGCTCGCCAACGCCTCCGAGGGCCGCAATTTCATCGAGACCGTCTGGGGCCGCGGCTACGTGCTGCGCGAGCCGCATGAGGTCGAAGAGCGCATTCCCGCCTGATCGCAGATCGCGTGCGAGCCTGTTCGGCTCACTCCTCCCGACTGACCCCGCCGCGAATGGCGGGGTTTTTGTTTTGGGGATTGAACGCGCGACTTGCGTGCACCGACTGACAGTTTGTGCGATTCTTGCCGCATCTCGACCAGGGGGCCCTCGATGATCCTTCAATCATTGGCCGGATTGCCGGCGTTTTTGCTGTATTTCTGCACGGCCATCGTTGTCGTCGTCGCCTACCTCTTCGTTTACACCCGCGTCACGCCGCACGACGAATTCCAGTTGATCCGCGACAATGATCCAGCCGCCGCCATCGCGCTCGGCCTCAGCCTGGTCGGTTTCGTGCTGCCGGTGGTCAGCGCCATCGCCCACTCCGCCAACATCGTGGATTGCCTGATCTGGAGTGTGATCGCCCTGATCGTTCAGATCGCGGTCTTCTTTATCGTCAAGATACCCGTGCCGAACCTTTCGGCGAAGATCGCGGCAGGTGAACTCGCCGCCGCGATCTGGCTTGGGCTCGCTTCGCTTTCCGCAGGAGCGCTCAACGCCGCCTCGATGATCTACTGATCATGGCCAAGCCACCCACCAGGGATTTCGGCAAACGCCGGCCGGTTGTGGCCCAAGCCGCGCCGCCGGTGAAACGTTCTCGCCATGTGGCCCTGCTGCTGATGGGTACCGTGGCGATCGGCGGTGGCGCCTACGCGCTCACACCCGGCCAGAACTGCGAACCGAAACCACCGGGAATGGCGGCGCCGTCATCGCCGCAAACCAGCACCGGATGCTCCTCGCGCGGATATTCATCCGGTGGCGGTCATGGCGGATGGTGGTCACGCAGCAACTTCTATGGCGGCGATTCCGCGTCAGGCCGTTCATCCTCGTCAAGCGCTTCATCCGAGGCCGGTGTGACGCGCGGCGGGTTCGGCTCGTTTGCGCGGGCGTTCGCGTCGCACTTTTCCGGCGGCGGCTGACGTCGTCCGATGCAGCGCCTCATTTGCCGTGAACGCGACGACTGGCGCGCCACTGCCGCGGCGACCGGATTTGATTTTCACACCCTCGACGGCGAGCGCTATTGGGATGAACGCGCCTGCTACGCCTTCACGCTCGATGAAATCGAACGTCAAATCGAGGACCCCTCGGGCGAAATCGATGCGATGTGCCTCGAACTCGTCGGCCGCGCGGTCGGCGACGAACGCGATCTGCACCGCCTGAAGATACCGGAAGCATTCTGGCCGCTGATCCGTGATAGTTGGCACCGCGGGGAAGGCAGCCTCTACGGCCGGCTCGATCTCAGTTTCGACGGGCGGGGTCCGGCGAAACTGCTGGAGTATAATGCCGATACACCGACCTCGATCTTCGAGGCGGCGGTCTTTCAATGGACATGGCTTGAGCAAGCGATCGAGCGGCACATCCTTCCCGCCCATGCCGACCAGTTCAATTCGATCCATGAAAGATTGATTGAGGCGTGGAGGAAGGTGGGCGCCGGACGCCACCTTCATCTTGCCGGAGTGACCCAAAACGCCGAGGATGCCGGCACCCTGGCCTATCTCGAGGATACCGCGAGGCAGGCCGGTCTCAAAACCACCTTGCTCGATATCGAAGCGATCGGATGGCGTGACGACGGCGGCTTCGTCGATCTCGATAACCGCAAAATCGAACTCGCGTTCAAACTCTATCCCTGGGAATGGATGTTTCACGAGGCGTTCGGCAAGCGGCTTGCCGAGGCTGCGACGCGCTGGATCGAGCCACCCTGGAAGGCCGTCCTTTCCAACAAGGGCATTCTTCCGCTGCTGTGGGAAATGTTTCCGGGCCACCCCAATTTGTTGCCGGCCTATTTCGAGGATGATCCGAACGCGGCGAAGCTTGGCGCCACCTTTGTGCGCAAACCGCTCTATTCCCGCGAAGGGGCCAATGTAGCGTTGATCACCGAAGGCGTTACTGTGGCGGAACAACAAGGACCGTATGGCGCCGAAGGTTTTATTCGCCAGGCCTTTGCGCCGCTGCCGAATTTTTCGGGCCAATATCCGGTGATCGGCAGTTGGCTGATCGACCACGCGCCCTGCGGGCTATCGATCCGCGAGGACGAGAATCCGGTCACCGGCAATGCGTCGCGGTTCTTGCCGCACGCGATTCTGTAGGCGCTGCCCGCCGACGCGCGGCACGATCTCGGTTTCGACGACTGCCTGCCGCGTTCCGATCCGGGCGGTTCGGGCGGCGTCAAGGCCAGCGGATTCCATCTTCGCCTGACGCTCCAGTTCACGGGCGCGATCCCGAATGATTTCCCGCTTCGGGAGAGCGCCGCGGAAATCAGCACGAACGACTTGTTCATTCCGATCAAATCGAGCCATCGCCGATCTTCCTCAGCCGTCCGCTGGCTTCCGATCAGCGCATCGCTGCGGCGGCTACCTTCGGCGCGTGGGGTACGATCGCCGCGATACCAGCGCGAACGGCCCTGGCGGCATTCGGTCGGTAGAGCCCGCGCCGCTCCGGATAGGGCTTGAAGGCATCGGATATCCCGACGACGGATTCGGCAGCGCCCAGCGTCAATACGCCATCGGGTTCGATCACCCTTACCAGGCGGTCGAAGATCCCGGCCTTGGTGTCCTGATCGAAATAGATCAGGACGTTGCGGCAGAAAATCACGTCGAAGGTCCCGAGATGGGAAAAGTCCTGCAGCAGATTCAATTGCCGGTGCTGGACCATGGCGCGGATATCGGCATTGAGTTGCCACAGTTCTCCGACCTGCGTGAAATGCTTGACCAGCATCTGAATCGGCAATCCGCGCTGGACCTCGAACTGGCTGAAGATACCGGCTTTGGATTTTTCCAGAACATCCTGCGACAGGTCGGTTGCAAGAATTTCGATCCGCCACCCCGCCAGCGCCGAACTGATCTCCTTCAGGCACATCGCGATCGAATACGGCTCCTGCCCGGTGGAAGAAGCCGCGCACCAGATGCGCAGCGAGCGGCGGCTCGCGCGCGCCTGCAACATCATCGGGAGAATAGTCTCCCGCAGGTTATCGAACGGAAGCTTGTCGCGGAAGAAGAACGTCTCGTTGGTGGTCATGGCCTCGACCACATCCGAGATCAGCGCTTCGGATCCGCCCTTCATTTTCTGGACGATTTCGGCAATGCCGGGCAAACCAGCCCTTCGCGCCAGCGGGATCAATCTGCTTTCAACCAGGTATTGCTTGTCCGCAGAAAGATCCAGCCCGGACCGCTCCTTGAGAAACTTACGCAAAAACTCATAATCCAGCGGCGTCACGAACGATCTCCCGAAAACAATCGAACCAGTTTGGGCGCGATCTGATCCAGCGGCAGAACTGCAGCGCAAATGCCCGCATTCACTGCCGCGCCCGGCATTCCCCAAACCACGCTCGACGCTTCGTCCTGGGCGATCACATTGCCGCCGGCGGCGACGATCTCCTTGCCGCCGCGCATGCCGTCTGAACCCATGCCGGTCAGCACGACCGCCAGAACGCCGCCCTGCCAGACATCGATCGCGGAGGTGAACAATGGATCGACGGCCGGCTTGCAGAAATTGACCGGCGCGCCGTCGTCCAGCACGATCACCGCGTCGGTGCCATGGCGTGCGAGGCGCATATGGCGGCCGCCCGGCGCGAGATAGATCCGGCCGGCCTTGACGATCTCTCCATCGATGGCCTCGTGCGCCGGCCGACGGCTCGAGCGCGCCAGATGTTCCGCCAGAATCGTGGTGAAGGTCGGCGGCATGTGTTGCGTGATGAGAACCGGAAAGCGATCGATCACGGCGCCGATCTCGCCGACCAGCGTCATCAATGCCTGCGGACCGCCGGTGGATGAACCGATCAGGAGCGCGCGCGGCGCTTGCGTACCGAACGGACGGCGCACTAGCTGCGGATGCGCCATCTGGGCGGGCGGCGGCCGCGGCGAGGGGTCACGCGACCGATCGAGGACCGGTGCCAATGGCGGACTGGCTGAAGCCGGGACGGCGCGGCGGACTTTGGCGCCGAGATCGCGAATTTTCTGAATGAGATCGTGGCGAAAGGTTTCAGCGGCGGTCGGCTCGCGGGTGCTTTCCGGCTTTGGAATGTAGTCCGAGGCGCCGAGCGAGAGCGCCTTGAAGCTGATCTCCGCGTTGCGGCGGGTCAGCGTCGAAGCCATGATGATGATGAGGTTGCGTTTTTTCTCCAGCAGCAACGGCAGCGCGGAGATGCCGTCGAGTTCCGGCATTTCGATGTCGAGTACCGCAACGTCCGGATCGACGCGCTCGATCTGCCTGACGGCGTCAAGGCCGGTGCGCAGCGATGCCGCGACAACCATGTCCGGTTCGGATCCGATCCAGCGCGAGATCAATCCTCTGATCACGACGGAGTCATCGACCACCATCACCCGCAGCGGTTCCTGCCGCATCGAATTCGGGGTCGAGGAACTAGCTAACGCAACGCTCATTAATCACCAGACAGGACGCAACAGCACTATTGAAATGGCGGCGCCGGTGACCGTTGAGCCACCGGATTCAAAGGACTCAGATCAGGCCAACTTCCTGGAACTTCGCCGTGACGATGTCCTTGTCGAATGGCTTCATGATGTATTCGTTGGCGCCGGCGTGAAGCGCGCGCGCGATGTGCGCGACATCGTTTTCGGTGGTGCAGAACACCACCTTGGGCTGGTCGCCGCCCGGCATGCGGCGCAGATTGCCGAGGAATTCATAGCCATCCATGATCGGCATGTTCCAGTCGAGCAGGATCGCCTCGGGCAGTCCGCGCTTGCAGACCTCCAGCGCCTTCTCGCCGTCCTCAGCCTCGACGATCTGGAAATCCAGCCCTTCCAGGATTCGCCTTGCGACCTTTCGAATGACACTTGAGTCATCTACCACGAGACAAGTCTTCATTTCAGCCTCTGCTTCTTCAGGATCCCGAAAGGGACGTTTGCGTTGCAACTCAGATTTACGCCAAGCTTGCCGCTAGTCTCATGCCGCCAGCAGGTCAGGCACGATTTCAAGAACGCGATCGACGTCGAGGATGACCATGAGCTGTCCGTCGAGGCGATGCACCCCGTCGGCAAGCTTGGCCATTCGCGGATCGAGATTGACGGGATTGTCCTCGCGACCGTCGTCGGCGAGCTTGAGCACCTCGCCGATCTGATCGATCAACAACCCGTAGGATTCGCCGCGCAGGTCGACGCCTACCGCCATCGGCGGCTTGCCGTCTTCATTCCTGGGCAGGCCAAGGCGGGCGCGCATATCCACCACGGTGACGATGCGGCCGCGCAGATTGAGGACGCCGGCGATCTCGCCCGACGACAGCGGCACCCGGGTCAGCCGTTCCGGCATGAACACGTCCTGCACCCGCGAGATCGGGAGCCCGAACAACTGCTCGCCGATGATCGCGGTGACGTATTCGGAAACAGCGCCTTCGATGGTCGGTGTCTTGTTACTCATGCAGGCCTCCTTCATGCCGCCCGGCTGAACTCGTTTCATGCCGCCCGGCTGATTTCGGCGGTTTGTTCCTTCAGCGCCGCGATCAGGCCGGGGCGATCGAACTTGGCGACGTAATCGTGGAAGCCGGCGAGGCGTCCGCGCTCGATCGCGGCCGGCGATACCATCGACGACAGCGCGATGATCGGCATCGCGCTCAAATGCTGATCGGCCCGGATCGTCTCGGCGAATTCGAAGCCGTTCATGTCGGGCATTTCAATGTCGGTCAGCACCACGTCGAACGCCTGGCCCGAACGCAGCGCCACCAGCCCTTCCTGCGCATTGGGGGCGACCCGCACCCGATAGCCCGCAGCCTTCAGGACCGGCGCCAGCATGTTGCGGAAGAACGCGCTGTCGTCGACCAGCAGCACCGATTGCGCCCCCGTCGACGGCCGCATCTCCTTGCGGCTGAACCAGTCGGCGAATGCCATCGGCAGGAAGTGACCGACGTCGATCACTTCGGTGGCCTGTCCCTTGATCACGGCAGAGCCGAGAATGCCCTCGCCGCTGCCGGCGACCTCGATGTGGAGCCGCTCCTCGACGATGTCGATGATCTCGTCGACCACCAGACCCATCGAGCGGCCGTCATCGGCGAACACCAGGATCGGCTGGACGCCCGAGGTGGCGACGCTGACGCCGGCCATCTGCACCAGCGGCATCAATTGATCGCGGTATTGCACCATATATCGACCGTTGGAGAGTTCGAGCTTCTCGGCGGCGATTTCCTCAAGCCGGGTCACCAGGGCAAGCGGCACCGCTTTGGGCCGCGTCGAGCCGGCGCGGAACACCAACAGCGAGGTCAGTTGCTCGGCGGCGCTGGCGTGCATCGCCGCGTTCTCGTCGGCGATTTCGTGGCTCGCTTCGACCGAGGTCCCGAGCGCCTTGGCGATGCCGTTGGGATCGATGATCATGATCACCGCGCCATCGCCCAGAATGGTGTTGCCGGAGAACATCTCGATGTGGCGCAGCTTGGTCGACATCGGCTTGACCACGATTTCCTCGGTGTGGAACACGCCGTCGACCACGATGCCGAAGGTCTGGCTGCCGACCTGGGTCACCACGATGAAGCCGTTTTCCGGATCGCTGGAGGAGCCGTCGTCGATCTTGAGCAGCTTCTTCAGGTGCATCAGCGGCAACAGCTTGTTGCGCAAGCGCAATACCGCGGTGTCCTTGATCCGCTCGATGCGATGCTCGGAATTGGCCCGCGCCCGCACCAGTTCGACCACAGCCAGTTGCGGGATCGCAAAACGGTTGCCGGCGGCTTCCACGATCAGCGCCGAGACGATCGCCAGCGTCAGCGGAATCTTGACGGTGACGCTGGAGCCCTGGCCGGCCACCGATTTGACGTCGATAGTGCCGCCGATCTGGTCGATATTGGTGCGCACCACGTCCATGCCGACGCCGCGGCCGGACACGCTGGTGACCGCGGCTGCGGTCGAGAAGCCGGGCGCAAAGATGAATTTGTGGATCTGCGCTTCCGTCATCTTTTCAAGGTCGGCCTCGGTGACGAGGCCGTTGGCGACCGCCTTGGCCTTGATCCGCGCGGTGTTGAGCCCGCGACCATTGTCGGCAATGCAGATGATGATGTGGCCGCCTTCATGATAGGCCGACAGCCGGATCGTGCCCTGTTCCGGTTTGCCCGCGGCCAAACGCTCGGCCGGCGTCTCCAGCCCGTGATCGGCGGAGTTGCGGACCATATGGGTCAGCGGATCCTTGATCAGGTCGAGCACCTGGCGGTCGAGCTCGGTGTCGGCGCCGTGCATCTCCAGTTCGATCTGCTTGCCGAGCTCGCTGGACAGATCGCGCACGATCCGCGGCAGCTTTTGCCAGGCATTGCCGATCGGCTGCATCCGCGTCTTCATGACGCCTTCCTGCAGTTCGGCGGTGACATTAGATAGCCGCTGCAGCGGCACCTTGAACTCGGTGTCCTCGTTGCGCCGGCTGATCTCGAGCAGCTGATTGCGTGTCAGAACCAGCTCCGACACCATCGTCATCAGGTGTTCCAGCGTGTCGACATTGACGCGGATCGACTGGTTGGCGACGCGGTCGCTATCGGACGCTTCCGGCTCGACAACGGTTTTCCTCAAGACAGGCTTTGCCTCCTTCGGTGGCGCTGCCTTCGGCGCCGGCGGCTTGGGCGCCGGCGGCGGCGCAACCTCGGCTGCGGTCTCGCGGAAGGCGCGTTCCAGATCGTCGAGCGATACTTCGCCGGGGCGCAATTGCCGCTCCAGCACCTGATAGGTCAGCGTGCCCTGTTCCACCGCGGGCTCGACCGGAGCGGCTGGCGCTGGCGCGGCCGGACCAGCCGGCGCAGACGCGACCGGCAAAGCCGGCGCGGACATCGCCTGCATGCCCTGCTCGACCATCTGATGAAGCTGGACGATCAGATCCTGATCGGTGCCTTCCGGCTCCGCCTGTGTTGCCTCCAGCCCCGCCAGAATCTCCTTGATGCGGTCGATGCTGCTCAGGATCAGCGTGACGGCTTCGGCCGTTACCGGCATGCCGTCACGGAATTTGCCCATCAGGGTCTCGCCGGCATGCGCCAGCGCTTCGAGACGCGGCAGCCCCAGAAAGCCGCAGGTCCCCTTGATGGTGTGGACCAGGCGAAAGATGTTATCCAGAATTTTGGCGTTGTTCGGCTCCTGCTCGAACCGCACCAACTGATTATCGACCGTATCCAGGCTTTCGCCGGTTTCGGTCAGGAACTCCCGCAACAAATCATCCATGAAACAGGCCTTCGAACCCACCGGCGTACGATTTCGTTACGCCTTTCGGAGTTTGGCCAGCTTCTATGCAAAGCGTTTAATATTGGTTGAGCAATTGGAAAAGAACGCACTCAACAAAGAGATAATGAGATTTCATGGAATTGAGGCGCCGGCTGTAAACCGCTGGTTAACCATATTTGCGCGCCCGCCCGCTCAGGAAGCGGTCACCACCACCGTATCGCCCTCGGGTGCCAGCACCACGTTCAATCCGCAAGCCTGCGCCAATAGCCGCGTGTAATAGGGCTGCACGGCATGGGCATCGACGCCCCCGGCATGGGCCGCCGCCAGCAGATCGGCGATATTTTGCGGCATGCGGGCGTTCAGCCCGCTGGCCGTGACGCGAAAGCCGGCTGGGTCGCCTTCGCCGACCGGATCGACCGTGAGCACGCCGCCGCGCGGAATGGTCTGCTGCGCGATCACCAGCATGTTGAGCAGCAGTTTGACCTTGTTCTTCGGAAGCAGCACGCGCGGCAGGTTCCACGCGATCGTGGTCTTGCCGTCCTCGAGATGACCGCGCGCCATGGTCTGCGCGTCGCCGAGGTCGATCTGCGCGCCCGACGACCCCGCCGCGCCGAACGCCAGACGGCAGAACTGCAATCGCGCCGACGCGGTCTTGGCGCTCTTGCGGATCAGATCGAGCGCAAATTCGCGATCCTCCGGCTTGGGGTTGTCGTCGAGGACCTCCAACCCGTTGACGATGGCGCCCACCGGGCTGATGAGATCGTGGCAAACCCGCGAGCACAACAGCGCCGCAAGCTCGAGGGCATCGGGGGCGGGACCGGAAGACGACGTGCCAGACATAAGGTGTTCCTGGAAATCCGCAGCGCGGATGTGGCGAATCACGCAAGCTCGCTGGTTTGATACACTGCCAATGCGCGTGCTGCCAACATTGGCCGGCGCGAATGCAGGACGGTCCTGCGTGGAGGGGCACCTTAGGAGCGTGCTTGTTCTGCCGTCAAACGTGTAGATAAAGGCAGACTGCAGATGAGGCCGGGCAATGAATAAGACACATTCGTCAGGATCGGTGATCGGCCGCGATGCGGCGGCGATACTCATGGAGCCCCTGACCGATCTGGTGATCCAGGCCGGTGCCGCCATTCTTGCCGTCAACCGGCGCACCATGAAGATCGGCGGCAAGACCGACGGCTCGCCGGTGACGGAGGCGGATCTGGCGGCGGACCGGATCATCCGCGAAGGTCTTGCGCGGCTCGTTCCGGAAGTACCGACCTTGTCCGAGGAATGCATTCCCCTGGCGAAGCCGCCTTACGACGGCAGCTTCTTTCTGGTCGATCCCCTGGATGGGACCAAGGAGTTTGTCGCCGGCCGCGACGAGTTCACAGTCAACCTCGCGCTGGTGACGAACGGGACGCCGCTGTTGGGCATCATCGGCGCACCGGCGCTTGGACTGATATGGCGAGGCCTGGTCGGCCGTGGCGCGGAGCGGCTGACGACCCATGATGCATCGGCACGGGTGGCCGAGCCGATCCATACCCGCCGCATCCCCGCGCGCGGCGCCCCCTGGATCGTCGCCGTCAGCCGCTCGCACGGAGATGCAAGGACCGAAGCCTTTATCGAAAGCAGACCCGGCGCGGTACGTCAGGCGCTCGGCTCAGCGGTCAAATTCGGCCGCGTGGCCGAAGGCAGCGCCGATATCTACCCTCGCCTCGCCCCCACCAGCGAATGGGATATCGCGGCCGGCCATGCGGTCGTGACCGCGGCCGGCGGCAGGATCACCGGCGCGAAAGGAGCCGACTTGCTTTTCGGACAAGGGCGGGACGATTTTATCGTGCCCGAATTCATCGCCTGGGGCGATCCTGCGGCGGCAAGCTGAGGGAGCGGCAGGTACCGACCCCGGCCCGGCACACGGCTATTGGGCCAGCGTCTCCTGCAACTCCGGCCAGCGCAGGTTCGCGCTCTGCAGCACGCGCGACGGATCGGCCGCAAAGGCATCCCGGGTCTGCTCGCGGCCGAACAGATAAAGCCGCTGTCCCGAGATCAGCCAGAACCGCGGGTTACCCGCGACCGTGACCCCGCGCGCCAGATCGATCGGGTCGTAGCCGCCATATTGGGGACCGTAAATGTCGGGATGGGCGACAAACGACGCGCGATCGCTCTCATTGCGGAAACGCCAGACCGCACCCGCTTCGAAGGCCTCGAAATCGGCGAGACCGAGTTCGGGACGGGCGTCGGTAAAATACGCCACCGGGTCGAAACCCTCGATGGCAAGACCCGTGAAGCGATTCACCACCACCCGCTCGGTGGTCGCGGCCCGGGCCGCGAAAGGCAGGCAGGCCAGTCCGCCGAAACTCACCCAAACCGGGTTTACCGGGGCAAAACCTACCAGGCCTGCCAATGCGGCGATCAAGGCATTTCCGGGGCGAAAGAAATTTACCGAACCAGTTCTGTGTCTTTCCTGCCGTTCTGCCGTCATAGTTGATGCCGATAACATTCGAGTCGGGGGACAATGGACGCAACCTAAAGCCGTGTTGGTTGGAAACCGGTTAAGGCAGCGGCCATGATTTCGATACGCAGGGGTTCTTTGATGATTTTCGCCTCACGCCTTGCCGCGGTGACACTTGCCGCGATGATGTGCTGGACCGTGCCCGCCTTCTCGCAGGAGCAGCCGCTGCCGCCACCGCAGCGCGCCGCCGGCGCCAACAACTATGGGCCGGATGAACTGACCAGCGCCGGGCACCGGTTTTTCGGCAACGTATCGCGCGGCCTCGCCTCGGTGATCGAGCGCGCAGTCAGCCAATGGGGCCTGCCGAACGGCTACGTGCTCGGCGAAGAGGGCAGCGGCGCCTTTGTCGCCGGATTGAGATACGGCGAAGGCACGCTCTACACCAAGAATGCCGGCGACCTGCGCGTCTTCTGGCAGGGACCATCGGTCGGATTCGACTGGGGCGGTGACGGCGCCCGCACCATGACGCTGGTCTACAACCTGCCCTCGACCAACGCGATCTACCAGCGCTTCGCCGGTATCGATGGTTCTGCCTACATTATCGGCGGTTTCGGAATGACCGCGCTGACGGCGAACAATATCGTGCTGGTGCCGATCCGGTCCGGTATCGGCCTGCGCCTCGGCGCCAATATCGGCTATCTCAAATATACCCCGCAGCCGACCTGGAACCCGTTCTGACCCGAAGGTTTCCGGCGGCCGGACCGCCTGGTTCGGATTCAGGTTAACGCGGCATTGGGCTGGCCTTTCCCCCGCTGCCCATGGCATTGTGATTAACGAAGCGTTTCCAGTGCGGTGAGACTGCAGGTGGCGCGAACTTCGGATTCGGAGTAGCGGGGAGTTTCGTTGATGATCGAACCGATCATGTATCTGGCGATCGGTTTTCTGGTCTCGATGCTGTTCGGGCTGATGATCCTGCCGCTGGTGCACAACCGCGCGGTGCGGCTGACGACCCGGCGGCTGGAGGCGGCGACCCCGCTGTCGATGGCCGAAATCCAGGCCGACAAGGACCAGTTGCGGGCGGAATTCGCCATGTCGGCGCGGCGGCTCGAGATGAGCGTCGATCAGCTCAAGAGCAAGACCACCAGCCAGCTCGCCGAACTCGGCAAGAAAACCGACGCGATCAACCGGATGAAGCTTGAGCTTGGCGAAAAGAACGCCACGATCTTTGCGCTCGAAGCCCGCGAGAAGGCGGTCAAGGAACAGTTGCGCGCCACCGAAGAGGAATTCGCCGCCAAGACGGAAGCGCTGCGGTCTGCCGAGCAGGCGTTGAAGGACAAGCACAGCGAGCTTGCGAAGATCAATGCCGAATTGTCCGATCGTTCGATGATGGCGGACAGCCGCCAGGTCGAACTGGTGGCCGTGCGCACCCAGATCGACGCGCTGCAGAACCGCGTCGGCGATGCCGAAAAGGAATTTGCCGCAACGCAAGCCCGGCTCGAACAGCAGCGAAGCGAATCCGCCGTCGCGACGCGCGAACTGACCGAGGCGCGCGGCCGCGTCGAAAACCTGAGCCAGCGCGTCACCGATCTCGATCGCCAGTTGATCATCCAGGTCAAGGAAGCCGAAATGCTCGGCAACCGCGTCAACGATCTGGAAGCCCGGCTTGCCACCCAGGGCAAGCTGCTCGCCGAGCGCGACTCTGAGAATGCTCAACTGCGCCAGTTGCACGAGGCCGCCGAACGCGCCGCCAGGGAAGCACGCGATGAAATCGCCGCCACCAACAGCGGCAAATGGCCGGCGCTGGAAAAACTGAAGGCCGAAAAGGCCGCGCTCGAGGACCAGCTCGCCGTGGCGCGCGACGAACGCGCCAAATTGCAGCGCGACATCAACGCGATCCACCAGCAGGCCGAGAGCGCATGGGCGACCGAGCGTATGGAAAATGCGCTGCTGCGCGAACGCATCAATGATATCGCCGCCGAAGTCGCCAAACTCGCGATGCAGCTCGAAGGACCGAATTCGCCGATCGAGGCGATGCTGGCCGCCGAGCCGGTAATTCCGGCCAAGGCGGCACGAGCCGCCAACGGCGCCACCGCCCATGCCGGTGTCTCCGAAGGCGGCGGCACCCTGGCCGAGCGCATCCGCGCGCTGCAGTCCCACGCCTCCCGCGCCCGCCAGCAGGGCGCGTGAAGACCAGTCGTCATACGCGGGCGTAGCGCGCGCTGCCCGGATTCGAATTTCAAAACAGCCAACCTCCAAACCGTCATGTATGGACGGCCCCCTCTCGGCAAGGGCTTTTTTGGTATTTCGGCAAGTGAATCGGGGAGCCGGTCATGTAGACGTCGCTCCACTTCCGCATACGCCCGCATTCTCGCCGCGCGATGCGCCCGAGTTTTGCTTAAAAGGTCCCGCCTTCTGGAAGATCAGAGGGCGCAGTGCTACCCCAAGAGGGGAGCAGGGAATGCCGGGCGCCCGAAGCGCCCGCGGCCTCGTGTGCAAAGGTAGAAAGCACACGAGTTAGTCACCACGGTCACGCCGGAATTGCCCGGCATTCCCCGCGCAATGGTTTTAACGGTTTCCTTCGTGCTCTCCTCGGTGACCGGGCTTGTTTGCCACCGTCGCCCGCGGAATCTCTTCCGCGAAACTTGACGCCAGCGTCGGGGCGTCAGGACCACACGACTTCGCCGTCCGCGAGCTAAGCACCTTCGTCAACGCGCTCCTCGCGTCCACCGCATCCCGCCCCGCGTCCGTGACGATCGCGAGCCGCCCCTCTGTGGGACGGGACGGCGAGAGATATGCAGGTGATTTGGGTCGGATGGGAACGGGAATATTTTTGCAAAGGGGACTGGACGGCCCAAATCATATTGATCCGCTTCAATAAAACAGCGTTTTTGCGCAAAACTCCGGTCGGTAGCCCGAAACCGGCACGAGCGTGGCGATCTCCGCATTAAGCGCCGTTTCCTCGGATTTCGAGGAGCCACGTCATCGTGCGGCGCTTCGCGCGCCGACTCGTTAGCTCCTCCGGGCCCGTTACCCGATCTGCGTCCGGTCCCCGGGACACTTTAGTGCCGACAGCTTGACACCGGTGGCCCGCACTTCGTAAATCGCTCGCTCTGACGGCGTGCATCGTCGGGCCAAAGGCCGATTTGCAAGCTTTTGATCGATGCACGAAAATCCCGGACGCATAGCTCAGCGGGAGAGCGTTCCCTTCACACGGGAGAGGTCCAAGGTTCGATCCCTTGTGCGTCCACCATTAGACCCTTCATTATCAGTGGCTCAATGAATTGATTCCCTGGAGGCGTGCCCCCGAAAAAGCTGGGGCACAACAGGGGCACTTCGGTCGACGCGGTTCATGACCGGGGAAGCTCGTTTGATAGATCGGATAGCTGTGGGCAGATCGAAATGCCTCGGGATTTACGAGAGCTGATGACGGAGTCAGTCGATGCTGCTGCAGCCGATGCGTGGAGCAAGTTTACGGTCGGTGAAGCCGAGAAGCTCGTGCTCCACGAGGCCGCGCTCAAGGTACTTAAGGTCTTTCCTGACCGGATGCCGAGCCAGTGCGAAATCCGTGCAGTCTGTTCGGGTGCTGTTCTTAAGCAAATTGGGGATCGAAACATCTTGTGATGCGGGCTGTCCCCTCACTCGGCAAAGCTGGTGTGGGGCTTCATCGGAGGTACCAAGCCATGTTTCGAAAATTGATCGACGGCTATCGCAGTCAGGCAGCGCAACAACTATCCGATGCAGAGGAATTAGAGGCCGGTCGGTGGCGCATCGGCAATCAAGACGGCGACCAATCGGGCAGTACCGCCTCAAGTAAGCGAAGCCTTGCCGCTAGATTATTGGGCTTGAGTAAGGCTTACGAAGATTTGGACGAATAGGGACCGTTCGCCGTAATTCCCCTAAGTAGAAGGCCGCCTCAGGTTGGCAGCCTCTTTCATTCAATCGTCCGTGGCATCAAAGGGAACGGCCCAGCGTGGGGGGCAAGCTGGGATCGTTTGCGGGGTCGTGCCATCGCGGGCGTGGCACATCAATCCCAAAATTGAAGATCGTTCCTGACAGGCTAGTGCATTATCGCGGCCCGCCGTGCATTTCAGATTGACCCCCGGTTTCGATCACGGAACCTTCTGCCGTTCAATCTGTTAATCCGGAATCTGTTAATCCGGAAAACGAGGGAACCGGCCATGTGGACGCGCTTGATGTGTGTCGCCGCGATTTGTTTTGGAATCGCTCCGCAATCAGAGGCCGGTGCGCTTCCTCGCATGTCATGCGCCGTTGTCCGATTTTACGTCGCAAAGTATTCCGCTCCCGCCGCAGAGACATGGGCGCGGAGCAAGGGAGCTACCGACGCGCAAATCGAAGCTGCCCGGCATTGTCTGAAAGATTCGCCGGTACAGGCGGTCACGAACGTCAGTACAACGATTCGTTGACCGCATAGCCGTGATTCGTTCCAGCGTCGTTGCTAGACCGCGAACACCCATGCGGCGAAGATCACGGCCAGAACAGCTAGTCCGCTTACCGTCCAGCCCGTCGCGTAAACCGCGCCATCCGCTTCCGGCCTATCGACCATCGTGTCGTGCCAATGAGACATGATCGGCTCCTTAGCTTACCCTGACATTAGGTCGCTGCTCGCGGTTAAAGGTTCAAAGGCTGATTTTCGGGCGTTAGGCATATCTTCTGCGGCGTGGCCAGCATCACGAACGGCGCGAGCGTTATGTATTTGCTTATGCGTAAGGCCGATGTCGGTAGCTCCTACCGCTTCCGGACTGGAAGCGGTACGCTCGTTCGCCCCACGTATCTCGCCACGATCTTGCGCAACGTCGTATTCATCGGCAAGACGACGATTCAAAATCGGTAGAACGCCAGCACCGACATCACCACCACGACTGCGGCGACGATTCCTACAACACCTTGGGCACTGATTTTGATACCCCAAAAATTGATGTCGAATTTTGGTAGTTCAGACATGACAAAGCCCTCCATTTAAAACTTGAAGAGCGAATCGTTCTTGTCAGGGGGTTTTGTCAGAAGAGGGTATGCGCCAAATCGTGTCAAAGCACTGACACAGCCCGGACGTGAACGACAACCATATCAATCAATTGGAAAATCGTCTCTGACACATTGAGTCAGGTTTGTTGCTCGCTATAGGCGGAATAATTTGAATTTATTGGCTTTTTGCGGCTGATTTTCCGCGCCATGTTCCCTGCTAAGGAACCGCCCATTGCCGGACAATGACTGACTGACCCCAGCATAATCAAGGATGTTGACCCCTTCTCCCTCGCCCCGCTTGCGGGGAGAGGGTCGGGGTGAGGGGACCTCTCCGCAAGTTCGGACTCGCGGATAAGCCCCCTCACCCGGCGCTACGCGCCGACCTCTCCCCGCAAGCGGGGCGAGGTGAAATCAATTCAACTCAAAGCCATCATGCTTTAGAGGTGCTGCTTCTGCATGAAAGCGATGATGAGCCGCGCCACCTCGTCGGTTCCCTCGTCGAAGATGAAGTGACCGGCATCCAGCTGATGGACCTCCGCATCCGGCACATCGCGCCTGAAGGCGTCGCCTCCCGCCGCGATGAACGACGGATCGTTCCGTCCCCAGACCACCAATGTCGGCGGCTTATGTTCGCGTAGCCACGCCTGCCAGGCAGGATATGACGCGACGTTCGTCCGGTAGTCGTAGAGCAAAGCCGCCTGAATTTCGCGCTGACCGGGCTGCTGGAGGTGCGCAAACTCATCGGTCCAGGTATCCGGGTTGTAACGCTCGGGATGTGATGTGCCCAAGGTGTGCCGCTGCTCGGTTGCCGCCAAGGACACGAAAGCCTCAAAGACTTCGGGATGCTTCGCCGGATCCTCCCAATATTTCCTGATCAATGTCCACTTGGGGCCGAGACCCTCTTCGTACGCATTGGCGTTCTGAACGATGAGCGCCTGCACCCGGCTCGGACGCGCCGCCATCACGCGAAAGCCGACCGGGCCGCCGTAGTCGTGAAGGTAGAAGCTTGCCTTGTCGATCTTAAGCCTGTCGAGGAACGCGGTCGTCGTCTTCGCCAGGTTGTCGAACGTGTATGCGTAAGACGACGGCGGAGGAGCGTCGCTGTGACCGAAGCCCGGAAAGTCCGGCGCGACCAGATGATACCGGGTCGCCAGCAGCGGAATCAGAGGATCGAACTCGCGCGACGACGAGGGAAAGCCGTGAAGCAGGACGATCGTCGGCGCATCCCTCGGACCAGCCTCGCGATAGAATATCTTCAAACCGTCGACTTCGACACGGTTGTAGGTCGTCGTCGCGTTGGTCGCCGGCACCGGCTCGGCGTGGGCGACGCCAGCCGTCAATGATGCTGCAGTTGCCATTGCCAGGATCCTCCTCATGTTGATCTCCTTTCAGATTTTTACGTGATTGCTTTTCAACGACCCGCCGATAGGCCGATCGCCACAGGCCCTGACCAGCGCCTCTCCTGTTTCCTGTGAATTGCCAGGGACGATGGCGATTTTTCTTTTGTTGTTCATGACGAGCCTCCGGGTCGTATTTAGGGACTTGAGGAATCGGCCGGCCCTTGGAGGCCGGCCGATTCCTCTCGTCACGCGGCCATCGGCAGCGGCTTGGCCCGCGCGGCAGCAGCAGCGATGCGCATCGTCGCGAGCTCGGCTACCAGGAAGGCCAGCGCCGCCAGCCCTGCTCCGACCAGGCCCAGATTATGCGCTCCGACCACCTGGATTCCGGCAGCGCCGATGATGCCGGCCGCGGAAATGCCGAAGAACGATCCGGCCGTGTTGAGACCGAGCAGCACCGGGGCGATCGACGGTGCGAGAGACACCAGGCGGTGCTGCTGGGGGACCAGCAGGCCCCATCCGGACGCGCCCCAGATCAGGATCGCCGGCACGGCGGTCCAGAGATGCGCGCCTGTCCATGGCATCGTCGCGCTATCTGTCGCGAGCACCGTCAGCATCGCGAGAATCACCTTCCGCGAACCGATCCGGTCGATGAGTTTTCCGGAGGCGAGGTTCGCAAATGTGCCGGCGGCGCCCCAAAGGACGAGCAGTGCGCCGAGCACGACGGCGTTGCCGCCGATCGCGCGGTCGAAGGCCACCGCGAAGTATGTGTAGACCGTGAAGATGCCGGTCAGACCGAGGAAGGTCGTTGCGAGCGTCAGCCCGACGCGGGCGTCTGTCAACGGTGCGAGGCGCTTGGCGAGGGAAACCGCAGGCGGCAAAGGCACCTCGGCGAGGAACGCCAACACGCCAAGGCCAGCCACGGCGCCGAGGCCGGCGACGAACGCCATGGTCCAGCGCCAATCGCCGAGACCGCCGATGACGGCGCCGGCCGGCGAGCCGAGCGCGGTGGACAGCGTCAGGCCCGCGATGACCACCGACAGCGCGAAGCCGCGCCGTTCGGCCGGTACGAGCATCGCCGCCGATCCCGTCGCCGTCGGCGAGAACATCGCGGCACCGAGACCCGCGAACGCTCGCGTCAGCAGGGCGACGCCAAAGGTCGGGGCTACCGCAGTCGCGAGGTTCGAGACCACGAATATCGCGGTGCCGGCGAGCAGCATGTTTTTTCGCGGCACCGAAGCTGCGACCGCGGCGATGACCGGCGCGAGGAGCGCGAAGGTCACCGAATAGATGGTGGTCATTTGTCCCGCTGCGGCGATGCTGACATCGAAAGCGCGGGAAATCTCGGGCAACACGCCGGCAACGACGTAGCTGTCGGTACCGAGCGCGAACATGCCGATGGCAAGTACCAAAAGACGGCGATCCATGATTGTTCTCCTTGATGTTCGACGGTTCACGCGCGACCCGCGAGGAAGATCGCTTCGGCCACCGCCGGCTCGAAAGCGCCGCTCGTCCGTGCGAGCACGGCCTTCTTGTTCTTCGGAAGTCCGAAATAACCGATCTTGGGACCGAGCCCCCGTACACCGCTGGTTCGGGCCGCGCTTGCGATCAGGGTGATTGGTTGGCGGCGGTCCCTGCAGCTTCGCGAGCACCGCCAGCCGTTCGGTGGTTACGCCGCGGTCTTCTCCGCCTGAATCTCGCCGCCGAAGGCCGCCTTGATCTCGGCTGCGACCCGCGGGCCGTTCTCGTCAAGCACGAAGTGTCCGCTATCGAGCCAGACCAGCTTCGCGTCGGGCAGATCATTCAGGTAGGCGCGTGCTCCGGGCGGGATGAAGAACGGGTCGTGCTTGCCCCAGACGATGAGCGTCTTCGGTTGATGCGCCCGGAAGGCCCCCTGCCACTCTGGATAGAGTGCGATGTTTGTCTTGTAGTTCTCGAGCAGGTCGACCTGGTAGTCCTGGGTGCCGGGGCGATCGAGAAACGCCTGATCGAGGATCCAGTTGTCAGGGTTGATAGCTTCGGGATCCTTGGCGCCGACCAGCCAATGGAATTTGGTGCCTTCGATGCTGACGAACTCGCGCGCCGCCTTCTCGGTCTCGGGCGTGCGATTCTCCCACAGCGGCAACAGGGCCTTCTTCGGCGCCTCACCCACGCCTTCCATGTACGCATTGGCGTTCTGGATGATGAAGCCCTTCACGCGGTCGGGGCGCTGCGTGAACAGACGGAAGCCGATCGGGCCGCCATAGTCCTGCATGTACATGATGTACGATTTCAGACCGAGCACATCGACCAGTCCGGAGACATGGGCGGCCAGGTTGTCGAACGTGTAGGCGAATTCCTTGTTCGAAGGGGCGTCCGAGTGCCCGAAACCGACATAGTCTGGAGCGACCAGGTGGAAGCGATCAGCCAGCGCCGGCATCAGGTCGCGGAACATCTGGCTGCTGGTCGGCAGTCCGTGCAGCAGCAGGATCGTCTCTGCTGCAGGGTCTCCGGCCTCCCGGTAGAAGATTTTCCGGCCGTTCACGATGGCGGTCCGATGGTGGGTTTGCGTGGTCATCTGGGCTCTCCTCTGGGCTTGGATCATCCGCCGGGCGGGCAGTGCGCGCGCCGTCGTGTCCATGACCCATGGTTTTGAGCTTTCCAGAACGACCCGGTAGCCGATAAGATCGGGAGGAATCCTCTCGAAAACTGGAAGGCCCTTTTGGACCGCCTCGATGCCATGTCAGTCCTGTTGGCGGCGGTGGAAAGCGGAAGCCTCTCTAAAGCCAGCAGAAATCTCCGCCTGCCCTTAGCCACAGTCAGTCGGAAGGTCTCCGAACTGGAGGCCCACCTGAACGCCACGCTGCTGGTTCGTTCGGCAAAAGGGCTGGAATTGACCCCGGCCGGACGGTCCTACGTGGCGTCCGCAAAGTCGATCCTGGAGCAGCTGAACGAGGCGGAGCGCGCTGCATCGGGCGAATATACGGAGCCGAAGGGCGACCTCGTCGTCACCGCGCCGATCATGTTCGGGCGGCTCAACGTCCTTCCGGTCGTGACCAGCTTTCTGGAAGCCTATCCGGACGTCTCGGTTGGCTTGGTCATGACCGACCGCGTCACGCATTTTCTGGAGGACCAGGTCGACGTCGCGCTGCGCATCGGTCCCCTGCCCGACAGCAGTCTGATCGCGAGCCGCCTCGGGACGGTCCGGCATGTCGTCTGCGCGAGTCCCAACTATCTCGCGACGAACGGGGCGCCGTCGACGCCCGACGACCTCGCGCGACACCGCGTGATATCGTTCCAGAGCGTATCGGCCCTCAGTTCATGGGTCTTCGAATCCGCAGGATCGGAGATCACCGCGTCGTTTCGTTCGCGGCTCAGCCTGAATACGATCGACGCGGCCATCGATGCAGCCCTCTCCGGAGCCGGCCTCGTCCGCGCGGTGTCCTACCAGATCGCCGATCACGTTCGGGCAGGACGATTGGCCCTGGTCCTCGAATCCTTCGAGCCGAAACCTCGTCCAGTTCATCTCGTCTACGACGCCCAGAACCGGCTGCCGCTGAAGTTGCGGGCTTTCGTCGATTTCGTCGTGCCGCGCATGCGTCAACGACTCGTCGACGTCGCGCTGGACTCGGCGGCAAGCCGGTGACGCGCCCTGAACGGCTGGGCTTTGCGACCGGGAGAGGACCGAAAGGACGCACGGCGGCGGCGCCCCCGGCATCGTTGACGAGGATATTCAGACGAGCGAAGGCGGTCACCGCCACGGAAAATATCCGTTCGACGTCGTCCGCCGTGGCGACGTTGCCCTGGGCGACGACTGTCTTGCTTCCTGCTGCGGCGATGTCAGCCGCGACGTGGCCGGCGCCTTCGCGATCGCCTGCGTAGTTTCACCGTTCCGATGCTCGTTGGCGAGTTGGCTCCTCTCATCGTGGGGAAAACGGAAGCTGGTGATGGTTACCAATACGTTTCCGGCACCCAACGGATTTTCCTGTCACCGTTCGTCCGGTCCTTAAGATTTTGGCTTTAGAAGCGGCAGCATGGAAGAGCGCCGTGCAAAACCTCGACAACGTGTTTTGAAAGCCGGAACGATCGAGTTCCAAGGCAGCAGCGTCGATTGCACAATTCGCAATATGTCCCCGATCGGGGCAGCGCTCGACGTCGCGAGCCCCGTGGGGATTCCGCATGAAATCACGCTGAACATCGTGAGCCGCCACGAACGTCAGAATTGCCGTATCGTCTGGCGCAAGGAAAAGCGGATTGGCGTGGTCTTCGCCCTTGATGACCGGCGGGAAAATTCATGACTGACCGAATTAAAATCATGTGTTCCAAGTGCAAAAAACCATTCAGCGAGAGAGCGCGGCTGCTCCGTGACGGCTATCAGATGCAATGCCCGCATTGCATGAAGCTGATCACCTTCGACAGCAGTTCGGAAGACATAAACATCAGCCGTCCGCTCAGAGCGGCGCGGGATTTTCGGATTGCGGCGGAGACGGCAATCGTTCTCGCTCGTATGACGGCTCAAGCGCCGAAACGTGATTCCCAATTTTAGGCAAAGCTGACACCCAGTTCATTGGGGACGCCGCAAGCCGGCAAGGGATTGGCGAAGGGAGGTCCGAGGCTCGATCCCTTGTGCATTCACCATTTCAGGATCAGCCCAGGCCCGCATCCTTCAGCCGTCGGGAAAACCAGCGCGATAGAGCCGGGTCGATGGCACCGCCGACATACACCTCCGACGCCGCGACGTTGTTTTCCGCAAGCGTCACCAGCACGCCGATCTGGTAGGCGAACCACAGATGCGGATCGGTCAGGCCGCGCAGCTTCTGCTGGTCGTGTTCCGGCGGCAGATGGCTGGTCGCCTTCCTGACTTCGATCGCGAGCAGGTTTTCCGGAATGGCGCGGTGGTGCACGACAATGTCGGGAAAAACCGATTTACCGCTGCCGTCGTCGGTCGAGACAATGGTTGCCCTCGGAAGCCGCAGCGTCCGCTCTCCCAGGCGATTGTAATCGCAGTCGACGTCCCATCCGCCAAATTGCTTTTCGACATGCACCGCCAGCCGATGGTTGAAGGTACGCTCGCCGAGATCCTTCTCGAACAGCTGGCTCTCGCGCGCATAGAAATCCCCGAGCGCGCTAACGACCTTGTCCAGCTCGGCCTGCATTTTTTCGGGCTGCATGGCGCCTCCGTCACAAGCATCCTAAACCGTGACCGGAAAGGCAACGAGCTTTTTTCCAACCGTCCGAAGGACGGCGTCGCTTCCGCTCGCCTATGGTCACTCGCTCTCACATCTGCACTTCGATCAGCCGCGGCCCCTTTTCGGCAACGCCTTCCGCCAACGCCTTGTTGAACTCGTCGACATTGGTCACCGCGCGGCCGGAAACGCCCATGCCTTTGGCGAGCGAAACAAAGTCGAGCGTGGGGCGGTCGATTTTCAGCATGTCGAGCGCGCGTTGTCCGGGCTCGCCGGCCCCGACGCCATCGAATTCGCCGCGCAGGATCTGATAGATCCGGTTCGCGAACACGATCGTCAGGACGTCGAGGCCCTCGCGGGCCTGGGTCCACAGCGATTGCAGCGTGTACATCGCGCTGCCGTCGCCGACCATGCAGATCACCTTGCGGTCCGGGCATGCCACCGCGGCGCCGGTGGCGATCGGGGTCGAAAATCCGATCGAGCCGCCCATGTTCTGCAGCCAGTCATGCGGGGCGGCGGCAGCCGTCGGCGGAAAGAAGCCGCGGCCGGTGGTGATGGACTCATCGACCATGATGGCGTTTTCCGGGATCGCCAGCGCGATCGCCTGCGCGATCGAGGCGTGGGTCAGCGCCCCCGTCGGCCTGGTCAACTCGGCCAGTTGCTGCGGCTTGACGTCCTGCGGCGTCGCGCGAAGCGCATCCGACAGCGCCTCCAGCGCCGCGACCGAATTTTCGCCCCACGCCGTCATGCGGTGGACCTCGCAGCCCGCGGGCTTGAGCATGCTCGGCTTGTTCGGATAGGCAAAGAAGGCGACCGGATCGTTGGCCTCGACCAGAATGATGTTCTTGAAGTCCTTCAGCAGCGGCAGCGCCGTCTCGATCACGTAGGGGATACGGTCGATCGAGAACCGGCCGCGGCCGCGCGCCATGCGCGGGTGATAGGTCTGGCCCATCACCTTGCAGCCGGTCTTGCCGGCGATCCGCTGCGCCAGCGCCAACCCCTTCTCGGTCAGCGCGCTGCCGGTGATCAGCAGCAGGTTCCGCGCGCCGCCGTCATGCAGCAGCTTCGCCGCCCGCTCGACGGCCTCCGCGGAATAACCGGCGCGCTGGCTGGGCGCCGGCACCTCGGCGATGCCGTCGGCTTCGTTCCATGCGGTATCCGCGGGCAGGATCAGGGTCGCGATCTGCGGCGGCGCGCTTTTGGCCGCGGCGATCGCGGCCGCGCCGTCGGCGGCGACCGATTTGGCGTCGGGCGAGGTTCGCACCCAGGCCGACATCGGCCGCGCCAGGCCCTCGATATCGGAGGTCAGCGGCGCATTCAGTCCGATGTGATAGGTCGCGTGCTGGCCGACGATGTTGACGATGCCGGAATGAGCCTTCTTGGCGTTGTGCAGATTGGCAAGTCCGTTGGCAAGGCCGGGTCCGAGGTGCAAGAGCGTCGATGCCGGCGTGCCTTTCATGCGGAAATAGCCGTCGGCCGCCCCCGTCACCACGCCCTCGAACAGGCCGAGCACGCAGCGCATGCCCTCGACCCGGTCCAGTGCGGCGACAAAATGCATCTCCGAGGTGCCGGGATTGGCGAAACAGACGTCAACGCCGCCCGCGACCAGGGTCCGCACCAGACTTTCCGCACCGTTCATCGTTCCACTCCCGTTCGCCACATCATAATAGTTGAGCGATCTCATAGTTGAGCGCGCGACCGGACGCAAAACCGGATCCCGGTTCTGCCGGTCACGCTCCTGAAACCCGCCAGAGATCAATCACTCCCGGCGCCTTTCGTCAAAGGCCTGCCGGACATTGCTGCCATCGCCGCAGCCATCGTGGTTTTTTAACCGCAGCGCCGGAAAAAATCGCGGGGCTCACGCGGCCGTGGGTTGCGAAATCACATGATTTATGGCCTGTCTCGGCTTTAGGTCGATTTTTTTCGCGAGGCAGAAAATGTCCCGGGTTTTTGCATTGCTGCTGGCGGCGATGACCTTGCTGGCCGTCAACCCTGCGCGAGCCCAAGGCTTCTTTGGCAATTTCTTTGGTAGCTCCAGCCCGATTCCGCGAGAGCTCGTGAGCTTCCCCGGCCGCTATCCGCCCGGCACCATCGTCATCAGCACCAGCGAGCGGCGGCTTTATCTGGTTCTCCCCAACGGCCAGGCGCTCAAATACGGCATCGGTGTCGGCCGGGAGGGCTTCAGCTGGAGCGGCAGCCATCGCATCACCGCCAAGAAGGAATGGCCGAGCTGGACCCCGCCCTCGCAGATGCTGGCGCGGCGGCCGGATCTGCCGCGTTACCTGCCGGGCGGCATCCAAAACCCGCTCGGCGCCCGCGCCATGTATCTGGGCTCGACGCTCTATCGCATTCATGGCTCGAACGAGCCGGAAACCATCGGCCATGCGGTATCCTCCGGCTGCATTCGCATGACCAATGAAGACGTGACCGACCTCTACAATCGCGTCTCCGTCGGCACCATGGTCGTCGTAAGGTAACTGACCACGCGCCAAGCCTGAGGGAATCTGCACCGCGCCGCGGTGGCGAGCCCTGCGGTCAAGCCTTGCGCGCGCGGGGCGATTGCGGCAGCGTCGATGCGATGAGCGCTCCTCGCCGGTCCTGGCATATCCTGCTGATGCTCGCGGCCGTTTTGGCCGGCGTCGCCTTCGACGCCGTGGTCTCGCCGCCATCGCGATGCGCTGAAGATGCCGCCATCGCATCGCGTCGGCGCACTGAGCGGAAGACCTTCACCGACGGCGAGATAACAGACGGATTTTTCAAGACCGCGTTCGGCGCCGAATATCATCTCGCCGGCCGGGTCGATCGCATCCGGAAATACGATGTGCCGGTGCGGGTGTTCGCGAGCGGCGGCGCCCGCGCGGATCGAAAGGCGCAACTCGCCAGGGTCGTTGCCGATATCGGCGCGCGCGTTCAGCATCTCGACATCGCCATGGCTGATAGCCGCGACACCGCCAATGTCATTGTCAATCTCGTGCGCGACCGCGACCTGTCGCGCACCATCGCAACCCTTTACGGCAACGAGCGCGCGCGCGAGATCCGCTCCTCGCTCGATCCGCAATGCCTGTCCGGCTTTCGCAAGAACGACAGGTTCGAGATCGAGCATTCCGACGTGCTCCTCACCTTCGACAGCAGCGATTTCACCTTCCTCGATTGCGCCTATGAGGAATTGCTGCAGTCGCTGGGGCCGATCAACGATACCAGTTCGGTGCCCTGGACCATGTTCAACGACAATGTGTCGATGGGGTTTTTCGACGTCTACGATCAGTACATCATGAATGTGCTGTACGATCCCCGGATCAAGGCCGGCATGACCGTGGAACAGGTCAAGGCCGTGCTGCCGGACGTGCTCGCCGATGTGCGGATCTGGGTCAGGAAGATCAATAACCTGCCGGAATGAACTACGAACTCTGCGCGGTCGTCCCTGCGAACTCAGGGACGACACATAGCGGCGCTCGATATCAAGCGAACTTCTCGAACAATTCCCGCCCGATCAGCATGCGGCGGATTTCGCTGGTGCCGGCGCCGATCTCGTAGAGCTTGGCGTCGCGCAGCAGCCGCCCGGTCGGATAGTCGTTGATATAGCCGTTGCCGCCGAGCAGCTGGATCGCATCGAGCGCGCATTGCGTCGCCTTCTCGGAGGCATAGAGAATGGCGCCGGCGGCATCCTCGCGCGTGGTCTCGCCGCGATCGCAGGCCTTTGCCACCGCGTAGACATAGGCGCGGGACGCATTCATCGTGGTGTACATGTCGGCGATCTTGCCTTGCACCAGCTGGAAGGTGCCGATCGGCTGGCCGAACTGCTTGCGCTCGTGCACATAGGGCATCACCACGTCGAGGCAGGCCTGCATGATCCCGAGCGGTCCCGCCGCGAGCACCGCGCGTTCGTAGTCAAGCCCCGACATCAAGACGTTGACGCCGCGGCCGACCTGGCCGAGCACGTTCTCTTCCGGCACTTCGCAATTCTCGAACACCAGTTCGCCGGTGTCGGAGCCGCGCATGCCGAGCTTGTCGAGCTTCTGCGCGGTGGAAAATCCCTTCATGCCCTTTTCGATGATGAAGGCGGTGATGCCGCGCGGGCCGGCCGCCGGATCGGTCTTGGCGTAGACCACCAGCGTTTCCGCGATCGGCCCGTTGGTGATCCACATCTTGCTGCCATTGATGACGAAGCGATCGCCCTTCTTCTCGGCGCGGGTCGACATCGAGACCACGTCGGAGCCGGCGCCCGGCTCGGACATCGCCAATGAGCCGACATGTTCTCCGGAAATCAGCTTGGGCAGATATTTCCGCTTCTGCGCGTCGTTGCCGTTACGCCGCAGCTGATTGACGCAAAGATTGGAGTGCGCGCCGTAGGACAGGCCGACCGACGCCGAGGCGCGTGAAATTTCCTCGAGCGCGATGCAGTGCTCGAGATAGCCCAGTCCCGATCCGCCATATTCCTCCTCGACGGTGATCCCATGCAGGCCGAGCGCGCCGATTTTCGGCCACAGATCGCGCGGGAATTGGTTGCTCTTGTCGATTTCAGCCGCACGCGGCGCGATCTCGTTGGCCGAGAAATCATGGACGGTCCCGCGAATCGCATCCGCGGTTTCGCCGAGATCGAAATTGAACATCCGATGCGCGTTGGGGATCATGGTCGGGCGGCCTCCGGGCAAATCGTGCGGCTTTTCTCGCGCACAGCCTTATGCGTTGGAAATAAGCTTGTCACGGGCCAAAGGTGCTGAGAAGGGGGTTCCGCCGGATCGGCCGCGGCCGCCACCTCCCGCACGGCGGAATGCCGCAAACTTCCCTTGCCCTGTCGCGCGCAACGGGATGTAATTCGCGGAAATCAGCGCCCTCCGGAGCAACCGCCGACGGGGACCATCAGGGAGCAAACCGATGCACGGGACCATCGATCTCGTTCAGAATCCCGATCAGGAGGCGGCGCGGGAGCGCGCCTATTCCATACCGCTTGAACAGTTCGATCCCGGCGACCCCGAATTGTTTCGCACCGATACGTTCTGGCCCTATTTCGACCGGCTCCGCCAGGAAGCGCCGGTCCACTACTGCAAGGACGGCGTGTTCGGGCCATACTGGTCGATCACCAAATACAACGACATCATGGAGATCGAGACCAACCACGCGGTGTTCTCATCGGCGGCGTCGCTTGGCGGCATCACCATCCGCGACGCGCCGGTCGACCTGCGCCGCGAAAGCTTCATCGCCATGGATCAGCCGCGTCACAGCGCGCAGCGCAAGACCGTAGCACCGATGTTCACACCGACGCATCTCGACCAGCTCGCGATCAACATCCGCAAGCGCTCGGCCGAATGCCTCGACAATCTGCCGAAGCACGACGTGTTCGACTGGGTCGACCGGGTCTCGATCGAGCTGACCACGCAGATGCTCGCCGTATTGTTCGACTTCCCTTGGGAGGACCGCCGCAAGCTGACGCGCTGGTCCGATATCGCAACGACGATCCCGGGTCCGGACGGTCTCGTTGCGACCGAGGACGAGCGGCAGGCCGAGCTATTGGAATGCGCGAGATATTTCGCAAAGCTCTGGAACGAGCGCATCGACCAGCCGCCGAAGAGCGATCTGCTGTCGATGATGGCGCACAGCGAGGCCACCCGCGACATGGACCCGCAGAATTTCCTCGGCAACCTGATCCTCTTGATCGTCGGCGGCAACGACACCACCCGCAACACGCTGTCGGGCAGCATCTATGCCTTGAGCAAAAATCCGGATCAATACGGCAAGCTGCGCGCCAATCCGGCGCTGATCGACAGCTTCGTGCCGGAGGTGATCCGCTGGCAGACGCCGCTGGCGCATATGCGCCGCACCGCGCTCGAGGACATCGAATTCCGCGGCAAGCAGTTCAGGAAGGGCGACAAGGTCGTGATGTGGTACGTCTCGGGCAACCGGGACGACGAGGTGATCGACCGTCCCTATCAATTCATCATCGACCGGGCGCGGCCGCGCACCCACGTCTCCTTCGGCTTCGGCATTCACCGCTGCGTCGGAATCCGGTTGGCCGAGCTGCAATTGAAGATCATCTGGGAAGAAATCATGAAGCGCTTCGACCATATTGAGGTGGTCGGGGAGCCGAAGCGGGTGTATTCAAGCTTCGTCAAGGGCTACGAAACCCTGCCGGTGCGGATCGCCGGCTGACCTCTATTTTGGGATCGAACGATGAACATCCAGACCGCCATCAAGGCCGACCACGCCGAGATTCAGCGCGCCGCGCGCGAAGAGGCCTATTCCACGCCGCTGAAGGATTTTCATCCCGGGGCGCCGCGGCTGTTCCAGAACAATACGCTATGGCCCTGGTTCGAGCGGTTGCGCAAGGAAGCGCCGGTGCATTATTGCACCAATGCACCGATCGAACCCTACTGGTCGGTCACCAGATACAACGACATCATGCATGTCGATACCAATCACGGCGTCTTTTCCTCGGACGCCACCCTTGGCGGCATCTCGATCCGCGACGCACCGTCTGGCTACGACATGCCGAGCTTCATCGCGATGGATCAACCCCGGCACAGCGCCCAGCGCAAGACCGTGTCGCCGATGTTCACGCCCACACATCTGGATGAACTCGCCATCCTGATCCGCGAACGCGCCGGCAAGGTGCTCGACGCGCTGCCGCGCAACGAGACCTTCAATTTCGTCGATCGCGTCTCGATCGAATTGACCACGCAGATGCTGGCGACCCTGTTCGACTTTCCCTGGGAAGAACGCCGCAAGCTGACGCGCTGGTCCGATGTCGCGACCGCATTGCCCAAGAGCATGATCGTTGAATTGGCCGAGCAGCGCCGCGCCGAGATGGACGAGTGCGCGGCCTATTTCGGCAAGCTCTGGAACGAGCGCGTCAACGCCGAACCGCGCAACGACCTGATCTCGATGATGGCGCATAGCGACGCCACCCGCCATATGGATTCCGAAAACCTGTTCGGCAACATCATCCTGCTGATCGTCGGCGGCAACGACACCACCCGCAACACCATGAGCGGCTCGGTGCTCGCCTTGAACGAAAACCCCGACCAGTACCAGAAACTGCGCGACAATCCGGCGCTGATCGATTCCATGGTGCCGGAAGTCATTCGCTGGCAGACGCCGCTGGCGCATATGCGGCGCACCGCGCTGGTCGATACCGAGCTCGGCGGCAAGACCATCAGGAAAGGCGATCGGGTGGTGATGTGGTACGTCTCGGGCAACCGCGACGAGGCGGCGATCGAGAACCCCAACGACTTCATCATCGACCGAGCCCGGCCCCGCACCCATTTGTCGTTCGGCTTCGGCATCCACCGCTGCCTCGGCATGCGGCTGGCCGAGCTGCAACTGAAGATCGTCTGGCAGGAAATGCTGAAACGCTTCGACAATATTGAAGTTGTCGGCGAGCCCAAGCGCGTGTATTCGAGCTTCATCAAAGGTTATGAATCCCTGCCGGTGCGCATTCCAGGGTAATTAGAAGCGTAAACAGAGTATCTTGAACGCCATCCAAAACTCGCCGATCCCAGCCGAAGCCACGGCGAAGGATTTCACACGCGCCGCAGGCTTCCGCATCGCCGCCTTCCAACCGCGGCACGCCGGAATTTCGTTGCCGATCCGCGCCCTCGATCTGCCAGCCGAGTACCTATGACCGCAACAGAACAAGACGACCATGCCGAGATCCGCGAAGCCGTCGCAAAATTATGCGCGCAATTCCCCGGCGAATACTGGCGCAAGCTCGACCGCGAGATGGCCTACCCCAGCGCGTTCGTCGACGCGCTGACCACGGCCGGATATCTCTCGGTATTGATCCCCGAGGAATATGGCGGCGCCGGGCTGAAACTATCGGCAGCGGCGGCGATCCTCGAGGAGATCCAGCGCGCCGGATGCAACGGCGGCGGCTGCCACGCCCAGATGTACACCATGGGCACGCTGCTGCGGCACGGCAGCGACGCGCAGAAATCGAAATGGCTGCCGAAAATCGCCAGCGGTGAATTGCGGCTGCAGGCGTTCGGGGTGACCGAGCCGACCAGCGGCACCGACACCTCGTCGCTGAAGACCTTCGCGAAGCGCGATGGCAACAATGGCTATATCGTCAACGGCCAGAAAATCTGGACCAGCCGCGCCGAATATTCCGACCTGATGATCCTTTTGGCGCGCACCACGCCGAAGGAACAATCCCAAAAGCGCACCGACGGCCTGTCGGTGTTCATCGTCGACATGAAGGCGGCCAGGAATAACGGGCTCTCGATCACTCCGATCCGCACCATGATGAATCACTCGACCACTGAGGTTTTCTTTACCGACCTCCGGGTGCCTTCGGAAAACCTGATCGGCGAGGAGGGCAAGGGCTTCCGCTACATCCTCTCCGGCATGAATGCCGAGCGCATCCTGATCGCGGCGGAGTGCATCGGCGACGCCAAATGGTTCATCGCCAAGGCCTCCAATTACGCCAGGGAACGCGCGGTGTTCGGCCGTCCGATCGGCCAGAACCAGGGAATCCAGTTCCCGATCGCCAAGGCCTATGCCGCGATGCGCGCCGCCGAATTGATGGTCAGGGAGGCAACCCGAAAATATGAGGCCGGCATCGATTGCGGCGCCGAGGCTAACATGGCCAAGATGCTGGCGGCCGATGCCTCCTGGGAAGCCGCCAATGCCTGCGTGCAGACCCATGGCGGTTTCGGCTTCGCGGAAGAATACGATGTCGAACGCAAATTCCGCGAGACGCGGCTGTATCAGGTCGCGCCGATCTCGACCAATCTCATCCTGTCGTACCTTGCCGAGCACGTGCTGGGCATGCCGCGCTCCTACTGAGAAAACCAAATGCTGCCGCTCGAAGGACTGACCGTCATTGCCGTCGAACAGGCGGTCGCCGCACCGTTCTGCAGCTCGCGGCTGGCCGATGCCGGCGCGCATGTCATCAAGGTGGAGCGGCCGGAGGGCGATTTTGCGCGCGGTTACGACGCCGCGGCGAAGGGACAGAGCAGCTATTTCGTCTGGCTCAACCGCGGCAAGGATTCCGTGGTCATCGACCTTGCCACCAAGGAAGGACGCCAGGGCCTCGAACAATTGATCGCCGGCGCGGACGTGCTGCTTCAGAACCTCAAGCCGGGCTCGATGGACAAGCTCGGTTTCTCGCTCGAGCGGTTGCGAAAGGACTACCCGGCGCTGATCTGCTGCACCATCTCGGGTTACGGCGATGACGGCCCCTATGCGCACCGCAAGGCCTACGATCTCCTGATCCAGGCCGAGAGCGGGCTTGCTTCCATCACCGGCGGTCCAGAGGGCCCCTCGCGCGTTGGAATTTCGATCGTCGATGTCGCCACCGGCGCCACCGCACAGTCCGCTATCCTCGAAGCGCTGATCGCGCGGTCGCGCCACGGCAAGGGCGCGGACATCCGGATCTCGATGTTCGACGTGATGGCCGACTGGCTGTCGGTGCCGCTGCTCAATTCGGAAGCCGGCAATCCGCCCAAGCGGATGGGCCTCGCGCATCCCTCGATCGCGCCCTATGGCGTGTTTCGCTCGAAGGACGGCAAGGACATTCTGATTTCGATCCAGAGCGAGCGCGAATGGAAGAAATTATGCGCCGACATTCTCGGCCAACCCGCGCTTCCCGACGATCCGCGATTTTCCAACATGGTCGAGCGCGTCCGCAACCGCACGCTCACCGACCAGACCGTCGGCGACAGCTTTGCGACGATGACACGGGATGAGCTGTTGAAGCGTCTCGCCGACGCCGACATCGCGTTCGCCGAGGTCAACACCATGGCTGATCTCGCAGTGCATCCGCATCTGCGGCGGATCGAGGTCGCGACGCCCGCCGGTCCGGTCACCTATGCGGCGCCGGCGGCGATCTTCGTGGGCGAGCCGCGCCACTATGGTGCCGTGCCGGCGATCGGCGAGCGCCCCTCCGGGACCGCCAAGCGTTCCCCCAAGCCCGCGCAGCGTTCCAAAAAGCCAGCGAGCCAGCCATGACAGAAGCCATAACCCCAGAAGCCATCGATCTCGATCACTTGCGGCAATGGATCGGCCGCACCGAGGAAAAAACCGACATCGTGACCGCGCATCTGGTGGCGGGATTGCGCTCGACGTTGTTTCTCGACATCGGCAAGCCGAAAGAGGGCGACGCCGCGCCGTTCACCGCGCATTGGTGCCTGACGCTTCCCGTCGCTCCGCTGTCGGAAGTCTCAGCCGACGGTCATCCCAATCGCGGCGGGTTCCTGCCGCCGGTGCCGCTGCCGCGCCGGATGTGGGCCGGCGGCGCGATCAACTTTGTCGAGCCGTTGCGCGTCGGCGACACCGTGACACGCGCATCGACAATCAAGGACCTGACGCTGAAGACCGGCAGCACCGGCACGCTGTGCTTCGTCTCGGTCGACCACGTGATCTCGACACCGCGCGGCGTCGCGGTCCGCGAGCGTCATGACATCGTCTATCGCGAGATGCCCGCGGACGGACAGAACGCCGCGCCGGCAAAGCCGCCGGCCGCACCGCCAGCCGCCCGGCATTCCGAACGGCATCTCGCCGATCCGGTGCTGCTGTTTCGCTACTCGGCGCTGACCTTCAACGGACACCGCATCCATTACGACCGCGACTACGTCACCAAGGTGGAAGGCTATCCCGGCCTGATCGTTCACGGCCCGCTGCAGGCGGCGCTGCTGGTCGAACTGGCGGCGAAGCTGCACGGCGGCAAGGCGCCGGCGACGTTCGTGTATCGCGGGCTGCAGCCGCTGTTCGATGGCAGCGAGTTCAGCGTCAACGCCGCCGATGTTTCGTCCGGCCTCGACCTGTGGACCGCCAATTCGGCGGGGCAGCCCACAATGAGGGGCACCGCGACGTGGTGAAGTTTCCAAGTCCGTCATTGCGAGTCATCGGGCGCGCATTCGCGCGACCCGGTGGCTCGCAATGACGACGGTTGCATTTTGAGCTGTTCACCAGGGTTATACCGCATTGCCTCAGAAATCCGCGGGCACCAAAGCCTCCACCACCGTCAAGCACGCAACGCTTGATCTGTTGCGGGCGTTCGGAATCCGAAAGGTGTTCGGCAATCCCGGCTCGACGGAATTGCCGTTCCTGAGCGACTGGCCCGACGATATCGACTACGTGCTCGGACTTCAGGAAGCGTCCGTGATCGGCATGGCCGACGGTTATGCCCAGGCCACCCGCAACGCCGGCTTCGTCAACCTGCATTCCGCCGCCGGCGTCGGCAATGCGCTCGGCAATATCTACACCGCGCACCGCAACCAGACCCCGCTGGTGATCACCGCGGGCCAGCAGGCGCGCAGCATCCTGCCGCTGCAGGCCTTTCTGTATGCCGAGCGCGCGTCGGAGTTTCCGCGTCCCTATGTCAAGTTCAGCGTCGAACCGGCGCGGCCTGAGGATGTCCCGGCGGCGATCGCGCGCGCTTATTACGTCGCGATGCAGCCGCCCTGCGGACCGGCGTTCGTCTCGGTACCGGTCGACGACTGGACTCATCAGGTCGACCGCCTGGAGGCCCGCAGCATCAGCCGCGAACTCGGCCCGGATCGCGAGGCGATGCAGGCCCTCGTCGCCGCGCTATCGGCGAGCAAACGGCCAGCCCTCGTCGTCGGTCCCGGCGTCGACCGCGCGGAGGCCGTCGATCTGATGGTGCGCGTTGCGGAGAAAGCAAAGGCGGCGGTTTGGGTCAGCCCGTTTTCGGCGCGCTGCAGTTTCCCGGAACGGCATCCGCAATTCGCGGGCTTCCTGCATGCCTCGCCGGCGCAGCTCTCGGACGCCCTGCGCAATCACGATCTGGTGGTCGTGATCGGCGCGCCGGTTTTTACCTTTCACGTCGAAGGCCACGCCTCGATCTTCGATGGCGCGACCACGTTGTTCCAGATCACCGACGATCCGACCGCCGCCGCGGTATCGCCGCGCGGCGCCAGCATCATCGCAACCCTAAAGCCCGCGCTGACAATGCTGATCGACCTTTTGCCCGAGACCAGGCGCGCGTTGCCGGCGGGCCGCGTGTTGCCGCCCGCGCCGGTCGCGGCCGATCCTGTCCCTGTCGAATATCTGCTGCACACGCTCTCGGTCGCCATGCCCAATGACGCCATGCTGGTGGAGGAAGCCCCGTCGCACCGTCCGGCGATGCAGAAATTCATGCCGATGCGCGGGCAGGACAGCTTTTACACCATGGCGAGCGGCGGCCTTGGCTACGGCCTGCCGGCCTCGGTCGGCATCGCGCTCGCCCATCCCCGGCGCCGCACGGTTTGCCTGATCGGCGATGGCTCGGCGATGTATTCGATCCAGGCGTTGTGGACCGCGGCGCAACGCAAGCTCCCGCTGACGATCGTGGTGATCAACAATGCCGGTTACGGCGCGATGCGCTCGTTCAGCCAGGTGATGCAGGTGCGCAACGTGCCCGGCCTCGATCTGCCCGGTATCGACTTTGTGCAGATCGCCCAGGGGCTCGGCTGTGATGCGGTGCGGGTGACAAAAGCATCTGAGCTGGCGCCAGCGCTGACCCGCGGTCTCGCGCATGACGGCGCCAGCCTGGTCGAGGTGATGGTGGATTTGGCGGTGCCGTTGCTCTACGCGCAGAAGCGTTAGCGGCACGACTCAGCCCATCGCGTCATGCATCAAGGAATTCCTGCACCATATCAGCCAGGATTTTGCCTCCGCGGCTGTTGAGATGAACGCCGTCAACATGGAAACGCCAGCCGTTCATTTCGGCGATTTCGTCGGTGCTGCGGCCGAGTATAAAGTAGCGAAACACATCTCGATAAAATGAAAGAAATCGGAATGAGGTGAAGGCGCGCCCGGGGCAAGCCGCTATCTGCTCGTGGAGACGCTCGTAAAAAGGGATATAGGCAACGCCTTCTTTCGCGGCGACCTCTTTGATCATCCCATTATACCGACCGTAGAGCGAATTGAGTTCGCGCTGCGTCGCGTCAGTCGGATCCGGGTCCTCTCCAACCTGCGGCACGGAAACGAGAGCGATCGCCGCCGACGTCTCCGCTTTGAGCCGGCGCACGATGCTCTGCATATTTTCATCGAACCACCCCGGCGAAGGTGGCTTCGGCAGGTGTTTCACCAGGCGGAAAAAGAACCCCACGCATTTGAAGACCGACGCCAGGACATCGTTGCCCCCGGTCAGGATCACGACCTTGTCGGGGCGAGCCGCCAGAACGCTGGGCAATCGCCGGAGCGCGTTGTACGCAAGATCACCGCCGACGCCGAAGTTGATGAAACGCAATCGACTGTTTTGCGATCGTCGCTCCAGCTCGGCGATCCAGTTGAAGGCCTGCCCCTTGCCCGCGGTCGTGCTGGAACCAAGACATGCCACCACTACCGGTTTCGACATCATCGACGCCCCGGATGAGCTCCCTCACCCATGCGTTTCCCGCATCTTGGCCTGGATCTTCGCCATGCCTGATATCCAGCGATCGTAATTCTCGGTCTTCTTGCGCATATAGCCCGCGACCTGCGGATGCGGCAGGATCACGAATGTCTCCTGCTCCAATCCCTGCAGGACATCCTTGGCCACCTGCTCCGGCGTCAGATCGCCGTCGCCGGATTGCGGTCCCTTCGGGATCGACCGCAGCATGTTGGTATCGACGCCCTGCGGGCACAGGATCGAAACGCGGATGCCATGGGCCTTGTGCGAGATCGCAAGATTTTCCGCAAATCCCACCGCGGCATGCTTGGTGGTCGAATAGGCCGGGCTTCCCACCTGCGACAGCAGACCCGCGGCGGAAATCGTATTGAGAAAGTACCCGCCCCCGCGCGCCTTCATGCGCGGAATCAGATGCCGCGCGGCATAGACATGGGCCATGACATGAATGGCCCAGCTTTTCGCCCATGGCTCATCGGAACTGCCGCCGGCGTTCTCCGACAGCGGATCGAAACCGCCGCCGATGCCGGCATTGGAGCAGAACAGCGCAATCGGACCGAACCGGCGCTCGGTTTCCTCGATGAGGTGGCGGATGTCCTGTTCCTGTCCGACGTCGCATTTGAACGCCGCGCCATCGATCGCGGCGGCGACGGCTTCCGCGCCCGCCAGATCGAGATCGGCAACCACGACCTTGGCGGCGCCGGCTCTATGAAACGCCTCGCACAGGGCGCGGCCGATGCCGTTGGCGCCTCCGGTAACAACCACGACCTTGCCGGCGACCTGCATCATCACGCTCCGTTTCTTGAATTCTCACGCCAGAAATCTCAGGCCAGAACGAGATCCAGCACGGCGGTGTAGTGGCATGCCGCGCCCAGCAGCACAAAGCAATGCCAGATCGCGTTCTGAAAGCGCAGCCGCTGCCACGCATGAAAAATCACACCCAGACTATACAGGGCGCCACCCGCCATCACAAACCAGAGGGCCAAGCTCGGCAGTGCGGCGACCACCACGTCATAGAGCATGAAGCCGCTCCAGCCCATCGCCAGATAGAGGCCGACCGACAGGCGGTCGAACCGGCCCGGCAACACCAGCTTGAGCACAATCCCGACAATCGCCAGGCACCACACGCCGGTCAACAGCGCGACGGCGAAAATGCTGTCTTTCAATTGCATGATGAACGGCGTGTAGGTCGCCGCGATCAGCACATAGATCGCCGAGTGATCGAACCGGCGCAGCACCCATTTGGCGCGCGACACCGGCCACAAATTGTAGGTGGCCGACAGCACCAGCATGCTCAGCAGCCCGCCGACGTAAACCGACACCACAGCCACTTCAAACGGCGTGGCATAGACCGCCGTCAGCACGATCAGCACGGTGGCCGCGACCAACCCGCAGAACACGCCGATCCCATGCACGACGCCGTCGGCGATCAGCTCGGCCCGATCGTAATTCCAGCGCATCGCGCCGGCCGCCGCCTGGGCGGATGTCGAGGCAAGTTGCTTCAGTTTGAAGATGGTCATGGCGGCCCGGTAAACTGGATGGCGAAAGCGATAGATAATGCCTCTCGGGGGGTTAACGAACCCCGGCGGAGGGACTCCTCGGCTCAAATCGCGTCCTAAATATGAAACTTGATTTCCGCCCGCCGATCGCCACTTTCCTGATAGTTTTCCGCCCGATAGCCTCCGTCAAACCGAGCTCCCCCGCCCGCATGGCTCTCAGTTTTTCCGATATCGTCGAGGAAGCGCGGCTGTCGGCGCGGGCGTTGCTGGATTATGGCGAGCACTTTTTCAATCCGACCGTTCGGCTCGGCGTCACCGGCCTGTCACGCGCCGGCAAGACCGTCTTTATCACCGCGCTGGTTCACGGCCTCACCCGCGGTGGACGTTTCCCGATCTTCGAGCCGTTCGCCACCGGGCGGATCGCGCAAGCGCGGCTTGAGCCGCAGCCCGACGACGCGGTGCCACGCTTCGACTATGAAAACCATGTCCATACCCTGATCGAGGCGCGACGCTGGCCGAATTCGACGGTCGATATCAGCGAGCTGCGGCTGGTGATCGACTATCAGCGGCATAATGGCGCGGACCGCACCTTGACGCTCGACATCATCGACTATCCCGGCGAATGGCTGCTCGACCTGCCGCTGCTCAACAAGAGCTACGAGCAATGGTCCCGCGAAGGCCTTGAGCTGTCGCGGGAGCGGCTGCGCGCACCGCTCGCGACGGCGTGGCACACGCATCTTGCAACACTGAATGCCCAGGATCGTGAAAACGAGCAGGCTGCGCTAACCGCCGCACGGCTGTTCACCGACTATCTGCGCGCCTGCCGCGACGAACGCTTCGCCATGAGCCTCTTGCCGCCGGGCCGCTTCCTGATGCCAGGCAACCTCGCCGGCTCGCCGGCGCTGACATTTGCGCCGCTGGAGCTGCCGGCCGACGGCACAGCGCCGGACGGGTCGCTTTGGGCGATGATGCGCCGGCGCTACGAGGCCTACAAGGACGTGGTGGTTCGCCCGTTCTTTCGCGATCACTTCTCGCGGCTCGATCGCCAGATCGTTCTGGTCGATGCGCTGGCGGCGTTCAACGCCGGGCCCGAAGCGCTGCATGACCTCGAGGCGGCGCTGGCCGGAATTCTGGATTGTTTCAGGATCGGGCGCAGCACGCTGCTGAGCAGCCTGTTTCGGCCGCGGATCGACCGCATCCTGTTCGCCGCCACCAAGGCGGACCATTTGCATCATTCGAGCCACGATCGTCTGGAGGCGGTGTTGCGGCGAACCGTGGCCCAGGCTGCGGCCCGCGCCGAATATTGCGGCGCCGAGATCGACGTCGTGGCATTGGCTGCGGTGCGCGCGACCCGCGAGGCCCAGCTGCAGCGCGGCCGGGAAAAACTCCCTTCCATCCTCGGCACGCCCGCCGCCCACGAAACGGCGAGCGGCGAGGCCTTTGACGGCGAGACTGAAGTCGCCACCTTTCCGGGCGATCTGCCTGAAGACCCGGAGGAGCTTTTCAGGGGCGAGGGCGCGTTTCGCGGCCTTTCCAGCGCTAGCGCTGAAAAAGCCGATTTTCGCTTTCTTCGGTTTCGGCCGCCGCAACTCGAGAGCCATGACGCGGCCGGTCCCGTCCTGCCTCACATCCGCCTCGACCGCGCACTCCAGTTCCTGATCGGAGACAAACTGCAATGAGCGAGCGATCCAATCATCGGCGGCCGGTGACCTTCAAGCTCGACGATCCCAGCGTGATCGTGATGGATCCCGAGGATTCCAGCCGCCCGTCCCGCGGCACCGTCCACATCACGCCGGAAGCCGACCCTGCCTTGCTGCCGGTTCCGATCGAGGCGCCGATTTTGCCGCAACGGGGATTCCGCTGGGGCGCGGTATTCTGGACCGCGTTGAGCGGGCTGATCCTGCTTGGTGTCGGGCTTGGCGTTACCGGCCTGATCGAGGATTTGTTCGCGCGCAGCGAAAGCCTCGGCTTGCTCGGGCTGGTTTTTGCCGCTGCCGCAGCACTCGCACTATCGGTGGTGGTGGCGCGCGAAATCTTCGGACTGGCGCGTCTGGCGGTGATCGAAAAACTGCATCAGCGCGCCGCCGCGGCACTGCTCAGCGATGACCGTACCGAGAGCCGGTCCATCGTGCATGACCTGCTCCGGCTGGCGCACCAGAACCCGCAACTGGCGCGGGCGCGCGCCACGCTGCAAAGCCATACCGACGACATCATCGACGGCGCCGATCTGATCCGGCTGGCGGAGCGCGAATTGATGACGCCGCTCGATCAGGAAGCGCGCCGCCTGATCTCCTCGGCGGCGCAACGCGTCTCGATCGTCACCGCCGTCAGTCCGCGCGCGCTGATCGACGTGCTGTTCGTATTCGCGGCATCCTTGCGCCTGATCCGGCAATTGGCACGGCTCTACGGCGGACGGCCGGGCGCGCTCGGAATGATCCGGTTGATGCGTCACGTGGTCGCACATGTCGCCATCACGGGCGGCATGGCGGCAAGCGACAGCTTGATCCAGCAAGTGCTCGGCCACGGCATCGCGGCGAAATTGTCGCAGCGGCTCGGCGAAGGCGTTCTCAACGGGCTATTGACCGCGCGGCTCGGGCTTGCCGCGATCGACGTGACGCGGCCGCTGCCGTTCGCCGCATTGCCGCAGCCCGCGCTCGGCGATCTGGCGAAGGACCTGCTGCGCAAGCGCGACAGCGACGAATGAATCCGGCGGCGACCGGCCGGTCACTCTCTTGAGCGCAGCTATGAACCGGCGGCGCGGTCGTGGCAGCTTCCGGCGCGAGCACGTCGGGCCACGCGTCACCAACCGAATTGGATTCTAACATCGCCGACGTCATCTTTAGCGGAATCGCATGAGCGCACGCAGCCGCGTCCAACTTGCCCGATTGATCCGCGGACGCACCGAACCGATGACGGTTCACCCGGTCGCCGGCGCCAGGACGTTGTCCGCGCTGGTTGACGATCTGGGTGTCGTCGCGGCCTAAGATCGTCGAATATCTCGCCACGACGTCGCAAAATTCGATTTGAAAGCGAAGCTTGCGCGCTTCCATTGGCGGAACCGGGCGTTTCACGTGCGGGCTTCAATAAAACCGAAACGGCTGCTGTTTGCGATGGTTCGCCGCGTCAAATGATGGCCAAAGAGGCAAAAGACGCGAATGCGCCGCGATAATGATCCTTTTCCGCCGAAATCCCGGTGTCGTTTAAGCTATCAAGCGTGCCCTATACCGCGTATCGTGCCCCCATCGGACATGCCGGTTTGCGGAGACCGGGAGTTCGTTATCGTTTTTTGATCCCGCGGAGACGACGTGATGGCTAAAGGTACTGTGAAGTGGTTCAACGCGACCAAGGGCTTTGGATTTATCCAGCCCTCAAGTGGCGGCAAGGACGTTTTCGTTCATATTTCGGCGGTCGAAAAGGCTGGTCTTTCCTCGCTCAACGAAGGACAGACGGTGGAATACGAAGAAGTTGCCAATCGCGGCAAGACCTCGGCAGAGAACCTCAAGGTTTAACGCCAGTAGCGCGGTTCGCAACAGCGCACTCTCGGACGCAATCCGGGAGTGGGGCTTCCGGGATATCCCAAAAATAGCGTGCATCCGGCAGGGGCGAATAGCGCCCGTGCACGTATTTGAATCGGCGCAGAATGCGCAGGTTCGATCGGTCGACTTTCGCGAGCTATCTTTCGACCGTCATGACCTCATCGTCATGACCTTAGAGCGCTTCCGATAGCCGCGCGGTCGCAGGCTGACGACCACGGCGGTCTCCTCCCGTCGCCACCCCTCAGGCCAAAATAAATCTCCCCAAAACCAATGCAGCAGTTTCGCGGTGGCGTTGATGGCTGCATATAGAGGACGGGAACCAGAAGGGGATTCACCCCGGACTTTCCAGCCCTAGACACGCCATGACATCCGCCCCCTTCGTCCTTCCGCCCTTTACGGCGAGCTATGCGCCGGACGATGGCGTCTTGGCGGCCCGGCTTCTCGAAACCGCCCGCCTCAACGCCGCGCAGGACGAGCGGATCGACGGCACCGCGACCCGGCTGATCGATGCCATCCGCGCCTCCGACGACAGGCTCGGCGGCGTCGAGGACATGCTGCGGGAGTTTGCGCTCTCCACCAAGGAAGGCCTGGCGCTGATGGTGCTCGCCGAAGCCCTGCTGCGGGTGCCGGACGCCCGCACCGCCGACCAGTTCATCGAGGATAAGCTCGGCCACGGCGACTTTGTGCACCACGAGACCAAATCCAGCGCGTTTCTGGTCAACGCGTCGGCGTGGGCGCTGGGGGTGTCGGCGCGCGTGATTCAACCCGGCGAGACCCCGCAAGGCACGATCGGGCGGCTGGCGAAGCGGCTCGGCGCTCCGGCGGTCCGCGCCGCGACCCGGCAGGCGATGCGGCTGATGGGCAGCCATTTCGTGCTCGGCGAGACCATTGAAGCGGCGCTGGCGCGGGCGCGGCCGCATTCGGCCGCCGCGCCGCGCTATTCATTCGACATGCTCGGCGAAGGCGCGCGCACCGCCGCCGACGCGGAGCGCTATTTCAATTCCTACGCCGCCGCGATCGACGCCATCGGCCACGCCGCCGACGATCGTCCGCTGCCCGATCGGCCCGGCATCTCGGTCAAGCTGTCCGCGCTGCATCCGCGCTTCGAGGCGTTAAGCCATCGGCGGGTGATGAACGAACTGGTTCCGCGGCTGCTCGACCTGGCACGGCGCGCCAAGGCCTTCGACCTGAATTTCACGGTTGATGCGGAGGAAGCGGATCGGCTGGAACTGTCGCTCGACGTGATCGCGGCCACGCTCGATGACGCATCGCTCAAAGGCTGGGATGGCTTCGGACTGGCTGTTCAGGCCTACCAGAAACGCGCCGCGGCGGTGATCGACCATGTCGATGAGCTGGCGCGACGATTGAACCGGCGGATGATGGTGCGGCTGGTCAAAGGCGCCTATTGGGACACCGAAATCAAGCGCGCGCAGGAGCGCGGCCTCGACGACTATCCGGTGTTCACCCGCAAGGCGATGACCGACCTGAACTACATCGCCTGCGCGCAGAAACTGCTGACGCTCCGCCCCCGCATCTTCCCGCAATTCGCCACCCACAATGCGCTGACGGTGGCGACCGTGCTCGAACTTGCCGGCGACGAAAACGGATTCGAGTTTCAGCGCCTGCACGGCATGGGCGAAGCGCTGTACGCGCAATTAAGCACGGATCGTCCGAAAATAGCCCATCGGACCTATGCGCCGGTCGGCAGCCACCGCGATCTGCTGGCCTATCTGGTGCGGCGCCTGCTGGAAAATGGCGCCAACTCGTCATTCGTGGCGCTCGCCGCCGAACCCGCGATCCCGGTGGCGACGCTGCTGCGGCGTCCGGCCGAAATCATCGGCGCCGCCGCCAACGCCCGGCATCCCGACATCCGGCTGCCGCGCGATCTCTATCAGCCGCAGCGGCTGAATTCGCGCGGCATCGAGTTCGGCGAGCGCGCCGCGCTGAACCAGCTGATCTCGGCCATCGCTGCGAGCAGCCCCGCTGCCGGCGACGTCATCGACGCCGATCCACAGGCCGCAAGCGATGCCGTCATGGCCGCCCGCGCGGGGTTCGCACCGTGGAGCCGAACGCCGGCGCAAATGCGCGCCGGAGTCCTGGAGAAAGCCGCCAACCTGCTCGAGCAACGCGCGGCGCATTTCATCGCGCTGTTGCAACGCGAGGGCGGCAAGACGCTCGACGACGCGCTTTCGGAAGTCCGCGAGGCGGTCGATTTCTGCCGCTATTATGCCGCCTCGGGCCGCGAACATTTCGGCGCGGGCGAAATCATGCCGGGGCCCACCGGCGAGAGCAATATGGTCGAGCTGCGCGGCCGCGGCGTGTTCATCGCGATATCGCCGTGGAATTTTCCGCTGGCGATCTTCCTCGGCCAGGTCACGGCGGCGCTGATGGCCGGCAATGCGGTCGTTGCCAAGCCCGCCGAGCAAACGCCGCAGATTGCAGCCGAGGCCGTTCGCCTGCTGCATGAGGCCGGCGTGCCGGCCTCCGCGCTGCATCTGGTGCCCGGCGACGGAAGCATCGGCGCGGCGCTGGTGGCGCAGCCTGCTGTGGCCGGCGTCGTCTTCACCGGATCGACCGAGGTCGCCCGCTCGATCAATCGCACGCTCGCCGCCAAGGACGGCCCGATCGTGCCGCTGATCGCGGAAACCGGCGGCATCAATGCGATGATCGTCGATGCGACCGCGCTGCCCGAGCAGGTCGCCGACGATGTCGTGACCTCGGCGTTCCGCTCGGCCGGCCAGCGCTGCTCGGCGCTGCGCCTGCTGTTCGTGCAGGACGATGTCGCCGACCGCATGATCGAGATGATCGCAGGTGCTGCCCGCGAATTGCGGATCGGTGATGTCAGCGATCCCGCCGTTCAGGTCGGACCGGTGATCGACGCCGAGGCCAAGGAGCGGCTGGAGGCGCATATCGCGCGGATGAAGAAACAGGCCCGCCTGCATTACGCCGGCACGGCGCCCGAGGGCAATTATGTGGCGCCGCATATCTTCGAACTGTCGGATGCCGATCAACTCACAGAGGAAGTATTCGGACCCATCCTGCATGTGGTGCGCTACCGGACCGACCGGCTCGATGGCGTGCTGCAATCGATCGAACGCTCCGGCTACGGACTGACGCTCGGCATCCATTCGCGTATCGACGACACGGTCGAACATGTGATCGACCGGCTCGCCGTCGGCAATGTCTATGTCAACCGCAACATGATCGGCGCCGTGGTCGGCGTGCAGCCGTTCGGCGGCCATGGACTATCCGGCACCGGCCCCAAGGCCGGCGGGCCGCATTATTTGACGCGCTTTGCGACCGAACAAACCGTGACCATCAACACCTCGGCCGCCGGCGGCAACGCTGCGCTGATGTCGGGCAGCGAATGAGCCGTCCTCCTCGCGTGAGCGTAATCGCGCTCATGTGGGGATCACGACAGCGCCAGAGTGCACTGCATTTTCACCCGTTGCGCGGTGCCGCCAACATAGGTCAAATGGCATTTGATCGTTCGCAGCGATAATTCCATCACACGCAAAAACCAACAACAATCACGGGAGCGAGTTCATATGGAAGACGGCATCTTCGAAGGCCTCAAGGTTCTGGACTGCGCGAGTTTCATCGCAGCGCCCGCGGCCGCAACCGTGCTGTCGGATTTCGGCGCCGAAGTGATCAAGATCGAACCGCCCGGGTTGGGCGATCCCTATCGCAACCTGCCGAATTTGCCGGGCTATCCCGCGAGTCAGCACAACTTCGCCTGGCTGCTGGAATCCCGCAACAAGCGAAGCCTGGCGCTCGATCTCTCTAAGCCGGAAGGCCAGGCGGTGCTGCATCGGCTCGCCGCCGAAGCCGACGTCTTTATCACGAATTTTCCGCCCGCCGTGCGCGCCCGGCTCGGTCTGACCTACGCCAAGCTTGCACCGCTCAACCAGCGCCTGATCTATGCGTCGTTCACCGGCTATGGCGAAAAAGGCGACGAGGCCAACAAGCCCGGCTTCGACAGCAATGCCTATTGGGCGCGTTCAGGCCTGATGGATCTGGTGCGCGCGGATACCAGCATCGCCCCGGCGCGTTCGGTCGCCGGCATGGGCGATCACCCCTGCGCGATGGCACTGTATGGCGCGATCGTCACCGCGCTGTACAAGCGCGAGCGCACCGGCAAGGGTTCGCATGTGAGCTCGAACCTGATGGCCAATGGCGTGTGGGCCAACGGGGTGCTCGCCCAGGCCAAATTATGCGGCGCGAAATTCGGCGAACGGCGGCCGCGCGAGCGCGCGCTGAACGCGGTGACCAACCACTACCAATGCCGCGACGGGCGCTGGCTCATCCTGTCGCTGCTCAACGAGGACCGGCAATGGCCGACGCTGGCGCGCTGCCTCGGACGGGAGGATCTCATCGCCGACGCCAGATTCGCGACCAAGCCCGACCGTCACGCGCGGTCGCTGGAATTGATCAAGATCTTCGACGAGATTTTTGCCGCCAGGGACCTCGCCGAATGGCGCAAGATACTTGACGGCAACGGGCTGGTGTTCGGCGTGATCGGCATCCTCGACGACATCCCCAACGACAGGCAGATGATCGAAAACGAGGTGCTGCTGCCGTTCGAGAACGACACCATGCTGACCGTCAACAGCCCGATCTGGATCGACGGCAGCAAAAAGACCCGACCGCGGCATCCGCCCGGCGTCGGCGAGCACAGCGACGAGGTGCTGCGCGAGGCAGGATATGACGAGGCGGCGATCCGGCAATTGCGAGCATCGGGCGCGGTGGCGTGAACGGGCCAGGCGGCATTGCCATCAATCCAAATTCGTCGGCATCGGCGCGCGACGGTCCGATTACTTCCTGACGGTCAAGCCGCGGACCAGTTCCAGGAGAGACACCTTGGCGTCCTTTCGGAAACTGCGGCGCGGTACCGCCAATTGTTGCAACACGATGCCGATCAAAGTGGAGACGAACAGCTCGGCATGGCGGGGGGGATCAGACGAGCCGGCCGCCCTTAGGGCAAGTTCCGCGCTTTGTCGCCAGGTCTCGAACCACTCGACAACAATGGGCCGATGCCGTGCGCTCCTCGCCGCCGCCAGGAACGCCTCGTAGCAGGCAATATGTGTCTCGGCCTGATTTTGAAGTTCCCTGGAGTACCAGGCCACAAGGGACTCAATCCAGGCCTCCACGTCGAGCGCCTTGCTTTGCAAACTCAAAGCCAGCGCGCGCAGGCGGTCGACCTCGCGCGCTAAAGCGAACCGGAGCGCCGCATCCACCAGGACGTCGCGCGTTGCGAAGTGATGCGTGACCGCTCCAAGCGACATTCCCGCCTCGGTCGCAACGGCCCTGTGTGTGACGCCCTCGAGCCCCGTTCGGCCGATGATGCGCAGCGTTGCTTCCATAAGGGGGCGCTCGCGTTCGGTCGTTTTCCGTTCGATTTTGGCGGCCATATTGACAATCATCGCCGGGTTGGTTTATTGACAGAACATATGTTCTTTTTTACGGATCAAACGTATTAATGCGGCGTTTGACCGCTCGAAAGCGCAAGCACGGGATTCGGTCGTAAGCCACACCTCTACCCGAGTCCAGAGCAGACAAGGAAAGCGGCGATGTCTACCTACCGGCTGCATTATTTCCCGGAATCGGGAAACAGCTACAAGCTCGCGTTGATGCTCACCCTTTGCGGCCAGACCTTTGAACCGGTCTGGACCGACTTCGGCGGCGGCATCACGCGAACACCGGAGTGGCGGCGGACGGTCAACGCCATGGGAGAAATCCCGGTTCTGGTGGAGAATGGCGTGGGTCTCACCCAGACCGCGCCGATCCTGCTCAAGCTCGCCGAACAATACGGCCGATTTGGTGGCGAGAATGCCGGCGAGCGATTCGAAGTGCTACGCTGGCTGTTCTGGGACAATCACAAGCTGACCGGCTACATGGCGACCTATCGATACCATCGGACGTTCACGCCATCACCCGACCCGCACGTGCTGGCCTACTTCCGCAGACGCATCGACGACTTCCTTGCGATACTGGAGCAACACCTGCAGCAATCCGCATTCGCCGTCGGCGACCGGCCGACCGTGGCCGACTTTTCAATGATCGCCTATCTGTCCTATCCGAATGACGAAACCGGCTACGATCTTGCAGCCAGTCACCCGGCCGTAGACGCCTGGCTCCGCCGCGTTGCAAATCTGCCTGGCTGGCGATCCCCGTACGATCTATTGCCCGGCAGGCGTCTCACACATTACGCGTAACGGACCTTCCCCAATCGACGTCGCCCGGCGAAGCCCGCACTTTATTTATTGTGCAATAATACCCAGCCGATCGCGGCAAGACCGATGACGACCGCGGCCGCGACCGCCCATGCGCTGACGCGGATGTCGCCGACGGTTTGTCGCGTGCTTTCATTCCGGGCGATCTCGCGGTTGCGCAGTTTGTTTTCCTTGTCCGTGTCGTTCACCGCCTGCCCTCCCCGTGTCCGTCGACCTCGGCCGGTTCGCATCCAGCGGCAAGAGGCTAGCCTACCGCGCAAGGGTTGTCATTCCGCACGCCGCCATGCCATTAAGCTGACTGAAAGCGCCGGAAGGAGATTGGCATGACGAAGACGACGATGTTCGCGGGGCCTTTCGGCGAGATCGCCGTCCACGAAACGGAAGGTGTGGGGCGACCCATCGTTCTCATCCACGGCAATTCCTGCTCCGCGCGCGCCTTTTCGCGCCAGCTCGACGGCCCGCTGGGCGCTTCGCACCGTCTCGTCGCGATCGACCTGATGGGACATGGCCGTTCGGCTGACGCCAGCGATCCCGCCGCCTATCTGTTGTCCGGCCATGCGCGCTCACTCATTGCCCTGCTAACCGCTCGGGGCATTGAGGATTCGATCTTGGTCGGCTGGAGCCTTGGGGGTCATATTCTGCTTGAGGCCGCACCCGACCTTGCCGGGGCGCGCGGCCTCATGATCTTCGGCACGCCTCCGATCGGATTTCCGCCGGCGATGGACAAGGCCTTCCTGCCCAATCCTGCCATGCAGGTCGGTTTCGTGCCGGAAATCACGCCCGAGATGGCCAAGGCCTACGTCGCTGCGTTCTTCGCGCCTGGATTTGCCGACATTCCCGCATTCTTCCTCGAGGACGCGATGCGAACTGACGGGATCGCACGCGCGCAAATTGGTGCGAGCATCGATCCGGCCGTGACCCGCGATGAAGTCGAGGTTGCCGCCGCATTGAAGGTTCCGCTTGCGGTCTTGCATGGCGTGCGGGAGCAACTCATCAACGGCGCGTATTTCGGATCGCTGAAACTTCCCACCCTCTGGCGCGGCGCCGTGCAGGTCGTCACTGAGGCGGGTCACGCCCCGCAATGGGAGTGCCCGGACGAATTCGACGCTCTCCTGCGGGCTTTCGCCGCTGACTGCGGAACCTAGTCCACGCCAGAGCGGCGCGCCGCAATGGCATCGAAGAGTCCCATCAGCCAGCACATCGGACAGCCGCGCAACAGCGCAACCGCGCCAATCAGCAGCACCGGCAACAACCATGGGACGGCGTTCGCGTAGACAAAACCCAGGACAAGCAGGGCTGCAGCACCTATCCCACGCAACAGGTGAGCGTACAAGGATCGGCTGCAGGACATCGGATTGCCCGTTACGTTGTCGACGCCAGGTATCCGCCCGCAAGCAGGTGTTCGCGCACCATCGTGCGCGCCCTGTGCAAGCGGCTCTTTACGGCCTCGGGCGAGATGCCGAGTTGTTCTGCCACTTCCGGAGCGGACAACTCGTCGACGTCGCGCATGATCAGAATTTTTCGATACGGTTCGGCAAGCGTCGCGATGGCCGTCACCAGGTCCCTGCGAAGTGCCAGCGGCAGCGGCTCCTGCCGCAGCACCGCGTCAAGCGTTTCGTCGAGCGCTTGCAGCCTGTCGCGCGCATGAAACAGCCGGTAGCATTCGCGCTCGATGATCCGGAACAACCACGACGCGAAAGTGGCCGCCGTGCGCAGCGCCCCGATCTTGCGGTAGAGCTGCCACAGAGCGATCTGGACTGCGTCCTCGGCATCCTCATTGGTCGAGCAGGCCCGCCGCGCAAACCGGCGCAAGTCCGGCTGGCAGACAACGAGCAGCTTTTCTACGGCGGTTACGTCGCCGCCGCAGGCGGCTTCGACCAGTTTGGGCTCGGCAATCACTTATCGGTCCCGATATACCTGCGGCCCACCATAGCGCACATCGGGCAAAAGCCGATGAAACCGGTTCCGGCGAACGTCACGCCCATGGCGATACCGACCCAGGTCATCAGGGGGCTCGGTGCATATAGGTACGCCAGGCCAGCCACCATGATGCCCATGGCGATGCGGATCGCGCGCTCCCAGCCGGGGAGATTGGTCTTGAAGTACATCATTGGATCGCCCTCTCTTGGTTAAGTTCAAACATCAAGAGGGGCCAAATCCGCAAAAGGGTTCGCGATTTCGGGAAATAATTATCGTCGGCTGGAAAGCCGCGGTGGAAGGGCCGGACATACGTGGCAACCCATTCCAGGGAGGTTCGTCCGAAGGCGCTGGCAACTCCCGCAATCAAGGCCGCCATGCCGAGATTCCAGATCAGGATCATGACCGTTGCATCGAGGTCATGAAGGAGCGCGAGCGCGAACGCGTCATCGCGGCGCGCGTGCTCGGCTGTCTGTCGGTGCTGACGAGAGTGAGCCTTGGAGTACCAGGGTACGCGGGATATTCCTTGGTACAACTCGGTATAGTGCGGGCCTTGGTCCCAACCCGGTTTTTCTCGGGTTGGGATACACGCCGCGCCCATGGCGGCGATAGGAAAGAATCTTTTTGATAGGCGCTAACCTTTCCCGATTTACGGTCGAATCGGATGGTGCCAATGAAGTCCTCTCTGGGCGTAACATTTGCGCCCTCTGAGACGAAACTTACCGAGACCAACAAGGAGAACACCATGCTGACCCGTCGATCGATCCTGATTGCCTCGCTGGTTGCCGGGGCGTTTACCGTGTCGCCAGCGCTGGCGGAGATCGTCCCGACGTTCGACGCCAAGGCATTTGCCGATGCGCAGAAAGCCGGGCGGCCGATCCTGATCGCGATCCATGCTTCCTGGTGCCCAACCTGCAAAGCGCAGGCGCCTATCCTGAGCGAGCTCAGGGCGGATCCGAAATTCAAGAACCTTGCCTATTTCGTGATTGATTTCGACAGCCAGAAGGACCTGGTCAACCGCTTTGGCGCCCGGATGCAATCGACCCTGATTGTCTTCAAGGGCGAGAAGGAAGAAGGCCGCTCGGTCGGCGACACCAGGCGGGATTCGATCTACGCCCTCGCTGAAAAATCGATCTGATCCCGGGCACTTCGGAAGGCGGGCTGTCGTGAATGATGATCCCGACCCGGCGCCTGGCGCGGCGGACCGGACGTCGCCTAAGGCGGACGCGCTCAGCGCCACCATGGACTTCTGCAGGGGACGTCAACCATGACGATCAGCAGTCCAATCCTGGCCTTTGTCGCCGGGATCCTTTCGATACTGTCGCCGTGTGTCCTGCCGATTCTGCCGATCGTGTTGGGCACTGCAGCATCCACTCATCGGCGGGGACCGCTGGCACTTGCTGCCGGGCTATCCCTGTCGTTTGTCGCGATCGGATTGTTCCTGGCCACGGCCGGCCACTCGGTCGGGCTTGATGCGGACCGGTTACGCTATGTCGCGGCGGCGCTGATCGTCGTGGTGGGAGTCGTACTGCTGTTTCCATCCCTCCAAGCCCGCCTTGCCGCCGCCGCCGGTCCCATTGGAAACTGGGCCGACGGCAAGCTCGCAACAAGCAGAACCAACGGCCTCGCGGGACAGTTTTCGATCGGCGTGCTCCTGGGTGCGGTATGGAGTCCCTGCGTCGGACCTACGCTCGGAGCCGCATCGCTGCTCGCTGCACAAGGAAAGGACCTCGGTCAGGTTGCGCTAACGATGCTCGCGTTCGGTATTGGAGCGGCACTTCCACTCCTGGGTCTGGGATGGCTTTCGAGGGAGACGATGGTGCGCTGGCGCGGCACCTTGTTGTCGGCCGGCAACGGCCTGAAATCCGCGCTCGGTCTTTTGTTCGTGATCATTGGCGTGCTCATCGTATCAGGGGCGGACAAGCAGCTGGAAGCATTTCTCGTGGACGCATCGCCGCAATGGCTCACCAGTATTACGACCTCGTTCTAGCTGCCGTTTTTACCCGGCTTATACGCCAGCCGGTTTCATTGCGGTTGCGTTCTCCATAATACGCACAAAAGCGATCGGACTAGAGCGGGATGGCTCTTCGTTGAATTGCCATCTCGCTCTATCTTTTTGTTTAAGCATGATCTTTTCGGAAAACCGGTGTCCACTTTTCCGGATCATGCTTTAGCGGCTCTTTACGAAGCACATCCCCATTCGCGAGGCATTGCCGACGACCTGGCACGCCAGCCCCTCGGCGCAGGTCCATGAGCGAAAACTGCGATCATTGTCGGCGGCATCGGGCCTTTGCTGGTAGCAATGCGCGCCCCAGCCGTCGTCATATTCGGATCCTGCGAGTTCGGTGCTACCGCGCAATTGCGGGCGGCTGGAAAATCCGCGGGAGTAATCCGGCGGCCTGCCGTCGCGCAATGACATCAAAATATCGCGGCGTCTGATCTGGTCGCCAAAGAAATGCGGCGACGCCGGGACAACCGTCGAATTGGAGGGATTGGCCGCCATCCAATCGACGCCCGGAAAATGAAAGCCGCCGATGCCGCGGGTCTGATGGCAACCCGAGCAGGTCATGTCGTTGAGCCGGCGCTCAAAGCCGGCCACCGACCGGATGTTTTCCAAGCCGACGCCGCTCTCTGCCGCCTTCTTCAATGCCGAGACGACATCACTCTCCTTGAACACAGGATCCGCGGTTGCGTCGTCGCCCTGCACCAGGCCGAACGCAGGCTGCAGGTTTGAGGCCGCAAATCCGGCCGGGGTTGCGGCGATCGCAGCGGTAGCCAGAAATTTCTCAGGGATCAAAATCGTGCCGCGATCCAGTTCACCGATGTGCCCGACATCGAGCAGCCACGCCCGAAAGTCGCGCTTGAGGCGATCATCCGTGAGAATCCGCCCGCGATCGATCTGGTTCTCGAGCGGCACCTGCTCGAACACCTGCTTCCGCGCATTGTAGTGAAACACCTTCAAGAGATAATCGGTACGGAAATCGCGGGTTGCCGATTTCGGCGCATGCGCGATCTGAAGATTGGTCTCAATGAGGTCGATGTTCTCAGGCTCGATCAAATCCAGCGGGCCGTCGCTCGACAGCAATTCTTCCGCAAGCCTGACGCCGGTCAGCGGAGAATTGGCTGTCGCCAGCCAGCGGCGCGCGATCTCCGCGCAGGTGATCGCGGCACCGCTGCGGTCGACCGCGTGATCGCCTTTGGCCTTCAGCACGACGTTGAGCGTCATCGGCAGCCGCGGCGAGGTCGGCGCATCACCGGTCCCGGGCCCGTCCGTCCGCGTCAGACGATAGATCAGCCTGATCTCGCCGCAATTGGCTTCGGAGAGGTAGGCGCGGTCCATCCGGTTGATGATGCCGGCCAGCACGAAGCGTGAATCAGGGGAATAAAGCAGCGCGCGATCGAACAGCTGAAGGTCGTAGGCGCTGCCGACGCCGATGGTTTCGCTCGCCTGACCGGCCTTTTGCCCTGCGATGTATCGCTCGAACTCGTCGTCGAGCGCCCTGCGAACCGGAACCATCGATGGCAAAGCGAACAACTGGTTGTTGGTGATCGGCGCGTCGGCCGATCGGTTCGGCATCAGGACGCGGCCCAAGCCAAATCTTCCGCGATCGAGTTCGCGCAGGCCAAGGGGATCGGTGATCGCAGTACCGCGCTCCAGCAACGCCGCGCTTTGCGCGTGGCGCGCCGGCAGCGCGCTGCCAAGCAAAACAAGGATGATAGCAAGAAACCGCACCCGGCCGTGTCCCGACAAACGCCGCGGCCGCATAGCGCCCGTTCAAGGCGCATTCGGGCGGCGGCCTCCATTCGGGAAAATAGCCGAAAAGCGCACGCGCTGTCTCGCAGCAAGCGGAAGGCGAGGAAGCCGCCGCTTCACGCTGCGGTGAAGCGGTCGGTCGTCAGCGCGCGACGATCAAGCCCCTGCTGGTCACAACCACCCAATGGCCGTCCTGGCGTCTGATCGCATCGATCCGGCCGAGGCCCGGCACCGGATCGCCGGCATAGACTTCGAAGATTCCCTGCCGCCCTTCGATCAAGGCGCCGCCATTGGCGACGTCGCGCAGCGACCAGCCTTCCACCGTCGGCAGCCTCGCCACTTCGACCTTGGGCGCCGTCGCCGGAGGCGAAATCGAGCCGGTGGTTTCCTTTGCCGCGGCGGCCGGTGCGGCGGCTGCCGCGGCAACCGGTGGCGCGGCGTGGAGCTTTTCCACGGCCTCGCTGAGCTTGGCGAGTTTGGCGGCGGGTTCAAGTTGCGCCTTCTCGACCTTGTCGAGACGCTCGCTGGTCTTGTTGAACTGGGCCACGCCGAGCCTGGAGGCATGATCGGCGCCGGCCTTCAGAGCCTGGATGTCGGCATCGAGTTGCGCAACCGACGCTTCGAGCGCGTGGTTGGCGACACCCGCCGTGTCATTGCCGCCGAAATGCCCGAGGCTGACGGTCGCCATGGCGCCGCCGACCGCACCGGCCACCGCCGCCAGCGCCACCACCGCCGCAAGTGCGCCGAGCCGCCGCTTGCCGAACATTCCGGAGTTCGGCTCGGATTCTGGCGCCGGACCCGCATCGTTGCCGCTCCAGGAGCGCTCGCCGGCTGACATGATCATCACCCTGCCAGGGGTGCGCGGCGCGTCCATCTTGGACTTTTCGGCGTTTGGAATTTCTGCCTTTGAGGCATCGGCCTTGGGAGCATCTGCGCTGGAAGCATCCGCCTTGGAAGTATCGGGCTTGTCGGCGTCAGCCTTTTTCAAAAGAACCTTCAGCGGGTCCACCTCGGGCATTTCGCCAGAGAAACCCTGCTCGGGCACCAGCTTCGGAGAATCGACGCTGGTCGATCCATCCGTCGATCCTTCCACCGACCCCTGCATCGAGGCGGCGGCGGGCTCGCCCTGTGCATCGGATGAATTGGGAGTGGCCGGTCCGACGAAACCGGGTTCACCGCTGGTTGGCTCGGCCTTTTGCTCGTTCACGTTCAATTCTCCAGTAAAGATTGACTATTTGGTAACTTTCATTGCTTGCGAAATCGTTACCGGCCGCGGGCTTACGAAAATTTTAGGAAGTCATCCGGCCCGGTTCTGATCCGCAAGCGACGCGGCGGCGGTCCTGGCCTGGCGCATGCTGCTCTGCGGTATGGTTTGACGGCCCCGATCTGTCGTTTGCGTGGCCGGATTTCCCGACTAACATGGGGCGCGGTCCAGCCAGAAGGCGGGGAGCTCCATGGCCATCGAAAAATGCATCAACGACTTTGATGTGGGCGACGTCATTTTCGAGGAAGGCTCAAGCGGACGCGAGCTGTTCGTGGTGATCGAAGGCAAGATCGAGATCGCCAAGATCAGCAGCGCCGGCAAGACCGTCATCGTAACCCTCGGCAAGGGCGAATTCTTCGGAGAGATGGCGGTCATCGACGGCTCGTCCCGCTCGGCAACCGCGATCGCCGCCGCGCCGAACACCCGCGTGATGCGGATCAATCACGCCCGCTTCGTCTATCTGGTCAGCCAGCAGCCGGCGTTCGCGCTGATGATCATGGATGCCCTGAGCAAGCGGCTGCGGGCATCCAATGCCGTCACCTTCAGGGCGGCCACCCCATGAGCGACCGCAAACCGAGTCCGTTTCCAATTCTTCGAAGCAACGACGTCTGCTCGCTGATCCAGGCGGCCGAGGACGTCTACCAGATCCGTTTCACGAACCGCGCCGCCAACGCCTATCTGGTGCGCGGCAAATCCCGAACCATCATGATCGATGTCGGGCTGTCCTCCAACTACCCGCATTTGCTGCAATGCCTCGAACATGTCGGCTGTCCGCCCGACAAGATCGACATGGTGATCCTCAGCCACGAACATCTCGACCACATCGGCGCCGCCCATTATTTCGGCGGCCGCACCATCACGGCCGCCCATCGCCTCGCCGCCAACAAGATCATGCTGCGCGACGACTTCTCGATGCTGCGCAAGATGTTCAACGAGCCGAACGTGCCGATCAACGTCGATATCTGGCTGGAAGAAGGCAATCTGATCGACCTCGGCAATTTCCGCCTCAGCGTGATGTACACGCCGGGCCACACCTCGGCATGCATCAGCCTGTTCGATCACGACAAGGGACTGCTGTTCGCCGCGGACACGCTGATGCCCGGCGGCGTGATGGGCGGCGTGTTCGGATCGGGCAGCATCAGCGATTACATCCAGTCGCTGGAGCGGCTGAAGGGTCTCAATTCGAGGATATTGTTGTCGGGACATGGCCGCTTGTCCGACACGCCGCAGGAAGATGTCAGAATCGCGATCGCGCGATCACACGCGCTGCTGTCGGACACCGCCCAGCTGTTCGACGCGCTCGATGCGCGGTCGAACTTCGAGCCGATCATGCAGTCGGTGCGCGACCTCAACAAGCTCGACGACGCCTGAGCGGCTATCGCCGGTTTGACAAACCGGCCCGGGGCCTGTTCAAAAGATCCCAACAAGACACCGCCATAAAACCAGGGAGAGAGCCAGCGATGAAACTCTATGACTCGATCGGGCCGAATCCGCGCCTTGTCCGCATGTTCATGGCGGAAAAGGACATCTCGATCCCCAAGCAGACCGTCGACCTGCGCGCCGGTGAAAACCGGCAGGCCGAGCATCTGAAGCGCAATCCGCACGGCCAGATGCCGACACTTGAGCTCGATGACGGCAGCTATTTGTCGGAGATCACCGCGATCTGCGAATATCTCGAGGAGAAAAAGCCGGATCCGCCGATGATCGGATCGACGCCGGAGCAGCGCGCCGAATGCCGGATGTGGACCCGCCGCGTCGATCTCAATATCTGCGAGCCGCTGGCGAACGGGTATCGCTTCGGCGAAGCCCTGAAATTTTTTCAGAAGCGGATCCCCTGCGCGCCGGAAGCTTCTCCGGGCCTCAAGATGATCGCGGCGAACCGTCTGCAATGGCTCGACGGGCAGATGGCGGGCAAGGAATTCCTGTGCGGATCGCGCTTCACGCTGGCGGATATGCTGTTGTACTGCTGGATCGACTTCGGCGGTCAGATCGGCCAGCCGCTGGACCCGGCCAACACCAATATCGCGGCATGGTTCGCCCGCGTCGGTCAGCGGCCGTCGGTGCAGGCTTAAAAAGGCACGCCGCGAAATGCTGTTTCACCTCTCCCATCGGGAGAGGTCGGCGCGGAGCGCCGGGTGAGGGGTTACGGCCTAAAGCATGATCCGGAAAAGTGGACGCCGGTTTTCCGAAAAGATCATGCTTAAACAAAAAAGATAGAGCGAGATGGCGATTCAACGAAGAGCCATCTCGCTCTAGCGATAGATCGTAACCCCTCACCCCACCCCTCTCCCGATGGGAGAGGGAGCATGGTCCCGTCGTTGGAATGACAGTCGCTATAGCAATCGAATTTCAAATCACCACCGGCGCATCGGGCAGTTCATTCGGCCCTGCGCCCTGTGCGGGAAAATACCTCGCCAGTTCCCGCGATACCGCCGCGATCCCGCCGATCACGCCGCCCTCGAAATTCGAGCGTTTGAATTCGGCTTCCATGTCGGCACAGATTTTTTTCCAGCCGGCGGAGCCGACTTTCGCGTCGATGCCGCGATCGGCGACGATCTCGACATTATGGTCGGCAAACAACAGATAGATCAGCACGCCGTTGTTATGGGCGGTGTCCCAAATGCGCAGTTGCGAAAAAATATCGAGCGCACGGTGACGGGCGGATTGATCGCGGAACAGCGGCGCGCCGTCCAATGCGCCCTCCACCACGAAACGGACTTGTCCGGAATGCGTGGCCTCGCCCGCCTTGATCGCCCGCTCGATCGCCGCCAGCACGGCCGGCGTGAAGATGCGCCGCACCCGCCAGCGATGCTCCAGGAGATGCTTGCCGATGCGCCTGATGCCCATACCTGCCAGCCCCCTACCAGCTTCCCGACGCGCCGCCGCCGCCGAAACTGCCGCCGCCGCCGCTGAACCCGCCGCTATCGCTCGAACTGCTGCCGCCGGAGGAGCCGCCCCAGGATGACCCGCCGGAGCCGCCGGACCACCCGCCTCTTCCGCGGGGAGTTGGCGCGGTGATGCTGTCGCTGAACATCGTGAAGACCGACGCGATGACGCCGGCGATTCCCGAGAGGATCAGCGATCCGAAGATGAACCACGCCACCACCCCGACAAGGCCGCCAGTCGCAATCGACCCGAACAGCCGCCCGAGCACGCTGCGAAACACGCCGCCGAGGACGAGCACGATGATGATGGTAAACGGATTGAACGGATTGAGGAACTGGGTCAGGGCTGAATTCTGATCCTCGCTCGGCCGCTGTGGCCGCGGGGCCGGCGCCGGCAATGGCTCGCCGTCGATCACCCCGATGATCCGGTCCACGCCGGCGGAAATCCCGCCGGCAAAATCCCCACTCTTGAATTTCGGGGTAATGATCTCGTCGATGATGCGCCTGGACGTAACGTCGGTCAGCGCGCCCTCGAGGCCGTAGCCGACCTCGATGCGCAGCTTGCGGTCGTTCTTGGCGACAACGAGCAGCGCGCCGTCGTCGATCTTCTTGCGCCCGATCTTCCAGGCCTCCGCGACCCGGATCGAATATTGCTTCGATGGTTTCGGGCGCGGTGGTCGGCACGATCAGCACCGCGATCTGGCTGCCCTTCCTGAGTTCGAGACCTTTAAGGGTTTGCGTCAGCCCGGCAATATCAGCCGCGCTGAGCGTGCCGGTCTGGTCGACCACCCGCCCGGTGAGCGGCGGCACCGCGACATCCGCCCAGGCGGCAACGGCCCAGCACAGCAATAGCGCCAGAATGGAGGCCCTTGCAGCGTTCATCGTGGCCCAACCCGTGCAGCGGTTCCGACGTTCGCCAGCATTAGCGGCACCCCTGATGCGAGCCCGGCCGTCGAACTACTTCGCAGGGGCGGCCGGCGGCGGGTTGAAATCCACCTTCGGTGCGGTGGAGATTTCCTTTTCGTTCTCGACCGAGAAGTTCGCCTTCTCTTTGTATCCGAACGCCATCGCCGTCAGGTTGGTCGGGAACGAGCGGATGGTCACATTGTAGTCCTGCACCGTCTTGATATAGCGGTTGCGCGCCACCGCGATGCGATTTTCAGTGCCCTCCAGTTGCGCCATCAGGTCACGAAACAGCGCATCGGATTTGAGCTGCGGGTAGTTCTCGGTCACCACCAGCAGCTTGGACAGCGCGCTGGTGAGTTCGCCTTGCGCGGCCTGGAATTTCGCGAATGCACCGGGATCGTTGACGAGTTCCGGCGTCGCCTGGATGCTGCCGACCTTGGCGCGCGCGTTGGTGACACCGAGCAGGACGTCCTTTTCCTGCTGCGCAAACCCCTTCACCGAATTGACGAGGTTGGGCACCAGATCGGCGCGGCGCTGGTACTGGTTCACGACCTCGGACCAGCTCGACTTGACCTGCTCGTCATTGGTCTGGATCGTGTTGTAACCGCAATTGGTGAGGCTCAGCGTCGCCAACGCCGCCAGCACGGTCCATAGTCTGCGCATCAAAATCTCCCGTTACGATTTTTCGCGAAACATCCGCAAGGTATCAGAACGATCCGGCCAGGTAAGCCGTTGAAAGGCCGCTTCGGCGGTTATTTTGCCGCGGATGGGTCTTGCCTATCTTTCGCTGAAATAGTCAACATGACCACCCCGATCATGCGAGGACCAATGAGCGCATTTGAAACCATCATCGTGGAACGGCCGGAGCCGCGGATCGCGCGGATCGTGATGAACCGGCCCGAGGCGCGCAACGCGCAAAACCTGCAGATGACCTACGACCTCAATGCCGCGTTCGATCTTGCGGTGCAGGACGACGCGGTCAAGGTCATCATCCTGGCCGGCAGCGGTCCGCATTTCTCGGCCGGACACGATCTGCGGCCCACCGCCAAGAATGCGGCCGGTGTCGATTTTCCGCCGATCGGAAACTGGGGCGGCTTCGCGGAAGCCAACGCCCATGGCCGCTTTGCCCGCGAGCAGGAGATTTATCTGCAGATCACCCGGCGCTGGCGCAATCTCGCCAAGCCGACCATCGCCGAAATCCACGGCAAATGCATCGCCGGCGGATTGATGCTGGCCTGGGCCTGCGATCTGATCGTCGCCAGCAGCGATGCGGAATTCTGCGATCCAACGGTCACCATGGGTGTTTGCGGCCACGAATGGTTCGTTCATCCCTGGGAGCTCGGCCCGCGCAAGGCCAAGGAATTCCTGTTCACCGCCGATGTCTGGAGCGCCGAGGAAGCGCATCGGCTCGGCATGGTCAATCACGTCGTGCCGCGGGCTGAGCTCTCCGCCTTCGTGATCGCGCTGGCGCAAAAGATCGCCGCAAAGCCATCCTTCGCGCTGAAGATGACCAAGGAAGCCGTCAACCGGTCGGTCGATATCATGGGCCAGCCCGCCGCGATCGATCAGGCGTTCGGGCTCCATCAACTCTGCCACGCGCATAACCTGCAGGAATTCGGAATGATCGTCGATCCCGCCGGTCTTCATCCCTCCGTCAAAAAAACAGCCGTAGTGAAGTGATACAATGGACCTCACCTTAAGCGACGAGCAGCGCCTGCTGCGCGAAAGCGTCGACCGCTTCATTGCCGAGACCTATGACGCCGATCACCGCCGCCGCGTCGCGGCCGATCCGCTCGGCTTCAGTCCCGAGATATGGAAGAAATTCGCCGATCTCGGCTGGCTGGCGCTGCCGATCGATGAAGCCCATGGCGGGCTAGGCGCCGGCGCGATCGAGACCGGCATCCTGATGGAAGCATTCGGGCGCGGGCTGGTCAGCGAGCCCTATCTGTCGACCGTGGTGATCGGCGCCGGACTGATCTCCGAATGCGGCAGCGATGCGCAGAAGCGGGCCATTCTTCCCAAGGTCGGCGACGGCTCGTTGCATCTGGCGTTCGCGCATTCGGAGCGCGCGGCGCGCTTCGATCTCGCCGAGGTCGACACCACGGCTAGGCGAACGCCGGACGGCTGGCGCCTCGACGGCCACAAGACCGCGGTGCTCGACGGCAACGCCGCTGATGACATCATCGTCTCGGCCCGCCTTGCCGATGACGATGGCGCGTCGGGCAAGCTTTGCCTGTTTCTGGTGCCGTCAGGCACCGCAGGTCTTAGCTTGCGGGATTATTCGCGGCTCGGCGGCGGCCGCGCCTGCAACCTCGATCTCGCCGGCGTTCAGCTGGCCGCCGACGCGCTGCTCGGCGACGGCAGCGACGCGTTGCCGAAAATCGAATGCGTGGTCGACCGCGCGCTGGCGGCACTTGGCGCCGAGGCCGTCGGCATCATGCAGATCATGCTCGACATGACACTCGACTATACCAAGATCCGTCAGCAATTCGGCCGGCCGCTGGCCGCCAACCAGGTCATTCGCCACCGGCTCGCCGACATGGCGATGCAATGCGACGAGGCGCGGTCGATGGCGCTGCGCGCGGCGCTGATGGCCAACGCCGAACCCGCCGAGCGCGGGCGCGCGGCTTCCGGCGCCAAGGCCAAGATCGGCAAATGCGCGCGTTTCGTCGCCGAGCAATCGGTCCAGCTTCACGGCGCCATGGGCGTCACGGAGGAGCTCGACATCGGCTCCTACTTCAAGCGGCTGCTCGCCTTCGATACCCTGTTCGGCGGCAGCGCCCATCACTATCGCCGCCACGCCGCACTTGGCGGGCGGCCGGTTCAAACCTGAGCGGAGCGCAACATGGACCTTACCTTCAGTGCCGAAGAGCGCGCCTTCGAGAAGGAGGTCCGCGACTTCATCGCGGCAAACCTGCCGGCGGAGATGAAGCACGCGCAGTCGCTGACGCCTTCGGTGTTCTCCGACCCGGACATCGGCATCGCCTGGCAGAAATCGCTGCATAAAAGGGGCTGGGGCGCGCCGGGATGGCCGGTGGAACATGGCGGACCCGACTGGACCTCGGCGCAGCGCTGGATTTTCGAGGCCGAATGCGCCCGCGCCGGCGTGCCGAGCGTCAACGTCATGGGCGTCAAGATGGTCGGCCCCGTGATCATCGGCTTTGGCTCGCCGGAGCAGAAGAATTTTTATCTGCCGCGGATTCTTTCCGGCGACGATTATTGGTGCCAGGGCTATTCCGAGCCCGGTTCGGGTTCCGACCTCGCCTCGCTGAAGACCCGCGCGGTCCGCGACGGCGACGACTACATCATCAACGGCACCAAGATCTGGACCACGCATGCCCATCACGCCAACCGCATGTTCGCGCTGGTGCGCACCAACGACACCGCGCGCCAACAGGACGGCATCAGCTTCATCCTGATCGACATGAAGAGCCCGGGCATCACGACAAGGCCGATCCTGACCATCGGCGGCGACCACGAGGTCAATCAAGTGTTCTTCGACGACGTGCGCGTGCCCGTCGCCAACCGCGTCGGCGAGGAAGGCAAGGGCTGGACCTACGGCAAATATCTGCTCGAGTTCGAGCGCGGCTCCGGCATCGCGTCGGCCAAGCTGCGCGAGGCGCTCAAGACCATTTCGGGTCTCGCCGAATCCGATGCCACCGGCCGCGCCATCGACGATCCCGATATCTCCTTGCGGATGTCCGAGATCGAGGTCGACATCGATACCCTGGAGATGACCGAGCTGCGCGTATTGTCGGCGCTGCAGACCGGGCAGAATCCCGGCGCGGTGTCATCGCTTTTGAAGTTGCGCGTCAGCGAAATCCGTCAGGCCGTGACCCGGCTCGGCGTCGAGGTGATCGGCAATGACGGCCTGTATGTCGAGCCGATGCGGCCGTTCTACAAGCTCAACGAGGCGCCCGGGATACCGGAAGCGATGCTGCCGGTCGTCCCGGAATATCTCAACGGCCGCGCCTACACGATCTTCGGCGGCTCGTCGGAGATCCAGCGCGACATCGTCGCGAAGATGGTGCTGGGGCTGTAAATTTTCTGGACTGTCATTCCGGGGCGTGAGCGAAGCGAGCGAGCCCGGAATCCATAACCACCGCAGGGAGTATGGATTCCGGGCCTGCGCCAAACGGCGCATCCCGGAATGACGACGCTAAAGAAGCGCTCATCACACCCGCGCCGCTTTCGCCTCCCGGATCGCCTGCCAGACCTTCAACGGCGACAGCGGCGTGTTGAGCGTCTTGATGCCGAGTTCGCTTAAAGCATCCATCACGCCATTGGCGATGCAGGGCGGACCGCCGATCGCGCCGGATTCGCCGCAGCCCTTGGCGCCCAGCGGATTGGTGCGGCAGGGCGCGGAATCATCCAGCGTGACCTCGATCGGCGGAATATCGTCGGCGCGCGGCACGCAGTAATCCTGATAGCTCGCGGTCAGCAATTGCCCTTCGGCGTCATAGGACACGCCCTCATACAGCGCCTGACCGATGCCTTGGGCGACGCCGCCGTGAACCTGCCCGGTCACCAGCATCGGATTGACGGCGACGCCGACGTCGTCGACCGTGGTGTAGCGCACCACCTTGCTGACGCCGGTCTCCGGATCGATCTCGACCTCGCAGATATGCGTGCCGTTCGGCCAGCTCGGCCCGTCGACCTCGCCCTGGCTGTCCACGCTCAGCCGCGCGCCGGTCTCTTTCCTCGCGATATCGAACAGGCCGATCCGCTTGTCGGTACCGACCACCGTAAGCCAGCCGTCGCGATATTCGATATCCTCGACCGCGGCTTCGAGCAGGTTCGACGCCTTCTCGCGCGCTTTCGCGATCAGGTCGTTGGTGGAGACCGCGACCGCCGTGCCGCCGACGAACAGCGAGCGCGAACCGACGCTGCCGAATCCGGTGGCGAGATCGGTATCGCCCTGCACCACATCGATCTTATCCAAGGGAATGCCGAGCGACGCCGCCACCATCTGCGAATAGGTGGTTTGCAGTCCCTGCCCCATCGCCTGGGTGCCCGAATGCAGGATGATGCGCCCCTCGGCGGTGGCATGCAGGCTGACCTTTTCGGTATGCGCCCGCCCGCCGGTCCATTCGATGTAGCTGGTCAGGCCGCGGCCGTAGAGCAGGCCTTTCTTTCTTGGCCGCCTTCTTGCGCGCGGCAAAGCCATCCCAGTCCGCCAGCTTGGAGGCGCGCTCCAGCATGTGCGCGAACGCGCCGCTGTCGTAAACCTGACCGACCGCATTGGTGTAGGGCAGTTGCGCGGGCTTGATGTAGTTCACTTTGCGGATGGCGCGCGGGTCCATCCCGATCTGGCGGGCGGCGGCATCCATCAGCCGCTCGACGATGAAGACGCCTTCCGGCCGGCCCGCGCCGCGATAGGCGCCGACCGGGGCGGTGTTGGTCATGACCGCCTTGATCTCGTAATGAACCAGCGGAAGGTCGTAGACGCCGGACTGCACGAACGGGCCGAGCACCAGCGGAATGATGGCGCCGGTGCCGCTCAGATAGGCGCCGGTGCCGCCGACCGATCGCACCCGATAGGCCTGCACGCGGCCTTTGGCGTCAAGCGCGAATTCGCCGGTCGAAGTCAGGTCGCGGCCATGGGTGCCGCCGACGAATTCGTCGGTGCGGTCGCCCCGCCAACGCACCTTGCGCCCGAGCTTGACGGCGGCATAGGCGACGATGCCGTCTTCCGGATAGAGGCTGGTCTTCTGGCCGAAGCCGCCGCCGATATCCCCAACCAGCACCCGGACGCTTTCCTTCGGCCGCTTCAGCACGGCTTCAGCAAGCAGGTCACGGGTCGAGCCCGGCGTCTGCGACTGCGTGTGCAGGATCAGCCGGCCGGATTTCTTGTCGACCTCGGCGATGGTGCTGCGCGGCTCCATCGCGGAGGGGACCAGCCGCTGGCTGACGAGATCGAGCGAGACAACATGCGCGGCCTTGGCGAACGCCGCTTCGACCGCGGCGGCGTCGCCATAGCTCATGACGGCCGCGATATTGTCGGGCGCCCCGGCCCAGACCACCGGCGCGCCGGGCTTGGTCGCCAACATGGGATCGACCACCGACGGCAGCACGTCATATTCGACTAAGATCGCCTCGGCGGCGGTCTGCGCCGCGACCCGCGACGTCGCCACAACCGCGGCGACCGGTTCGCCGGCAAAGCGCACCAGTTCATGCGCCAGCAGCCGGCGCGGCGGAGCCGTCATCGGCGAACCGTCCGGCCGCGGAAACACCAGCAGCGTCGGCAGGGTGCCGATGTCATCGGCGATCAGATCCGCGCCGGTGTAGACCGCTTCGACATCAGGCATGCCGGCCGCCGCCTTGGTATCGACCGACACAATCCTGGCGTGGGCATGGGGCGAGCGCAGCACATGCAGCCACAGCGCGCCGTCTTCCGGCTTGTCGTCGATGAACTGCCCCTTCCCGGTGAGCAGTCGCTGGTCTTCAAGGCGCTTGACCGGCTGGCCCGCACCGAAACGCATATTGCCGGGAAGAATATTCATCGATTTGTCCTTCAGGGGATTTTGCAGAGGTTTTGTTGGATTGGCCTGTTTCTAGCGGATGAGCAAGCAGCAGGCCAACCCTATCAATCCAGTCATTCCGGGGGCGCATCGAAGATGCGAACCCGGAATCTCGCGCTGATCATATCGGGTTTCCGGGTTCAGCGCTGCGCGCCGCCCCGGAATGACGAAGTGGGGACTATCAACGCAGCACGCAAGCGAGTCACCCGATATCCCGCAACACGGCTTCGACCGCCTTGCGCTCGTCCGCCGTCAAGGCCGCCTGGGGCGCGACGGGATCGCCGACCTGATAGCCCTGGATCGCGAGCCCGGCCTTGATGCAGGCTGCCAGATTGTAGCGCGCGAACGCTTCGTTCAGGCGCCACAGCCGCCGCTGCAGGGCCAAGGCCTCGTCCCAGCGCGCAGCTTTGCAGAGGTTGTACAGCTCGACGCTCTGGCGCGGGATCAGGCAGGCCGGTCCCGCCATCCAACCCACCCCGCCGATCAGCATCACCGCGGCCGGGATATGGGCCGACGCCGAGAACACTTTGATCCCGTCGCCGCAGCGGTTCATGATCGACAACAGCCGCCCGGTATTGGTCGAGGCGTCCTTGATGTAACCGATGCGCGGATGCGCGGCGAGCCGCGCGATGACGTCGAGCGTCAGGTCCGCGCGCTGAAATTGCGGATTGGTATAGATCACCACGGGAATATCGACCGCATCCGCAATGGCACGAAAATAGGATTCGATCTGTGCATCGGACAGCGGAAAATACGCCTCCAGAATGGCAAGAATGCCGTCGGCGCCGAGCCGCTGATAGGCTTTCGCCTGCGCCACCGCATCCAATGTCGAGGTCGAGGCGACGCCGGCGACGACCGGCACCCGTCCCTTGGCGGCCTCGATCGTGGCCTGCACCACCGCCGCGCGGTGTGCGTTGTTGAGATAGGCGAATTCACCGGTCGAGCCGAGCGGCGTCAGCCCGTGCACGCCGCATTTGATGAGATCGTCGCAAAGCCGGCCGAGCACGTCGCTGCGGACTCGCCCGGAGGCATCGAGCGGGGACACCAGATAGGGGAAGACGCCGTGGAAATCGGTCATGATGGAGATCGGGCCTCTAAAAAAGATCTCGATAGTTTCGGCGTTTAAATCAGCCAGCGCAATCCATCCGGCACCGCACCGTGAAGCTGCGGGACGATGCGGTCACTCCAACCTCATCGGGGTGATCATCAAATTTCGGCGATCCTACAACTTTCGTGTGATGGGCTGGCTGGAGGCTCGAACTATTTAGGCGGACAGCCGCCAAAGCAAGCGTGAGAACAATCGCCGACATCATTGTCCCGATCGCCAATTGATGAAACTGGGTCGCCCGACTGACCCAGAGAAAGATGAGCGCGCCGCCATTCAGCACCGCGAGGGAGGTGATGGCAGAACGGTACTCGTGGAGTTTCAGGTGCAAGGCGGCGATGCCATTGTTGAGGTTGCCTCGGGGAGCACCTGACATCCTGCGGCGGGGTGACGCGTCGCTGCTCAAATCTGGGTGATCGAGGAAAATTCCCAGACGATGTCAGGCGGGTTCTCTCCGATCCGGACGGTCGTATCGTTGACAAAGTGATGAGGCGGAACCGGCAGATTGTAAGGCGCCGGCACGCCGCTGAAAACGCGACCCGCAAGATCGTATTTGGAGCCGTGACAAGGGCAGAAGTAGCCTCCCAACCAATCGGCGGTCGGCAGATTGTTGCTGGGATTCGGATAGAACATCGGAATGCACCCAAGATGGGTGCAGATCCCCACCAGCAGACTGTATTCGGGCTTTATCGAGCGGTGCCAGTTGTCGGCGTAAGGCGGCTGCTGCTGCACGCTGGAATTGACGTCGGACAATCTCGCAAGCAGTTTCGGGTCTTGCAGCGTTTTGAGTGCAGCGGGCGGACGATTGACAATGAAGACCGGTCGCGAGCGCCAACGCACCACTACCTGCTGGCCCGGCTGAACCTTGCCAAGGTCGAAATCGACTGGGCCACCGGCTGCCAAGGTCGACGCGTCCGGCTCCATCTGGTCGATCATCGGGACCACGGTAGCCAGTGCGCCCACGGCAGCGGCCACGCCGGTCGCGATATACAGAAAGTCCCGCCGCGTGGTTGCGGGAGACGCATTCGTGGATTCGATTGTCACCTCAGCGTCTTTCTCGAGATGGATGCGACGCAGATCGCGGCGTCATGCGCGCGGTCATCGCTCACTTCTAGGATCGTACTGCTTTCAGGATCGTTCCTGGCGGAAACGCCGCAGGACGAGGGTTTGATCCGGCCTTGTTTTCATACCTTCGTGAAGCGGCGATCTCTACGACGGTGCCATTATCTCGCCGACGACCGCCGTGCGAGCGGTTTCCCGGTGTGCGGAATCTCGAAGTGTCATACTTTCGTGCTGATCGCTCAGGCGGAACGAAGTGCTTCGAGAACGCGTTAGTGCGCCGCGACGCAAAAGGTGCAAAATGCATCGCGCCACGGCGGCCTGACTGTGGATCGCAGTCGGCTGCCCGACATCGGAGTGTCGATCCCATGTTCAAGTTGGCCCCCTCACTCGTCGGGGCAGCGGTCGGATCAGCGTTGGCGCTGCTCGGGACCGTCATCCTTCCGCTTCACTCCCTTGCGTCACCGGCGCCACCGGCAAGTTCGGCCGAACTCTACAGGGCCCTGAAGCTGTTCGGCGAAGTGTTCGAGATCGTGCGCACTGACTATGTCGACAAGCCGAATGACGCCAAACTCGTGGCCTCTGCCGTCAAGGGCATGCTGGCCGGCCTGGACCCGCATTCGAGCTATCTCGACCCCCAAACCTTCCGCGACATGCAGGAGCAGACAAGCGGGAAGTTCAGCGGCGTCGGCATGGAGGTCACCAAGGTCGGCGACAGGTTCAAGGTCATCTCCGCGATCGATGGCACGCCCGCCGCCCGGGCCGGCATCCGGACCGGAGATGTCATTGCCGCGGTTGACGGCAAGCCTGCCGAGGGATCGACGCTCGCGGAACTCGCCGATGAACTTCGAGGGCCGGCCGGCACGAAGGTCAAGCTCAACATAAGCCACGGGGACAACGGCGCACCGATCGAACTTGCGCTGACGCGCGAGGTCATCACGCTGCCTTCGGTTCAGCATCGCGTCGAAGGGGACGACGTCGGCTATATCAGGATCTCGCAGTTCGACGACGGTACGACAGACGAGTTGACAAGAGCCGTCGCCGATCTCTCCCGAAAGATTCCGGAAGACCATCTTGACGGCTACATTCTGGACCTGAGAAACGATCCTGGCGGGCTGCTCGATCAGGCCGTGTCCGTATCCGACGCGTTTTTGAGCCGCGGGGAGATCGTCTCGATCCGTTGGCGCGACCGGAAGATCCAGCGATTCGATGCGCAAAGCGGTGATCTCATCCAGGGTCGTCCGCTCGTCGTCCTGATTAATGGGGGCTCGGCCTCGGCGTCGGAAATTGTCGCCGGCGCGCTGCAGGATCACAAGCGCGCGACGATTGTCGGATCGCAATCCTTCGGCAAAGGTTCGGTGCAGACCATCATTCCGCTCGGAAAGCGATACGGCGCGCTGCGCCTTACGACGGGCCGTTATTATACGCCGTCAGGGCGCTCCCTCCAGGCGCAGGGCATCACACCCGATATCGAGGTCCTGCAGACGATGCCACAGCAAGCGAGCGCGCAGCAACGCCCCGTCAGCGAGGCCTCATTGCGCGGTCATCTCGAGGCCAATGGCCCCGAAAAAACGGGTTCGCCGAGCTTCATCCCGCCTGATCGCAGAGACGATCGCGCGCTGCAGTCGGCGCTTGCGCTGCTGCGCGGCACGGCAGACCCCGTCGCTTCGCGCGCGCGGCAAGCGCAGGCCACGCAATCACCCGGCTCAAGCCGATGATGATCATGCTGCGGGAAGTCGGCGTCGTCTTTGGCGGGATGTTCGGCTACGAGATTTTCAGAGGCAGGATAATCCATGGGACATTGGCGACACTGCTGCCATGGCCCACTCCCTGAGTGATACGGAATTCCTCCATGATACGAGTGAACAATCCGCTTGGTAGAGTGGTGGCGTATCAAATATTCCGGGAACAAGGCCCTGATCGAAATTGCAGGCGGCGCGTCCGCCTGACGAGTTTATCATGATCTCAACAAGCCTCAGCCCGACACCATGAGCCTTTCAGCCGACGCCTTGTACAAGATGTCCGACGTGGAATTGCTGGCGGCTTATGTCGAAGCCCGGCGACAATTCGTGGAGAAGAAGTTCACGCGCGATACGCATCGGGCGCGCCTGGAATGGATCAAGGCCAAAATGTTCATCAGCAGCTCGGGAGGGGTCACCGAGCGCAACATGGCCATCGAGGTCTCGGAGGAGATTGCCCGCAAGGGTCAGGAATTGCGCGAGATGGCGCGCGGCCTCGATCTGCTCAAGGTCGATCCCAAAATATTGAAAACAACCCCATGCAAAGGTGCAGGCGACCGGCGTGGATGCTTCGAAAGCGAGTTGACATGTCGGGCAAATCACCGGCATTCTTTCATCATCCCGTAATCTTTAAGCGCTCGTCGCCCCGCCATAGCGGGCGCGTCCGTCGCGATTGCAGCCGAAAAACCCTGATCCACACCTGAAATGGCACCGGACCGCCGCGGCGAGCGATCGCCTGCGCGTGGCCGAACCGCGCGCCTGACGCGTGCGCCTGCCGAGGACTTCAACATGGACACCCTCAACATGGACACCGCTCCCGACCCCACGATCCCGACGGCGATCGCCGCAACCGGCCCAACCAAAGCCGCCGCGGCCCGCGGATCAAACTTCAGTCGCACGGCTTCTCGATCGACCATCCGGATCCGGAGCTCGGCGAACAGCTCATGGCGAACGCGCTGGGGGTGGCCGATCGCGACGCGATGCATGGCATCCTCCGGCAATTGGTAAAAGCCAGCGTGAGCGGGGAGAAACCCGACGAGGTCAACCTCTCCTTCATGATTTCGATGGTGAAGAGCATCAAGCCGAGGGATTCCGTCGAGGCCATGCTGGTGGCGCAGATGGTTTCGGTTCATGTGATGGCGATGCGATGCGCCCATCACCTCGCGGATGCCGATGACCTCGCCCAGCACGACAGCGCCGCGCGCGCATTGGGCAGGCTCGCCCGCACCTTTCCCGCCCAGATCGAGGCGCTGAACCGCTACCGGAGCCATGGCGAGCCGGCCGTCACCGTGCAGAACGTGAAGGTGGAGGACGGCGGCAACGCCATTGTCGGCAACGTCACGCAGCATGCGAGCGTGATCGTTTCCGACAAAGAGCCCGGCATCCGCGTCGCGGAAGGCGCCGAAGGCCGCGGGCTCCAGGCGACGGCCCGATTCCGCTGATGCCAAGCGGGAAGCACAGGCGTGAGCGATCACATCAGAAATACCGGCCCGATGCTGGCGAGCCCGCGTTGTGGCGCCAAAACCCGCACCAGCGGCGCGTGCCGCTCGCCGGCGGTGCACGGCAAGAAGCGCTGCCGCATGCATGGAGGCGCACAGGGATCGGGCGCGCCCAAGGCAAACCAGAACGCGCGGAAGCATGGGCTGTTCACCAGGGATGCGATCGCAGAGCGAAGGCGGATACAGGCGTTGCTGGGTGAAGCAAGGAAGCTGCTGGGGGAGATGAAGTGACTAACGGATCACGATCGGATGACCTCTCAGCGCGCATATTAGGGCGCGTACTCATAAATCGTCGGCGATGTCCGGTTCGCGCCGACACCGACCACCTTTGTGCAACCGCAGCAGATGACGCGAAGGGCCAGAACCGAAAATCGGGGGCTAATCGAGACCATCACTTTTCTCTCTGGATGATGGCTCGCAGATCGTCTGAGTATCCTTCTACGATAGCCAAGCGTTCCTGCTCTGGCTCGCCGATCGGCGCTTCCTCTAAGAGGCCGCTCCACTCGCGCCAATGCGTTGGGAACACATGTACGGGCGCGCCGGTCTGCGAGTTTACCCAACCGCGCAGCACGCGGCGACACGGGAAGGCGAGCGCGTGTACCTCACCGACGGTATCGATCACCGCCAGTTGCAGATGACGATCAAATGGTGCTGCCGTGGATTGCCACATGGCGCGCTCCCCTTTCGCAGGCGGGAGCGCAATCGGTCTCTCAGCCACCGATGCCTACGGGCAAAGCCTCGGTCGGTGATAACATCAGTACATCAGGTTTCGTCGAGGGCCGCTATAAATTGTTCCGCCCAGCGAGTTGACCTTCTCGCGCAGTCGATGACAGAAATCTTCAAGCACCGTCTGCAAGTTTTCGCAGCTAACGAGCAGCCGCTCGGCTTGTTCGCGCTCTGATGTGCCGAAGGGATGACCATTACGGCTATCCCTGACGCGGATCACCCTGTCACGACCCTCTGCTGCTTTTTTCTCGGCGAATTCGAGATGATCCAGATCATGCGCAAGCTTATCCAGCTCGGCGATCAACAACTCGGTGATAGCCGTTCGTTTGTCGGGCGTTAGACCATTGCCGTTCAGAAGGCCGATGAAGTGATCTACGTTGGCTTTGACGACAAATCGGTGCATCGGACCCCCCGGGTCCAAGATTTATCATGTTCCACTATGCGCTCTGACGGGGCAGTTGGAAATATATTTCTGTGAAAGAGCGCGCAAAAAAGCCGCCGGGGGGCGGCTGTCCGCGTCACACCAGTGCCCTCTCGCATCCGAAGTTCGTGCAAGAGCGTGCTGCAACGTATCACGAACCTTGGATGCGAGGCACTAGCACCAAGAATTTTAACGGCCGCGCTGCCTGCTCAGCAAACAATTCACGATTTTTCCGCAACGACCACGAGGCCCGGCACGGGCACGCCTTTCTCGTAACGGATCGACTGCTGTTCAAGCAGTAACACCTCAAGGCCGGCTGCCTCAATCGCCTCACGCACATAAGAGGCGCCATGAGCGTAGCGCAGGCCCTCGCCTATAACAAAGCCGTCCCCGTCATGCCTTTCCAAAGTGAAAGCCAAAACGCCGCCGGAAACCAGAACACGGCTCGCTTCCTTCAAAACTGGAAGGAGATCGGCGAGATAGATCATCGCGTCGGCGGAGAGGATGAGGTCTTTCCTGGCGTCAGGCATTGTGCGCAAGCCCGCCAACATGTCGGTCGCATTCAATTCGGCGTAGAGACCTCTGGCCCGCGCCTTTTCGATCATGCCCGGCGACAGGTCGATGCCGATGAAATGATCGACAATGCTGGCGAAAGCGACCGCCACCAATCCTGTGCCACAACCGAGATCGATCGCGTGTTTGAAACTGGCCGGCTTCCGATGCGCTTGGCACGCGGCCAGCACCGTCTCGAACAACAAAGAGGGTCCACGATATCCCAGGCCGCCCACCAGCGCGGCGTCGAATTTCGGTGCGTATTTATCGAACATCGAACGTACGTAAGCGGGTGACATTTCCGACAATTCTTCGACACCTAACCGCATCAGCTCGACGCTCGCACCGCACAGATCGGCGGGATCTATTTCGCGCGCTCGCCGGAGGGCCTTGATCGCGCCGTCACGATCACCGAGTTGCTCAAGCACTTTTCCAAGCTCCTTCCAGACAGGCGCGCGGTCCGGCACCAACTCGGTGACCCGCCGATAGATAACCATTGCCTCTGCAGCCCTGCCGAGATCGCGCAGGCAATCACCCTTGATACAGAGTACTTCGACCTGATCCGGGGAAATGGCCAACGAAATATCGCACTTGGCGAGCGCCTCCTCATACCGGCGTAGTTCGAGCAAGATGCGACCGCTCCAAGCTGCCGCGTCCGCATTGCTGGGATCGAGCATGAAAGCATGCTCATAGGTCAGCAACGCTTCATCGTATCGCAGCTGCATCCGCAGAATGCCTCCTAGTTTGATCCAGCCCGCGGCCAAATTCGGAGCCAGCTTGACCGCCAGGTCGAAGCTCTTCCTGGCCTCATCCAGTTTGTTCTGGCGCTGAAGCAGTTCTCCGAGATTCAGGAAATATTGGTGATTGTTCGGATTGTGTCTGACCGCCGATGCGATCAGGTCGACGGCCAAATCGAACCTGTTGGTCTGCGCATGGACCAAGCCGAGAAGATGGAGGGAATCTGCGTGCTTCGGATCAAGCGTTAATGCCTGCCGACAGCGGTCTTCGGCCGGTCCATATCGTCTGGACGAAAAGTGGCGCAACGCTGCCTCATGCAGATCAGTCGGCGAGCGCTTTGTTCTGCCCTGCTGATCGCTTTTGGCGCGAGGTCGAAGACGACTCATTGCAGACGTCCCTAGGAATTGAGATCGGCCAACGTCTCGTTGCCTGAAAGGCCCGAATCACCTCCGTAATAGTAAACCCAACCCCAACGGTGAGATAGCTGGGGAAAGCTGAGGCTCTGCCGGAGACAGAGGCGTCTTGAGGCCTTGAACTCACCTCCCGGCAACCGCCTTGAAGCTCTTGAGGGCGATTTGGCGGGTAAGTACTCGATCCGTATCAACGATCAATGGCGGGGCGTGTTCAGGTGGACCGATGCGGGTCCCGAAGATGTGGAGATTATCGACTATCACTAGCTGGATCGGCCGAATGTGGCCACCGAAAGGGAGTTCGCACATGGCAAAGAAGCTTCCGCCGGTTCATCCCGGCGAAATCCTGCGGGAAGAATTTCTCGTTCCGCTTAAGCTCACACCTTACGCGGTCGCGGCCGCGCTGAACGTGCCGCGCACCCGGATCGAACGCATCGCCCGCGAAGAAAAGCCCGTTACGGCCGACACCGCGCTCCGGCTCGGCAAATTCTTCAAGACCGGCGCCGCGTTCTGGATGAACATTCAGGCGCGCTTCGATCTCGAGACGGCCGAAGACGTGCTCGCGCCGCAGATCAAGAAGATCGTGTCTTACGAGGCGGCGTGAGAGCGATGCAAAATTGCGCATACCGATCGATAGCTGACAACCGGCGCGGCGTCGAAGGCCTGGATGGTTCGCAGCCTTATTCTGAACGGTGGCAAGCTGGCGCTCCCTAGGGGAATCGAACCCCTGTTTTCGCCGTGAGAGGGCGACGTCCTAACCGCTAGACGAAGGGAGCGGACGGCTGAAGGGAATAGCCTTGAAATCCGCCGGCCGCAAGGTGGGTTGGGTCAGGGTTCGCTGACGAATTTCAGCCTGCCGGTGGGCTTGAGCGACCGCGCGTCGTAGGTGCGGATTTCGGTCACACCGCCAACATCCAGCGTCACCATCAGCCGGTCGCGGGCGACGCCGGTCGAAACGATGCGGGCGCCTTTCGGCAGGGTCGCGGTGGCGTCGATGGCTACAATGCTTCCCTCGGTGCGGAAAAGACGATAGCCGATGGAGATCAGGACGGCCGCCACCGCCAGCGCCGTGGTAAGGCCGGCAATCAGCATCAGCCGTCGCACCCGCGCGAACAGCGCGGCCTGCTCGGGTGTCGGTTCGGGCGCAACAGTTTCGGTCATGCAGGGCTCTGCTTTAATTTGCGGGTATTCTATTCACAAAACCGATATCCATTTTTTTCGCAATAGGTGCTGAAACAAGGCTCATCTTTGGAACAGGGTTCGTCGTCGAATAGCGGTCAAAGGCTCGTCGTCACCGTGGCCGGCGACGAGGCATCGCCCCGGCTCGACCGCGTGCTCGCGGTGCGCCGGCCGGAGCTGTCGCGATCGCGGCTCAAAGCGCTGATCCTGGCGGGCCAGGTCGCGATCAAAAGCACGCCCGTCCGCGACCCCGCTTATCATGTCGCCGCCGGCGATACGATCACAATCGACGTGCCGGCGGCGGTTGCCGCGGAACCGTCCGGCGAAGATATCGCGCTCGATATCGTCTACGAGGATGACGACATCATCGTCATCGACAAGCCGAAGGGGCTCGTGGTGCATCCTGCCGCCGGCCATGAAACCGGAACCCTGGTCAATGCGCTGATCGCCCATTGCGGCGCCAGCCTTTCCGGGATCGGCGGGGTCAGGCGGCCGGGCATCGTGCACCGGCTCGACAAGGACACCACCGGGCTGATGGTGGCGGCGAAGAACGACCGCGCGCACCAGTCGCTGACCGCGCAATTCGCCGACCATGGCCGCACCGGCGCGATGCGGCGCGGCTACATGGCGTTCGTATGGGACGTGCCCAACCGCCAGCGCGGCACCGTCGATGCGCCGATCGACCGGCACCCCTATGCCCGCGAGAAAATGGCGGTGCGCGACGGCGGCCGCGAGGCCATCACCCATTGGGACACCCAGGAATCCTACCACGGGCGCGACGGCAAGCCGATCGCAGCCTTGCTGGCCTGCCAGCTCGAGACCGGCCGCACCCATCAGATCCGGGTCCACCTGGCCCATATCGGCCATCCGCTACTGGGTGACAGCGTCTATGGCCCCCACTTCAAGACCAAGGCCAGCCACCTCGGCCCCCGGAGCCAGGCCGCCCTCGCCGCCCTCGGCCGCCAAGCGCTGCACGCATACCTTCTGGCGCTGGAACACCCCCGAACCGGGGCGATTCTGGAGTGGATTTCGGATTTACCCCCCGATCTCGCCCGGCTGCGAAATTCGCTGCGAGCGACGCAATGACGCAGGCCCTTTGAAAAAGCGCTGCCATGCCAACAGGTTATAGCAGCCACACGGGGACGTGACCCCCGCCATGCTTCCAAAAGCCGCTCGATTTAGTGTATGTTGCACCTGCGTTGAATAACCAACGCGGAACATCGCAGCGCGACTGGCTTTAACACAGCGGCCGCCTGCCTGGCCCGCCGCTATCGGGGGCCTGAACCACTGGAGGGCGCTAAATGGCCCGTACAGCTACCCTGCCGATTCTCAACGGAGAATCCGGCCTTTCAAGATACCTCGCCGAGATCCGCAAATTCCCGATGCTGGAGCCCCAGCAGGAATACATGCTCGCCAAACGCTGGCGCGAGCATGACGATCGCGACGCGGCACATCACCTTGTCACCAGCCATCTCCGGCTCGTGGCCAAGATCGCCATGGGCTATCGAGGCTACGGATTGCCGATCTCCGAGGTCGTCTCGGAAGGCAATGTCGGCCTGATGCAGGCGGTGAAGCGGTTCGAGCCCGAAAAGGGCTTCCGACTCGCTACCTACGCCATGTGGTGGATCAAGGCGTCAATTCAAGAGTATATCCTGCGTTCGTGGTCGCTCGTGAAGATGGGCACCACCGCGAACCAGAAGAAGCTGTTCTTCAACCTGCGCAAGGCGAAGAGCAAGATCTCCGCGCTGGACGAGGGTGATCTTCACCCCGACCAGGTGAAGCTGATTGCCAAGCGCCTCGGCGTCACGGACCAGGACGTGGTCGACATGAACCGCCGCCTCGGCGGCGATGCGTCGCTCAACGCGCCGATCCGCGACGACGGCGAGGCCGGCGAATGGCAGGATTGGCTGGTCGACAATTCGCCCAACCAGGAAGCCATCATGGCCGAGCACGAGGAGTTCGATCATCGCCGCGAGGCGCTGAACGGCGCCATCGGCGTGCTGAACCCCCGGGAACGCCGCATCTTCGAGGCGCGGCGTCTGGCGGAAGATCCGATGACGCTGGAAGACCTCGCAAGCGAATTCGGCGTGTCGCGCGAACGCGTGCGGCAGATCGAGGTCCGCGCCTTCGAGAAGGTGCAGTCCGCGGTCAAGGGCACCATCGCCCGGCAGGAAGAAGCCGCACTCCACGCCGCGCATTAAGCCGCGCGGCATCGGTGCCAAGGACGAAACAAGCGACGAAAGCCGGCGGCAACGCCGGCTTTTTTGTGCGCACATCGCTACGCCCATCCCGCTTCACCTTCTTGAACCTCCCGGCCTTGCCGCCCGACCAAAACAGGCAAGGCTTCAGGACCGGGGCTTTCGGTGGCCATTACGCTGCAATCGACCGTCGGCGGGTTCTCCCCCGAATTCATGCGTCAGTTGCCTGATCTCGAGAAGGCGATGGTCGCGCATGGGCTGGAGCCGTCGCAATTCGTGATCTCGAAGGACTGGGCCACGCAGGCTGCGGTGCCTTTGCCTTTCCTCAGGCCGTTCTTCTATGACTACACGGTGTTCATCGGCGAGGAGAACTTCACCGTCACCGAACCGAACGACATCAGGTTCCTGGACTACTTCTACCAGCGCTGCATCGCCGCGGACGAGACGGCGCCCGAACCGCATCGCGAGCGGCGCGCCGGCCTGATCAGCCGCATCTTCCGCTGGATGGCGCAGCCGATCTAGCACGCCGAAAATCCTCTACTCCCCCCACTGCCGCGCCAGCGTCGCCAGCGCGCAGCCTTCGCAATAGCGCGCGTCCTTGTAGTCGATCCAGTTGTGCGCATAGACCCGCTCCAGCGGAATGCCGTAGCGCGCCCGCAGCACGCGCACCAGGATCCGCCACGCCGCGATCTGCGCCTCGGTGGCGCCGCGCGTCACGTCCGGATAATTGCCGGCGAATTCCACCCCGATCGAGGTGTCCTTGTTGACCTGGTGAAAGGTCGGGCCGTTGTCGATGTATTTGTTGTCGTTGCGATCGGCGCCGTCGGTATGGGTCGGGACCAGGTTTTCCGGCACCGCCCAATAGACCGTGCCGTCGGTCTCGACCCAGACGGTGACGCCGCGCCGGGTCGGATTTTTCGCCTGCTCCTGCGCGCCGCCGCGCGCCGAACCGGCCGGTCCTTCGGTCTGATGCACGATGATGTTGCGCCAGGGATGGGCGTTCGAAACGTCACCCCACGGCGCCAGCCAGACCATCTTCAGGCCGGGAATCTCGGGCGTGCCCGATGCGTGGGCCAGGGCCGCGAGATCGGGCGTTTGCGCGGATGCCGGAGCAAGGATGGCGACGACGCCAAGCGCCATCGCCAGCAGGCGGAAGTTCATGGTGCGATCCCCTGAACCTATTTCCTAAAGCATGATCCGGAAAAGTGGACACCGGTTTTCCGAAAAGATCATGCTTAAACAAAAGATAGAGCGAGATGGCGCTTCAACGAAGAGCCATCTCGCTCTAGCACGCTCACGCCTGCTTGCGCAGGACCAGCGCCGGCAGCGGTTCGGGGTCGAGTTCGGGCGCCAGCGGCGGCGCTGGGTCATAGACCGCATGGCGGTTCTTGCCGTCATTCTTGGCGGCATAGAGCGCGTGGTCGGCGGCGGCGATCACCCGGTCCGGAAACGCGCCCATCTCCCGGCTCCATTGCGCGACGCCGATCGACACCGCGATCGGGATCTCGGCGCCGACGCATCCTTCGGCGTCCTCGCGGCAGATCTCGATCACCCGGCGCGCGATCATCGCGCCCTCGCGCAGCGTGCTGGAGGGCAGCACGATGCAGAACTCGTCGCCGCCGGTGCGCGCCAGCATGTCGCCGGGCCGCAATCGCGTCTGCGCCATCAGGGTGAAATGCTGCAGGCAGGCGTCGCCGGCGGCATGGCCGTGGGTGTCGTTGATCAACTTGAAGCCGTCGAGATCGATCACCAATAGCGCGAACGGCTCGCCGCTGCGCTCGGACCGGGCGCATTCCTCGGTCAGCCGCCGCAGCAGATGCCGGCGGTTGCCGACGCCGGTGAGATCGTCGAGCAGCGCCAGGTCGGCGACCTCGTTGCGCAGCCGGTCCATCGCCATCAGCAGAAAACCGAAATTCAACGCCATCGACAGGAATACCAGCGCAAGCACCAGCACCCATTGCACGGGGTTGGACTGGAAGATCGAGAAATCGCCGCTGGGATGCAGCAGCACCGTCGCCACGGTGCGGGTGGCATAAAGGCTCATGATGAAAATGGCGACGATGCCCGCGAGCCGGGCGCCGGGGTTGTCGCGGCCATCGTGCCGCGACAGCAGCAGCTTCAAGGTCAGCGCGAGCGGCACCGACTGGCCCAGCGAATAGATCAGGATGCGCATCGGCAGGCTGTCGTAACCGACGATGAAGAACATCATGCCGGCGAAGCTCAATCCGGTGATGAGAGCTGAACTGCGCCACGATACCGGCTGGCCGTAAAACCGTTTGATGCCCATCGCGACGAGGCAGGCGGCGAAAACCAGCATGGTGCCGCCGGCCAGCAGCGGCGCCTGTGAATCCAGAGCAAAGTGCAGCATCGCCACCGCCGCGCCGCCGGCGCCGGCGAACGCCGAGGCGGTCCAGAACCGCGCGGCCTCGAAGGCGGGGTAGCTGCGCATGACGTAGGCCCAGATCAGGCCGAGCGCGAGAAAATTGATGACGAACACCGTCCACAGCGTCGGAACGCTCAGCATCGCACCCCCAGGGCACGCGTTGCCCTGCCCCTCCTGTTTTCGAACAGCCCACCCACGACCATCCCCATTGTTGAGAGCAACATGCGACCGCGCCGCTTAACGGACTCTGACCGCGAAAGGCGCAATCCGAACTGTGGTTTTGATTTGATGAATCGCAAGCATGCGCGATCCGACGAAGCGCGGCGGACCCGCGGGCAAGGCTGCGCGCGCGCCGCCGCGTCAGGGTTAACGATGCTCCAACGCAGGCCGAAGGCGCAAAAAAGCATAACAACTGTGGATAACGCGATGACACCAGCGTGACAGTATGAGGCAGCAGCCTGCGAATCTGTTGGGATTGTGTTCGAGGATATTGCGAGGCTGGCCCTCCGCCGAGCATGCCTCGTGTCGCGTTTCCACCCATTAACCCAAATGAGGATGCTATGGCTAAGAAAGCGAAGAAGGCGAAAAAGGCGAAGAAGGCAAAGAAAGCCAAGAAGTCCAAGAAGTGACTTCAGGCCCGGGTGGAGCCCCGCTCCGCCCGGGCACCCGACGCCGGGCGCGACATGTTCAGGCGCGACGAACTCAAGCGTAACGACTTCACCAAAACGGCGGGCCTCGAGCCCGCCTTTTGATTCCGGCAAGCGCAAGCGCGAATGATCCGTCGCACTGCGAACTGGACTAACCTGTATGATCCGATCCCCTCCCCGAGACGGAGCTGACACAAGATGACCGCAATCCGTGGAGCCGCTGCCGCCGTCACCGGTGCGGCCAGTGGCATCGGCCGGGCGCTGGCGCTGGAATTGGCCGCGCGCGGCTGCGACCTGGCGCTGGCCGATCGCGACGACGCCGGATTGGCGACGCTGGCCGCCGAGATCAACCGCGCCGGTTCGCAAAAAGTCACGGTGCGCCGCGTCGATGTCGGCGAGCCCCAGCAGATCGAGGACTTCGCGCAGGCCGCGATCGCGGACCATCCCGGCCTCAACATCGTCGTCAACAATGCCGGCGTCGCGCTGATGGGCCAGTTCAACGAAATCGACCAGGCGCAGATGGACTGGCTGATGAACATCAATTTCTGGGGCGTGGTGCACGGGACGCGGGCGTTCCTGCCGCATCTCGCCGGCCAGCGCGAAGCCCACATCGTCAACCTGTCCAGCATCTTCGGCATCATCGCGCCGCCGGGGCAGACGGCGTATGCGGCGGCGAAATTCGCGGTGCGCGGCTTCTCGGAAGCCTTGCGCCACGAGCTTGCGATGGCGGCAAGCCCGGTCCGGCTCTCGGTGGTGCATCCCGGTGGCGTCGCCACCAACATCGCCCGCAATTCCCGCACCGGCAGCGGCATGACCGACAATGCCCGCCGCGCGGAATCGATCGAGCGGTTCGAGGCGGTGGCCAAAACCACGCCGAAGGACGCCGCGCTGCGCATCATCAAGGGCATCGAGAAAAACCAGCCGCGCATCCTGATCGGCAACGACGCCCGCTTCATGGACCTGCTGCAACGGTTCCGTCCCGCGACCTATTGGAGCGTGATGGCGCGCCGGATCGAGAAGATGTCGAAGGCGAAGTAGGGGGAAGTGCCTGAGTTCGTCATTGCGAGCGCAGCGAAGCAATCCACTCTTGGTTTCTTGTTGCCTCATGGATTGCTTCGCTGCGCTCGCAATGACGGTAAGATACAACTCCGCGATCTCGCCGCGCGATGCGCCCGAGTTTTGCTTAAAGTCCGCCTTCCGAAGATCAAGGGCGCAGGGAATGCCGGGCGCTCGACGCGCCCGCAGCCTCGCGTGGTGAAAAAAACACGCGAGTTAGTCACCGCAGGTGGCGCCGGTTCGCCCGGCATTCCCCGCGCAATGGTTTTAACGGTTTCCTTCGCGCTCTCCCGGGTGACCGGGCTTTTTTGCCACCCTCGCCGTGAAATCGGCGGTCGCGCCCGTCAGGGCTGACATCGCCTTTCACCGACTTGACGCCAGCGTCGGGGCGTCAGGACCACACGACTTCGCCGTCCGCGTCAGCACCGTTCGTCCGCGCAAAATCTCTTGCGCTGCGTTGCCATCGCGTCCACCGCATCCCGCGCCCAACGTCCGTGACGATCGCGAAACGCCCCTCTGTGCAGGGCGGGACGGCGAGGGATATGCAGGTGATTTGGGTCAAAAGGGAACGGAAATATTTTTGAAAGCGGGACTGGACAGGCAAATCACTTTTTTTGCATTTTCGTCCGGGCCCTCTACCTTCGTCATTCCGGGGCGCGAGCGAAGCGAGCGAGCCCGGAATCCATAACCCCTGCAGGGAGTATGGATTCCGGGCCTGCGCTACGCGCATCCCGGAATGACGGTGGTTATTTTGATACGTTTCCGGACGACGCTGAAGCGGCCCTCACCTTCCCACCAGCTGATCCGCGAAATACGCAATCGTCTTGCGGTAGATCACCGCGTGATTCCACTCGCGCATCGCTTCGAAATTCGCACTTCCTTCGCCGTAGGGCGCGCCCATCCGGAAGCCGTTGGTGTGCAAGAGATTGGCGGTCGACGCCAGCACGTCGGGCACGCTGTGGCGGAGATCGACGCGGCCGTCGCCGTCGAAATCGACGCCGTATTTGATGTAGGACGACGGCAGGAATTGCGTCTGGCCGATCTCGCCGGCATAGGCGCCGATCAGGTCGCGCAACGGCAGATCGCCGCGCTGCAGGATCTTCAGCGCCGCCAGCAGCTCGCCCTGAAACAGATCGGTGCGGCGGCAATCATGCGCCAGCGTCGCGAGCGTGCGGATGACGGGCAATTTCCCCATGTCGCCCTTGCCGAAATCGGTCTCCAGCCCCCAGATCGCCACCAGTATCTGCCGCGGCACGCCGAATTTGGCCTCGATGCTCGACAAGCAGCGCCGCGTGCCGCTGCAGCATCGCCCGGCCGCCATTGATGCGGCCCGAGCCGACGCGGGTCGAGACATATTGCTCGAACGACTTGTTGAAGGTGTAGCGCTGGCGGCGGTCGAAATTCAGAACCGCCATGTCCTCCGTCACCCCGCCGAGCGCGGAGCCGATCACGCCCTGCGAAATGCCGGCGGCCTGCGCCTCCGCCGACATGCTGGCCACGAAGGAGTTGAAATCGCCGCCACAGCGGGCGGCGAAGGATGGGGTGGCGAAAAGCGATGCGGAGGCGAACGCACAAAGAACGACTGGCAGGCAATTCATTCCGAGAAACTTCATAACAGGCGACCTTCGGTGCTTCCGCGAAGCAAGCATAGTGCCACGCCGCACGTGGGACTCAAAGTCCGATTACGAATTTCTATTAGAGGGCAAAATGATGCTCGGAAGTCGGCTTGCGAACTGGAAATTCATCCCAAGTTCTGCCGTCTAAAACTCTACCAGCTTTCTTCTTATTCACGCCACCCCACTGCTTGAAATGGAAAGCAACATTCGCAGCGTTACACTGATCTCTAATTGATCTGACCCACTCAGCGTTCATCGGCCGTGCGCCCGGACCACTCTCGCCTCCAGCGATAGCCCAATCGATATTTGTTAAATTCAAATTATCGAGCGGACCCAGAAGCGGCTCTAAACTCAAAAACCTAACCGCCGCATTTATGCGACGAAGGCAATTAATGCGCCACTCGAAGTCCTCATTTTCGACACTTACGCCAAGCCATACGTTGCTGGGCCAGTGCAGTTCAGGCGAGAGAGATTCAACTCTTTCGGCTCTTTTTGTAAGCACCTGAAAGGTGTGCTGAGGAGTAGAGGCCATCGTACCGAACACCTCACGGATAAACTCCAAGGGTACATCGTCATGAAAAAGGTCTGACATAGAGTTCACAAAAATTGTCTTCCCCATTTTCCAAGTCTTCGGTAACTGAAGCGCTTTTCGATCGAGCACAATTTTTCCATTCCACTTTGCTCGACCTCCACTAACCCGGGTTGTGCCGGCATACTTAGTCTGGCCCATCTTTTCCAAGCGGCTTGCCAAGCGCATCGCATAGCAATTGGTACATCCAGGCGAAATTATCGTGCACCCTCCTACCGGATTCCAGGTGGCTTCAGTCCATTCAATTGCAGAATTTGTAGCCATCTGATTCGCCCTTAGGAAAACGTGACCATTACGTGGTCGGCAAAGGTACCTTTTTTTCGCTTTGTAGGTTCGGCAACCGAGGGGCCGTCGACCTTCGATACGCCGCACTTTTGCGCGGCTCCCCGGATCAAGTCCGGGGATGACGATCTGCTTTTGTCGTGCTCTTAGGCCGCTGCATCCGGCCGAAGCGCGCCGGATGCCTCGATCTCTCCACGCAACCAATCTGGACACATATCAAATTCATTCGGCCAGGTCGGCGCGCCATCCTCAAGGAACACGCGTGCGAAATATGCGGGATCGCGCAACGGCTCGCCTATCGGGCCGGTCGCGGCAACGAGCACGGAAAAATCGTACCCGCCCGATGTCCCGTCGCTGAACGTGCCGTGCAGGCGGTGTCCGCCGAGGCATTTGAGTTTTGTGACTTTAATCATTGTCGAGGTCCTGTCCGAGACACCCCCACCCCAACCCTCCCCCGCAAGCGGGAGAGGGAGCGCGCTGCCGTCGCCTTGACGGTCGCGGCTCTGCTTTGCGCGATAGCGGAAGTGGTTTCCAAACCTTCCTTAGCACGCGGGCGCCCAAAGACGCAGATGGCCGGGACATCCAGCGCGACGACGCGCTTCGCGCTTTTGCCGGCCATGACGAAGAAAGAGAGACTGGGTCCCGGTTCTGCGGCGCACCACTTCGTGCTGCGCTGCGCCCGGGACACGGGATTAGTTATCCAGGAACGACCGCAGCTTCCGTGACCTCGACGGATGCTTCAGCTTGCGCAGCGCCTTGGCTTCGATCTGGCGGATGCGCTCTCTGGTCACCGAGAACTGCTGGCCGACTTCTTCCAGGGTGTGGTCGGTGTTCATGCCGATGCCGAAGCGCATGCGCAGCACGCGTTCTTCGCGCGGCGTGAGCGACGCCAGCACGCGCGTGGTGGTCTCGCGCAGATTGCTCTGGATCGCGGCATCGATCGGCAGGATCGCGTTCTTGTCCTCGATGAAATCGCCGAGATGGGAGTCTTCCTCGTCGCCGACCGGGGTCTCCAGCGACAGCGGCTCCTTGGCGATCTTGAGAACCTTGCGCACCTTCTCCAAGGGCATGCCGAGCTTTTCGGCGAGCTCTTCGGGCGTGGGCTCGCGGCCGATCTCGTTGAGCATCTGGCGCGAGGTGCGCACGATCTTGTTGATGGTCTCGATCATGTGCACGGGAATGCGGATGGTGCGGGCCTGATCAGCAATGCTTCGCGTGATCGCCTGCCGGATCCACCAGGTCGCATAGGTCGAGAACTTGTAGCCGCGGCGGTATTCGAATTTGTCGACCGCCTTCATCAGGCCGATATTGCCTTCCTGGATCAGGTCGAGGAATTGCAGGCCGCGGTTGGTGTATTTCTTGGCGATCGAGATCACGAGCCGCAGGTTGGCCTCGACCATTTCCTTCTTGGCCTGGCGCGCCTCGCGCTCGCCCTTCTGCACGCCGTGCACGATCTTGCGGAATTCGCCGATCTCAAGTCCGGTCAGGGCGGCCAGCGACTGGATCTCGTGGCGCAGTTCCTTGATGCGGTCCTTTTCGTGATGGACGAAATTCTTCCAGCCTTTTGCGGAAAGTTTCGAGACCCGGTTGAGCCAGCGCGGATCGAGTTCGGAACCCTGATAGTTCCGCAAAAAGTCCTCGCGCGCGACGCCGTGGCTGTCGCCGAGACGCAACAGGCGGCCCTCGAACGACACCAGTTTCTTGTTGATGTCGTAGAGCTGCTCGACCAGCGAATCGATACGGGCCTGGTTCAGCCGCAGCGACTTCACCTCGACGATGATCTCGTCCTTCAGCTTCTTGTATTTGCGCTCCTGCGCCGGCGACAGCGTCTCGTTCTGGAGCTGGTTGGAAATGTCCTGTTCCTGCAGGCGCCGCAGCTTCTTGTAGTTGTCGGCGATCTTGTCGAAGGTCTCGACCACCTTCGGCTTCAGCTCGGCCTCGATCGCGGCGAGCGACATCTGGTTTTCGAACTCGTCGTCATCCATGTCGCCGTCGGCGGCACCTTCCGAGGTGCTTTCGCCCTCGGCGGCGGCGGCAGGAGCGGCACGGAACGGGGTCGGCGCCGGCGGTGCGGCCGGCGGGGCGATATGGGCGGGCGCGGCCTGCGCCGGCATCGCCACTCCCCCATTGCCATTGGCCTCACCATTGCCGTTGGCGGACACCAGCGGCTGGCCGTCGGGGCCGAGCGGGGCGGCCAGCATCGCCGGGTTCATGTTGTTCTTGGCGTCGGGGCCGGCATAGGTCGCTTCGAGATCGATGATGTCGCGGAGGAAGATCTTTCCCTCGTTGAGTTCGTCGCGCCAGATGATGATGGCCTGGAACGTCAGCGGGCTTTCGCAGAGCCCCGCGATCATCGCCTCGCGGCCGGCCTCGATGCGCTTGGCAATGGCGATTTCGCCTTCGCGCGACAACAATTCGACGGTGCCCATCTCGCGCAGATACATGCGGACGGGATCGTCGGTGCGCTCGCCGGGCTCGGACTTCTTGACTTCGGTGACGGCCTTCTGCGTGACCTCGACCAGCTCGTTGTCGGTCTCGTCCTCGGCCTCTTCCTTGGTTTCTTCCTCGCTGTCGGAGTCCTCGGCTTCGGAGACGTTGATGCCCATGTCGGAGAGCATCGACATGATGTCCTCGATCTGCTCGGGCGAGGTGGTGTCGGACGGCAAGACTTCGTTGAGCTGATCGAAGGTCACGAAGCCGCGCTTCTTGGCCTGCTTGATCATCTTCTTGACGGCGGCATCGGACAGGTCGAGCAACGGCGACGGCGCGTCCGGGGAATCCTTCTCAGGCGCATCCGCTGCCTTGTCGTCTTTTTCCTTGTCCTTGACCTGCAGCGTCTTTGCCTTGGTGGTGGCCATTCAATGCTCCTAAAACGCGCTCGTGCGGGATGCGTCGCCGCGCCCGCGCTTTTGAATCCCTGACGTCGTTCATGACGCGGAAAGGGCGGCGCAGACGTGTCGCCACCCTCGAATTGATTTCCCCGGTTTCGAACTCTTAGCCCGCAGGCTACTAAGCTTCGATTAACCCTGTTTTTGCAGCCAAACCATGGGTTTGGCGAGTCATTTCGCGGCCCCAAGCCCGGCCGTCCGCAGCATTTTTCAAGCTGGGCGGCACTAGACGCTGCGCTGGAACCGGCCCGAGGACTCGCCGAAACCCTCAATCAGGGCCTCGGTGCCGTCCACTTCCGCCAGCCGCGCCTTGACGTCCCGCAGCCACGCCAAGTTTGCCTCGCTGCCCTCGTCGCCCAAGGCCAGCTCGGCATCCTTCAATTCCCTAAGTAAGGAGTGCCATTGGCGATGCAAGGAGACGAGCTGGTGCCAGGTGGAAAGAACGTCCTCGGGCGCCGCGCCCGGCCCCGCCCCCCACACCGCCGAGGTCGTGATCGCCAGATCAACCCTTTGAAGAACTTGCGAAAATCCGGCCGCCGCGAGGTCGGCGCGCATCTTCTCGCTCTGTTCGGAAGGTTCCGAATTGTGGTGATGGTCGTTGGCGAAGGCGGCGATGATGCCGGCGCGCAATTTATGCGCCTCCGGGTGGGCCAATTCCAGCGCTGCCACTTCCTCCAGACGGTCGTGCAGCAGCCAGGGATGATTGATCAGGGATTGCAAGATCAGCGCCTCCCGGCGGGAGATCGCGCTGCGCTGGCCGCGCATGATCGGGCTCGTCGCCAGCTGCGGGCTCGCCGCCTGGTAGGGCTGGCGGTTGATGGTCGGGCTGCCGCCCGGCCCCTGCCCGCGGCCGCCAAAAGAGCCGGATCTTGGCTCGAATCGCCCCGCCGCACCCGGCGTGAAGGCGCCGCGGGGGGCAAAGCGCCGGCCTGATTCGCCGCCGAAATTGCCTGGGCCGCCGCGATAATTGCCGCGGCCATAGCCGCGGCCGCCTTCCGGCGCGAACGCACGCTGCAATCGCTGCTCCAGATCCTGGCGATAATAGCGCCGCACTTTTTCGTCGCGAATGCCGTTGGTCAGTTCCTGGACCCGCGCCTCCAGCGCGGCGCGGCGCTCCGGCGTCCCGAACGCGCCGCCTTCGACTTCGCGCGACCAGATCACGTCGGCGAGCCCGCGCGCGGCGGCGATGACTTCCTCGATGGCGCCGCGTCCGCCGGAGCGCGCCAGATCGTCGGGGTCCTGGCCTTCCGGCAGCAGCGCAAACCGAAGGCTCTTGCCGGGCAGCAGATGCGGCAGCGCGAGGTCAGCGGCGCGCCACGCCGCCTTCTGGCCGGCCTTGTCGCCGTCGAAGCAAAGGATCGGCTCGTCCGCCATCTTCCATAATAGCGCGAGCTGGTTTTCGGTCAGCGCCGTGCCGAGCGGCGCGACGCTGGCCGGAAAACCGGCGCCGACCATGGCGATGACGTCGACATAGCCTTCCACCACCACCACCGTGCCGCCGTTATGGGCGGCGAGCCGCGCGGCCGCGAGGTTGTAGAGATTGTCGCCCTTGTGAAACAGCGGGGTTTCCGGCGAGTTCAGGTATTTCGCCGGCACGTCCTTTTCCAGCGCGCGGCCGCCGAACGCGATCACCCGCCCGCGCCCGTCGGCGATCGGAAACATCACCCGGTCGCGAAAGCGATCATAGGGCACCGGAATGTCGTCGCCGGCAATCAGGAGCCCGGCTTCGACCATGTCCTCGACCGGAATGCCCTGCGCGCCGAGATGCTCCTTCAAGGCGAAGCGGGTCTGCGCATCGCCGGGCGCGTAGCCGATGCGGAACTGCAATTGCACCGCCGGCGAGATCGCGCGGTCGGCGAGATAGCCGCGCGCTTTGGCGCCGTGGCGCGAGGCCAGCGTGTCGGCGAAGAATTTCGCGGCCAGTTCCATCACATCGTACAGCGTCTTGCGGCGCTGCTCGTGCCGCGCCGCATCGGGTGTGGCCGCCGGCAGCGGCAAGCCTGCCATCGCGGCGAGACGCTCGACGGCTTCAGGAAAGGAAACTCCTTCGGTCTGAACCAGAAAGTCGAAAATATTGCCGTTCTTGCCGGACGAGAAATCGAACCACGCCTGCTTCTGATCGTTGACGAAGAACGAGGGTGTTTTCTCCTGCTGGAACGGCGACAGCCCTTTCCACTCGCGCCCCGACTTCTTCAACTTCACGCGCCGGCCGACGACTTCCGAAACCGGAAGCCGGGCGCGCAGTTCGTCGAGGAATTGGGGCGTAAAGCGCATGCTTCGGATTTTCGTTGAGTTGGGAGCTTGAGTCTTTAACAAGTCTTGGCCAACCGACTAGGGATATAGGGTGCCCCGCCCAAAATACGAAGATTGTCGGCCTTCTCCCGGCTATTCACAGGGGGCGGCGGAAACTTTGCCTTCGTCATGCCCGGGCTTGTCCCGGCCATGACATCGAGAAAGCTCGAGAGCGCGCTACATCTCCAGGAACCGCCCCGAGGCGATCCGCGGCAGGTGGGCGACCGGCCAGTTGTAGAGGTAGCTCCAGGCCTCGCTGACCGCGCCATCGCCTGATGTCACCGGCAGCATCTGCCTGACATATTCGGTCGGCTCGGCAAACCCCTCGCCGCAGGCCTCGTACATGTCGAATTCGCGCAGCAATTCTTTTGGCTGGCGCAGCCGGTAGACTTCGCCGAACACGACGTCATCGGCCTCATCAGACAGCACCAGCCCGGGATAATGCTTCACCAGATAAAGCCGGCCCCGGCACCGCGCCTCGCCGATGAAATCCGCAGCCTGCTGCTAACAGCTTCGCCATCGGATGGTCGAAGCCGCGCATCAGCGTGCCGTAGACGAAGAGACGATCGGAGGTCATGCGTGATCTTAAACTGTCATTGCGAGCGAAGCGAAGCAATCCATGCCGCAACACGAAAGCAGGAGTGGATTGCCTGGTCGCTTGCGCTCCTCGCAATGGCGAATGCAAGCGCCGCCTTCTACGTCGCCACGACCTCCTCGCTGATGACGAGGAATTTGACAAGGTCCATCCGGCCGAAACTCGTGGTCAGCGCCACGTCGGCGGCGTCGCGGCCGGTGCCCATCAGGATGCGGCCGATCCGCGGGTGATTGTGACGCGCGTCGAAGGTGTACCACTGGCCGGACAGATAGGCCTCGAACCAGCCGGAGAAATCCATCGGCGCCGGATCCGGCGGAATCCCGATGTCGCCCATATAGCCGGTGCAATAGCGCGCCGGGATCCCCATGCAGCGGCAGAAGGTCAGCGCCAGATGCGCGAAATCGCGACAGACGCCGGTGCCCTGCTCGTAGACGTCCTGGGCGGACTTCATGTGATGGGCGTGCTGGTAGCCGAAGGTGACGTGGTTGTGCACGAAGCTGCAGATCGCGGCCACCCGCGCCCAGCCCGGCTGCGTCTGGCCGAACAGCGACCATGCGATGTCGGTCAATTTGTCGGTCTCGCAATAGCGGCTCGCCATCAGATAGACCAGCAATTCGTCGGGCAACTGCTCGATCGGAAGCTGCTGCGCCGTTGGCACCACGACATCGGGCAAGCCGGAATCGCGCACCAGCGCGCTGCCGCGCAGCGTCACGCCGCCGGCGGGCGCCACCAGCCGGCCGCAGACATTGCCGAAACTGTCGCGGTAAAAGCCGATCGGCGCGTTCGGCTCGGCGACGATGGTTTCGGTGCCGACGATGTCCGAATAGCGCGAGGGGTGAATGCTGAGCATGATCACCATCGGCGTCGGCTGCACGGCCGTATAGGCGATCTCGAAACCGACCCTGATTTCCATGTTACGCCTGTGCCCCCTCGTCTACCGAGACCACGTTGATGCTGACATCCATGCCGACGAACGCATCGGCCGAGCCGAGATAAGTGCCGTGCAGCGGGATGGCCTGGCGCGGATCGCGCGCCACCGCGACCCGCACCAGGTCGCGGGTGCCGACGATGCCGTTGGTGGGATCGAACTCGATCCAGCCGGCGCTCGGCAGGTAGACCTGGACCCAGGCATGGGTCGAGCCGCCGCCGGCATAGCGGTGCGCGCGGTCGCCGGGGATGAACAGGTATCCCGACACGAAGCGCGCGGCGATGCCGAGCCGCCGCAGCGCCTCGATCATGAACAGCGCGTAGTCGCGGCAGGTTCCGGACCTCGTCTGCAGCGTGTCGAGCGGATGCTGGGTGCCGTGCTCATGCCGCTTGCGATAGGTGAAGGTGTTGCGGATGCCGTGGGTCATGTTGCTCAGAATATGGAAGGTCGGCGTCGGCCCCTCGGCATCGAGATAATTCCGCGCCCAGGCCGACAGCTCGCCATTGGGGTCGCCATATTGCGGGGTGATGAACTGAACGAGGTCGGGAAACTCCTCGTCGTTATAAAGAAATGGATAGAAATAGGCCGGATCGTCCGCCGTCAGCGCGAATTCCTCGGCCGGGTTGTGCTCGACCGTCGCCGTGCTGACGATCGACAATGTTTCGGCGCGCTCGTCGAAGGTCGCGATCGCGACGCTGTTGCCGAACACGTCGTGGATCCAGCGCAACGACATCGGCTCCGGCACGATCTCGAGGCTGCCGGAGAGCACCCGCAGATCGTGGCCGTCGCGCGGGCGCAGCATGATGCGATGTTCGCCGAACGCCACCGGGTGCGTGTAGCGATATTCGGTCTTGTGGTAAATCGTCAGGAGCGGCATCGTCGAGGTAATCATCGTGACTTTATGCAATCCAATCTATACCGATACCTGCTATTTCCTGAATCGGTATGCTGCTTCGATAGGCAACGAGTAGAAGAAAATGGCTTTGGAAAGCGCCGGCGACACATCATTACTCCTCGGCAAGGGGGATGTTCCGCCGATTCACGAAGATAATGCGGCCGGGCAGTCGCCGTTCCTTCTGACCTGCGATCATTATGGCCGGCTGATCCCGCGCGTGCTCGGCGATCTCGGGCTGCCGGAAGACGAACTGACCCGGCATATCGCCTGGGATATCGGCATCGCCGGCGTCGCCGACGCGCTCTCCAGGCATCTCGATGCGCATCTGATCGCGCAGCGCTACTCGCGGCTGGTGATCGACTGCAACCGGCCGCCGGCCGCGCCGAGTTCGATCCCGCGCATCAGCGAGGCGACCACGATCAGGGGCAATGAAGGTCTGGCGCGCGATGCTACCCTGGCGCGGCGGCAGGCGATCTTCGATCCCTATCACCGCCGCATCGACGAGGTGATCGATCGGCGCCTGCGCGAGCAGCGGCCGACGGTGCTGGTGTCGCTGCATAGTTTCACGCCTGTTTATGCCGGGATCGCCCGGCCCTGGCATGTCGGCACGCTCTATCACCGCGACACCAGGCTGCCGCCGCTGTTGTTGAAACTGCTGCGCGGCGAGGCCGAGCTGGTGGTCGGCGACAATGAGCCCTACGCGGTGAGCGACGAGACCGACTACACCATTCCGGTTCACGGCGAGGCGCGCGGGCTGATGAATTCAGGCATCGAAATCCGCCAGGACCTGATCGCCGACCCGGCCGGCCAGAGCGAGTGGGCCGAAAGGCTGGCGCGGATTCTCGGCGAGATCGAGATCATTTTGCGCGCGCAGGGTCTGTTTTAGCGCGCCCGCGTCAGCGCCAGCCAGATGCCGCCGCCGATCATGAAGCCGCCGGAGACCCGCGACACCAGCCGCGTCCGCCGCGCCGAGAAGAACGACCGCGCCCGGCCGGCCAACAGCGCGTACATGGCATCGGTGATTCCGGCGATCACCATGAAGGTGACACCGAGCAGCGTCACCTGCGAAACATGATCCCGGCTCATGTCCATGAATTGCGGAATGAACGCGCCGAAGAACACCATCACCTTGGGGTTGGAGAGCAGCACCAAGAGGCCCTGCAGGAAAAACCCGCCGCGCGGCGGAGGCGGCGGCGCGTCGGACCCGACGCCTTCGACCGGGTTGCGGATCAGCTTGAGGCCGAGCCAGACCAGATAGGCCGCGCCGGCGAACCGCACCCAATCGAACCAGTAGCCGAGCGTTGCCATCAGGGTGGTCAGCCCGATCGCGACGATGCCGATCACGATGGCGAGACCCAGCTGCGCGCCGGCGATATTGATCAGCGCCGCGCGGGTGCCGTGGCGCAAGCCGTTGGCGATCAGCAGCGTGACGATCGGCCCCGGCAGCAGCGCCAGCGCGAGGCAGGCGGCGACAAAGGCGAGATAGAGCTGAAGCGACATGAATGGGCTCGCGCGCGAAACGACGTCCGCATTATGCACGAAGCGCGCGGGGAAACAGCGGTCAAAAGCACCGTCTTGACACGCAACCATTTGGTTGCCTATTATCCTGACCATGGATCTTGCCATGGATGAGGTCTTCAAAGCGCTGGCCGATGCTTCGCGGCGGTCGCTGCTGGACAGGCTTCACGTCAGGAACGGACAGACCCTGAACGATCTCTGCGACGGCCTCGCCATGACGCGGCAGGCCGTGACCAAGCACCTTGCGATTCTCGAGGCCGCCAACCTCGTCACCGCGTTCAGGCATGGCCGCGAGAAGCTGCATTATCTCAACCCGGTGCCGATCCATCAGATCGGCGAGCGGTGGATCAGGAAATTCGAGCGCGGCAAGCTCACCGCGCTCAGCGAACTGAAACGACAACTGGAGCAGCGTGATGAGTAAGCCCGAATTCGTCTACGTCACCTACATCGAGACCGCGCCCGACAAGCTGTGGGAGGCGCTGTTCATCGAGGAACTTGAACAGGCCTACCGCTCATGAACATCGACAATTTCAAGCCGGCCATCGTCTACACGATCTACATCGCCTCGACGCCGGAGAAAGTCTGGCAGGCGCTGACATCGGCGGAATTCAGCCGGAAGTATTTCTTCGGCAATGCCGTCGAGGTCGATCTGCGGATCGGCGGCGCCTATATCGTGCGCACGCCGGACGGTTCGCTGCATATCAGCGGCGAAGTGATCGAATGCGATCCGCCGAACAGGCTCACGATCACCTTCAACGTCAACTGGCCCGATCTGGTGGAGAAGCTCGGCTCGACGCTGGTGACCTACGAGATCGAGCCGGCGGGCGATGCGGTGAAGCTGACGCTGATCCAGTCACAGGACCGGCCGCTCAGCGACGACATCCTCTCCGGCGGACGGCAGGGCTGGCCCGCGATCCTGTCCAGCCTCAAGAGCGTGCTGGAGACCGGCAACGCGCCTTCGATCAAGATGGCGCCGCCGCAGCGGATGCTGGAAGCACTCCGGAAGCTGGGGATCAAGACGCCGTAGATGCGGCGAACGCGGCGCGCTCCCTCGCCCCGCCCTTCGCGGGGAGAGGGTTGGGGTGAGGGGCCGCTTCCACAAATTCTGACGACAAAGCATGCGGAGAATCCCCCTCACCCGGATTTATCGCTACGCGAAAAATCCGACCTCTCCCCGCAAGCGGGGCGAGGTAAGCAAGAGCCCGCCCTACCCCAGCGCCCGCAACTCGCGCCGCAGCACCTTGCCTGTCGCCGTCATCGGCAGTGTATCGGTGAACTGCACCAGCCGCGGATATTCGTGGGCGGCGAGTTGCACTTTCACAAAGTCCTGGATCTCGCGCGCCAGCGCATCGCCGGGCGCAAAGCCCGGCCGCAGCACGATCCATGCCTTGATCGATTCGGTGCGGACCGGATCGGGAATGCCGACCACCGCCGACATCGCCACCGCCGGATGCTTCATCAGCGTGTGCTCGATCTCCGACGGCCCGACGCGATAGCCGGCGGTGGTAATGACGTCATCCTCGCGGCTGACATACCAGAAATAGCCGTCTTCATCCTGGACGCCGAGATCGCCGGTCAGCAGGAATCCGCCGGCATATTTTTTCGCCGTCGCCTCCGGATTGCGCCAGTATTCGAGCATGGTGATCGGATTCGGCTGGCGCACGCCGATGATGCCGCGGCTGCCCCGCGGCAATTCCTCACCCTGCTCGTTGACCACGCGCACGTCGAAACCGGGAGTGGCCTTGCCCATCGAGCCCGGCCGGATCGGAAACAGTTTCGAGTTGCTGCCGACCACCAGATTGCACTCGGTCTGGCCGAACACTTCATGGGCGTCGATGCCGAAGGTCGCACGCACCCAGTCGAGCAATTCGCCGCCGAGGGATTCGCCGCCGGTGAAGATACTGCGCAGCCTGACGCCGGGATGCTGGACGCCGGCGAGCCGCATCAGCTTGAGCGCCGTCGGCGGCAGAAACACGTTGCGGATACCGAGATCCGCCATCATCTGCATCGCCGCCTGCGGTTCGAATTTGCGGGCGCGATGCCCGACCACCGGCACCGCGTGATACCAGGGCGCGAACAGCGAATTGATGAGGCCGCCGATCCAGGCCCAGTCGGCCGGCGTCCACATCAGATCGCCGGGCTTGGGCAGGAAATCGTGGCACATCTCGATATTCGGCAGATGGCCGAGCACGAAGCGATGCGCATGCAGCGCGCCCTTCGGATTGCCCGTGGTGCCTGACGTGAAGATGATCATCGCGGGATCGTCGGCCGCCGTATCGACGGTCGCAAATTCAGCCGACGCCGATTTGAGCGAGCGCCAGAACGGCTTGGCGCCGGCCGGCGCGCCGTCGCCGATGACATAGATATGTTCGAGATCCGGAAGCCGGTCGCGAATTTTCGCGAGCTTGTCCCGTCCGGTCTCATCGGTGACGATCGCTTTGGCGCCGGAATTCGACAGCCGGAATTCCAGCGCATCCTCGCCGAACAGCGCAAACAACGGAACCGACACCATGCCGGAACGAAATGCCGCCAGATGCGCGATCGGCAGTTCCAGCGATTGCGACAGAAACACCGCGACGCGGTCGCCGCGCACGAGGCCATCGGCTTTCAGCACATTGGCGAAGCGGCGCGACATTTCGCCGATGTCGTCGAACGAGGTGCGCGACGTGCCGCCATCCTCGTCGACATAGATCAGCGCCAGCCGGCCGGTGCCATCGGCGTGACGGTCGCAGCAGGCGGTCGCCAGATTGAAGCGCGCCGGGATGTCCCAGCGGAAGTCGCGGATGAGGGCGTCGTAGTCGTCGGTTTCGGTGAGCATGAGAAGCGGTTCTCTTTTTCACCTTTCCCCGTTCTTCACGGGGAGAGGTCGCGAACAAAGTGAGCGGGTGAGGGGCTCTTTCAATATGCACGAACTCGGCGCCCCCTCACCCGGATCGCACCGGACGATGCTTCGCATCGCCGGGGGCGATCCGACCTCTCCCCGCAGGCGCGAAGAGGTGAAGGGAAAACTCACCCTGTCAGCGCCGATTTCACCAGGCCGCTCGCCTTGCCGAAATCCATCTGGCCGGCGTATTTGGCCTTCAGCGCTGCGATCACCTTGCCCATGTCTTTCATCCCGGCGGCGCCGGTCTCGGCGATCACAGCCGATATCGCCGCCTTGACGTCGGCTTCCGACATCTGCTTCGGCAAATAGGCCGAGATGATCGCGATTTCCTCGCGCTCCTGATCGGCAAGCTCGGCGCGGCCGCCCTTGTCGTAGAGCTCGACGGATTCCTGGCGCTGCTTGATCATCTTCTGCAAGACGCCGAGCAGGTCGCCGTCGCCGAGCGGCGGCTTGCCCTGCCCGCGCGCATCGATGTCAGCGTTCTTGATGGTCGAATTGACCATGCGCAGCGTGGAGAGCTTGCGCTCGTCCTTGGCCCGCATCGCGTCCTTGACCGCATTGTTGATATCGTCGCGCAGCATCGTCCTGTCCTCTTTCGGAAACTCCTGATCTAGGCCGTTCGTGGCCATCAGACAACCGAGTTCCACGGGCAATCCCGCCCTCATGCCTGCGTAACGGCTTCGCCGTTAACGCTCGAGCAGCCCGAGACCGGCATCAAATATGCGGATTTTGCATGTGATTCCGCGGCTTCCGGCTTTGACGCCCGCGCGTGCGACGTCTATGTAATGGGCTCATGACAATAATCGAAAACGCTTCAGCCTGGCCGGACCACAAACCGACCGCGCTCCTGGTGCTTGCCGACGGTACCGTGCTGGAAGGCTTCGGCCTCGGCGCCGAGGGCCACGCGGTCGGCGAAGTCTGCTTCAATACCGCGATGACCGGTTATGAGGAGATTCTCACCGATCCCTCCTACGCCGGGCAGCTCATCACCTTCACCTTTCCGCATATCGGCAATGTCGGCACCAACGACGAAGACATCGAGACGGTGAACATGGCGGCAACGCCGGGGGCGCGCGGCGTGATCCTGCGCGCCGGCATCACCGACCCGTCGAACTACCGCGCCACCCGACATCTCGACCAATGGCTGAAGGCGCGCGGCATCATCGGCCTTTCCGGCATCGATACAAGGGCGCTGACGGCGCTGATCCGCACCAAGGGCATGCCGAATGCGGTGATCGCGCACGCCCAAGACGGCCAGTTCGATCTGCACGGCCTGAAGGAGGAAGCGCGCGAATGGCCCGGCCTCGAAGGCATGGACCTGGTGCCGATGGTCACGTCAGGCCAGCGCTTCACCTGGGACGAAACGCCGTGGGCGTGGGAAAAAGGCTTCGGGCGGCAGACCGAGCCCGAGTTCAATGTCGTCGCGGTCGATTACGGCATCAAGCGCAACATCCTGCGGCTGCTCGCCGGCGTCGGCTGCAACATCACGGTGGTGCCGGCGACCACCTCGGCTGAGGATATCCTGGCGATGAAGCCGGACGGCGTGTTCCTGTCGAACGGCCCCGGCGATCCCGCCGAAACCGGCAAATACGCGGTGCCGGTCATCCAAAAGGTGATCTCGTCGGGGACGCCGACATTCGGAATCTGCCTCGGCCATCAGATGCTGGGCCTGGCGGTCGGCGCCAAGACCCGGAAGATGCATCAGGGCCATCACGGCGCCAACCATCCGGTCAAGGACGAGACCACCGGCAAGGTGGAAATCACCTCGATGAACCATGGCTTCGCGGTGGATCAGGCGACCCTGCCCGCGGGCGCGACCCAGACCCACATCTCGCTGTTCGACGGCTCCAATTGCGGCATCCAGCTTGAGGGCAAGCCGGTGTTCTCGGTGCAGTATCACCCGGAAGCTTCCCCCGGCCCGCGCGACTCGCATTATCTGTTCAAGCGGTTCGCCGATTTGATGCGGGCGCATAAGAACGCGTAGGCGCGGGCGCCTTCCCCGGATGCTGCGCAGCGCGCCGCTCTTTGCGGCGTGATGCGCTGCTGGTCCGGGGTCCATGCTTCATGCGTGGTGGCACAGCGGCCATGGGTCCCGGGTCTGCGGTGCAGCGTGAAGAACGCCGCACCGCGTCCGGGACGCGGCAATCCGTATTGCCTGCAGAGTTATCCTTTTGTATGACGGTCATCATTACACACCGCGCCCAGGAACCAGCCATGGACGACAAACCCGCTCGCAAGCTCGAATTCGGCGTGACGCCGACGGAAGTCATGGCCTCCATGGCGGGGATCGATTTCGTCCGTGCCATTTTCGAAGGCCGATTACCGGAGCCGCCGATCATGCAGAACGTCGAGCCGTTCGATTGCATGGCCGAGCCCGGCGTGGTGGTGATCCACAGCATCCCCGGTTTCCGGCATTACAATCCGATCGGCTCGGTGCATGGCGGCTACGCCGCCATCCTGCTCGATTCGGCGATGGGACTGGCCGTTCAGAGCATGCTGCCGGCCGGCACCGGCTACACCACGCTCGAATTCAAGATCAGTTTCATCAAGGGCATGAGCAAGGACACCGGCGTGGTGCGCACCGAAGGCCGCACCCTGAATGCCGGCCGCCGCGCCGCGACCGCCGAAGCGCGCATCACCGACGCCCAGGGCCGCCTGCTCGCCCACGCCACCACCACCTGCCTGGTTTTCGAGATCCCCAAGGCGTGAAAACGGGGACGCGCCCCTTCGAAGACCACGCGACAAGAATGATTGCGGCGTTGAAGGATTAGCCGCCGTCGGCGAGTCGAAGCGGTGGCGAAATATCGGCTGGCGGAAGAAGCCTTCGTCAAACCCCGAGGTAACGCTGCAGAAGCTCCGGTTGCGCCTTGATTTCCCGCGCCGGGCCTTCGTGAACGATATGCCCGTTGTTGATGATGTAGACGCGCTGGGCCAGCGCCAGCATCGCCGCCAGATTTTGCTCCACCAGCACGATGGTCTGGCCTGCGGCCGCGAGATTGCGGCAGGCAGCCATCAAATCGCGGACGATGACCGGCGCGAGCCCCTCGAACGGCTCATCCAGCAAGATGATCTTGGGGTCCCGCACCAGCGCGCGGGCGATCGCCAGCATCTGCTGCTCGCCGCCGGACAGATCGGTGCCGCGGCTGCCACGCCGCTCCTTGAGCCGCGGAAACATCTCGTAGATGCGGTCGAGCGGCCAGCGCCCCGACGCGCTCAGGCCGGCAAGAACAAGGTTCTCCTCGACATTGAGGCTGCCGAAAATCCGGCGCTCTTCATGCACGAGCTGCATGCCCGCCCGGGCAATGGCGTGGCTTTTTCGCCCCGCAATATTGACGCCATCGAACATCACGTTGCCGGCGCGCGGCGTCAATACGCCCATCAGGCTCTTCAAGGTCGTGCTTTTGCCGGCGCCGTTACGGCCAAGCAGACCCACCACCTCGTTGCGCGCGACGTGCAGCGAGACATCGAACAGGATGTGGGAATCTCCGTAATAGCTGTTCAGGCCGCTGGCCTCGAGCAGGTTCATGCGGCGAGCACTCCATCCACACCACCGAGATAGGCTTCCTGCACCGTGACATTGTTCTTGATTTCTTCCGGTGTCCCTTCAACCAGCACCCGGCCTTCCTGCAACACGGTGACGCGTTCGGCCAGTTCGAACAGCGCATCCATGTCGTGATCGATGATGATCATGGTGCGGCCCCGGCTGATCGATTTGAGCAGCCTGACGGTTTCGACGCGCTCGCGGGGACTCATGCCGGCGAGCGGCTCGTCGAGCAGCAGCAGGTTCGGTGACGTGGCAAGCGCCAATCCGATTTCAAGCCGCCGCTTTTCGCCATAGGCGAGCTGCGACACCGGCGTATCCGGCCGCGACGAGAGATCGACCAGATCGAGGGTACGCTCCACGAGTTCATTCAATCCCGGAATTTTGTCCAGGCTGCGGAACAGATCCAGCTTGAATTTTCCCCGTCGCTCGGCAAGTGCTGCGATGACAATGTTTTCACGCACCGTCAGGCCGGCGAACAGCTGGTTGACCTGATAGCTCTTGGTCAGGCCGAGCTGGCAGACGCTGGAGACGTTCATGCCGGTGATGTCGCGCCCGTCAAACATGATCCTGCCGGAGGTCGGCGGGATCTCGCAGGTCAGCATCTTGAAGAACGTCGACTTGCCGGCGCCGTTGGGTCCGATGATGCCACGCAGTTCGCCGCGATCGACCGTAAAATCGATATCGCTGTTGGCGAGCAGGCCGCCGTAGCGCTTGGTCAGGCCGCTGGCCTGCAGGATCGGGCCGGAACCGCTGTCGCCTGCGCGCCGTCGTATCATCATGGCCGGCTCTTCGATGACCGGCCCTCGCGCAACTTTCCGTTCGCCCACGGCGTGAACGGCAGGCTCAACCGCCGGCCCGGCCGGTTCGGAATATTTCGCGCGCTTGCCAAAGATCCAGCCGTAGAGATCCTCGAGGCCACCGATAATGCCGCGCCGCAGGAAGCAGACCAGCAGCACAAAGACGATGCCGAGCACCAGCTTCCACGCCGCGCCGAGCCCGAGCGCCGCCTGCAGGAAATCCTGGAGGAAGAGCCAGATCGTCGCGCCGACCAGCGGACCGAACAGCGTGCCCCTGCCGCCGATCGCGGTCTGCATCACGAGCTGACCCGAGGTGTCGAAGGTGAATGCGTCGGGCGGCATGAAGGCTTGCAGGACGCCAAGCAGCCCGCCGGCGAACCCGGCATAGGCGGCCGCGATCACGAACGCCGCGAGCTTGTAGCTGTGGATGTTATGGCCGACGGCCGTCGCGCGCAGCGGATTGTCCCGGATCGCGCTCAGGATCGCGCCGACCGGCGAACGCACGATCCGCAGCGCGATCACGATGCCGACGAAATAGCACAGCGCCAGAAACTGATAGAGCGACCAGCCGGTGGTGAAGTGAAACGTCGTGAAGCCGAGATTGAGGCTTGGCGTCGGCACGCCGGGCAGACCGTTCTCGCCGCCGGTCCAGTCCGCGAGCGGATTGAACTCGACAAAAAAGAACACTTCCGCGATCGCCACCGTGATCATGGCGAAATAAATGCCGGTGCGCCGCAGCGCGATCAGCCCGACCAGATAGCCGACGGCGGCTGCGGCGATCATGCCGATGATCAGCGCCAGGACGACATAGGGAAACCCCGCCTGGGTGAGAAGATAGGCCGCGACGAAACCGCCGGTGCCGTAGAAGGCCGATTGGCCGAACGACAGCAGCCCGGTGAATCCGAACAGGATGTCGAAGCCGATCCCGAACAGACCCCAGACCAGGATCCGGTTCACGGTGTTGGGCGCAAATCCGAGATGAGGCAGCACGAACGGCGCCACGATCAAGCCGATCGCCGTCAGTGTCTCGATCAAGAATGGGCGTTGTTTGAGCATCAGGCGACCCTGTTCATTCCCGGCCCTGCACGCCAAGCAGGCCGTGCGGCCGCACCACGAGCACCAGCGTCATCACCGCAAACAGCATCACATAGGCGTAACCTGGATTGAACATCGAGGTTACGCTGATGATCTCTCCCGCGATCAGGCCGCCGAGAACAGCGCCCGGGAACGAGCCGACCCCGCCGATCACGACCACCACGAAGGTTTCAACCAGGATGTCGTCTCCAACCCCCGGGGTGAGCGAGACCACCGGCGCGTTGACAATGCCGGCAAAGCCCGCCGCCATCGCGCCGATACCGAAAACGATCATGAAGACGCGGTGGACGTTGATGCCGAGCGAGTCCACCATCACCGAATCTTCAATGCCGGCGCGCACGATCATGCCCAGCCGCGTGCGGTACAGGATGACGAACAGGGCGCCGAGCGCGGCCGCGACAATGCCGACGACCGCCAGGCGATAGGTCGGGTAATACATGAAGCCGAGCGACGTAATGCCCTGAAACAACGGCGGCGGCGGCACCATCTTCGACTGACTGGAGAACAACAGGCGCACGATCTCAACGAAGCAGATGCCGAGCCCGAAGGTGACGAGAAGCTGGTCCTCGTGCGGACGGTGGTAGAAGTGGCGGATGACGACGCGCTCCATCGCGACGCCCAGGATCATGACAAACAGCGAGCCGGCGATCACCGCGACGATGAACGACCCGGTATATTCATAGGCCACGTAGCCGGCGTAACCGCCGACCATGAACATCGCGCCGTGCGCGAGATTGAGCACGCCGAGCGTGCCGTAGATAATGGTCAGCCCGGAACTGATCAGCGCAAGCAATGCGCCGAGCGCCAGCCCGTTGAACACCTGCGAAATGAAATTCGGCCAATTGATCATCGTAGGCAATCGCTGGACCTGGTGACAAAACGCGCCCGCTTGCGGCGCGTCGGCGCAAAAAGATGCGCCGCGGACAGTGAGAAGCTGCCCACGGCGCCAAGGTCAGGGTAAGTTCAGCTGTAGTCGCCGAGATTGCAGCCAAACGCGTCCGGTTTCTGCATCAGCCCCGCGCCGGGGACGATCTCGACGATGTCGTAGTAGTCCTCCTTGTTCTTCATTTCCTTGGGCGCCTTGCCCTTGACGATGATCACCGGCCGCACGAGCTGATGGTCTTCCTTGCGGAAATAGACCTCGCCGACGGTCGATTGAATCTTGCGGCCGGCTTCGTATGACTTGATGATATCAGGCGGATAGAAAGTGCCGGCGTTTTCCACCGCTTCCGCCCAGAGCGCGAATTCCATATAGGCGTTGTTGGCGCCCCATTCCGGCTTGTAGCCGTACTTCTTCTCGAACGACTCGACGAACAACTTGGCGAGCGGATACTTGTCTTCGAGCGTCCACCAGAAGTCGGTTGCGGCAAAGACGCCAGACATCAGATCGCCACCGGCCTCGCGGGCGAGGAACGGCGTCTGATACGGCACGACGAGCTTCATCTTGTCGAAAATGCCGAACTGCTTGGCCTGCTGCGTCGACAACACCGCGTCGTGGCCCCAGTTGACGTTGAGCAACACGTCGGCGCCGGAATTGGCGACATTGAGGAGATACGAGGAATAGTCTGGCGCACCGAGCGGGGCGACCTGATCGGTCGCCGTGGTCCAGCCGGCGGTCGCGAGATAGTCCTGCATCGATTTCGTGACGGTGTGCCCGTAGGTATAGTCCGGCGTCAGATAGGCGGCCTTCTTGCCCTTGCCGAACGTCTTGACAACGATCGGCCCGATCGCGGCCGCGGCGGTCTGGCCATAGAAGCACTGCCGAAAACCGTAACGCACGCAGTCCTTGCCGGTGGTGTCGTTGGAGCCGGAAATGCCGGCGACGTAGAGCACCTTCTCGCGCTGCGCCAGCTTGTTGAGCGCCACCGCGACCGCGCTCGATGTCGAGCCGGTCATCAGCACGGCCTTGTCCTCGCTGATGAAGCGCTGCTCGGCCTGTACGGCTTCATTCGGCTTGGCGCCGGAGTCGGCGACGCCGTATTTCAATTCCTTGCCGAGCACCCCCTTGGTGGTTTTCGGCGATATCTTCTTGATCAGCTCGTGGCCGCTGTTGATGTGTTCGATCGCGAGCTGATAGCCCTTGAGTTCGTCCTCGCCCTGCAGCGCGTAGGTGCCCGTGCGCGGCACGGAAATGCCGATGAACACCGACGAGCCGGACGAGCCGGCCGGATAGGTGCCGATCGCCGGGCGATCTTCGGCGAGCGCCGGGCCGATCATGCTTCCCGGCAGCAGCCCGCCGCCAACAAGGCCCGCGCCGGCGGCCCGCAAGAGGGTGCGGCGCGACACTGCCGCGCCAACGACCTGTTCAAAAATATTGCCTGTCATCATAATGCATGATCCTCCCTTATTTTTTTCTGCCCTTGTTTTTCTGCGGCACACGCCTACGCGCACCGGTTCGATCGGCAGATCGACCGGCAACTCACTCTTAAGAGTTTCCGACTGCGTCCACAGCGTCCCCAACCGCGTTCGCAGCCCTGGCCGCCAGAAATTTCCTTGGCACCAAGTCTGTCAACCGCAGCGCGCCTGTCAATGTCACTTTCGTCGAAGAAATCCCGTATTTTCATGTGAATCGTGTAGCGATATATATCGGCATTATTACCGGGGAGGTGATGCCGGCGGATGGAGCGAGTTCGCCTTCAGGGGCAAGCGCCGCCGGGCAATCTCCCTCACTACCAGGACACAACCTTGAAGGCTGCGAACGCAACAGAACGACATTCCTGGCAGGAAAGAGCCGGGGTCGACGCGGCGCATGACGACACCGGCGCCGTCTCGCAAGCGGCGATCGCCATGCATCAGACGAACCCTCCTTCGGCGGAAGGCGCCAGAACAGGACCGGAAAACGTTGCGTCGATGCTGAAGAGCGTTGCCGCCGTGCCGGCTGCTCCCCATGACGGGTTGAGCATTCGCGCCGAGAATGTCTTGAAGGAATTGGCAGCTGAGTTGACCGGAGAAACCCCGCCGAAGGGAAGATGGACCCCATCCTGCGAACTGCTGCGAAAGCTGACCTTCAGGGATCTGTTGACGGCCCGGAATTGCGGTCCTCAAACCACCGATGAAATCCTCCGATGGGCCGGCTCGCAGGGAGTAATTATCCAGCAGCCGTTCCACGCCGGCAAATCATTGTCGGCGATGTGGCGCGATATCATAGCAAGATATTCCAGAGGCGAATTTGCCAGAGCGGAAATCGCGGAAGCGCTGCAAAAGTCGACACGGCGCAAGAACACGCGAGTTCCCGTCGCATTTCAGAGCATTCTCGTGAAGATATTGACCTCGACCGGCAAATAGCCGTCGCACCGCTTGATGCCCGAGCGCAATCATGGTGGCGCAGGACTCGCCAGCGATGGACCGCAGTGCGAGGGCCGATCGAAGTAGGCGCAGGTGTCCACCGATGGTATAGCTCTTCATCGTCATCGCGGCAGTGGCGATCCGCCGATCATGGAGCGGATTTGGATGCGGAGAGCTGGATGCTTCAGTCGAAACGGCAAACCCGGCGCAAGCCGCCGGTGCGCGTGGGCAGAAAGCGAAGCGGGGACCACACACCTCACACCGTCGACTACAGGGCTCTCGCCCAGTTTCGGTTTCAACTTCGAAAATTCCTGTCATTCAGCGAAGCGGCCGCCCATCAAGCGGGCCTGACGCCGCAACAGCACCAGGCGCTTCTCGCCATCAAGGGCTTCTCCGGCGCGGAGCCCATTTCCGTGGGCGATTTGGCAGAATTCCTTCTCGTTCGGCATCACACCGCCGTCGAGCTGGTGGATCGGATCACCAGGCTGGGATTGTTGAGACGGATCGCAGATCACGGCGACAGCAGGCGAATGTTCCTGAAGTTGACAAAAAAGGGCGAACAAAAACTGCGAACGCTTTCGAAAATACATTTCGAGGAGCTGCAGTCGGCAAGCCCCGGATTGGCCAGAATATTGCGGTCATTCCGGCGCTCCCAGGCGCGTTAGCGGCCCTGGACGCAGCCCCGCGCATTCACCCTCCATTTCGCGGGACAGAAGGAATTGCAGGTGAGCGCAGTGCTGCTACGCCGCGTTTTCGCCTTCCTGGCGGCTCGCTTCGAACAGGAACCAGGTGCGGCGCTCGGTTTCGTCGATGAAGGTTTCCAGCAGTCCGGCGGTGCCGGAATCCTCGTGATCGTCGCAAAGCTTGTGGGCCTTTCGCATCGCGGCGGCCATGTGCTTGTTGTCTTCCATCAACTCGCGCAGCATCTCGCGCGGCGGCACATAGCTCTCATTGTTGTCCTGGATGGTCTGCAGTTTCCCGATCTGCCCGATCGAGCGCAGCGTGGTGCCGCCCAGTTTGCGAACGCGCTCGGCCAGTTGATCGGTGGTGGCGAAAATATCGTCGGATTGCTGGTCGAGCATCAGGTGATAGTCGCGGAAATGCCGGCCGCTGACGTGCCAGTGAAAGTTCTTGGTCTTCACGTAAAGCGCGAAGGCGTCGGCCAGCAGAATGTTGAGCGCCGAGGATATCTTGTCCACCGCGGCCTGCGGCAGATCGGTCGGCGTATCGAGGTCGGGCGAGGTTTTGTCGGACTTGGCTTTGCTCACGATGCACCTTCCTGTTAGGAAACCGGGGGGTGACGGCGATGGACACCGGCCGCCGGACCATCTAACGCATCATCGACATACCGGTTCCGTCACCGGAGCCCTTTCCCGGATCCCGGCACCATGGACGACTGGATCGATTATTACGATTCCACCCATACGATCTATGCCAGCAAGCTGCACCGCGACTTGCATTTCCAGGTGATCGCGCGGGATATCATCGGCTACATCTCCTCGCCGGATGCGGTGGTGCTGGATTATGCCTGCGGCGAAGCCCTGTCCGCCGCATGGGTCGCGGAGGCTTGCGGCAAGCTCTATCTGGCGGAGCCGGCGCCCGGCGTGCGCGGCCGGCTGATCGCGCGTTTTGCTCCAAACACCAGGATCAGGGTGCGTTCGCTGGACGACTTGCGGAAAATGGCCGAAAAGTCGATCGACCTCGCGGTCATGAATTCGGTGGCCCAGTACATGACGCCGGACGAACTCGATTCCGCGCTTGCGGTGATCCGGCGGCTGCTGAAACCCGGCGGCCGCCTGATCCTGGGCGATATCCTGCGTCCGGAGGTCGGCATGATCAGGGATGTGATCGCGCTCTTGCGCTTCGCGCTGACCCACGGCTTTTTTGGGGACGCGTTGATCGGGCTGATCAGCACGGCGCTGTCGGACTACCGGCAATTGCGTTCGCGCGTCGGCCTGCAGCGCTACAGCGAGACCGAGATGGTGGCGAAGCTCGCAAGGAGCGGATTTACCGCGTCGCGGGCGCATGTCAATATCGGGCACAATCCGTGGCGGATGACATTCGTCGCGCGGCATGCGTTCTAGGTGCTCATGCCATTTGATTGAACCGGTCTGGCCGCAAGTCCCTCACCTCCCCGGCTTGCGGGCCCCGCGAGCGGGAGAGGAAGCACAGCTTCCGGCGCGCCCGGTTAAGGTTAACCAAAGCTAACCGTGGCCCACGAGGGCCGGATCGGCGATGGTCGGAGTGGCCCGGTGGCGGAATGCGTCGACGCGAGAACAGTGCATCGTTCTTTATCCTGGTTCAAATCCAGGCCGGGCCTCCAACCTTCGCTGCTCTGCGGCTTGGGCTCGGCCGCCCGGCGGTCCCCCCGACAGCGGTGCCTGACCCATCCCAAAATGCCGTTGATTGGGCCTTTAAGACCCTTTCGCGGTTGCGAAATCTGGTCTAAAGACCACCCGCGCGCGAGGGCAACCTGGCGCCGCGCATGATCCGCGAAAGTGCAGGCGGTTTGGCGTAAAGATCATGCGCTCTCCTTAGATCGAGGGCGCGATCTCGGGACAAACGAAGACGTTTGTCCGGCCAAACCGGTGGCCACTTTTGCTGATCGCGCTCTTGGCTCAAGGGACGCGCGGCATGCGCGCCCTTTTTTTGTGCCCAATTCCCTGTCCGTGAGACTGAATGCCGAAAAGAACCGACATCTCAACCATCCTGATCATCGGCGCCGGTCCGATCGTGATCGGTCAGGCCTGCGAATTCGATTATTCCGGCACCCAGGCGGTGAAGACACTGAAGGACGAGGGCTACCGCATCGTTCTGGTCAATTCCAATCCGGCAACGATCATGACCGATCCGGAACTGGCTGATGCGACCTATATCGAGCCGATCACGCCCGAGATCGTCGCCAAGATCATCGAGAAAGAACGTTACGTCATTCCCGGCGGGTTCGCGCTGCTGCCGACCATGGGCGGGCAGACCGCGCTGAACTGCGCGCTGAGCCTGCGCAAACAGGGCACGCTGGCGAAGTTCGACGTCGAGATGATCGGCGCCACCGCGGACGCCATCGACAAGGCCGAGGATCGCGGCCGTTTCCGCCAGGCGATGACCCGGATCGGCCTCGAGACGCCGCGCTCGATCCAGACCAAGAACTTGCCCGATGCGCTGCGCGCGCTCGACGACATCGGCCTGCCCGCGATCATCCGGCCGTCCTTCACCATGGGCGGCACCGGCGGCGGCATCGCCTACACCAAGGCGGAGTTCATCGAAATTGTCGAGCGCGGCATCGACGCCTCTCCCACTGACGAAGTCCTGATCGAGGAATCCGTGCTGGGGTGGAAAGAGTTCGAGATGGAGGTGGTGCGCGACAGGAAAGACAACTGCATCATCATCTGCTCGATCGAGAACCTCGATCCGATGGGCGTGCATACCGGCGATTCCATTACCGTCGCGCCGGCGCTGACCCTGACCGACAAGGAATACCAGATCATGCGCGACGCCTCGCTGGCGGTGCTGCGCGAGATCGGCGTGGAGACCGGCGGCTCCAACGTGCAGTTCGGCGTCAATCCGGTCGACGGCCGCATGGTCGTGATCGAGATGAATCCGCGGGTGTCGCGCTCCTCGGCGCTGGCCTCCAAGGCCACCGGCTTTCCAATTGCAAAAGTCGCCGCCAAGCTGGCGGTCGGCTACACGCTCGACGAGATCGCCAACGACATCACCGGCGGGGCGACGCCGGCGTCGTTCGAGCCGACCATCGATTACGTCGTCACCAAGATTCCGCGCTTTGCGTTCGAGAAGTTTCCCGGCGCCTCGACCACGCTGACCACCTCGATGAAGTCGGTCGGCGAAGTGATGGCGATCGGCCGCACCTTCCAGGAGAGCCTGCAAAAGGCCTTGCGCGGCCTCGAAACCGGACTGACCGGCCTCGACGAAATCGAGATCGAGGGCCTCGGCCGCAGCGACGACAAGAACGCCATCCGCGCCGCGCTCGGCACGCCGACGCCGAACCGGCTTCTGCAGGTCGCCCAGGCGATGCGGCTCGGCTGGAGCGATCACGAGATCTTCACCTCCTGCAAGATCGATCCATGGTTTCTCGCCGAATTGCGCGGCATCGTGGAAATGGAATCGAGGATCAAGGCGAGCGGACTGCCGACCAACGCGTTCGGCATGCGCACCCTGAAGGCGATGGGATTCTCCGACGCGCGGCTCGCCGTGCTGGCCGAGACCACCGAGGCCGAGGTGACGGCGCGACGCCACGCGCTCGGAGTTCGGCCGGTATTCAAGCGCATCGACACCTGCGCGGCCGAGTTCGCCTCGCCCACCGCCTATATGTATTCGACCTATGAAGCGCCGTTCGCCGGCCAGCCGGCGGACGAGAGCGCGCCGTCCGACAGGAACAAGGTCATCATCCTCGGCGGCGGCCCGAACCGGATCGGCCAGGGCATCGAATTCGACTATTGCTGCTGTCATGCCTGCTTCGCGCTGCACGACGTCGGCTATGAAACCATCATGATCAACTGCAATCCGGAAACGGTATCGACCGACTACGACACCGCCGACCGCTTGTATTTCGAACCGCTGACGTCCGAGGACGTGCTGGAGATCATCGCCACCGAACGGCAGAACGGCACCTTGCACGGCGTGATCGTGCAGTTCGGCGGCCAGACGCCGCTCAAGCTTGCCCATGCGCTGGAAGAGGCCGACGTGCCGATCCTCGGCACCTCGCCCGACGCCATCGACCTCGCCGAGGACCGCGACCGCTTCAAGCGCGTGCTGGACAAACTGCGGCTGAAGCAGCCGAAAAACGGCATTGCCTATTCGGTCGAACAGGCGCGGCTGGTGGCGGCCGATCTCGGGCTGCCTCTGGTGGTGCGCCCGTCCTACGTGCTCGGCGGCCGCGCCATGCAGATCATCCGCGAGGAAACCCAGCTCAGCGATTATCTGCTCGGCACGCTGCCGGAACTGGTGCCCGGCGACGTCAAGGCGCGCTATCCGAACGACAAGACCGGCCAGATCAATACCGTGCTCGGCACCAATCCGCTGCTGTTCGATCGCTATCTGTCCGACGCCATCGAGATCGACGTCGACTGCCTGTGCGACGGCAAGGACACCTTCATCGTCGGCATCATGGAGCATATCGAGGAAGCCGGCATTCACTCCGGCGATAGCGCCTGCTCGCTGCCGCCGCATTCGCTCGATGCGCAGATGATTGCCGAGCTCGAGCGGCAAACCTGCGAACTTGCGCTCGGCCTCGACGTGGTCGGGCTGATGAACGTGCAATACGCCATCAAGGATGGCGACATCTACGTGCTCGAAGTCAATCCGCGGGCGTCACGCACGGTGCCGTTTGTCGCCAAGGTGATCGGCATGCCGGTGGCCAAGATCGCAGCGAGGATCATGGCCGGCGAGAAGCTCGCCGACTTCGATCTGAAGAAGCGCAAGCTCGGCCATGTCGGCGTCAAGGAATTGGTGTTTCCGTTCGCGCGCTTCCCCGGCGTCGATACCGTGCTCGGCCCGGAGATGCGCTCGACCGGCGAGGTGATGGGCATCGACCGGTCGTTCGAGGTGGCGTTCGCCAAGAGCCAGCTCGGCGGCGGCACCCGCGTGCCGCGCAAGGGCACGGTGTTCGTCTCGGTGCGGGAAATCGACAAGACCCGGATCGTCGATGCGGTGCGGCTGTTATTCTCGCTTGGCTTCAAGGTGATGGCCACCTCCGGGACGCAACGCTTCCTCACCGATAGCGGGGTGCCGACAGAAAAAGTGAACAAGGTGCTGGAAGGACGGCCGCATATCGTCGACGCCATCATGAACGGCGAGATCCAGCTCGTTTTCAATACCACCGAAGGGCCGCAGGCGCTGGCCGACAGCCGCTCATTGAGGCGCGCTGCCCTCTTGCATAAAGTGCCATATTACACCACTCTTTCCGGTGCCGTGGCGGCCGCACAGGGTATCCGCGCCTATCTGGGTGGGGACCTTGAGGTCCGTACCTTGCAGAGTTATTTTTCCGAAAGCTAATCGTTGGCCGGACCTTGTCCGGCAATTGATCGGCATTGAAGCCCTTGTGGCTGGAACTCGCCAGCCATGGGGGTGTTCTGTTTCGGCGTTTGTGCGGGCCGGCGGAGTGGTCCGCATGAGGTTGAAGGACGAAGAGCGATGATGGAAAAGGTTCCGATGACCGCCGGCGGCTACGCCGCCCTCCAGGTCGAATTGAAGCAGCGCCAGTCGGTGGAGCGTCCGCGCATCATCGAGCATATCGCGGAGGCGCGCTCGCATGGCGACCTTTCGGAGAACGCGGAGTATCACGCCGCGAAGGAAGAGCAGTCCCACAATGAAGGCCGCATCGCCGAGCTTGAGGACAAGCTTGCGCGCGCCGACATCATCGACATCAGCAAGCTCTCCGGCGACACCATCAAGTTCGGCGCCACCGTGACGCTGGTCGACGAGGACACCGACAAGAAGGCGGTGTGGCAGATCGTCGGCGAGCCGGAAGCCGACGCCAAGAAGGGCCGCATCTCCATCACCTCGCCGCTGGCGCGGGCGCTGATCGGCAAGAAGAAGGGCGCCTCCGTCGAAGTCGTAGCCCCCGGCGGCGCCAAGGCCTACGAGATCACCAAGGTCGAGTGGCGCTAGCGCCGTTCAATTCCGACTTCCGATTCAGACTTTAAGAAAAAGCCGCGTCCCGCACGCGGCTTTTTTGTTGCGCACCGCTCGATGCATCCGCCGGTCACATCACGCTGACATGAATGTGAGTGGAGCCGCGGCCGGAATCATAATAAGTGACACATAATAATTATTATGGATCATAATTAAGCCAGATGACCGCATCAATGCATCCCGCCGCGCGTGCGCTTCGCAAGGCGCTGCCCGTCAGTGAAAATCACGCGCGCAAGAGTGCGAGGTACGATCGCGGTTCCGAAAACGATGGCGGATCTTGTTGCGCTGCGGTCGCGCGACCTGTGGCCAGGCGATCATGCACGCGGTGACAATGATCTGGTTCGAGGGGTGTTGACAGCGCGCGGCGGTATCACACACCGTGCCGCACACTGCCGGATTTGTGAATGCAAGATTTGACGTGTCAAACAGGGGGCAAATGACATGGACCAGATGTTTTCCAAATGGCAACCGACTGCGCTCAGCCTGTTCCGGTTCATCACCGGGCTGTTGCTGCTGCAATACGGCATCGCCAAGATTTTCAAGTTTCCGGTGCTGCCCTATTTCGCCAGCCTTCCGCCGCTGATCATGACGGCCGGAGCGATCGAACTGGTGCTTGGCGCGCTGCTGATGATCGGCTTGTTCACGCGTATCTCGGCCTTCATCCTCGCCGGCGAAATGGCGTTCGCCTATTTCCTCGGGCACATGTTCAAGAATCCCGCGGAGCCGGTGTTCCTGCCGCTCATCAACGGCGGCACCGCCGCGATCCTGTTTTGCTTCGCCTGTCTCTATCTCGCGACCTCCGGCGGCGGACCGATCAGCGTCGATGAGATGCGCAAGAAGAGTTGACAACAAACGTCATCCCCGCGTAACGGCGTCACCGTTATCGCTGGAGGTGCGAACCGTTTTCGGCGAGCCTCGAAGGATGACGACACGTTGCGCGGCCATCCTTCGAGGGGCGCGAAGTGCGCGCAGCTCAGGACGACAATGGCGCAAGCACGCCCGCTATTCCGGAAGCTTCAACTCAAGCGGCACCGCGGCTTCGTATTTGGAGTTATGCAGCACCAGCGACGTCCTGACATTGCGGACATGGGGGGCTGCGGTCAGGTGCGTGACGAAATCCTGGAACGTCGCCATGTCGGGCGCCACGCATTTCAGGATGAAGTCGACCTCGCCCGACAGCATCCAGCACTCCCGCACCAGCGGCTCGCCGCGCACGAAATCCTCGAACGCCCGCAGATCGGCGTCGGCCTGACTGGACAGATGCACCGAGGCGAACACCGTGACGTCAAAGCCGAGCCGGCGCGGATCCAGCAATCCGCGATAACCCTGGATGTAGCCGGCTTCCTCCAGCGTCCGCACCCGGCGCAGGCAGGGCGGCGGCGAAATGCCGACCCGTTTGGCCAATTCAACGTTGGTGATTCGGCCGTCGGCCTGGATTTCGTTCAGGATTTTGAGGTCGATCTCGTCAAGATTCTTCGACACGCGAGTCCAGGTCCTGGGTTGGGAAAGCAAAGCGGCAAATTCAGCAACAGTCTTAGCGCAGCTGGCGCGCCTTGCGCAATTTTATTGCGCGTGCACTGCGCCATTTTGCTCAGTAGCGGGGAAAATTTGCCGAGATGGATTGCAATTCTTGCATAGCTTGCCAGATGTCCTAGACTTGGATTTGATACCTTTAGCGCCGTCGCGATGCCTTTGCGGGCGCTTCCCACCCAAGTACCGACGAAATTCCCTTAAGAGAGGGATCTACTGCATGCCTGCCCCCATCCACGCCAAGGTCGTCATCATCGGTTCCGGCCCGGCTGGTTATACCGCCGCCATCTACGCGGCACGCGCGATGCTTGAACCAGTCCTGATCCAGGGCATCCAGCCCGGCGGCCAGCTCACCATCACCACCGACGTGGAGAACTATCCGGGCTTTGCCGATGTGATCCAGGGCCCGTGGCTGATGGAGCAGATGGAGAAGCAGGCCGCCCATGTCGGCACCAAGATCGTCACCGATCTCGTCCTCAAGCTTGAACTTGCCCAGCGGCCGTTCCGCCTGACCTGCGACAGCGGCGATGTCTATCTGGCGGAAACCGTGATCCTCGCCACCGGCGCGCAGGCGCGCTGGCTCGGCATGCCGTCGGAAGAGAAATTCAAGGGCTTTGGCGTGTCGGCCTGCGCGACCTGCGACGGATTTTTCTATCGCGGCAAGGAAGTGATGGTGGTCGGCGGCGGCAACACCGCGGTCGAGGAAGCGCTGTTTCTCACCAACTTCGCCTCGCAGGTGACGATCGTGCATCGCCGCGATCATTTCCGCGCCGAGCGCATCTTGCAGGAGCGCCTGTTCAAGAGCCCCAAGATCAAGGTGGTGTGGGACAGCGCCATCGACGAGATCTGCGGTACCGAGAATCCGGGCAAGGTGACCCATGTCCGGCTCAAGAACGTCAAAAACGGCGCGCTGACCGAATTGCCCGCCGACGGCGTCTTCATTGCGATCGGCCACGCGCCGGCGACAGAACTGATCCGCGGCCAGATCAAGCTGAAACCATCCGGCTATGTCGAGGTGGCGCCGAACTCGACCGCGACCTCGGTGCCCGGTGTGTTCGCCGCCGGCGACGTCGCCGATGAAACCTACCGGCAGGCCGTAACGGCCGCCGGCCTTGGCTGTATGGCCGCCCTCGAAGCCGAACGCTTCCTCGCACTACGTGCGAGCGACCGCGCGGCGGCGGAATAATCATGGCTCGAACCCGCGACGGATTTACGGATATGGACTGGGACAAACTGAAGGTGTTTCACGCCGCGGCGGAAGCTGGCAGCTTCACGCATGCCGGCGAGCAGCTCGGTCTGTCGCAATCGGCGGTTTCGAGGCAGGTCAGCGCGCTGGAGCAGGAGCTGGCGGTGTCGCTGTTCCATCGCCATGCGCGCGGCCTCATTCTGACCGAACAGGGCGACCTGTTGTTTCGCACCGCCCATGACGTGTTCATGCAGCTGCAGGCGGCGCGCGCCAAGCTGACCGACAGCCGCGAACGGCCGAGCGGCGATCTCAAGATCACGACCACGCCCGGCGTCGGCATCAACTGGCTGATCCCGCGGCTCGGCGAATTCACCGCACTCTATCCGGAGATCCGGATTTCGCTGATCGTCACCGACGAGGAACTCGACCTGTCGATGCGCGAAGCCGACGTCGCGATCCGTACCCGCAAGCCGACGCAGCCCGATCTGATCCAGCGCAAGCTGTTCGCGATGGGTTTCCACGCCTATTGCTCGCCGGAATACATCAAGCGTTTCGGCACGCCGCGCACCCTCGACGAGCTTGATGCGCATCGCATCATCACGCTGAGCGACGGCCAGGTCGCGCCGCATTTGCAGAACCGCAACTGGCTGATCGAGGCCGGCCGCAACGGCTCCGGTCCACGCGAAACCTATTTCAAGGTCAACAACATCCTGGGCCTGGTGCGCGCGTGCCAGCAGGGCCTCGGCATCGCAGCGCTGCCGGACTATCTGGTCGAGGAAAACAACCGGCTGGTGCAGCTGTTCAGCGAATCGGACTCGATCCAGCTCGACACCTATTTCGTCTATCCCGAAGAGTTGAAGTCGGTGGCACGCGTGCAGGTGTTCCGCGATTTCGTGGTGAGCAAGGCGCAACGCTGGCCGTCATGATCGGTGGTCTGACAGGCCCCGGTCTCCGCATGACTGACATGCGGCTTGGGTGGTTGCTGCAGGGCACCCACGCGGATCATAGTCTCTCCTACTGAGATTTCGCGTTGCGCATTGTCCCCCTCCTCCAGTGACGCGAGGACTTGGTAATCCCTCTTGGAAGGTGATTGTGTCGGCCTCACGTGGCCAATACCTCAAGCCGGGCTCGCAAGGGCCCGGCTTTTTTTCGCATTATATTCGTATTGTATAGGACGCGCTGCGCTGCGTTCGTTGTCCGTTGACAGGCTCAGTGCCGCCGATCATCATTCGCCAATGATCACAAATCTGTGTATCGCAGCGCGGTCGAAAAATGTTCCCGTTCCGGGGACCGCAGATCGACGCGCGCGATAGACCTCTCGCCCACATCGATCCCGCCAAACCCCGCCGTCTGGACGGGGTTTTTTATTGTCCCGTCTCCGGCGCAAAACCCCAAGGAGATGGACCCCATGAATGACCTTCGAAGCCAATTGCGTAGCCTCTGGCTGCCGCTCGTTACGCCGTTTCGCAACGGCGAACTCGATGAAGCCTCGCTGCGGCGGCTGGTGCGGCATTACGCGGCGCTTCCCGTCAACGGATTGGTGCTCGCGGCCACCACCGGCGAAGGCCTGACCCTGACGCCAGAGGAAACCGAACGGCTGGTGTTCGCAGTGCGGGATGAAGCCAGAGCGCTTGCCAGCGAAAGCCTGCCCCGCACTCGATGCGGGGTCGGTACCGGCAGGACTCTTCCGCTTTGCCTGGGCCTGTCCGGCAGCAACACGCGCGCAATGTTGGACACCCTGGACCGAACCGCGAACTGGCCCATCGACGTCTATCTGATCTCCTGCCCGTATTATTCGCGGCCGTCGCAGCACGGATTGCAGCTTCACTTCGGCGCGCTCGCCAATCGTGCGGTGCATCCGGTGATGCTCTACAACATCCCCTACCGGACCGGCGTCAATCTCGGCAACGACGCGATGCTGCGGCTGGCCGATCATCCCAATATTGTCGGACTAAAGGATTGCTCGGCGGATCGGAACCAGTCGCGCGACCTGCTGCGCCGTCGCCCCGCGGGCTTTGCCATCCTGACCGGCGAGGACGCGCAATATCATGAAGCGCTGACCGACGGCGCCGACGGTGGAATCCTGGCGGCCGCGCATATCGAAACCGAAATCTTCGCGCGGATTCACGAGCTCTTGATGGCGGGCGAGCGCGAGGCCGCGCTGTCGCATTGGCGATCGGTCGCCGATCTCGCCCGATTGCTGTTCACTGAGCCGAGCCCGGCGCCGATCAAGCACTGGCTGTGGCGCACCGGATTGATCGACAGCGCGGAAGTGCGGCTGCCGATGACGCAAGTGAGCGCCGAACTGGCCGGACGGCTTGATCGGGAAATCGAGCGGTTGGCCTCACCCGCCCTTGCGAGGAGCCAGCAGGTCGCTGGAACGCGCGCCTGATGACGGGGACAGGCTCCGCGACCGGTCCAGCGCAAGCTCGCAAGAGCCCGCCACGCCCGTCGAAAAAAGCCGCGCCAGCCCTCGCGGCGTTTCGGTACTAAATGCGGAAATTCGGGTCCCGAATAATTCCGGGCGGAAGGGGTTGCGGATTGAGCCCGCCCGCGACCTTCTCCAGATCTTTCTCACTGAGCTGGTCACGCGTTTTCTTCTGTTCGGTCGGCCTTTTCTGGTCGGACATTTGGAAATCTCCTCGGATTGACGTTTCGCTGACAAGCGGGCCATCCGCTGCCTGCGTCGAGCGGCACCATTGCCGTTCGAATGATTTGTCGTACGAAGGCCGCCAGGGGTTTTTGGGAAGTGTGATTGAGATCACGGAAGCCTCACCCGAACCCCGCGCAACACATAACCAGCGGGATATGATAAATTCAAGGAAACCCAGGTGGTGCCGCGTGAGGCCAACCCCCGGACGCCGGCGTTTCTTGCCCGGCCTGCGGGAGGATCTGGCGCCATTGCCGGCTTCTGCTTGACTTACACATCTCTCGGCGGTTATACGTCAATCAATAGCCAACGGGTTATCGATCAAACGAAATGACCCGGCCCACACGGCGAACCTGACCGACGGAGAACGTACGAATGAAGATCAAGCTGACCAGCGTGTATGTGGACAACCAGGAAAAGGCTCTGGGCTTCTACACCGAAGTGCTCGGCCTGACCAAGAAGGCCGACTTCAGCAACGGGCCGTATCGCTGGCTGACCGTGGCCTCACCCGATGAGCCGGACGGAACCGAGCTGCAACTCGCGCTCAACGACAACCCGGCGGCCAAGGCCTATCAGCAAGCCATATTCCGGCAGTGCCAGCCCGCGGTCATGTTCTTCACCGGCGACGTCAAGGGCGACTACGAGCGCATCAAGGCGCGCGGCGCCGAGTTCACGATGCCGCCGACCGAGGTAACCGGCTCGACCATCGCCCAGCTGAACGACACCTGCGGCAACCTCATTCAAATCACCCAGCTGGCGCGCTGGTAGGACGGGCGGCTAACGAATTGCAAATGGCGAACGCTCACGATGTGCTCTTCAGGACGCTCGCCGATCCGACCCGGCGGGCGATCTTTGAGCGGCTGTGCCGCGAAGGAGAGCAGACGGTCGGGGCGCTGACGGCTCGGGCCGGGATCTCGCAACCGGCTGTCTCCAAGCATCTTGGAGTTCTCAAGCACGCCGGGTTGGTACGCGACCGCCACGAAGGACGACAGACCCACTATAGCGCGCAGCTCGGCGCCCTGGCCCCGCTGATGGACTGGACCAGCCAGATGGCCGGGTTCTGGCAGAGCCGGTTCGACGATCTCGAAGACCTGCTCAAGAGGATGGACCAATGAACGAGCCGTCGGCGGGAACGCGCTCCGTCGTTGTCGAACGGGAGGTGCCTTTTCCGCCGGAAAAGATCTGGCGCGCGCTCACCCAGCCTCATTTGATCGAGGAGTGGCTCATGAAGAACGACTTCAAGCCTGTGGTGGACCACCGCTTCAATCTTCGAAAGAACCCTCAACCCGATGTGAGCATCGTTGTCGACTGTCAGGTCCTGGCCGTCGAGCCGCACAAAACGCTGTCTTACACCTGGGCGGCCTATGGTCTCGAGAGTGTCGTGACCTGGACCCTCACGCCCACACGCACGGGGACCCTGCTCCGCATGGAGCAATCGGGCTTCCGGCCGGATCAGCCGCAGGCCTACCACGGCGCCAGATACGGGTGGCAGCAATACTTTGCGGCCCTGGAGCAGCTATTGGCGCGGACAGATTGATGGCGGCGCATAATCGCTGCACTATTGCGGCGGCAAACGGGATCGGAATTCGAGGCATCAGGATCCAATGAATCCATCGGAACATATCGACCAGCTGATCGCAAAACTCACCGACTGGCGTGGCAAAACGCTCGCCGGCATCCGCAAGAGTTTCCTTGCCGCCGATCGGGAGATCGTCGAGGAATGGAAGTGGATGGGAAGCCCGGTGTGGTCTCGCGACGGAATGATCGCGGTCGGCAACGCCCACAAAGCCAAGGTGAAGCTTACCTTTGCCCACGGGGCGAAGCTGGCTGATCCTGACAAGCTCTTCAACGCGGGACTTGAAGGCAACGCGTGGCGAGCGATCGATTTTCTCGAGGGCGACAAGGTCAATGAGCGCGCTCTGAAAAATCTGGTCCGTGCCGCGATTGATTACAACCAGACCAAATTGAAGAAGAACGCGCCTGCGGCTAAAAAGAAAGCGCCTGCGGCCACGCGAGCGAAAGCACGCAAAAGCAAAAAAGCATGAAGCGATGGCTTTTTCTCGCTCATTGTCCATGGACTCGGGTCCAGCGGACATCGACCGTGAGGCGCGGAGGAACTGTACTGCGCTTCATCCGCGCGATGCTTCACCTCTCCGCGGAGAGGTCGAATTACGAAGGGAGCGCTTCCGTTACCTTCACAAATCAATCCAATCTCATTGTGAGCTAACGACCCAAATCATCCAGAAGCCTGAGCACCTCGGTCGAAGCCGTCTCAACCAACGAGATTTCATTGAGGGCACCGGCGAGGTCACCCTGTTCGAACAGCCTGGCGGCCCGTTTTCCGTGTTCATGGACCAGCGCGTGCGGCTTCTCGAGCGCGACAAACGAGCGGTGACGACGCGAACCAAGTGACCCATCGCCGTAGTACCACTTTCCAAGGCGACAAGAATGATGATCCGCGAGTTCGTCCGCCTTCAGCGTGACGCGACCGACGGCCATGTCGGCGAGCCGTTTCTTCCATATGACGTGGTCGGCTTTGGCCAGCCGCGGGATCTTGTTGCCAAACGACAGCCCGGCCAAGGCTTGTAGCTGTTGCCCGGCAATCGCCTGCGCGGCGTCCAGTTGCGAGGAAATGCTCTTGATCTGATCAACGCTCAGTTGGGTCTTTTCCGCGATGGTGGAGATACCTTCAGCTATTTCGCGTGAGGCCTCGGTTTGCTGATTGAGGATGTTCGCAATCTCGTGCATACCGCTCGTTACGGTGGCGGTATGCTCGCCGACATCCGACATCGCGTTCCCGAGCTGCGAGACGACGTCCCTGCTGTCGGCTGCGGCCGACCTGCAGTCCGACATGGCGACTACGATCAATTCAACTTCGCTTGTCAGTCGCTAATCCGCTGCCGAATATCCTCTGTCGCCTTGCCCGTCTGTTGCGAGAGCGCTTTGACTTCGGAGGCAACGACGGCGAATCCGCGTCCAGCTTCGCCTGCCCGTGCTGCTTCGATCGTTGCATTCAACGCCAGCAGATTGGTTTGTTTGGCGATCGCGTCGATCGAGCTCACGATGGCGCCGATTTCCTTGGAAGCCGCACTCAGCACCACGATCTTGTCTGTTGCTTCATTCGCGGTTGTCTCGACCCTGCCCATTGCCTTGGCGGCCAATTCGACGGTCGACATTCCCTGTTCAGCACTCGTTTTCATTTGAGTTGCCCGTGCGACCGCATCGTCTGCACTTGCCCCGATCTGGCCGATTGAGGCAACCATCTCCTCGCTTGCCGCAGCGAGTGTCTGAATACGTTGATCGACGTCTCTACATGCGGTCAGCATACGGGCGGAGGAAATGGCGGTCTCGTTGCTCTGAATGTTGAGGTCTACAATGCTGTCGAGGTTCTGCGATGCCGATTCCGCCAGCTTGGCAGCCAACTTTGCGACCGCACGCGATAGCCCGTCGTCCCCCGCGTGGCCAATCGCGTCATAACGACCTTCCGTCAGTGCTTCGATCCAGGAAGTAAGAGATTCGTCGCGGGCGAGAAGCGCGGTCAAGTCGTTAGGCGGTGCAGAAGACTTGTGCAGATCTTCGGGTGAGCGCCAGCGGCTGACCGCAGCCAGAATCGACATGCAAATACCCCCCGAGTCGCGGCGCATGCCTTTAGGGCGCATTCCGCAAATTAATGCTGGAGCCTGCAACACTCGCTGTCGTGCGGCCCCGAATATCGCTGAGCATGGGGTATACCGCTCTATATACTCTTAAGAGGACTAACGGATTCAGGCAGCGTTCCGTAATTCTACGGGTCGTCCATGCTTGTTTTTGCAGGGGTTACTTGCCTTGGCGAGTTTTTCGCTGTGACCACTGATGTCCGCCTACGCCGCCGAATTATGGGTTGATGTCCGGATCCAACCCGGCCGGCGCCAGCCGCAGCGAATTGGAGATCGTGCTGACCGATGAAAGGCTGCGCTACCAAGCAACCCAGAGATCTTATTATCGGGGAAAACCGAAGCGATTGCATGCCTCGGGATGTAGTGAGTTACCCGTTGCGGACATGCAGCCGACCGCCTCCTAAATTCAGTCGCAGTCAAATGGGCCTAGCTCAAAGCGAGGCGCGGCACGTCCCCTCGCTGAGCGTAAGCGAGTGTCTGCGACGGCAGTTCATCGAACGATAACCGATACACGTTCGAGAATTCGCTCATGTGCAAAAATCCATGAGCGAGCGCGCTGGCTCTCACTGTCAACCCAGGAGCGCCGGTGCGGAGCTGACGCCGCACCGACCAAAGCCGCCTTAGCCGGCTGTAACGATGAGCTCCGGAACCGCAGACCGTTTGCACTGCCGTCTGCAACGTCCGCAGGGAAACGCCGATCTCAGCCGTCATTTTCTCGTTCGTCAGGTCGATCGGATTGAGAGAAAGCAAATCATCGACGCGATCAACGATGGTCTTGTAGCGGTCAAGCGAACCCTGGTTGCCGGGATCTTGTATCTCGCCGTGACACATCACTTCATCAAATGTCGTGAACAGCGTCCTCTGCATATCCTGGAGGATACCCTCGGCGCGCATGGCGTCCGGCTCCTTGGCGGCAAATTCGAGCACATGGCGGACCAGCAACCGCAGATGCGCGAGCCTGATCGCTGCCAGCCGAAGCAGAAGATGTCCCGCCGCGAATTCCGACCACCTGAGAGCCAGAATTTCGGAACAAATCGATAAGATCGCGACCAGCCGTCCCTCGGGTTCATAGACGGTGCAGTTCGCACTGCCGTTCAGCAGGATCAGCGATTGACCGATCTCCCTGCCATTGACGCGCACCGAAGAAACATCGTCCATCGGGACCACGATCACGAGGCGCCTGGACAACTCATAGCCCTTGATGATGCGCGGGAAGGTTCGTACTAGTGACAGCGTACAGGACGGCATCGCGAAGCTGGCGCGCAGGACGGAAAAGTTCTTGACCGCCAATGGAATGCTTTCGGCCTGAGCGTATCTTTCGCTCTCGCGGAAATGATCGATATCGGAGTAACGCTCCAGATTCAATGCGGCGGAGCCGCATAGATTTTTGAAGAGCATGAACCAACTCCAAATCGCAAATGCGCACCCGTAGAATTATATTCGTCATGCTACGTGTTTCATGGTTAACGGTCTCTTAACCGCCGATCGTGGAATGACGCATGATCGCCCGGTACCCTGATTTCGCCGCCAGCACAATTCCGAAAATCCAGCCCGGCGCGCGCGAGCCGCAGCGCGTTGGCGATTACGCTGACCGACGACCGGCTCCGCGACCAAGCGCGATGGCCGCGGGGTCGTCTCGATCCAGCGGCCACCCGGCATTTGATCAAGGCCTGTCGTGCTCCTCGGAAATGTCCTTGTTGGTGTAGTCGGGCATCAAGGCGGTAGCGACAATGCTGACGACCGCGCAGAACAGAATGTAGAGCGCAATCATGTAGCCCGATCCGGTGGCGGCGAGCAGTGCGGTGGCGATCAATGGCGCCGGCCCTCCGGCGATGACCGACGAGAGCTGGTAGCCGATCGAGCTGCCGCTGTACCGCAGCCGCGGGGTGAAGCATTCGGCGATCAACGCCGCCTGCGGACCATACATCAGGTCGTGCGGCACGAACGAAAGCACGATGGCGATGAAGATCAGCCCCGGCACCGCTGTGTTGAGCAGGCCGAAATACGCAAAGCCAAACAGCCCGGTCAGCACCGAGCCGATCAGATACATGCGCTTGCGCCCGATGCGATCCGACAGGTATCCGGCCAGCGGAACGGTAAAAAGCGAGACGACGCCGGCGCAGATCAGACAGATGAGCAGGAAGTCGCGACTCTGATGGAGAACCTGGGTGCCATAGGCGAAGACAAAGGCCAGATAGATATAGGCTGGCGCCTGCTCGGCCATCCGCGCCAGCGCCGCAAGGATGATCGACCGCGGCTGACGCTTGATCACCTCGATGACCGGGACCCGCGCAACACGGTTTTCGGCGACGATCCGCCGGAACGTCGGCGTCTCCATGATGCCGAGCCGGATGTAAAGTCCGATGGCGATCATTATGATGCTGAGCAGGAACGGGATGCGCCAGCCCCAAACCAGAAACTGGTCGCCGGAGAGGCGGCTGAACACGAGCACCGCAATGTTCGCCAGCAGCAACCCGGCGGGGCCACCGAACTGCGGCCATGACGCGATGAAGCCGCGGTGCTGGTTGGTCCGTGCCCACTCCATCGAAAGCAGGACAGAACCACCCCACTCGCCGCCGACGCCCACGCCCTGGATGAAGCGGATGATGGTCAGGATGACGGCACCCCAGATGCCGATCTGGTCATAGGTGGGGACGAGGCCGACCGCCGCCGTGGCAATCCCCGTCAGCAGCAATGTGGCTATCAGCGCCCCCTTGCGGCCGATGCGGTCGCCATAATGGCCGAAGATCGCGGCACCGATCGGCCGGGCGATAAATCCCACGGTGTAGATCGCAAACGCCTCCAGCACGCCAACCAAGGGATCGGACTTGGGAAAGAAGAGCTTGCCAAAGACGAGGCCGGTCACCGTGCTGTAGAGCAGGAAATCGTACCATTCGATGGTGGTGCCTACCGTGCTGGCGATCATGGCGCGGCGCAATTGTGCGCGGTGGTCGGCTTCCGGCAACGGGCTGGTTGTGATGTCCAATGTCGTCATTCTGCGTCTCCTTGGCCCATATCAGACTGGGACTTGCGGAATGCGTTTCGTCCCCCATCCACGGAAGTGGATGAGGGTATCGATGTCTGTTTTCTTGTTGGGGGCTGCGCCGTCATTGCGCGCTCGCGCCCATGCCGACTGGAGGAAGCCGGTCCCGGATAGCGAGCGGCGCGTACCGAACGCCATCACGGGAGCGGACATCCCTAATGACACGGTCTTGCAAACTAAAAAGCGTAGTCGCTCGATCCTACCGGTAAATTCGACCTTGGTCTATGGTAACGGCGCCACCGAACTTCCTCTGCTCGTCGAACGCTTCTCCGTCGCGCGCGGTGATACCGGACGATCGCGCCAGGCTTGATCGGCACGCCGCAGAATGGCGTGCCGCCAACACGATAGATAGCAATCCCTCACCCGGATCGGGGGAGACGGCAAGCGATTCGCGCTTCGGAACGAAGCGAACACGGCTCACATCTAGGTCTTTATTTGACGCGTTTTCTTTACGCGAACCGGTATCCACTTCGCTGGAAAACGCTCTAGTCCAGGTGATCAAGCGGCATCGGCGCGCTGGCTTTGTGTGCCTGTATGACGATGTTGCTTTTGACCTCCCGAACGATCGGCATGCCGAGCAAACGGTCGAGGAGAAACCGTTGGTAGTGAGCGAGGTCTGCCACCACGACCTCCAGAAAGTAGTCCGTTTCACCGGATACAAGATGGAAGGTGATCACCTCTGGCATGGCGCTCACGGCCGCCACGAAGTCATCGGCGTCCTCGCTCGCATGCCCCTCTATTTTGACGCTGACAAATACCGTCATGCCGAGACCAACCCGATCACGGCTGAGCAGGGCGCGATAGCCTTCGATGACCCCTTCCTCTTCCAGCCGCTTCACACGCCGCAGGCACGGAGACGGCGACAGGCCGATTTTCCTGGCGAGTTCGACATTGGTCAGGCGCGCGTCGGCCTGAAGCTCGGCGATCACGCGACGATCGAGCGCGTCAAATGTATATTTTGGCATGTTCATACAGTAGTTAGCGTCCAATCAGGTCATTCGTTGCGTTTTGGCAACTCAATCTAGCACACTTCGCAAGGACATGCCTGGTGCTTCGGTGCGATCTTCTCCGCACGCAATGATCCACCGGAGCCTGAAGATGACTGAGAAGACCGCCCACGGCGCACTGCTGTCTGCCGTCAGCCAATATCTCGAAATGATGTATGACGGCGACCTGAGCCGGTTCGACACCGTTTTTGCCCCGACAGCCCAACTGCACGGTGTGCAGGAGGGTCAGGTGCGCGTGCTGCCGGCCGCAGAGTATCGTAGGCTGCTTTCCTCGCGTCCATCGCCCAAGTCGAAAAATGCGCCGCGTCAGCAGGAAATTCTCTTGATCGATATCGCGTCGTTGTCGCAGGCGCTCGTCAAGGTTCGCGTTCGTATCGATGATGTACTCTTCGTCGATTACCTCTCTTATCACCTGATCGGCGGAGCATGGCTGGTAACGGCGAAGTCGTTCCACGTCGAGCGTCGCTTTGAGGCGGTATCGGCCTGATACGCTGCTTATGCACCTGAACTAAGGGCTCACGCCCTGATCCAGCCGCGTGCGCGCCAGCCGTAGCGCATTGGCGATCACGCTGACGGATGACAGTGCCATCGCGGCGGCGCCCACCATCGGCGACAGCAAGATGCCGAACACGGGATAGAGCACGCCGGCGGCGATCGGCACGCCGGCAGCGTTGTACAGAAACGCAAAGGCGAGGTTCTGGCGGATATTGTGCATGGTCGCGACCGACAATCGCCGCGCCCGCACGATGCCGATCAGGTCCCCGGTCAAGAGCGTGACGCCGGCGCTTTCGATCGCCACGTCCGTGCCGCCGCCCATGGCGACGCCGACATCGGCCGCCGCCAGCGCCGGCGCGTCGTTGACACCGTCGCCGACCATGGCGACGCGGCGGCCCTCATGGCGCAGCCGCTGCACCACCTCGCTCTTGCGCTCCGGCAAGATGCCCGCCTCGACCTCGTCGATCCCGAGCGTTTTCGCCACCGCCCGCGCGGTGGTCGGGTTATCGCCGGTCAGCATCACGATGCGCAGGCCGTCGTGGCGCAGCGCCCGCAAAGCGCGGCGCGCCGACGGCTTGACCGGATCGGCGATGGCGATGATTCCGGCGGCGCGCCCGGCCACCGCGACAAAGATGGCGGTGGCGCCGTCCTGCCGGGCAGTCTCCGCGGCGCTGTCCAGATCCGCCGTGGCAATCTTCAGTTCATTCATCAGCATCGCATTGCCGAGCGCGACGGCGTTGCCGTCGACGGTTGCGGTCGCGCCCTTGCCGGAAGGCGACGCGAAATCACGGACCTCGCCGGGGCTCAGCTTGCGGTCGCTGGCGGCTTGCAGGATCGCCCGCGCCAGCGGATGCTCGCTGCCGCGCTCGACGCCGGCGGCCAGCCGCAGCAACTGGTCTTCCTCAAAACCATCGGCCGGAATGATGCTGACCACCCTCGGCTTGCCTTCGGTGAGGGTTCCGGTCTTGTCGAGCACGATGGTGTCGATGCGCTCGAACTGCTCGAGCGCCTCGGCGTCGCGGACCAGAATTCCCGAATGCGCGCCGCGGCCGATACCGACCATGATCGACATCGGCGTGGCCAATCCCAGCGCGCAGGGACAGGCGATGATCAGCACCGTCACCGCCGCGACGAGGCCAAAGGTGAAGCGCGGCTCCGGCCCGAATGTCATCCAGGCCGCGAACGCCAGCACGGCCGCGGCGATCACCGCCGGCACGAACCAGCCGGCGACCCGATCGGCGAGGCGCTGGATCGGCGCCCGCGAGCGTTGCGCCCGCGCCACCATGTCGACGATCCGCGCCAGCATGGTATCGCGGCCGATCCGGTCCGCGCGCACGATCAGTCCGCCGCCCTGGTTGACGGTGCCGCCGATCGCTCGCGCGCCCGCAGCCTTCGACACCGGCATCGATTCGCCGGTGACCATGGATTCATCCACGAAAGAGCTTCCTTCGGTGACGATGCCATCGACCGGAATCTTCTCGCCGGGCCGCACCCGCAAGCGATCGCCGATTGCGATCGCATCGATCGCGACATCCTCGTCGCCCTGCCCGCCGATGCGCCGCGCGGTTTTCGGCGCAAGCCCGAGCAGCGCGCGGATCGCGCCCGAGGTGCGCGCGCGTGCCCGCAATTCCAGCACCTGTCCCAGCAACACCAGGACCGTAATGACGGCCGCCGCCTCGAAATACACCGCGACCACGCCGTGCATGTCGCGGAAAGCCGCCGGGAACAGTTGCGGCGCCAGGGTGCCGACCACGCTGTAAGCCCAGGCAACGCCGGTGCCCATCGCGATCAGCGTGAACATGTTGAGATTCCTGGTAACCAGCGAACGCCAGCCGCGCACGAAAAACGGCGCGCCCGCCCACAGCACCACCGGCGTCGACAACACCAGCGAAATCCAGTTCGACCATGCCGGCGGCACCAGGTGCATCTGGCCGGCCAGAAACATCTGGCCGAAATGGCTGCCCATCTCGATCGCGAATACCGGCAGCGTCAGCACCAGCGCGATCCAGAACCGCCGCGTCATGTCGGCGAGTTCGGGATCCGGCGCATCGTCGAGCGAAACCTGTTCGGGCTCCAGCGCCATTCCGCAGATCGGACAACTGCCCGGTCCGACCTGCCGCACCTCGGGATGCATCGGGCAGGTATAGATGGCTCCGGCCGCTGCGGCGGGTTCCGGCTGTTTCGGTTGCAGGAATTTTTCCGGCTCGGCTTCGAACCGTTCGCGGCAGCGGCCGGAGCAGAAGAAATAATCCTGCCCCTTATGCGCGAACCGGTGCTTGGCGGTGGCGGGATCGACCCGCATGCCGCAGACCGGATCGATCGCGGTCGCGGCGGCTGATTTGTCGGCCTCGGCATGTTTGCCGCCGCAGCAGCGCGATGCTGGCGCCGCGGCGCCTTGATGATGGCCGGCGTGAACCGATCCATGTGCGTGCTTGCCGTGTGCGTGATCGTGATCCAACTGCGTCATCCGAACTCTCGCGGCCTCTTGATCTATATACCCCGTGGGGGTATATGAGCCCAATGCGCACCGAGATCAAGACCTCCTGCCTGAAACGGCTGAAACGAATTGAAGGCCAGATCCGCGGCCTCGCCGGGATGGTCGAGGACGACCGTTATTGCATCGACGTGGTGACGCAGATCGCGGCGGCGAAGGCCGCGCTACGCCGGGTCGAGGAGGAAATCCTGCGCGACCATGTCGCCCATTGCGTCGAGCATGCGATCACCTCGGGCGACAAGGCCGATCAGCGCCGCAAGATCGCCGAGTTGATGGACGTGGTCAGCCGCGCGGACCGGTAGCCGGCAGCGAGCATCCGTTCCCCGGATGCTGCGCAGCGCCGTCAGCGCGTTCACGCGCGTCTTCGACGCACTATGTCTGGCGGCGCGCTGCTGATCCGGGGTCCATTTGCGCACCTCAAATTCGTGTGTCGCGCCGCAGCGCAATGAGCGCAATTGCGCTCGCGCGGGGATGACGGATTCCTTGCATCGAGCCCGTGAGCAGGCTGCGCGTTTGGTTAATGCGCGGTGACGCCGGCGTTGCAAATCCGATCCTTGCCGCGGCGATTTCTTTAAAAATTGAGGCTTATTGAAATCCCACAACCAAAAACGGGGGGACACCATGACCACACCATCGATTGCAAACACCAGATATCCGATTAGCGAACGGGCCCAGAGGATGCAGGATTTTCTCCTGGTGTCGTCGTTCGCCCTGTGGGCGGCGGTGCTGGGCCTGTCGCCGGTGCTGGCCTTCCATGCGCTGATCGCAAACTGACGGCATCGCGCGGGCGCCGGATCGTCGTTAATCGGCGGTAGCACCTGTGTTCAAATGCGAGCGAAATCGTGGCCGACTTTTTAAAAGCCGGCGCGTATCAAGTCTCCACAAGAAACAATCCACGATAAAAACGAGGGGCGTCGTGACGACGAATACTGCGAAAAATCCATCCAGCGAACAACAGGGCTTCAGCACCGGAGATGTGCTCTGGGCGGTCGGCATCTGGTCGGTGATCCTGACCCTGTCGCCGGTGGTCATCTTCTACGTGCTGATGGTGAATTGAGCGCGCGGATCAACGCGGACCTTATCCTGTGGCTTCGTGGTTCGAGACGCGCCGATGGGCCGTGAGGTCGCGCAACACACAACAAGAAAACGCGCGGGACCCGCGCGTTCTTTGTCGACCTGACGGCGTAGCGAAGCTAAGCCGCCTGCTTGTGCATGGCGCCGGACGCCGGCGCCGTACCACGGATCGCCTTCACCGAGCGTTCGATCGCAGCCCACAACCGGCCGATCTCCGCCGCCGCGCGGCCTTCGGCATAGTATTCGCGCGCACCTTCACCATGACCGAGCGCCATCAACAGGTCGGCGCGGTTGGTGATCTGGCCGCCCCACACCGGCGCGCGGAATTTGGCCAGCGCTTCGCGCGCGATGGTGACGATCGGGCTTTCCACTTCATCCCTGCGAGCCGGCGCGCCGTTAAGCACGACGGCATAGGGTTTGCGCGCCGCGCGGCAGGTCAGGATGGTTTCCTGCACGGCATTGACGTCGAATACCCCCGGCCGCGCCGGAATGATCACCATGGTGGCGTTGCGGATGGAATCCTCGACGACCGACGACACATTCGGCGGCGTGTCGATGAATACCCATTCGATACCATCGCGCTTGGCGGCGGCGACAATCCCGCTGACAGAATTGACGGCGGTCTTGATCGCCGGTTCATTGGTGCCGCGCAGCTTGTGCCACAGGGTCAATGACCCCTGCGGATCGGCATCGACAAGCAGGCACGGCTTCGTTGACTTATGGACATGCGCAGCGAGATGAGCCGCAAGGGTACTTTTCCCCGAGCCGCCCTTACGCGATGCGAAAACAATAACGTTCATACCTTGGCCTCCAGATTGACCCCAGAACGCAAAAATGAATCAGCTCGGTGATTCGTGAAAGAAAAATTTACCGTAAATTACAACGACGCCCCTGATTTGTTGGCGAAGTGGGCATTTGAGTCACACCGTGCGCCGCAGCAGAGCGAAAAAATCGAATCGGAACAACGTTTACGGGAGTCAGTGCGGTTTTCGCTTGGGCTCGGTCGCGCGACCGCGGCGAACAAAACGAGTCCGAATTGCAAGAGCCTGCCTTCAAAGCGGGCAAAGGGCGATGGAGCAGAGTGTCAGTCGACCTCATCGCGAGAGTCTCGAAGAGCGGCCAACGGAATAGAGCTTTAAGTTCGTCATGGCCGGGCTTCGTCCCGGCCATGTCGAACTTTGCATGAACGCGAATTCTATTAGCCCTACCCCCTACTTCACCTCGTCCCAGCTTGCGCCATTGAAGCGCTGCAGCTGCATGTAGGTCACCACGCGATAATCTGCAGGCGACGTGTTGATGCGGCTGTCCGGCAGCAGCAGGCCGACGCGGAAATCCCGCAAGTTCGCCGCCTGCTTCATGATGTTCTCGCGGGTGAGATTGTCGCCGCACTGCTTCAGCACCTGTTCCAGCGTCTGGGCAAAGCTGTAGCCGGCGGCGGTCAGGCTGTCGTTGAGGTCGGCCGAGGGCATGTTGGCCTTCATCCACTCGGTCCAGGTCTTGACGTCAGGATCGTCGGCCCATTTGGGATCGGTGACGTCCTTCATGAAACCCGCGCTCATGATGCCGGTGGATTTGTCGAGGCCGGCCGGCTTGAACGTCGCGCCGACCGATGCCGCGCCGAGATGCAGATAGGTCTCCGGCTTCCATTTCAGGTCGGACATTTTCGAAATCGCCTGCGCCGCCTGCTTGGCATAGGTGAACAGGAACAGCGCGTCGGCACCGGAATTCTGCAGGATCACCATCTGGCTGTCGATGGTGGGGTCGCTCGACTGAAAATTCTGCGCACTGACGATCATCTTGTCGGCGTCCTCGCCCAGCCCCTCCTTCAGTCCATTCAACAGATCCTTGCCGAAGTCGTCGTTCTGGTAGAGCACCGCGACCTTGGGCTTCGGATTGTGGGCGAGCAGGTGCCTGGCGTAGAACCTGGCCTCGTCGCGCAAATTGGGCTGCCAGCCCATGCTCCAGGGAAAATGCGCGGGGTCGTTCAGCGCCGAGGTGCCGGCGGCGACGAACAGCTGCGGCACGCCCTGCTTGTTCAGATAGGGCCGGATCGCCATGTTGAGGGGCGTGCCGAGCACGCCGAAGATCAGCGCGACCTCGTCGCCTTCCACCAGGCTGCGCACATTCTCCACCGCCTTGGGCGGCGAGTAGCCGTCGTCGCGGCTGATGAAGGTGATCTTGCGGCCGTTGATGCCGCCCTTGGTGTCGTTCAGCCATTTGAAATAGGCGCCCTCGACCTTGCCGAGCGTGCCATAGGCCGAGGCCGGCCCGCTATAGGCGATGGTCTGCCCGATCTTGATCTCGGTGTCGCTGACGCCGGGACCATATTGCTTCTGGGCCAGCGCGGGCTGCGCCGTTAATGCCGCGAGCGCTAGGCCGAGCAGCCCGTACTTCCTGACGAACATTGGTTTCCTCCACTTTTTTGTTGTGGCGGAAGTGTGAGTGAACCGCGGGGCATTGGCAAGCCGATGCGCCGGTTACCAGCAATGCCGGCGGCGCCAAACCGACCCGCGACGCGATCGCTTGGCGAGCGGGTCACATCTCTTCACACTCGAGTGAGTATGAGGTGCTTCACATTCGCAACTGATCGTTGGCGCTACTAGTTATCCGTATTCCTTACGGGAGATCGCGATGTCCACGTTGCTTGACAACCATAAACCCGCCGATCGAAATCCAGGGGAAGCCGGAATGATTTGGCTTTTCGCCATCACGACGACCCTCGTGCTGGCCATAGCCGGCTTCGTCGGCATCGTCCTCTGATCTGTTCCCGCCCTGCCCGCAAGGACGACGCCGCGCCTGTTGCTCGCAAAGGGAAATGCCGGGCAGGCTTTCGCTGGAAAACGCTCTGCTGCAAGCCACGACGCTGCCCGGCTCACAACCGGTGGTGTCTCGCGCTGTATCAGGTTTGATGTGAACACGCGGGATGCCGGTCAGGCGACCGCGTTCAACCTGCCAGGGCTTCCGGACTTGCGCAAAGCAGCCGCCGGCGGATGGCTTCCGCGACGAGCGCGAGCGCCTGCTTGGCTTCACGTGCTTCCACTTCGGCTGCCTGAGCGCGGAACTCCAGCGCCGTCAGGCGATCCTCATTGGCGGCTAATCGCGATTGAGCCTGCTTCAAGGCCCGGGAGGCGTCTTGCAGCTTGCAATCGACCTCCATCATCGTTTGCCATCGCTCGCGCTCGGCAGCTTGCGTTCGCTTTTCAGCCAGCTTCAGTCTTTCAGCGGCGCTCTTGCACAGCGACTGGGCGCGGGCTTCGGTCTCTCGGGCTTGATCTTCCATGCTGCTGAAGATCTCGGCCGCCTGGTACACAAGATTGAGCGCTGTCACGCCGCAATCGGGTGCCGACGGCTGGCCAAAGCTCACGACCTTTTCGTCACTGCCTACCGAAGCTCTCAGACTGCGCTGCGCCATGTCGTTCGAGACCTTTGAAGGATCGCTACCGGCAGCATTATGAACAGTTATGGTAAAGGGACGGTTAAGAAAGCCGTCGAGGCTTGTCATGCCCGGGCTGGGGCGAGCGGAAGCGAGGCCGTCCGTCGGACGGCAATGCCCAGGCATGACGAAAAGGAGAACCAGAGGCGATTATTTCTCGCGGTCTGAAGGGCTGGAAATCGATCGGCACTTCGAACGGGCCCGTCGTCCTGTGGCGGTGAGAAGAGTGTGCGGCACCTCCTCATGCCTCACCGTTTTCCGAGTGCCCGTCTTCAGGGCGAAGCAGCGATCAGACTTGCTCGCGAGGAAGACGGATTGTGACCCGAGCTCCCCCACCGGGGGCATCGCCTATTTCGATCGAGCCATGATGTTGTCGTTCGATAATGCCGAGTGCAATGGCGAGCCCAAGACCGGTTCCTCCGGTCGAACGATTTCGGGAAAACTCACCCCGTTGGAATGCCCTGAAGACGGATTTTCGCTGGGACGAGGGAATGCCGGGGCCTTCATCGTCAATGACGATCTCGGCCACGTCATTCGTCTGGCGCATGAAGACACGGGCGGCATGGCCGTATCGCAAGGCATTGCCGATGATGTTGCTGAGTGCCCGCGAAAGCGCGGTCCGATCGCCACCAATGAAGAAGGCCCTTCCCTGATCAGCGTCGAATGTGATCCTGCCGCCAGCCAATCGTGCCGCCTCAACCTCGTCGGCGACGAGTGAACGTAGTTCCACAGGCTCCTTCGCTTTGAGCGGGTTGGCGTGAACGGCGACCAACAGCGCATCCTCCACAAGCCTGTCCATGGCATCAAGATCAAGCGAGGCTTTGCGAAGCTGATTGGGGTCGTCCAGCACCTCCAAACGGAGCTTTAACCGCTGCACATACGTCTTGATGTCGTGAGCAATGGCGCCAAGCATGATGTTGCGTTCCTGCAATAGCGTGGCGACCTGCTCCTGCATGAGGAGGGTGCGTTTTGCCAGTCCTGCGATCGCGGGGGAACCTCTGATCAATAGCGGTTGTGGCACTCCCGTCGATGCAAAGGCCTCGAGCGAATGCGCAATGCGTTCAACCGCGCGCCCTTCCCGCAAAATTACCAGCAATACGACGCTGGTCAGCAATATGCCGATGATGCCCAGCCAAAACCCCGTCGGTAGCCCGAAGAAGCGCGGCAGAAGCTCGCCGCGCACCTCGGTGACAAGCCACTGCGCACCGGCAAGGCGCACATAGACCTGAACGGGTTCGGTCGATAGCGCCCAGTTGATGGCGCGATGTTCGCGGCCGAAAGGCTTTGCCCTGATGAATGCCGCGACATCGCCTGTCTCTCCGGACGCCAGCCGCTTTCGTACGGCCTCCTCTACCTCGCGGACATGGGCGTTCTGGGGCGTCTCGACCGGCTCTTCCGACGTTATCCGATAGCGCAAGCCTGCCGACGAAATGGCGGTCAGCACGTCACGGCGTTGCTCTTCGTCGAGACTGGGCCACAGATGCACCACGGCTGCAATCTGGTCGGCTACCAGACCGCCGCTTATGCCGACGCGCTGCCTGCGCAGTTCGATAAAGGTTGACGTCAGCCCGAGCGCCTCGATGATGAGCGCAATGGCCGCGATCCAGAAGAAGAGCCGCCACAGCCGCCTTCGAGGCACCGTCACGACCGGATTTCCACGGGCGCGGTGAGGATATAGCCCACGTTTCGTATGGTCTTGATGCCATCTTCGGGAAACCCGCTTTCGACAAGCTTCTTCCGAAGACGGCTTATCTGCACGTCGATGTTGCGGTCGAACGCATCCGACTCCCTTCCACGCGTCCATTCGATCAATTGATCGCGGGAGAGCACGCGGCCCGGTCGATCGATAAAACAGCGCAGCAAATCAAACTCGCCGGATGTGAGAGCAAGTTGCTCGTCCTGGTGGCCTGTCACCGCCCGACGCTCCAGATCGACCAATAAGCCGCCAACACGGCATTTGCCGGCGCGCGCAGAAGGACCTCTCCGCCGCAGGATCGCCTTGACCCGCGCCACGAGTTCTCGCCGTTCGAAGGGCTTCGGCAGATAGTCGTCGGCGCCGGTCTCCAGGCCGATCGAACGGTCGACGCTCAGGCCGCGAGCGGAAACCATCAATATCGGCGTATCCAGTGTCTCGCGCAGCCGCTCGCAAAACGAAAGACCGTCCTCGCCGGGCATCATGACATCCAGGATGATCACGTCGACGCTGTCCGGGGCGCGAAGAATCCGTCGGGCACTCGGTGCGTCCTTGGCCAGCTGCACGTCGAAACCTTCGCGCGTCAACACGACCTGCAGCAGCGAACGAATTTCGTCATCGTCGTCAACAACAAGAATTTTGGCCGCGGTTCCCATGACACCCGCATTGTCCTGACGGCTGGAGAAGGCGCAAGCGGCAAATGAGGTCTGCAACAAATTGCAATATTCGCGGCGGGGACCGGCAAATATCAGGCAACAAAGCAATGAGAGGGTCGCCGTCATCGGCGAGCGTCAAATGCATCGGCTCGCCACAGACAAACGGAGACTGACAATGAAGACAACGATCCTCGCCGCCTCCGCGGCTCTGATGCTCTCGACGGCCGCCCAGGCGGGCGACTGGTCGGCACGTTGGACCGGTCCAAACGGCGGCACCTATGAAGGCAGCGGCAAATGCGCTAACGGAGCTTGTCAGAGCGCTGGAACGTTCACCGGGCCGTTGGGCGGAGTTTGGCATCATTCAGGTGCCGCGCACCAGATCGCCCCCGGACAATGGGCCGGGGAAGGCAAGCTTGTCGGTCCGAACGGCGGAACGTGGCAACACTCGTGGACATGGCATCGGCCGGGAGACTGATCGATCTGGACATCGGCCTCCCGGTTTAACGGAAGGCCGCCAGTGAGGCAGTCAGGTCAAAAACAGCCCGAGATGATGAAGAGTCAGCTTGGATCGACCTGCGAGTACATTGAAGTGTGCGCAAATGGAGCAAACCGCAATTCGCAAAGCCGCCGGCGGTTCCGGAATTAACCCGCGGCGCCTCTATTCAGCTTAACGAGCGACTTTCGTTGCGGCGGAAAGCAAAAGGACTAGCGTGATCGGCACCGGATATTGCCCACATCCGGACCAAGCATGGCGAAGCCGTCGGGCGATCATACTCCGCCCGGCGGCCTCGTTTTTCGGAGAGCCGCTCATGATTGCTGACAGCGACAATCGCACGGTGATGATGGACTTGAGTCCGCGGCCAGCCTGGGTTGAGGCATGGCACTTGTGGACAGTATTCTTTCCGCGTCGTTCGATCACAGGCCGATTGGTCTATGGACAAGTCTGGCGCCGCCGCGATGGACGGCATTGGATATACAAGAAGTTCACGGAGTTTCGCGCCGATCCGGATCATTGATCCCGCGCCCGCCCAAGGTAGCCTTGAGCGTCAAGCTTCGGATATCCTTGCCGGTCACGCGTCCGGAATTCGATCGTCGCCGCGGCTGTGCTGGATTTGGTCGACGCCACTCAGCCGGTCATCTGGTCCTCGCGATGAGGGGTCGCCGCGTGGCGCGGTAGCGCCCGCCCAGCGCAATCCTCCAGCGCCCGGAGCTTCGTTACCGTTGCTGCGCGGCAACTGAATCCCGGTTCCTGCTGCGGAACCACGCATTTCGATTTACCGCGGGCGCTGCGTGGTCTTAGCTCCGCTTACCGGGGCTGGGGGTAGGATTTCATAGCCATAAATTTTTGAACCCGGCGGCCGCAGGACGCAATGTTCTGCGGCCTTTTTAGCGCGGTGGGACGAGGTGAGAAATGACAGTTCCACGCCCGGCTGACCGGCCTTGGACACACCCGCTGGCCGGAAAGCTGTCGGGCCGCTCACCGGATGCGAAGATGGCGGCCACCGGATACGAAGATCGTGACCACGTGGTTCGCTCGGGATGCCGTCAGAGCGTTGCGAGCAGCCGCAGGAGGCGATCATTTTTCGCTATCTGAAGCGCTGGAATCGATCGGCACTTCGAACGCGCCCAGCCGAAACTCCTCTCCGGCAGGCGGCTCATCGCCCTCCGCCGGCGCTGGCGGCGGCGCCGTTCCTCTGATCAGCGTGAATGCGGCATTCGGATAAGCCTGCCAGACGGTCAGGTCATCGGCCGTGATCGTCAGCCATCCGAATTTGAACATGTAGCGGCCGGGTTCGGTCACGCGTCCCGCCTGGGCCCAGGTGATCTTGTGCAGGTCCATGGCTGCCTCCTTGCCATGTCATCGTCCAACGCAACGCCTAGCTCTACCCGCGACCAAGCATAGTCCCATTCCGGCCACGCCGCAAAAAGCAAAGGCCGGTTCTTTCCGTCGGGTGATGCGAGATGAGTAGTTCAGTTGCGGTGGCTCGAACCACCGACACCGCCGTTCAATTTCAGCGTGTTTTGTGGTAAGGGTTTGGAACGCGGCGCGTTCCCGTCCTATTCCGGAGAAGAAGCCATGAACAAGCCTTTGCCCGTCAACCCGCCCGAACTTCGGTCGACCTTCGTCGCCGCGTCGTCGATGCCCTGGCAGCGAACGGACTTCGATGGAATCGAGATGAAGATCCTGTACAAGGACGACGAAGGACGCTCGACCATCCTGTTCAAGATGGCGCCGGGCGCGGTCGTGCCATTGCACGAGCACACGGCGCTCGAACAAACCTTCATGCTCGAAGGATCGCTGGAAGATTCGGAAGGCAGCGTTGGCGCCGGTGACTTCGTGTGGCGACCGGGTGGCAACATCCATGTCGCGCATGCGCCCAACGGAGCGACCTTCCTCTCCGTGTTCAACCGTCCGAACCGCTTTTTCGATGGCACGAAGTTTTTTACTTCCTCATAACGCGGGTAGCGCTGGCGTAAGATTTCGTGGCCAGCATCCTTGATACGAGGGTGGGACGATGTCTTTTGCAGACTTCGCCAGCAATTCATTCGAGGGCTTTCGACAGCTCGCGAAGACGTTGAGGCCGCCCAAAAGCCGGCTTAACCACAACCGCAAGCTGTAGGGCAATACGGGTTTGATTCTCCCTGCCGCATCCCCATATACGGTCCATGACCCAATGGCAAAAAACACCGCGCCAACCTCCGAAGACGAAGGCTGAGCTCCGCGAGATGCTGACCGAGGCCGTCCGCAACACGCAGTCCGAACCAAAGCGTCGGCCGAAGGCCAAGAAAGATCTTGATTAGGCGTCGCGCATGACGCGAGCCCGCGAAGTCCCGAAGATGCCCCGTTCTAGAAGCCTCCGCATCAAGCAGGGAGCGAGCGTGGTGCGCGCAAGGATACGCGCCGCAAACAGGTCTAAATCAATGAAAAGTGGTACAGTTGGGTGGGCTCGAACCACCGACCTCCTGTTCCACAGACAGGCGCTCTAACCAACTGAGCTACAACTGCATCCTTAGGGAGGGCCCTGAAAAACGGGCTCCCGAACGGGCCGGAAACTAGGTGCAACGCCGCGCTTTGGCAAGGCCAAGGCGGCGGCAATATTGGCGTCCTTTCGTGCGATCGCAGGACCCAAAGCCCAGGTACTTATGAAGGCTTCCGGGCTGCAGCTTTTGGCCTTCGCCCCACATGCAAAAAGCCCGGGCTGGGGGGCCCGGGCTTTTTTTGGAACGGGAACGGCGCTCGATCAGAACGCCGCTCGATCAGGCGGCCGGCTTGAACAGCTTGGTCGCATTGGCCTTGATGGGCTCGACGGTTTCGGTCGCAACCCGCTGGGTCAATTCGGCGAGCTCCTTGGCATTCGCCGTGAAGGTCTCGAACTGCTTGCGGGCGTGGGAAGTCCACAGCTCCATCACTTCGGAGGGCGATTTCACGCCGAACAGGGATTGCGCGAAGTCGAGGTTCGCGGTGGTGCTGGCCTTCATCATCTCGATCAGCTTGGCGGAGTATTCGCTGGCGCCCTTGCTGGCGGTCGTGAACACCGCCTCGATGGTGCCGTTGTGGCTTTCGGCGACATCCTTGAACTTGGCGTAGTTGTCGCGGGCCTGGGAGACGCCCTTTTCGGCGAAGGCGCGCATCTGCTCGGGAACTTCGAACGGGATCACGGAGGAGGAGAACGGGTCGGAGGGATTAGCCATGGCATGCATCTTTCGGAAACAGGGGTGAAATGTGACCCCAACGCCCGACAGCCAAAACGCTGCGAACGCCGACTTGGATTTACGCAGACCGGGTCACGGGAATGCCCTTCCTCGGGCAACCAGTAGTAAATACACATATCATGTCAATTTTGTGCAACGCAACGAAATTTAATGTGCGTCGCGGCATTTTGACCCGGATCAAACCGCGTTTCCGGCGGCAAAGCACCGTCGAGCGGCCAAGAATTGGTCCAGAAGCTCCGAAACTTGACCTTTTCGGCTCGGTTTTGAGGTCCAGAGCCGCCAACTCCGGACTCGCGGAGAGGCCCCCTCACCCGGATTGCACCGGACGACGCTTCGCGCCGCCGAGGCCATCCGACTTCTCCCCGCAAGCGGGGCGAGGTAAACTAGCTTTTGGGCTTGGCCGCATCCATCGCCGCGCGGCTGACGGCCTGGCCCATCTCGCTCGCCTGTTCGGCCAGCGAGCGCATTTGCGTTCCCACATATTCGCTGTGCAGCCGCATCACTTCGGTCAGGTCCTTGGCATGCAGCAGCGCCTGCGCATAATCCAGCGAGGCCTGCACGTTCTTTTCGGCATAGGATATCGCCTTGGCGCCGATGTCCTTGGCGCCGGCGCGAACCGTCGCGCCCCGCTCCTCGATCGCGCCCGCGGTCGCTTGCGCGCCTACGAGGAATTTCTCGAACGACTTGCGGGCCTGCTCGAAGCTCGCCTCGGCCATCGATCGCATTTCCTTTGGAATCTCGAAACGGCTATGCCCATCTTCGCTCATGATGCCACTCCTGTGTGCTGTTTCTGTTGCGCAAATCCAGGCCCCATCCACCGCCCCGGCTTCCGTTCGGCTAGCCTCCGGTTTCGCGGCTTCGCGCCGCGTCCCGCAGGGTTCCCCATCGTGGACCTCTGCGCGCCTTTTTCAACACCCCAACGGGATTCTGCGCGCGAGCGTTCAGACACATTCCCGAGATTCAGGCCATTTTGTTTTGACGCGTTTTCTTCACGCGAACCGGTATCCACTTCGCTCGAAAACGCTCTAATTAAGGTTATCGCGGCTTTCGGTGGCCTGGCGAGGTTCAGGCCGTGGACCTGCCGTCTCCCGCGCGCGATACTAACCTTCCGTTAAGGCTGTCATCGTTTGGCCGCCGAACCCTGTCGCCATTACCGGGCAGCAGCCCAACTCGTGCGGTCATGTCATATCGATGAATAACGCGGAATTTCAGTTGCGAGGCGTCGGCGATCCGCGACTGGCGGTGCACGCGACAAGCGCCCTGCCCGCATGGCTGTGGTCGACCGACGGCACCAGGATTTTATGGGCCAATCCGGTCGGCGCCCGGCTGTTCGGCGCCGCCAATGCCGCCGTCCTCGCCGCCAAGACATTCGGCCCGGCGGACCAGCACCGGCGCCAGGTCGCGCAGCTCGCCGGCCGGCTGCCGGCAACCGGCGGGTTCCGGCTGGAGCGGCTGCGCGGTTTCGGTGCCGCGCTCGGCACGCTTGTCACCTGCGGCTGCGCGCGGCTCGATTTTGCCGATGGCAGCCACGGCATTCTGGTGGCGGCCGCTGAGCCGGTCGGCCGCGCGATGCCGCTGGTCGAACGGCTGCAACGCCTGGTCGAAGGCATCGATACGCCGATCGCGGCCTTCGCGCGCGACGGCCTGTTCATCGGCGCCAGCGACGGCGCCCGATCGCTGCTCGGTTTCCGCAATCTCACCGAGGCGGGCCTTGACGATGCGCGCAACGACGCGCTGAAGCAGGGCCGCGTCGAGACGCCGATCGGCATCGGCCATCTGGTGCTGCAACGGGTCGGCACCGGCGCGGATGTCGGCCTGGTGGCGCTGATCGTGCCGGGCGCAACCACGCAGGCGCATTTTCACGCCGTGCACGCCACCCCGGTCGAGCCGCCACCGCAGCCGTCGGCGCCGGCGGCGGAGCAACCGATACCGGCTTACGAGCAACCGGCGACCACAGGCGAAGCACCGGCGGAATTCGCGCTGGTCGATGACTTCGCGGAAGAACCCGCAGCAACCCTCGAGGCCGCGCCGGCCGAACCAGCGCCGCAGCCGGCGCCTGATTACGAGGAACCGGCGACAACGGGCGAAGCACCGGCGGAATTTGCGCTGGTCGATGAGTTCGTGGAAGAGCCGGCGCAAGAATCGGGGCAACATGTATCGGCGCAAGACGTGACACCCGACAGCGCCATTTATCCTACCGGAGCCTCTCCCGAAATCGAAGCCGTTGGCGAACAGCCGGCACCTGCCGCCGCCGCGCCGCCACCACCGCCGATCGAAGCGTCCGCTGCGGCGCCGGGCGCGGCGCAACCTGTCAAGGCGCTGTCATGGCTCGACCAGCCCGCGCCGAATACGCGGCGGCATCCGCTGCGCTTCATGTGGCAGATGGATGCCGACGGCCGCTTCACGCTCGGCTCCGACGAATTCACCCGCCTGATCGGCTCGCGCACCGCAGCGGGCTTCGGCCGGTTGTGGAGCGAAATCGCCGCGGTGTTCGGGCTCGACCCCGAGGGCCGCGTGCTCAAGGCGGTCGCCACCCGCGACACCTGGAGCGGCATCATCCTGAACTGGCCGGTCGACGGCGGCGGCCGGCTGCCGGTGGAATTGTCGGGACTGCCGGTGTTCGATCGCGCGCGGAATTTTGCCGGCTATCGCGGCTTCGGGGTCTGCCGCGATCTCGACGGCCTGGCGCGGCTCGCCGCGCTGCGCCGGTTCGAATTGTTCAGCGAGCCGCCGCCGCAGGCGCTTTCGGCCGCAATCGTCGCGGCGGATCCCGCCAGCGACAGGGTCGCGGCGGAATCCTCACGACAAGATTTGCCGGTTGCGGAATCACCGGCCAAGGAATCTTCTGCTGAAGATTTGTCCGTTGAAGATTTGCCTGCTGATTTGCTTGCCGAGGACTTGTTCGTCGAAGATTTGCCCGCGGAAATACCGCCCGCCGAATCCAGCGGTGCGTCATCCAGCATTCCCGATCCATCCGCGCCGATGGCTTTCGAGACTTCACACCAAACCGATTTGGAAACATCCGTGGAACCCCCCAACGAACTGCTCAAGCCAGGGCTCGAGGACGCGCCGAAGAACGTGCTGCCGTTCCGCCCCATCGGCGAATCGAAATCGCCGGTGCTGACCCCGGTGGAGAACAGCGCCTTCAACGAGCTCGCCCGGCAACTGTCGGCCCGGCTCGAGAGCGAGAACGGCGCGCCTGCGGCGCCCGCTGTATCCGACACGCCGGAAGCCGTCGCCGATCAGCCGGCGGCGCCCGAAATGCCCGAGGTCCACGAGCCACCGCAGTGGCTGGCCCAACCCGAGGCTCCGGCGCGCGGCGAAACAAGGCGCGACAAGGCGCTGCTCGATCTGGTCCCGGTCGGCGTGCTGATCTACCGGCTCGACCGGCTGCTCTATGCCAACGCGGCGTTTCTCGAGCGGATGGGCTATGCGAGCCTTCACGCCCTCGAGGAGGCCGGCGGTCTCGACGCGCTCTATGTCGAGCCCGGCGTCTCCAACGCCAGCAGCACATCGGGCACCGGCACGCCGGTGATGATTTCGGCAACGTCCGCAACCCAAGTCTCGTCAGACCAGACGCCGGCCGCGGCGGCGCAGGCGCATCTCTATACGATTTCCTGGGACAATGATTCCGCGCTGGCCCTGATTTTCTCGGGCGCTGGCGCTGAGAGCACGGCGGTTGCCGCGGCGATCGCCGAGCCGGTCGCGGCCCCTTCGATCCCCGCCACTGCGACGATCCCCGGCCCATCGGCCGTCGGCCACGCCAATGCCGAGGAACTCGGCGCCATCCTCGACACCACGGCCGAAGGCATCGTGATGTTCGACGCCGAGGGCAACCTCAATTCGGCCAACCGCAGCGCCGAAGCGCTGTTCGGCCATGACGGGCCCGAACTGGTGCAGCGCAAGCTCACCGAATTGTTCGCGCCGGAAAGCCAAAGCGCGGTCAAGGATTATCTCGACAGCCTGAAGGGTTCCGGCGTCGCCAGCCTGCTTGAGCAGGGCCGCGAGGTGCTGGGCCAGGTCCGCGGCGGCGGCCTGATCCCGCTGTCGATGACGATGGGCCGGACGCAAGCAGACGGGCCGAATTTCTTCGCGGTGTTTCGCGACCTGTCGCAAACCAGAAAGAGCGAGAGCGAACTATTGCAGGCGCGGCGGCTGGCCGAGCGCGCGGCCAACGCCAAGAGCGACATGCTGGCGCGGATCAGCCATGAGGTCCGCACGCCCCTCAACGCCATCATCGGATTTGCCGAAGTGATGATCGGCGAACGGTTCGGCGCGCTCGGCAACGAGCGCTACATCGAATACATGAAGGACATCCGCGCCTCCGGCGAGCGCGTGATCGCCATCATCAACGACCTGCTCGATCTCAGCCGGATCGAGACCGGCAAGCTCGACCTTGCCTTCGCCAACCAGAACCTCAACGACCTCGTCGAGCAATGCGTCGCGGTGATGCAGCCGCAGGCCAACCGCGAACGCATCATCATCCGCACCTCGCTTGCGCATATGCTGCCGCCGGTGGTCGCCGACGCCCGCGCGCTGCGCCAGATCACGCTGAACCTGATCGGCAATTCGATCCATCTCGCCAATGCCGGCGGCCAGGTCATCGTCTCCACGGCGTTATCTGATTTCGGCGAGGTGGTGCTGCGGGTCCGCGATACCGGCCACGGGCTCAACGACAATGAAGTCGCCGCCGCCATGGAGCCGTTCCGGACCCCGGCGCCGTCGGACCAGGCCTCCGACAGTTCCGGCGTCAGCCTGTCGCTGACCAAGGCGCTGGTCGAGGCCAACCGCGCCCGGTTCCAGATCAAGACCGGCCCGCATTCGGGCACCCTGATCGAAGTGGTGTTCGCCCACGCGCTGGCGCGGGCGTAGGGCCTCGCACCGGATCGAGGGGCAATCGTAGCCCGGATGAGCGAAGCGACATCCGGGGATCGGCGGTACGTGCGTTCCCGGATCTCGCTTCGCTCATCCGGGCTACGGCACTACGACGCTCACGCGTTCTTCAGCGCCACCCGGAAATCGGCTTCGGTCTTCGACTTCACCTCGTCGAGCGTGACGCCGTCGGCGAGTTCGATCAGCGCCATGCCGTCCTTGCCGTGCTTGTCGATGGTGAAGACCGCCAGATCCGTCACCACCATGTCGACGACCTTCTCGCCGGTCAGCGGCAGGTTGCACTTCTTCAGGAGTTTCGGGCCGTCCTTGGCGGAATGCTCCATCACGACCACCACGCGCTTGACGCCGGCGACCAGATCCATCGCGCCGCCCATGCCCTTGACCATCTTGCCGGGGATCATCCAGTTGGCGAGATCGCCGTTCTGCGCCACCTGCATCGCGCCCAATATCGACAGGTCGATATGGCCGCCGCGCACCATGCCGAATGAATCGGCCGACGAGAAATAGCTGGTGGTCGGCAATTCGGAGACGGTCTGCTTGCCGGCGTTGATCAGGTCGGGATCTTCCTCGCCCTCATAGGGGAACGGCCCCATCCCGAGCATGCCGTTCTCGCTCTGCAGCTGAACGTCGATGCCGTCGGGGATGTAGTTCGACACCAGCGTCGGAATCCCGATGCCGAGATTGACATAATATCCGTCGCGCAATTCCTTGGCGGCGCGGGCAGCCATTTGATCGCGGGTCCAGGCCATCAGACTTCCTCTCCGGTTGCAGCGGCGGCCGCCGAGCTGCCGCGCTTGCGTGTGTTGCGGAATTCGATGCGCTTCTTGGCGTTGCCGACCTCGATGATGCGCTTGACGAAAATGCCGGGCGTGTGGATGCAATCGGGATCGAGCTCGCCGGCCGGCACCAGATCCTCGACCTCGGCGACGGTGATCTTCGCCGCGGTCGCCATCATCGGATTGAAGTTGCGCGCGGTCTTGCGATAAATGAGATTGCCGGCGGTATCGCCCTTCCAGGCCTGGACGATGGCCAGATCGGCGAACAGCCCGCGCTCCATCAGGTATTTCTCGCCGTCGAATTCCTTCACTTCCTTGCCCTCGGCGATCAGCGTGCCGACGCCGGTCTTGGTATAGAAGGCCGGAATCCCGGCGCCGCCGGCGCGGATGCGCTCGGCCAGCGTGCCCTGCGGATTGAATTCGAGTTCCAGTTCGCCGGCCAGGAACTGCTGGGCGAACAGCTTGTTCTCGCCGACATAGGACGAGATCATCTTCTTGATCTGCCGCGTCTCGAGCAGCCGGCTCAGCCCGATACCGTCGACGCCGGCATTATTGGAAATGACCGTGAGGTTCTTGACGCCGGAATCGCGCAGCGCGTCCGACAGGGTCTCGGCGATGCCGCACAGGCCAAAGCCGCCGGACATGATCATCATGCCGTCCTTGAGAATGCCGTCGAGGGCCGATTTGGCGTCGGGGTAAACCTTGTTCATGAAATGCGACCTGATCGAGGGAAGCGCTGACGGCCGGCCACCGGGGTGGCGGCTTGCGAAAGCCGGGACTGGCGGGGATTATTAGGCGAAATCTTCGCAATGCGTCAATGCAATGCGTCAATGACCGGTGCCTGCGACCAATGGGCGTGTTTCAGAACATGGCCACGGCCTTGAAAGCGTCAAGAAAACCCCTCAAGTTGCGAAGTTGCGTGGGTTGGCATGGGCGCTATCCGGGTTGGCCCAGGTCAGGCTCAGATTTGGCGGGTGCCTTGGCCCTGGCCTGGGCCTTTTTCAACAGCGACGTGCTCAAGAGCGGACCCGTTCAACAGCGACCCGGCGACATCAACCCGATTTCGGTTTAACCCGGACTTGATTTGACCAGACCTGATTCAACCCGACTTGATCCGGCAGGACGTGATCCAGCCTTGCTGATCCAGCCCAATTTGGATCCAACCAGACTCGGATATGCCATTGACGATGGCCCAAGGAATAAAGCGCCTGGGGATGCCGATCGCGGCGTTGCTCGGCGCAGCCCTGACCCTCCTGATCGCGATGTCCTGGCTCCTCAACCGGGACGCCTTGCGGGAGGCGGTGGAGGCACAAATCCGGGCGGTGACCGGCCTCGATCTGGTGGTCCATGGCAATATCGACGTTTCGGTTTTTCCCGGCAGCTACGTCTCCTTTCATGATGTCGGGCTGAAAGGCGGGGCGACCGCCGACCCGGCGCTCGCCGTCGATGTGCTGACCGCGAATTTGCGCCTGCTGCCGCTATTGCTGCAGCGGTTCGAGATCGCCGATGTCATGATGCTGCGGCCGCATATCCATGTGGTCCGCGACGCCAGCGGCGAGAGCAACTGGACGCCCTTCATTCAGACCGTGGCGCACACCATGAAGCCGGGCGCCGATAACCAGGTGTCGTTCTCGGAGATCAGGATCCAGGACGGCGAACTCAGCTATGACGATACCGGCAATCACCTGACCGAGACGCTCGGCAATATCGACCTGTCGCTGGCCTGGCCGTCGATCTCGCGTTCCTTTGCCGCCACCGGGCAATTCGACTGGCGCGGCGAGCGGGTCGACGGCAGCATCAGCATCAGCGATTTCGTGGCCGCATTGTCCGGCGACCGCTCCGGCCTCAAGGCGCGGCTTCGAGCGCGCCGCTGAAGCTCGCCTTCGACGGCACCGTCGCCGATCGCACCAGCATGATGATGGAAGGCACGCTGACGGTCGACTCCACCTCGTTGCGCAACGCGCTGCGCTGGACCGGCGGGGCACCGCCGGGCAGTGGCGGCTTCGGCCGCTTCGCGCTGAAGGCGCGCGCCAATGTCGTCGGCGCCTCGATCGCCCTGACCAATGTCAATGTCGAGCTCGACGGCAATGTCGCCGAGGGCGTCATGACCTACGCCAATAACGGCCGCCAGACGCTGCAGGCGACACCCGCCGCCGGCGCGCTCAACTTCACGCCCTACGTCTCCACCTTCCG
>CAWEYJ010000012.1:0-167060 GCA_963813165.1 uncultured Pseudomonadota bacterium | reverse complement strand
CAGGCAGCACAGGGTCCGGTCGTCGGAAGGACATATCCCTGACACCCGCAGAAAGGCCCCTTGAGGCAGCTCAACAACCTTGGTCGGCGCTGAGATAAAGGCTTCTGACATGGAGCATCACGTCGAGATGTTGAGAGCAGCGGTGTGGCGCCCGAGGTTCCCGAATTGGCGGGATTTCGCCGCGGTGCTGCTGATACTTGGCGTCGTCATCTTGCTCGGCGCCGGCGCGCGCCAGATGATCACGCCCTTCGTCATGGAGCATCAGGCCACAATATCCTTATCACCGAAAGCACTGCCGCTCTACACACTCCGCACGATGATACGGATGTTGGTTGCGCTTATCGCCTCGCTGGCCTTCACCTTCACCTATGCAACGCTGGCAGCGAAGAGCCGGCGGGCCGAAATGGTGCTGATCCCGGCCCTGGATGTCCTCCAGTCCGTCCCCATCCTCGGTTATCTTTCATTCACGGTCGTGTTCTTCGTCTCGCTCTTTCCGGGCAATGTGCTGGGCCCCGAACTTGCCGCCATCTTCGCCGTTTTTACGAGCCAAGCGTGGAATATGGCGTTTAGCTTCTACCAGTCGCTCAGGACCATTCCGAGCGATCTCGAAGAGGCCAGCCGCAGCTTCCGCGCGTCGGCCTGGCAGCGCTTTTGGCGGCTCGAGGTGCCTTTCGCGATGCCCGGACTCATCTGGAACATGATGATGTCGATGTCTGGTGGATGGTTTTTTGTCGTAGCCTCCGAGGCGATTTCGGTCGGTGACGTCCAGATCACGCTTCCCGGCGTCGGGTCTTACGTGGCTCGCGCAATCCAACAGCGCGATCTCGGGGCGGTCGGCTGGGCGATCCTTGCGATGACAATTGCAATCATCCTGTATGACCAGCTGCTTTTCCGGCCGCTGGTTGCCTGGGCCAACAAGTTCCGGGTCGAGCAGACGGCAGCCGAAATCGTGCCGAGAAGTTGGGTGCTTGAGCTCTTCCACCGATCCAGGCTGATGACGAACTTCGGCAAGCGAATTGGAACGGGGTTGCATCGGGCTGCGCGGGCCCCGCTTGCGCTTCCTCCCGCTATTCGCGAGTTTGTCCGTTCCCTGCTGCCTCCTCGTATCTTCGATGTGGTCTGGGATAGCCTGGTTGTCGGCGCAATAGCCTATGTCGTTTGGGCACTCCTGCGCTATGCCGTATCGGAGTTTTCCCTGGACGATCTGAGAACCGCCGCGAGCAACGGCGCTCTCACGCTCCTGCGCGTTGCGATTCTCATTGTGATCGCCTCCGCCATTTGGGTTCCGGTCGGCGTGTTCGTCGGGCTGAGGCCGAAGTTGACAGCGATCATCCAGCCAGTCGCTCAGTTCCTGGCGGCCTTCCCTGCCAACCTGCTTTTCCCGGTAGCGGTGGTTTTGATCGTACGTTTCGATCTTACGCCCAAGATTTGGCTCACTCCGCTGATGATTCTGGGCACGCAATGGTACATCCTCTTTAACGTCATTGCTGGCGCCAGCGCGTTTCCCAGCGACTTCCGGGAGGCGGCGGCGAGCTTTCGCGTCCGGCCCTGGCGTTGGTGGCGCGATATCATGCTGCCCGGAATATTCCCCTATTATGTGACGGGTGCGATCACCGCCTCTGGAGGCTCCTGGAATGCGAGCATCGTATCGGAGATCGTCAGCTGGGGACCGACCAAGCTGAACGGATTGGGACTGGGCGCCTACATCGCGCAAAGGACTGAGGCCGGCGACTACCCGCGGATCGCGCTTGGTGTAGCCGTCATGTCATTACTCGTCATCGCGGCAAACCGGCTCTTGTGGCGACCGCTCTATCTGTTCGCCGAGCGGCGGACGCGGCTCGATTGAAGGACACCCGGTGACCCAGAAAGAGCCGAAGATCATTGAGCTTCACAAGGTGTGCAGGACCTTCGCCAAGCCTTCCGGCGAGCCGCTACCCGTGCTCAGGGATATCGAGATCACCGTTACCCAAGGTGAAATAGTCGGCCTTCTCGGCCGCTCCGGATCCGGAAAGTCGACGCTGCTCCGAATCGCAGGTGGCCTCATCAAACCGACTTCGGGCGAGGTGCGCTATCGCGGCGCGCCACTAGCCGGGCCTGCCGAAGGCATTGCGGTGGTGTTCCAATCTTTCGCTTTGTATCCATGGCTCACCGTCCTTGACAATGTCGAACTTGGTCTCGACGCGCTCGGACTGTCTTTGGACGACGCACGTCGCCGAGCGATATCGGCGATTGATCTCATTGGCCTCGATGGCTTTCAATCGGCCTACCCGCGCGAGCTTTCGGGAGGAATGCGCCAGCGCGTTGGCTTTGCTCGGGCAATCGTCAGCGATCCGATCCTGCTTCTGATGGATGAGCCGTTTTCGGCACTCGACGTGTTGACTGCCGAGACCCTGCGGACGGATTTTCTCGATCTCTGGATCGAGCGCAAACTGCCTACGAAAGCCGTACTTATGGTGACGCACAATATCGAGGAAGCGGTCCTGATGTGCGACCGGATTCTCGTTCTCGGCGCAAATCCTGGGCATATCGCGGCCGAGATACCGGTGTCCCTCCCACAACCGCGTAACCGGCTCGACGTAGCGTTCCGCGCCATTGTTGACGAAATCTATTCGATCCTGACCTCGCGCATGACTGCTGCGATCGGCGCCCAAAGTCAAATCCATGGAGGGCTGGCCCAACTTCTGCCGGCCGTCTCGACCAACCGCATAGGCGGGTTTGTTGAAGCGTTGGCCTTGCCCCCCTACCAAGGGCGCGCCGAACTGGCCAAGATCGCCGGGTCACTTGCGCTCAATATCAACGATCTCCTTCCGATTGCTGCGGCCTTGCGTATCCTCGAGTTCGCCGAGCTCGAGGATAGTGCCATCAAACTGTCCGCCGCCGGCCGCCTCTTCGTTCAGAGCGAGACGGAAGAGCGCAAACGGCTGTTCCGCGAACACCTTATCCGGTTCGTGCCGCTCGCCGCCCATATTCGCCAAGTGCTCGACGAGCGGGAGGGTCACCGGGCGCCGAGGGCTCGGTTCGAGTTCGAGCTCCAGGATCATCTGAACCAGAATGATGCCGACAGTACCCTGCGGGCCGTTATTGGTTGGGCACGGTACGCTGAATTGTTCACATACGATGACCGGACGAGGACGTTTGGCCTGGATACTCTCCAGAAGTGACGGGCTGGTGCCGACCTTCCCGAAGCATCCCAGCTGGTTGCAGGCTTTACCAACGGGCTTGGCCAGGATCGACACGGGCTTGCTGGAAATCCAGCTCATGTTCGTTTTGCAGCCATATTTTCGGCGCGCAATTCTCCGGTGTCCTGAGATCATTGCCGAACGGCTGCTTTGTCATCAAAGACAGCAGCAGTCATTGGCTTCTCGATTTGTTCGTCCGAGTTCGGGTTGACCGCTTGGGAGGCGCCCGCCGGAATCAAAGGCGATGCGTGATTCTCCTGGATGTTGGCAGCAAGTTGCTGGTCGGCGATGACTTCTTGCCATAGATGCAAAATATTCTGCTGAGTTTGAAGGGCGACGAAGCAGTGACCTTGCTGATCGAACGCGCAAAACCTTGCTCTGCTATCCTCCCGCAACCGGCATAGCGCTTCATTGATGATGTCCAGGCAGGCCATCACCTGAGCGACCTGTAACCGTGTATGATTTGCAATGTCCAGCAGCGCAAAAGCCTCCACGCGAGGCAAACCGACAATGGCGCCCTGGCGACCAAATTCGAAGAAGACATTAACGGCGGGGAGCACTGCTTGAATCTGAGATAGAATAGCGGCTACTTCTTGGGTGCTACACGCTGACAGTTGTTCTTCCCGCTGCGTGTTGGCATCCGCCATGGCAGCCTGAAGGCCAAGCGATGTGAAAACTTCACGCTCGATCCATCGCCGGATATCTGCCGGAGCTGTGCGAATTTGTTCAGAACTCAGTGTAATGCCGACCATGATCTCGTCTCCAGCATGTTTATGATTTTTCCATGATGTACAGGATTCATGAAGTCATGTTGATCATGATCAATTAGCGTCGGAACAGGTGTTGCCTTTTTCAGATTTCGGCATCCAGCCTAGCTGTAGCGGACTGCTAGGGGTTTGGCGGACTGACGTCGATCGGCAGGTCGTAGCCATAGTCTATGTCGAGAAGGCCGGCCTAGGCGAACCTTTGCCGACATCGCAGGCGTTCGTCGAAGCGCCATAGTCGCTGTAGGTGAGTTGATAGTGTCAGACCGAAACAGCAGAACCATTCGCCGCTTTGCGGAGGTTTCGCTCGCAAACCGAACTTAGCCTAGAAGGATGCTTCGCTCAGTCGAGAGGGATGGTCGCGAGGATCAATCGGAAAATCTCCCATCCAGCTGCTACCGACAACATACCGAGGATCAAAAGACGGCCATACCATGACACGCCAGCTCCCTTCCACCGGCCTCGCCGTTTGGAAGTGGCCTGTTCGGTCGTTTGCGGCGAATGTGTTTCGATCGCCTCTTTGCCTACGCGTGAAGGATCAGGCGAAGCTGTCGTCATGGTCTATCCAAATGTCGGACTAAAATAAAACTATATTCGCCCATGAGGTGAGTCCGACATTGATCCGGATCAAAGGTCGGAAACCGTGAACACCGCCGCGTTGGCGTACTTGTCCGTCAAGGAGGGTTGAATTGTGATCGCAAGGAAACTCCCGATGTGAGCGCCATATCCCTGTCGAGATAAGCAAGATTTGGCGGGCAGCCGATCGCTGAAATTGAAAAGCATCCTGCAGGTGATGCCCGATCAGCGAGACCGCAAAGATTTGATTTGTGTCAAGGGCTTCCCAACAGGAGGTGGAATCTACTCGCTGCATCATCGCAAATGAGGAAGCCGTCATGTCCTATGCAACGCTTCTGGTCTATGTCAACGTCGACCACGCATCGAAACAGCTCGTCGGTGTTGCAGCAGATCTCGCAGACAAATTCTCGTCAAAGCTGATCGGGTTGTCGGCCCTTGCGATGCCGCCGCCAGCTGCTGCTGAGGGTGCGGTGATCCTCGACAATGAGGCGGAGTTCGACGTCGCGCAAATGAAGGTGAAGATCGAGCAGGCCGGAAACAAGTTTCGTGCCGCCGCAGAATCCGCCCGTCAAGCTGAATGGCGGTCGTTCCTGGAATTCCCCACGGAGACCCTGATCAGGGAAGCGCGCTGTGCCGATCTGATTGTGGTCGAGAAGAACAGGGCTTCGTGGAATATTCATAAGGTCGCCGATAACGGGTCGGCTATTCTGGGAGCGGGCCGCCCCTTCCTGGTGGTGCCGGCGGCAGTGAAGTCCCTTGCGGCGGATCATATCGTGATTGGATGGAAGGATACGCGCGAGGCGCGGCGGGCGGTTCAGGACGCGCTGCCATTCCTCCGCGAGGCGAAGCGCGTGACAATCGTTGAAATCTGCGAGATGGATCAAATGGAATCCGCGCGTCATCGTATTGATGACGTCGCGGGCTATTTGGTTCAGCACAAGATCAAGGCCAAACCGCGCGTCGAAGTGCAGTCGCTCGGATCAACAGCCGCGGATCAGATAATCGGCCTCGCCATGGATGAAGAGGTCGATCTGCTGGTAACCGGTGCATACGGCCACGGCCAACTCAACGAATGGGTTTTTGGCGGCATGACGCGCGATCTGCTGACCTCGAGTCCGATCTGCTGCCTGATGTCCCATTGAAGCGACAAGTACTCCTTGGTGACGTGCCGAAGATGGTCTTTTTGACGATCTTGATGAAGGTATCCTGCCGCTCGTTGCCGGCCCCGTCGGCAGCGCCGACTACAGCTTTGCGGCACTTGGTGCAGCAAAAGAATGCGTTATCGCCATATGGCGGCGAGTTTCGCCTTGACCTGCCGGACGTGGGCTAACTCGCGCTGCCATCGCCATCGCCTTCGCAGCCACGCATGCCGCTCACGATGAAGTCGCGAACGCCAGCCAGGATCTTGCGGTCATCGAGATCGACGTGACCGCCATGGGGAAAGCGGACGAAGCATTTGGGCGCATTTACGAGGCTGTAGAGACGCTGCCCGAACGTGATCGGGATCGTGCTATCATTGTCTCCGTGGAAGATCAGGACCGGCGCGGTCACCCTGCCGATGTGCCAATCCGAATGAAATTGGTCCTTGAGCAGCCAACGTATAGGCAGGAACGGGAAGTTCATGGCCGCCACGTCGGAAATCGAAGTATAAGGCGCTTCCAAAATCAGCGCCTTGATCTTCCGTTCGGCCGCGAGCCAGACGGCGACGCCGCTGCCAAGCGAATGGCCCCATACCACGATACGATCCGGCGGGATCTGATGATCGACCGCGAACGCGTAGGCAGCCTCGGCGTCCAGATGCAACCCGTCTTCGGATGGGCTTCCGGTCGACCCCTCGTAACCCCGGTACGAAACTGCGAGCAGCCCGTTACCCTCGGCTATGAGACTGCGATCCCGGCCCACTCGCCAGTTAAGTGTGTCGCCGTTACCGTGAAAATAGATAAACAGGGGCTTGTCGGGCTTGGGCGCCACATACCAAGCCACCAGACGCTCGCCATCGGACGTCTGCAACGCGACCTCCTGCGCCTCAGCAAAACCCGCGTCGGCAGCGGTCACATGATCCGCCAGCTTCGGAAATATCAGTGTCCGCTGGGTAATGTACAATCCCGCGCACACAGCAGTGTAGGCCACCAGCGCTAATACGCCGGTCCATTTTGCCAACTTGCCGGTGATTTTCCAGACAGTGCCCATGACCCCACACTCCCTTCTCCAGATAGGTGGTGGCGGAAAGCAGGCGAACAAGATCAGAGCGGTGGTTTCCCGAAATAAATTGCAATGCTTTCCGCCCCCAAATTCTTGATTTTGATCAAGGTGGAAGGCCGGCTTTTGCCCCACAGGTATTGTGACCTTTTGTCACGCCGGCAGACGATTGGAAATCGGGTTCCACATGGCCAAGGCCAACCCAGTCGTAATACCTCGCGACCTTCGCCTCGATCTCTACCGGGGGGGCGCGCTTTGGCTGATTTTCCTGGCCCACATTCCTGGTACCATCTTCAACCAGATCGCGCCATGGAAGTATGGCTTCAGCGACCCGGCCGAGATTTTCATCTTTGTTTCTGGTTACGCCAACGCGTACGTCTACGGGCGCGTAATGGGTCAGCGCGGCTTCCTGGCAGCCAGTGCACAGATCGAGCGGCGAGCTTTCGAGACCTACGTCGCCCAGATTTTTCTGTTCGTCATCTTGATCGGCGAGGTCACATGGCTGTCGCACGGCTCGCATGCGTTCGACGATGCGATGAACATCCGCATCCTCCACGAAAGGCCCGACGAAAGCATTGTTGCCCTGATGCAGCTGAAGTTCATGCCCGTCAACATGGATGTATTGCCGCTCTACATCGCGATGATGGCTGTCTCGCCGGCGATCCTGTGGCTGTTGTGGAAGGTGCCCGCTTTGGCGCTGACGGGGGCTGTCGTCCTTTATGCAGCGGCTAGCCTGCTGGGGCTCAACTTCCGCTCCTTCCCGCACGGACACTGGTATTTCAATCCGCTGGCTTGGCAACTTTTATTCGTGCTCGGCGCGTGGTGCGGCTTCGGCGCAGCCACGTGGGTGTGGTCATTGGCGAAATCGCGGCTGGTACTGATCCTGGCGGCCGTCTATTGGCTGTCCGTCTTCGCAGTCTTTATCGCGTTGAATCGGTTACATCTCGATGCTTTCGTTCCAGATTGGATCGCCCAGGTCTTTGGCAAGACCAATCTCGGGGTGCTGCGCTTGGTACACTTCCTGGCGATCGCGATCGTCGCCGGCCGGCTGGTTCCCCAGGACTGGCCGCCGCTGACCTCCTGGGTCCTGCGCCCGCTCCTTCTTTGCGGACAGCATTCACTGGAGGTCTTTTGCCTGGGGGTTACATTGGCTTTCGCGGCGCAGGTTGCAGTGGTCGGAAGCCCGGACAGCACCATCCTTCGCCTTCTGGTTGACGTCGCCGGCATCGCGATAATGGTGGGAGCCGGCGCGCTGATCAATTGGTACAACTCTACACGCGTAGCTATCCAAGTTGTGTCCCATGTCGCTGACGAGGAGGTCAACGTCGCTGGGCACTCTGGAGGGGGACAGGTGGTCCAACAAGCCGGCTCCGGCCCAATCTGAAAACAGGTATTTGTCGCTCCCTCCGGTAGCCCGGGAATTTACGGCTTTTGCCTCGGACCGAGGCGGCTCATGCGTCCCGCGGAATCCATTGATTGCCGTGCTTCCGATATATGCGCTTGACTGCCGCCCATGCGACGCGGTGCGCGGTCTTTTCGCGCTCCGCGGGGCCACGTGCCGCATACTCCGTCCACGCGTTGTTGAAGGCGCTGCGGTAGATATTCTGCGCATGCAGCGGCAAATGAGCCTGTACCGGCGGAGGAAGGTCTTCGACTGACACGTAAGGCATGCAATATCCCTCCGCGCGTTGCAAGGCAGGCGTCGCACTGAAACACCATAGAAAACAACGTGGACTACGCGCGCCCCGTGCGAATTGATTCAGAGCAAATCACAACGAGTCGAAACTGCTAAAAAACTTGCGACCGTCGCCAACCTGGGTCGATCATTTTGCAATTCGCGCTTGACCGGAGAATGAAATGAATTCGGATCCCTCGTCGCGCAAGCAGACCGTTGCCATCGGCTATTTCGTTGCGGCCGGCATCGCTATGCTGCTGCTGCAATGGGTTCTGGCGACCTATAATACGGTCGATACCATTCCCTTCAGTGAATTCGAGCAGCTCGTCGCGCAGGGCCGCGTCACTGAGGTCGCCGTTGGTCAGGATGCGATCCAGGGAAAATTGAAGGACAAGCTGCCGAGCGGCAAGTCGACCTTTGTCACGGCGCGCGTCGATCCAGCCCTGGCCGAAAAACTGGAAGCGAAGGGCGTCGTGGTGACCGGCGTGCCCTCGGGCGGGCTGTTCCAGACCATCTTGTCATGGGTCGCGCCTGCACTGATGTTCTACCTGATCTGGATCTTTCTTGGGCGTCGGCTGGCGGATCGCCAGGGCTTTGGCGGAGTGATGTCGATCGGAAAATCGCGCGCCAAGGTCTATGTTGAAAAGGACACCAAAGTCACCTTCGCTGATGTGGCTGGCGTCGAGGAAGCAAAATTCGAACTGCAGGAGGTGGTGTCGTTTCTCAAGGACCCCAGAAGCTATGGTCGGCTGGGGGCCCATGTTCCCAAAGGGATTTTGCTGGTGGGCCCCCCGGGTACCGGCAAAACCCTGCTCGCCCGCGCGGTGGCCGGCGAAGCCGGGGTCGCATTTTTTTCCATTTCCGGCTCCGAATTCGTGGAAATGTTCGTCGGTGTCGGCGCGGCTCGCGTCCGCGATCTCTTCGAACAGGCGCGCAAGGCTGCGCCATGCATTATCTTCATCGATGAACTCGATGCGCTCGGACGCAGCCGCTCACCTGGTGCTTTCGGCGGTTACGACGAAAAGGAGCAGACGCTGAACCAGTTGCTTGCCGAACTTGACGGCTTCGATCCCAGCACCGGCGTCATTTTGCTGGCAGCCACTAACCGGCCCGAGATCCTGGATCCAGCGCTGCTGCGGGCAGGGCGGTTCGATCGCCAGGTGTTGGTGGACCGTCCCGACAAAGGCGGCCGTGTCGCGATCCTCAAGGTGCATATTCGCAAGATCAAGATCGGCAAGGATGTCGATCTGGACAAAATCGCGGGCCTAACCACCGGTTTCACCGGAGCCGATCTTGCCAATTTGATCAACGAGGCGGCCATCGCCGCGACCAGGCGCAAGGCCGACGAAGTCTGCTTCGACGATTTCACGGTCGCGATCGAGCGGATCGTTGCCGGCATCGAAAAGAAGAGCAGGGTGCTCAGCAAGAATGAGCGCCGACGGGTTGCCTATCACGAGATGGGCCATGCCCTTGTTGCCGCGAGTTTGCCGGGCGTCGATCCCGTGCAGAAAGTATCCATCATCCCCCGCGGCGTCGGTGCGCTCGGCTACACCATGCAGCGGCCGACCGAGGACCGCTTTCTGCTTACGGCAAGCGAACTCAAAAACCGGATTGCGGTGCTGATGGGCGGACGTGCTTCCGAGCAACTGATCTTCGATGGCGATATCTCGACCGGAGCCGCAGATGATTTGCAGCGGGCGACGGAAATTGCCATCGAGATGGTCACCAAATATGGGATGGATGCAAAAGTTGGGCAGCGGACTTATGCGCCCCGGCCTCAAAGCTTCTTGCCGGCGATGCAGGACGCGGTCGTTAGTGCCGCGGAGGCGACCGGACGCGAGATCGATTTGGCGGTGCGTGACCTCATCGAAGGCGGCGGCGCCAGCGCGCGCGCTATCCTGGAGAAGCGCCGGGGCGACCTTGATGCGGGTGTCGAACTTCTGATCGCAAAGGAAACGTTGACCGCGGAGGAGTTTGAGCCTCTGCGGCCCGCAACGACCCGTGAAGTCAAAAAAGAATCTGCAACGGAAGCAGTTGCTTGATCAGGGGCTGAATGTCTACGAAATCCAGCTGATTTTTGGCGCGTTTCTGGGAACCGGCGCTGCCGCTGTCTTGGGATGGCCCACAATAATAGGCGCGATTGGTACGTTTGTGCTGGAAAGTTTGAGCGCCGCCTTGCCGTCGGGTGTCCCGAGCCATGACTGTGCAAACCCGATCCAGCATGTTCCCAGACCCGCGGCACAAGCGGTCAGCATCAGATTTTCCGCCGCCAGCGCACAGTCTTCTACGGCCCAAGGACTTTCGGCGGCGGCCGAAATGACGACGAGGGTTGGAGCATGATAAAAAATATCGAAATCCGTGTTGCTCAGGATGCTCTGAAAATGATGCGATGCAGCGGCCATCGAGGTCTTGAGCATATGGGCCTTCGCTTCGGTTGAGATGCGCGCAAGCAAGGTCTTGTCTTGCACGACCGAAAACAGCCACGGCTGCTGATTGACCGCACTGGGCGCCTGGATTGCGGCATCGATGAGTTGGCGCAATACCTCTTCTTTCACCATTTCCGCGGTGAATTCGCGCACGGCCCGGCGAGCGTAGATTGCCTCTTTGAGATCCATGATGTCTCCAATCGATCGGGTGCGAATTTGAGTGCGACGCGGTAATTATCGTTCGATCTCGCGGGCTGGACTTGACTTCGATCAAAGTCGCCAAGCCGAAAGAGTTGGAGGCTAGCTAGAGGAGTTATCGCCATGGCATTGCTGACTTCGAAAGAAGACCGGGCCAGCGAAGTGAAGTCGTTTGCTTTGCGCCGCAAGGAGATGGTTGACCGGAATATCGCCGCACGTGGCGTCCGCGATGAGCTTGTGCTCGAGGCAATGCGCAAGGTGCCGCGTGAGTTATTCCTGCCCAAAAACCTCCGCGAATTCGCCTACGAGGATTCGCCGCTCCCGATTGCGGGAGAGCAGACCATTTCTCAGCCCTATATCGTCGCCTTCATGGCGGAGGCGCTAATGCTGAAGGGCGGCGAGAAGGTCCTCGAGATCGGCGCGGGCTCAGGCTACGCCGCTGCGGTGCTGTCTGAAATCGCTGCAAATATCTATACAGTCGAACGTCTCGGTCAGCTGGCGGACACGGCGGCTGCGACGCTGGCCGGTCTCGGCTACGATAATGTTCACGTCCTGCATGGCGACGGCACAAAAGGGTGGCCGGAACATGCTCCTTATGATGCCATCGTCGTGGCAGCCGGCGGACCGCAAGTTCCGGAGTCACTCAAGGAGCAGCTGAAGATTGGCGGTCGATTGGTGATCCCGGTCGGTGCGGATCAGCGCAGCCAGGAGTTGGTCCGGGTTACGCGCCTTTCGACCAGCGAATATCGCAGCGAAGACATTGCTGACGTCCGTTTCGTTCCATTGATCGGAGAGGAAGGCTGGTCAACCCCCGGGGAACACAAGGGTCGGGGAAGCGTGCGCCCGTTGCGGCCGGTTGACGACGACGCGCTGGTACGAAACCTGGCCGACGCGGCTGAATTGTTTCCGTCGATTGCGACTGCCGATCTCAATCCGTTGTTGGAGCGTATCGGATCGGCGCGCATCGTGCTGCTGGGCGAAGCGACCCACGGAACATCCGAATTCTACAAGATGCGCGAACGCATCACCCGCGAGCTCATTGTCGAGAAGGGCTTTCAATTCATTGCTATCGAGGCGGACTGGCCGGATGCGGCGCGCGTCGATCACTATGTGCGACATTTCCAGCATCCACCATCCGAGTGGACCGCGTTCGCCCGGTTCCCGACCTGGATGTGGCGAAACACCGAGGTGCGCGATTTCGTGAGCTGGCTGCGCAAGCACAACGGCACGGAGGAGAAGGGTAAACGTGTCGCGTTTCACGGCCTCGATCTCTACAGCCTCTATGATTCGATCCGATCGGTCCTGAACTATCTCGACGAGGTCGATCCTGAATCGGCGAAGGTGGCTCGCGAACGCTATGGTTGCCTGACGCCGTGGCAACGTGACCCGGCGACCTACGGTCATGCCGCGTTGACCGGATCTTATCCCACCTGCGAATCCGATGTGGTGCGTACGCTCACCGACCTGTTGGCAAAACGTCGGGCTTATGCCGAGCACGACGGCGAGCGATTCCTCGATGCGGAACAGAATGCGCGTCTGGTCGCCAATGCAGAGCGCTATTATCGCATCATGTATTACGGATCGCGCGCGTCCTGGAATCTGCGCGACGGCCACATGTTCGAAACTTTGAAGAACCTGCTGGCGTTTCATGGCGCCGGGAGCAAAGCCGTTGTATGGGCGCACAATTCGCATGTCGGGAACGCCGGAGCGACCGAAATGGCTGTTCGTGGTGAATACAATATTGGTCAGCTCTGTCGCCGGGAGTTCGGTGACCAGGCCTATCTGATCGGGTTTGGTACCCACAGCGGGACGGTTGCGGCTGCTTCCGAATGGGGCGGCCCGATGGAGATCAAGACCGTTCGGCCGGCGTCGCCCAACAGTTATGAGCAGCTGTGCCACGCGACCGGTCTGGCGCGTTTCATGTTGGGATTGCGCGGTCGTGGCGATCTGCGTGGCCCGACTGGCCTTGGCAAGGAACGTCTTGAGCGGGCGATTGGCGTGATCTACCGGCCGGAAACTGAGATGGCGAGCCATTATTTCCGGGCGAACCTGCCGCAGCAGTTTGATGAGTATGTCTGGTTCGACAATACGCATGCAGTGACCCCGCTCGATACCGCGGAAGTCAAGGGGCTTCCAGACACCTATCCATTCGGGGTGTGAGCCGGCATCAGGCGTCCATCGGTTTTAGAGCTGTAAACCGCCACCTCTCTTTTTTCGAAGTGCTTGATTCAGGTCAACAACGGCGGCGCCCTCTCTGGTCTCTGCAGGTGGTTCTGGGTCGGCTAAGTCGCGAGATGCCGGGTACCCTGGCTGGGTTCGCCCATCTCCACAAAGAAGCAACAGCCGCCGGCACCCTGAACGAAAAATTCAAGGAGCTCATCGCGCTCGGAATTGCGGTGGCCATTCGTTGCGACGACTGCATCGCCTTCCACGTGCACGATGCCTTGAAAGCCGGCGCGACGCATGTCGAAATCGTCGAGACGCTTGGGGTTGCGGTGATGATGGGCGGCGGCCCGGCAACGATGTACGCATGTGAAGCCTTCGAGGCTCTCGGGCAATACGAAAAGCAGGGGCAAGCTTAGTGATCGATCCGATCGGGAAGAGGGCCGGATTCGTCAGTAGCGCACGACAAACCAGAGAGACAAAAGATGACGAGTTTTGATCGAAGAGAGGAAGCGTTCGAGGCGAAATTTGCCCATGATGAAGAGCTTGCATTCAAGTCACGCGCGCATGCGGTGCGGATGCTGGGATTGTGGGCCGCCGGAAAGCGCGGCGAGACGGGGACAGCCGCAGAAAATTACGCGCGGGCGTTGGTCGAGGCCGATGTTGGTTCGCCGCCGGACGCGGCAATCGATAAATTGGCTCTCGATCTTGCAGGCCATGGTGTGGACGCGGCGCAAATCCGCAAAAAGCGTGATGCACTCTTCTCGAACATGCAAACTGCCTCAGCATCCGCGCCCGAGATCCAACCCAAACCGACGGGACGATGAAGGTATCCGATGTCATGCGCCACTCTTTGGCTGCGATCAGACCCGAGGCGCCGCTTGTGGAAGCCGCCAACTAGCGCGGACTGCCAGTGATCGACGGCGTGGGGATCTTGTGGGCCTTCCGAGGATGGTTTTGCATAGGACCAGGATCGATATTGTTCTGCCACTCGCTGTGAGGCTTTCCGGGCATCGACTAGTGGTTCGTCACAGTGATTTTGACGTTTTTGATACCGAGCCATTCGAGGATCGGTAAGCTTTCGAGCGGCACGAGGATTTCGATGCTTCTGGGGACGCCTGGTTGACGTCGGATGAAGCCGTTTCGTTCGAGGGTGACGATTATCTGGTGGACCGAAGGCGGGCTGACGCGGAAATGGCGCTGGATGTCGGCTTCGGCGGGCGGCTGTCTGAACATGTAGGAATAGGTATGGATGAAAGCGAGGTAGTGCCCCTGCTTCTCGGTGAAGCGCGCGCCTGATTTTTGAACTCATCGTTGGATTCGTCCCGGCCTCTGACAAGGAGGCAAAGCATGAATGTACGTTATCGGGTCGAATTGAGCCAAGCCGAGCACGATGAACTGACGGCGATGCTCGGCGGCGGCAAGCACGCCGCCCGCAAGCTGAAGCGGGCGCAGATTTTGCTGGCGGCCGATGGGGGCCGCTGCGACGCGGAGATCGTTCGAACCGTCCGGGTCAGCCTTTCCACCGTCGGCCGGACCAAGCGCCGCTTCGTGGAAGGCAATCTGGAGCGGGCCTTGAGCGAGGAGCTGCGTCCGGGCGCGGAGCGCAAGCTGACCGGCAAGGAGGAGGCCCTGCTGGTAGCAACCGCATGCGCCAAGCCACCGGCCGGCCGCAAACGCTGGACGCTGACGCTTTTGGCCGACACGATGGTCAAGCTCACCGATCACGACAGCCTGTCGGGCGAGACCGTGCGTCGCCGGCTGGCCGAGAATGACCTCAAGCCATGGCGCAGGAACATGTGGTGCATTCCCCATGTCGATGGCGAATATGTCGCTCGCATGGAAGATGTGCTCGATCTCTATGCTGAAGCGCCTGATCCTGAGCGGCCCCTGGTCTGCTTCGACGAGACCCCCGTCCAGCTGATCGGCGAGGTGCGCCAGCCGGTCCCGGCCCAACCGGGACGACGCGAGCGCTATGATTACGAGTATCGCCGCAACGGCACCGCCAATCTCTTCGTCACCTTCGATCCATATCGAGGTTGGCGCAACGTCAAGGTCACCGACCGCCGCGCCGCCGTGGACTATGCCCACTGCATGCGTGAACTCGTCGACGTCCATTATCCCGGCGCCACCTGTATCCGTGTCGTGCAGGACAATTTGTCGATCCACAAGCCTGGGGCATTGTATGAGGCCTTCGCGCCCGCCGAGGCCCGACGTATCCTGCGCCGCCTCGAATTCCACTTCACCCCGAAGCACGCAAGTTGGCTCAACATGGTCGAGTGCGAGATCAGCGTGCTTCAGCGCCAGTGTCTCGGCCGCCGCATCGACCACCCCAAAAGGCTCCGAAACGAGATCGCCGCATGGCAGCGGCGGCGAAATAAAATCCGAGCTCGCATCAAATGGATGTTCACAACCGACAAAGCCCGCGCCAAACTCGGCCGCGCCTATCCAGTCACCGCCAAAGAGTCAAAATCACTGTGATGAACCACTAGGACAAGCCCGCCCGACGCCGCATGCCGGCGCGCCTCGTTTATGCGCACCGGGTGGTCCAGCTCCGGTCGTTTGACGGCACGAGGACGGTTGGCATAATAGGTTGGGTGAAATTGCTGGCCGGTATCGCGCCTACATTGGTCTCGATTTCGCAAGACGGATCCGCAAGCGCCGCATAATAGCGCCCTTATCCGAAAGTTGGCGGTAGACGCATCGTCGTGGGAAATTTTACAAGCACCGTGCGGACGACCAATAGATCGGCAGGTTTAGGCCGGAAATGTGACTGACAGTGGAGTGTCCAATGAAAATCCGTGCATTGATGCTGGTTCTGCTCTTGAGTGTTGAACTGGTGACATTCGCCGTCGCTCAATCGTCGCGCGAACCAATGTCACGAGGCGGATCTGTCCCTCGTTTGGGAGATATTATGCTCGCAAAGCAATGGCGACATATCAAGCTGTGGTTTGCCGGCAGGCAGAAGAACTGGGAGCTCGCCGCCTACGAATTGGCGCAAATGAAATCGAGCCTGGCCGATGCGGCGACACTCTATGCGAATATTCCGATAAGTGATGTGGAAATCATGATTGAACCGCTTCAATCGATCAACAAGGCGATCGAGGCGAAAGACAGTACGAGCTTCGCAAGCGCGTTTAATAGGCTTACGGTCGCGTGCAACTCCTGCCACCGTGAGATGGAACGAGAATTCATCACGATACAGGTGCCCGCAGTCTCGCCCTTCAGCGATCAATCATTTTCGTCTTCAAGGAAGCAGTAGCATTCGTGTCCCCGCGCGGGTCAGCTAAACGATAGTTGCGGTTGCAAGACGCCGCCGTTCTCGAAGCGACTTTGCTGGGTGCCGAGCTGGAATTCGCGTCCGATGCGACGGTCGCGGTCACTGGCGCGCCGCCCCCTGATCGACGCATGTCAGGTATCTGGTGTCTCGCGCCGCAAAGCCATCACGACCAAATGAGGGATAGTTAGCCGGCAGTCACGCTCGCGACGCTCCTTTGGTTCGGCACCAGGTTAAAGCAATTGCCGCTGAGCGAAGGATGCGAACATCCCGGGTGCGTCGACAAGTTCTGCATAGCTTCCTGTTTGCATGATCTTGCCATCGACGAGCATGATGATGCGATCCGCCTGACGCACGGTGCTCAGGCGATGCGCGATGATGATCCTCGTTACGTTGAGCGCTCCAAGCGAAGCGCTGACGACCGCCTGCGTTTGGTTGTCGAGCGCACTCGTCGCTTCGTCAAACAGCAGAATACGGGGGCGGCGCGCGACGGCGCGGGCAATCATGATCCGCTGTCGCTGGCCGCCGGAAAGCGTGTTCACCCCCTCTGCGACCACGGTATGCATGCCCATCGGCATTTGCCTGATGTCACCCTCAAGACCCGCAAGCCGCGCGGCTTCCCAGGCCTGTTCAAGCGGCAGCTGGACCCCGCCGCAAATATTGTCGTAAATGCTTCCGGTCGCCAGCCTTCCGCTTTGCAGCACCACGCCAAGCTGCCGGCGCACCGCGCTGATATCGAGCGTATCGATCGCCTTTCCATCGTAGAACACAGTTCCGGACTCCGGCCGCTCGAAGCCCAGCAACAGCCGGAATAGCGAAGATTTGCCGCTTCCCGACGGTCCCACGATCGCGACATATTCGCCCTGCGTGATCTTCAGCGTGACACCGTCGAGCACGGGCGGTCCCCCCGGCAGATAGCGAAAGGTCACGCGGGAAAGCTCGACCTCACCAGACAGCTCACCCGGGGGCTTGCGTTCCTCCGAAACCTCGACGGCGCCTGCAATCAGTGGTCGAAGGCGGATGAGGTGAGGGATAGCGGTCAGCGATTCACCTACGCTTGATGCCCACGCCCCGATCGCGGCCATCGATTGCCCGAAAGCGGCGAAGAAGGCGAGGAAGCCTCCGACGTCGACGAGCAATCTGCTATTTGCAAAGGACGCAGTCGCAAAAATGATGAGCGTGGCGACGGTTGGAAACGACGTCTCGAAAGCGTTGAGAGCGTTAGCGACCCGCTGGGAGGCGATAAAGTAACGCTTCTGAATCGCGAATTGCCTGGACCAAACCGCGAGTGAGCGAACTGTAGCACCAGCGACGCGGAGCTTGCCAACTCCCGCAATCAGCTGCAGCACGAAGCCGCCAATCCTGCCCTGCAAGTCAAAGTGCTTGTTCTCGTAATAAAGCCGTATCGCGCTGGTGGCGATGATCATCACAGCTCTGACGGCCGTCAGTACGATCGCGGTCAGCCCCAGCACGCGATCATAATAAAGCATCAAACCTATGCTGAACCAGCAGATCAGGCCGGCCATCATTCCGCGCAGCGTGCGTCCGGTGAAAATTCTGCGGGCCGCATCGATCCCCATCGAGCGATCGACAAAGTCGCCAACGGTATATTCGCGAAACAGGGAAGCTGGCAGCCTGAGCAGGCGATCGATCATCGCCGCCTGCAGCTTCCAATCGATCAAGCTCTCGAGCCTGAGTATCGCCAGCCCTTCCATAGCCTGAACGGCGGCGATGGCGACGGCGGTCACGGCCAGTGCGAGCCCGCAAAACGCAAGCTGGTCGAGTTCGGTGCGCGGTATGACCGAATCGACAAGGACATTGGTGACCAAGGGGGGAACCAATGAAAGCAGGCCTATCGCCACCACCGCAAGCACGATCCGGCCGACATTGCCGCTTGAATGCCGCACCAGGAAGCTCAGCAGATCGCGGAACCCGAGCGCGCGCGATGGCAGTGCCGGGTAGAAAGTTGCGGCTTCGGGCGCCAACTCAAGGGCGAGCGAGCGGCCGACCGTACGGCGCGCTCCCGTTCTCGTCTCGATCATTGTGTAACGATTGCGCGGGCCGCGGATAAGGGCGACGGGTTGGCGCTCATTGCCGTGCCATGCCACCAAGGGCCCCACATCCAGCTTCCACCATTCACCTCGCAACAGCGTCCGGCGGACGCGCAGTCGCGCGGACCGCGCGATCTCGACAACGTTGGCGAAGTCCTCTCTGGACGAAGCCGGCCGGACAGGAAGGACGAGCGGCGCGCGGATTGCTTCTCCGACCATCCGGCAAGCGGCGAGGAGAGGATCCGAGCGGTCCGCATCCAAGCCGGCGCGATCGAAGCGTCGAACAACGATTGCGGACAGGCGGTCAAAAGATTCGAAGGTTTGCAACGCCGTGACTTCGCTGCGGCTGACGAGGCGCTGGGTTTCGCGCTCCGTATCACGTACCAGCCGTTCCTGAACACATGAAATGACGGCAAGATGGAATTGATCGAGCGCGCGCCACAGCGTGTCGGAATCCGGTATACCGGTGCTCGCGACGGCAGAGCACCCGGAATGTCCGGCTTCGATCCACATCCCGGACGTTAGCGGTATTGGCGGATCGCCGACGGCGAAAGCCGGATCGATCCCCATCAGCGTCGCCGTTCCGGCCTTGAGGGTCACCCAAACGATGTTACGCGCCGGGCCGCGGCGACGTTCACCCGGCTGCATTGCCATCGCGTCGCCTGGCGAGGCTTCGCCCATCTCCCAACTCGGGTTTGGACCCGCCACCAGCCGGGCAAGGTTCGCAATCCATCTGGCGACCGGGTCAAGGGACTGCAGTTCCTGCCGTGGCACGACCAATACTTCGGCACCGGGGCCGCCTACCGCGACTATTTGAAGCTGGCCACCCGAGCTATCAACGGCATGCTGAAGATCCGGAATGATCTCGCCGCTCTCGATTCGAAATAAATGATGTCGCGGCCCTTGAGTTGTGCCTTCGAAGGCGCGGACGGCGAAAACGTCGACATGTCCAGCCACAACCTGAAGCACGTAGCCACGGTGGTCGAGAAGTTTGGGGTTACGTGCATCGAGCAGAATACGGTTCGCCGATTGACGGGCCCCGTCTCTTGCCGAGTCACGCTGGGGGATGAACTCGTTCATTCCTGGGCCACGAGTTTCGCATATGCTCCACCAAGGTCGAGCAGTTGCTCGTGAGTTCCGCGCTCAGCGATCCTGCCATGCTCCAGCACGATGATCTCGTCACAGTCACGGATCGTGCTCAAGCGGTGGGCGATAAGAATGCAGGTGCAGCCCCGCCGTCGCAGATTGTCGTCAATGGCCTTTTCGGTGATCGGGTCGAGTGCTGCGGTCGCCTCGTCGAGCACGATAACTGACGGGTTGGAAACAAGTGCCCGGGCGATCTCGATGCGCTGGCGCTGACCGCCGCTGAAATTCGTGCCGCCTTCGCTTACATAACAGTCGTAGTTTCCCTGTCGCGTCGCAATATCTTCATGAATGACCGCATCTTTCAACACCTGCGACAGGTCCGCTTCGATCACGGTCGAGTCCCATAATGTCAGATTTTCACGCGCGGTTCCCTCAAACAGGACGACGTCCTGATCGACGTAGGATATCGAATTGGCAAACACCTGCGGAGGAATTTCCGGCAGCGCCCATCTGTCGATACGAATTTCGCCGGCCCACGGCTTGTAGAGTCCGCAAATCAGCTTGGCGAGGGTCGATTTTCCGCTACCGGAGACACCAACAAGAGCAACCCTGGAGCCGGGCTCGATGGTGAGGGAGAGATCGGCCAGCAGCGGGGGGGCCAGTGCTGAATAGCCGAAGTGGATGTTGCGGAGTTCGATCCTGCCTGCCAGTTTCGGAGGAAAGCTGTCTGCTGCAGCGACGTTCTGGCCGGAGTTGCCAAGGGGGTAGTTGTATACGTCCTCGAGCCGCTCGAGCGCGCCCTTAATGGCTTGAAAACTGCTGAGATAGTTGACCAGATTTGCGACAGGCTCCGAAAAACTTGCCATCAGCGACTGGAAAGCCACCAGGCCTCCGAGCGTAAGGGAGCCTTGAATTACAAACAAGCCGCCGATACCCAATATCGCCGCGACGGTCAATCCGGAGAGTAACGTCGGGAGCATGTCTAGAACGACCGAGGACATGCCGAGCTGCTGCTCCGCATTCAGGGCCTTGGCTTGAATCCCGGACCATTGACCAAATGCCTCGTCCTCGAGTCCGCTCGCCTTGATGGTTTCGATGGTGCGTACTGCGCTCACCGCTGCCCCGACGAGCTTGCCCTGTTCGATAGCAAGGCTACGGCTGAGATCCTGTCGGCGTTCGCCGATGAATCTCAATACCAGCACGTTGATAAGCGAGATGGCCACGCAGATCGCGGCGAGCCGGACGTCGTAAATCGCCATCGCCGCAGCGAAGAACAAAACCGATGTTAGATTGAAAGCGTTGGCAGCGATACCATTGGAAAGCAGGCGGGCAATCTGCTCATTGGCGCCGATGCGGTTTGCAATATCACCGGCATGGCGCTGGGTGAAGAACTCGACCGGTAGGGCCATGACGTGCCAGAGGAAGCGGCTGATCATGACAACCGCAAGTTTGGTCTGCAGCCTCAGCAGCAGAGATTGGCGTATCATCGTCAGGATGGCTCGGAATATCGCAGTCAACGCCATGCCGATGAGGAGAGGGACAAGCCACCCCGTGGTGCGTTGGATCAGAATATCGTCGACAAATATTTTCGAAAATCCGGCGGCCACGATATTCGGCACAACGATCGCGAGGCTCAGGATCACCAGCAACGCGACCGCCTTTTTCGAGCTACGTAATTCGCGCAGCAATAGCCGCCATCCCTGGGGCTTGCGGCCGAACTTCCTGAATGCATCGCTTCGTTCCATCGCCAGAACGACGCCTGTGAACGAGAGATCCAGTTCCGCCATGTCGATCCGTCGACGACCGATTGCGGGATCGTTGATATAGGCGTAGCCGCCGGCGATACCTTCCAGCACCACGAAATGATTGAAATTCCAATGAATGATGCAAGGCATCGGGACTTCATGAAGTGCCGATGGCTCCGCGCGGTAACCCGTTGCGGTAAGCCCGAAACGCTGCGCTGCCTTGATAATGTTGCTCGCTTTGCTCCCGTCGCGAGAAACCCCGCATGCAACGCGCAACTGCTCCAGTGGGACCCAGACCCCATGATAGGCGAGCACAATCGCCAGGGCTGCGGCCCCGCATTCGACTGCTTCCATCTGGAGAATAACAGGGGTCCGTCTCACGATTTTGCGCCGCAAAGATCCTTGTGCGCGCCCTGAACCTGGTCGCGAGCGCTTTTCGTTCGACGTCGGCTGGGGAGGGGGGACGTTATCCATCAATTCCCGTTAGATGCTTGATGAGAGGTAGCACCAGATCGAGCGGGCGTTGCTGTCGTGTCGTGATTTCCGCTCGCATCAACGTCCCGCTGGTGAGATGAATGGACGGTCCTTTTCCGACGGCCCAGCGATACCCGCTGGCTGTCGTGGCGTCTGGCTCCAGGCGTACCGTAGCCGCATAAGGTGCGCCGTCGTGCGCAAAGCGGTTCACCAAGCTTTCATTGTGAAGTACCGCAGCCATGCCCAGGGGCGTCATTGGGAAATCGGACATCGTCGTGACGGTGCCAATCATTGTCCCGAATTCCTCTCGTTTCACCGTGCTCGGCTCAAGGTGGACCTGCATTCCAGGCCTTATGTTCTTGCCGCGCTCTGCCGGAAGATAGATCAGCGCTTCAAGCCTTTCGCCGTCGCTTTCAATTGCAACAACCGGGGTGCCAACGGTGAGCACCGAGCCGGCGGAAACCTTGATTTCCAGGACGCGCCCTGCGATCGGGCTTATGACCCGGGTGTTCTGGCTCAACATCCCGGCAGTCGAGTCCATCTGCCGGCGCGCCTCGTTAAGAGTAAATTCCGATTGTTGTCTTTCCCGCTCACGTTGCGTTTCCAGATCCGTCCTTTGCGTTCGCAACTTCAGTATCTCATTCTGGGTATCTTCTTTTCGCTGCTGGGCGTCGGTGAGGTCGCGGCGGCGATCCTCGACGGCGCGTCGCGTGGCATATCCCTTTGCCAGCATGTCTTCCAGATTCTTGACATCTCCCGCCAGGTACTCGATGCGCTGGTTGGTAGCCTTAATGACTTGATTGAACGCCGCCTCGAGTTTCGCGAAATTCTGACTCTTCGTCGCAAGCTCGTTGGCAATTCTTGACGTTAGGTCGGCCAATTCACGCTCTCGCTCATGAAATACCTGGACAGCGTCATTGTGGCGCTGCTCGATGTCGGTCTGAACGATCTCCGCGATCGCCTGACCCTGGGACACATGATCGCCGACCGAGACTTCGATATAAGAGAGTCGCCCTGCAGCAGCAGAGACCGCATCGGCGACATGGCCGCCGCCACTGATCAAAATTCCCTCGCCGGAGACGCGGGTAGGAATCCGCCCGACAACGCTCCACGTGAGCGCAGCCGCCAGAGCCAGGCAAACCACGAATGTCAGAATCCAGTCAGAGGGCTTGGTGATCTTGACAAGATAGTCGAGCTGCTCCGGCGATGCGGCTCGCTGCAGTGCAACGCTACGAAATGCCCGTTGCGGCCCTTCGGTCACGCTCTCATCCTCCTGCTGCGGTCGGTCGAAGGCTTGCTATCTGGTATTCAAAACTATTAATTCTGCCGAAAATGCATAATGCGGAATAATACACGAAAGCGACTTTCGAACAACCGAACCGTCGGTTTTGCCAAGATCAATCGGGAGCACGTCTCTAATGCAGCACTCTTTTCGGTCTGCACTGGCGAAGCGAGGCGGACCGGACTATGCTTCATTCGCGATGCTCCGAGATATTTCCGAATTGGTGGCGATCGGCGTCAGGAGGTTGGCGCTCATTTTCGCTGAACGCGGAGAAGCCGCCGCTCGCGGGCGGCTGCCGGAAGCCGTTACGGCCCCGCAGATTATTGCGCTTCCGGCATCCGTAAAATCGCTGGGCTTGGGACTTGCGATCGTTCTGATCGGGACGAATGTGTCCGGCAGCGGTGTTTTGAGCGAGAGCGACATCAAGAAAGTGGAAGACCTCAAGCCGCTTTTTCAGAATTTGATGGGAGATCTTGTTCAAACGTCCAAGCGATCGGATATCGCCAGTGGCGACGCAGAGTGCATCAAGTCGACCGTTCGAGACCTTCTTGAAATATCTCAGGAGCTTTCGAGCTATGAATATTTGATCACGATCGAAAAGGACATGACTGATTTTAGCGACAACGACGCGATGCGGGACGTCGTTAGATTTGCTGTCGACAAATCGAACACCATTCTGTCCGACGAACGCAAACGTCTGGTACAATTGGCGGAGCAGTGCACGCGCTTTCCTTTGTCCTCTGGCAAGACGCAACAGGCCCTGCAATTCATCGACACCACGAGCGGTATTTTGAGGGCAATTCAAGCGCGTCTCTGACGACAAGCAGGCCGCCGAACGGGAATTGTGTTTTCATCAAGATCCATGTCGAACCATGGCAAGCCCGGCAGTTCGTTCGCGCGCATGACGGTAAAGGGGGAGACGCTCAAACGGCAAGCTCGGGACCGAGGCCTCGCTCCACCGAATGGAAAACGTGCGATCCAAAGTTGGCGATCCTCATGTCGCCTCATTTGCTGGGCGGTGGGGGAGGAGAGTTGGTGTGCTGCTGCGTGTAAGTGAACTCAATCCTTGTGAATGACAACGAAACTCCACCGGACACGAGATCAAGTTGGTCCGCGGTCAACTCGCCAAGTTTCGCATTCTCGACGTTTCCGGACATTGCGTTGCTCCATCAGCCTTTACGACGGCTCGGTTGCCGTCGATAAAATCTAAATGCACAGCCCTGTTCCAATATGTGATGGAGATCACTGATCGATCGAGGGTCTACGGACCCAATCCGGCCGACACGTATGCCTTCGGCGCCGTACCTGAGTTTGGCATCTTTCGAAGGTCCGGCGATGGGAAGCTATTCGCTCGAGATCGTTTCGTTCTTCGGCGCGGATGATCTTTCGATCATGCTGAGCGCGGCCACCGCCGCCGCCCTGACGTGATCGACGCAGCACCGCTCGGCGAGGTCGGGGTCGCCATTCCGGATCGCGCGCCAGATCGCGGTGACCTCGCGCAGGCTCTTGTTGATTTGTTTCGGCTGCGACATCGACGTAATTCGCAGGAGCGTGATCCGGTCGTGCAGCGGCCGAAGCATTCGCTCGACGAAGGAATTTCGACAGCCGCCGATCAGCGCCGCGTAAAACTCAGTCTTGGCTTCAAGGGCGGCTGGCAAGTCGCCTTCGGCGAGCGCAGCGTTCAACTTGGCGAGTGCGTCACCGATCCGGCGCATGACGGCTGGGTCACGCAGACGGGCGCACTCGCGGGCGGCGAATCCTTCGAGCAAGGCGCGCGCCGCATAGAGCTGCTTTGCCTCGTCAAGGCTGATGGTGCTGACGACCGGACCGCGATGGGGGACCGTCGTAACCAGACCATCAGCTTCCAGTAGACGGAGCGCCTCGCGAATCGACGGCCGGCTGACGCCCGTCATCTCGCAAAGCTCACGTTCGACCAGGCGCTGGCCCGGTTTCAAGGTCCCGGACATCATCGCTTCGCGCAGCTTTTGCGCGACCCGCGAGCGAACGGTTGGAACGTCTTCGATCCGAAGCGTGGATTGCAGTTCAGCGCGCTGGTCCATGGTATATCGCCTCCATCTTCCGCGACGATGAGGATGCTGATCGGCTTGAGGGTGTCCGGAACAATCTCCGGCAGGAGATCCACAGCCTTGACGTCAGTAGCCCGGCGTCCAAGTTCGAGCCGCGCGCTGACGGCGCGGCCGATGCCGCCGGTCTCACGGGTCAGCGCGGCATTTCGGCTCGATGCGTCAGCCATTGAAGCCATCCGTTGCGGATCGTTGGTTTGCGCTCACGCGATGGACCAGCCTCCGTCGATCGGGAGGGTCGCGCCTGAAATGTCCTGCGCAGCCGGGCCGCACAGGAAGACGGCCATCGCTCCGACAGCTTCCATGGCGACAAACCGTCCGGTCGGCTGGCGTGTCGCCAGGTAGTCGCGCGTCGCTTCATCGACGCTGCGGCCTTTGGCGGCCGCGATCGATGCAATCTTTTCCTGAATGGCCGGCGTCGGCAGCGTGCCCGGGCAGAGCGCGTTGCAGGTAATTCCGCTGGCGCTGGTTTCGATCGCGACCGCCCGCGTCATGCCGAGCAGACCGGTCTTCGTCGTCACGTAATCGATGCGTTCCGGGACGGCGCGGGTCGCATAAATCGAGGCTATGTTGATGATGCGGCCCCATCCGCGTTTCTTCATAGCAGGCAAGGCAAGGCGGATCAGGTGAAACGGCGCCGACAGATTGACGGCCAGCGCTTCTTCCCATCGTTCCGGCGCAAAGGTCTCGACCGGCGCAAAATGCCGGACCACCGCGTTATTCACTAGGATATCGATCGCCCCTACGCTGCCGAGCAGGTCGGCCATCATGGCTTCGATGGGCGCGCGCTGCGAGAGGTCCGCCGCAACGCTCACGGTATCAACCTGGAAGCGGGCGCGAAGGCGATCCCTCGTCTCTCTCGGCTCGACCAAGTCGTGCAGGACAATATTGACGCCCGCGCCGGCCAGGCTTTCGGCGATCGCCTGTCCGAGGCCTGCAGTCGCCCCGGTGACAAGAGCCCATTTGCCCTTCAACATCGGATCGACCTTCCCGTGCTATTTCCGTGGTGGCAGATGCTCGCCGCGCGCATGTCCTGACGCACCAGACCATGGCCCAGCGTCGCATTGACGAAGGCCGCGTCGCCGCGTGCTGAAAGCTTGGTAGTCCCGATGATGGTCGCGCCATTGTCGATCCCGCGCGCGATGCCGATCGCCTGACGGCTCCACGGGTGATGGCGTGCCTCGAACACACAGGAGAGAAAATCCAATGGGCATATCCTGGCTTTCGCGATGACGTCCGCACCGAAGCGGCGATGATCGACTGCAACCGGGGCGCCCGCCAGCTGCCGCGCCAAAAACTCACCGCCTGATCCGATCGACCCGGTCGTCATTGCAATCGTCCCCTGGCTCGATCGCTGCCGGGATCTAGCCGCGCATTTCCACGCCGGCCCATTCCTCGATAACTTTCGCGATCGACGTGAAGTCCGATGAGGGGCCGAATTTGGCGTTGGTGATCGCAAGTATCTGCCGGACGACAGAACCGCAGACCATCGGAACGCCCATGGCCTCGGCTTCATCGACGCAAAGCCGTACATCTTTGTAGGAAAGGCCGGTAGTGAAGCCGAAATCGAAGGTGCCGGGAAGCACCGCGCGGGGAAACTTGTCCTCTGACGCGCTGTTACGTCCGCTGCTGGCATTGATGATGTCGATCAGCACCTTGGCGTCGACGCCGCCCTTGACGCCCATCGCCACCGCTTCGGAGGTGATCACCAGCGCCGCTGCCGCCATCAGATTATTGGCGAGCTTTGCGGTCTGCGCCGTGCCCGGCTTGTCACCGCAATAAAACAGCTTTCCGAAATTCTTCAGGATCGGCTCGACCCTCTCGTAGGTCGCTTTGGGACAGGAAACCATCACCGCGAGCGTACCGTTCGCCGCACCCTTGATGCCTCCGCTGACGGGCGCATCGACCAGTGTCAGGTTCCTGGGTTTGAATTCTTCCGCGACCAGCTTGGCCGCGCCGGGGCCGCTGGTAGACAAATCGATCACGATGCTGGCGCGGTTTCCCGCAATGATTCCGTCGGGGCCCAGCGTGACGGCCTTTACGATATCCGGGGTCGGCAGGCTGATCAGGACGATATCTGCCGCGGAAGCGACCTCCGCCGGCGATTTAGCCAGGTGCGCGCCGCGCGCCTGCAACGGTTTGGTCGCCTCAGTCTGTGTGTCGTAAACGCATAACGAATAGCCGGCATTCAGCAGTCGCGCCGCCATCGCTCCGCCCATCCGGCCAACGCCAACAAAGCCGATCGTCTCTTCCGCCATCGTTTCACTCCCTGTCGCGCCGCCTGAGGGGTAGGCGCTCTTCATGTTCTTGTCGCGGCGGACTTGCTTTCGTCAAATGTCCAGATTGTCAGCTAATCTGTCAAGTATGAGATTGCGGTCGACACGCCACGGCTGACCGGCCTAGGATTTGGAAAACGTGAAATCGGGGAATTTGCTCGGTGCGGCAAGATGAAGGGCAGGGTGCCAGTGCGACGCTGGCGCATTTCGTTGCTGCCACGACGTGGACGGATGTCGCGGCGCAGAGTCATGAGGCGAAACGGTCGATCCTCAACTTCTTCGCCACCGCGCTCGGTTCGGCCTATGACCCCGCGGTCACCGCCGCGCTACGAACGTTGTCGCCCTTCAGCGGCGTTGCAACGTCCACCATCATTGGCCGGCCCGAACGGCTCGATGCGCTCGGCGCGGCGTTCATCAACGCGATCTCTGCCAACCTGCTCGACTTCGACGATACGCATCCGGACACGATCATTCATCCGGCGGCTCCGGTGGCCGCGCCGGTTCTGGCGCTGGCGCAAACGCGCAGGGTTTCCGGCCGCGATGCCATTACGGCCTTTGTCCTTGGGGTGGAGGTGGAGTGCCGAATCGGAAACGCGGTTTCGCCGGGACACTACGCCCGCGGCTGGCACATCACGTCGACCTGCGGGGTATTCGGCGCGGCCGCCGCCTGCGCCAAGTTGCTGGGCCTGACGGCGGATGGCATCACCAATGCCATCGGCATTGCCGCGAGCCAATCGGCGGGCATCGTCGAGAATCTTCCGACCGCGGCCAAGAATGTCAGTGTCGGCGGCGCCGCGCGCAACGGCCTGTTTGCAGCATTGCTTGCCGCGGAAGGTTACGGTGCTTCTCCCCACGCCATCGAAGGGCCGCTCGGATGGGCACGCGCCATGGGGGACGAACCCGATCTCGGGTGTCTGGTTGGAGGTCTTGGCGGGAGCTGGGAGATCGCGAAAAACACCTACAAGCCCTACCCCGCGGGGATCGTCTTTCATGCCGTGATCGATGCCTGTTTTGATTTGCGAACCCGGCTGAACCAACGCACTGACGATATCGCATCGGTAACGGTGCAGGGTTCGGCGCTCCTGCTGGCGCGGGGCGATCGTCAGGTTCGCAACGAACGCGATGCCCGCGTCAGCCTTCACCATTGCGCCGCCTGCGCGCTGTTGCTCGGAGGGGCGGGAATGACCGAATTTGCCGAGGCGGTGGTCTTTCGGCCCGACATCGTGTCGCTGCGTCAAAAAGTGAGGGCGGAGCTTGACACGTCTCTTCCGGACGGCGCGGCGCGCGTCAATATCTGCTTGACCTCGGGAGAGATTATCAGTGCGGCCGTGATGGCGGCGCGAGGCAGTCTTACCAAGCCGCTTTCCGACGGCGACATCGAAGCAAAACTGCGTGATTGTTCAGGGCGCGGCGGAACGGCATGGAATGCAACCACTCTTGTCGAAGATGTATGGCGGCTGGACAACCTTGACGACGCGTCGCGCTTGATGACAGCGCATCACGCGATGGGAAATACCGACTCACTGTCAATTCGCGCCACACGCGACAAAAACGAAGTGTGAGCGTTCAGGCCGGGAAGCATCCTTTCAGGCGCTGAGCAGCCCTTGTCCGAAGAATGCGTCCTCATCTTGTGCTCCGGGAAGTACGAAGAAATAGCCGCCGCCAACCGGCTTGATGTACTCCTCAAGGGGTTCGCTGCTGAGACGCTTCTGAACCGTTAGAAAGCCGGCGCTTAGATTGGACTGAAAGCACACGAACAACAGGCCCATATCGAGCTGCCCGGCAGTGGAGATACCACGCGAGTAGTTATAGCCCCGGCGCAAAATAAGACTGGTTTCGCTTTCCTTATTCCGTGGATTTGCAAGCCGGATATGCGCATCGAGAGCAATGCTCTCGTCCTGCGGATTGCTCGCGTAAGCGGGCACATCGTGCTCATTGTTCATGCCGAGCGGCGCACCGCTCATCTTGTTCCGACCGATGATCCTTTGCTGCTCTGCGAGTGGGGTACGGTCCCAGCGTTCGACCAGGTTGCGAATGATGCGTACAACCTGATAGCTCCCGCCTGCAGTCCATGCGGGCTCGTCGCTTCCCGGCTGCACCCAAACCATTCGCTCCATAAGCGCGGCGTCGCTGACCGCAAGATTGGCAGTGCCATCCTTGAATCCCAGGAGGTTGCGCACGGTGTCCTTGCCGGCCCGCTTGATCGTATGCGGCGGCAGAAAGCCATCAAGCTTCCAGCGTAGTGCCAAAAGGTCGGGAAGATTCTTGATCACGTCCCGCAACGCGTGGATATTGGTCTCTGAAGTGTTGGAGCAGATCTGCAGCATGAGGTCGCCGTGGCACGATTTCCGATCGAGCGCGTCGTTGGGGAACTGCTCCATCGTGATGAGATGCCGTGGCTTCGATGCAGCGATGCCGAAACGATCATCGAACAGCGAAGCACCGACCGCGACCGTCATCGTCAGGTTGTCGGGATAGATCTGTGGGCCCAACAGCCCTAAATCCGGGGGTGGCAATCTCGGATCAAGCGTCGGCGCAGGCCCTCCCTGAGTCAGAAGTGCTATTCGTTTCGTTAGGATACGGAGCAGCTTTTCGAGGCCCGCGCGATTGTCCGCAAGCACGTCAAATGAGGCGAAGAGTGCAGCGGCCGGCTGCGGTGTAACGACGCCTGCCTGCCGCGGTCCGTAAAACGGCTGCGAGTTGAGTGTCCCGTCGCTTTCCTGCTCCGCCCGGCAATCCGCGTCAGCCGCGGAGGCCGGTGTCATCCGGAGTGCGGCGAAGCTGCCGGCGCCGAGCCCCTGCAACAGACGCCGACGCGTCGGTGCTCCGGCTTGCTCGCCAGTATCGTCGCCCGTGACAGCGGCCGGTTGCTGGCCCTCGTTCTTATCCACCATGTGCGATCTCAATCCAGACCGAGGGTTCCGCGCAACTGCGAGAGATCCTCGGCCAATGCAGTAATCGCGCCTTTGAGGGCGTTGCGATCGGATGCGGAAAGTTTGTCGTAGTTTTGAAACTGCCCTTCCTGGCCGCGATAACGGCCAAGGAGGGTGTCCACCTTCGAGAAATTCGTCCGAATGCGCGCCTCAAGCTCCGAATTTCGCTTGGCGATTAGTGGGCGCAACAAGTTGAAGATCTTCTGCGCGCCGTCGACATTTGCCTGAAAATCCGAAAGATCGGTGCCGCTGTAGCGATCTTCCTCGCCGCTGATCTTGGTTGATGCGACTTCTTCGATCAGATCCGAAGCCCCGCCAACCATTTTGGCGGGTGGTATGGTGAGCCCGCCAAGGCGGCTTTGCAGGTCCTGCGTGTCCCGCACCAATCGGTCGGCCAGCGGCTGCATGCCTGCGGTGCTCTTATCCGCAAATAGCGCTTTCTCGATCCGGTGGAAGCCAGCGAAGGCGGGATCATTTTCCTTCATTTCAAAGTCGTCGGCGCGCGCATCCATGCTCTTGTCGAGATCGCTGAAGAGTTCGGCAACCGGCTCTATGCGCTCATAGTGCCGACGCGTTGGCGCATATAGATTCCGCGCCTCGTCCAACTTTCCAGCCTTCACGGCTTCGGCGAAGCGCTTGGTCTGCTCGACGAGATCGCCGACTTCCTTGGCCACGTAGACCTTATACTCGGCGAGCGGGCCAACCAGATCCAGCGCGCTCGGCTCGCCCGCTGACGTGCTCGTTGCCGCGGCCGCGACGGTAAGCTCGCCTTTCGGATTGGTGAGCAATCCGCATGTCATCTGGTATTGGCCAGCCTTCAGGTTAGCGGTGAGCGACTGCACAAATCCGGGAACGATATTTTCGCGTTCCTCGACTACCGTCACGCCATCCAGAATTTCCCATTCGACCGCCCGCTTGCTTTGATTTTTGATTTTGAATGTCGTCTTCCCGGCCGGGACCGATAGGTTGTTAGGTTCACAACCTTTGTCGGTAATGGTGACGGAGACAGGTTGCGATGCGTCTTGCGCCGCCGCCAGGCCGGGATTGCAAACCGCGACGCCTGCGAACACGGACATTGTGCAGGCGGTCCACAAAGGCCGACATGCGATACCCGTCAGCGGCACAGAAGAGAACGGCCTCATTGGCTAATGTCCTTCGAAAGCGGACTCATCAGGCGGTCCGGGAAACGGGATGCGGACGCCCCTGCAGGTAGAACATGGACAAGGCCGGCAACAGGAATGCCAAATAGGCGATCACCTCTCCGACGGTCGGGGCGTCCTGGTAGCCGAAAATGCCCGCCAGCAGCGTCCCGACGAGGCCGTCGCTGGGCAGGATGCCGCTAACATCGAATGCGGTCTTCTGCAGGGCATTCCAAAAGCCGGCTTCATGGAACGCGCGGACCGCACCGGCCAAAAGGCCAGCCGCAACAAAAATGATGAACACGCCCGTCCACCGAAAGAACGTCGCAAGATTGAGCTTGATACCGCCGCGATACATCCCGACACCAAATGCGAATGCGCAGAGAATTCCGAGGACGGCGCCGATCGGCACACCGATGCCGACGTCCTGTTGCACGGTCGCGATCAGGAAGAACACGGACTCAAGACCCTCGCGACCGACCGCAAGAAACGCCATCGCCGCCAGTGCCAATCCGCGACCATCGCCCGATCCGGTGGCGGCATCGATGGAGTCGTGCAGCTGGGACTTGATCGAGCGCGCCGCCTTCGCCATCCAGAGCACCATCGACGCCAAGATGCCGGTTGCAATCAAGGCAACGCACCCCTCGAACGTCTCCTGCATCCTCTGCGGGAATTCGGCGCCGGCGACTTCCAGTCCAATTCCGAGCGCGGTGCAGATCAGCAGGGCGAGCAGGACCCCGAGCCAGACCGCTGGTAGTGCATCCTGGCGGCCGGTCTTTTTGAGATATCCGGCAATGATTCCGACGATCAGCGCAGCCTCAATCCCCTCGCGGAGCATGATCAAGAACGCGACGAGCAAGAATTGTTCCCTTCGTGTGGCCTTGCAACTAAGGTTCTCCTACCACTGCAGGAACGCTTTCATGATTGGAATCGTTAAAAGATTGCCGCCTGCGGTACTGTTCCGCGCATTGATTTTTAGAATGATTCTTATTTAGAGGCCGGCCATGGCGTTCGCGATCGCCGCTCGGCCAACGTTCCCGTTCGGCAAGATTTTTCCGGGTCAGGCTCACTTGAGTACTGCAACGTCGTTGGGCACGGCCTTTGAGCGGTCGTATTGACAGGAATAACAAGATAGCTTCAGCTGGCGGCGTCTAGGAGTGCTGATCTTGTCGGTCGGCAAAGGGAATCTGGTACGGTTCGCCGGTTGTTGACAGTGAACCAAATCCAGAGCTGCGCCCGCAACTGTAAGCGGTGAGTCCTTCTTCGGAACGCCACTGGGCTTTTACGACAAAGCCCGGGAAGGCGAAGAAGGATTGTGACCCGCGAGCCAGGAGACCGGCCTGGACACGTCATCCTTCCGGCGTGCGGTGCGCGCGCATGGGGCGGTTCTTTCGCTGCGGTGACATAAAATGTCTTGCGGATGGAGGGGCCGCCGTGGCTGCGCACGCGAAATCGATTGTTCTGAAGGATCAGTCTGAACCCGCGCTGCCTGGCCTTCAGGGCCGGATCGTCGGAATCTACAGCATTCTCATTATTGCCAATCTGTCGGCCTGGATCTGGGCCTTCATTGCGTTCGCCCTGCAGCCGGTTCTCATGGGAACTGCGGTGCTCGCCTATAGCTTGGGGCTACGTCACGCCATCGATGCGGACCATATCGCGGCGATCGACAACGTAACACGGAAGTTGATGCAGGAAGGAAAGCGACCGGTCGCTGTCGGCTTTTTCTTTGCACTCGGGCATTCGACGGTTGTCGTACTCGCTTCGCTCGCTGTGGCGCTGACTGCGAACGTGCTAAGCGATGAACTCACCGCTTATCGCGATATCGGCGGCATCATCGGGACATCAGCCTCGGCGCTGTTTCTCTTTCTGATCGCGATCGCAAATCTCGTTGTATTGCGGGGCGTATACCGGACCTTTCGGCTGGTCGAGCGCGGCAATAGCGTAGCGGAAGAGGAGATTGATGCGCTGTTGCAGCAGCGCGGCTGGCTTGCGAGGCTGTTCAGGCCGCTCTTCAGGCTGGTTTCGCAAAGCTGGCAGCTCTATCCGATCGGTCTTTTGTTTGCGCTCGGTTTCGAAACCGCAAGCGAGATCAGCCTGTTCGGTCTTTCGGCTCAGACTTCCAACTCGGTATCCATCTGGTCGCTCCTGATTTTTCCGGCACTGTTCGCAGCCGGCATGACGCTGGTCGACACCACCGACGGGGTCCTCATGCTGGGCGCTTACGGCTGGGCGTACCGAAATCCGCTGCGCAAACTGTTCTACAATCTGACCATTACCTCGGTGTCCGTGTTGGTGGCGCTGGTGGTCGGTGGCATCGAGACGCTTGGCCTGATCGCGGATCGATTTCATCTAGAGGGCGTATTCTGGAATGCGATCTCTGACCTCAACGAAAATTTCGGCACGCTCGGTTACGGCATCGTTGCCCTGTTCGTCGTGAGCTGGGGGATATCGTTCCTGGTCTATCGCTTCAAAAGATACGACCTCTATGGCAGGCTGGAATGATTCCAGTTTCGATTGCTTGACGCCTTCATCATCAGGCTGTTTCTCGATTGGGTCCGATCGTCCTCTCGTTTGGCCGACTGCGTCGTTGGTGGAGCGTCGTGAGCAGAGGTTCTTGGCACGGGTCGCGGGCTGATCTTTACGGCCTTGGGTACAATCGCTTCGGCTGCCGCCGATCCGTCCGCCATTCCGATTCCACTATGATTTTCACGAATTCCGTTTCGCAATTGATAATCAACTGCAAGAAGCTTGACAGGCTGCAGCCTCTCGGCCAATTTCTTGCAACTGACTTGCAATAGCAACTAGGGGGTGGTTGCGATGGTACGGGCCTGTGGTGTGATGGGCTGCTTGGCGTGGATGATGGCGGATAGCGGCGCAAAGGCTGCGGATCTGGCAAAACCGGCGGTCGCGCAAGGTGCAAAATTAGAATGGTCGGATTGGTACGTGGGACGTTACGCCGGTTATGCTGCGGGTTGGGCCAAATGCGCTGAGACAATTGCAGTTGCGTGCCTCGGCATCGCGGCGGTGTGCTTCTTCATGGTGAAGGATTGTCAGGCAGCGGATTTTTCCGTTGTCAATCCGATGCCGGTCAAAGCGCCGCCGGTCGCAGGCCTCTACGACTGGACCGGGTTCTATGTGGGTGGCCATATGGGCTATGCCGGCGGAAACTCGAACTGGACCGCCAATCCGACGCAGGCCGGACTGCCATCGAGCTCCGGCTCGGTCGACATGTTTCTCCCGCTCGATGATCCCGCTGAGGCGGGAAGCTTCTTCCTCGGAGTTCAGGGCGGCTATAATTATATGCTGGCCAATCGCATGGTGCTCGGCGTGGAAGCCGACGCCTCGTTTCCCGCCTTTCAAAATCTCGACGGGCTGTCGATCGGGGGCCTGACCAACTTCAACTCGCCGGTCGTGGGCGCTGCGAGTTACGGTGAGACGGTGCTGTCGTTCGGCACGCTGCGTGGCCGCGTCGGCTATGCGCCCGGAAACTGGCTGTTTTATCTGACCGGCGGCCTCGCCTGGAGCTATGATCAGCTGTCGCTCACGCAAGTTTCCAGCGGTGTCAACGACTCTCCCTTGCTGTGGCGTTTCGGCTGGACCGCCGGTGCGGGCGTCGAAGTGCCCGTTGCGCCGAACTGGACCGCGAAGGGCGAATATCTGTGGACCGGGTATCCCACCGCAACCGCCAATTACCCCGACCTGGCACAGAGGATCAGCTCCAACCTGGCCCTGCAGGAATTTCGTTTGGGCTTGAATTATCACTTCAGCGGCGACGCGCCAGTGTCGAACGGCGCAGCATCGTTGACGCCGTATGCTGACATGATCAGCCTGCACGGCCAGGCCACGTTCACCGAGCAGGCCTATCCATCGTTCCGCTCGCCCTACGCGGGCACCAACAGCCTGGACGGTACCGCGCAGGGGCGTGAGACCGTCGATGCCACGCTGTATGCCGGCTTAAAGCTGTGGCAAGGGGCCGAGTTATGGTTCAATCCCGAAATCGATCAGGGGTTCGGCTTCGATAACACCCATGGTTTGGCCGGCTTCCCCAGCGCCGAGTTGTACAAGCTAGGCTCTGCTTACCCCTATGCGCGCGTTCAGCGCGCCTTTGTCCGGCAGACCATCAATCTGGGTGGCGATACCGAGAAGGTGGACGACGACGTCAACCAGTTCGCGGGCACGCGCAGCGCGGACCGGTTGGTGCTGACGGTCGGCCGGTTCGCCGTCGTCGACATCTTCGACACCAACAAATATGCCAACAATCCGAAGATCGATTTCCTCAACTGGACGGCGGTCAATACCGGCACTTTCGATTACGCCGGCGATGGCTGGGGCTACACCTACGGTGCCGCCGCCGAATGGTATACGGGCCGCTGGACGGTGCGCGCCGGCCTTTTTGACTTGTCGGCGACGCCCGCAGGGGGCATCAGTCCAACGGGCTATGAACTCGATCCAGCCTTCCATAATTTCCAGATGGTCGGAGAGATCGAGGAACGCCACGAACTTTGGGGGCAGCCGGGCAAGATCAAGGTCACCGCGTTTCTCAGCCGCGGCGATGCCGGAACCTATGCCGACGCCATCGCGCTGGCTGGGGCGACCGGCCTGCCCGCCAACATCAATGCCGTTCGTTCCTATACCAGCCGGCCCGGCGTCAGCGTCAACCTTGAACAGGGGATCACTGATACGCTTGGCGTGTTCGCGCGTGCCGGATGGGCCGACGGCAATGTCGAGCCGTGGGACTTCACCGACGTCGACCGAACCGTCTCGGCGGGTATCGCGCTTAACGGCAGGGGCTGGGGCCGGCCGGACGACACCATTGGCGCCATGGGCATCCTCAACGGCATTTCGGCCGAACACATCGCGTTTCTCAATGCCGGAGGTCTGGGCGTTCTCATCGGCGACGGCCAGCTGACCAATTACGGCATGGAGAAAATCTTCGAGACCTATTACAGCTACGCGCTGACGGCTTCGTCGCGGTTGACCTTCGATTACCAGTTCGTCAATGACCCGGGCTATAACGCCGACCGCGGCCCCGTCAACATCTTCGCCGCTCGCTACCACTGGCAGTTCTAGAGGATACTTCCGACGAAAAGGAGGACCGCCGTGGTGGGGTGTCCGTCCGGCAGTGGACTCGAATGATCAGTTCGCGCGCCGTAATCGGCGGCTTCCGCGTGACGAAGGCAACGCTTGAACCTGCTATAACGGCATTGACTCATCCCGTCCCAAAATTCTACCGTCACTGTGACGGTTCCCTTGTTGGGGATCAAAAGGGAATGCGGTGCGGGGAAATGCCCCAATGCCGCGGCTGCCCCCGCAACTGTAAGCGGTGAATCTTGCGTCAAACGCCACTGGGAGCCTCGGTCCTGGGAAGGCGGCGCAAGGTATCGATCCGCGAGCCAGGAGACCTGCCGTCAGCCGTGGTCACACGCGAAGATGTCGGTCGGGGAGTACAGACATTAGCTTCACCGACGACGCGATAGCGCGACGGTGAGACTTGGTTCGCTGTGACGTGCCACCGATTACAACCCGAGGTCTGCCTATGTCTTCCATCGTTGATGCCGCGCAAACGACGTCGCGCGCCCCTGTCGCAAACCACTGTCAATTCGTTTGAAAGCAGCGGGAACGACAATAATCTCCAAGGAACGAATTTTCGTCGTGCCACGCTGCTAACGGACAGCAGTCAGCTGCGACGATCGTACCGACGGCAAATGCGTTACCGGGGCGTTATAGCAATTCCTTTCCAGGGGGCTAATCAGGCTGCGAGCCGTCATCATCACAGCCAAAACCTGGAAGCTCCGGGCCGGCGCGCCAGATCGGAGGCGCATCAAGAAGTGGCACTCAGGAAAGTGGAGTATCGGTTCATGAAGAAGATACTCATTATTGGCATCGGAGCCGGAGATCCCGAATATATCACGATGCAGGCGGTGAAAGCCCTCAATGAGGTGGACGTCTTCTTCATCATGGACAAGGGACCCGGCAAGACGAAGTTGATCGAGCTTCGCAAGGAAATTTGCCGCCGTTATATCAGGGGTAACGACCATCGGTTCGTCGATGCGACCAGTCCGGGATGGACGCGCGGCGCAGAAGACTATCTCTCGACGGTCGATGACCTCAATCGCGACAAGCAGGCGTTGTTCGAGAAACTGATAGCGGAGGAGATGGCGGACGGCGAATGCGGTGCCTTCCTGGTGTGGGGCGACCCGACACTCTACGATAGCACGATCCGCATCATCGAAGTCATCGCGCAGAGTGGTCGGCACCAATTGGATTACCAGGTCATTCCCGGCATCAGCAGCATTCAGGCGCTCGCAGCGAAGCATAAGACAACGCTCAACCGCATCGGTCAGTCGATCGAAATTACCACAGGGCGAAAGATGGCGGAGGGCTTTCCTGACAATATCGATAGCGTCGTCGTCGTGCTTGACGCCGAAAACACCTACAAGCGGTTTGCGGATCAGGATATCGATATCTATTGGGGTGCGTATGTCGGTACGCCGGACGAACTCCTGGTGTCCGGCAAGCTCAAGGACGTGGCCGACGATATTGAACGGATCAGGGCGGATGCCCGGCGTGCGAATGGATGGATCATGGATAGCTACCTCATGCGAAGGGGCCGCGATGCCAAGATCTAAAGGCCTGTCGCTGGTTGGCTCGCAGCCGTGGACGTTTCAGCGTCTACGACATCATGAGAGAAATATAGCATCGCCAATTTCGCGGTGGCCGCGACACATCGAAGGAAACGTGGCGTGAATCGTTCGGAGGCATTTGAGGTGAAGGGCTGGTGCCCCGGTGCTTTGCGCCCGATGCAAAGTGGCGACGGACTTGTCGTCCGTATACGCCCACGATCCGGTGCGTTCAGCCCGCACGAATTGAGAGTACTCGCCGACGCGGCACGGCGTTTCGGCAACGGTCACATCGATCTGACCCGGCGGGCCAATCTGCAGCTCCGGGGCGTCAGCGAAGGTTCGTTGCCGCCATTGCATGAAGCGATCGCTGGACTCGGACTTCTCGACGATAGTCCGGACGGCGAGGCCGTGCGCAACGTGATGATCAATCCTCTCGCTGGAATTGATCCCGCCGAAGTGCTGGACGTCAGAAGCATCGGTCGAGAGCTCGCGCGACGGCTGGCGTCTGAAAAATCCATCTGGGCGCTGCCGTCCAAGTTTGGCTTCGTCGTCGACGGCGGTGGTGTTCTGTCTCTTGCGGAGCAACGCGCCGATGTGCGTCTTATGGCTATTGGACATGGTCCGGAAGCTGCATTTGCAGTCGGCCTCGAAACGCGGACGGGAATAGACTGGCTTGGTTCAATCTCGCCCGATGGCGCGGCGACGGCAGCGATTGAGATAGGCCTTGCCTTCATCAATGTTGCATCGCGCGAACCGCGGCAACGCATGCGCGACCTTTCCAACGAGGGCTTTACGTCTATTCGGTCAGCAATGAGATCGAGGCTCGATATATTGCCCGACAATCCGCAAAAGGCGGATTTGCCGCTGAATTGTCGAATTGGTGTGATTGAGCTCGGCTCGGGTCGGTTCGCGGTGGGAATCGCAGCGCCTTTTGGGCGCGTCGAGACCGGCCAGCTTAGGAAGCTCGCGGACACGATCGTGGCCCATGGCGGCGAGGAAGTCAGGCTTTCGCCCTGGCGCGCGCTCTATGTCGGGTTACCCAGCCGGCAATCGGCACAGAGCATTCTTGATGCCGGCGCACGCGACGGATTGATTACTGATCCGCGCGATCCCTTGCTCCGGATCGAAGCTTGCCCGGGCGCTCCCGGTTGTCAGTCGACCGCTCTGGACACACGTAGTGACGGGCGCCGGATTGCGGGTTTGTTGCCTCGTTTTCGTTTCGAGGGGACGGTTCATGTCTCCGGCTGCGCCAAAGGGTGTGCGAAGTCGGGACCAGCCGACCTCGTGCTCGTCGGTTCCGAGGGCCGTTATGGCATCGTGCGCAATGGGACCGCGAGGGATCACGCAACACGCCATCTCTCTTTCGCCGAGATTGCTGCCGATCCCGGCAGCATTTTCGGCATCGATCAGGGTCACCGGGCATGACTGAATTGCGCTCCTACATTCGGGATGGAGCCGAAATTTACCGCAATTCATTTGAGATCATCCGCGCCGAGTCCGATCTCTCCCGCTTTGGGCAAAGGGAGGAAAAGGTCGTCGTCAGGATGATCCACGCCTGCGGGATGGTCGATATCGCCGACGACACCGTGATGTCCCCGACCTTTGCCGCGTGCGCGTCCGACGCATTGTTGGACGGCGCTCCCGTCCTGTGTGACGCGAAGATGGTCGCACATGGCATCACCCGCAGCCGGCTGCCAGCAAACAACAGCGTCATCTGTACGCTGGACGATCCGGGCGTGGCGCAACTCGCTGCCGAAATCGGAAACACCCGATCGGCCGCGGCGCTGGAGCTTTGGCGGCCTCATCTGAAAGGCGCCATCGTCGCCATCGGTAACGCGCCGACTGCCCTGTTCCGGCTGCTCGAAATGCTTGACCAGGGAGAGGCGGCTCCCGCCGCGATCATCGGTGTTCCCGTGGGCTTTGTCGGGGCTGCCGAATCCAAGCAGGCCCTCGCGGCACAGACCCGCATTCCCTTCCTGGTTGTCCGTGGCCGCAGGGGCGGCAGCGCCATGGCCGTTGCCGCGGTCAACGCACTGGCGAGTGAGAGCGAATGATGGACCTTGGCGCGATCACGGGAACGGCCAGCGCTGGAACCCTCTACGGCATCGGCGTCGGACCCGGCGATATCAGCTATCTGACTCTGAGGGCGGCCGCGCTCGTGCGCGATGTCGATGTCATTGCTTTTTTTGCCAAGCGCGGACTTCAAGGCAATGCGCGCGGCATCGTCGATCCCCTGATGGGACCCGGCCGCCACGAGCTTCGGCTCGAATATCCTGTGACCAATGAAATCCCCCCTGAAGATCCTTCCTATCAGGAACAAATCGGCCGGTTCTACGAGGAATCCGCCGAGGCGCTGTCGGCGTTGCTTCGGCGGGGCAGGTCGGTCGGACTGCTGGGCGAAGGCGATCCGTTCTTTTACGGCTCGTTCATGCACATCTGGCGTCGTCTCGATAAGGTCTTTCCGATCGAGGTCGTGCCGGGCGTAACGGGCATGTCAGGCTGCTGGACGCGCGCCAACACGCCGATGACCTGGGGCAACGACATTCTCTCGGTGTTGCCGGGAACCATGGGTGAAGAGCAATTGACGCGCCGCCTCGCCGACACCGACGCCGCGGTGATCATGAAGGTCGGCACCCACCTGGCCAAAGTCCGCCGTGCCGTGACGGCGGCCGGCCTGCTGGCGCGCGCAATCTATGTCGAGCGCGGCACCATGCAAGGCGAGCAGATCATGCCGCTGTCCGAGGGGCCTGATGTCGGCAGCCCCTATTTTTCAATGGTGCTGATTCCCGGTCAGGGGAGGCGGCTGTGAGCGGTTCGCTCGTCATTATCGGTCTCGGGCCCGGATCGGTCGACCTGTTGACGCCAGCCGCCACGCGATCGATTCGTGCCGCAACCGACCTGATCGGCTATGGACCCTATCTCGATCGAATTCCGGAAACCGTTCCCGGCCAGCGGCGTCACCCCACAGACAATCGCGTCGAGATCGAGCGCGCACGTCACGCGCTTACGCTCGCCGCCGAAGGCCGGAAGGTTGCGGTCGTATCCGGTGGCGATCCCGGCGTATTCGCGATGGCAGCGGCGGTATTTGAAGCCGTCGAGGGCGGCGATCCGGATTGGCGAGACCTCGATATCCAGGTCGAGCCCGGCATTACCGCCATGCTGGCTGCTGCCGCCGAAGTCGGCGCCCCGCTCGGAGGTGATTTCTGCGCGGTCTCGCTGTCGGACAATCTGAAGTCGTGGGAGACCATCGAACGGCGGCTGCGGGCCGCCGCCGGCGGCGACTTCGTCATCGCGCTCTATAACCCCGCGTCAAAAGCCCGTCCGCATCAACTCGGGCAGGCATTCGATCTGTTGCGAACGATCAAGCCGCCGCACGCCGTCGTGCTGTTTGTCAGGAAAGCAGCGACGCCCGAAACGCGTGTCATCGTTACGACCTTGGCCGAAGCCGATCCGGTGCTCGCCGATATGAGCACGCTGGTGATCATCGGGGCTGCGGCAACACGGCTGATTCCCCGATCCGGGCGTCGGCCCTGGGTCTATACACCTCGAGCAGAACCGGGGATTGCGCGATGAGCGAGTTGCTCTTCCAGCCACTCGGCAGCGGCCTCCGCATTGTGCACGGCATGCCCGTGCAGTTTATGCGGCCGCGCGACCATCACGACCGGGACGCCAAGCTTGCGCGCGGCCGTGATCTTCGCGTAGGTCGCTGCCCCACCCGAATTCTTGGAGACGAGCGCGTCGATCCTCTCCTGCTTGAGAAGCGCTATCTCGGCTTGCTCGTCAAAAGGACCCCGCTCGAACATCAAGCGGATATCAGCCGGCAGCGTGATGCCCTCCGGCGGGTCGATGGTGCGCGCGATATAGTGGTGGTGAGGACTCGCTGCGAAGGCGCCAAGTTCGAGGCGGCCAAGGCTGAGAAAAACCCGGCGCGGCTCCGGCCCGAGCGCATCGGCGGCGGCTTCTGCGCTTGCAACCGTGAGCCATTGGTCACCCGGTTCGGGCAGCCACGCCGGGCGCAAGATGGTGGTGAGCGGGATCGCAAGCTGTCCACAGGCGGCGACAGCATTGGACGAGATCTGATCGGCGTAGGGGTGCGTTGCGTCGATGACGGCCTCGATGGATTCCTGCGCAAGCCATGCGGCCAGTCCGTTAACGCCGCCGAAGCCGCCAATCCTGGTACGAACCGGTTGCATCCGCGGATTCGAAGTGCGTCCGGCCAGCGAGAGCGTCGTCTCAAAACGACGGTCAGCCGCAAGCAGATGCGTAAGGCCCGAGGCCTCCGTCGTACCTCCGAGGATGAGAACGCGCATCGGGACTTGTTCCATGACCGCTGAGCCCGCAATTTGCACAGGGCAGCGCTGGCTGTCCATCGTCGGCATTGGTGAGGACGGCGTGGAAGGACTTTCCTCCGTGGCCCGCCAGTTGATCCATTCGGCAGAACTGGTGGTGGGCGGCGCGCGCCATCTGGAATTGGCGAACGAATTCATTCGGGGCAGGCGTCTGGTTTGGCCGAGTCCAATCGGCGACGCATTCCCCGAGATCGCGTGTTATCGCGGGCGTCCCGTCGCGGTTCTGGCGAGCGGCGATCCCTTTCATTTCGGCATCGGCAAGCAGATCGCAACCTTTGTTCCCGCCGATGAGTTCGTTTGCCTGCCGCAGCCATCTGCTTTCAGTCTCGCTGCGGCGAGGATGGGCTGGCCGCTGCAGGACGTCTCGCTGGTCTCGCTGCATGGTCGCGCTCTCAATGGCATTATTCGGCACCTGCAGCCCGGCGCGCGGATCCTGGCGCTCTCCTGGGACGGCGCGACGCCGCGCAAGCTTTCCGAACTTCTCAGCACGCATCGCATGGGACAAACGCGAATGACCGTGCTGGAGGCGATGGGCGGCGTGCGCGAGCGCGTACGTCACGCGACGGCTTCGAATTTCAGGATCGAAGAAATCCAGCCGCTCAATACGATCGCCATCGAGGTGGTTGCGGAACCCGAAGCCGCCATCATTCCCCTAACGGCCGGCCTTGACGACGATCTGTTCGAGCATGACGGCCAGCTGACCAAGCGGGAAATTCGTGCGGTGACGCTTTCCTCGCTGCAACCGCTGCGCGGCCAACTGCTCTGGGATATCGGGCTTGGCGCGGGCTCGGTCGCGATCGAGTGGTTGCTCCAGGATCCTTCCCTGCGCGCGATCGGCATCGAGGCAAACGCCGGCCGCGCCGGCCGGGCGGCCCGTAACGCTGCGGCGCTTGGGGTGCCGGAACTTCGGATCGTGCAGGGCCACGCACCCGAAGCGCTCGCGGGGCTTGCCCGGCCGGATGCGGTCTTTATCGGCGGCGGCATGATGGATGATGGCGTGTTCGAGGCGGCGTGGTCGGCATTGAAACCCGGCGGCCGTCTCGTTGCCAATGCGGTGTCGCTTGAGACCGAGGCGCGGCTGGCCGGCTATTTCCAGCAATTTGGCGGAGATCTCATTCGACTGCAGGTCGCCCGAGCCGATAGAGTGGGCGCCATGTCCGGCTGGCGTCCGGCGATGCCGGTCACGCAATGGCGAGCGAGGAAGCCATGATCGTCGCGGGCATCGGATGCGGACATGAAACATCCTCCGAAGACATCGTCAGTCTGATTTCTGTCGCGCTTTCAAACTTCGGCATCGCGCCGGAGAACCTGACGGCGATTGCGACCGAGACCTCGAAGGCCGACCAGCGTGGCATCGCGGGCGCAGCCCGTTCGCTGTCGCTTCCCGTTGTTCGATGCCCGATCGCGGATCTGGGGCGGGTCGCCGACCGGGTTTTGACACATTCGTTGCGCGTCCAGGAGATCAAGGGTGTTCCGTCGATCGCGGAGGCGTCCGCGCTGGTCGCGGCCGGATCGAACGCGCGGCTGCTTGGCGCGCGGGTCGCGGCCAACAAGGTAACCTGTGCCATTGCCATCGGTGAGGGATCGTGACGGTTCACTTCATAGGCGCCGGGCCCGGCGCGCCCGATCTCATCACGCTACGCGGACGCGATCTCATCGCCAGTTGTCCGGTCTGCCTCTATGCGGGCTCGCTCGTGCCCACGGCGCTTCTCGAATATTGCCCGTCCGGTGCACGTATCATCGATACGGCACCGATGTCGCTCGATGAGATCGTCGCCGAATTCAAGCAAGCCGCCGATGAAGGCCAGGATGTCGCGCGTCTTCATTCCGGCGATCTGTCGATCTGGAGTGCGCTCGGCGAACAGTTGCGGCGGCTCGAAGCGCTCGATATTCCCTTCACGATCACGCCGGGCGTTCCGGCTTTCGCCGCGGCCTCGGCTGCGCTGGCCAGGGAGCTGACGCTGCCTGAAGTGGCTCAATCGGTCGTGCTGACCCGAACCCCGGGACGCGCCTCGTCGATGCCTGAAACCGAAAACCTGGCCGCGTTCGCCGCGACCCGCGCGACGCTTGCTGTTCATCTCTCCATTCACGCGCTCGACAAGACCGTCGCCGAACTCATTCCCTTCTATGGTGAGACCTGTCCGGTTGCCGTGGTATTTCGCGCGAGCTGGCCTGACGAGCGGATTATCCGGGCGACGCTCGGCACTATCGTCGGCGAGGTTCAAAAGACGAGCATCGATCGTACCGCGCTTATTCTCGTGGGCGAGGTGCTGGCGGCGCGGGATTTCCGCGAAAGCGCGCTATATGACAGCGCCTATCAGCGCCGGTTCCGGGGACGAGGCTCGTGATGGAAATGAAGCTTCCTCATTTGCCTGATTTTCCACCGGGCGAGGTCTGGCTGGCAGGCGCCGGCCCCGGCGACCCCGGACTGCTGACGCTCCATGCACTCCACGCGCTGCGGACGGCCGACGACATCGTGCACGATGCACTGGTCGATCCACGCATCCTCGATCTTGCGGGCAGCCAGGCTAGGTTGATCTTTGCCGGCAAGCGCGGCGGAAAGCCGTCGGCGCAGCAGGGCGATATCAACGAGCTTCTGATCGAGCGGGCGAGGATGCAGCGGCGCGTTCTGCGCCTCAAGGGCGGCGATCCCTTTGTGTTCGGGCGTGGCGGCGAAGAAGTGCTGGCGCTGACACGCGCCGGTCTTCGCTTCCGGATCATACCCGGCATCACGTCGGGACTGGCGGCAGCCGCACTCGCCGGTATTCCCGCGACGATGCGCGACACCAACCATGCCGTCATCCTGATGGCAGGCAGCCGAGCGGCGGACGGCACGTCCGTTGCCGAGTGGGAGAAGCTCGCGCGGGTCGGACAGCCGATCATCGTCTACATGCCGATGGCCAACCTGCCTGACATCATGAGCGCGTTTGCGCGCGGCGGGATGGCGCACGATACGCCCGCGGTGGTGATCAGTTCATCCACCACGTTGGAAGAGCGCGTGATCGAGACCTCGCTTGGGACGGCGGCCGTCGACGTCGAGAGGAGCGGCATCGGCGCGCCCGCCATCGTGATCGTCGGTGCGATTGCCGCGATGCGCCAGCAGCTTCTGGCCAACATGGTTGGACGGCCATGACCCATCCGTCCGGGGCGCCAGGTCTCATCGTTGCGGCGCCACGTTCCGGCGCGGGTAAAACGACCGTAACGCTCGGGCTGTTGCGCGCACTGCGCCGTCGAGGTCACCGCGTGCAGCCGTTCAAGTGCGGGCCTGATTATATCGATCCGGCGTTTCATGAGGTAGCCGTTGGTCGCCCGAGCTACAATCTCGATAGCTGGGCGATGGGCGCGGGCCTGATCGCGACGCTTGCAGCGACGGCATCGATGGATGCGGAACTTTCCGTCGCCGAAGGCGTGATGGGACTGTTCGACGGCGCCGCGGCGCGCGGACAATCGGGGTCCGGAACCACGGCCGATCTGGCCTCGCATCTCGGATGGCCGGTGGTGCTGGTGCTCGATGTCACCGGCCAGACCGAGACGGCCGCCGCCGTCGCCCTTGGCTGCGCCAGATATCGAGATGACATCGATATCGCCGGCGTGATCCTCAATCGCGTCGCGAGCGCGCGGCATCTTGCGCTGATTGCTCCTGCCTTCGAGCGGATAGGCTTGCCGGTGTTCGGCGCGATACAGCGCGATCGAGGGATCGCCTTGCCCGAAAGGCATCTCGGCCTTGTTCAGGCGCGGGAGATCGCTGATATCGACCGGCATCTGGACAGGCTTGCCGATGTCGTCGACGCTGCCATCGATGTCGATGCGATCAGGCGATCGGCGCGGCCCGCGAAGATCTTGCCGCCAGCGAGCGACGCGCGGTCAAATGAGTGGAGGCACCCTTTGCCGCCGCCGGGCCAGCGCATCGCGCTGGCGCAGGATCGGGCGTTTTCCTTCATGTATCCGCATTTGGTCAGGCAATGGCGCCATGCCGGCGCGGAGATCATTCCGTTCTCGCCGTTGGCCGACGAGGCGCCCGATGCTAACCGCCGACGCCGTATGGTTGCCCGGCGGCTATCCGGAACTCCACGCCGGCACGCTCGCGTCAGCCAATATCTTTCGCGCGGCTCTTCGCACCTTGGCTGAACGTTCGGTGCCCATTCACGGCGAGTGCGGCGGCTACATGGTGCTGGGGCGCGGGATCGAGGATGCCGACGGAGTGAGGCACGAGATGACCGGGCTGCTCGGGGTTGAGACTTCCTTCGCCAGGCGCAAGCTGCATCTGGGCTATCGCCGCGCCCGGCTCGAGCGCGACTGTTCGCTCGGCGCGAAGGGAACGGAAGTGTTCGGCCATGAATACCATTATGCGAGCACGATTTCGGTCAGTGGAGATTCACTGGTCGATTGCCGGGACGCCTCTGGAGCGAGCGTGCCCGAACAAGGCCTGCGGCAGGGGTCGACGACGGGAACGTTTTTTCATGTCATCGACGGGGCAGCCGCATGACCGAGATGCCCCACTTCATCGCCGCGACCATTCGACGAAGTGTTTCGCGAGACATTCCGCGATCTTGTGCTCTGGCGTCGCGACGTCCGTCGCTTTCGCCGCGATCCGATCGATCCTGCATTGATGCATTCGCTGCTCGAACTCGCCAGCCATGCGCCGTCGGTCGGCCACTGTCAGCCCTGGCGGTTCGTGCTGGTCGAATCGGCTGATCGCCGCGACCAGGTGAAATCGAGCTTCGCGCGTGCCAATGCGCGAGCGCTGGAGAATTACGACGGCGAACAGCGCGCGCAATATGCGCGGCTGAAGCTGGAGGGCCTCGAAAACGCGCCGGTCCATGTCGCCGTGTTCGCCGACGAGGGAGCGGAGGAGGGCAGTGGGCTGGGCCGCCGCACCATGCCCGAAACCCTCCTCTATTCGGTGGTGGCCGCGATTCAGACCTTATGGCTTGCGGCGCGTGCCGAGGGGTTGGGACTTGGCTGGGTCTCGATCCTCGAACCCGAGATTATTCATCGCGCGCTCGACGTGCCGCCGACCTGGACATTGGTCGCCTATCTCTGCATCGGCTGGCCGGTGGAGGAGCATCTCGATCCCGAGCTTGATCGCCATCGCTGGCAGCAACGGCTTGACGTCAGCCGGATGATTTTCAAGCGCTAAATCTCTATTCGAATTTCAAACAGCCACATCTCAACACCGTCATTGCGAGCGAAGCGACGAAGCAATCCGGAGACCCGGTCGTCATTGCGAGCGAAGCGAAGCAATCCATAGGGTAGTAAGAAAGAAAGCGTGGATTGCTTCGTCGCTTCGCTCCTCGCAATGACGCAGACGTGTCTCCACGATCTCGCCGCACATACGCGAGTTTTGCTGTGAGTGTTCCGCCCCAAAAATCAGAGGGCGCAGGGAAAGCCGGGTGCCCGTCGCACCCGCAGCCTCGCGTGGTGTAAAAAACACGCGAGTTAGTCACCACAGGTTCGCCGGAACACCCGGCCTTCCCCGCGCAATGGTTTTAACGGTTTCCTTCGTACTCTCCCCGGTGATCGGGCTTTCTTGTCACCGTCGCCTCGCAGATTCGTCTGCGAAGCTTGACGCCAGCGTCGAGGCGTCAGGACCACACGACTTCGCCGTCCGCGAAATCAGCGCCCTCGTCAGAAGCGCCGCCCGCGTCCACCGCATCCCGCCCCGCGTCCGTGACGATCGCGAGCCGCCCCTCCATCGGGACGAGACGGCGAGAGACATGCAGCTGATTTGGGTCAGAAGGGAACGAAAATATTTTTGCAAAGGGGGACTGGACGGGGCAAATCAGCTTGATTCCGTTCAGTAAATTGGGTTGAGCGCGCAGGTCCGTCGGCGTAGTCCCAACGATGGGTTGAGCCCTTCGCGAAACCCATCACCAGCGTAAGCTGCATTTCATGGGTATCCACCCATTACGCGCCGATTATGACCGGAACAGCGCGAAGTAAATCACATACAGCCAGCCCAAAATGCCATGGATGATGGCCCAAAGTATCGAATGGTTGGCCGTGTAGGATATCGCGATAGCCAGGGCCGAGCCAAAGCCGACGCCGTATTTTGCGCCTTCGACGCGGACTCCGTAGTAACGATTTCCGTTCATGTTCGCCACCTCAGTTGTCGTTGATTGGCCTACTGTCTGACAGGTTGAAAATCTAGCAATATCCGCGTTCGGGATAAAAGGGGGCGCTTTGAGGTGATAGCATATCAGGTTGAGCTTCGTCCCACATCGGCAATTCCATGATCCATGTCAGTCCGCTCAGCGCCCTCACGAACGTTACCGCGAAGCTTGATCGCTTCGACCTGCTGACGCTGCTGTCGCCGGATCATCCGCAGGTCGACTGGCGCGAATTTGCCTGCGAGCGGCATCTGCGGCTGGCGTTTCACGACATCGTCGAACCGGTTGCGGGCCTGACTGCGCCGGATCGTGAGATGATGCAGGCGGTTGTCGATTTCGGCCGCGACGCCGGGCATCAGCGCGCGCTGTTGATCCATTGCTGGGCCGGGATCAGCCGCTCAAGTGCTGCGGCCTATGCCATTGCCTGCGATCGCAATCCGGGATTCGAACGCGACATCGCCATCGAACTGCGCCGGCGGTCACCGTTCGCCACGCCCAACGGGCTGATGGTGCGGCTGGCGGATGATCTGCTTGAACGAAATGGCCGCATGGTCGCTGCGATCGATAGGATCGGCCGCGGCGCCGAGGCGCGCGAAGGCGAGCCGTATGCGTTGCCGCTGAAATGGCCCGGAGCATGATGAGATTAGATTGAAGCGCGACCTTCTTCTCCCTCGCCCCGCTTGCGGGGAGAGGGTTGGGGTGAGGGGGCCTCTCCACAAGTTCGGACTCGCGGATAGGCCCCCTCACCCGGCGCTACGCGCCGACCTCTCCCCGCAAGCGGGGCGAGGTGAAGCCAATACGGGGCAGGCTTGCCCTCGAAAATGCTCTATCCGATGACGGCCGCGACGCCGAGCAGGAAGCCGATTTCGAACATCTGCTCGATCGCGCCCAGGACGTCGCCGGTATAGCCGTTGATCCGCTGGCGCGCCCAATAGGTGACGGCGGCGGCAAGTGCTGCGCCGACCAGGAGTCCCGAGATGAGCGAGAGGATTGATATGAAAGCGAGCGGCAGCAGCGCGCACAGCACGACGACCAAGGCGAAGCGCCGGTCATGCGTGCTGACGGACGCGTCGACATAGCTGACCTTCATCGCCGCCGTATCGCCGGCATAAGGCAGCGCATTCATCACAAAGGCCGGCGTGATGCGCGCGGCGGCGTGGGCCGATATCAGCGCCGCGGCCGCGGTCCATGACGGCATGTCCGCCAATGCCGCTACCCGGAGCGAAAGGCTGAACGCCAGAGCGAGGGTGCCGTAAGTGCCGATCCGGCTGTCTTTCATGATCGCGAGCCGCTTTTCCACGCTCGAGCCGCCGCCAAGACCATCAGCGGTATCGGCGAGGCCGTCTTCGTGCAACGCGCCGGTAACGAGGATGCTCGCCGCCACCGCGAGCAGCGATGCGACAACCGGACTCCAGATGCGGTCTGCCAGCAGCAGCACCACGGCCGATACGAGCCCGACCCCGATGCCGACAACGGGAAAATATCTTGCGCAGCGCGACAGCCAATCCGGTGCGATGGCGGTCTCGGACGATGGCACGGGAACGATGGTCATGAACCGCAGGGCGTTCAGGAACTCGCTGTTCCCCTTCATCTCAGATGTTTCCGGCCAGCACGTCGCTGAGATCGGCAACATCGGTCAGGAGCCGTGCCGCCGCGCGCACCAGCGGCACCGCGAGCAGGGCGCCGGTGCCTTCACCCAGTCGAAGGCCGAGATCGAGTAGTGGTTTCGCCTCGAGCGCGGCGAGCACCGTCGTCATGACCTTTCTCCGCGGAACGATGCGCGAAGATGCAGTAATCGCGCGCCGCGGGACAAAGCCGTATCGCCACCAGCGCTGCGGCGCTGGAAATGAATCCGTCGACCAATACCGGCCGGCGTTGCGACGCCGCGCCCAGTACCGCGCCGGCCATCATCGCGATTTCCAAGCCGCCGAATTCAACCAGCACGTCGAAGGGCGCGGCAGTGTTGCTGCGCGCCGCGGCCTTTTCGATCGCAGCAACCTTGCGGGCCATGCCGGCATCGTCCTGACCGGCGCCGACGCCGATGCAATCCTTTAGCGGCGCCGGGGCCAGGCGATGCGCCAGCAGCGCCGAGGAAGCGGTGTTGCCGATTCCCATTTCGCCGAGCGCGACGATGCCGGCGCCGGCGGCAATCTCTGACGTCGCGATCTGGCAGCCTCGGGCCAGCGCATCGGCAGCCTGTTGCGGCGTCATCGCCGGCTCGCGTGCCGCGTTCGCGGTGCCCATACGGATTTTCGCGGCAATCAAGTTCGGATGTGCGGGAAGATCGGCAGCCACGCCGGCATCGATGACGCAAATCGTGACATCGCTGGCGGCGGCGAAGGCATTGGCGCTGGCGCGGCCGGCCAGATAAGTCATCACCATCGCGACCGTCACGGCGGAGGGATATTGCGAGACGCCTTCTTCGGTGAGGCCATGGTCGGCGGCGAACACCAGCAGCACGGCCTTGTCGCCGCGTGGCTGCTCAGGATGCCGGATCATGCCAAGCTGCACGGCCAGATCCTCGATACGCCCCAATGATCCCGGCGGTTTGGCCTTGCCATCGATACGCCCGCGCATGTCGGCAGCGAGTGCCGGATCGAGCGGCGCAATGGCCGGCGGTTGCCAAAATTCCTTTAAATCTGATGTCATCGGGTTCCCTTTTCGCTGGCCCTTACCTGACGCAAGCGCTGCCATCAGGTCAACACCGTCGAGCGCGATGCGTCCTGGTTGAATCGGCATCGCGCTCCATCTTTTTGTTCGAGCATGATCTTTTCGGAAAACCGGTGTCCACTTTTCCGGATCATGCTCCAGGCACGGTTGACCCCGGCTAAGGCGCCAGCTAGCGTCATCCGCGATGGTCCTTCCACGTGGAAGGTGAAAAGGGAAGCCGGTGCGAGCGTTCTCAAACCGAGAACTCTCAACGCCGGCGCTGCCCCCGCAACTGTAAGCGACGAGCCCTCGCCGGTGCCACTGGGAATTTCCCGGGAAGGCGGCTGACGGCAGCGACCCGCGAGCCAGGAGACCTGCCATCACGAACTGTGCTTTGGAGGCGTCGTCGGGGCGGGGTGCACCGGACGGGAGCGAGCTTGACGGCGAACCGTCAAGCGCGACCCAACAAAGCTCGCGGCCGCTTGCGGCCTGACTATGAGCCTGTGATGGATCGCGAAAGCGCCGACAACCAATCTTTTGATTCTCGATCTTCTGATTCGACGCAGGCCGAACCGCCGCAGCCAAATCTGCCGGAGGGTCCTGTGATCGTCAGCGTCTGCACGACCTGCAAGACCGCCGATGACGGCACATTGGTGGGCCCCGACATGTTCGCGGCGGTAAGGGCCGCGCTCGGGAAGGACGATGCGAACGTCGTGGTGCGGCCGGTGCAGTGCTTAAGTGTTTGCAAGCGCCCGGCGACGGTCGCGGTAACAAGCCCCGACGGCTACACGTTTTTGTTCGGCGACCTTGAGGCCGACAGCGGCACTGCGGCGCTGGCGTCATTCGTGAAGTCCTATCGGAATTCCGGCTACGGTCTGGTGCCGTGGCGCGAACGAGCCGAGGTGCTGCGCAAGGGCATGCTGGCCCGGGTGCCCCCGATGCGGTGGTCGCCGGATGACGGGCGAGCGCCGAAATGACTGACCTGGCGACCACGCTGGTGCTGGGCGGAGCGCGTTCCGGCAAATCGGCCTTTGCCGAACGGCTGGTCGGCGACAGCGGCCTGGCGCGAATTTATCTGGCGACCGCAACGGCTGACGACGAGGAGATGAAGGCCCGCATCGCGCATCATCGCGCGCGACGCGGCGAAGGCTGGACCACGATCGAGGAGCCGCTGGCGCTGGTCGATGTGCTGACGCGGGAAGCCACCCATGGCCGGGCGGTATTGGTCGACTGCCTGACGCTGTGGCTCTCGAACCTGATGCTGGCGGGGCGCGATCCCGAGATCGAGGCGCGCCGGCTGACGCGCTTTCTCGGCGTCGCCCGATATCCCGTGGTTTTCGTTTCCAACGAGGTCGGCCTTGGCCTCGTGCCTGACACGCCGCTCGGTCGCCGTTTTCGCGACGCGCAGGGACGCCTCAATCAGATCATGGCGGCCTCTGTGCCCCATGTCGTGTTCATCGCCGCCGGACTTCCGCTCTGGCTCAAACGTTCATCCCCTGGAGAAAGTTGATATGTCCCGCGTTCCCGTTACCGTGCTCACCGGTTTCCTCGGCGCCGGCAAGACCACGCTGTTGCGCTCGCTGTTGACGGAGGCCGATGGCCGCCGCATCGCCGTGATCGTCAATGAATTCGGCGATGCCGGGTTCGACGGCGGGCTGGTCGAGGAATGCGCGGCCAAGGCCTGCGCCCCCGGCGATATCGTCGAGCTGACCAATGGCTGCATCTGCTGCACGGTCGCCGAAGACTTTTTGCCGACCATGGAAAAATTGCTGTCGCGGGACCGGCCGCTCGACGCCATCGTGATCGAGACGTCCGGTCTGGCGCTGCCGCAGCCGCTGCTCAAGGCCTTCGCATGGCCCGGCGTGCGCACCCGCGCCACCGTCGATGGCGTCGTCACCGTCGTCGACGCGCTGGCGCTGTCGGAAGGCCGCGTCACGTCAGATGAGGGCGCGGTCGCGGCGCAGCGCGCGGCGGATAATTCCGTCGATCATGACGATCCGATCGAGGAAGTATTCGAGGATCAACTGGCCTGCGCCGATCTCGTGGTGCTCTCCAAGAGCGATCTGGTCTCGTCTGATGCTTTGGCTGAGATCGAGTCGCGGCTCGCGGCGGTATTGCGCCCGGGCGTGCGCATCGTGCGCTCGCAGGGCGCACTGGCGCCGGCGGTGCTGATCGGCCTCAACTCTGCAGCCGAAGACGACATGGCGGCGCGCGCCGGCCATCACGGCGAAGAGGAGGAGCACGACCATGATGATTTCGACAGCATCGTGGTGAGGCCATCGCCTGCCAACAGCGTCGATGCGATGCGTTTGCGCGTCAGCGATGCGCTGAACCTGACCGGCGTGTTGCGCGTCAAGGGCCATGCCCGGATCAGCGACAGGGTCGCGCCGATCGTGGTGCAGGCCGTCGGTAGCCGGGTCGATCTGTCCTTCGCTCGTCCCGACGTGAAGCAGGCCGAGCATCTGGTCGTGATCGGCCTCAAGGGGTTTGACGGTGAGGCGGTCCGCCGCGCGCTGGCGGGATAGCGATCACAGGAGTCTGAAGTAAGGGTCCGAAACAGGCATGCATCTCAAGCTCGACGATAGCGGCAGTATCGACGACGGCGACGTCGCCCGCGATCTCGGGCAGGGCTCCGCCGACATTGTCGTGCTGTCGGCCGCCGACAGCGATTTGGCCGCCTTCGGTGCCGCGCATGCAAGCTTGCCGAAAGATTTTCCGAGCGTGCGGCTGACCAATTTGTTGGCGCTCGGCCATCCTGCGTCGGTCGATCTCTATGTCGAGCGTACGCTGCGCGATGCGAGGATTGTCGTGCTGCGCATGCTCGGCGGCGAAAGCTACTGGCCGCATGGCGTCGAGAGCTTGCGCAGCGATGCGCTGCGCCGTGGTGCGCTATTGGCCTGCATTCCCGGCGAACTGAGCTGGGATGCGCGGCTGGCCGCGCGCGGCACGTTGAACGCCAGCGATACCCATGCGTTGTGGCGCTACTGCACCGAAGGCGGCGTGGAGAACGCCGAACTGGCGCTGCGTTTCGCGGCTCATCTGATCGGCCGGGGAGAGTTGCCGGCGCCGGCGCGGCCGATGCCGTCGGCCGGGTTCTGGCGCGGGGAGCCCGCGATCGATGGCCGCCCGAACGCCGTCGTGATTTTCTACCGCGCTTTGGTCGCGGGCGGCGACACCGCCGCGATCGATGCGCTGCGCGCGGCATTGGACGCGCGCGGGCTCAACGCGGTTTGTCTCTATGTCACCAGCCTCAAGGACGAACGCTCGGCATCCTTCCTGCGCGCGGCGCTGGCGGCTTATCCGCCCGAGATCATCGTCAATGCCACCGCGTTCGCCACTGCGACGGCCCATGACGATGCGGGTGTGCTGTCGGCGTCGGGCTGTCCGGTCCTGCAGGTGGCGCAGGCGGGTATCACGCGAGCGAGCTGGGAAAACTCGACACGGGGCCTGTCACCGCGCGATCTGGCGATGCATGTCGTGCTGCCGGAGGTCGACGGGCGCATCTTCGCCCACGCCATTGCCTTCAAGGAGCGGGGTGAGTCCGAGACGGGCTTTACGCCGACCGTTTTCCGCCCCGTCGATGATCGCGTCGCCGCAACAGCCGATCTGGCGCGGGCCTGGGTGCGGCTGCGGCGCACGCCGAGGTCTCAGCGACGTGTCGCGGTGATCCTTGCCAATTATCCGAGCCGCGACGGCCGCCTCGCCAACGGCGTAGGCCTCGATACCCCGCAGAGTCTGGTTGAGGTGCTCGGCGCCATGCGCGTCGCTGGCTACGGCATCGACAATGTGCCCGGCGACGCCGCGTCGATGATGCAGCTTTTGCAAGGTAGCCCGACCAACGCGCTGGAAGAGCGCAGCGCCCGTCCGGGCGCGCTGTCATGGCGCATCGCCGATTATGAAGCCGCCTTCGCAGGTTTGCCCGACAAGGTGCGACGCGCCGTCGAGGCGCGTTGGGGAAGCCCGGCGCAGGACCCTCATGTCGTGAACGGCAGCTTTCGTCTCGGCCTGCATCGTTTCGGCAATGTCGTGGTCGGCGTGCAGCCGGCGCGCGGTTATCATGTTGATCCCAAAAGCACCTATCACGATCCTGATCTGGTGCCGCCGCACCATTATCTGGCGTTCTATCTCTGGATCAGGTGCCATTTCGATGCCCACGCCGTGGTGCATCTCGGCAAGCACGGCAATCTCGAATGGCTGCCGGGCAAGAGCACCGGACTGTCGGCGAATTGCCTGCCTGACGCGGTATTGGGGCCGCTGCCGCATCTTTATCCCTTCATCGTCAACGATCCCGGCGAAGGCATTCAGGCCAAGCGTCGCTCGGCCGCCGTCATCATCGATCATCTGACGCCACCGCTGACCCGCGCCGAATTGCATGACGATCTGGCGCGGCTGGAAACACTGGTCGACGAATATGCGCTCGCCGCCGACCTCGATCCCAAACGCGCCGCCGTGATTGCCGAGGACATTTTATCACTCGCCCGCGCGCAGCGGCTCGATGCCGATGTGAATGTGACGCGCCAGACGCCGACCAACGACGCCTTGCGCGCGCTCGATGCGCATCTGTGCGATCTCAAGGAAATGCAGATCCGTGACGGTCTGCATATCTTCGGGCGAACGCCGCAGCAGACACAACGCAACGATCTCGTGGTCTCGATCGCGCGGCTGCCGCGTTCCGATATCAGGCCGCAGGACGCCTCGCTGCATCGTGCACTGGCGCTCGATCTGGGCCTCGCTGATTTCGATCCGTTGACGCGGGACCTTGCCGCCCCTTTCAACGGACCTCGCCCTGCCATTCTGTCGGAGGTCAGCGCCGCCGCGTGGCGGACCTCGGGCGATACCGTGGAGCGGATCGAACTTCTGGCGCTTCGACTGGTGTCGGGCGTTCAACCCTGCGATGCCGGCTGGGAGCGCACCAAGGCCGTGCTCGACTGGATCGACGCCAAACTGCGCCCGGCCATTGACGCCTGTGGCGACGCTGAAATGACGGCCTTGCTGCAAGGGCTTGATGGCCGTTTCGTGCGGCCCGGACCATCCGGCGCGCCAACCCGCGGCCGGCCTGATGTTTTGCCGACCGGGCGCAATTTCTTCGCGGTCGATGTTCGCGCCGTGCCGACGCCATCGGCCTGGCGGATCGGAAGTTTGGCGGCCGAGCGCCTGGTCGAAGCTTATTGGCAGGAGGCCGGCGAATGGCCGCGTGCCATTGCACTGTCGGCCTGGGGCACCGCCAACATGCGCACCGGCGGCGATGATGTCGCGCAGGCGCTGGCGCTGATCGGCGCGCGGCCTCAGTGGGAAGAAACATCCGGGCGCGTCACTGGCTTCGCCATCACGCCGCTGTCCGAACTGAAGCGGCCGCGGATCGACGTCACGTTCCGCGTCTCCGGATTGTTTCGCGACGCATTCCCGACCCAGATGGACATCATCGGCAGCGCGGTCCGCGCCATCGCCGAACTCGACGAGCCCGACGACGCCAATCCGATTGCCGCCAACGTCCGGGCCAAGCGGCGCGCGCTCGAGGCCGATGGCGTCAGCTTCGAGGCGGCGCAGCGGCAAGCGGCCCATCGCGTGTTCGGCTCGAAGCCGGGGGCTTATGGTGCCGGCCTTGGTGCCTTGATCGACGAAGGCGGCTGGGACGATCGCGGCGATCTCGCCGGCGTCTATCTCGACTGGAGCGGTTATGCCTATGGCGGCGGAGCCCAGGGGGAGGCCGCGCGCGATGATTTCGCCGAACGGCTCGCGACCATCGATCTCGTCGCGCAAAGCCAGGACAATCGCGAGCACGATGTTCTGGACTCGGACGATTATTACCAGTTCATGGGTGGCCTTGCTGCCACCGTGCAGAGCCTGCGCGGCAAAGCGCCGCGCATCGCTCATGTCGATACGTCGCGGCCGGAGGCGCCGTTGGCACGACCGCTGTCGCTCGAAATCTCCCGCGTGGTGCGTGGCCGCGCCGCCAATCCGAAATGGATCGCCGGCGTGATGCGGCACGGCTACAAGGGAGCGTTCGAGATCGCCGCCACGGTCGATTATCTGTTCGGGTTCGCCGCCAGCACCGATGCGGTCTCGAACCATCATTTCGATCAGCTATTCGCGGCCTATCTGGAAGACGAGCATGTGCGGGATTTCATGGCGGCGGCCAATCCGGCGGCCTTGCGCGAAACCGCCGCGCGGTTTGCCGAAGCGATCCGGCGCGGGCTGTGGACGCCGCGCTCCAATCGCGCCGCCTACCTGATCGCTGAATTGTTGCCGCAAGCCCAAAAGGAAATCGCATGACCGGGACTTCAGCCGAGAACGAAGCAGCGGAAAATGCCCGCCACAGGGACAAGGCGCGCAAGCACAAGGCCGCGCGCGACAAGATCATGGCCACCAAAACCGGCGAGAAGGGCCTGTTGATCGTCCACACCGGCACCGGCAAGGGCAAGACCTCCGCCGCGCTCGGCATGGTGTTCCGCCACATCGGCCATGGCTATCCCGTCGCCGTCGTGCAATTCACCAAGTCACCGGCATGGGACACCGGCGAGGCGCGGGTGCTGGCGAAATTTCCGGAACTGGTGACGCTGCACATCATGGGGGAAGGCTTTACCTGGGAGACGCAGGATCGCGCCCGCGATATCGCCGCCGCCAGCGCGGGCTGGGAGCGTGCCAAGGAACTCATTCGCGACGAGCGTCACCGCATGGTGCTGCTCGACGAACTCAATATCGTGCTGCGCTATGAATATCTTCGAATTGAGGATGTGGTGAATTTTCTGCGCGACGAGAAGCCGGCCGACAAGCATGTCGTCGTCACCGGCCGCAACGCGCATGCGTCCTTGATCGAGATGGCCGACCTTGTCACCGAAATGACCCTGATCAAACATCCGTTCCGCCAGGGCGTGAAGGCCCAGAAAGGCGTCGAGTTCTGATGACGTCCGCGACGCCGGCGCTGATGATCCAGGCTACCGGCTCGAATGCCGGCAAGTCGACCTTGGTCGCGGGGCTGGCGCGCGCGCTGGTGCGGCGCGGAATCAAAGTGGCGCCGTTCAAGCCGCAGAACATGTCGAACAATGCGGCGGTTGCGGTGGAAGGCGGCGAGATCGGTCGCGCGCAGGCGGTGCAGGCGCGCGCGGCAAGAATGATCCCGAGCGTGCACATGAATCCGGTGCTGCTGAAGCCGGAAACCGACAGCGGTTCGCAGGTCATCGTGCAGGGCAAGCGCTGGGGCACGCTGCGGGCGAAGAATTATCTCGACAAGAAGGCAGCCTTGCTGCCGGCGGTGCTGGACAGTTTTGCGCGGCTCGCGCGCGAGGCTGATATTGTTCTGGTCGAAGGCGCAGGGAGTCCCGCCGAGATCAATTTGCGCGCCGGCGATATCGCCAATATGGGATTTGCCGCCGCCGCCGACGTGCCGGTGGTGCTGGCCGGCGACATCGATCGCGGCGGCGTGATCGCCAGTCTTGCCGGCACGCATCTGGTCCTGGAGCCGGACGAGCGCGCACGCATCCGCGGGTTTGTCATCAACAAGTTTCGCGGCGATGTCGGATTGTTCGATCCTGGTCTCGCCGCGGTGACGCGGTTGACGGGCTGGCCGTCGCTCGGTGTGGTGCCGTGGCTGCCGCGGGCGGCGTGGCTGCCGGCGGAAGACGCCGTCGATCTCGACCGCGCCCACCGGTCGGCGTCGTCGCGCGTGATCGCGGTACCCGTATTGGCCCGCATTGCCAATTTCGACGACCTCGATCCGCTCGGCATGGAGGCGAGCGTCAAACTGGTGTTCGTCCGGCCGGGCGAGGCAATTCCCGGGAATGCCGATGTGGTGATCCTGCCCGGCAGCAAATCCACCATCGGCGATCTTGGCTTTCTGCGGGCGCAAGGCTGGGACATCGACATCAGGGCCCATGTCCGCCGTGGCGGTCATGTGCTTGGGATTTGCGGCGGCTATCAGATGCTGGGACGGACCATCGCCGACCCGGAAGGCATCGAGGGCCCGGCCGCGACGGTGGAAGGCCTCGGGCTCTTGGATATCTCCACGGTCATGAGCGCGGACAAATCAACCCGGCTGGTCAAAGGCGCGCATTGCGCAACCGGGACCGCCATCGAGGGGTATGAAATTCACCTCGGCCACAGTGAAGGCCCCGATGGCGCAAGGCCGGTGGTGACGATCGACGGGCGCCCCGACGGCGCGAGCACGGCTGACGGACGGGTGCAGGGCACCTACGTCCACGGGTTGTTCACCGGCGACGCCTTTCGAAAAGCGTGGCTCGCCAATCTCGGGATTGCATCTTCGCTCGCCTACTCCATCGAAATCGAATCCGCGCTCGATGCGCTGGCCGATCATCTGGAAGCCAATCTGGATATCGAGGCTATTCTGACCATCGCACGCAGCCGTCAGACCACCAATGCCAGTGCGGCGTAGCCAGCCGCTTCGATAAAGCACGCCGCAGCGTAAAGATCGAGCGCGCGCCCGATATCGTCGGGCACGGCCTGGCTGGTCGCTTCGGCGTTCAGAAAGGGATCTTCGACCATATGTGTGGCGTAGCGGCGCGGTCCAGCCAGCGCCACGCCCAGCGCGCCGGCCATCGCACTTTCCGGCCAGCCGGCATTCGGCGAACGATGCTTCGCGGCATCGCGCTTTACCACCCGCAACGAGGCGCTGATCGTCCCCCCGGCGCTCGGCGCCGCGCCCGCAAGCAACAAGGCCGACAATCGCGCTGGAACGAGATTGACGAGATCATCAAGTCGCGCCGCGGCCCAGCCAAACGACGCGTGGCGCTCGCTGCGATGCCCGATCATGGAGTCGGCGGTGTTGATCGCCTTGTAGGCGATCAATCCAGGCAGTCCCAGCAGCGCCAGCCAGAACACCGGTGCCACCACCCCGTCGGAAAAATTCTCGGCGCAGGATTCGATCGCCGCCCGACATACGCCGGCTTCATCCAGTTGTTCGGGATCGCGCCCGACGATCATGGCGACGGCCTTCCGGGCGCCGGCGAGGCCGCCTTCGGCGAACGCCGAACGCACCCGGGCGACATGCTGATAGAGGCTTCGCTGCGCGATGAAAATGGAGGCGATGAGTGCGAGCACCAGACTCCCCATTGGCAGCTGCTGCACCGTCGTTTGCACCAGAATGCCCGCGGATACCGATACGGCGACCATGGCGGCCGTGCTGGCGATGCCGGCCAATTTGCGCTGCCGTTGCGACCGGTCTTCGCGATTGAATCTGCGGTCAAGATATCCGATCAAGGCGCCGATCAGGGCCACCGGATGTCCCAGTCGCCGCCAGAGCCAGTCGGGGTCCCCGATCAGCGCGTCGAACGCCAGCGCCGCGATAACGATGAAAAGGCCGCCACCCGAGATCAGCACTTCAACGGTCCACGCGCTCAAGCTCGGAAGCCAGACGATCCGTAGCCTCCGCCAGCATCGGTCCGCCGCACACGGTCAACCGTTCCGGAATCACGATCCGCCTTGTGGCCGGATAAAATCTCTCGAGTGCGGGATGCAGCAGGAATGCGCTCCCTTCGTCTTCGGCGAAACCGCTGTCATCTGACACCAGAATGAAATCCGGCTTGAGATTTACAATAGTCTCGAGCGATGCAAATCCACCGGATTTGATCCCGAGGTCTTTGGCGGCGTTAGACAGGCCGGCATTAGCCAGCAAAGAGCTGGTCAGGCTGTCACCGCCGGAAACCCAGCCGCGTCGGGATACCGCGAGCACACGATAGGGCTTGCGCGCCGCAAGCTGACGCAGATGCGCAATCGCGGCGTCAAGCCGGTCGATTTCTGCTGACGCGCGATCCGGATGCCGGGCGACGTCACCCATCAGGCGAATTTGCTTCCTGGCGTCGTCGAGCGACCGTGCGGCATCGAATTCGACGACGTGAACGCCTTTGTCTTTCAGCAATTCCCGGGTCGCGAGCTTGGTGAAACGGCCCGCCACAACGACGTCGGGCTGCAGGATCAGAACGTCCTCCGCCGTCCCGGAGAGGCGCGGAAACGAGTTTGCGCGGGCGGCGGCCCATGAGCGGGCCGGATCGCGCGAATAGGGGCTCAATCCCAAAATCTGCGCGGGGTCCGCAAGGCTTATCAGAAGCTGGTCGGTACATAGATTGATCGACGCGATGCGCGGCAAATTCGCGGTCCTAGCCGCTTGCAGATCAAGGCAGCCGAAGATGATCAACGCTGCGCCGAGCGCACGTCGTAAACTGCCGCGCTTTGGCGCGGCTGCCGCCGCAACTTCCCGCTTCACGGATGTCGATGCCCGGCTTTTTTGTGGGAAACGGCTTTTTTCTTTCCGGCCTCGGTGGGGATCATGACGAGGCGGCCGTACCGCACGCCGCGCTCGGCAATGATGTGGTCGGCGAAATGCTGCACCTCGGCTCCGGTCCCTCTCAAGGTCGTCACTTCCATGCAGTTGTCATCGTCGAGGTGGACATGAAGCGTCGCCATCGAAAGATCATGATGGCCGTGATAGTTCTCCACCAGGCGTCGCGACAAATCTCGCGCGGCGTGGTCGTAGACATAGATCAGCGCGGCCACGCAGTTGCCGGACCTCCCCATTTTTTGTGCGGCCTGCTGCATTCCCGCACGGGTGAAGTCCCGGATCGCCTCTGACCGGTTCTGGTAGCCCTGCTCGACGATCATCTGGTCGAGTTCGTCCATCAGGTCGTCGTCGAGCGTAATTGTGATGCGCTGCATTTTCCTGCCTTTCGTCATACCCGAGTATGATGAATATGGATTGACATCATACTAAGTGGACAATACTTATTTACCATTCGATAAGAGCACGATGCGCGTCATGCTTAAACTGCGATTGTGAGCCTGACTACGACCAACCGCGGATTGCAAGCCTGGCGTTTCGCCTCTGTCGGTGCGGGCGGGGGCTACGCGTGTCAAATGAGTTGCGTCAACTGGCTTTGGCTGCCGTGCTGATGCCGGGATTCCTGTATACGGCCTCGGCCCATGCGCAGTCCGGGCCGGAAGCCACCAGGCCAGCCCTCGCCGAACCCGGAGACTCCCCGGCAAGTAATTCCCCGACAAGCCCTGCGACGTTGCCGACCATCATGGTGGAGGCGCCGCGTCGGTCGGCGAAGTCGCATCAGGCAGTCAACCGCAACGCCCGCAACCGGCGTTCTTCGAAACCCGTGGTGGCTTCAAATCGTTCGTCCCAGTCGACAATAATTCCATCGGGAGCTCCGAATGTCGCCGCCGGGGCATCGGGTCCGCCGAGCATGGCGAGCCAGATGACCGCTGACCGGCGACGAACTCAACGCGCGTCCGGTCACGCGCCCCGGGGAAATCCTGGAGGCGGTTCCGGGCCTGATCGTGACGCAGCACAGCGGGGAGGGCAAAGCCAACCAGTATTTCCTGCGCGGCTACAATCTCGACCACGGCACCGACATGGCGATCTGGGTCGACGACGTGCCGATCAATATGCGCACCCATGCCCACGGCCAGGGCTATGCGGATTTGAACTGGCTGATGCCGGAAACGGTCAATTCGGTCGAGGTTCGCAAGGGACCTTATTGGGCCAACGAGGGTGACTTCGGCTCGGCCGGCAACCTGCACATCGGCCTGATCGACAGCGTCAACAAGAGCATCGCCGAAATGACCGTCGGCAGCTTCGGCTACGAACGCGTTTTCGGCATGGGTTCGACCAAACTCGGCGAAGGGAACCTGCTGTTTGCGGGCGAGGCCGGCATGTACAACGGACCTTGGGTCAATCCCGACGACATGCGCAAGATCAGCACGATGATGCGCTACAGCCAGGGGACGGCGCAAGACGGGCTTTCCATCACCGGCATGGCGTATTCGAACCGGTGGAATTCAACCGACCAGGTGCCGCAACGGGCGATCACGTCGGGGCAGATCGGACTTTACGGCGAGGAAGATCCGACCGACGGCGGCAACACCGACCGCTTTGCGCTCTCGGCGCGGATGGCCGGAACCGACGACGCCGGATCCTGGAAGGCCAATGCCTATGTCGTCAAAAGCGACCTCGATCTGTTCAACAATTTCACTTATTTTTTGACCAATCCGGCGCTAGGCGACCAGTTTCACCAGCACGACAGCCGGGTGATGACGGGTGCGAATGCGTCAAGAACTCTCAATGGGACCTTCGCCGGCCGGCTGATGGAAACCACGTTCGGAGTCCAGACCCGAAACGATGACATCGACCTTGGCCTGACCGACACCTATCAACGCTCGTTCCTGTCAAATGTTCGCAGCGACAAGGTCGAGGAAGCGAGCGTCGGTGTTTATGTCCAGAATACGGTTCACTGGACCGACTGGCTCAGGACCACCATGGGATGGCGCGGCGACTACTATTGGGCCAATGTTGATTCCCTGTTCGATGCCAACAATTCCGGCAAGGTCAGTTCCGGGATCGGCAGCCCCAAATTCACCATGGCGGTGGGCCCGTTCAACAAGACGGAATTTTTCTTCGGGGCCGGTTACGGCATGCACAGCAACGATGCACGCGGTGTCACCATCACGGAAGAGCCGGTCGACAGGGTTGCAAATCCGACCGCGGTTTCTTCGCCACTCGGCGCTTCGCCGCTGCTCGTCCGAACCAAGGGCGCGGAAGTCGGCGTCCGGACCAAGATCGTTCCGGGACTTGATTCATCGGTAAGTGTGTTCATCCTCGACCAGGCGTCCGAGATCGTGTTCAACGGCGACGCGGGCGACACTTCGGCCAGCCGGCCCAGCCAGCGCTATGGGGTCGAGTGGACCAACAAGTATCAGCCGTATTCCTGGCTGACCTTCGACGGCGATCTCGCGTTGTCGCACGCCCGGTTTGTCGGTTACGACACCGAGCAGGCCCAGCTTTATGCATCGCTCGCCGGATATCCGCAGGCGCAGATCGGCAATGCTCCCGGCAACTATATCCCCAATGCGCCGGCGATGGTGGCTTCCGCCGGCATCACCATCGGTGAGAAGACCGGCTGGTTCGAAACATTGCGCTGGCGTTATCTGGGTGCAAGCCCGCTCACTGAAGACAACGCCTTCCGGTCACCTCCCACCAGCATCTTCAATGGCCGCGTGGGTTATCGGTTTGAAAACGGGTGGCGGATCCAGCTCGACGTACTCAATCTGCTCAACACCAGGGCCAACCAGATAACCTACGCCTATGGATCGCTGATCAAGACTGACAGCCTTTACAATCTTTGTTATCCGGTTCAGACGGCGCCTGCGGCCGTCTGCCAGAACGGCGTCATGGACTATGTCCTGCATCCGGTCGAGCCTTTGGCGATCAGGCTGACGCTTGCAGGTGCGTTCTAGCGCAGACAATTCGGGCCGGCGGGAGAAATTGCAGGAGATTACCCTCGCGCATGCTGGAAGCCGAGCAGGGTGGATATCTTATGACCGGCTTCGCAGACGAGCTTGGCGTATTTCAGCAGCTTGTCATCGCCAATTCGCGCATTCGGACCATAGAGACCGACCGAGCCGACGACGCTACCTCGGTGATCGAAGTACGGGGAGGAGACGGCGACAGCGCCCGCAAAGATTTCGCCGCGGCTGATCGCGTAACCATTTCGCTTCGTCGAGGCTAGTGACTCTTCCAGGCGGCTTCGTTGCGCGCCTTTAGACAGGGAAGAGAGAAACTCGGCTTGGCGCTGTGGCTCCATGAAAGCCAACATGGCCTTTCCGGTCGAGCCCTGAGTAATTTTCAGTGAATCGCCGACGCCGCGACTGATCGAAAGGACGTGCCTGCTTTCACATTCAAGAATGCAAATTCCGAGATCCTGCTGCAACCTGAACAGCGCCGCGGTCTCGCCGGTGACGTCGCGCAATCCCTCCACGATCGGCCGCGCCACGCTCACAACCTCCAGGCCTTTGAGCCATACATGTGAGAGCTTCATCACGCCGTGCGCGAGCTTGAACCGCTGCGGGTCGCCCTCGGATTGAATGAGGCCGCGCAACGAGAGCGTATGAAGAAGGCGGTAGAGCGTGGGACGACTGAGTTTAACGCGCTTTTGGATCTCGATCACACTCATCGTCGGCTGATCTGAGCTGAAGCACTGCAGGATTGCAATGGCCCGATCAACAGCGCGGACGCTGGTGAGCCCGGTCTCTTTTCTTGCGCCAGCAAGTGTCTTTCCTGTCTTTCGCATCGAGTCCTGCAATGGGTCATGAATTCTTTGAAGCGAATGTCGTCTGGTTTTCGCGTCTCTCCCGGTGCCAATGACATTTTGGTCTGGGCCCCGACCGGCAGCGCAGAGCTGGTCGGCTTGACCGGCGTTCGATCACCGATATACGTTTGTAATAACAGTGTCCATCTAGTGGACATCATGCTGATCGGGGGAGGATCGAGTTGTTCCAGCTCTGCGGCCAGCTTGCCGGATCGCGCCGCTGCCTGGCGATATCGACGATCGCTTTTGCCTCGTTCCTGGGTTCCGCAGCTCAGGCACAGACAGATGGCTCTGGCATATCTGACGGCGTGGTCCGTATTGGCGTTCTCGGCGATTACGGCAGCGGACGAGATTTGGGAGGTCCTGGCTCAGTGACGGCCGCAAAGCTGGCCGCCGACGACTTTCACAACAAAGTCCTCGGCAAACCGATCGAGATCGTGTCGGCGGATCACCAGAACAAGCCCGACATTGCGGTCGCCATTGCCCGACAATGGTTCGACGTCGATCATATCGACGCGGTCACGGATCTGGCCGTGAGCTCGGTTGGTTTGGCGGTGGCTGGACTGGCGACCCAATACAATCGCAGTGCGCTGATTTCCGGCGCGGCCACTTCCGAATTGACGGGAGCCAAATGTTCGCCGGTGATCACCCATTGGGCGGACGATACCTACGCCTTGTCAGCAGGTCTCGTGGGCGAACTCAGCCGGCGCGTCGGCAAGGAATGGTACTTCGTCGCGGTCGATTATTCTTTTGGTGCTGCGATGGTTCATGACGCGTCCAGGGCGGTGGTCGACTCCAGCGGGAAAGTCCTTGGAACCGTGCGATATCCGTTCAATACCAGCGATTTTTCTTCCTTCCTTCTCGCCGCGCAGGGGTCGCGAGCCAAGGTTGTCGCGCTCGCCAGCACGGGCGCGGATACGGTCAATGCGGTCAAACAGACCCATGAATTCGGCCTGCAGAGTTCCGGCCAGACCATTGTTGGCATGCTGACCTTCATTGCGGACGTTCATTCCATCGGCCTGAAAGACGCGCAAGGAATGTACGTCGCGTCGCAATATTACTGGGACGATGATGACGGCACGCGCGCATTCGCCAAGCGCTTCTTCGATATCGAGAAGCGCGAACCGACCAAGCTCCAGGCCGCGACCTACGCGTCGGTGCGGCACTATCTAAGGGCCATCGAAGTTACGGGCACTGACGAAGCCAGGTCCGTTAACGCCGAGATGCGGAAACTGCCTGTAGATTTCTTCGGCAGGCCCGCTCACGTTCGAGATGACGGCCGGGTCGTCTATGATCTTTCGCTGTACCGTGTGAAGGCGCCATCGGCGAGCAGGTACGCCTGGGACTACTACGAAAAAATCTCGGTCATTCCCGGCGACAGGGCGTTTCGGCCTGAAAATGAAGGGGCGTGCAAGCTTACCAAATAACGAATCGCGGAGAGGTGGATGCGCCTGGAGCGCCCGAAGTGTCTCCGCGAACGCAATGCTGGTTCAAAACCTTCCGATGAAGGAGAAGTCGATGGCTCAGAAGATGGCTCAGAACAACGATTTCGACCGACTTGTCGACGTCAACAAAGGCTTCGTCAGCCGAGAGATATTCGTGGACTCCGATATTTACAGGGAGGAGTTGAACAAGGTCTTCACCCGGGCGTGGCTTTTGGTCGGCCACGAAAGCCTGATTCCGAACCCCGGCGATTTCTATACGTCGCGAATGGGAGAGGAGTCGGTCATTCTGTGCCGCGACAAGAAAGCCGAGATTCACGTCTTCCTGAATTCGTGCCGGCACCGGGGCATGAAAGTCTGCCGTTATGAGTCAGGCAACACGTCGCTGTTCACATGTCCATATCATAGCTGGACCTACACGACGGACGGCAAGCTGCAAGGTGTTCCGCTCTACCGGTCCTTGTACGACGGCGTTCTCGATCGGGAAGCGAACTCGCTGGTATCCGTTCCCAAGCTCTGCAACTACAAGGGCTCGATCTGGGCGTCGTGGGACAAGGATGCTCCTGACTTCATCACCTATCTCGGCGATGCCAAGATCCATCTTGACCAGGCACTCGACTGCCGCGACGGCCGGGAAGGGGGCTCGGAGGTAATTGGCGTGCATAAATGGGTATTTCCCGCGAACTGGAAGTTCGCGGCGGAAAACTTCCTTGGCGATACCTATCACAATCCAAGCCACCGGTCGGTCGACCTGATCGGCATCGGGCCGAGCGCCGCCGCGGGCAAGAAAGGCCGTCGCGACGACGAACTGGAGAAGGCACAGCACGTCTGGATCAGTTTTCCCGCCGGGCACGGCGTGCACAGCGCCATCCAGCCCGATGCGAACGAGTATGTTGAATCGTTCCTCGACAACCCGGTGCTTGAGAAATATTTCCGGCATTGCTTCGAGGAGAGAAAGAGACGACTTGGGGATCACGCCAGGCTGCTTCCGTTCGTCGGCACGATATTTCCCAACACCTCCTATCACGGCCGGCAACCGCGCGGGCTCTGCGCCTGGCATCCGCACAGCCCGACATCGACCGAGGGGTGGCGGTTCTTCCTCGTCGACAAGGATGCGCCGAACGAGGCCAAGGACTATCTCCGCCGCTACTACATGCGTTACTCGGGTCCGGCCGGAATGACCGAGCAGGACGATATGGAAAACTGGCTCTACGCGACTGCAGCGAGCACCGGAACGATCGCGAGGCGCTATCCATTCAACTATCAGCAATCGATGGGAGCGTTCGCGACCGATCATCCGCTCGGCGGCGAAGTCAGCCTCCAGATCACCGAACAAATTGCACGCGGGTTCTACCGCCGGTGGACTTCATACATGAATGATGGCGACTGGAGCGAGCTCCTCGGAGCGCCGGCAGGAAGCAGACAGGCCGCAGAGTGATGGAAAATGGCAAAGTAGTTCTCGTCAGCGGTGGCACCTTCGGAATCGGGCGTGCGATCACGCTTGGTCTGGCCCAGCGCGCACATTCCGTTGTGGCATTCGGTCTCGAGGCACTGCAGGTCTCCAGCACCGCTCAATCGGCGATCCCCGGCCTTCGCGCCGAGCTTTCGCATCGTGGACTTAAGGCGCAGTTGATGGAAGCGGACGTCTCGCGGGCCGACGATGTAGCCGAGGTCGTCGGCTTCGCGCTGGCGCATTTCGGTCGCATCGACGCTGTCGTGAACAATGCCGCGATCGGTCCGTTGGGAACGGTCCTCGATACGGATGAGGCGCTGTTCGACAGGATCATGGCGGTGAATCTGAAAGGTCCCTATTTGACCAGCCGCGCCGTCATTCCGCACATGGTGCGTCAAGGTGGCGGCTCGATCGTCAACATCGGGTCCGGCGCTGGCTGGGGCAAGCCGAACATGGCCGCCTACAGCGCAAGCAAGGGCGGACTGGTCGCGTTAAGCGCTGCGCTGGCCTACGATTTCCTTCATGATCGTATTCGCGTCAACACGGTCATTCCGGGTGGCGGCGGAATTGTCAGCGGAATGAGTCTCGGTAGGGTTGGTGGTGATGAAAGCCGCTTCGGCAAGGGAGCGCCCGGCACCGCAGCGGGCAGGGCGGCGACCGGCGACGATGTTGCCAACGTCGTAGCGTTCCTGTTGTCGGCTGAAGCGGAGACGTTGTCGGGGACTGTAATCGATGTCGGGTGCTTCTCGCATCAGGGCGGGCCGGTCCCACCCAAACCTTCGACCATCACGGCCTCTTAGCAAGATGCGCAACCTGCAAAGGACATTCCCATGAACCCAGCCGTTCAGGACGTGGAAAAGGGTGCCGCGACGTCCGCGTCGAATTGCTCGATCGAGCGGTCATCGGCATATTATCGTCTGAAAGCCGACATCGAGGATTTTTTCTTCCGCGAGGCGGATTTGCTCGACGATCGCCGGTTTCGCGACTGGCTGGACATTCTGGCCGACGACATCAGCTACTTCATGCCGATCCGGCGCAACGTGAAGTTCGGCCAGCATGCCGCGCGGGAAAACACCAAGATCGGGGAAGGCATCAGCTGGTTCGACGAAGACAAGTGGACACTCACCAAGCGGGTCGAGCAGATTCTTACCGGTGTGCACTACGCCGAAGAGCCGCTGTCCCGGATTTGCCACATGGTGAGCAACGTCCAGATTAGAGGCGTTCGCCCCGATCTCGAACAGCCCCGGGAACTCGATGTCACCAGCCGCTTCTTGATTTATCAAAACCGCGTCGAATACGAGACCTACACCTTTGTCGGAAGGCGAAATGACATGCTTCGGATGACAGAGTCAGGATGGAAAGTCGCCCGGCGCGAAATCCTGCTCGAGCAGAATATCCTGCTCGCCAAAAACCTGACCATGTTTTTTTGAAACGGCCGGTTCGGAGCGTGTACGGCAATGATCAACGTGCTGACCATTAAGCCTGGAGAGCGCCTTCAACTGCGAGAGGGTATTGTGGCAGAGGTGCTTGAGAACATGGAAGACGGTATGTGGCTGCAGGTGCGCTATCTTGAAGTCCCCAAGAGCCCAGACGAAGTCGGCGTAACCGAGTTGTGCCACGCGCAGGACATTCTCAAGGTCTTGACCGGACCCGATGGCGCTTGAACGGTCGGCGCTGCAATTGTCGGACATCGATCATGCTTCGCTTTGAACATATGCCCAGCGATTTTCACCCACTCTTCCTGTTCATCGGGGAAGGCGCGGATCTTGCCGCGCTCGCGAAGCTGCTTCGGCGTTTTGCCGATGGCCCACAGGAAATTTCCGTTGCAGAATGCATCGCGGGCGCGAAATCCCGTGCCGGTTTGGTACTCGCGCCGGGCGACGGTGAGTTCGGCATGCGAGATATCGGCGGCGCGTTCGTGTGGAAATTGAATAGCTGGCAGGCGGAACGGATTGCAGAGCGCATCGAATTGCTCACTCCCAGGGACAACAAGTCCGGTTCGGAGATCCTGGAAGTCGGAAGTGAGGGCGAAATTCCGGTGAAGGTGTCGCGAGGGGAATTCACCGACGATTTCCTGATCGATTGGCGATAGAACGCGTTCCGGTTTGCTTCCAATTCGCGCTATCGGACGCGTAAAGCTATCGACGATTGAAAGAAGGAGCTGCCGATGACAGTTGCAGACCTGCAAGCATGATTGAAACGCGTCCCGCGGCGATCGAAGATGCCGAACCCATTTCGGCGCTGCTGTCGGCGAATGCGCCCGGCCGGGGCGGCGCTCTCTACGGCGACTGGCCGGTCGGCGCGGTGACGAAGTGGATAGAAGGCGGGGCGTTGATCGTCGTGGCGATGGACGGACCGAAGCTCGTCGGCGCGCTGTTCACGTCCGAGCGGGCGCAGGCATCGGCCCCGCCGGTGGTCGCGATGCTAAGGGTTTGGCCCGGTAGCGCCGACGCCTATGTCTATGGGCCCGTCTGCGTCGATCAGGCCGCGCGAGGGCTGGGCGTGCTTGAGGCGATGTATGCCCACGCCGTCGCTTGCCTGCCTGGCAGGGAGGCCGTCCTGTTCGTCAACGCAAGCAATACCCGCTCGCTGAAGGCCCATGCCAGGCTGGGGATGGTGCAGGTCGCGAATTTCAGGCTTGGCGAACAGGCGTTCATCGTTCTCAGCAGCAGAAATGGAGATCCCGGTCGCACGTAAACTCTCTGCTGTTGGCGGCATCTCCTGCCAGGGGTAGTGGAGCGGAAACAGCGCCTCAGGCATGGCGATTTGAGTTTCCCGCAATCTGACGTAAGGTCGCTTCCATCTTGCGATGAATTGGTCCATGTCAGAGTGATGAGTTTCAGCGAAAACACCGATGCTCCGTGGCGCGTAGGAGTACTGTTCTCCCAGACGGGAGTTACTTCCGCCGTCGAACAATCTCAGTTGAACGCGACATTGCTCGCGATCGACGAAATTAACGCCGGCGGAGGCGTGCTCGATCGGATGGTGCAGCCCATCATTTACGACCCGGCGTCCGATCCCAAGCAGTTTCGCAGCCTTGCCGAGCGGCTGTTTCAGACTGATCGCATCCGGCTGTTGTTCGGATGCTATATGTCGAGCACGCGCAAGGCTGTTCTGCCGGTTGTCGAAAGCCATCGCGGCTTGCTTTTTTATCCGACGCTCTACGAGGGTTTTGAATATTCGCGGCACTGTATCTACACGGGCGCTGCGCCCAACCAGAATTCCCTGCAATTGGCGAAATTCCTGCTGTCGACCTATGGCAACCGCTTTCTGCTGGTAGGGTCCAACTACATCTATCCGTACGAGTCCAATCGCCTGATGGCCGATTTCGTCATGCAGGGGCGGGGCAAGGTGCTGGACGAGATATACGTCCCGCTCGAGTCTCGTCCACGGGACTTCGAAAAGGTGATCGCGAAAATCAAGAAGACCTCCCCGGATGTCATCTTCTCGACCGTGGTGGGTCGGGGCACGTCAACTTTCTACGAGGCCTATCGCAGCGCCGGCTTCGATCCGGCCAAGATGCCGATCGCCAGCCTGACGACCAGTGAAGCCGAAGTAGCGGAGATGCACCGCGAAGCCGCCGAGGGGCACATTACGGCCGCGCCGTTCTTTGAAACCTCGTCGTCGGCTTCCGCCCGCCGTTTCGTGGAAAGCTTCAAGCGCAAATACGGTCCGGACGCTCCCGTGCCGGCGGCTGCAGAAGCTGCCTATTTTCAGGTTCACCTGGCGATGCGCGCGCTGGCGCGCTGCGGGTCGGACGATCCGGAAAGGGTGCTCAAGGAGTTGCGCGACTCTGAATTTGACGCGCCGCAGGGACGAGTCCGGATCGATCCGGAAAACAATCATACTTACCTCTGGCCGCGGATAGCCCGGCTGGACAAATCTGGCCGATTCCAGACGGTCTGGAATCCCGGTGTTCGGATCAAGCCGGACCCCTATTGCGTTGTACAGAGCCTCGACGATTGGTCGGCCGACGACCTTCAAACAATCAGCCACTGAGGTTCTGAGCGGGGAGCAGCTGGTGGCGATCCAAATCCTTCGCGATCTTCGCGGCCTCCGCGTTCAGGTCGTTCATCCGCCGGACAGCGAGCGTGTCCGGCTGGTTGAGCATCTGCGACGCATTGGCTGCATGGTCGAGACGCAATGGCCGGTCCCTGAATGCTGGACTGACAGCTGCGATGTCATGTTGCTTGCCGTCGAGCACGATGTCCGGGGCGATATCCAGAGGCTGCTGAAGTCCAGCGACGGAATCCGACCGACGCTTATCGCCGTCGTGGGCTACGAAGATCCATCCACGCTTCAATTGGTACTCGAGGCCGGAGCGGTCGCCGTCATCGAACGGCCGATCCGTCCCTTTGGGCTGCTCACCAATCTGACGATCGCTCGCAGCATCTGGCTGGAGAAGCGCGAAACCGAAAAGCGAATCCGCAAACTGGAACGCAAACTTTCCGGTATTCAGCGAATCCAGAAGGCCAAGTCGATCTTGATGGATGGCCAAGGATTGAGCGAGGCCGAAGCTTACGAAAGCATTCGCCGTCAAGCGATGGCGAAACGGATGTCGATGGATGACATGGCCGCCGCGATCATTCATGCAAATGAACTCTTGCAGTACCGGGCAAAAGATGTTTAGTTTTGCGCCCAACCGCGGTGGGATGACGAAGTCCTAGGCGCGGTTTTTGCCTGACCACCAATGCTGTTGGTCCGGCCCGGCTAGGTAGCCCGAAAGATCCGCGAGGATCTATCGGGCTTTTTTTGTTTTTGACGGCCGAGAATGGGCACGGATCGGATCTGGTCCGCCGGCCTCGGGCGACTCTGGAATTTTTCAGTTCGAAACAGCGTGCTTCGGCGCGAATGGAACCGGCTTGTCTCGAGTTGAGGGGCTGCCACAAGGGGAGTGTCACGATGTCGATTGATCGGCGTAAGTTTTTGAAAACCAGCCTGCTTGCGACAACCGGAGCGCTTGCATCGCCTTACATCATCAGTAGTCCGGTACGAGCTGCGGGAACGATCGACGTGGGCGTGCTGTTCTCGCTGACGGGCGGCCTTTCGATCATTGAGAAATCGCTTCATGACGCTACGTTGATGGCGATCAGCGAGATCAACGCTTCGGGCGGCGCCAAGGGCATGAAGATAAACGCCATTGTCGAGGATGGCGCGTCGGACCCCAAGACCTATAACGAAAAAGCCTCGAAGCTGGTGATCCAGGATCGCGTCCCGACGGTGTTCGGATCCTACACCTCGGCGAGCCGCAAGGCCGTTCTTCCGGTGTTCGAGAAGCGCAACAACCTGTATTTCTATCCCACTTATTATGAAGGGTTCGAGTGCTCCAAGAACGTCGTCTACACCGGCGCCGTTCCGAACCAGCAGCTTTCAAACTTCATTCCCTGGATCATCAAGACGCTCGGCAAGAAGAAATTTTTCATTGTCGGCTCGAATTACATCTACCCGCGCGAGATGGCCAAGGTATCGAAGATCCTCATCGAGAAAAACGGTGGCGAGTGGATCGCGGACGAATACCTCGAACTCGGGCATTCGGAATGGGGTTCCATGGTCAACAAGATCAAGGGATCGGGGTGCGACGTCGTGCTGTCGAACGTCGTCGGCGACTCAGTCGTTGCTTTCTACCGCGAATACAAGAACCAGGGGTTGACGCACGACAAATTGCCGATTTGCGCCACCGTCACTTCGGAAATCGAGATCGCGGCGATGGGACCGGAATACGCGGTCGGAAGCTACACCTCGTTCCCGTACTTCCAGGCCATCGACACCGACCGCAACAAGGCGTTCGTCGAGCGTTACCGTGCCTTCGTCAAGGATCCAAAGGCGGTTACGCATCACGCGCTCGAGTCATCCTATTTCCAGGTGTTCTTATGGAAGCAGGCGGTCGAGAAGGCCGCAGAGGTGACGCCCGTCGCCATCAGGGAGGCAGTGAAGGGACAGGAGTTCGACGCTCCGAACGGTCATGTGAAGATCGATCCCGATAATCTGCACACCTATCTGACGCCCCGGATTGCGCAGTGGCAGACGGACGGACAGGGCAAGATCATCGACGCCTATAAGGAGCCGACCATCCCGCTGCCCTACGTGGCCTACGGCGAGACAGAGACCAACCTGTTCTGCACCGCCAAGGGGTTGGATACGTCGAAACTGAAGATCTGAGTTGGCATCAATATCGTCTGCCGCGCTTTCAAGCGTGGCAGACGACGCGATGAGGTTGCCCTGAATGCTCGAAGTCCTGTTTATCGGCCTGAGTCTCGGCTCGATCCTTCTGCTGGTGGCGCTGGGTCTCGCCATCACCTATGGCGCCATGGGCGTCATCAACATGGCCCATGGCGAGATGGTGATGATCGGTGCCTACGTCACGGTGCTGTCCGGCATCTGGCTCGGGGCCAATATCTTCGTCGCCATACCATTGGCCTTCATCGTAACGGCGCTGATCGGTCTCGCCATCGAGCGCGTCATCGTGCGTCGCTTGTATGGCCGCCTGCTTGATACCCTGCTGGCGACCTGGGGCGTCGCGATCCTGATCCAGCAGGCGGTGCGGCTTGAACTGGGCCTTTCGTTCTTCGGCATCCATATCGCGGGCCTCGGCCCGGGACTTCAGAATGTCAGTGTTCCGCCGGTCCTGCAGGGAACCTTCATGATCGGGGGAGCCGAGATCAACCGGTATCGGGCGTTCATCATTGTCGTGACCGCGATACTGACGGCTGCGACCTGGCTGATCATGTATCGCACGTCGATCGGCACGCAGGTGCGTGCGATCATTCGCAACCCGAAGATGGCCGCGGCTTGCGGCATCGACGTGGCACGGATCAACGCACTGACGTTTGCGTTCGGCTCCGGCCTCGCCGGCGTCGCAGGCGTCATGATGTCCGGCTTCAAGACGGTCTTTCCGGACATGGGCACGCCGATGGTCGTCGACGGTTTCATGGTCGTGGTGATGGGCGGCGTCGGCAGCTTGCTTGGATCGGTATTTTCGGCGGGCATCCTCGGAGAGATCAACGGGCTGGTCGCGGCCGGCACCAACGACATCCTGGCCCGAGCTGTGGTGTTCGGCGTGGTGATCATGATCATCATCCTCAAGCCCAAGGGCCTGTTTTCGCTGAAGGGGCGTTGAGCGATGTCCGACAAGCGCCGCTTCGAGATCGCGATCTATCTGGCGTTCTTCGCGCTCATCATGTGCGCGCCGCTGCTGCTCGACCCGTTCTGGCTCAATCGCATCGCCAAATATCTTGTGTTCGGCATGCTTGGCATCGCCGTGGCCCTGTCCTGGGGCTACGCCGGAATTCTCAACCTGGGCCAGGGCCTGTTCTTTGGCGCCGGGGCGTACATGATTGCGATGTCGCTCAAGCTGGCGAGCCCGACGAGCCTTCAACAGGGTTCGGACAAGCCAGTACCGGATTTCATGCTGTGGAACGCCGAGCCGGGAGCGCCGACGGAACTGTGCTGCATCAACAAGGCGTCGTTCCTGTGGCTGCCGTTTCAAAACCAGTGGTTCGGCGTGGCGATGGGCCTCGTGGTTCCGGTCGTGATCGCGACGATCATCGGGATCATCGTATTTCGTAAGCGTATCTCGGGGGTGTTTGTCTCGATTATCACTCTTGCGCTGGTGCTTCTGGTACGCTTGGTGGTCATCGATGCACAGCCGGTCACGAACGGCTTCAACGGGCTAACCGATCTGGGCTGGTTCAAGGTCGGGGGATTCGAGTTCGATCCCTATATCGTTCCGACCTATTATTTCGTCGCCATTGCGCTGTGTCTGGTTCTCGCCGGCGCGCGGTTGCTGATCGAAACCCGGGCAGGCCTTATTCTCCAGGCGATCAGGGACGACCAGAACCGCGCGCGTTATCTCGGTTTCGACGTGCCGCTCTACCAGACGTTCTTCTTCGCGGTTTCGGCCGGGATCGCAGGCCTCGCCGGAATGTTCTATGTGGTGGTTTCGGAATTCGCGTCTCCCACCTTCATGGACCTGACATTCTCGATCACGATGGTGGTCTGGGCTGCGGTCGGTGGGCGTTCGTCGATTCTCGGCGCCTGCATCGGTGCCATCGTCATCAACATGATTTCAGCGACGGTCAGCGAAACGGAAGGCTTCGCCGAGGCGTGGAAAGTCATCATCGGATTAATCTTCGTCCTGGTCGTGCTGTATCTGCCCCGCGGTTTCGCAGGCCTCGCGCACGATCTGGTCGATGGCTTTCTTGGCCGCCGGAAGGCCATATCGCGTCGCACGGCAGAGGTTTCCGACGCCTCGCAACCGGCGGAGTAAGTTAGATGGCTGAGACCGCGCTTACGATCGATGGCCTCGGTGTCGACTTCGGAGGCTTCAAGGCCGTCGACGGTGTAACATTGACGGTCGAAGACGGCGAACTGCGTGTCTTGCTCGGCGCCAACGGCGCCGGGAAGACGACCTTGATGGATCTGGTGTCCGGCAAAACCAAGAGCACACAGGGGCGGGTGTTTCTGCACGACACCGACATCACGAATTGGGAGGAGCACAAGATCGCCCGCGCCGGCGTGGGGCGAAAATTCCAGATCCCGAGCGTATTCAAGGATCTGTCGGTGCGCGACAATCTCAAGGTCGCTAGCTGCCGGAATCCCGGCGTGCTGGCCAATCTGCGCTTTGGCTTCGGCAAGCAAGCCAATCAGGATGTCGACCATGTGCTCGAATTGATCGGTCTGGCCGAAGAGGCTAACCGGCTGGCCGCTTATCTGAGCCACGGTCAAACCCAATGGCTCGAACTGGGCCTTTTGATCACGCAAAATCCGAAGGTGATTTTGCTCGATGAGCCGACCGCCGGCATGACGCAGGCGGAAACCCACAAGACCTCGGAGATCGTCAACAGCCTCAAGGGCAAACATACCCTGATCGTTGTCGAGCACGATATGGCGTTTGTGCGTGAGATAGCCGAACGCATCACGGTACTTCATCTCGGGCAGGTTCTCGCGGAGGGCAGCGTCGAACAGATAGAGACCGATCCGAAAGTACGCGCGGCTTATCTCGGATCGAAAGGGATCAGCTGATGTTGAAGCTGACGAACGTCGACAGTTTTTACGACCGCAGCCACATTCTGCACGCGGTGTGCATGGATATCCCGATTGGAAAGGTCACGGCGGTGCTTGGCCGCAACGGCACCGGAAAGACCACCCTGCTCAAGACGGTGATGGGTCTCACCGACCGCATGGAGGGACAAATCGATCTCGACGGAAAGGATATTGGAAAGCAACCGACGTTCCGCCGCGCCCGCGCCGGAATTGCCTACGTCCCACAGGGTCGAGAGATCATCCCTGATTTTACCATCCGGGAGAATATCCTGATGGGCGCTTTCGCCCGCGCTGACGGCAAGCGCCAGATTCCGGAACTGGTGCCGGAGCTGTTTCCCTATCTGATGGACAATCTCGAACGCGCCGGCGGCGTGCTTTCCGGCGGACAGCAGCAGCAGCTCGCAATCGCGCGTGCGCTGGCCGCCGACCCCAGGATTATCCTGCTGGATGAACCGAACGAAGGCATCCAGCCATCGATCGTCGAGGAAATCGAAGCGATCATTATTCGTCTTAACAGGGACGTCGGCCTCACGGTCGTGCTGGTTGAGCAGAATGTCTCGTTTGCGCGCCAGGCGTCCCACTGCTTTGCCATGATGGAGAAAGGACGGGTTGTGGTTTCCGGCGCGATCTCTGAACTCAGCGATGAAATGGTCCATCGGCATATGGCGGTGTGATGCAAATGATCTTGAGAGCGCGTCGGTGAGTGTGCCGAGGCTGAAAAAACGTCAAACGTAAATCAACCGCAAGGAGAGCAATATGCTGCACGGCGATATTTCATCAAGCAACGACACGGTCGGCGTCGCCGTCGTGAACTACAAAATGCCTCGCCTTCACACCAAGGCCGAGGTGCTGGCGAACGCCAGAAAGATCGCCGACATGATCGTCGGCATGAAGACCGGTCTGCCGGGCATGGATCTCGTGATTTTCCCGGAATATTCCACCCACGGGATCATGTACGACTCCAAGGAGATGTACGAGACAGCCTCCGTCGTGCCCGGCGAGGAAACCGAGATTTTCGCCGAAGCCTGCCGCAAGGCGAAGGTCTGGGGCGTGTTCTCGCTGACCGGCGAACGGCATGAGGAGCACCCGAAGAAGGCGCCCTACAACACTCTCATCCTGATGAACGACAAGGGTGAGGTGGTGCAGAAATATCGCAAGATCATGCCTTGGGTGCCGATCGAGGGCTGGTATCCCGGAAATTGCACCTACGTGTCCGAAGGACCCAAGGGTCTCAAGGTCTCGCTGATCATCTGCGACGACGGCAACTATCCCGAGATCTGGCGCGACTGCGCGATGAAGGGGGCCGAGCTGATCGTGCGCTGCCAGGGCTACATGTATCCGGCCAAGGATCAGCAGGTGGTCATGGCGAAAGCGATGGCGTGGGCCAACAACGTTTATGTGGCCGTCGCCAATGCCGCCGGGTTCGATGGCGTTTACTCCTATTTCGGTCATTCGGCGATCATCGGTTTCGACGGTCGCACGCTTGGGGAGACCGGCGAGGAAGAATACGGCATCCAGTACGCCCAGCTCTCCAAGATGCTGATCCGCGATGCACGCAAGAATGGCCAATCCGAAAACCATCTCTTCAAGCTGGTGCACCGCGGCTACACCGGAATGATCAATTCCGGCGAAGGCGACCGCGGCGTGGCGGCATGTCCTTACGAATTCTACTCGAAGTGGATCGCCGATCCCGAAGGCACCCGCGAAATGGTGGAATCCTTTACCCGAACCACCGTGGGAACCGACGAGGCGCCAATCGAGGGGATTCCCAACAAAGTGGCGGCACATCGCTAGCTTGAGACTCGAGGCTTCGCGTCGGCCTGACGCCGTCGGCGCGAAGCCCTTCTACCGCACGCCTAATGCTGAAAGGATCTGGCGCGATGCTGCGCATTGATCATGTCCTGGGTAGCCGCCTTGAACCCGCCTTCTCGGAGGAAATTCATCGCCTCGAGCATCGCGGTGCGGTCGACGTGGTCAATATACCGACGGCGGATCTGGCGCGGCGCCGGCTGCTGGCGACGACGCGCGCGGGCGAGGAACTTGCGATCGCCTTGCCGCGTGACCAAAAGCTGTTTGACGGCGCGGTGCTGTTGATCGACGGCAAACGCGCGATCGTCGTGCGCGCCGCGACCGAGCGATGGATGCGCCTTGAGCCGCGCTCGATCAGCGATGCGATCGAATTGGGCTATCACGCCGGAAACCTGCATTGGCGCGTCCGTTTTCAGGGCGAGGTTCTGTTTGTTGCGCTGGAGGGCCGGCCCGAGGACTACACCGCCCGGCTTGGAGAAATGATCTCGGGACGCCGGGTCGGCGTCAGCATTCTGGACGAGGAAGGCGACGCGGATAGCGCCACGCAGTCGGGCGACGTTCCGGTCTCCGCGAAAGATCATTCTCACCACGATGGCCGCTAGGGATGCTGTCGATATTGCAGGCGATCTGGCAAGCCGGCGGGGCGTTTCCGAGCGGATCCTTTGCGTTTTCCTACGGGGTCGAGGGTGTCGTCGCGCTGCGTCCTGAACTGGACCAGGCTGGCCTTGCCGAATTGACGGCTACTATTATCCGTCAACGCTGGCAGACCTGCGATCGGATCGCCCTGGTAAAGGCATTCCGCGCCGCCGGCGATCTCGACGCCATCGCAGATATCGACCGCAACGTCGAGGCTTCGACGTTCGGCAGTACCATCCGCGACGGCTCGCGGCGCAACGGCGGATCCTTTCTGGCCTCGCATGCGAGGCTCGGCGACGTGATGGCGCTGCGTTTGCGTGGCGCCGTCCGCTCGGGCATCTGCCTCGGCCATATTGCCGTTATGCAGGGAGCGCTCTGGCAGGCCATGGGCCTTGGCGAAATGCTTGCGCAACTTGCTTCCGCCTACGGGGTGGCCTCGGGCGTCACCGCGGCGGCGGTGCGGCTTGGCGCGATCGGCGCGCTGGAGGGTCAGAAGATCCTGCGCGGATGCCTTCCCTTGATCGAGGCCCTGGTCGCTCAGCCGGTCCCGGAAGACGCGGAACTGTCGAGCTTCATTCCGTTTCTTGAGATCGCCGCCGCGCGACATGCGCGGGCCGATCTTCGCCTGTTTGCCAACTGAGGGGCTTGACGATGCTGCTGACACCTACCGAACTCGAACGTTTGACCATCTTTACCGCGGCCGAACTGGCGCGGCGGCGACGCGCCAAAGGACTGAAGCTGAACTACCCCGAAGCGGTCGCCATCATCACCGACGAAATCCTGGAAGGGGCGCGAGAAGGGCGCTCGGTTGCCGATCTGATCGGATATGGATCGACGATCCTGTCGACCGATGACGTGCTGTCCGGCATCGCCTCGATGATGAACATCATTCAGGTGGAATGCGTGTTTCCCGACGGTACCAAGCTCGTGACGGTCCATGAGCCGATCCGCCCGGCGCCCGGAACGCGGGCGGATGTCGAACACCCGGGCCGCATCACTGCCGTCGACGGCAGCATCGATCTCAATGCGGGCCGCCGCTCGGTCACATTGAAGGCGCGCAATACCGGCGATCGCCCGATCCAGATCGGATCGCACTTCCATTTCTTCGAGGTCAACAAGGCCATGGAGTTCGACCGGGCGGCCGCCTTCGGCATGCGTCTCGACATTCCAGCCGGTACGGCGGTGCGGTTCGAACCTGGAGCGTGGAAGGAAGTGACGCTGGTGACCCTGGGCGGCCGGAGCGAATTGACCGGCCTGAACAACCTGACGAATGGATCAAGCTCGGATCCTGCTGTGCGCGATGGCGCGCTCGAACGGGCGAAAAAGCGCGGCTTCAAGGGGGCGTCGTGAAATGGCGAGCATCGACCGTCACGATTACGCGGCACTTTACGGTCCGACCACAGGTGACTCGGTTCGGCTCGGCGATACCGCGCTGACGGCGGTCGTCGAAAAAGATCACGCCGTTTACGGCGACGAATGCCTGCACGGCGGCGGCAAGACCTTGCGTGACGGAATTGGCATGGCCGGCATTACCAGCGCCGAGGGAGCATTGGACTTTCTGCTTTGCAACGTCGTCATCATTGATCCGGTGATCGGAATCGTCAAAGGCGACCTCGGCATTCGCCACGGCCGTGTCGTCGGCATCGGAAAGGCCGGCAATCCGGCCATCATGGACGGCGTCGATCCGCGCCTGATCGTCTCCAGCGGCACCACGGTGCGCGACTGCGAAGGCCTGATTGCGACGCCGGGCGCGATCGATGTTCACGTGCACTTCGACAGCGCCGGCCTTGTCGAGCATGCGCTGGCAAGCGGCATCACCACGATGATCGGCGGCTCGCTCGGCCCGATTACCGTCGGGATCGATTCCGGCGGTCCCTTCAACACCGGGAAGATGCTGCAGGCCGCGGAAGCCTGGCCGATGAATTTCGGCTTTTTGGGACGCGGCAATTCGCATCGCGCACCGCCGTTGATTGAGCAGCTTGAAACCGGCGTCATGGGCCTGAAGCTTCACGAGGATTGGGGGTCGATGCCGGCGGCGATCGACACTTGCCTGCGGGTTGCCGATGAATACGATTTTCAGGTACAGATCCACACCGATACCCTGAACGAGTCCGGCTTCGTCGAAGATACCCTGGAGGCGATCGGTGGCCGCACCATCCACATGTACCATACCGAGGGCGCCGGCGGCGGCCACGCGCCGGATATCATCCGTGTCGCCGGCGAGATGCATTGCCTGCCGTCGTCGACCAATCCGACCAATCCGTTCACCATCAACACGTTCGACGAACACCTCGACATGACGATGGTGTGCCATCATCTCAATCCGGCGATTCCGGAGGATGTGGCATTCGCGGAAAGCCGCATTCGCAGACAAACCATCGCAGCCGAGGATGTGCTGCATGACATCGGCGCCATCTCGATGCTCGGCTCCGACAGCCAGGGCATGGGCCGCATCCACGAGGTGATCTGCCGCACCTGGCAGTTGGCGTCGAAGATGAAGGAGCAGCGCGGCGCGCTGCCGGAAGACCGCCCTGGCTTCGGCGACAATGCCCGGATTCTCCGCTATATCGCCAAATATACCATCAACGCCGCGCGCACGTTCGGGATCGCCGACCACATCGGGTCGCTGGAAGATGGCAAGCTTGCCGATATCGTGGTTTGGCGCCCGGCCTTTTTCGGCATCAAGCCTGAACTGGTGATCAAGGGCGGCTTCATCGCCTGGGGTGCGATGGGTGACAGCGCGGCCTCGCTGATGACCTGCGAGCCGATGCTGATGCGCCCGCAGTGGGGAGCGTTTGGCAAAGCTCCTGCAGCTTTGTCGGCGTGCTTTGTGCATCCGCTGGCAGTCGCACGCGATTTGGCGGGTGAACTTGGCCTCTCCAAGAGGATGCTTCCGGTCGGAGGCACGCGAAAGCTGTCGAAGCGCGACATGCTGAGGAACGATGCCTGTCCAAAGATCAGCGTCGATCCCGAGACCTTCGATGTTTTCGTCGATGGTGTACTTGCCACCTGCGAACCGGCGCGCGAAGTGCCGCTGGCGCGCCGCTACATGCTGAGGTAACCGATGCGGCAGGCGATCGAAGGAAGTGGCACCACGTCCGCGGTCGTATCGCCGGCGGCCCGGGTGGGCATCGGAGGACCGGTCGGGTCAGGCAAGACCGCGCTGATCGAGGCGCTGATCCCGGAACTGCAGCGTCGAGGCGTCGACCTTGCCGTGGTGACCAACGATCTCGTCACCAAGGAAGACGCCGAACGGTTGCGCCGCTCCGGCCTCATTGATCCCTTGCGGGTATCCGCCGTCGAAGCCGGCGCCTGCCCGCACACCGTGATCCGTGAGGATCCGACGTTGAATATCGCAGCCGGCGACGACCTCGAAGCCAGATTTCCGGGCGTCGAATTGATCCTGTTCGAGTCGGGCGGCGACAATCTCGCATCGACCTTCTCGCTCGATCTGGTCGATTGGTGGATCTTTGTGATCGACGTCGCCGGCGGCGACGATATTCCACGCAAAAGGGGACCGGGGCTATTGCGGTGCGATTTGCTCGTCGTCAACAAGATCGATCTGGCGCCGTATGTCGGCGTAGACCTTGAGCCGATGCTGGCGGAGGCGAGGCGGGTTCGCGCCAATCGGCCGATCATCGCCACCAACGCGCGATCCGGCGTCGGAATCAAGGAGGTTGCCGATGCTATCCTTGCCGCAGTCCTGTTCCGAACCTGACGCCGGCCGCGAGGCCGAAGTTTTAGAGCCTGTTCCGTTCCGATTGGATCGGAACGGAGGCTCCAATTCTTTATTTGACGCGTTTTCTTCACGCGAACCGGTATCCACTTCGCTCGAAAACGCTCTCCTGGTTGCGGAACTGGCTGGCGGACGAACGATACTGCGCCGCCAACATGTCGGATATCCGTTCCACATCACGCGTGCATTCCAGCTCGACCGGAAGCGGCCCGATCTAGCGACGCTCTACCTTCAGTCGACGTCCGGAGGCCTTTACGCCGCCGACCGGCTGGCGCTGAACATAACGGTCGGCGCCGGCGCGGCGCTTAATCTCACCACGCAGGCTTCCACCGTCGTCCATGACGGGCGCGAGGAAGGCTCGCTGATGCGGCAATCGCTTGTTGTGCAGGATCGGGCCTTTTGCGCGATGATTTCCGATCCTTACATCCTTTTTCCGGGCGCCAATTTGCACGTTGCGACATTTGCAACGGTCGCCGCCGATGCAATCCTGATCATGGCCGAGGGATTTACCGTGCATGATCCGCATCGTCGTGGCGGCACCTTCGCGCGATTTTCAGCGGCGACCCGCATCAAGCGGCCTGACGGACGGCAGGTGGTGGTCGACCGCGGCAGCATTTGCGGCAACGATCTGTCCGGAAATTGCGATGCGCTTGGCGATATGAGCGCCGCCTGTTCTGTTCTCATGATCGCCCCGCCGGATCGATTGGCTGATATCGCGGAGATCGAAGCGGCGGCGGATGGATGCGGATGTCTCGCCGGCGTAACCGCGGCATCGAACGGCGCAGGGCTTGCGATGCGATTGCTGGCGCCGGACGGCGGCGCGCTGGCGCGCGGCATCGAGGCCGCATTCCATGTCGCGTCGCGCGCGGCACTCGGCATCGAGTTGGCGCCGCGCCGCAAATGATGAAATGCTACCGCCGGGCGAGGCGGAAATAGAGTTCGGACAGCCGGGCCGGCAGGTCTTCGACCCGAGGCACCAGCATGGTATTGCCGCGTCCGAAAATACGCGCCGCTGAATTCATGGCGCCCGATCCCAGCACCACGCCGAAACCGTCGATGCCGCGCGTCCGCAATCCGACCGCGGCACGGCGCGCATCTTCAACCAGCTCGAGCGGATCGGCAACGTCGATGTCGGACGGCTCGCCGTCGGTCAATACGATCACGAGTTTTCGGAAGCTGCGGGCGTGACTGATAAGTTCTCCTGCGTGGCGAAGCGCAGTGCCGAGCCGCGTCGAAAGGCCGGACGACAACGCCGCCAATCGCCCGACGCAAGCGCGGTCGTAGGGTTCGCTGAAAGCCTTGACCGTCGTCATTTCGACGTCGTCGCGTCCGTTCGAGGCAAAGGCGAGCATGCTGAAGGGGTCGCCCAGCGCGCTCATCGCCTCGGCGAGCACCGCGACCGCAAGACGTTCGACGTCGAGAATGGAAACTCCGGATGCGAGGCGGTCGCGGGTCGATTCCGAAATGTCGAGCAGCAGCAGAACCGCAAGATCGCGATGCTTCGAGGTGGTGGTGCGGAAAATGCGCGGATCAGGCTCCTGACGCATCCGCAACGCGATCCCTGCTTCGAGCATGGCATCGACGTCGAGATCGTGGCCATCAAGCTGGCGCTTCAACCGGATCGCCCGGCCGATCCGGACGCCGCGCACCAGCCGTCGAATGCGGTTGCGCAAAACATCGGCGCGGTCGAGCGCGCCCTCGACGAGGCGCGGATCGCCAGGCCGCGCGGCGACCTCGCGTACCGTGGTCCACTCCGGCCGCTCGATGCCGTGCGCACGATCCCATTCTGGATATTTCGCAATCACGATGCCGCGCTGGTCCGGCGCGATCGGGCGGGCGCGGCCGACCCTGCTGTCGTCTTGCAGGACATCGGGGCGCAGCGGGGTCTGATCGGGATCGTCGCGCTGCTCGACGCGCGCGGCATCGACAGCAAGATCGAGGGCCTCGCCGGTCGAGGGCGCGTCTTCGCCGAAGTCCCACAGGCCGAGGCCGTCATCGCGGTAGACCGGCTCGACGACGTAGGTCTTGGCGTTGAACTGAATCCGCATCTGGCCGAGATCGTTGCCCAGCAGCATGCCGATCTCGCGGCTGATAGCGGGGTCGTCAAGGCGTGGCAGCCGGGCCTCGAACATCGCGCGCCCTTTGGCGACAAAGCTGTCGTCGTCACGATATGACGGGTCGAACAGGGCACGGGCCAGCCGCGCCGACAGGGTGGGGGCGGTGGCGACGCCGGCCGGCACGGCGATGTGGTAGGGCGACCACAGCTTGCGCAACCCCGGCAGTTGGCGCATCGCCAGCAGTTCGATGCGAGCGTCCTCGATCAGGGTGACAAGCGCGATCTGAAGCGGTTTCAGGGTTCCGACGGCGAACCGTTGCCCGCCGAGCACAAGATGCGCCTGGGCATGCGCCGCCGCGGCCTTGTACAGCGAGTAGGCGGCATCACCGTGCACGCCGCGATAGATATCCGGCAGACGGATCAGCGGTCCCGCGATCCCGGCTCGGCGTTGTACAGTCTGGCCGGTATCACCCGAGAAACTCCGCAGCAAAGGCGGGCGGCCCCACAATGAAGTCACGAACGCCTTGGTTTGCCGCTCGGTCTCGGCAAATCCGACGCCGGCCGATGCCCGCTCGATCAGGCGCCGCGCAAGCTCGTCCTGCAGGGTGAAGAATTTGAGCCGTCGGCGCCGGTCCCCGGACGCCAGTTTCAAGCCGGCGGCAACGAAACTCTCGAAGGCACTGATATTGCCCGCCGACAGGATTTCGCCCATCCGCGCCGCCGTCGCCTCCACCGACTCAGGGGCTTGCAGCGCCAACTCATCCATGGTTCGCCACCAGCGAGCCAGGCCCGTGCCGGCACCGAGGATTCGGCGCGCGACCGCGACGGAGTTGATCGTAGCAGCTGTCGCCGGCGCGCCGGCATGGCGGCAAACATTGGCCGCCGTGTGCGCCGCCACGATCAGGGGTGCGATGCCTTCTTCGGTCGGCTGGCTTCGGCTGATTTCCCAGAAGGCGACCAGACAGGATGGACCGGCGTTGACATCGGCCAACGTCAGCACGCCCGCGGCCCAGCCGTCGAGTTCGTCGGTATCGAAACGAGCAGCGAGATTGTCCCATGCGATCCGGAACAGCGGCCTCAAGGCGTCGCGCTGCCGCATCAGCAAGTGAACGCGGCGGACAGCGCTGTCGGGTTGGGCCGGGATCAGTCGCAACGACGCTGCGGCACTCACGGTATGCAAGCCTGGATCGCTGCGCTGAGTGCTTCGCGGATATCGCGATCGTCGGTGATCGGGAGAACGATGCTGGAGCGAACGGCGGCCTCAAGCGGCAGGCCGGCACGCGTCAGCCGCCCGGCGTGGATCAGCATGCGTGTCGAGGCGCCTTCATCGAGGCCGTGTCCTTGAAGGTTGCGGGATCGCTCTGCGATGGCGACGAGGATTCCGGCCAGTTCGATATTCGTTCCGGCCTCGCGCGCCACAATCGCCGCTTCGACCGCCGGCGGCGGATAGCTGAAATCGATCGCGAGAAAGCGTTGCTTGGTCGATTCCTTCAGATCCTTGACCGCGCTTTGATAGCCGGGATTGTAGGAGATCGTAAGCTGGAAATCGGCGTGGGCAGGCACGATCTCGTTGTGCTTCTCCAGTGGCAGAATTCGCCGCGCATCGGTCAGCGGGTGGATCACCACCGTGGTGTCCTGCCGGGCTTCGACGATTTCATCGAGATAGCAGATCGCGCCATATCTGACCGCCATCGTCAGCGGGCCGTCGTGCCAGACGGTCCCGTCCGGCTCCAGCAAATAGCGGCCGGCCAGGTCGGAAGCGGTCATGTCTTCATGCGCGGCGACCGTCACCAGAGGCTTTTCCAGGCGCCAGGCCATGTGTTCGACGAACCGCGTTTTGCCGCATCCGGTCGGACCCTTCAGCATCACGGGCAGACGTTCGGCAAAGGCGGCTTCAAACACCGCGATCTCGTCGCCCACCGGCTGGTAGAACGGTTCCGAGCTGATTCTGTAAGCTTCGAGATTCATGCGCATCTCCACGAATGGTTTGTGGGGAAGCCGCCCGACAACGCGAAGACTTCCGCCCCTCAGCAGTGGGTTCGGCAAGCATCGCCCTATGGACGCGCCACAGCATTGGAGCGCGCAAAGCAGGCGTTCGAAAACGCCTCGGCAGTCATTAGACTGCTATTCTCGGCCTTATACAAGTGACCCACGGCGTACGGGCACGACCGCTTGTTGCTGCGAAGCCGGTTCTGGCAGCCCAAAAATCGCAAAATTCCCGGTAAAGTTTCCCTGCCGGATTGGCGGGAATCGGCATGGGGACCGGCGCTGTTACGATCGCTTCCGGTCAGGCAGCGACCAAGGCTCTCCGCCTGGGAGGGCCGCCATCATATCACCCTGATCCTGTTCTTCAGACCAGCACCGCGCTGCGAACGCGGCCGGCGTTTCCAAATACCCGCAGATAACGGTCAACTTCAGACGGGCTGCCGGTGGCTTTTTCCGGGTTGTCCGAGAGCTTTACGGCCGGTCGTCCGTCAACCGACGTTACCTTGCAAACAATTGAGATGGGATCGAGATCGGCGGAGCCATCCGGGGCGCATCCCGTAAAATCATTGGTCAGGTTAGTGCCCCAGCCAAAACTTACCCTGACGCGACCCGCAAAATGCCGGTAGGTCTCCTCGATCGATCCGACGTCCATGCCGTCCGAAAAGACGAGGAGTTTCTCCCTGGGATCGCGGCCCATTTGCTTCCACCATTTGATTATTTCCTCGCCTGCCGCGATCGGTGGGGCGCTGTCCGGGCGAAAACCGGTCCAATCCGCCACCCATTCGGGTGCATCTCTGAGGAACGCCTTGGTGCCAAAAGCGTCGGGTAACGCGATCAGGAGATTGCCCGCATAGGTGTGGCGCCATTGATCCAGGATACGGTATGGCGCCCAGCGGAGTTCAGTGTCGTCGTTCGCCAAGGCTGCTGCCACCATCGGCAATTCATGAGCGTTGGTTCCGATCGCTTCCAGATCATTGTCCATCGCCAGCAGCACATTGGAGGTGCCGGTGAAGGATGATCCGAGACCTTCCTTGACCGCCTCAACACACCAGCGTTGCCACAAGAAACCATGGCGCCGCCGCGTACCGAAATCGGAAAGGCGCAATCCTTCCAATTGGCGCAGGCGCTCGACCTTGGTCCAGAGTTTGGCCTTTGCGCGGGCATAGAGAACATCGAGGGCAAACCGCCCTTGTCCCTTGGTGACCTGGCGCGAGCGCAACTCATTGAGAATGGCGAGGGCCGGGATCTCCCACATGGTGGTATGTGTCCATGGGCCGTGGAAATGCAATTCGTATTGGCCGTCTACCTTGTGGAGCTCATACTCAGGAAGGCGAAACTTGGCGAGCCAGTTGATGAAATCCGGCGAGAACATCTGGGTCTTGCCATAGAACGTATTGCCGGCGAGCCATATCAGTTCTTTCTTGCTGAACCGGATGGTGCGGGCGTGATCGAGCTGCGCGCGAAGTTCTGCCTCGTCAATAACTTCGGCAAGACGCACGTGCCGGCTGCGATTGATAACCGAGAAAGTCGTGTGCTGGTCCGGGTAAAATGCCCGGATCATCTGCAGCATCAGCAGTTTGTAGAAATCCGTATCGAGCAGGCTGCGCACGATAGGGTCGAGCCGCCAGCCATGATTATAGGTTCGGGTCGCAATGTCTGTGACTGCCATTTCGGTAGTGTATCGTGCCCGAAAGCCCGCAGCCAGTGGCCGGAACCCCGAATTAGGCAGGAATTACCTAACTTTATCAATCCCGCCGACCGCCGGCGACCCCACGATCAATAGCGGATTTTGACGACGTTTGTCTCGTGATGGCCATGGGAGAGCTGTCCTTGTTCATCGCTGCGAAGCAGCCACCAACACGGCTTTCGTCGATACGGTTTTCGAGATTTCAAGCCTCATCGGAGGGCGTCGAAGCAGCCGTCGTTTTTTTGCCTGATGTGGCCAGGCGGGCGAGGGTCGCCTGCTGCCGCATCCATTGCCTGCTCGGGACTGCCGGATAACCGCCCCAGGTTTCGCCCGGCGGGACGTCGTGCATGATGCCGGAGCGCGCGGCAACCCGGCCGCCCTTGCCGATCTTGACGTGTGGCGCAAGGCCAACGGAGCCACCAAGCATGGCAAAATCCTCCAGCGTCACGCTGCCGCTCAATCCACACTGCGCGACCACAACGCAATGGCGGCCGATGACAACGTTGTGGCCGATCTGACAAAGGTTGTCGATCTTCGTGGCCTCTCCGATCGTCGTGTCCCTGATGCTGCCGCGATCGATCGTCGTTCCGGCGCCGATCTCGACATTGTTCTGGATGATGACGCGGCCGGTTTGCGGAATCTTTTTCTGTTTGGCGCCAGCGTAACCGAAACCGTCCTGCCCGATCCGGCAGCCCGGATGGATCACGACGCGATCTCCGATCAGCGCATGCATGATCGAGCACCCTGCGCCGATCACGCAATCGCGTCCGATCAGAACGTCCGGTCCGATCACGGCCGTCGGACCGACGATGCTGCCCGCTCCGATCTCGGCGCGGGGTCCGATCACGGCTCCCGGATCGACTATTACGCCGTTCTCGATCCGGGCGGTGGGATGGATGGTTGCATGCTGCGCAATGTCGGTGGTCTCGAACAGGGAGGTGGGGCGCAGCGATTGCGGGTAAAGCTCACTGTGGACCGTGACGAAAGCCTGGAAAGCCTCCGGCGTACGCAGCACGATAAGGCCGTTCGGCGCCCGGCTTTCGAAGCGCGCCGGCATCAGGCAGGCTCCGGCATGGGTTGTCGCCAGGGCGTCAAGGTATTTGTTGCTTTCGATGAATGTGAGATCGGTCGGCCCGGCGTGGTCGATGGGGGCGACATCCCTGATCAGGTGCGACAGCCGCGTCGCATCGCGGCATTCGGCTCCCGTCAGTGAAATGATTTCGGCAATGGTCAGACCTGACGGACGATCAAAGAAGCTACGTTTCGCCATGTTCCAATCCTGGATTACGAATCGATTCGGAAGCAATATCGCCCATCGAAATCACGCGGGCGACATGCATTGTTAAATAGTATTCTCGCAGGTTTGGCGATAGCGATGAATTCCGTTCGTCGAAGCGGGGCGCTCAGCAAGCGCGCATATAAATCGGAAAGCGGAGCTTGACGGCGGCTATCAGGTAAGTCTACTTATGCAAGTAACGTGACGGCGGGATTTTGCGAAGTTCCGTTGCACCCGCAAAACGGTGTCCGGGCTTGGGGCCGGCAACCGAGCAAGAACTGAAAAAAGAGATCCAGGTCAGGAAATGCCAGACATCCTCGTCACAGCACGGGACAATGTGGGAGTTGTCAGCCTCAACCGGCCCGAGGTCCGCAATGCTGTAACCCTGAGCATGTGGCGTGAACTTGCGGATGTATTTTCGAGCCTTGCGCGGGATGGCGACATTCGCGCGATTGTGCTGACGGGCTCGGGGTCGGATTTCTGTGTCGGCGCGGACGTGTCGGAGTTCGACACCATAAGAGAGAACAAGGGTCAAAGCGCTGAGTACGAGACTGCGGTCGACAACTGCTCGGCCGCGATCGCGAATGTGAGCAAACCGGTGATCGCTGCCATCGCCGGCTATTGCCTTGGCGGCGGCTGTCACCTGGCGCTGGCCTGTGATTTTCGTCTGGCAGATCATTCGGCCAAGCTTGGTATCCCTTCCGCCAAACTATCGATCGTGTACGGCGTGAAAAGTGTCCAGCGCCTGTTGGCCATAACCGGAATCGCGAACGCCAAGCGTATGCTCTACTCCGGCGAGAGATACGACGCCGTGCACGCGCGGTCGATGGGCCTCCTGGATGAGATATGCGATGACGCCGTATCTGCGGCGGTCGACTATGCCGGAACTTTGGCGAACAATGCTCCGCTCTCGATCGCGGGCGCGAAGTTCATGCTGAACAATTTGTCCATGGGTGACGGCGCCCTCGATATGGCCGCTGCCCAGCGTATGATCGACCTGGCCGCCGACAGTGAAGATTTCAGGGAAGGCCGGCGCGCCTTCGCCGAGAAGAGAGCGCCCCGCTTCCGTGGGCGCTGAATCGCACGCATTCGCTCGAAGAGCGAATGTGAATTCCAACGAGTTTTCCGGAGGAGCAAGATGAAGCCAGCCGCCTTCGACTATATCGCTCCAAAGAGCCTCGAAGCGGCGGTTGCGGCTCTGGCCGCGGCAAACGGAGACGGCAAGGTATTGGCCGGAGGGCAATCCCTGATGCCGCTGCTGAACTTCAGGATGACGCGTCCGGCGGTTGTTATCGACCTGATGCATATTCCGGGCATGTCGTTCATTGAACTCAGGGGCGACAGGGTCGCCATCGGCGCCATGACCCGGCACGCCGATCTTGAGTTTTCAGAGCTCGTCGCGGCGAAGCTTCCGGTCATGGCTGCCGCCATGCGGCACGTCGCGCATCTCGCGATACGCAACAAGGGGACGATCGGCGGGAGCCTGTCTCACGCGGACCCGGCGGCGGAGCTGCCGATGCTGGCGGTCTTCTACGGGGCAACGATCAAGGTGCAGGGGCCGGAGGGGCGCCGGGACATTCCGGCCGAAGACTTCTTTATATCCGCGCTTACGAATTGTCTCGATCCGGAAGAGATTGTCTTTGAGATCGATTTTCCGCTTCCAACATCGCACACCGGCTGGGCGTTCGAAGAAGTCGCGCGCCGCTTTGGCGACTTCGCGCTGGCGAGCATCGCGGTCTCCTTCCAGCTTCTCGATCGCGGAATTACTGACGCAAGGGTTGCGGTGATGGGTGTGGCCGACACGCCGCGGCGCCTTCGGGAAGCCGAAGCGGCGTTGCAGGGTCTTCAAGGTGGCCCTGACGCGGCAGCCGGATTTGCCGAAGTCGTACGCGCATGCGTAACCCCCGAGAGCGACATCCATGTTTCCGGCGAATACCGCAAAAATCTGATCGGCGCGTTGGCCGGAAAAGCGTTCACGACAGCGTGGGCGCGCGCGGTGGGACATATGCCGTGAAGATGGATATCGTTGTCACGGTAAACGGACGAAAATATGCGGCGAGCGTCGAGCCGCGCCTGCTGCTGTCCGATTTCATACGCGACACCATCGGGCTTACCGGGACACATGTCGGCTGCGAGCACGGCGTCTGCGGGGCCTGCACAATCCTGGTGAACGGCGACAGCGTCCGCTCCTGCCTGATGCTGGCCGTCAGAGCTGATGGCGCTGATATCGTGACGGTCGAAGGTTTGGGCACGCCGGATGAACTGAATACGATCCAGAACCAGTTTCGCGACAAGCACGGTCTTCAATGCGGGTTCTGTACGCCGGGAATGCTGATGACGGCGATGGACCTGCTGAAGAAGTATCCGCTGTCCAGCGATGAGGAAATCCGCGAAGGATTATCCGGCAATCTTTGCCGCTGCACCGGCTATCAAAACATCGTCGCCGCTATCCGTGCGGCGGCGGATTTGCGAAACGGGAGCGCCTCATGAAATTGCAATTTCTGTCTGCCGGCCGGGTCCGCCTGAAAAAGAGCGTCTATATCAAGACCGCCGATCGAAGCGAGACGTTTGAAGCCCCGGTAAGCAGCGCGCTGATCCGGCACAAGCAGGGCAACGTGCTGTTCGACACCGGGTGCCATCCCTCCGTTGTCGAGCACGGCGAAGAACGATGGGGGTCATTGATGAAAGTCATGACGCCGGTCATGCGCGCGGAGGACACCCTTCTGCCATATCTTGCGTGCGTCGGCGTCAGTCCGGACGATATCGATATCGTCGTGAATTCGCATTTCCATCCCGACCACTGCGGCTGCAATCAGTTTTTCAAGAAGGCGACCATCATGGTGCATGCCAGGGAGATCGAGGCCGCGAAGGCTGTGGGCGCGGAGGCCGCCGGTTATCTGCGGGCGGATTGGGACCATGGGCAGCCGGTCGACCCCCTGAACGGCGACAGGGACGTGTTCGGCGACGGCAAGCTGGTCTTGATTCCATTGCCGGGTCATACCCCCGGATCGATTGGAGCCGCCGTCAATCTCGATCGGGATGGTCCGTTTCTTCTGGTGTCAGACGCTGTAAGCCTGCGCGAAAATCTGGATGCGGACACCGCGCCCCGCAACACCTGGAATGCGGATGCGCTGTTGAACTCTTTTGCCGAGATACGCCGGATCGAGAAATCTGGCGCAACCGTCATCTGCGGCCATGATGATGCTCAATGGCAGAGCCTACGCAAGGGAGTGGAGGCTTATGAGTAAGGACGACATCGTCCGGACTTCAGATCTGCTGCGACCGCGTCATGTCGGCATGCCGATCCGACGGACGGAAGATCCGCGTCTGCTGACCGGCAATGGCGAATATGCCTCCGATCGCAAGCCTGACCGTGCGCTTCACGTTGCCTTTCGCCGCAGCGAGCAGCCGCACGCGAGGATCGCGCGGATCGACGCCGACGGCGCGCGGGCTGCGCCGGGTGTCGTTGCGGTTTTTACCGCGGATGATCTGGCGGAAGACTACAAGCCGGTCATCCCGGTTTCGCGGATGGCGAATTATTACGCGACGCCGATTACGGCCCTCGCCCGGAACAAGGTGCGACATGTCGGGGAAGCGGTCGTCGCCGTCGTCGCGGAGGATCGCTACCTCGCCGAGGACGCCCTGGAGCTCATCGACATCGACTACGATCCGTTGGGGGCGGTCACCGATCCCGAATTCGCGGCCTCCGCAGGTGCACCGCTCCTCCATGAGGAAGCCGCGACCAATGTTCTGATCGCAAGAGAATTCAAGAAAGGGGATGTGGCCCTGGATCTTGCGAACGCGCATGTTCGGGTCCGCGATCGCTTCCAGATGACCCGAAAGGCTCCGCTGGCGATGGAGCCCCGCAGCTATTCGGCTGAGTACGAACGCAAAAGAGATTCCATCACGCTCTACGCATCATCGAACATACCCGGCATCGTGCGCGATGCGCTGGCGGAATCGCTCGATCTGCCCGGCAGCCGGTTCCGTGTGGTGGCGCCCGACGTCGGCGGCAGCTTCGGCTCCAAGGGCTCGCTCTACCCTGAAGAAATTTTCCTGTGCGTGGCAGCAAAGAAGTTGCGCCGTTCGCTTAAATGGACGGCGGATCGGCTCGAAGACCTCAGCAGTTCCAGCCAGGCATTCGCCGAAATCATCGAGGCCGAAATGGGCTTCGATGAGAACGGAGTAGCTATCGCGCTGGAAGCCGATGTGATCGGGGATGTCGGCGCCTACTCGATCTATCCCTGGACCTGCGGGTTAGAGCCGGTACAGGTCGTCAGTTTCCTGCCCGGGCCCTACAAAATTCGATCTTACCGGGGCGCCGTGCGGGGAGTGGCGACCAACAAGCCGCCGACCGGGCCTTATCGCGGCGTCGGCCGGCCGGTTTCTACCTTCGTCACCGAACGCCTGATGGACATGGGAGCCAGGGCGCTCGGCATCGACCCGCTGGAGATACGCCGGCGCAATCTTGTGCAGCCAGACGAGTTTCCGTATCGCATCGCTTCCGGAATCATCTGGGACAGGACCGGATTTGTCGAATGTCTGGAAGCTGCGGCGCAGGCTGCCGAATACGAAAAATTGCGCAAACAACAAAGCGCAGCGCGGGCAGAGGGCCGCTATTTTGGCATCGGCTTCGCAACCTATGCTGAGCTGACGGGGATAGGCTCGCGAATTGCCGTTGCCCCCGGGATGCCGATCAACACCGGCTCGGAGACCGCCAAGATTCGCCTCGACTCGACCGGCGCGGTTTCAGCGGCGTTTGGCGTCGCCTCGCACGGGCAGGGGCTGGAGACGACGCTCGCCCAGATCATCGCCGACGATCTCGGCGCGAAATTCGAGGATATTCGCGTCGTGCAGGGCGACAGCGATGCGGTGCCGATGTCGACCGGAACCTATGCGAGCCGTAGCGCCGTTCTGGGCGGAGGTGCGGCAAAGCACGCCTCCCGGATCTTGCGCGAGAAAATCAGGAAGGTCGCTTCGCATCTGCTTGAAGCAGGTGCTGATGATATCGAGATTGGCGGCGGCCTCGCCACCGTCGCAGGTACCGATCGCGCGGTGACGTTCAAGCAGATCGCAAAGGCTGTTTATTCGGATATGAGGACGCTGCCGGTCGAGGCGCGCGAGGAGCTGGAGGCCAGCTACACCTACGATCCCATCAACGGGACGACGGCCTGCGCGACCCATCTGGCTGTTGTGGAAGTCGACCCATCGAGCTGCTTTGTGAAGATACACAAATATATCGTCGCGGAAGATTGCGGCCGGATCATCAATCCGATGATCGTGGACGGGCAGGTTCACGGCGGCGTCGCGCAAGGCATTGGTGCCGCGCTTTACGAAGAGATGGTCTACGATGAAGACGGCCAGCTGCTCAGCGCCAGCCTCGTCGACTATGTCATGCCGACCGCGGTCGAGATTCCGGATATCGACGTCGTTCACATCGAAAGCGAGTCGGCGGTTGCCGGTGGCTTTCGCGGAATGGGCGAGGGGGGCACCATCGGCGCGCCCGCCGCGATCGCGAATGCGATTTCCGATGCGCTATCGGCGCTCGACATCGATGTTTCGATTTTACCAATGACTCCGGAACGCCTGTTCAGGTTGCTGGAGAAGGCACGCACGAAAATGAAAGGAAACCAGGAATGAACGATCTTGCAGGGCGCGTCGCTCTTGTTACCGGCGGCGGAAGAGATGTCGGCGCGGCGATCTCGCACGCCCTTGCCGCGGCGGGGGCGGCTGTCGCGGTGAACTACCATAGTTCGCGTGACCAGGCGGACGCTGTCGTCGCGCAAATCCAGAAGGCTGGCGGCAAGGCCAAGGCCTATGGGGCGGACATTGCAAATTTCGAAGCCGTCAAAGCCATGGTGGCGAGCGTCAGGGCTGATTTCGGTGGGCTGGATATTCTGGTCAATAATGCCGGTCTGGTGTTGCGGAAGCGATTCAGCGAAACGACGCCGGAAGACTGGCATCGGCAGATCGATACCTGCCTCTATGGCGCGATCCACTGCTGCCACGCGGCCGCTCCCTTGCTGGAGGCGTCGGGCCGGGGCCGGATCATTTCGATCATGGGAGATTCCTCACGCGTCGGGGAATCCGGGCTCGCGATCGGAGCGGCGGCGCGCGCCGGCACCATTGCGCTGATGAAATCGCTGGCGCGGGAAATGGGACGAACAGGGACGACGGCCAACTCGATCGCGCTCGGCCTGATCGAGTCCTCGCATGACAAAAGCTGGGTAGACGCCAATCGCGACAAGCTCGTCAAAGCCTATCCGATCCGTCGTCTTGGCCTGCCGTCGGACGTGGCTCCGATGGTCGCGCTTCTTGCATCCGACGCAGGTAGCTGGATCACCGGCCAGGTGATCAGCATCAGCGGCGGGTTCAGCATGGTATGAACGGTCGGAGGCGGCAATGTTGCATACCGGGCTGATCGCACCCGTATCAGAGCTGCTCGAGCGGCATCGAAAGGAGCGGCCGGACAAGGTCGCCTATTGGGATGCCGCAAGGTCGGTCACCTATTCGCAACTCGCAGGCCGTACGGCGTCGATCGCCGCGGGGCTGTCGACGAACGGGGTGCGGGAAGGGGACCGTATCGCGATCTATCTTCCGAACGGGGTCGACTGGATCGAGGCCTGCCTCGCCGGCTTGCGGGCCGGCGCGGTCATCGTTCCGATCAGCTATGACGCCGCTGAAGCGGAGATCGCGTATCGATTGTTCGATGCCGACTGCCGCATGGTGATCACGACGCCGGCCCGCAAGGAGCTCATCGGCAAGCTGGTTGCGGGATCGCCGGTTCCGGTGTCGCTGGTGCTGGCCGGCGCCGGCGCCACGGAAGGCGATCTGTACCTGGACGAACTCTCCCAAGGCAATCCAGGCACCGTCCGCGATCCGGCCGATATCGACCGCTCGTCATTCATCATCTATACGTCCGGCACGACCGGCCGCGCCAAGGGCGTCCTGCTGTCGATCCGCGGTATGCTGTGGATTGCCGCCGCCTGCTGGGCGCCGATCTGCAACCTCAGCGACCAGGACGTCGTGCTGTCGCCGCTTCCCCTGTTCCATTCGTACGGCCTTAATCTGTCGGTCCTTGGCGTGCTGGCCGTCGGGGCCAGTGAGCACATCCTGGAGCGCTTCTCGCCGCAGCAGGCCCTGGAATTGTTGCAGTCCGGAAAGTATTCGATATTTCCGGGCGTGCCGACGATGTTTCACTATCTGCTGCAGCGTGCGCGGGAAGGTGGCATAACCGGCCTTGGTCGCACGCGGCTGTTCATTTCTGCGGGCGCGATCATGCCCGCGGCGCTGAACCGGTCCTTTGAGGAGCGTTTTGATACAACCCTGCTTGACGGTTACGGCATTACCGAAACTTCGACGATGGTGACGATGAACTGGACGAGTGGCAGTCGCCCGATGGGATCGTGCGGCCTTCCGGTGCCGGGTCTCGCGACGCGGATCGTCGATCCGGCAACGCTCGAAGATGTACCGATCGGTTCGGAAGGAGAGTTGATCGTTCGCGGTCCCAACCTGATGCACGGCTACCACAACAAACCCGCGGAAACCGCGGCAGCCCTGCGAAAGGGTTGGTATCACACCGGTGATCTCGCGAAGTCCGACGCGAACGGCTATCTCACGATCACCGGCCGCATCAAGGAGCTGATCATCAGGGGCGGGCAGAACATCGCGCCCGCCGAGATCGAGGAGGTCGCGATTTTGCATCCGCAGGTTATCGATTGCGCTGTGGTCGGCGTATCGCACTCGACGCTTGGCGAAGTGCCATATCTGTTTGTCGTCGCCGATCAGGGACAACTCGACGTGGAGTCGCTGATCGCGCACTGCCGCAAAAGCCTGTCGTCCTACAAGATTCCCGAGGCGACCCACATTGTCGCGGAAATTCCGCGCACGGGATCCGGCAAGATCATGCGCTTCAGGCTTGTGGAAGCGCTCAAAGGAAGCTGATCCGTCAGGTGATGGATCTTGGTCCCAGTGCGCCGTAGGCGGCTGGATCGTAGCTCAACTTGTACTGCATATCGGCGGCGATGATGGGCTTTTGGCATTGGTCGCAGATCACCGTGGCATGAAAATCATGCCCGCATTTCACATGACGCAGCAGCAGCGGCGGCTTTCCCTTTGAGTGCCAGCGGTCCCCCCACGCCAGCATGGCGACAAACGGCCCGTAGAGATCCCGGCCCATGTCGGTCAGCAGGTACTCATAGCGTTCGGGCGCTGTCTGATAGAGACGGCGGTGAAACACACCCTGAGCGACCAGGCGCGACAGCCGGTCGGTCAATATGTTGGGCGCGATGCCAAGCTCCGACTGAATGCGGTCATACCGGCGATTGGCAAAGAAAGCCTCGCGAACGACCATGAAGCTCCATTTGTCGCCAATGATCTGCAGTGCGCGCGACACCGAACTTGGTCGCCCCAGCATGAACCTGCTGCCGTCGGACGCGCGCCTGGTATTCCGCCCCGGCTTTGCAGGTTTGCGGCCGGCGCCAGGTCCGTCGCGATATTGAACCGCCCTTGCTTCGAGTTCGGATGAACATTCGGAACAGGCGACGGTGGGATGGCTCTCGCAGCCGCAAGTCTTGTGGACCAGCACTAGCGGTGGGCGTTTGCGGTCCGACAGCCAGCGGTCACCAAACTGCATCAGCGCGATGAAGCTCGGATAGAGATCAAAGCCCATTTTGGTGAGCCGGTACTCCTTGCGTTGGCCGACGTTCGTTGCCACCTGCCGGAAAATCTCGAGCCGCGTCAATTTTCTCAGACGGTCCGTCAGCGTGGCGCGCGGGATGTCAAGAGCTGAGCGAAAGGCTTCGAACGTCCGGGTACCGAAGAAGGCTTCGCGAATGATCAAAAATGCCCACGCATCCGAAACAATATCGAGGGTGCGCGCCACCGAGCAGTTTCGCTCACCTCGGGCAGGACTTGCCCCCTTTGCCGGTTGCGGCGTCGCGGTCACGCTGGTCGCCCGTCGAGGCGCTATTTTGGCCGTCGCTGCGCGCGCCATTACGACGGCATCCGTCCTGCGGGATGCTGCTGCACGCCCTGGCGCAATCCGCTTTTCATAGTGTCACCCTTTGCGGCAACTGCCGTACCGCCGTACCCATCCTACACGACCCGGATTGACTTACGAAAAAAAATAAGTCTAGTTATGCATGTTATAAGAAATGAACAAGAGCGAGTGGAAATCCGCGGTGCGGATAACCAAAGAGCTTTGTCCCGATCAAGCAGGGGGGTACGCCATGGGTGTTGTTGGCCGAACCGCGCTGGCCGTCGCGCTGGCGGGAATCGTTGGATTGGATTGGGATCGGCGATCGCCGCTGCCGATGGCATATCCGACGGTGTGGTGAAGATCGGTGTGCTCACCGATATGTCGGGACAGTTTTCGCACGAATCCGGCGAGGGCGCCGTCACCGCGGTACGAATGGCGATCGAGGACTTCGGCGGAAAAGTCCTGGGCAAGCCGATCGAGCTTGTCGTCGCCGATCACCAGAACAAACCCGACATAGCCTCCGGCATCGCCCGCAAATGGTTCGACGTTGAGAACGTCGACATGATTGCGAATCTGATCAACTCGTCGATCGCCCTTGGGGTTACGCAACTCGCAAGGGACAAGGACAGGATCGCCATCGTCACAGGTTCAGGGTCTTCCCGGCTGACCGGTGACGGCTGCACCCCGAACAGCGTTCATTACGCCTACGATACCTATTCGCTGGCGAAAGGCACCGCGACCGCGATGATGAAGGCCGGCGGAACGAGCTGGTATTTTCTCACCGCCGATTATGCATTTGGTCATGCGCTCGAAGCCGATACATCGGCGGTCGTCAAGTCGCTTGGGGGTGAGGTAGTGGGATCGGCGCGCTATCCGGTGGAGACGTCGGATCAATCGTCATTTCTTCTGCAGGCGCAGGCGTCGCACGCAAAGGTGGTTGGGCTGGCCGGCTCCGGAACGGTGTTTGTCAATGCCGTCAAGGCGGCGCAGGAGTTCGGTATCCAGCGTAGCGGACAGACCCTCGCAGGCCTTCTCGTCTGGATCACCGACATCAAGAGCCTCGGGCTCGAAACCGCGCAGGGCCTGGTCCTGACCAATGCCTTCTACTGGGATCGCGACGATGAAACGCGGGCGTGGTCGAAACGGTTTTACGAGCGAATGAAGCGCATGCCCCATATGGGCGATGCGGGCGACTACTCCTCGACCATGCACTATCTGAAGGCGGTTGAGGCAGCGGGCACCGACGATGCAAAGACCGCGATGGCGAAGATGCGAGAGCTGCCGATCAACGACTTCTTTGCGAAGAACGGCCGCATCCGCGAAGACGGCCGCATGGTGCATGACATGTACGTCTACGAAGTCAAGAAGCCGTCGGAATCGAAGAGCGAATGGGACTACTACAAGCTTCGCGCGGTAATCCCCGGCGACGAGGCGTTTCGGTCGCTGAAGGAGAGTAGCTGCCCGCTGGTCAAGAAGGGTTGATAAGAAAATCTCGAATGCCGAAGCGAAAGGCATTTCGAAGGATGTAGTTTAGGGCCGTCATTGCGAGGAGCGGAAGCGACGAAGCAATCCATCTTTCGGCACCAAAAAGGTGGATTGCTTCGCGGAGCCTGTCAAACGGGCGCGCATTCGCGCGACCCGTTGGCTCGCAATGACGGTCTGAACTCAACGGCCGCATTTCTGGTCAGGCTCTAAGCCCACGGCGCGCCCAGTCGAAACCACGAGGGGGCCGGACTACTCAGCCGCCTTCTCGGTCGCCGGGCCAAAAATGCGGGTGGGTTCCGGGAATCCGCAGGATGTGCCATCGGTCACCTTGACCTGATCTTCCCACGGCAACCGGAAAGTGCCGGCGACCATGTCCTGCATGAAGGTATAGGGGCAATCCATCGCGCCGCCCTTCACCGCGACGTAACCGCGATGCCAGAGCTGGTAGATATTGTTCTCAACGCCCCAGTGAATCCGCGCTTCGCGGACAAGATCGGGGCGCACTTCCGCGGTGATGATCTCGTCGGGCCGCCCGGTCGTGCCATGGACAATGATGCTGCCGTCGAAATTCACGATCATGCCTTCGCCCATGGAATCGAACGAACCGTCCGAGCCGCACATGCAGACATTGGCTGTTATCATCAGGTTCTGGAAAGCATTGGCCTGATTGGTGAAGCGCCAGCTCTCGCGGATCGGGGCGGTGTAGCCGGCGGTTCGGATCATGATTTCCGCGCCCTTGTAGGCGCACTCCCGCGCCATCTCCGGGAACATGCCGTCGTGGCAGATGATCAGCGCGATCTTGGCGCCCTTCGGTCCTTCGATCACGGGAATGCCGATGTTGCCGGGCTCCCACGGCTCGACCGGAATCCACGGATGGAATTTCCGGTAGTACAGTTTGATCTCGCCGTGATCGTCGATGATCAGGCCGGAATTATACGGATTGCCGTCGGGATTGAACTCCATGATGGAGAAGCAGCCCCAGATCTTGTTGTCGACGCAGGCTTTCTTGAACGCCGCCACTTCCGGGCCGTCGAGGCGGCACATAATGGCCGGATTGGTGTCCATCGACAGGCCGTGCAGGGAGTATTCGGGAAACACCACGATATCCATGGTGCCCAGATTGCGGCGCGCCTTGCCGACCATGTAAACGATGCGATCGGTCTGGCGCGCCAGATCGGCTTTGGTCACGACCACGGGCAATTGCAGTTGAACGAGGCCGATGACGACGCCCTCGGGCGATTTGTTGAGGCCACCAAGTCCGCTCATATCGATTTCCCCCAATCGTTCCGTCCATCGGCAGGTCGCCGGAGCGAGGTGCCACAGCGAAGCAAACCCGATTTTTGGGGACAGCAAAAGATCATTTTTCAGGCGGAGAGCAGGCGGCCAGCTTCGCCGCTTGTTCCGGAATGATTTGTCACAGATGACGGCTTTATCAAGCCGGGTCCGCGGCGCCGGATGATCCCGCTTTATCCGGCCTTTTCAGGCTTCGAGGAAGCGGCGACAGCTTTGCGCGCGCCAGGTCCGGGGTGCACATGAACCTGCTTGGCCAGCAGCGGCTCACCGCATTCCGAGCACACCATCACCGGGTCGAACATTTTGCCGCAGTTCTGATGTTCATGAAGCAGGGGCCGGCCACGGGAATCGACCATGTGGGTGTCGCCCCAGTGAACGATGGACATGATCACCGGATAGAGGTCGAGGCCCTTTTGGGTCAGGATATACTCGTATCGCTTGGGCGATTCCTGATAGGGGATCCGGCGCAGGACGCCGAGGCGGACGAGTTTCTTGAGCCGCTCGGCGAGCAAATGCCGGGTGATCCCGAGCGCCGACTGAAATGCTTCGAACCGCCGCTTGCGCAGGAAGCACTCGCGCAAAATCAACAAGCTCCAGCGGTCGCCGATCACGGCAACCGTGCGAGCCAATGAACATGGCTCCTCTTCAAGCTCGTCCCATTTCATGGTTCGGTCCTTCGTCCAGCCGCTGCGGGCCCAAGGCTCGATTCGAAGCCTCGATTCGAAGCCTCCATTCGGTCTTTCATTCTAAATAGGTACTGACGCGGTTTCAATCACCGATTAGCAACTATGGGAGTTGAAGATACCTAAAATCGCCCTCGGGAATTGACAGTTCAATTTTAGAACTTTATGTTCAGCCGATCCACCGACGCTGGCGAAAGCCCGGCGGTCGGCGACCCTGATCGTAATGGCCTCAAAGGAGAAGTCCGGTGGGAAATCCCCTGAAAGTCGAATTTCAGTTCGATTTCGGCAGCCCGAACGCTTATTTGGCGGAACTCGTCATTCCCGGAATTGAACAGCGTACCGGCGTGAAGTTCGAATATGTTCCGGTGCTGCTCGGCGGGATTTTCAAGGCGACGAAAAACCTGTCGCCGTTCGAGTCACTCCGCGGCATCAAGAACAAGCCCGAATATCAGGCGCTGGAAACCCAGCGTTTCATTCGCCGCCATAACATTTCAAAATTCACCCAGAACCCTTTCTTCCCGGTCAACACGCTGATGCTGATGCGTGGCGCCGTCGCGGCGCGGTTCGAGAACATGTTCGATCCATATTTCCGCGCCGCCTATCACCATATGTGGGTTGAACCGAAGAAGATGGACGATCTTGCGACCTTCCGGGACGCATTCATGGCCTCCGGCATCGACATCGACAGGCTCATTGCCCGCGCCCAGCAGGACGATGTCAAGAAAAAGCTGATCGAAGACACCACCGATGCGGTCAATCGGGGAGCATTTGGTTCGCCAACATTCTTCGTCGGTCGGGAGATGTTTTTCGGCAAGGATCAGCTGCGTGATGTAGAAGAAGAAATCATGGAGCAGACGGGAACGCTCCGGTCCAGGATCGCCTGAAAAACTTGAGCTTGGACGGAAAACGCCGGAACCGCCGCAAGCCGCGGCCGGATTGGCGAGATGGTCAAAGCGAGCCGTTACAAGACAACAAAGGGAAAGCGTCATGTCAGGACCACTCAATGGCGTCCGCGTACTGGATTTGACCGGCGTGGTGTCCGGACCGTTCGCGACGATGTTCCTCGCCGACCAGGGCGCGGACGTTCTGAAGATCGAACCGATCGGCGGCGATATTACCCGCCGCAGCCGCGCCACAATCGACAAGGGCGGCGAGTTTTCCGCGCTGTTCATCTCGTCAAATCGCGGCAAGCGTTCACTGTCAATCGACATCAAAAGCGACGCCGGCCGTGAGGTTCTGACAAAGCTGGTCGCGGAGGCCGACGTGCTGGTGCAGAACTTTCGACCCGGCACCATGGAGCGGCTGGGGCTCGGCGCTGATGAATTGCGCCAGCGCCATCCTCGCCTGATCTATGTGTCGATCAGTGGCGTCGGCGACACCGGACCCTATGTGAAGAAGCGCGTCTACGATCCGATCATCCAGGGCCTTTCCGGCTTTGCTGACATCCAGGCGCATCCGGTGACCAACCGGCCACAGATGATCCGCACGATCGTCTGCGACAAGACCACCGCGGTCTTCACCGCGCAGGCGGTGTCGTCGGCGCTCTATGCCCGCGAGAAGACCGGCAAGGGCGATCACATTCAAGTGGCGATGCTCGATACCATGATCTCGTATCTCTGGCCCGAAGGCATGATGCAATACACGGTGATCGGCGCCGAGGCGGCAAGCGCCGATCCGAAAGACCGGCCGGATCTCGTGTTCAAGACCAGCGACGGCTACATCACGGCCGGCACCCTTTCGGATTCCGAATGGCAGGGCTTCTGCAGGGCATCCGGCGATCCCGAACTAGCCAAGGATCCGCGCTTCGCGACGCCGTCGGCGCGCGCCGTCAATGCCACTGCGCGCATCAACAAGATGGCGGAATATATCGGCCAGCATACCACCGCCGAGTGGCTCGAGCGGCTCGACGCCGCGGACGTGCCGTGCGCGCCGATCCTGCGCCGCGGCGAGATCATCGACAATGAGCAGGTGGTGGCGCGCGGCCTCATCACCGAGTTCGACCAGCCGATGGTCGGACGCGTACGGCAGCCGAAGCCAGCGGCGCGATTTGCCGCCAACGAGGCTGTCATCGGTGGGCCGGCGCCGCGTGTCGGCGAGCACTCCCGCGAGGTGTTGCGCGAGCTGGGCTATGACGAAGGCGCGATCGACCGGATGATCACCGACAAATCGGTTCGGGCCGCGGTGTAACCCGGTCAAGTCTTCTGCACGGGAGTGATCGGCGCCGGGGGTTTGTTGGCCGCCGTGCCGAGCTGATAGCCTTGTCGTTGGTGGATGTGCTCAAGATAAGGCTGAGCATTGTCGCAGATGCCGACGCCATATGCGATTGCCCAATCGAGGCAGGTCGTGAGCAGGATATCTGCGCTGGTGAAGTGATCGCCCATCAGATACTTGCGCCCGTCCGCGAGTGCTGCTTCCACGTGACGCAATTGCTCGCGGAAATACTCGCCGGCCTTGGCGACGACTTCCGGCGCGATGCCATAGATCGGGCCGAGAGCGTCGGCTCGATGGCGCCGCATCACGTAAAGGCTCGTGGAATCGAGTTCGGTAACGATAAAAAAGCACCACTCAAGCCAGGCGGCATAATCGCGTTGCCTTTCGGGGATCAGCACTCGCCCGGGGCTCGAATAGGTTCTCGACAGATACGCGACAATCGCTGCACTTTCGCCGATGCAGAAATCGCCATCCTGCAGCAGCGGAACTTTCTGGCGCGGATTGAGCGCGGTGTATTCGGCCGTCTTGGTCTCGCCGCTGCGGGGACCGATCGGCTTGGTCCTGTAAGGCAGGTTCAGTTCGTGCATCGCCCAATGCGGACGAACGGTGCGGCTCGTTCCAACTCCCCAGAGGGTAAGGTCGGGCACGGCGGCCATCTCACCATTTCTCCACGGCCGGCCGCAGATCCAGTTCGTGAGTCCAGCCGTCTTTGCTCTGATGATGCGCGAACCAGTAGGCATCGGCGATCGAGGCGGTCTTGGTCAGACTGTCCGGCGGGATTTCCGTGGCATCGATGCCGGTCGCGGCCTTCATGCGCTGATGAATTGCCTCGCTGTCGACGCCGGCATCGATCAGCAGATGGACAACGTGAATATTCCTGGGTCCGAGCTCGCGAGCCATCGCCTGGGCCACGGCGCGCAGGCCGAACTTTGCCGACGAAAATGCCGCAAACCCTTTGCCGCCGCGAATGCTGGCGGTGGCGCCGGTAAACAGGATGGTGCCGCGGCCTCGCTGCAGCATGGTGCGGGCGGCCTCGCGGCCGACCAGAAATCCCGCATAGCACGCCAATTCCCATGCCTTGAAGAACAGCTTTTCGGTGGTTTCCAGCAGCGGCTTGCTGACGTTGGATCCCGCATTGAAGAGACAGACTTCGATCGGTCCGATGGTTTGCTCGACACGAGCGAACAGATTCTGCACCTCGGATTCCCGGCGGGCGTCGACACTGAATGCGTGGACGTCATGGCCCTTGGCTGTCAACTCGTCGACCAGCCGCTGGGATTTGGCCGCGTCGCGCCGGGCGATACAGACCTTGTATCCGCCCTCGGCGAACCGCCTGGCCACAGCCGCGCCGATGGCGTCACCCGCGCCGACCAGCATCACGACGCCGACTCTCTCCGCCATCACGTTTCAGTCCCATAAGTTCTTATTTGGTACTGTAATTTATAGGCCGGAATCGAAGTCGTTGTAAACGACATTCTCAAAACAAAAGTTCCGAAAATTTGTATATATAGCACAATGACTTGCATACGGATTAGAGCTCTCTTTTCCCTGGCGTCGATTGACAAGTTCGAAAAAAGAACCTTATGTTCGATTATCGAAGGGCCATCGTAAGGTGGCGGAATCGCTGCGAGACACCTGACGACGATTGGGGTGCGCCCTGGTCGCGACGCCTGACGAATCCGAATCTCTCGTTTCCCTCTTGTTCTGGAGAAGAATTTTGGAAAAGCGAAACGCGACCGTGGCCGTTGTCGGTGCCGGAGACTTTATCGGTGGCGAGATCGCCAAGAAATTCGCGGCCGAAGGTTTCACCGTCTTTGTCGGGCGCCGCCAGGGCGAGAAACTCGCGCCGCTCGTCAGGGAAATCGAGGCGGCGGGCGGCAAAGTGTTCGGACGGACGCTCGATGCGCGAAAGGAGGACCAGATCGTGTCGTTTCTGGGCGACGCCGACAAGCACGCACCGCTGGAGGTTTGCGTCTTTAATATCGGCGCAAATGTAAATTTTCCGATCGTGGATACGACCGAGCGGGTTTTCCGCAAGGTTTGGGAGATGGCTTGCTATTCCGGTTTCCTTGCCGGCCGCGAGGCCGCGCGTTTGATGCTTGCTCGCGGCAAGGGCAACATCTTTTTCACCGGCGCAACGGCAAGCTTGCGTGGCGGACCGGGTTTTGCGGCATTTGCCAGCGCCAAGTTCGGATTGCGCGCCGTCGCGCAGTCGATGGCGCGCGAGCTCGGTCCCAAAAATATCCATGTCGCCCATCTCGTGATCGATTCCAGCGTCGACACCGAATGGGTGCGTCAGCTCATCGCCAACCGGGAGGGCGCCCAGGCGATTGAAAATCTCGATCCCAATCGCCTGATGCGACCGGCCGCGGTGGCGGATGCCTATTGGCAGCTCTATCAGCAGCCGCGCGACGCCTGGACCTTCGAGCATGAAATCCGGCCATTCGGAGAGAAATGGTAGGAGAGCCGATGCCGGTGGCCGGAACGGGAGTTGAGGGGCTCTTGGAAATAACCCACTGATCGCGCATAAAGAGCCAGAAATTGTTGACCACGGGATCGAAAACGCCACCGGCCTGCCGGGATCAGGATTGGAGCTTCAGATGAAAACTGCCATCACCGAATTATTCAATATCGAGCATCCGATCATCCAGGGCGGCATGCACTATGTCGGCTTTGCTGAACTCGCGGCTGCGGTATCGAATGCGGGAGGTCTCGGCATCATCACCGGTCTGACGCAGCGAACGCCTGAATTGCTGGCCAAGGAAATTGCGCGCTGTCACGACCTGACGGACAAGCCGTTTGGCGTGAATCTTACTTTCCTTCCCGCATTCACTGCGCCGCCTTATCCGGAATACATCGCGGCCATCAGGGAGGGCGGGATCAAGATCGTTGAAACGGCCGGGCGCAGTCCTGAACAATATATGCCGGCGCTAAAGGCCGCTAGTATCAAGGTGATTCACAAATGCACCTCGGTTCGGCATTCGCTGAAGGCTCAACAGATCGGGTGCGACGCTGTCAGCGTCGATGGCTTCGAGTGCGGCGGGCACCCCGGCGAAGACGACGTACCCAACATGATTCTGCTTCCGCGTGCCGCGGAGGAGTTGAAAATTCCATTCGTTGCGTCCGGCGGCATGGCGGATGCCCGCAGCCTGGTCGCAGCACTTGCGATGGGTGCGGCGGGCATGAACATGGGCACGCGATTTATCGCAACGAAAGAGGCGCCGGTCCACGACAACGTCAAGAACGCGCTGGTTGCCGCCTCGGAGCTCGATACAAGGCTGGTGATGCGCGCCTTGAGAAACACCGAACGGGTACTCAAGAACGCCGCTGTCGACCGGTTGCTGGAAATCGAGCGCGAGAAAGGCAGCAAGCTGCAGATCGCTGACATCCACGAAGAGGTTGCCGGGGTCTACCCCAAGGTCATGATTGAGGGGAAGATGGATGCGGGCGCCTGGAGCTGCGGCATGGTGGTCGGCCTCATCCACGACATCCCGACAGTCAAGGAGTTGATCGATCGCATTATGGTCGGATGCGGAACACCTCATTCGGGAGCGGCTGATGGGATTTCTTGGCGCCGAAGACAAAGCGCCACTGAAGGTTGCCTGAGCTGATTTCCGGTCGATCAATCGACGATCGATGGGCTTTCGCGCTTGAGGTAGCGGACGATGCCGACCTATTTCTGTATGACCCTGGAGGGGCGACGTCGCAAGCGTGATTTTTCGAGAGCGGGTTAGGTTCTCGTATTGGATTCTTCGCGATGGCTCGAGCATCGGGAAACAGAACAGCCTTCTTCGCGATCATTGATCGCGATAGTTCGGCGGCCGCTTCTCCCGAAAGGCTGCGACCGCTTCGCGGTGATCGCTTGTTTCCAGCAGGATGACCTGTTGCCGATCCTCGATCATCAGCGCGGTGTCGAGACTGGGAGCGTCGATCAAAGCGTTCAACGCCTGCTTGGTCAACCGCAGTCCCATCGGGGAGGTGCGGGCCATCTCTGCGGCGAAGTTCAAGACCGGTCTCGAGCAGTCGGTCGGCCGGTACCACGTCACTGACCAGCCCTACGGCCTTTGCGCGGTCGGCGCCAAGAAAGCGTCCAGTGAGCAACAATTCGGACGCCACCGAAAGTCCGATGAGCCGCGGCAATAAATATCCGGATCCCATGTCGCAACCGCCGACGCCGACACGAATATAGGCTGCATTCATCCGGGCTTCGGGTGCGGCGAAGCGCACATCCGAGGCCAGCACCAGCGAAAAGCCGGCGCCGCATGCGGCGCCCTGAACCAGCGCGATAATCGGCTGCGGGCAGCTTCGCATCAGCCGGATCACGCCCGAATAACGCTGCTGCATCTGGAATTGACGTTGTGGACGTCCTTCGCCGGGGGAGGAAAACGCCTCCGATCCGAGTTCGGCTCCCGCGCAGAACGCCCGTCCATTGCCCTTGAGTATGACGACTCGCGTCGTCAAGCGTTGATGAAGCCCGGAAAAATATTCCGTGAGTTCGTCGATCATCGCCGGCGTCACCGCGTTGAGTGCATCGGGGCGGTTCAGCGAGATAATCTCGACGTCTTCCCGGACTTCGACGGAAACTGTCGCGTATTTTTCCATGCCCAGAGCCGTCATTTCGCCGACGATGTTTGTCCGGAGGCCGCGCTGTCATCAATCAGCTTCCAGCTCGATCCTTCAAACCGCGCCATGCGCAAGGATTGATATGGCGCATGATCGTCGACTGAATTGTTGAGTTCGATGCCAGGCAGCATCATCTTGAAGCGCTGCCCCTTGAAGCTGAGCGCCTGCTTGAGGAAATTCTCGCGCGTCAGATCGTCACCGCAGCGCTTCAGTCCATAGGCAATAGCCTGGGCATTGATGTAGCCGGACAGCGCGACGAAATCACCCGGGTTGTCATTCGGTGTCCATTTTTTCATGAATGCGATATATTCCTTGACCTCGGGGTCATCAGCCCATGCCGGATCGCCTGCCTGTTTGGTAAATTGGGTCGTGAAAACGCCTTGCACGTTTTCCAGCCCCGCCGGCTTCAAAACCGCCGCAACGGAATTGGTCGGGCTGACAAGAAACTGTGTCGGATGCCAGTCCAGTTCGGTCGTCTTCTTGAGGGTTTGCGCAGCGAATTTCGGAGTTGAGAAGTCCATCAACACATCGGCGCCGGAATCCTTCAATTTGACGATCTGCGAGTTGATGGTGGGATCGGCAAGTTCGTAGCTGGCCTCGGCTACGATCTTGGGGGACGCCTTCTCCAGCGCCGCCTTCAGCCCCGTGAGGAAGTCCTTGCCATAATCGTCGTTCTGGTACAGCACGGCGATTTTCGCGTCGGGTTTGTGCCGGAGGATGTAGTTGCCGAAAGTCTTGCCCTCCATTTCGAAGGCGGGATACATCGGTGCGCTCCAGGGAAAATTCTTTGGATCGTTGAAGCGTCGTCCGCCGGCCGAGATGAAAACGTGCGGGACCTGATTCTGGTTGAGGTATTTCTGAATCGCTGAATTGGGTGTGGTTCCCACCGTGCCCACATCCGCGAACACGCCGTCGTCCTCGACCAGTTTGCGGGTCTGCTCCAGGGCTTTCGGAGGACTGTATGCATTATCGAGCGATATCAGCGTGACCTTTCGGCCGTTAATGCCTCCGGCTTCGTTGAGCATCTCGAAATAACCGGTCATGACCCGGCCGTAACTCGAGAAGGCCGATGCCGGTCCGCTGTATGGCACCGTTTGGCCCAGCTTGATCTCCTTGTCGCTAATACCCGGTCCGTATTTCTTGTCGGCAGCACCGGCGCCAGCGAAGCTTATGAGCAACAGGGCCGCGGACAGCGCGAAACCTAACTTTCCCTTCATTGCGATCCTCCCAAATCCTGTTTGTCGTTTTGTGAAAAGCTAACAGGCGTGCTTCGAAGTTACAAGCAGTATGGCCGGTTTATGAGTTTGGACGGCAACTGCGTTTCGCAACGTGCCGCTGTCAAGCCAAGCCTTACTCTGCTGCGACAGCGAAGCGATTGTTATCGAGATCGGCGAGAAGGCGTGCGCGTTGTTGCGCTGCTTTCTGGATGCTTTCGTCTTTAATATATCCATAGCCGCGGATCACTTCGGGAATCCGCGCCAGTTTGATCAGCGTGACCAGATCCCGGCTCTGCAGCGCCGCCATGCGCTGTTGCAGCATCGCCTCGTAATCCGCGATCAGCTGCCGCTCGGCCTTGCGCTCCGGCGCATAACCGAATGGATCGAGTGCGGTGCCGCGGAGGAATTTCAGCCGTGCAAGAAGGCGAAACAGGTGGATCGTCCAGCCGCCATATTCCGACTTTCGGGGACGTCCGGTCACTTTGTCGCGACGTGCCAACAATGGTGGCGCGAGATGGAATTTGATCCGAAAATCGCCGTCGAATTGCGCCTTCAGCTTGTCTGCAAAGCTGCCGTCGGTATAGAGCCGCGCCACCTCATATTCGTCCTTGTAGGCCATGAGCTTGAACAGGTTTTTTGCAACGGCCTCGGTGAGCTCGCTGGATCCAGGTGCCACTGCGGCCTCGGCGTTGCGCGCCGCGGACACCATCGCGAGGTAGCGGTCCGCGTAAGCCTGGTTCTGATAAGCGACGAGAAATGCGGCGCGGTTAGTTATCGCACCGTCAAGGTTGCCGACAGGGGCGGAGGCTCGTGCCCGGAACTGGGTTACGCTGCGCACGCGCGCGAGGTCGTATGCTGCGAGTTGTCCCCAGGAAAAGGCCTGCTTGTTCATCTCGATGGCAGCGCCGTTGATTTCGATGGCGCGCAGAATTGCCTCCAGCGAAAGCGGAATGGCCCCTTTCTGGAATGCAAAGCCGAGCATGAAGGCGTTGGTTGCGATGCTGTCGCCCATCAAGGCTGACGCGATACCCGTCGCGTCGATGATATCGAGCTTCTTTTCGCCGATCGCCTCGCGCAGCGCTCCCTGCATCGCGTTCATTTCGAAATCGATATCGGGATTCATCACAAAACCGGCCGTTGGCTGCAGGTCGGCATTGACAATAGCCTGGGTCACGCCGCGTTCGGCTCGGGTGAGGGCGGCAGTACTTGCGGAAACCACGATATCGCAGCCGAGAATAAGATCGGCACCTCCGGAAGCGATGCGAACCGTGGCGATTTCTTCCGGCGTTCGCGCTATTCGGACATGGCTCATGACTGCGCCATTTTTTTGCGCAAGTCCGGTAAAGTCGAGCGCGGAGCAGCCGCGGCCGTCGAGGTGGGCGGCCATGCCCAGGAGCGCGCCGATCGTGATGACGCCGGTGCCGCCAATGCCGGTGACGAGGATATTGAAGGGCGCATCCAGCTCGTGCTTGTCGGGCAATGGAAGGTCGGCGAACAGCTGGCCGGAATCGATCGCGGAGCTTTTCGCCTTCTTGAGCGCGCCGCCGTGAACAGTCACAAAGCTTGGACAAAATCCCTCGGCGCAGGAATAGTCCTTGTTGCAGTTCGATTGGTCGATCTTCCGCTTGCGTCCGAATTCGGTTTCGAGCGGCTGAACCGAAACGCAGTTCGAGGTCTGCGAGCAATCGCCGCAGCCTTCGCAGACGAGATCGTTGATGAAGACGCGCTTGGGTGGATCCGGGTAGAGCCCGCGCTTGCGACGACGACGTTTTTCCGCTGCGCAGGTTTGATCGTAGATCAAGACGGAGAGACCGCTGATCTCCCGCAGTTCGCGTTGAATCCGATCCAGCTCGCGGCGATGATGGACAGTGGCGCCTGCCGGGAAATAGTCTTTGCCGGGATATTTGTCGGGATCGTCCGAGACGATCGCAACGCGTTTTGCGCCTTCAGCAGCGACCTGATGGGCGATTTGCGAGACGGTGAGCCCGCCCTCGGCCGGCTGTCCGCCGGTCATCGCGACCGCGTCGTTGTAAAGAATCTTGTAGGTGATATTGACGCCGGCCGCGGCGGCAGCCCGGAGCGCCAGCAGCCCGGAATGGGTGTAGGTACCGTCACCGATGTTCTGAAAGATGTGGCGTTCATCGGTGAAGGGTGCCTGGCCGATCCAGGTCACGCCCTCGGCGCCCATATGCGAAATCGTCGCAGTACGCCGGCTTGGGACGGCGAGAGCCATCCCGTGACAGCCGATGCCGGCCATCGCGCGGCTGCCTTCCGGCACTTTCGTCGAGGTGTTGTGCGGGCAGCCGGAGCAGAAATAAGGTGTGCGCTGCAACGCCATGGCAGAGGGGGCGTTCGCCGGATGTTCAAAGGCTTCAAGCCGGGCCAGTCTTTGTTCCAGTTCCGGACTCTGGTGACCAAGCCGGCGCAGGCGCGAGACGAGCGCCGCAGCGACCATGGTCGGCGTGAGCTCGCCTTCGCTCGGCAACAGCGCCGCGCCGTGTTCGTCACGTTTGCCGACGACCGAAGGACGCTTTGAAGCATCCATATTGTAGAGAATCCGCACCAATTGATCTTCGACAAAGCCGCGCTTTTCCTCGACCACCAGGACGTCCTGCAAACCCTCGGCAAATCGTCTTGCACCACTCTCCTCGAGCGGCCAGGTCAGTGCGACCTTGTAGATGCGCAGGCCGAGTTGTTGGGCGTACCGTTCGGTTATGCCGAGGTCGGCAAGGGCCTGCCGCAGGTCGAGATAGGCTTTGCCGGTGGCGACGATCCCAAGCCGTGCCGGTTTGCTGTCGAGCACGACTCGATCGAGCTGGTTGGCTCGCGCGAATGCCGCAATGGCATCCATTTTCGGGCCGTGCAGCCGTCTCTCCTGTTCGAGCGGCGGGTCGGGCCATCTGATGTTGAGGCCGCCCGGCGGCATCGCGAAGTCCGATGGCAGCACGACCTGCACGCGCGACGGATCGCTGTAAATGGAGGCAGAACTCTCGACCGTTTCGGAAATCGCCTTGAAGCCGACCCAGCAGCCGGAGAAGCGGGAGAGCGCAAAGCCGTAGAGTCCCAGATCCAGATAATCCTGCAGCGTTGCCGGATTGAGGATCGGCATCAACGCAGCGGCGAATACCTGTTCGCTCTGATGCGCAAGCGTTGATGATTGGCAGCCATGATCGTCGCCGGCCAGCGCGAGTACACCGCCGTGCCGGGCCGTGCCGGCAGAATTGGCATGCTTGAGGGCGTCGACGGAACGGTCCACCCCCGGTCCCTTGCCATACCAAATCCCGAATACGCCATCGACCTTCGCTCCGGGAAACAGTCCGACCTGCTGGCTGCCCCACACGGCGGTTGCCGCCAGATCTTCGTTTAGTCCGGGGACGAAGGCGATATCGTGCGATTGCAGGAACGACTTTGCCCGCCACAAGGCATTGTCGTACATGCCGAGCGGGGAACCGCGGTATCCCGAGATAAATCCGGCGCTGTTGAGATTCTGCGCGCGATCTCGTTCGCGCTGCAACATCGGCAATCGTACCAGTGCCTGGATTCCGGAAAGATAGATTCGCTTGGCATCGAGCCGGTACTTGTCGTCCAACCCGACCTGCATCAACGTCATCGTATGGCTCCGTTAAATCATCATGGCAGGCTGGAACGTCGGAAGGCTATCCGCAAGGCGCTGACAGCCCATCGACCCCAAGCAGATCGATGCGGTCAATCAGTGAAAACGATGTGTCGCCAATGTCAATATCGGCCGAGAAATTCATCGGATCTGCGTGCCCGCAGATGACGTCGGCAAAATGCCACTCGGTTGACCCCACCGTCTCGCCGCCTGCCATGATCGCGATTTTGACCGGATGCCCCGCGCCGACGCCGCGTGAAGTCTGATATCCATCGGCAATGCAATAAAGTTCGATCCGGACCTTGCCGGCTGCAACGCGCTGAACCGACAGTTCGACGTCGAAAAAGCCGAACGCGGCGTCGTCGTTCGAGTCCTTCTCATAGAAATAGAACGAACCGATTTTTCCGTGCACGCATGGGCCCAATTTGTGATCCCGGGGCACTTGCGGATCGGGTCGCGCCGGCGTCCGCGGCGGTAGCGGCCCCAATGAGCAGTACTGTCGATACGAATAGCACCTTCCCACCAGTTTCTCCCTCATCTTCCGGTTCCTGCCCGGTCGTGCCGCGCGTCACGCTGCGAAAGGCGCCCGGTTCAGAAAGCGTGCCGCATTCTCCGCAAGCGTTGCCCGGTTGATTCCGAGCGCCAGCTCGGCGAATTCAGCCGGCCGGTCCTGCTTGATCGAGAACGGATAATCCGATCCGACCACGATGTGATTGGCGCCCACCGACTCGGCGAGGAATTGCAAGGCGAGACGATCATACAAAATGGTGTCGTAGTAGAATGCCCGCGCCATCTCGGCAGGATCGCGCGCAAACAGCTCCTGCAGCGGAGGTCCGAGCGCATGTGCGTGCTTAAGGCGCGGAAGAATCCAGGGCAATGCCCCGCCGCCGTGGCTGAGCAATATTCGCAATTTTGGAAATCGCTCGGTGACGGCATGAGTCAGAAGCGACGTGGCAGCCAACGCGGTTTCAAGCGGAAAGGCCGCGACGGCGGCCAGTTCCGGCCGGCCACCCATTCGCTCCATGCCCGAGGGGTGCAGCGGATGGATCATGATCGCGAGATCGGCCTGCTCGGCGGCGGCATAGAGCTCGTGCATGCGCGGGTCACCCAACGCGACACCATTGATGTGGCTGCCGATTTCGATGCCGCAAAGTCCGAGCGCCTTGAGGTCTGCCAGGCGGCGTGCGGCAAGCGCGGGTTCCTGGACGGGAGCCATGCCGATTCCGATAAAGTGTTCCGGGTGGGTTGAGCATAGTTCCGCTATGGAGCGGTTGATATGACCGGACAACATGTCGGCATCATCGGCGGGAAACCAGTGCGACAACAATTCGGGCATCGGGGACACGACTTGGACGTCGACGTCGTCCGCTTGCATATCCCGCAATCGACGGTCGGCATCCCAGCTTCTGGAATTGATGGCACGAAAGATCTTGCCGCCCACGACGACCGCGGCTTTGTTCCCGTCCCTGTGTTCGATCGACGGCCAGAGGGGGTTGCGGCCCGCCCCGGACGGCATGGTTTCCGGCACAAAATGGGTATGCACGTCGATCGCCCTGGCCACCGCTTTCTCCCGTAGTGATGCACTGCGATAGCCGCGTGGATCAACTTTATTACTTTACAAGCAGGTTGGACTGTTTTTAATGTCTGTGCAATCCAAGAATGCTTGAAGCGCTTCCCTGTTCGGCAAAAAGAGGAAGATTTCGGGCGCCACGGGAGTTGAAGCGCCGGTGCCATCCATCCAGAAAATCGTGATTGCCGGCGCCGGCCAGGCGGGAGGACGTGCCGCGGAAGCGCTGCGATCCGCCGGCTTTCGCGGGTCAATCACGCTGATCGGCGAGGAAAAGCATCCGCCATATGAGCGACCGCAACTGTCGAAGGAACTGCTTGCGACGCTGGAGGCGCCGGTTACCTATCTCAAGCCGATCGACGACTGGACGGATGTGCTCGACGTCAGCATGATCACCGGAACCGCCGTCGTCGCATGCGATCCGGAGCGACAAGCCGTCGCGACCGGCGATGGCAGGATTTTCGGATACGATCGGCTTTTGCTTGCGACCGGCACCCAGCCGCGGCGGATCAAGACGCTTGAGGGAGCCGGTCCACCGGTTTACTACCTTCGCAACATCGAAGACTCGATGAATTTGCGCCAATCGTTCCATGGACGGTCCCGCGTCGTCATCGTTGGCGGCGGTGTTATCGGTCTCGAGGCTGCCTGTGCCGCGGCGAAATGCGGATGCGAGGTTACTGTCATCGAGAATCAGGAGCGGCTGCTCGCCCGGGCGTTCCCTGATCTTGTCAGCAAGGTTGTTGAAGCCAGGCATCGCAACAATGGTGTCCGGTTCGTATTTGGCGCCTCGGTCGCGTCAGGGACGGCGAACGGCGTTCGTTTGACCAATGGAGCCGAACTGAAGGCGGATATCGTGCTTGTTGGAATTGGAGTCGATCCAACCCAGGCGATCGCTCGCGATCTGGGCCTGCCGGCCGATGCGGGCATCGAAGTCGATGCGTTCGGGCGGACGGCGGCGCCCAATGTTTTTAGCGCCGGCGATGTTGCGCTGCAATGGAGCAAATGCCACGACCGGGCCATGCGCATTGAAACCTGGGCCAATGCCCAGAACCAGGCGATTTGCGTTGCCGGAAACATGCTGGGAGCGGACCGCGAATATGACGATCCTGCCTGGTTCTGGTCGGATCAATATGATCTCAACATTCAGGTCGTGGGCGATATGCTGAACGCCGACCACATCGTGCGGGGCGACAGCCGGAGCGATCGTTTCTCCGTGGCCGCGTTGCGCGGTAACGAGATTGTCGGCGCGATCTCGGTCAATGCAGCCAAGGACATGGCCATGTTCCGGCGGCTGGTCGCGCGGCAGGCAAGGCTCGACCGACCCGATATTGAATCGACGGCGTTTGATCTGCGACGGGCATTGAAAAGCAATTGATCAAGGGAGGCACTGCCATGAATGCTATTGGACCGATGAAGACAGCGCTTCTGATCGATGAATTGAGGAAAATCTTCAAGGTGTCCCGTCAGGCGTTCGTCGATCCCGCCATTCTGGAGGCGGAGCGGGCCCAGATCTTCGATAAATGCTGGCTCTATCTCGGCCATAGTTCCGAGCTTGCCAAGCCCGGCGACTTCGTCACCCGTCAGGTCGGGGGTCGAAGCATCTTGTTTGCCCGCGACGGCAAGGGAAATCTCAAGGCGATGCTGAATACCTGTCCGCATCGTGGCGCACAGGTCTGCCGGGAGAAGCACGGCAGCGCGAAGTCCTTCCAGTGTTTCTATCACGGTTGGGTATTCGGCCTGGACGGTACCTTGCGGAGCCAGCCCGGAGAGGCGTCCTATGCCGCCGATTTCAAGGAGCGCAGCACGTCCAACATGCAGCAGGTGCCGCGGCTGGAGAGTTACCGCGATTTGAATTTCATTTGTTTCGACCGGAATGTCGAGAGCCTGGCGGATTATCTCGGCCCGGTCGGGGAATATCTCGACGTGATCTGCGACCAGGCGGAAACGGAGATGACGATCGTCGGCGGCACGCAGGAATATTCGATGCGTGCCAACTGGAAGCTGCTGACGGAAAACAGCATTGACGGCTACCACGCGCTGACGACCCATGCGACATACCTGGATTACCTGAAGGCGACGACTGGCGGCCTCGCCCAGGTCTCGTTCGAGGGATCGGCGCGCGATCTCGGCAAGGGGCATGCCGTTCTCGAATACAAGGCTCCGTGGGGCCGTCCCGTCGCGCAGTGGATTCCGTCGTGGGGCGAGGATGGCAAGCGAGAGCTTTCGAGGCTCTATGACGGGCTGGTAAAGCGGTTTGGAAAGGAGCGCGCCGATCGTATCGCCACCTTCAATCGAAACCTGTTTATCTTCCCGAATCTGGTGATCAACGACATCATGGCGGTGACGGTGAGAACCTACTATCCGGCCGCGCCCGATTTCATGAATATCAGCGCATGGGCGTTGGCTCCGAAGGAAGAGACCGAGTGGGCGCGGAAATACCGGCTGTTCAATTTCCTCGAATTTCTCGGACCCGGAGGCTTTGCAACGCCTGACGACGTCGAGGCGCTCGAACAATGTCAGCGCGGCTTCCGCAATTCCAGCGAAGCGCAGTGGAACGATATCTCGAAGGGAATGGGCAAGGAAAACCCGTCATATGATGACGAAGCCCAGATGCGCGCGTTCTGGTCGAACTGGAACGAGCATATATTCCGGGTGCCGGCATGAGCGACGGTGAATTGGCAATGCATCCCGTCGCTCGCACCGATGTCGAGGACTTCCTGTTCGCCGAGGCTGAACTGCTCGACGAATGGCGTTTGCCGGAATGGCTGGAGCTTTTCACGGATGACGCGATTTACTACGTGCCGGCCACTGATCTGGCCGTCGATGCGTCGCCGGACAATAACCTGTTTTATATCGCCGATGACCGCTTCCGGCTCAGCGAACGCGTGAAGCGCCTGATGAAGCGCACCGCTCACGCCGAATTCCCGCATTCGCGGACCAGGCACCTCGTCAGCAACGTGCGGATCCGGAAACGCATCGGTGATGACCTCGAAGTCAGTTCGGCCTTTATAACCTACCGCACCAAGGACGGCGTGACGGACACTTACTTCGGCAGCAACCGGTATCGTCTTGTGCCGGGCAATGGCACGTTCAAGATAAAGGAAAAGCGCTGCCTTCTGGACAGCGAGGGTCTTCGTGCCCAGGGCCGCGTCAGCATCATTCTGTGAAGGCAACGCTTGGATGGACAAGAAGCTGAAAAACAATGTCGCCGTCGTGACAGGGGCCGCAAGAGGCATTGGCCTTGCAATCGCGGAACGTCTTGCCCGCGACGGCGCTAGGCTGGTGGTTGCGGATATGGATGAGGCTGAACTCGACAAAGCAACGAAACACCTGGCCAAGGAGTTCGGCGCCGAGGTTGTCAGTTATGCGGGCGATCTGTCGTCGGAAAGCGTCGCCAAGGGTACGATCGATCGTGCGGTCGATCGTTTCGGCCGGCTGGACGTGCTGGTGAACAATGCAGGCGGGGGTATTATCAAGGCCTTCGCCGAGCACACCCCGGAAACATTGCGGACCACGATCGATCGCAATTTGTGGACGGTGCTGTGGTGTTCCTGGCATGCGATCCCGAAAATGCGGGCCAATTCGTACGGCCGGATCATCAATCTCGGCGCCGACTCCGTTCGCAACGGGCTTTGGGATCATGCCGCGTACAACGCCGCGAAGGGCGGCGTCCATGGATTGACCACCGGAATGGCGCGCGAGTTCGCGCGCGATGGCATTACGGTCAATACCGTCGCGCCGTGCGCGGTGAACACGCCGCAAATGGTCGCCATAACGAAGCGCGATCCCGCGCTTGCGGCGAAGTTCGTCAGCGTCATACCCATGGGCAGGCCCGCCGAGATGGAGGAGGTCGCTTCCATGGTCAGCTACCTCGCATCCGCCGAAGCGTCGTTCGTGACCGGCCAGGTCATCAGCGTCAACGGCGGAAGCACAATGCTCTAGGCCAAAGCCGATGCCAGAAACCGTGGTGCTATGTGGAGTTGACGAGGTTGCGGAAGGTGAGATCAAGAAGGCCTCGCTCCCCGACGGTTCACATGTCGCGCTGTATCGCGTGGACGGTACGATTTATGCGACCGCCGACATGTGCACCCATGGCGAGGCGTCGCTGTCCGAGGAGGGCATTTTGACGGGAAAGATCGTGGAATGCACATTTCATTTCGGAACCTTCGACGTCACGACGGGGCAACCGACCGGCATGCCCTGTGAGATTCCACTGAAGACCTATCCGGTCAAGGTGATCGACCAACACGTCTGTATTGAGGTCTGATATGCCAGCTCGCGCCAGCAGAATTCCTTCGACGACACGCTCTACCCGGCATTCGGCCGAAGTGGCGCGTCGCCGCACCCAGGCCGAGCGCAGCGCGGAAACGCGGACGCGTATCCTGAAGGCGGCCGCGAACCTCATCCGCAAGCGCGGCTATGCACGTTTCAGGACCGCCGAGGTTGCGGAGGAAGCCGGCTTGTCCAGAGGCGCGCAGCTCCATCACTTCCCGACCAAGGATTCGCTGGTTGTCGCCACCCTTGAATATGTCTTCGAGCAGGCGCAGGTGCTCAGCCGACGCCGGGCCTCCGCCGTGAACAGACCCCGCGACCTGATCGAGGCGGTGATCGAGGATGCGCGGGAATTCTTCTTTAGCGAGCACTTCATGGTGGCGATCGATATCGTTCTTTCGACTTCGACCGATCAATCGGTGCGGAAGCAGATTCTCGATATTTCGCGAAAGGCGCGACGTCCTGTGGAAACCGCCTGGACGGGCGCCCTGGCGGCAAGCGGGGTACCTGGCCAGCTTGCATCCGACATCGTTGCCTTGACCCTCAGTCTTGTTCGCGGAATGGCTCTGCGAACATTGTGGGATAACGATCCGAAGTGGTTCGACGAGTTGTTCTCGCTCTGGCGTCAAATGATCAAGGTTTTCCTCAGCGATCGGAAACCGCGATCGAGGCCGGGTTGAGCAGGAGCCTGGGCAGATGAATTCCACCGACAATCCGCTCGTGACATCCGTGTGTTATGTCCGTCTTGCGATTGCGGAGTTGCAGGCCAGGCGCAAGATTCGCATCGGATATTTTCGGATTGCAACGCGTTGCGGGGCCTGATGATGAAGTTGCGTTTCGCTCCGACCACCGGTTTCGAACCGTCAGCTTCAGTAACGATACGAACGGTGGTTCCAGCACCGGTGTTGAGGTATGGAGCGAGACGGCACTTGATCGGATCGAAGAGCTGCTGCGGGACCGCGATTTTGTCGTGACGCGCGCGACCGCTGATGCCTGCCAGCGTCGCTACGTTCGGGCGGCATTGCTGGCTGAAGACGGCTCCGGCAACCATATCGATCTGGTGCTGCGTCCCAGTCAAAGCGGCAGGCGATATTTTCCGAGCCGCGACGCCGGCATTACCCGCTTGCATGGCGTCGGGTTGAGATCGACCAATCCCGGTCGGGATCTTGAATTCTGGAAAGCGCTGGGCGCCCAGGTGCGGGATTGGGTAGGCGATATCGCCTACCTGCAAATCGACAGTTTTCACCATCGGATTGCGCTTTATCCGGCGAAGCGGAACGGGCTGCTCTACGCCGCGTTCGAGGTCGAGACGCTCGACAGCATCATGCAGAACAGCTATTTCATGCAGGAGAGCCAGGTAAAGATCGTGCAGGGTCCCGGACGCGAACCGTGTTCGGAACAGATATTCCTGCATGTCGAAGGTCCCGATGGCCTCATTTTCTCCTACGTCAACGGCATGACGGAACCGGGCCCTCTGCGTCGTCCCGCACGGCAATTTCCGCTCGCGCCGGAATCGCTTTGCAGTTGGGGAAGCGAAAGCAAGGATGTCCCGGAGCTGAGTGCGCGCGGCGTTTGAATCAATCAGGAGAAGCGGAATGATCAATCTTAGGGATGTGAGCTATGTACGGCTCGGCTCCACCGATCTGGAGTCAGCAGAGACGTTCGCGACCAGCTGCCTTGGCTTGCAGGTTGCGGAGCGCGGCAGGAAGGCGCTGTATCTGAGATCGGACGACCGCTCGCATACGCTTTGCTACACGGAAGGCGATCCCGCCGATCAGACCGTCGGCTTTGAAATCGAAGACGAGGCGAGCCTGCAGCAGGCGGCAGCGACCCTCGAGAGCCTTGGCCATCATGTTGAAGGCGGCTCGGCCGAAGAGGCGCAGAAGCGCAGGGTGCGGGCGTTCATCGGGTTTCGCGACCCCAGCGGCAACCACATCGAACTGGTGGTGAGGCCCGAGCGGAATGGCCGGCGCTATTTCGCGGCGCGCGACGCAGGCATCACCGGATTCAGCCACATCGGTCTCAACTCCACGGATCCCGTACGTGATGAAGGATTTTGGACGCGAGTGTGCAACGCGCGCGTCAGCGACCGGATCGGCGATATTCCCCTGATGCGTGTCAACGCGATCCATCACACCATTGCGCTGGTGCGGGCGACGCATGCCGGCATCCAGCACGTCAATCATCAAGTGCAGACCAACGATGACGTGCTGCGCTCCTATTACTTTCTAAGCGAACGCCGCGTGCCGATCGTGTTTGGCCCTGGTCGCCATCCGACATCCGGGGCGCGATTTCTTTATTTCAAAGGCCCGGACGGAATGGTGTTCGAATATTCGGTCGGGGTCGATGAAGTCGCCGACGATGCCAACCATCAGCCGCGGCAGTTCGGGTTCGAACCGTCGAGCTTTTGCATGTGGGGCGCCAAGCCTGGCGGCATGGCGTTGCCAAGCGGTCATTGAACCAGCGAACACGTCGGCCGGTGCGGGCCATCCCCGAGCGTGGCAATCCCTGTTTAGTTCGGGCGAGCTACATCACCGGGCGGAACATTCTGATTGATGGCGCGGCTTATCCCGGCACCTTTCGAGCGCCCTTGCGTTCGGTCCACGAAAGGATGAGGCGCTTGGAGCGAATCTTGCCCGGGAAAGATGCGGCGCGGGAGTGATATGGCTGGATGATATTGGATCGCGGCCGGTAACGTGATAATCCCCGCTCCTGGAGCAGGCTGACATTTGCGAGGAGTTCAATGGGATCGAAGGCGTTTGAAACGGTCATCACGGAGACCTCCGATTCCCTCGTCGGGCCATGGCGCCGGCCGCATCAGATGCTCAATGCCCAGATCTATGACTCTCACGCCTCGATTTACGACGATGCAACGGCGCAGAAACTGGGATTCCAGGGCGGGACGATTGAAGGGCCGACCCATTTCAGCCAATTTGCACCGCTGTGCGAGCATTTTTGGGGAAAAGCGTGGTTCGAGACCGGATGCATCTCGGCGCACTACCGCAATCCCTCCTTTGCAGGAGAAGAGGTGCAAGCCATTCTGGCAAAGCCTGAGCCGGGGACCAAGCAGTGCAAAATCCAGATGGTGAAGCGCGATGGAACCGAGGTTCTGCGTGGCACCGCTTCTGTCGGCGATAAAGGTCCGGCGACTGCGCTCGATCAGCGCTTGACCGAACTGAAGCCGCTTGCCGATCCAGTGATCCTGCGTGATGTGAAGGTCGGAATGAAGACCGGCCGTCAGACCGTGCGCATGGGCTTCGATCAGAATATGGGCGAGCTCTATCCGTTTTCGCTCAACGATAAACTCAAGGTCATCACCGAACCGAGTTCCTATTACCGGAGGGAGGAAGAATCCGGCAATCCCTGGGGACGACCGATCATTCCGATCGAGATGCTCAGCGTGCTGTTTCAATATCGATCGAGGGACGATCAGTTGCCGATCAAGGGCCCGGCGGTCGGCCTGTTCGCCGATCAGGAAATCCGCCTGATCCGCGGGCCGTTATTCGTGGGAGAGGATTATGAAACCGAGCGGGAGGTCATTGCCCTGAGCGGAAGCCGCCGGACCGAAAGCCTTTGGGTTCGGACCACGGTATTTGCCAACAGCGATGTGCCGGTGGCAAAAATGCTGCTGAACCTCGCCAGCATCAAGGATTCGTACGCGCCATACGCTCAGGAGCACGGTCGGCTTTATGCTTAGAGCCTGGGGTCCTCTGGCCCTCCGCTATCGCCCGGGCGACAGCACGCGCTGATTTCGTAACTCGGCGATCTGCTGATCGGAGTATCCGAGAAGGCCCGAAAGCACCTCGGCGCTATCCGCACCAAGTTCGGATACGGCCGGGCCGGCTGCCGTCGGCGTCGTGAATTGAAATGGGGCGTTGGGCACCAGGAACTCTCCGGCCACATCGTGGACCTTTGAGAGGCTGCCCCTTTCGGCCAGTTGCGGATCCTTCATGGCCTCCGCAACGCTGAGGAACCGCGAGCAGGGGACGCTGGCCGCATCCATGATGGATTCGCATTCGAGGCCGGTGCGCTTCTCGGTCCATTGTTCGATGACCGTCATGAGTTCGGCCCAGTGCCGTTCGCGCGCCTGATTTGTCGAGAACCGGAGATCGGCTTTCAGGTCCGGTCGTTGCAGCGCATCCGCCATCTGCTCAAAGTTCTTTTGACTGATCGGGGCGATAATGACGTGACCGTCCGTGGTCTTCATGGGCGCGTATACCGGGCGTCGACGCCCGCTCGGGAACTGCGCCTCCTGGCATTCGAACACCATCAGGTTCAGCATCGAATCCATCAGCGACAGGTCGACGGCCTGTCCCTGTCCGGTTCGTTCGCGATGGACCAAAGCGGCCTGGATGGCGCCGAAGGCGTAAGCGCCGGCGAGAATATCAGCGATGAATATGCCGGTCGAAGCCGGATGATCCTGTTGAACCTGGTAGCCGAGGTTTGCCGCATCATAGCCGCTGGCAGCATGAATGATCGGCGCGTAGGCGGCGCGCGTGGCGCCCGGACCTGACTGTCCATAGCCGGAAATCGAACAGTAAACCAGTTTGGGATTGTGCTTCGTCAGCGTCGCGTAGTCGAAGCCGAGTCTCGCCATGACGCCGGGACGAAAATTCTCAACGACGACGTCGGAAACCTTGGCAAGCTCGTGGATAATTCGTTTTGCGGCGTCGCTCTTCAGGTCGATCGCTACACTTTTCTTGCCGCAGTTGAGTGCGCCGAAATAAGTGCTGTGCCCCTCGCGCAACGGCGGCCGTCCGCGGATCAAATCGCCCTCAAGCCCCTCGATCTTGATGACCTCGGCGCCAAGATCGGCCATCAGACGCGCGCAGTGCGGGCCGGCCAGCATCGCGGTGAAATCGAGCACCCGGATACCCTGCAACGGGCCCGGCCGCGGATTGGACGAGGGAACTGCCATCAACTCACGGCCTTTCGCTCGCGCAAGCGCGGGCTTCCGATCCGTTTGTGATAGTCGGCATGCGTGGCGGCGCTGCCGATATAGGTCTCCAGATATTTGGTGAACGAGGCGGTGCCGCCGCTCGCCCGGACATATTCCGCCAGATGCTCGTCGTCGGCCTCGTACAGGCCGCCGCTCGATGTCGGATGGGCCCCGAAGGGTGCCTCGACCACGCTGTCCACAAATGCCGAAGGCAATTTGGTCAGGTGATTGTCGCGCCGGATGACATCGGTGGACACGATGCGGTCGACCGAGACGATGACTTTCCTGGCCGCCTGCGCCATCAGCACATCGAAGAATACCGGTCCGAAATATTGCACGTTGCCGAGTGCGTCGGCCTGCTGGGCATGAAGCAGCACGACGTCGAGGTGAATGGCCGGCACCTTCAGCATGGCGCGCTCGCCGGGGGCGCGCGGAACCGGTTGGTAGGTCTCCGGATTGACGCGCGGCAGGTCCGTGCACATGTCGGGGATCAGGCCGTAAGGCAGGTCGCATGCGGCAGCGCGTAGCCCGCCGGCGATGGCGGGGCCGTCGAGTTCGCGGATCTTCACGGTGCCGGACTCGGCGGCACGCCGGAAATGCGGCGCCAGCCCGAATTGCTCGAAGCTGATGAACACACATCCGGTCTCAGCGACGCAGCCGGCGCCAATCAGCATGTCGGGGGCGATGCTGCCGGGGGCGGGCACCAGGTGCAGGTTGCGCTTGTTGCGGCGGATCAGCTCACGCACCAGCGCCATCGGCTGGGAATTGAAAATCCAGCCGCCGATCCCGATCGTTGCACCGTCCTCCACGCCATCGAGCGCGTCGGACAGACTCTTGAGCTTGGACATCAGGCCTCCCTTCCCAGCAGATGGCGAGAGATCACGATGCGCTGGATCTGGTTGGTGCCCTCCCAGATCTGGTTGATCTTGGCGTCCCGCATCATCCGCTCGACCGGATAATCCTTGAGATAGCCGACGCCGCCGAAAATCTGCACCGCATCGGTCGTGACCTTCATGGCGACATCGCTGCCGAAGCATTTGGCCATCGAGGCCATCATCGAAAGCTGGCTGAAATCGCCCATGTCGACCTGCCGGGTGCATTCGAACAGCAGCGCGCGGGCGGCCTCCAGCTGTATCGCCATGTCCGCGATCATCCACTGCAGGCCCTGAAAGCTTGCAATCGGCTTGCCGAAGGCGTTGCGTTCCTTGGCATAGGCGATCGATGCGTCGAGCGCACCCTGGCCGATACCGATCGCCGCCGCCGCGACAGTCGGACGGTTGAGATTGAGGATATGCATGCAGGCCTTGAAGCCCTGGCCTTCTTCGCCGAGCCGGTTCTCGGCCGGTACCCGCATATTTTCGAAAAACAGCTGGACGTTGGGAACGCCACCAAGACCCATTTTGCGTTCGTTGCGCCCGACCTTGAATCCGGGCGTCTTGGTATCGACCAGAAACGCGCTGATGCCATCGACGCCGCGGCCCTCGGAGGTGCGCGCAAACAGCAGCACCCAGTGCGCGACGCTGCCGAAGGTAATGAAGCACTTCTCCCCGTTGATGACATAGGATGAGCCGTCGCGAACCGCTTTGGTATTCATGGCCGCGACGTCGGAGCCGCAATGCGGTTCTGACATGCAGACCGAGGTCAAGGTGCGCCCCTTGGCGACTTCGGGCAGGAATCGCCGGCGCTGTTCCTCGGTGCCGAAATGCAGCAGCGGCAGGATCATGCCGATGGAATTCTGGCCGGCCAGGATCGAACACGCCATCGAGACCTTGGCGATCTCGTGCTTGGCGAGGCAAAGCAGGGTGAGATTTCCCCCCGGGCCCCCGTAAGATTCCGGAACCCACTGCTGAAGCAGGCCCATGTCGCCGAAGATCGGCACCAGCTCTTCGGGAAAGCGATCGGTCTCGTCGATCTCGGCGGCGATCGGGGCGACATGTCGTTCGACCATTCGCTTGATGTTGTCGACAAACGCGGTCTGCTCTTCGGTCAGATACATGAACGTTTCCCTTGCATTGTCGCGGTATATTATTGGATTAGGCGCGCCGCTTCTCGCGCAGCACGCCGGTCGAGTCGACGTTTTCGCGCAGCACGCGCAGTTCTTCGGCCGATGGCATCGAGGTAATCGGAGGCGTCCCCTCAACCATCAGTTCGAATCCGGTCTGCTTTTGAACCTGCTCGATCGTCACGCCGGGATGCAGCGACAGGATGCGCATTCGCTTGGACACCGGTTCGAAATCGAACACGCCGAACGGACTCAAGACCAGCTTCGGTCCGCCCTCCGGCAGGCCGCGGTCGGTGCGCGATGTCCCGCCGTCGAGAAAGCCGGGGCCGTTGAGAAAATCGACGCGTTCGGGAAAGCTGCCGCGGTCGTGTCGGGCCATCACCACGTAGAAGCGTCGCGCCAGCGCGGTGAGGGCGCTGATGCCGACCGTGCCGGGACCGCGCAACCGCGGCTTGTCGTGCGGGCCGACGCAGACTGTGTTGATGTTGCCGAAACGGTCGACCTGAATGGCGCCGAGAATTGCGAAATCGAAGAAATGGATTTTCCAATCGATGAAATCGACCATTTGCGGGAGGTCCATCATCGCCTCGCTCCAGGCGATATTCTCGGTCCGCGCGGTCGATCGGATCACCGGCTCGTTGCAATTGACCATGCCGCCGGGCCCTGACACCCACCACAGCGTCGGCGCCTGGCGGCAACGGGCAAGATTGCAAGCCGCGACCTGAACGTCGCTGTTGGTTCCGACGATGGCCTTTTCACCGTCGCGTAGATCGCGCGCCAGGATCACCGCCTGCAATTCGGCCATCGAGCAATCGGTATCAGCCATTCTGGTCTTCTTTGCCTGGTTGATTTATTGGCTTAAGGGCTATTGGTCTGACCATACTAGGAGCAGCCCGGATGGAATGTCAAACGCGAGATTGCATGGCGCGGCATTCGGCAACGCATGACCTTCGCTGCGCGGCGAGCGGGTGATGGCATGGCTTCGCTATAAATACGGGGGACGGTTCTACGGCGAGGTTTCTTCAGCCAGCGGCCGGACCGCCTTGTTGCCGGCGGCCGAGCGTTCGGCGCGCATCAGATGGCGGCGAAGACGCTGGAGATGCTCGGTCATTTCCCGCTTGGCCTCGTCCACCTGACCGGTTGCGATATATTCGACCAACCGGCGCCGATGCGCGATCAGGTTTGGAAAAAATTCGATGTTCGATTGTTCGACCTGTTGCAGCACGATATCGGTCAAGGCTTCGATGATGACCTGCAGCACGGTGTTGTCGGTCGCCTGCGAGATCAACCGGTAAAACTCCGCGCTGATCGCGACCCGCTCCGAGGCCTTTCCGGATACGGGAAGCATCGTCAGGCGATCGACATTTCTCTCCAGCGCAGCAACCGTCGTCGGCCTAATCCTTTCGCTGGCAAGCTGCATGGCTATTTGCATCACCAGCGTGCGGGCTTCCGTCAGGTTGTCGAGCGAGATGCGGCCAAGATGGAACATGTCGCGGATCGATCGGGTAACGAGATCGGGATCGCCTTTCAGGATGAAGGCGCCACCCCTTGCGCCCTTGTGCAGACCGACCACGCCGGCGATCTCGAGGCTGCGCAAGGCTTCGCGCACGGCCGCCCGGCTGACGCCGAGTTTCAAGGCGAGCTCGCGTTCCGGCGGCAGCTTGTCGCCTGGACGCAGCGAGCCCGCGGCCATTTCGCGGCGAACCTGCTCGCAGATTTCCTCGAAGACGCGCTTGGTGCGGATCGGGGCAAATCTTGGTTGCGACCGGTCCGTCGCGACCGCATGGCTTGCCTTGGTCGCGGGCCGTGGCGCGGCACGGCGCTTTTTCGCCCGAACCGCGGTCGCGGCAATCGTCGTCTTCCTGATCACGGTTTTGTCAGCCTCTCGAAGCCCGCGGTTGATGCGGGCCTGTCAATCCTTACACCAACCGGATCGAAATGGACACCGGAACTGAACCTTCTTGACGAACCGAGGGCGAAATGCATCAATGGTCTGTCCAATGTGCGGCGATCCGCCCCACGCGGGCGAGGCAGTCCGGTTAGGCCGGGCGGCCGGAAAAACGCCTGGAGCACCGCCGGCTCCGAAGCGGGCGCAACAACAACCAAGCGGTGGAGGAACGACGTCGTGGGCGGAGAAATGCTGCAGCAACGGCCCGAGGCGACGGCCTGATGGACCTGCTTCCGCTGCTCCCGCAGGCGCTCGCAGACGGGCTTCTGCTCGGTGGTGTCTATGCCATCGTCGCGGTTGGGCTGACGATGACGTTTGGCGTGCTGCGGATCGTCAATTTCGCGCATGGCGACTTTCTCGCCATCGGGCTGTACCTGACCTATCTCGGCGCGACCGTGCTCGGCCTCGACCCCTATCTGTCGCTGTTGCTGGTGCTGCCGCTCGTCACGCTGGCCGCCGCCTTTACCTATAAATTGCTAATCGCGCCGGTCATTCCGGCGCCCGAGCATAACCAGATCGTGGTGACGCTCGGGCTGTCGCTGATCCTGCAGAACGCCATGCTGGCGTTCTTCACCGCCGATCTTCATGCCATTCCCTCCGTCCTGTCCGGGAATGTCGTGCGTTTCGGCAATGTGTTCATTCAGACGGCGGCGCTGATCGCGGGTGCGGTGTCGATTGCGCTTTGCCTCGGGCTTTACTGGTTTCTGCGATCGACCGAGCCGGGCCGGCTGATCCGGGCGGCCGCGCAGGATCGCGATGCGGCGCTGCTGTGCGGGGTCAATGTCGAGCGGATGTACCTTCTCGCCTTCTGTATCGGCGTCGGATCGCTCGGTTTGGTGGCGCCGCTGATTGCGCCGTTCAACTACGTCAGCCCCAGCGTCGGCTCGAATTTTACCCTGACCGCGTTCATCGTCGTGGTGCTCGGGAGCATGGGCAATTTCGCTGGCGCGCTGATCGGGGGATTCATCGTCGGCATTGTCGAGGCGGTCGGCGGCCTGATGACGGGCGGCTCAATCAATTTCATCATCACCTATGCCATTTTCATTCTGTTTCTGCTGTTCAAGCCGGAGGGGCTGCTCGGAGGCCGCCGGCTATGAGACCGATGCTGCTGCTCGGGTTCGCTGTCGCGCTGCTTGCCGGCGTTGCCCCGCTATTGTCGATCTATGGGCAACACGTCTTCATTCTCGTGGCGCTTTATGGTGCGATTGCGCTGGCCTGGAATATCCTGGGCGGAATGGCCGGTCAGATGTCCCTTGGGCATGCGTTGTTCGTCGGCGCCGGGGCTTATGTCTCCACCGCGCTTTATCTTGATTTTGCCGTCAGTCCCTGGATCGGCCTGGTCGTTGCCGCAATCATCGGCGGCGCGCTTGGCGCAGGGATGGGCTATACGGTTTTCCGCTGCAGATTGTCGGGCGTTTATTTCGCGCTGGTCACGCTTGCGGTGGCCGAGATGGCGTTGCACATCGTCAGCAATGTCGCGGTTCTCGGCGGCGCCAATGGACTGGCGATTCCCTCCAGGCCTGATTTCGCGAATTTCCAGTTCAGTTCCAAGCTGGGATTTTGTTATGCGGCGCTCGGCGTTCTCGCCGTGGTGTCGGCCGTCAGTCTGGCCATTCATCGCTCACGCCTCGGCTATGTCCTGCTTGCGATCAGGGAGAACGAGCGTTCGGCGGCAGCGCTCGGCATCGATGTCGTGCAGGGAAAAGTCATCGCTGCGGCGATCAGCGGCGCGCTGGCGGCGCTGGTCGGGCCGGTCTACGCCAATTATGTGCTCTTCATCGATCCAGAATCCGTGCTGGGGGTGCCGCTCTCGATCGATGCACTGCTGTTCGCCTTTATCGGCGGGCTCGGTTCGTTGTTCGGCCCGCTGCTTGGTGCGGTCGTGCTGGTGCCGCTGACCGAGCTGTTGCGCGGTTTGCTGGGAGGCAGGCTCGCCGGCATTCATCTGATTGTTTATGGCGTCATCCTCATTCTGGTGATGCGGCTCGCGCCTCGCGGCTTGTGGGGCCTGCTGTCGGATGCGATTGCGCGGAGGCCAAAATGAGTTCGCCGCTTCTGCAGGTGCGCGGCGTTTCCCGCTGGTTCGGCGGTTTGCGGGCCGTCGATGAGGTGTCTTTCGATCTGAACAGCAATGAAATCGTGGGTCTGATCGGGCCCAACGGCGCCGGCAAGACGACGCTTTTTGAGACCATCTCCGGCTTTATTCGTCCGACCAAAGGAACGGTCGCGTTCGACGGCCTGGATATCACGGGTCAACCGACCCATCGCCTGGCGCGGTTGGGCATCGGCCGCACCTTTCAGATCGTTCAGCCGTTTCGTGACGTCTCGGTGCTGGAAAATGTCATCGCCGGAGTGGTTGGTCCCGACCGGGGAAGCGCCAATCCCCGCGCCGAGGCGATGGCGGTTCTGAGCCGTGTCAAACTCGATCACCGGGCCATGGCGCTTGCGCGCAACCTGTCGCTTCCGGAAAAGAAGCGGCTGGAGATTGCGCGCGCGCTGGCGACCCGTCCGCGGCTGCTGTTGCTCGACGAGGTCATGGCTGGATTAACCCCCGCCGAAATCGACGAGATCATGGTGATCCTCGCCGATATCCGCCGCGGCGGGATCGCGCTGCTGATCGTCGAGCATGTCATGCGTGCGATCATGTTCTTGTCGGACCGTATCGTGGTGATGGCGAACGGGCGCAAGATCGCGGACGGGCTGCCGGCCGAGGTCGCCGCCGACCCATCCGTGATCGAGGCCTATCTCGGCAGGAGGCACCATGGCCCTGCTTGATGTCACTGGCCTGTGCGCCGGTTACGGGGACGTGCCCGTTTTGCGCGGCGTCGATCTGTCGATTTCCGCCGGCAGCATCACCGCGCTGATCGGCGCCAACGGCGCCGGCAAGACCACGCTTCTGCGCACGATATCCGGGATCATTCCCGCCGAGGCCGGAACGATACATTACGACGGACAGGATATTGTCGGGATGCCGCCGCAGGATATCGTCCGGGCAGGGCTCGTCCAGGTTCCGGAGGGCCGGCGGCTGTTTTCGGATATGACCGTGCTCGAGAACCTGCTGGTCGGTTCGTCATCGCAGGCAGCACGCCGGAAGCGCAACGAGAATCTCGCTGTGGTGCTTGAGCTGTTTCCGAAGGTGCGCGAGCGCCGGACCCAGCTTGCGGGCACGCTTTCCGGTGGCGAGCAGCAGATGGTGGCGATTGCCCGCGCACTGATGGCCTCGCCGCGGCTGTTGCTTCTCGACGAAACCAGCCTTGGTCTCGCGCCGATCGTTGTCGACGAGATTTTCGTCGCCGTGCGCCGTCTGGCGGCGCAGGGCCTGACCATTCTGGTGGTGGAGCAGAATACCGCGCTGGCGCTCGAAGTTGCCGACCACGGCTATGTGCTTGAGCAGGGCCGTTTCGCGATGCAGGGCGTCGCTTCAAGCCTGGCGTCCGATCCGCGGGTCAAACAGGCTTATCTCGGAATTTGACCGCTTAACAAAAAAGCCAGGAGACGCAGATGAAACGCATGGTGGTCTTTCTTCTTTCGACGGTGGTGCTGCTGTCGCCGGTCAAGGTGCGCGCCGCCGAGACGGTAAAGATCGGCGCAGTCTATGCCTTGACCGGGCCTGGCGCGGTGGCTGGCGGCGACGGCATGCGAGGGACGGAACTCGCCATCTCACAGCTCAACGCCGCCGGCGGACTCAGAAATCACGACGGTGCCCAGATCGAACTGGTCAAGGGAGATTCGCAAAGCAAACCGATCAATGCCGTCGGCGAAGCCGAGCGCTTGATCAATCAGGACAAGGTCGTGCTGCTCATGGGCGCGGGAACATCCAATGAGACCGTGCCGCTGTCGCAAGTCTCGGAGAAATACGGCACTCCACACGTCAACGCGATTCCGCAGCAGGAAGCGCTGACCAATGGCAGTCTGAAATGGACCTGGTCGACGACGTTGATCGACAGCGACTATGTCACCGGGATTTTGCGTGCGCTTGAAATGGTCCATCAGGCCGATCCGAAACGGACCAGGATCGCCGTGCTTTGTCCCGACAATGATTACGGCATCGAGATGAGCAAGCAGCTCAAGCTCGAACTGGCCAAGCGCAGCGATTTCAAGGTGACCGCATTCATCGACTACGGCTTCCAGGCGCAGGATCTGTTGCAGCCGGTCCTGAAGTTGAAGGCGTCCCAGCCTGACATCGTGATCCAGGTTGGATATTTTCACGCGGGCATACTGGCCTCAAAGGCCTACCAACAGCTCGATTTTCACCCGGTGGTGATCGGTACCGGCGGCATGTCAGGCGATCCGAAGCTGCGGCCGGAGATCGGCAATCTGGTGTCCTGGCAGTTCGCCGTGACGCCGTTCTCCGCCGACCTTCCGGCGGCGCAGAAGGTCCGTGAGGCCTTCGAAAAGAAATTCCAGCAACCGCTGACGTTGAACTCGGCGCTCGGCTATTTCGGCACCATGGTTACGATCAAGGCGCTCGACGCGGCAAAGAGTTTCAAGCCGGAAGATATTGCGGATGCGCTTCGGAAAATAAAGGTCGGCAAGGACGAGATGATTACCTCGTCGGATTATCTTGAGTTCGACGAGAATGGCCGCAACAAGGGGCGCGACACCACGTTGACGCAGTTCCAGGGTGACCGGCTCGTGACGGTCTGGCCGCCGGAAAAAGCCACCGCGAAACCCGTCATCAAGGGCTTCAATACGCCTTGACCGGCCACAATCACGCAATGCGAGTTCAGGAATAATGACACACTCAACGCGGTCGCTTTACAGCGCGGCCGACCTCACACGTCTCATCAATCCCGGGGTTGTCGCGGTCGTCGGCGCATCGGAAACGCGGGGGTCGTTCGGCGAGCGCACCCTGTCCAACATGTCGGCGTTCAGCGGCAAGGTGTTCGCGATCAATCCGAAATACCAGACCTTGCTGGGCCGCCCCTGTGTGCCGTCACTGGCGGATATGCCGGAAAGCCCGGATTGCGTGGTGCTGTGCGTTGCGCGGCCAATGGTCGAGGGCATGATCGAGGGCGCCGCCGCGGTCAAGGCAGGCGGAGTTATTGTGTATGCCTCAGGTTTTGCCGAGACGGCCAAGCCGGACCGGATCGAGGCGCAGCAACGCGTGGTTGAGCTTGCGCATCGCACCGGTGTCCGCGTGGTCGGACCGAACTGCGTTGGCCTTGCCAATACGCGTTCGGGCGCCGGGTTGAACTTCATGCCTGACTATGCCGGCATGGGCCACAAGCGGGGCCCGATCGGGATCGTCTCGCAAAGCGGGGCGCTGGGTTACACCGTGCTGCAGGGCATGGAGCGCGGGATCGGGTTCTCGCATTATCTCGCGGCGGGAAACTCCTGTGACGTCGATGTCTGTGATTTCATCTCCTATCTTGCCGAGGATGATGAGACCAAAGCCATCGTTTGCCTGCTGGAAGGGGTAAAGAGCGGTGGGCGTTTCCTGACCGCCGCGCGAAAGGCGCGCGATGCCGGCAAGGCATTGATCGTCTACAAGACAGGCAACAGCGAGACCAGCAGTAAAGCGGCGATGTCGCACACCGGAACGATGGTCGGATCGGCCGTCGCCTACCAGACGGCCATCGCGGATACCGGCGCCATCGCGATCGACGATCTGGAAGCCGTGCTGGAAACAGCATCGTTCTTTGCCAAGACCAAGGCGCCCTCGAACGGCAGAGGGGTCGGAATACTCTCGACGTCGGGCGGTGCTGCGGTGATCTGCGCCGACAAGGCCGAACAGCACGGCGTGCTGCTGCCGGCGCTTGAGGCCAGTACCGCGAGCGCGCTGAAGCAGGTCGTTCCGGATTTTGGCTCCGTGGCCAATCCTTCCGATCTGACCGCCGAGGTGCTGAAAACGTCGGAGACGTTCGGATTTTGCCTTGATGCGTTCCTGAACGATTCGGGTTTCAGCGCGCTGGTGATGCCGATGATCTTCGCGCACAGCTCGTCGAGCGGCGCCCGGGCGCCAACGATTGTCGAGGCGGCTGCCCGCACCGATCGGCCGCTGGCCGTGGTGTGGATGAACGAGTGGTATCAAGGACCTGGCAGCGAACTTCTCGATGCCGATCCCAAGGTCTGCATGTTTCGTTCGGCGGATCGCTGCTTTGCGACGTTGCGCGCATGGCTCGACTGGCATGAGTATCGCGGCCGCCAAGCGGACGCGGAGCGCCGATCGGCCGTTTCCGCAGAGCCAGCGGCGCGCGCAATCCTTTCCGATGCGAAACGACGCGGGACGACCTTGTCGGAGACGGAGTCGAAGCGGATACTCGCATGCTATGGCATCGCGACCCCGAAGGAGATTCTGGCGCGGGATCCCGAAGAAGCAGCCTCGGCGTCACGCCGGATTGGCGGCCCGGTAGCGGTCAAGATCGTCTCGCCGGATATCCTGCACAAGACCGAGGCCGGTGGCGTCAGGTTGGGACTGTCGACGCCGGAGGATGTCCGCAAGGCGGCGGAGGATATTCAGGCGTCGGCGTTGCGCTACGCACCGCAGGCCAGGATCGACGGCATCAGCGTACAGCAGATGGTGCCACCCGGCGTCGAGATCGTTCTCGGCGTCAAGAACGATCGTCAATTCGGTCCCCTGATAGCGGCGGGACTTGGCGGCATCATGGTCGAATTGCTTGGCGATACCGCTGTGCGGCTTGCTCCGGTCAATGACCAGACTGCGCGCGCGATGCTGGCGTCGCTGAAAGGCCGTGCCCTGCTGACGGGGTTTCGCGGCAAGCCCGGCGTGGACATCGACGGGCTGGTCGATACCATCTGCCGGCTCTCCGAACTCGCACACGACCTGAGAGACGTTGTCGATCAGATCGACATCAATCCCGTCATCGCCGGCGCCAGCAGAGTCATGGCTGCCGACGCACTGATCGTTTGCCGGTGATGACGCATTCGGCAATTTGCGGCGGGTAGTGTGTTGATAACAGGCGTCGCATGCAAAACCGGAAAGTTCAGAGATCGAGCGTCAGCACCGGCGATTTCGACCTGGAACAGCAGATCATGATCTTGCTGTTTTCCGCTTTTTCCTCGTCGCTGAGGAAGGAGTCGCGATGATCGGGGATGCCATCGAGCACTTTGGTTTCGCAGGTGCCGCAGATCCCTTCGGTACAGGAGAAAGACACGTTGACGCCGGCATCGAGCAGCACGTCGAGAATGGTCTCGCCCGGTGGTACCGCAATGGTGCGCCCGCTGCGGTGTAGCTGAACGTCAAAGCCACCAACCTCAGTCGTCATCGGATTTTCTGTCACCATGCGTGTTCCGTTGCAGGATGCGAGCTACAGCGCGTAGCCGAAATCGGCCCCGAGCCTGGCGGTCATGTGCGGCCGGCCGAAATCGACCCATGAGGTGCCTTCGGGCAGCGTGAGCGAGACCGCCCGAACCATGAAAGTATCAGGATCGGTCACGCCGCCCGGCTTGATGCCGTGGTCGCGATAAGCGTTTACGGCTTCCAGCAGAAGCCGTCGGGTCATCGCGATACCGGTATCGCTGGAACCCAGATGCTCCTTGGTTCGGTCGAAGATCGGTCGAATTCCGCTTTGGCAGGCTCCGTCCTGCACCCAAAGTCCCGGCAGGCCCGAAAACCAGGTGTCCACCTGACTTTGGTAGTCGAATTCGAATCCGGTCTCGCGTGTGAACCGGGTCCAGTAGTCGGCGTAGGGCACGGTGGCGTTCCGCTTCACGAAGGCATGGCGGCTCGGATGGCCGGTTTCCCGACCCTGGTGACCTTCCTCGAACAATTCGCGGGTGCGGGCGGGAAGTGGTTCGGAGGGATGATACGAAAAGAAGATGCAGAGCGTATGATCGTCGTCCATCGGCACCCATGCGTGACCGCTCAGATCGGGGAATTTCGATTGCGGCGGTACCAGCGAGTAGAACGGCATCATGAACTGGTTGACGCGCCAATATAGTTTCTGATCGTCGAGACGCCGCTTCGCCGCGATGCTCATCCCGAAATCCTGCCGGACGCATTCGAAGGTTGGCCGCAGGTCGCGCTTCGCCAGCCAGTCGTTGATCTGGCCCTTGGAGTCGATCCGGCCGTGCAGAATGGGCGCATGCGCGGAATCGATCTCGCCTTCGAGCGCCTGCAGCCAGTTGCATTCCTGCACCCGGATGGAGACCTGCACATTTTCTGCCGGTACGAGATTCCATTCGACGTTCGGCAACGGCGGCAGATCAGCGGTCTCGGGGCCCATATAGGCCCAGACCATGCCGTTCCGTTCCCTGCAGGGATAGGCAGTGATCTTGACCTTGTCCTTGAACCGGCTTTTGAGCGGTTCGGCAGGCATATCGATCACCGCGCCGGTCACGTCGTACTTCCAGCCATGGTAAACGCAGCGCAAACCGCAATCCTCATTGCGGCCGAACATCATCGGTGCGCCGCGGTGCGCGCACGCATTGGCCACCAGGCCCACGCGCTGCTGTGAGTCGCGGAACGCGACCAGATCTTCGCCCAGCAACATCACGCGTTTCGGCTGGCCATCCGCAACAAGGTCCTTGGAGAAGAAAAATGGAATCCAGAACAGCCGAAACATCGATCCCATCGGCGTATCGGGACCCACCCGGACCAGCGTTTCATTGTCTTGGTGCGAGAGCATTGGCGTTCCTTTCTGATTGTCAGGCAAGCAAGCGCTGTCAGCCCTGTGTGTCCAACGTGCCGGCGGCATCGCGGTCGATGAGGGCAATGATGTCGTCCGAAAGCCCCACCTGTCCGGCAACCCAGGCCGGATCGCAATTCTGCAGCGGCGGGCGCGGGACCGGAGGAAGATGTCCCTTGCGGACCATGCCGATGATCATTTCAATCCGCATCCGCTCAAGCAGCTGCAATGCGTCCTCGACAACAAGGGACTGCGCGGTGCAGCCGGGTAGCTCCGGATAGGCGACGCGTCTGATCCACGATCCGGGGGCCACCTCGACGGTTTCCGCTTCCAGGAGATACGGCACGCTCAGGTGTTCTCGCAGTCGCAAATATTCCTCCAGACCTCATGCGCGGTTACGTTTGAAGGCGAGATTTACTACGTATACGTAATAACGTTTCTGAAGCCGCGCTGCAAGGCACATGGTGCTGCGCCGGAAGCATGACTGCTAGTGAGATTAAGTTCCCGTGCGGTTCAGCGGGCGGGGGCGTCGTCAGCGCTTATGGCCGGATCCGGCTCCGCAACGAGTTTCATGCATCGCATGAAGTAAGCCCGGTCCTCGACCGGCAGCGGCGCGAGCAGGGCGGCTTGCAACTGAGCGGCGCCGGCGACGATCCGGAGCAGCGCCTTCCGGCCGGCCGGCGCCAGCAAAACCTCGGCCGAGCGCCGGTCCTGGCCGTTGTCGCGCTTGGTGATCAGGGAACGAACCGCCATACGGTTGATCATCTCGCCCAGCGTGCTCCGATCGACCCGGATATGCCGCGCCAGATCGGTAAGGGTCAGCGTGCCCTGCTGATGCAGGGTCAGGAGCACGCCAAACTGCCTCGGCGTGATGTCATCTTGCGCGGTCAATTGCTCATAGAGCACGTTGACGCGCGTATCGAGCAGACGCACCAGAAAGCCGAGGCCCTTATCGAGCTTGAGCGTGCGGGCGATTTCTTCGGATGATTTCGGTTCTGTCACAGGGCGCGTATCCATTTTTGGTGACCAAGTCTTCAGGAGGTTCTCCGAATCCGTCGCCTTTGTGTTGTCTCTATATCGCACAGCCCTTGTATGGCAGCGGTCGCTCGACACGCCGCACTGATGCAGAACCCGGCGCTTTGTCAGCCGCGGCGCGTTCAGGCTGGAATGGTATTTTGGTAGCTCTTCAGCCGGCATTTATATGCAAGATAATGCATTATCCGTGTTTTCGTCTGTAGACACTTCCCGAGAACTATGCATTATTATGCATATTCTCAACAAGAAATCCCTAGGGGTGACCATGGCCGGTGAAGATCGCGTTCTTGCTGGGGGCGCCAGGTACATCGACTTCCAGACCGATCCGTCGCGGTATCGCCATTGGAAGCTCGGCGTCGAAGGCGACGTCGCAACGCTGACTATGGATGTCGATGAGAATGGCGGGCTGTTCGAAGGCTATCAGCTCAAGCTGAATTCCTATGATCTCGGCGTGGACATCGAACTGGCCGATGCGGTGCAGCGGCTTCGCTTCGAGCATCCCGGCGTCAAGGTGGTGCTGCTGCGATCGGGCAAGAACCGGGTGTTCTGCGCCGGCGCCAATATCCGCATGCTGGCCGGTGCGACCCACGCCCATAAAGTGAACTTCTGCAAATTCACCAACGAAACCCGTAACGGGCTGGAGGATTCCAGCGAGAATTCCGGGCAGCGCTTCGTCACCGTCATCAATGGCACCGCGGCCGGCGGCGGTTATGAACTGGCGCTGGCGACCGATCACATTATCCTCGCCGATGATGGCTCGGCGGCGGTGGCGCTGCCGGAAGTGCCGCTGCTGGCGGTGTTGCCGGGCACCGGCGGGCTGACCCGCGTGGTCGACAAGCGCAAGGTGCGTCGCGACCACGCCGATTATTTCTGCACCATCGAGGAGGGCATCAAGGGCAAGCGCGCGGTGCAGTGGCGCCTGGTCGATGAAATCGTGCCGAACAGCAAGCTGGAGGCCAAGGTCGCCGAGCGCAGCAAGGAGTTCGCCGCTGCCTCGAAGCGCAACGGTAACGGCAAAGGCATCTCGCTCAGTCCTCTGACGCGCAGTTTCGACGACAACGGCATTCGCTACGGATTTGTCAGCGTCGACATCAATCGCGCCGAGCGCATCGCCACCATCTCGATCGAGGCGCCTGACGCTGCTCCGCCTGCCGATATCGACGGCATGATCGGGCAGGGGGCCAGCTTCTGGTCGCTGCAGGTGGCGCGCGAACTCGATGACGCCATACTGCATTTGCGCATCAACGAGCTCGAAACCGCGATGCTGGTGTTCAAGTCGCACGGCGATCGTGCCCAGGTGCTTGCTTATGACGCTTTTCTTGAAGCCAACAAGGCGCACTGGCTGGTCAACGAGATCAGGCAATACTGGAAGCGGGTGCTCAAGCGCATCGACGTCACCTCGCGCACGCTGGTGACGCTGGTCGAGCCGGGCTCGTGTTTCGTCGGCACGCTGGCGGAACTGGTGTTTGCCGCCGACCGCTCCTACATGCTGATCGGCCAGAAGCAGGGCGACAACCGCGCGCCGCCGACGATCGAGCTGAGTACTGCGAATTTCGGGCCGTACCCGATGAGCCACGGCCTGACGCGGCTGCAATCGCGCTTTCAGGCCGATGCTGCCGACCTGGAACGCGCGCAGGCCAGGATTGGCGAGGCGCTCGATGCCAGTGAAGCCGAAGAGCTCGGCCTTGTCACCTTTGCGCTCGACGATATCGACTGGGATGACGAGATCAGGGTGTTCTTTGAGGAACGCGCCAGCTTCTCGCCCGACAGCCTTACCGGCCTCGAAGCCAATTTGCGCTTCGTCGGGCCTGAGACCATGGAATCGAAAATATTCTCGCGGCTGACGGCGTGGCAGAACTGGATATTCCAGCGTCCCAACGCGGTCGGCGAGGACGGCGCACTGCGGCGCTACGGCACCGGCCAGAAGGCGCAGTTCGACATGACGCGAGTGTAGGAGCGAATGGCGAGTAGCGAATAGTTGTTCTTTCCATTCGTCATTCGCTACTCGCCATTCGCAAGACAAAATCGCCCAACACGGGAGACCAAAGCCATGAACATCATGAACGTCGACTACTCCACCAAGATTCCCAACAACGTGAATCTCACCGAGGATCGGCAGGTGCTCAAGGCGCTGGAAGGCTGGCATCCCGGCTATCTCGACTGGTGGAACGACATGGGGCCGGAAGGCTTCCAGGAATCGCTGGTCTATCTGCGCACCGCCGTGAGCGTCGATCCGAAGGGCTGGGCCAAATTCGACTACGTCCGCATGCCGGAATATCGCTGGGGCGTGCTGCTGGCGCCGCAGGACGAGGCGCGCAAGGTGAATTTCGGCCAGCATCTCGGCGAGAAAGCGTGGCAGGAAGTGCCGGGCGAGTATCGCGCCATGTTGCGCCGCCTTGTTGTGGTGCAAGGCGACACCGAGCCTGCGTCGGTCGAACAGCAGCGCCATCTCGGCAAGACCGCGCCCTCGCTCTACGACATGCGCAACCTGTTTCAGGTCAATGTCGAGGAGGGCCGCCATCTCTGGGCCATGGTCTATTTGTTGCAGAAATATTTCGGCCGCGACGGCCGCGAGGAGGCCGACGAGTCTGCTGCGCCGTCGTTCGGGTGATGCCGATAGCCCGCGCATGCTGGGCGCCTTCAACGAGGCGACGCCGGACTGGCTGTCGTTTTTCATGTTTACCTTCTTTACCGACCGCGATGGCAAGATGCAGCTTGAGAGCCTGGCGCAGTCCGGTTTCGATCCGCTGTCGCGTACCTGCCGCTTCATGCTGACGGAGGAGGCACATCACATGTTTGTCGGCGAGACCGGTGTCGGTCGCGTGCTCCAGCGCACCTGCGACGCCATGAAGGAAGCAGGCATCGACGACCCGTATGCGATCGAGAAGGTGCGCGCACTTGGCGTGATCGATCTGCCAACCCTGCAGAAGAAAATGAATCTGCATTACTCGTTGTCGCTCGATCTGTTCGGTTCTGAAGTTTCCACCAACGCTGCGAATTTCTACAATTCCGGCTTGAAGGGCCGCTTCCAGGAAACCAAGATCGATGACGATCATCGCCTGACCAACGACATCTACAAGGTATTGAAGCTGGTGGACGGCAAGATCGTGCTGGTCGATGAGCCTGCCTTGACCGCGTTGAACATGCGCCTGCGTGACGACTACACGCTTGACTGCGAAAAGGGCGTCGAGCGCTGGAACAAGATCATCGAAAAAACCGGAGTGAAATTCCGTCTTGAGCTTCCGCATACCGCATTCCACCGCCAGATCGGTGAATTCAGGGACGTCGACGCGACGCCCAAGGGCGTCATTGTCAGCGCCGCCGAATGGGCGAAGGTGAAGAGCGATTATCTGCCCTCGACCGACGACGGCGACTTCATCTCCTCGCTGATGACGCCGGTCAGCGAGCCTGGCAAGTTCGCGAACTGGATCGCGCCGCCGAAAATGGGCATCGACAACAAGCCGGGCGATTTCGAATACGTCAAGATCGAAGCGGCGTGATCGCATCGGGTTAAAACGACATGAATGCGCCGACCCAGGAGTTGATCAAACAGCATCTCATCGATCCCGAGATATGCATTCGCTGCAATACCTGCGAAGAAACATGTCCGGTCGATGCGGTGACGCATGACGGCAACAACTATGTCGTTGACGCCAGCATCTGCAATCACTGCATGGATTGCATTTCGCCCTGTCCTACCGGGTCGATCGACAATTGGCGCGTGGTCGCGAGACCCTATTCGCTGGACGAGCAGTTTTCCTGGAACGACCTTCCGGCCCAGGACGAAACCATCGCCAATGCGGGCGGCGGCGGCGCCGTCGAGGCGCTGGAGGACGATGTCAGCAAACTGCTGGAAGAAGCGCGCAAGGGGCTGGGCGGCAAGCCGGTAGCACCGCATTCCGCCAGCAAGCCGACTGTCAATCTCTATAGTCGCGGCAAACCGGCGACCGCGACGGTAACCGGAAACTATCGGCTGACCGACGCGGCGTCTGACTCCGATGTTCGGCATATCATACTTGATTTCGGCCAGCTGCCGTTTCCGGTTCTGGAAGGCCAGAGCATTGGCATCGCCGTTCCTGGCGTCGATGCCAGCGGCAAGCCGCACCATCCGCGGCTTTATTCCGTGGCCAGCTCCCGCGATGGCGAGAAGCGCAATGCCAACAATCTGGCGCTGACGGTGAAGCGCGAAGGCAAGGGGGTTTGCTCGAATTATCTCTGCGATCTTCCGCGCGGCGCCAAGCTCGAAGTCACCGGCCCGTTCGGCGCGACGTTCCTGATGCCGGATGACCCGGCGGCCAACATTATCATGATCTGCACCGGAACCGGCTCCGCGCCGTTTCGCGGCTTCACCGAGCGCCGTCGCCGCGCGATGCCGGATGCCGCGGGAAGGCTGCTGCTGTTTTTTGGGGCGCGCCGGCCCGAAGACTTGCCGTATTTCGGTCCACTGCAAAAAGTGCCGGAGAAATTGCTCGGAAAATACTTCTGCTATTCCCGGGTCCCCAACGAGCCCCGCGTCTATGTGCAGGACCGCATCCGCAACGAAGCCCGGCAGATAGCGCAACTGCTCGGCGACTCCAAAACGCATGTCTATGTCTGCGGGCTGAAAGGCATGGAAGGCGGCGTCGATGAAGCCTTTGCCGATGCCTGCCGTGCCGCCTCGCTCGACTGGACTTCGCTCAAGCCGGCCATGCGCGAGAGCGGGCGCTATCACGTCGAGACGTATTAAATCTCACCGCTCGGCTCTGCGAGAATAGCGATCGTCGCAAAACGAAGCATGGTGCGAACGCACCTGTCGCGCCGCTGACGTGCCAGAACGGCATCGTTGCCAAGCTTGGGCCGGTCTGCGGGGATAGGCAAGAGCGGAAGGCCCGGCAGCTGTGACCGATTCGATACGATTTGAGGGTAACTTCGTTTGCCTTCACGATCGCCTCAATGTAAGTCGCACATGCCGTCGTCGGCGGGCCAGCACGCCGACGACGTCTTGCGCGAGGCGGGATGTGACGAGGCTGCCATCACCCAAATGCGAACGGCCGGTGCCGTCGGCCAACATCACCCTCTCGGCCCCGCCGATGATCAGGAGACCAAAATGAAAATCGAGGAGCTTTTCTCTGTGCGCGGCAAGGTCGCGGTCGTCACCGGTGGCAGTCGTGGTCTCGGCGAGATGATCGCCCGAGCTTACGTTGAAAATGGCGTGAAGGTTTATATCACGGCACGCCGCGCCGAGGCGTGCGAGCAGTTGGCCAGCGAATTGTCACAGATCGGTGAATGCATTGCCATTCCCGCCGACCTTTCGCGGATGGAGGAGATCGACCGCTTCGCCAGCGAGATTCAGAAGCGGGAGACGCGGCTCGACATTCTCGTCAACAATGCCGGCGCCAGTTGGGGCGCCAACTTCCACGAGTTTCCGGAAAACGGCTGGGACAAGGTCATGGACCTGAACGTCAAATCGGTTTTCTTCCTGACCCAGCGCCTGCTCCCTCTGCTGGAGGCGGCGGGGTCCGCGGAATCCTACGCGCGGGTGATCAATATCGGGTCGATCGAAGGCATCAGGACCTCTCATCTTGAGGCCTATTCGTATGCCGCGTCGAAGGCAGGGGTAAATCACCTGACGCGCATTATGGCGAAGTTTCTCGCACCCAAGCACATTGCGGTCAACGCGATTGCGCCAGGCTACTTCCCGTCCAAGATGACTGCCGCGATCGACGAGAAAGGCTCCACTGCGGTGGTCGAAGATGCGCCGATGAAGCGGATGGGAAATCCCGACGATCTGGCAGGCATTGCGATCTATCTCGCATCGAAGGCGAGCGCCTTTGTTTGCGGTGCCGTCATTCCGGTCGATGGAGGGCTTGCAACGACGGCTTGAGGTCACGCCGCATGGGCCTGGATTTGATTTGCGGTGCGTAGCGGATTTCCGTTACGCTTTGAGACGTTTGCTCGCCGGCGCGGCGTCGTCAAGCCTGTTTGAGGCGTGGGTCCGCAGGCTGCGATGCGAGAAAGCGGTTGCGGGCTTGCAGGGAGGTTCAACGTGGCTCTTTCGACCGGCAATTCCGCTTTCTGCGTCGTGGTTGCACTGGCCGCGTGCCTGGCGCAGCCGGCCTTCGCGCTTGATCCGCGCTATCCGGACTGGCCTTGCCAGCAGTTGAAAGTGCCGGGGATTTCGATCGCAAGCGTCTGGACAGGCCCGTCGATCGAGGGTCTTGACAAGACGGAACCCACCGACCCCAAGCTGGCAGAGTTGGTCTCACGTCTGGCCGCCCGCCGCACCCCGATGGAGGATGCGCGAAAACTGATCGCGGACTTTGTCGTCGGAACCAACGATGAAAAACAGCAAAAGGCAAAATCGCTTTTCGCGGCGTTGTATTCCAGGCTCAACGCGCAGCGCGACGAGGTGATGAACGGGATCGAGCGCTTCTCTCGCAAGCAGAAGGCCATGGCCGAGCAAATACGCGGTGAAACCCAGCAGATGCGGGAACTGCAGGACAAGCCGAATGCCGATCAAGCGCAAAGCGATGAACTTGCCAATCGCCTTTCGTGGCAGACGCGCATTTTCGAGGATCGGCGGAAATCGACCTCATACGTATGCGATGTGCCGGTTCTCATCGAGAAGCGGTTGTTTGATTTGGGCAGCGCGATCCAGGACGTCTTGAACGCCGACACGCCGGCGAAATAGAGATTCCTCGAACGGCTCGCTAGCCGTGACCCTTGGCTATTCGCCTGGACGCGGTTCTGGCGTGGTCTCTTCCAGAGGAAGGCCGGCGCCGCTCCAGCCATCGGTGCCCTCGCGATACCAGGCGACATTCGAATAGCCGAGAGAGAGGGCACGCTTGGCCGCGTTCCACGACATCCAGCAATCCGCCAGACAATATAAAACGAGAATTCTGGCGTGATCGCCATGCGTTGCCTTCTCCAGCCCTTTGGCGAAATAGCCGGCCGTGCTGGGCGCGAGTTCGCCATATCCAGTGTCGGGCAGCCAGATGCTGCCGGGGATATCGGCTCGCGGTTTGTCGTGCCAAAGGGTTCCCTCGGGCAGATTCCGTGGTCGTGGAGCTCTCGGCAGCACATCGACAAAGGAAGCCGAATGACTGCGCCAGATCGTTTCTGCCTCGTCCGTCCCGACGACCTTGACGCCATGCAATGTAGCCGGCGTCGGCGCTCGATAATTTTCGAGGCGATAGCCATCCGGCTCCGGCACCTCGGCCGCCCCAGCCTCGGCGACGGTAGCGACGATCACGACGAAGGCACAACGGATGGCGGTCCCGATCATGGCCGTTTCGAAACCGTCTCGGCGGTGATCGGCATGTTGGTCTCGTCAAGGATCGGGATGTTGTAGCTGATCAGGAGCTTGTTGATCTCGGTTTGGTTTTCCATGATGAGTCGGTTGAGCGTACGCTTCCACTCCTGGTCCGCAGCACGCACCGCCATGCCGATACGATAGGTCATTTGCGGGCCGGTCGTTTCCTTGGTCAGCGGCACGACGACCAGGGGTGGGGTCGCCTGGCTGGCGTAATAGCCCGCCATCGGACCCCATAATATGCCGCAATCAATATCGCCCTTGGCGAGATCATCCATCATCGCCTGCGCCGATGAATCCGCCCGGGTGTCGATGAAAAGCGGGTAGGACTTGGCATGCGCTAAAAGGCCGTTGATCGCCATGTTCGTGCTCGGCGGCGTCTTTGCCACAATTCCAATCCGCTTGTCTTTCAGCTTTGGATCACTGATCGTGGCGACATCCTCAAGACCGCTGCCACGCTTGACGACCAGCGCATAGGTCGTCCGGTAATATGGGATAGTCACTTGCGCTTGATCGTCGCCTTGGGGAAATCCCATGATGATGTCGCACCGGAACGAGCCGAGCGTCATCCGGACAAAACCGGTTGCCTGCGGAAAGTAGGTGTAGCTGAGTTTCTTGCCGAGCTTGGCGGCGAACAATTCGGCGAGCTTGTTTTCAAATCCCTCGCCCTTGTCGTTGGAGAACGGCAGGTTGCGCGGATCGCCACAAGCGCGGAAGACGTTGGGATCGACAAGCTCGAGCGAACCGGCTTCGCTGTTCGCCTGGGCGCTGGCCGCGACCGGTTGCAAGGCGACAAACCCGAAGGCCAGAACGCCTGCCAGGGTTGGCATGATCATCGCCGTCCGCCTCGAAATATGAAGGACCGGCTTCGCTGGTTTTTCGGTACGCTCTAAAGTCATTTGATCCCCGTGCAACTGGCCTCGGCGGCCTTGGCGGCCTCGGGCTTGTCTTCGTGTTTGGGTGGACGACCGCCGGGAATGGCGTCGTTGGCGCGCGCGCGCAAATAGACGTAGATGTCGTCGAGGTAGCACATCACATTCACGTTCGAGGCGAATGACGGCATCACCTTGTCGTTGGCGGCGTCAACGTTTTTGCGGCCATTGGTGACGATGTTGTTGAAGTCGGTGTAGCTCAGCGTCTTCAGTGAATTGGCCAGGGCCGGCGCATAGCTCGATCCCTCGCCATTGGGGCCGTGGCAGACATGGCAGTCGGAATGATAGCGCCGAAAGCCGGAGAAGGTGTACCAGTCGACGGTGCCATCCTCACTGATCTTGTAGGTCGGATTGCCGTCCTTGTCGGCATACTTGCCGTCGTCGGATGAAGCGACGGCCGGATTGCCCGATCCGTCCGCCCGTGCGGTTGCGCCGGCAAGGGCAACCGCCAGGAGTACAGCCACGAATTTCCAGTGATTGAGTTTCACGTCAGCGTCCTTGGGCACGGGCCGGGTCAGACAACAATCGGCGCGCAGCAGGATAGCGGCGCGCCGATCCAGGATCATCTCTCCGTGACGTCGCGACCTATTCGCTTGGCAGGGCGAAAACCGTCAACGTCCCGCCCAGCGAGGTGTAGGACGCCAGACCGGCATAGCCACCGACAGCGCCGAGGCCCGCGGTATCGACCGTCTTCTCCTTGGTCGGCAACTTGCCCTGATCGACCGCGCCATGCCAGGCGGCGGCGTTCTCAGGCTGCAGCAGACCGGCCGCAAGACCGATGCCCGCCCAGCCGCCGACCCCTGAGAGCACGGCCACATATTGCTTGCCGCCGTGTTCATAGGTCATCACGTTGCCGATGATGCCGGACGGGGTCTTGAACTTGTAGAGTTCCTTCCCCGTCTTGGCGTCGACCGCCTTCAGATAGCCTTCCAGCGTGCCGTAGAACACCACCCCGCCGGCGGTGGCCAATGCGCCACCCCAGGCCGAGAACTGCTCCTTGTCGGACCACACGATCTTGCCGGTCTTGCCGTCCCAGGCAATGAAATTGCCCATATTGGCATCGCCCTTGGGCGGATACATCGCCACCGCCGCACCGACATAAGCCTGACCGGCCGTGTAGGCGACCTTGTAGGGCTCATAGTCCATGCAGACATGGTTGGTCGGCACATAGAACAGCTGCGTCTCCGGGCTATAGGCCGCCGGTTGTTCGTCCTTGGTGCCGAGTGCCGCCGGGCAGATACCCTTCGAGTTATGGTCTTCGCCGCCGTGCTGGGTCGAATAGGCGTCGACCACCAGCGGACGGCCGTAGGTCTTGGACGACTTGTCCATGTCAACCTTGCTGGCCCAGTTCACCACCGGATCGTACTTTTCGGCGACCAGCAATTCGCCGGTGGCGCGATCCAGCGTGTAGCCGAAGCCGTTGCGGTCGAAATGGGTGAGCAGCTTCCGCGCTGTGCCGCCAATGCTCTGATCGGTCAGGATCATCTCGTTGACGCCGTCGTAGTCCCATTCGTCATGCGGGGTCATCTGGTAGATCCATTTGACCTTGCCGGTATCGAGGTCACGCGCCCATATCGACATCGACCAGCGATTGTCGCCGGGGCGCTGCACCGGGTTCCAGGTCGAGGGATTGCCGGAACCGTAATAGACGAGGTTCAACTCGGGATCGTAGGAATACCAGCCCCAAGTGGCGCCGCCGCCGATCTTCCATTGATCGCCTTCCCAGGTCGAGGTCGACGAATTGGGCCCGACCGGCTTGCCGAGCGAGGTCGTCTTCTCGGGGTCGATCAGGGTGTCGGCGTCCGGTCCTTCCGAATAGCCGCGCCAGGCCAGCTTGCCGTCCTTGATGTTGTAGGCGCTGACCCAGCCGCGAACGCCGAACTCGCCGCCGGAAACGCCCACCAGAACCTTGTCCTTGTACACAAACGGAGCGTCGGTGCCGGATTGGCCCTTGCCGGCCTCGCCATCCATCACCGACCAGATCTTGGCTCCGGTCTTGGCGTCGAGCGCGACCAGCGTCGTGTCGGCCTGGTGCAGGAATATCTTGCCGTCCGCATAGGCGACCCCTCGATTGACGGTGTCGCAGCACATGATCGGGATCACGTTGGGATCCTGCCTGGGCTCATACTTCCAGATGATCTTGCCTTCATGGTTGAGGTCGAGCGCATAGACCGTATTTGGAAACGGCGTATGAACGTACATGGTATCGCCAACCACCAGCGGGCCGCCTTCGTGGCCACGCAGCACGCCGGTCGAGAATGTCCAGGCGACCTGCAGCTTCCTGACGTTGGACGCGTTGATCTGATTGAGCTTCGAGTAACGCGTGTTGGCGTCGTCGCCCTGCTGCATGACCCATTGCTTCGGATCCTTCGCCAGCTTATCCAACGCCTCATCAGCACGCGCAGAAAAACCTTGCGTGGCCATCAGGCCGAAGATCGAGGTCGTAATGATTAAAAGCTTATTCATTCGCTTCCTCCCTGGGATATTCGCCAAGAGGGGCAGCTGGCGCTCCTTGGACACACCTTCTCCACGGGACGTCATTCGCCCTCTTTTGGATGAATTGTTTCGGCACCGCGTCAAAGCCTATAACGCGTCACAGCTTATGACTCGCGTCATAACCCGTGAACTCCTAGAGTGGAGCGAACAGTGCCTGCCTTAGATCTTCGAAACAACGGGCTCCCTATTACCGTGGCTCATGAAGACTAAAGCAGAAAAAGATTAGGTAACTCTCCCTGCATAAGCAAGTTAATGATTTCCTGACTGTCGCACTGCAACGTCGAGGGGACCTTCGATCGGCGAAGTCAACATTAGAGTGGTCAATTCGTTCCCAACCTCGCGGCTTCGAACGGCTCAGCCAGACACTGATGGGTAAATCGGGATGGGCAAATTAGCATTTTTTGGTAGCCCGTTATCTCGCCCAGTTGTCTGCCACGCGGGTTCTGATGAATTTGCAGGATGGGCGTTGTACCTCGCAGGCCTGGTGCTTGGGACGATCTTCGCTCTGATGCTAATTTTCTTCGCTTTGATGCTATTTTCCGACGCCAGCCGTGCGCAGGAGCAAAAAGCGCTCGCGCCGTTCGCCATCTCCGAGGTCGCGCCCGGCGTCTATGTCCATATCGGTAACATCGAATTGATGACCGAGGCCAATCAGGGTGATGCGGCCAATGTCGGATTTGTCGTCGGCGACGATGCGGTTGCCGTCATTGATTCCGGTGGCAGCGCCCGCGAGGGAGCGCGCCTGCTGGCCGCGATCCGCGGCGTGACGTCAAAGCCGATTCGCTATGTCATCAATACGCACATGCATCCCGACCACACATTTGGCAATGCGGCGTTCGCGCAGGATGGAACCATTTTTGTCGGACACAGGAATTTGCCCCGCGCGATGACGGCGCGAGGTGATTATTACCTGAAGGCCTTTCGTGCGGTGCTCGGCGATGCGCTGATCGATGAAGTGAAGATTATTCCGCCGACGCTCCTCGTCGACGATGAATTGCAGATCGATCTCGGCCGGCGAATATTGACGTTGAAGGCCTGGGGGCCCGGGCATACTGACAATGACTTGACGGTGTTCGACAGCACAACTTCAACCCTGTTTGCGGGCGATCTCCTGTTCGTCGGGCATCTGCCGGTCATTGATGGCAGCATTATCGGCTTTCTCGCTGACCTCGAGGAACTCCAGCGCCTGGCCGCCGAACGCGTTGTGCCCGGGCATGGTCCGGTCCCAACCGATTGGCGGGGCGCCGTCGACGACGAGCGACACTATCTCGAGAGTCTTGCCAGCGAAGTGCGCAGCCTTATTGCTCAGGGGATACCCCTTACCAAAGCGGCAAGGGAGGCCGGGCGAAGCGAGCGGTCACGATGGAAATTGTTCGACGAATACAGCTCGCGCAATGTCATCGCGGCATTCGGCGAGCTTGAGTGGGAGTGAGCCCTGCTCTGGCCCCGGCGCGGCTTGTCGGTGGCTGGCAATTCATATAGACTTGCCGCTGTTTCATGATGGAAAAGGAATTCGACGATGTCGATTTTCTCCAGAGTGATCGCCCCTGTCCTGATCGCGACGGTTTGTTTTGCGGGATCGCCGTCGGCGCGCGCCCAGTCGGCCGCTGCCGGATCGGAGCAACCCTCGGAAGAAACCTGGAACAACATCAAGGGCGATATCTTCAAAGATCATCCGATCCTCGACGGCGCCGGCCTCGTGATCCTTGATGCGCCTCGGCGTGCCGAAGACGCCGCCGTCGTTCCGATCGGCATGCGCGTCAACTTCACCGCCGGCGACAAGCGCACGCTTCAATCGCTGACGCTTGTCATCGACGAGAATCCAGCGCCTGTCGCCGCAACGTTCACGATCGGCCCGCATTCCGGCGTGACATCGATTTCTACACGCGTCCGGGTCGATACCTATTCCTATGTGCGCGTCGTTGCCGAACTCAGCGACGGCCAGCTCTATGGCGTCAAGGCTTACGTGAAAGCCTCCGGCGGCTGCTCCGCGCCGGCGGCGGCGAACGCCGACGCCACCAAGTCGATGCTCGGTCAAATGAAATTCCGCACCTTCCATCCGGAGGCCGACGCGCTGCCCGAGGCCCAGATCATGCTGCGCCACCCCCAGAATTCCGGCCTGCAGATGGACCAGTTGACGCGGCTTTACGTGCCGCCGTTTTTTATCGAGAACCTGAAGATCTGGCAGGGCGACGATCTTGTGGTAGCGATGGATGGCGGGATTGCAATATCCGAAGATCCGAATATCCGCTTTAACTATAAGCCCAACGGCGCCGCTAACTTTCGCGCCGAAGCAACCGACACCAGCAAAGACCGGTTCAAGGACGAGTGGTTGATCGAGAAATCGATGCTATAGCGGACGGCGATCGACGAATTCGGTTCAAAAGCAGCGAATTTCTGCTTCCGCTTGTGCCCGGCGGAATTCCTGCAATGCAAGCTTGGCCGGCTCGGTCGATCGAAATTCAGAACCAACCGGCCCTGTAACCTGGGACATCGAGATAATTGTCTCGGCGGCCACGTAGTGGTCGTAAGGAATAATCGACGCAATCACGTCGATCGAGCACGAGCATTTTTGCAGAAGCTCCTGTGTTTCGCCGTTGGCCTTCATGCACCCGAAGACATAGTCTGCGCGCGCCGAGGTCGGATAATCATTGAGGTCGTCAGCCTTCGCATGCGACGTCGCAGCGACGATCAAAGCCGCCAGCAGCGCGCTCGATCGGAGCAGGGTACGCAACCGAGCCGTCGTCAACGGCTCTCGTCGCAATTGCTCAGGATTTTTTGCCGTCGGCCCCAAACTGTTTGAGATAGGCGATGACATTGTCGATGTCCTCATCCTTTGGCAAACCGGGGAAAATCATCTTGGTGCCGGGAACCTTGGCGCGGGGATTTTTCAGATATTCCTTCAAGGTCGCCTCGTCCCAGGTGATGCCGGAATTCTTGTTGGCTTCGCTGTAGGAGTAGTCAGAATACGTGCCGGCCTTGCGGCCGACGATGCCGTTGAGCACCGGCCCGACGGCGTTCTTGGCTCCCTCGCCGATTTGGTGGCAAGCCCTGCATTTGAGAAATACCTTCTCGCCAAGGGCAGCATCCTGAGCGCCCGCGGCGCCCGCCATGCCCGCAAGCGCGAAGGCAGCGAAAATGTAAACCTTAAGATTTGTCACTGGCCTATCCGTGATTTGAGCGCCCAATGAATCACAGCAGCCAATTCGCGCCGCTCCGATCGCGAACCAACGTTTGCAAAATCAGCAGCCTTGGTCAAGCTAGGGCTTGGTATGATGTCGATGATCAAGCACCGACCCGTGAAGGGCCACCGTCATTCGCAGCTTTCGATGATGGCAATGTTAGCGGAGGCCCGTAATATCAACTACCGTCGGGAGGACCAGTTTCGGGCCTTTATGGCATGGAGCTCATGCCTGCGCGCGAATTTCCAGATACAGTGCCGAAGGGTGCTCACGACGGGTCGGCACCTATATTGCGCTGCGAAAACATGATTCGGATTAACGGAATTGCCAGATTGAACGAGCGCCTCATATTTCCCGTTCGTTTGTCGTCATGGCGGAGCCGCACGGTTAAATCATGTCTGTTGTTCGTACTTGCGCTCATTCCGACCGATGGCCACACCGAACCAATCGAGACTGAACATCTGTTCGGTTTCACCATAGGAAGCGATACCGGCGACGTCGGAGAAAGAGAGATAGAGGGGTCCGTAACTGGCCGATTTGCGAAGCAAGCCGGAACATTCGACGCGGCTTCCAGCACGATGTCTGCGGAATTCGTTCCGATGTCAAATCTCCGGACCGAACTTACCGCAGCGGTCGTTTCCTATGACGTTGCCGGCGTCAGCGGGTTCGCCGATCAGCGCTATACCGCATTTGGAGGCCTGTCTGCCGACATCCGCTACAGGATACTCGATCGTGCGACGGCGCCGTTCGGCTTTGCAATCGGCGCCGAGCCCCATTGGGGGCGGGCCGATGACATCACCGGTGAACCCGTCAGCCAATACGGCAGCGACTTCGTCGCCGCCGCCGACTGGGAGATCATCCCCGAGCGTGTCGTTGCGGCCTTCAACCTGCTCTATCAGCCCGAAACCGAGCGTTCGAAGCTGACTGGCACCTGGTCGCAGCAATCCATGGCCGGCGTCGCGTTTGGCGTGATGGCGCAGGTTAAATCGGGGATTTTTGTCGGCGGCGAAGCGCGCTATCTGCGCCAGTACGATGGATTTGGGCTGGACGTGCTCGCCGGACAAGGCTTTTTCATTGGGCCGACGATCTATTTCAAGCTTTCCGAACGAGCGTGGATCGCAGCCGCGTGGAGCGCCCAGGTTGCGGGCCAGGCAACGACCGTCGCCGGTTCGCTCGATCTGGTAAATTTCGAACGCCGACAGGCTCGCCTCCAGTTCGGGGTAAATTTTTGAGCGTGAGCCGGCGCGACGGTTGGGTCCCGCGAACGTCCATATTGACCGCTTCTATTTGGTGCAGTCCTTCAGACTTTTCTCCTCGATCGAAAAGATCGATCCTGCCTTGACCTGAATGTTCGGGACAACGCAGGTCCGTCCGCTCTTGTCGACAATCTTCACGTCGTAAGTGCCAGAAGCCGTATCGGTAATCTTCAGGCGTTCGTCATGATCGACCGTATGATCCTTGTCGTTGTCGGCCTGGTTCCGGCCCCACTCGTTCTTGCCGGTCGGTGAAAATTGCAACGACGTAATCGTATTGGCCGTCAGGTTCCAGAACTGGGTATCTTTTGCCGACGCGCTTATCGGAATGAATACCAGAATAAAAGCTATCAGAGTCGCCGCCTTGGCCATTGCTTGCTGCTCCCCGGAATGTTGCGGCTCCATCCTCTGTTTCCGAGGCGATCCCGCTTGATGCGGTGTTCGGCTGATGCCATTGGTTGGTTGGCGCAATTGTTACTATCAATCCGCGGCCCTCGTCGCAATCCCGCCTTGGGCGCGTCCGTCCGCCTAAAAGACGCAGGCACGAAGTGGCAACACCGGACGACTGCGCAGCGTCGAAATTGCTGCGTTTGACGGGGGAGGAGTGCCTCAGGATCTCAATCGCGCGGCGTGCCAGCGCATGTGATCTTCCATGAAGGTCGATACGAAGTAATAGCTATGGTCATAGCCGGCCTGGCGGCGAAGGGTAAGCGGGATTGCCGCCTGCCTGCAGGCGTGCTCCAGCAGGTCAGGGCGAAGTTGTTCGGCCAGGAATTGATCGGCATCGCCATAGTCGACGAGAAAATCGGCGAACCGCGCGCCATCCTCGATCAGGGCGACAGCATCATGCTTGCGCCAGGGGTCGCGGTCGTCGCCGAGATATCCGCCCAATGCCTTGATCCCCCACGGCACCTGTGACGGTGCGACGATCGGCGAAAAGGCGCTGGCAGCGCGGTAGCGCGCAGGATGCCGCAGCGCAATGGTAAGGGCGCCATGCCCACCCATCGAATGCCCAAGGATTGATTGCCGTTTGGGATCAACCGGAAAGTGCCCGGCGATCAATTCGGGGAGTTCTTCCGTCACATAACTCCACATTCGGTAATTATTCGCAAATGGCGCCTCGGTGGCGTCGACATAGAAGCCGGCGCCAAGCCCGAAATCGTAGGCGCCGGCGGGATCACCGGGCACACCTTCGCCACGCGGGCTGGTGTCAGGCGCGACCAAGATCAGGCCCAGTTCCGCGCAGGCCTTGCGAAATTCACCTTTCTCGGTGACGTTGGCATGCGTGCAAGTCAGTCCGGAAAGATACCAGATCACCGGGAGCTTCGCGTCGGCTTGATGCGGTGGGACATAGACCGAAAAGGTCATGGCCGTCCGGGTCTCACGGCTGGCGTGTTTGTAAACGCCTTGCACGCCTTCATGCGATCGATTGAGAGAAATTGTTTCGAGTGTCATGATTTAAAGGCTCCGGCGTCCGTTGGACTTCATCTGGCGTCTCACCGCCATTGTTTTTTGTTGAGTCCGGAACGCGTGGCTCTTCCGAAAACCATCTGTTCGGTTGCTGCGAACTCACGCGTTCACGCATCCGCAGCACAAGCTGCGAAGGCCAAATCTCCCGCAAAATCCAGCCAAGTTGTCCCGTATTTTTGAAACATTACACGCTGCCCTCCAAAGTCAAGGTTGCCGATTTCACGGGTCCGTCGATGGATGTTCTTGCGCGCGACAGGTTGCAATGCGGCAACTGTTTGAACCGGCCGATAAATATTTGGCAACGCGCGCGCGCACCAGGTTCCACGGCTGACGGTGCACTCATAGCGATTTCGAATGGGGGCAACGGTATAATTCCTGTCGAAATTTGAAACGGAGGGATGAATTTGACGTAATATGCCTGAGGCATATTTTTGAATGGAGGACAGATTGATTGAAATCATCCTGACCGTCTGTGCCATCGCCAATCCCAATAATTGCGAGGAGAAATATCTCCAGTTCGCCTGGGATGGTTCGCTCAAACAATGCATGATGGCTGCGCAGCCCTATATCGCCCAGTGGATCGGCCAGCATCCTGCATGGGTTACAAAGAAATGGACCTGCGACTATCCCGGCAGTGAAAAGCGTAAAATTTGACGGTTCTTGCGGCGAGCGCGCGGCAAGCGCAGCGCTGTTGCGGTCACATTCGTTGCCGGTTCAAGGCGAACATCGGCGCTGTCGCCTTCAATTGGGACCGAAGGCGACACCCCAGGGCAGTTCTCCGACCTGAATGGATTTGACGACCCGCAAGGCAGCGACATCGATGACCGAGACGTCATTCGAGACCCCATTGGCGACCAGCAGATATTTCTCGTCCGGTGAAAACGAGCCGTGCCAAACTCTTTGGCCGACCAGCAGGTATTTCAGGACGGCGTGAGTGACGCCGTCAACCACCGCCACGCGATTGGCGGGCCCGAGATCGACGAAGCCAAGCTTGCCATCCTTGGTGATATTGATGCCGACGGGCTGAATCGCTTCGGACCGAAGTCCCGGAATCTCGAATCTGACGGTTTGCTTGAGCTGCCGCGTTGCCGGATCGATAATCGCAAGAGCCCCGCCGATTTCGGAAGTGACCCACAACTCCGATCCGTCGGATTTGAACGCGGAAAAGCGTGGGCGAGAGCCGACCAGCAGATTGGCCACGATCTCACGGCTCGTCGTATCGATGAAATGCACCATGCTCGTCGTCTCGGACGTGCAGACCAGGATCTTGGCATCGGGACTGACCGCCAGGCCCTCGGGCTCGACGCCCACCGACACCTCGCCGACGGCGGCGCGCTTCTCCAGGTCGATGACGGTCACCATCGCGTCATTTTCGTTGGCGACGTAGAGCGACTTTCCCGCCGAATTGAGTGCGAATTGTTCGGGGTCTGGACCTGACGGCAATTCTCCAACGATGCTCAGGCTCTTGGTGTCAATGATCTGGACCGTGTCGTCGTCGCCGACGGCGACATAGACGAACTTGCCGTCTCGGGAAACTTCGATGCCGCGCGGTCGTTGCCCGGTCTTGACGGTCGCGATCACCTCCATCTTGTCGGTGTCGATCACCGAGACCGAATTGCCCTTTTCGTTGGAAACATAGGCGCGGAAGGCAGAGGCGGAATCAAACGAGAGCAGGAAGCCGACCAGAGAGAGGCCGAGTGCTATGATCCGGCGCATATCGAACATGTGTCAGGTCCAGTTCAAGCGGATTGGATTTGAACAATAAAGCCCGTTCCATCGTTGGAACAAGAATATGGCGTCATATCAGCACAGGATTGAACCCCGAGCTCGTTTCAGGACCCGGCGTAACGCCAATTGTTGAATTAGACAATCGTAGGGGTGTGACGTTCAGCCGGCGATTTCGTGCTTCCTTGTGCTAGACAATAGATCGAGTACCCTGGAGTTAACGGAAAACAGACCGAAAGTCCGGCATCGACTGCCGAAGCGGCTGGACCGGACGGCATCGGGCGATATGTTGCGGTGCAATTCAGTCTATGCAGCGTGTCTGAACATGTCATGGGAGGTGTGATTGCTGCGGCTTCTGCTTGGTGTCTGCGCACTGATCGCCTCGAGCGGAGCGGGCTTGTCCGATCAGCCGCTGGAAATCAAGATCGGCTACCTTCGCCAGGCACCATCGAGAATCAGGATATCGCTGATCGACGTACCGGCCGCCAATGACGGTCTCGCCGGCGCTCAATTGGCGATCGAAGACAATAATACCACCGGGCGCTTCCTCAATCAGCATTATACCCTCGTCGAGACGTTGCTGGGCGAGGGCGACGATCCGGTCGCGGCCATGAATGCGCTCGCCGACCAGGGCGCGTCGTTCATCGTCACGAGCCTTGATGCTGACCGGCTGCTCAAAACTGCGGACGCCGGCAAGGCTCGCGGCGAGATGCTGATAAACGCATCGGCATTTGACGAACGGCTGCGCGAGCAGGATTGTCGCGCCAACGTCATTCATGTCGCGCCGACGCGCTCGATGCTCGCCGACGCGCTTGCGCAATACCTGGTCTGGAAAAAATGGGGCAGGTGGATGCTGCTGGTCGGCTCGCACGAAAAGGACGCGCTGTTCGCCGAAGCCTTGCGCCATGCCGCGACGCGGTTCGGCGCCAAGATCGTTGAGCAGCGCGAATTCAAGGACAACGGCGGCGCGCGGCGCACCGACAGCGGCGTCACCGAGATTCAGCGGCAGATGCCGGTGGCGACCCAAGGCGCACCCGAGCACGATGTGCTCGTGGCGGCGGACGAAAGCGAGGTTTTTGCCGGCTATCTGCCCTATCGGACCTGGGATGCGCGTCCGGTGGTTGGCTCGGCGGGACTTGTTCCCACCACCTGGAATGCGGCGTTCGATCAATGGGGCGCCGTACAGTTGCAAAACCGTTTTACCAAGGCATTCCAGCGTTCAATGACGGCCAGCGACATGCAGGTCTGGACCGCTGTTCGCATGATCGGTGAGACGGCGGCCCGAACCAATTCCAGCGACGCCGGCAAGATGCAGGCCTACATCAAGAGCCCGGAGTTCTCGGTTGCGGCCTTCAAGGGTCAAAAGTTGACTATTCGCGACTGGAATTTGCAGCTGCGACAGCCAATCCTGCTGTTCGACGGCCGCAACACCGTGTCGGTGTCTCCACAGGAGGGATTCCTCCATCAATCGTCGACGCTTGATACGCTCGGTCTCGATCGTCCCGAAACCAAGTGCAAGCTTCAGTGACGATGCTTTGAGGCTTCGACGAGGAGGATCGTCTCGGCGATCCTGGCATCATGGCCGGGCTATGCTCCGCATCCTGAAAATCTGGGCGCGCAGGCTGATACGTGACGTTCACGCCGTCTATCTCGCCGCCCGAGATCCCCGCGTGCCCTGGTACGCCAGGGTTCTCGCGATCGCCGTTGCGGGATATGCGCTGTCGCCGATCGATCTCATTCCGGACTTCATTCCGGTGATTGGATACGCGGACGATTTGATCATCGTGCCGCTCGGCATTTGGCTGGTCGTGTCGTTGATGCCGACGGAAGTAATGGCGGAGTATCGCGTCAGGGCGATCGAGGCCGGACAACGTCCACCCGGCAAGATTGCGGCGATCGTCATCATCACGATCTGGATTTTTGTGGCGGCCGTGCTGGTCCGGATCGGGTTTGGGCATTGGGGCAAATGATCGGCGTGCCGTCGATTGTCGCCGCGCGTCGGCGGCAGGCTCTGCCGCCGGGTTCTGTCGCCCAGAAATCAGCCGCCGCTGACGTGACGCTGTTCCGCAGGCTTTCTCTTGTGCCGCTTTGCCGGCTTTGCGGTATCGGTAGTCCCGCTATCTTCCGAAATGGTTTCCCCCGACATCGCCAGCAGGTTGCGCTTCATCGCAAGCAGCGCATCCGATGTGATCTCCAGCTGGTTTCGCTGGATGCCGGTCACGATCTTGGCGTTGAATTTGTCGGTCTCCTTGCGGAGCTTTTCCAGAAACCCGCGCGCCTGCTTGGTAAGGTAGACGCGCTTGACGCGGCGGTCGACCGGATCGGCCTGCCGGACGACGAAGCCCGAGGTTTCCAGCCGGTCGATCAGCGCGCCCAGGGCGACCTTGCCGACGTCGAGTTCGTTGGCGAGCTGGGTTTGCGGCAGCCCGTCCTTGCGCGAAATGAATGCCAGCACCCACCACTGCGACCGCGTAATTCCCAGCGGCGCGAGCTCCCTGTCGAACATCATTCGCCGCAACCGCGAAACATCGTGGATGAGATATCCCAGGCGGAGATACCAGTCTGGCCGATCGATCATCGAGACCCTTCTTTCGCGGATGGCAATTTTTCGGAACGGCGATGCCGTCGGCATCCGCCGGAGACGAACTGCAGCGCAGCCATATCATACGCCAGCGTATCTTAAAAGGTCGATGCCGGGGAGGGCCAGTTTACAAATTAAGTACGGTAGCGTATTAGTTTCTGATTGCCACCCCGTCACCGATGAGGATCCCCGCCCGTGTTTACCCGCGACGTGCTTGACGGAAAGCGTATTCTGGTGACCGGGGGCGGAACCGGCCTCGGCAAGGAAATGTCGGTGGGGTTTGCCGCACACGGCGCACATGTTTTCATCTGTGGCCGCAGGCAGGATGTGCTCGATCAGGCGGTCGGCGAGATCCGGACGCGATCGGGCGGCCGGGCTGACGCCTTCGTCGCCAATGTCCGCGATTCCGAAAGCATCGATGCGATGATGTCGGCGATCTGGGCAACCGGGCCGCTCACCGGTCTCGTCAACAATGCCGGCGCGAATTTTCTGGCTCCGACCGAGACATTATCTCCCCGAGGCTACGAAGCGATCCGCTCCACGGTGATGGACGGGTCGTTCTACGCCGCGCAGGCGTGCGGCAAGCGCTGGATCGCCGACGGTCTTCCAGGCGCGATCGTGAGTAACCTCGTCACATGGGTGTGGACCGGCTCGGCCTATGTCGTGCCGGCGGCGATGGCGAAGGCGGCCGTCCATGCGATGACGATGTCGCTGGCCGTGGAATGGGGTCCTTACGGAATTCGCGTCAACGCGATCGCGCCGGGGCCGTTTCCGACCGATAGCGCATGGGAGAAGCTCAATCCGCTCGCGGAAACCGCGATAGGCCCGACGCAGACCGCCGACGTGCCGCTGCGGCGCTTCGGGAAAATGGACGAGTTGCGTCATTTGATGATTTTTTTGATGTCGGATGGCTGCGGTTACATCACCGGCGACACCATCAGCATCGACGGCGGGCACCATCTGGCAGCGCCCAGTACCTTCGCCGGACTTTCGAAACTTTCGAAGGAAGAATGGCAGCGTGCGCGAGAAGCCATCCAGGCTTCCTCGCGCAAGGAAAAAGCCGGCCGATCGGCCTGAACGCCTTCGCGACCTGCGATCAGAAAGCCGGGAGGAAAAAATGGGTTTGGCTACACCGACCACGAGCTTTGAATGCACGATCTCCGACGGCCTCGCGCATATCGTGCTCAACCAGCCCGACAGGGGCAATCCCATCGACGGCGCATTCTGCCGCGAGTTCAATCTCTGCATGGCCGAGTTGAGCGAACGCGACGACGTCAGGGCGGTGCTGATCTCGGCACGCGGGAAACTGTTCAGTGTCGGCGGCGATTTGATTGCGCTGGCGGCAAGCGGCGACAACCTGCCGCGAACCGTCAAGATCTGGACTTCCGATTTGCATCACGCGATCGTGCGGATGGTTCGGATGCGGGCGCCGGTGGTGATGGCGGTGCAGGGCAACGTCGCGGGCGGAAGCGTCTCGCTGATGGCCGCGGGCGACATGATCGTGATCGGAAAGTCAGCGCGCATTTCGGCGGCATTTGCCAGGATCGGCTTCACGCCTGACAGCGGCTCGACGACGACTGTGACGCGGCGCATCGGGCCTTCGCGTGCCCGCCGCTTCTTCCTGATGTCGGAGACAATGGATGCCGACGCGGCATTGTCGTCCGGCCTGGTCGACGTTGTTGCCAGCGACGATGCGGTTCTGAAAGAAGCCGAAAGGATCGCGCGCGAACTGGCGTCGGGTCCGACCGAGGCCTTCGGTGGTATCAAGCGGCTGTTTTTGCAGACGCCGAACCGCTCGCTGGAAAGCCAGATGGAGGACGAGGCGCAAACCCTTGCCGCCGTTTCCCGAACGGCGGATGCGCGAGAGGGCGTGAAGGCATTCCGGGAAAAGCGCAAGCCGGTATTTCGCGGAAAATAGCTTCAGCTGGACAAGGCCGGCGGCCGGCCCGGCTGATCCTGCTCGGCAAGCCTGTCCGCCGGTGCGATAGATTGGGCGAAGCTATCCCATGGGCCCGGGCATGAAGCATCGGATCAAGGGTGGCTTGTCATCACGAGGCATCGGCCAGACCATTGTCCGCCCCGCCAGGTTCGGTTGCGTGATCACGGCGTCATCGGGAACGTCGATCCACTCGCCTTCAAGCCGAACGCGATAGTGACCGTCTTTCGACTCCCAATCGACGTCGCTGACGACGGTGCCGTCGGCATCGGAACAACACGGTCCGCGGCCGGAGCGCAAGCTGTCGAACCAGGATTTGAGCGGCGAGTTGGCATACCGCCCGTCATCGCGCGCGGCCAGCGGCGCCCCGGTTAGCATGCTGGCGCCCACAATCAGGATGCTGGCGAATAGCGGCCTCATCCATACCCTCGACCGGCGTACTGCCGCACAGACGCATGCTCTCGGGAACCAAGACTGGTGAAACAACATAGCAGGTTGTGCGAGGGATTGAAATCGCGTCGGTTACAACGGCTGACCGGAACCCCTCAGCGTCGCAGCGGCAGCGGGGCCTTGTCAGGTCGCGCGCGGCTCTTTCTTTTTCCGGTTGGCAGAAAGTCGTTCTATGATATAAGGTATGCTAGCGAACGATATCCGGCGAACCGGGATGATGAGGGATGAGGCACAGGTGTTGGCAACCGGGAGGGAGCAGGTTTCAGCCGCCGGCGGCAAGACCCGGAAGTCCGAGCACAGGGACATCGCCGAGAGGCTTGTCGTTGAGACCCTTGCCGTCGACGGTCAGCGCAATTGCGGGCGAACGGGCTTTCGTTTCATGCGCTGCCGCACCGGATAAACACCTGCAAGAAGACCAGCGCGGAGAACGCGATGCCCTATCAATCGATCTTTCGGCCCGATCTGTTCAAGGATCAGACCATTATCGTCACCGGTGGCGGCAGCGGCATCGGACGCTGCACCGCGCATGAGCTCGCGGCACTCGGCGCCAATGTCGCGATCCTGGGACGCACCGCCGAAAAACTCGCCGAGGTCAAGGCCGAGATCGAGGAGGATGGCGGCCGGGTCACCAGCCACGTCTGCGACATACGCGACGAGGCGATGGTCATTGCGGCGATCGACGCGGTGCTTGGCACGCACGGCCGGATCGACGGCCTGGTCAATAATGCCGGCGGTCAGTTTCGCGCGCCGATGAAGACTATTTCGACCAGGGGCTTCGAGGCCGTGGTCCGCAACAACCTGACCGGCGGCTTCATTTTCATGCGCGAAGTCTACAATCGCTGGATGGAGGCCCATGGCGGCGCCATCGTCAACATCATTGCCGATATCTGGCACGGCTGGCCTGAATTCGCCCATTCGGGGGCTGCGCGGGGCGGCATGCTGACGTTGACCGAAACCGCGGCCTGTGAATGGTCGGCCTCGGGCGTGCGTGTCAACGCAGTCGCGCCGGGCGGAATCATATCCAGCGGTTTCGACACCTATGCGCCGGAGATGCAGGCCAAGATCCTCGACTTCACCGCCGGCGTGCCGCTGCAGCGCTTCGGCACCGAAGCGGAAATATCCGCCGCCATCCTGTTTCTGCTGTCGCCGGCGGCGGCCTACATCACGGGGTCATGTATCCGCGTCGATGGCGGGACGCCGAATGCGCGCAACACCTGGAAGCTGCAGCCCCATGATCGGTCGGCTCCGTTTGAAGGATTTCATCGCTCGACACTGCCGGACCTGCTGAAGAAAAAGCCTGACCTGCAATCCTGACGGATTGCCATTCGTCGGCGTTGCGATAGTTTCGTTTCCAGGATGGAAACAACAAGGAAAGACAGCAATGGCGGGACTTTACCTCGAACAATTCTCGGTCGGGCAGACGTTCGTGCACGAGATCCGGCGCACGGTGACCGACATGGACAATATCCTGTTTTCGGCGCTGACCTATAATCCGGCTAGGGTTCATATCGACCACGAATATTCCAAGTCGACCGAGTTCGGCAAACCGTTGATGAATTCGATCTTCACGCTCGGTCTGATCATCGGCCTCACGGTGCAGGACACCACGCTGGGGACCACGGTCGGGAATCTGGGTTTCGAGGAGACCAAATTCCCGCGCCCGGTGTTTGCCGGCGACACCCTGCGGGCGGAGACGAAAATTCTGGCGGTTCGCGACAGCAAGTCGCGCCCGACCCAGGGGATCGTCACCTTCGAGCATCGTGGATTCAATCAGCGCGACGAAGAGGTGGCGTATTGCCGCCGCACCGGGCTGATGATGCGGCGGCCGACATGAAGCTGCGCTCGCTCCTGTTTGTGCCCGCCGACAGCGCGCACAAATTCACCAAGGCATCCAGCTGCGGCGCCGACGCGCTGATCCTCGATCTTGAGGATTCCGTAGCAGCAGGACGCAAGAGCTTCGCGCGCGATCACGTCAAGGAATTGCTGGGCGGGCCACGGCGCGACTGGTCGTTTCTGGTGCGGACCAATCCGTTCGGCACCGGGCTGACGCTAGCGGATCTCGCGGCGGTGGTTCGCCCGGGTCTCGACGGCCTTCTGATCCCGAAAGTCAACGGCGTCGAGGATGTGGAGCTGATTTCGCATTATGTCGACGTGCTGGAAGTGGCCAGCGGCGTGACGCCGGGGCATGTCAAGCTGCTTGTCGTCGCCACCGAGACGCCGGCGGCGATGATCGGTTTCAGTGGCTATACGAGACCCAACAAACGGCTTGTCGCGATGACCTGGGGGGCCGAGGATCTCGGCGCGGCGCTTGGCGCGCTCACCAACAAGGAACCGAGCGGCGAGTGGACGTTCCCCTATCAGGTCGCCCGGGCGCAGTGCCTGTTCGCGGCTGGCGCTGCGGGGGTGCAGCCGCTCGAGACGCTGTACGGAGACTTCAGGGATCCGGACGGTCTGGCGGAAAGCTGCAGGATTGCGCGGCGTGATGGGTTCGTCGGCCGCATCGCCATTCACCCCAATCAGGTCGCGACCATCAACTCATGCTTCACGCCATCGGAAGCCGATCTTGCGCATGCGCGTCGCGTCGTAGCGGCCTTTGCCGCGAGCCCGGACGTTGGAACCATCGGCATCGACGGCAAGATGTACGACATGCCCCATTTGATTGCCGCAAGGCGTGCGCTGGCTTCCGTGGGCGAGGGCGTTTAGTCATGAGTACAGTGCTGGCTAATGAGTTTGTGCCCTCGGACGATCATGCCGCGATCCGGGAAGGCGTCCGCTCGGTCGTGACGCGGTTCGGCGACGACTACTGGCTGGGACGCGATGACGACGGCGTGTTTCCGTTCGAATTCCACCGTGCGATGGCGGATGCGGGCTGGCTCGGGATCACCATGCCGGAGGAATATGGCGGTGCCGGCCTCGGCGTCACCGAGGCCGCCATCATGATGCACGAAGTCGCAAGCCATGGCGGCGGCATGGCCGCGGCGTCCGCGGTTCATATCAACCTGTTCGGGCCGCATCCCATCGTCGTGAAAGGCACGCCGGAGCAGAAGGCGCGCTGGGTGCCGCGGCTGGTGGCGGGCGAAGATCAATGCGCGTTCGGGTTCACCGAGCCGGATGCCGGCCTCAACACCACCCGGATCAAGACCTTCGCGCAAAAGGTCTCAGGCGGCTATATCGTTCACGGACAGAAGGTGTGGACCTCGACGGCGCAGGTCGCCAACAAGATCATGCTGCTGACCCGCACCACCCGCTATGAGGATTGTGCGCGGCCGACCGACGGCATTACGATCTTCTACACCGATCTCGACCGATCGAAGATCGAGGTCCGGCTGATCCCCAAGATGGGACGCAAGGCGGTCGATTCCAATGCCATTTTCATCGACGGCCTGTTCATCCCGGATTCGGACCGGATAGGCGAGGAGGGCAAGGGTTTCTCCTATATCCTGCACAGCCTCAACCCGGAGCGTGTCCTGGTCGGCGCCGAAGCGGTGGGTATCGGACAGGATGCGCTTCGCCGCGCGGCCCGATATGCGCGTGAGCGCGTCGTGTTCGATCGCCCGATCGGACAGAATCAGGGCATCCAGCATCCGCTTGCGGAAAAATGGATGTATCTCGAAGCGGCATGGCAGATGGTGATGCGCGCGGCGTGGCTGTACGATCACGGCAAGCCCTGCGGCGCGGAAGCCAACAGCGCGAAATTCCTCGGCGCACGTGCCGGCCACGATGCCGCGTGGCAGGCGATCATGACCCATGGTGGTTTCGGATACGCCAAGGAATATCATGTCGAGCGGCTGTTCCGCGAAGTGTCGATCGCGCGGCTGGCGCCGGTCACCGAGCAGTTGATCCTCAGCTTCATCGCCGAGAAGGTGCTCGATCTGCCGAAGAGTTACTGAGCATTCAAGTCGAACAACGCTCTTACCTGAAAGCGATTCGTTTTCGTCGTGGCCGGGACAAGCCTGGACAAGCCCGGGCATGACGATTGGTGCCTATTTGAGTTAGACTCTGTGGAGCACGCTAAAGATTTCGCGAAATCAGCTCGCGCATGATTTCCGAAGTGCCGCCGTAAATTCGCAGCACGCGCGCATCGGCATACAGGCGGCAGATTTCATATTCACGCATGAAGCCATAGCCGCCGAAGAACTGCAGGCATTGATCGACGACCCGGCCGTGCATTTCCGTGACCCACAATTTGGCGGTGGATGCCGCATAGGTGGTGAGCTCGCCATTGACATGCTCACGAAGGCACTGATCGACATAGGCCCAGCCGACGGCCAGATCGGACTTCAAATCGGCCAGCTTGAACCGGGTATTCTGAAAACTGCCGATCGGCGATCCGAACGCGTTGCGCTGACGCACATAATCTTTGGTGAGATCAAACGCCTTCTGCGCCGCGGCAATCGAGTGCAATGCGATGGTCAACCGCTCCTGCGGCAGTTCGCTCATCAGCGCGCCCATCGCGCCGCCGCCCGCTCCCAGGACGTTAGTGACGGGGACGCGCACATCGTCGAAGAACAGCTCGGATGTGTCGGACGACAGATGCCCCAGCTTCTCGAGGTTTCTGCCGCGGCGAAAGCCCGGCCTGTCGGTCTCGACCAGAATGAGGCTCATGCCGCGCGAGCCGCCTTCCGGCGTGGTCCTGGCGACGACGATCACCAGGTCACACATCTGTCCATTCGAGATGAAGGTCTTCTGGCCCGAGATCACGAAGTCGTCGCCTTCGCGCACCGCCCGGGTGCGGATGCCCTGAAGGTCGCTTCCGGTGCCGGGTTCGGTCATCGCGATGGCGCAGACCGTTTCGCCGGAGACCA
>CAWEYJ010000011.1:0-272072 GCA_963813165.1 uncultured Pseudomonadota bacterium | reverse complement strand
AGACGTTGCGACATGTCTTGCCGCAGTCCGTTATGAGATCACAAGCGGACTCGGTCAGCAATCGGTCGGAGCATCGTTCTGAGCAAGTCTGCAAAGTGGTCATCCGGCCGGTCCGATCGGTTCGCGTAATTGCTTCATCACGCCAGCTTTCACAACGGTAGCTATCGCGGCGACTTCGATACCACGCCCTCAAATCCCATGCTGCAGGCTTTCGCGGAGAGTTCCAGGCCGATCTCGCCAGGTTCGAAGTGTGCCACGAAGCGGCGACCGCGCCGCAGCAATTGTTTTTCGCACCCGCGTTGCCGACTGTGAATTCCTCTTCCTGAACGACCATTCATAAATATCTGATTGACGTGGGTGGACGCTTTCGCCATCCTTTTGGATGCTGAGGAAACGAGCCCAGGAGTAATCCATGCGAAACTTTGCTCTCGTTTTGGCTGCCATCGCCGCCATCGCGTTCTCGGTTTCAAGTGCACAGGCGTATCGTCCGCCCCATCATCATCATTCACATCATCATCATCCCAAGGGCAAGTGATCAGAGAGACGCAGCAGGATCGATGGCTCCTTCAAGCGGGGCCATCTTTCTTTGCGATCAACGCCTCCATCGCGTCATGCGCCACGGCGGTCACTTCGCCGGCTCCGAGCCAAAACAACGCGCCGACGACTTCACGGAGCGGCGGCGAGAGCCCATTGCATTAATGACCACTCGTAATAATCGCTCGCCCTCTGGCTGAGGTCCGCGCCTTTGGTAGTCGCGCGCCGGTTTGCCAACCCAAGTCGGCCAGTCGGCGTTCAAAATATTGCAGACCGAATGCAGCGGTGAGACATCAAGGGCTCGTTACCTTGCCGGGAGTCCGACCTCGCGTTGAGTTGGATTCGGCGGGGCAGCCTGCCTCGGAGCCCTGTCGACCTTTTTCGTCCAGGACCGGTACCACGCCAGCAGCGTCAACAAGGCGACGCCGACCACACTGACGACGATCTGCATCGAGATCGCGTCCGACACCTCGACCAGCACGAAGTGTCCTGCGAACGACAGGAAGGTTCCGACGCAAAAGACTTCTAGCGACTGCTGTCCGCAAAGAATGGCGGGCCTGAAGGCGCGCCACTCCAGACCCGGCCAATCGCGGGGCAGGAACCGAATAACGAGAAATGCAATGACCATGAAGTGGAGGAAACGATACGGGGCAAGGTTGGTCTTGTCGTTGGGGTTGAATGTGTCGATGAGCCATGGCGGAAATATCGCCGCGATGTCCGGATGCCGGCCGGCCATCGCCATCACGAAAGCGAACACCAGATAAATCACGCTAAAGAACAGAACCGCTCGCGAGCGGATGAACGGCATGATTGCCACCGCTCCGCCCACAGCCAGCCAGGCGCCGGACACATACAGCAGCTGCCAGGCGAATGGATTGAAGTACCACAGGTTTCCGTCCGGATACGAGGGAAGATTCCAGCCGAATTGCCGCGCCGCAAGATAAAGAATGACCGAGGCAAGCAGGGTGACGTTTCGAAAGCGCAGGAGTCCCCACAGCATGAGCGGACTGGCAAGCATCAACACGATGAAGAGAGGAAGGACATCCATGTTGACGGGCTTGAACTTGAGGATCAGGCCTTCGTAGAGGACCTCGGCCGGCCGATCGAGGAATATCTTGACATTGAACGAGGCGGCATGTTCGGCCTCGCCGAATTTCTGACCGAAATAACCGATCTCCACGAGATAGACGACGAGAAGGAACACGTGCGCTACATAGATCTGCCAGGCCCGCTTGATGATCCGCGTAGCGGTGATCACCATGCCGCGCTCGACGAGCATCCGCGCATATACAAATGCCAGCGTGTAGCCCGAGATGAACACGAACATATCGGCGCCGTCGCTGAAGCCGTAACGTCCCGTTCCGAGCACGAAAAAGGCAACGACGTTGTTGGGAATATGGGCGATGAAGATCACCCAGTTCGCCAGCCCGCGAAACAGATCAAGCCGCAGGTCGCGGCCCTTGGGAGGAAGCATGACTTCCATTGTGCGCACCCCGCTGGTTTACCAACGCCCTAGACAGGCCTAAAATAGCTTACATAGGAAGGACTCGCCCGATTTCCGTTCTGGGGTCATTTTCAGACCTCGAGCCGGATCCAGCCGAGCCGCGTCAGGTGAACGTTCGGTCGGTTGGATTGGTCGATCAAGCCGACGACATGCCGAAGCTCGGGGCAACTTGAACATGGCACACTTCATCGATCCAATTGCTCCCAATCTCCTTCAAGCCTCTGCTCAAACACTTGCGCCGGTGCTGCCTGGTGAATTTCGGCAAAATCCCTGAGGGGAACCGAGTTGGTCACACCCAAAACGTTGGAATTAACGGTCTCCAAGGCCAGCATCCGGCCTGTTTCCAAGTCATGAATGAAGCTGGCACTGGCCACACTTCCGGCTACGCAACCATTCGTGAGACAAATAACATAGGGTATTTGAACGGGCGAGCCTTGGTCGACAGTCAATCTGATGCCGGGCTGCAGGAATGAGCCGGGGGCCACGAAAATCTGCAGACGAGCGACGGGATCGCCCTCTCGTTCGATCAGGTCGACTCTGAGTGCGATCTGACCCGTGTCCCATCTACCGTTGATGGTCGTGCGACAAACCATTTTTGACAAGGCCTCTTGGTCTGCCTTGAAACACACCTTGCGCCACCGCGCGTACGTTAGCGGGCGATCTGGCTTTCGACCCCGAGTAGTGATCTCTGCCTCAGAAAAATTCTCGGTCGCCGGTACGTCGCCAAATGGCACCAGTTGTTGCGCGTCAACTCTCATCACTGTGGTCGCCATGAACACGGCAAGTGGTCCAGCTGCCAGGAATCGACACCGGCCTGACTTTGTCGAAGCGTCCAGGAGCCCAATGTCCATAATTCCTTTCATGGGTGTTTGGCCAGGAATGCGCTGACAATAGGCGCCCAGAGTTGAACGGCGTCGGCCGAGTTTATAAAAAAATGACCGTCCTCACCGAAATCGGATAACAGATGATATTCGACATTGCCGCCTGTGGCGCGAAACGCGTCCACCATCCGCTTTGACAGAGCAGGTCCAAAATAACTGTCGTTACTTGTGTAGATCCATAACATTGGAACGCGCGCCGTGCGGCCGAATTCGGCTACGGCATCGACCAGCTGATCAGGGGCACAGTTGTTGTTGGGTTTGCCGTTGAGACGACCTCCGCGACCGGCTGCAAACGCGATGATAGCCCGCACGCGCTCCGGATTTTGGCTGCCTAGCGCAATCGCACCCCAACCACCCCCCGATTGGCCGACAATGATGACCTCATTGCGATTGATAAATGACTGAGTTGACATGTAGTCGATGACCCACTTGTCGATCGACGCGACGGCAAGACCCGCTTCACGAAACTCAGCATCCGAGCATTTTCCCACTCCCGAGAAAAAAACCCCGAACAGACCGCGCTCGGGGATTTCGATCGCCGTAGCACCATATCCAGGGCGTACAGGTGCGACCACCACGTAGCCCTGTCGCGCAAACCAAAGTGCGGCGTCACGGAATTCGATTATTGGAAAGTAGCTTCGTCCAGTGGCGTCAAGCGAAATTCCATGGTTCATCACGACCAGTGGAAATGGACCGCCCCCAATAGGTCGGATCAAGTAGCTGAGCATCGGGACAGGCGAGGACGGAATCGCCCACATTTCCTCGTGAACCTGCGGCGCGACCGAGGGATCAGCCTGCTGCGCGAGCGCCGCGAGCGGCAAAACCGCAATGCCAGCAACTGTTGCAACGAGGTACCGTCGCCGCATCGGTGCGTGCCCCTATTGTGTATCAGGACAGCGTAGAACCTTTAAGAAAGACGTCCAAGGGTCGAAATGTCCGCATTGGGTCCAATCCGTCAGCGGAGCCCTCAATGGCGATCAGCGACAGGCCGTTGTGTATCGAGTGTCGTCCAGTCATAAGTGCCGCACAAGCCGGTAAGCATAAGTCTTTCATGGCTTCCCCGAGGCCGACAAGCAATTTATAACGATGTAGGTCCAACTGGTGCGTGATCGTTGGTCCGGATCGCTTGATTTGTTCGACCGGCTTCAACGGTCTTGTTCGTGGGGTCGATGACGCCGTAGCGTTGCGACACGAGCGCCCCGCAAAATATTCTTGGACCGAACATGCCGAGAGAAACGCGATTTATAACGCTGCAAGGTCGGGCATTTCGATCCTGGGCTGCACGTCATACATCAACTGGAAATGGGCAGCTTGCCGAAGCGCAATGCATTGATCCCGTGAGAAGTGTCCATTTTATAAGGGCTTTTGAAGATTGACGGTAACGCGAGATAAATGTGGGTCGTTCAGGCCTGAGGGCTTTTCCTCAGAGCCACCCGTGCAACGGCGTGCGTCGGGCTTCGAACGCCCCGGCACAAGCTCGTACCCGCTGCCCCGGGCGGCCCAAACAGCATCACGTCGGTCGTGCCGCGGGTGCCCCAGAGGAACGCGACGGCGCCTTGATCGATGCCGGCTGAACGATGGTATAGTTTGACTGCTCCCGCTTGTCAGCGGCGATGTCCCTATTGTTTTGACCGCCTTCTCGCTAGCCGATGGTTTGCGCAGATGATGCAGAAAATGGAGGACCACATGACCGATCTCACACACGACATGACCGACATGATGCCCCGCCGAGGTTTATTCGGCCGTTTCGCCGGCGCGATGGTACTCGCGCTCGCGGGGTTTGCGGCAACGCCGGTGCGCGCAGAAACCGCGGCACCGCCATCCGACGGGCCGGACTGGCCGGGAGTGCTGAAGGGACGTCATCGTCAGGTGGTGGACGCCTACGCGGCCAACGCCGGATTCCCGCTTGCGTTCGCCTATTCGTTCCTGGTGCCGCACGGACCGCCGAGCGCGAGCTCGTTTGCCGCGACGGCGGTCATCGTCCTGCGCCACGGTGCGTTCCCGATCGCGCTCGGCAACGAGATGTGGCAAAAATACAAGATCGGGGAGTCATTCAATATCCTCGATCCGGAGACCAAGGCGCCGGCGGTCAAGAATCCGTTCCTGCATCCGAAGTCCGGCGTGCTTCTGGTCGACGATATGGCGATCGACCGGCTACTCGCGAACGGCACGGTGATCGGCGGCTGCAACCTCGCGCTGCATGTGCAGAGCAAGATGCTCGCGGGCAACGCCGGTGTGAGCGCGGACGAAGCCGCCAAGGAATGGGCGGCAAATGTGGTCCCGGGCATCACCATCATTCCATCCGGAACGTGGGGGGTGAACCGCGCGCAGGAGGCCGGCTGCACATACTGCGCGGGCGGCTGATTTTCAGCCGGGATCGTGCCAAACAGAAAACGGCGCTGTCACCAGCGCCGGTCCGGTGCGCCTACGCGTGGAATTGGCCTGCTTCGACTGGCGCTGCGCTGGATTTTCAACCGGCCGGTGGCTCAGGCTTCTTCGCCCTTGGCAGCCGAACTCTTCGCTTTGGCCGCATTGCCTTCGCGGCATCCTTTTTCCGCTTGTCTTCCGCACGCATCCGGATGCCGGCCCTCAGCCGACATCTGGTTCCAAGACCCGGTTTATGAAACGTTTAGTTCTTCAAATGCTTGAGTTGTCATGGGTGCGACGACAATGACCAGGAGAGTAAGTTGCGTAAGAAAATTTTGACTTTCATCACCGTCGCCGCGGTTGGTTGTGGCGCAGCAACCGGCGCATTGGCCCGCGCGGGTGGGTTCGGCGGCGGCGGCCACGGCTTTGGCGGCGGCGGTTTCCACGGAGGCGGTTGGCGAGGAGGCTATGGCGGATATGGCTACGGTCTCGGATTGGCAGGCTTCGGTTTCGGATACTATGGCGGCTACTACGGCTACGGATATCCTTACGGTTACGGTTACCCCTACGGCTATCCCTATGGCGATGACGGCTACGGCGGCTGCCACTTGGCTCGGCAGCGCGTGATGACATCGTCCGGCTGGCGAGTACGCAACGTGGATGTCTGCGAATAATGGGTAGCGAATGATGGAGGGACGCCCGCTCGTGCAAACGTCACGTGCAAAATTCAACCCCGTCTGGCAATCGCCGGTTTTTTACTGGTGCGGGCATTTCTGGGTTAATGAAACATATTACCTGTCAATCGGTTGAATTTGCCGCGGGGTGCGACGACGCAAACGAGGAGAGGTAACTTGCGCAAAACGATTTTGGCGTTGATGGCTGTTGCCGTGGTTGGCTTGGGTTCTGCGACTGGCGCTTCGGCCCGGGGAGGCGGCGTCGGAGTCGGCGGTTTCGGCGCCGGGGGCGGCTACCCCGCAAGCTTCGGTGGAAACTACGAAGAAGGCGGCAACTGTCGCCTGGTTGCGCATCGCGTCATGACGCACCACGGCTGGCGAATACGACGCGTTCAGGTGTGCGGCTGATCTTGCCAATAGTGGCGCAAGCCGGCCAGCGAGATCCGGTGGGGTTTTCCTTACCTCAGAGCCAGAAAGACCAGCGCCAGCTATGGACGAGCCGCGCCGGCGCCGGCTCCCACGTAAAAGCCGGTCCACGAATTGCTCGGAGGCGACGCCGGATTGGGAGGCGACGAAATCGGCAGGCTGGTTGCATGCTCAGACGCGTAGGCCGCCGCCGACGAGAGCGGTAACGACCGCGGTCCGGAATGCGCTTCAGGCTGGGCTCTTGCGGCCCGCTTGCGGCTCTCGGAAGGATTGCCTTGCCCAGCCGGCGACGGTTTTTCCAGCGAAACGCCGGGGTCTGAGCCGGGCGCCGGTGCTTCACCGGCGAAACCACCGCTGCAGGCCGTTAGCGAAAAAAATATCAGTCCGAAAAACACGCGACGCATCGTTAGACTGTCCCAAAATTGCATTCGGAGTTTTGATAGCCGGGATTTTGGTCAAAAATACGGGATACTCGGCAAGGGCTCCACTTGGGGACCTAACCTAACCTCGGAGCTAGCCGCAGCACAATAAGGTGCTATCCGACGTACGAAACAACATGAAGGGCAGGGCGCTGTCCTTTGAAAATCATGTGGTTTTGCTGATGATGGACTCGATCATCACGGTAGCCGGGAGCGTTCGAACACGGCGCCTTGAGCCCACTCCGATGCGCTTCCGCCGCGAACCTCGCCGCCGAATGTTCTGAGGCATGGCGGGGGCGCGGCTGGGCTCAACCAGCCCCAGCGAATGGACCGCTCCAAGGCTCCGCACGGCAGCCATCTAATGCAACCATTAATTCACCACCACCAAGCTCTCCCCATTTCCGCCGTGTTCGGGCTGCGATATATTCATATCTTCGTGCGGAAATGGGCTGCATTGGGGACGTGTAGCGGCTGTGCGCTTCAAGTAGGCATGCGGCCGATGGAATGGTAATTGGGGCGCATGGGGATTCGACGGTCAGATCCGGTTCTACGGGCGGCGCGGGGCGTTGCGGCCGTAGCGGCATGCCTTGTCGTCGCCAATTGCGCGTCCTCGGGCAAATTTGGCAGCAACATTGACCCCAGATATGGCGTTTCCAGCAGCCCGCGCGTGGTGGCGTTTGGCGAGCCCGTGCCCAAGGGCGGTGGCACCTACCGCGTCGGCAAACCCTATACCGTCGCTGGCCGGGTCTACGTTCCGGAAGAGGACCCTCACTATCGCGAGGAGGGGCTGGCTTCCTGGTACGGCGACGATTTCCACGGCCGGCTGACCGCCAACGGCGAAGTGTTCGACATGGCGTCGCTGACCGCCGCCCATCCGACCCTGCCGATGCCCTGCTATGCGCGCGTGACCAATCTTTCCAATGGCAAATCGCTGATCGTTCGCGTCAATGACCGGGGACCTTATCACGGCAACCGGGTGATGGACGTCTCCAGCCGGGCCGCCGAGCTCCTGGAATTCAAGGGCACCGGCGTCGCGCGGGTGCGGGTCGAGTATGTCGGCCGGGCACCGCTCGAAGGATCCGACGACCGTCAGCTGATCGCGACCTTGCGCACCGGTGTGCCGGCGCCGTCGCCGTCACTGGTTCGGGTTGCCTCCGCCCGTCCGTTCGTTCCGGAGGCGCCGTCCTCAGGCCGCGCGATCCGGGGCGAGGTTCCGATGCCCGAAGGGCGGCCTTACAGCCTCGGCAATACCCAGGCCGATTACGCGTCGATCAACGCAACGTCGGAAATGTCCGCCTCCGCCCGCACGCGTTCCAGCGGTCGCGTTCTCGAAAACCCGCGCGCCGTATCGTACGAAGATGACGGTCGTTATGCCTCCGGCGCCAGGCCGGTTTCCGCCTATGCGCCGGTCGACCCGCATGGACCGAGCGAAGTGCTGGCCGGGCGCGGGCTCTATTGAACCCGTTTTTCGCGACCGCTATCCCGCAGAAAAGCAATCAAGGCTGCGTTGACCTCATCGGCGCGTTCCTGCTGGACCCAATGGCCGGCGCCGTCGATGATGAGCTTTTGCTTGAGGTTGGGCAGAACCCGCTCCATGTCGGCGATGCGCTTGGCGCCGATCAAGCCGGTGATGACGGAATCGTTCGATCCGGCAATGAACAGTGACGGCTGGCTGATCTGCGCGTCTTGCCACGGCGCGGTCAATTCCCAGTTGCGATCAAGGTTGCGGTACCAGTTCAATCCGCCGCGAAAACCCGACTTGCGGTAGGCCTCGCTGAAATAGGCAAGGTCCGTCTCGGTCAGCCAGTCCGGCAACGGTCTGGTCGCGCTGGCGTCGCCGAGGAAGCCCTTGCCGTCCTCGACGAACAATGAGGCCGCCGGATCGGAAAATCCGCGTCCAAGCAGGGTTCGCATCGTGACATCGACATCGCGTTCGAACTCGCGCTCGGCAACACCGGGCGCCTGAAAATACTGCCAATAGAAATTGGTGATGCCGCCCTGGCGCAAGGTATCGAGCGGCCGGCCACGCCCGCGCAACGGCGGGGGAACGCTCAAGCCGGCAACCGCGGAGAAAATGTCGGGGCGGAACATCGCCGCGTGCCAGGCGACCGGGGCGCCCCAATCATGGCCGACGACGACGGCCTGCTTCTCTCCAAGTGCCGCAACGAGGGCAACCATATCGCCGACGTGATCGAAGATGCTGTAGGCGGCGATATCCGCAGGTGCACTGGTCCGGCCGAAACCGCGCATATCCGGTGCGACGACATGGTAGCCCGCCGCAGCAATCGCCGGGATTTGATGCCGCCAGGAATAGGATAATTCCGGCCAGCCATGGCAAAGCACCACCAGCGGACCTTCGCCCTGTTCGAGCAGGAATATCTCGATCCCGTTGGCGGAAATGGTGCGTGAGGATGGCATCGCTTTTCCGCCTTGTTTCGGAGATTTTGTTAGCAATCCGCAGGGTCGGCACGATAGGGGTGTTTGAACACCCCCGCAATTGAATCCCGGCACGGCGAGCCCCGGCAAGCGGCGTGTTGTTTGCGCGACTTCCAACTGTTAGAACGCGAGCTTCATGGCACCGCCAATGGCAGTCGAAATATCCCTTTCGCGCAAATCCGGCTTCGCCGCGGCACCGGTTTGGCGCCGCCTGATCGCGGGCGTCGTTGTCGCGGCCGTCGGGTGGGGCGGCATGGTGTACGCCGCCAACAACAGCGTGCAGGGCGCCAAGAAGGAAGAGGGCGGCTTCGACGGCGACGCGCCGACCGCGATCCTGATCGAAGCCTCCAGCGGCAGCGTGCTGTTCGAGAAGAATGCGGATGAGCTCCGGGCGCCATCCAGCATGATGAAGCTGATGACCGCCGAGGTGGTCTTCCATGCCATCCAGCAAGGCGAGGTCAAGCTGACTGACGAATATCCTGTCAGCGAAAATGCCTGGCGCAGGGGCGGCGCGCCTGCAGGCGGCTCGACCATGTTTGCCATCCTGCACAGCAGGATTGCCGTGGACGACCTGTTGCACGGCGCCATCATTCAGAGCGGCAACGATGCCTGCATTGTGCTGGCGGAGGGGATCGCCGGCAGTGAGCGCGCCTTTGCGGACAAGATGACCAAGCGCGCGCGCGAACTCGGCTTGACGCAATCAACCTTTGCCAATTCGAACGGACTGCCCGACCCCGGCAACAAGATGACGGTGCGTGAACTCGCCAAGCTTGCACGCTATATCATCCAGACCTATCCCGAATTCTACAAACTGTTCAACGAACGGGAATTCACCTGGAACAAGATCCGGCAATCGAACCGCAATCCGCTGCTGGGTTCGCTCGAGGGAGCCGACGGGCTCAAGACTGGCTATACCAAAGACGGCGGCTACGGCATGGTCGGTTCAGCCGTGCAGAACGGGATACGCTTGATCGTCGTCCTCAACGGCCTCGATGATTCAGAAGACCGTGCGTCCGAAGCGAAAAAAATGCTGGAATGGGGATTTCGCAATTTCGAGGCGCGCACCCTGTTCGCGGCTCAGCAGCCGGTCGGCTATGCCAAGGTATTCGGCGGCGACAGCCGTTCGGTCAAGCTCGCCAGCCCCGAACCGATCAAGGTGATGGTGCAGAAAAACGGCAACGATAAGCTGATCGCCCGCGTGGTCTATAGTGGTCCGGTGCGCGCGCCGATTGAGCCCGGTCAGCGCATCGGCCTGGTCAAGGTCTGGCGAGGCGGCAACCTCGCCATGGAGGCGCCGGTCTATGCGGCGGAATCGGTTGGCACCGGCTCGACGATGCGCCGCGCGATCGATGGCGCGAGCGAACTTGTCATCGGAATGTTTCGCGCGGGCGTCGAGAAACTCTGACCATGGCCGAGGCAGCGGTCAAAAGAACTCCCGGGCGCGGACGGTTTATTTCCTTTGAGGGTGGCGAGGGATCGGGAAAGTCCACCCAGATCAGAATACTGGCCGAACGTCTCGATGCCGCAAAGCTGCGTGCCATCGTCACGCGCGAGCCCGGTGGATCGCCGGGGGCTGAAATCATTCGCCATCTGCTGTTGTCTGGCATGGGCAAGCTGTTGGGCCCGGACGCGGAGACATTGCTGTTTGCAGCCGCGCGCGACGACCATGTGCGCACTGTGATCAAGCCGGCGTTGAGCCAGGGAGTTTGGGTGTTGTGCGATCGCTTTTCGGATTCGACGCGCGCCTACCAGGGCAGGCTGGGGAAGGTCGCTCCCGAAATCCTGAATGCGATGGAGCGGGTCACCATCGGCGATCTCAAACCTGATCTGACAATTATTCTCGATATACCGGTCGAAGTCGGCATGCAGCGCGCCGCCGCACGCCGCGGCAGCGGCGCGCCCGACAAATTCGAGGCGGAAGACGTCAGATTTCACCAGCAATTGCGCGACGCCTATCGGCAGATCGCGGCCGACGAGCCAAAGCGATGTGTGCTGATCGACGCCAATGCCGATGCCGGCACGGTTGCAGCGAGCGTGTGGGCCGCGTTGCGTGACCGTTTCTTCGCCGTCAGTGTCGCCAACGCAGTCAACCCGGCATGAGCGCCCGTCAGATCGAACCGCAATTTGCGGCCGTCCATCCCCGTGAAACCCAGGTGTTATTCGGGCACCGCGAAGCCGAGCTGGCATTGCTGAATGCCTACCGCAGCGGGCGGATCCCGCATGCCTGGCTGATCGGGGGGGCGCAGGGCATCGGCAAGGCGACGCTGGCCTATCGAATGGCACGGTTCGTTCTCGCGCATCGTGATGCCCTGGCCGCCAACGTGCAACGCGCCGAGACGCTTTGGATCGATCCCTCCGATCCGGTCGCCCGTCATGTCGCGGCCGGGGCTCATGGCGGCTTGCTCACACTCGAACGAAGCCTCAACGACAAAGGCGTGATGCGGACGGTGATCACCGTTGACGAGACCCGGGAGACCATTTCGTTCTTTGGCTCGACCGCGGCCGTGGAGGGTTGGCGGGTCTGCATCGTCGATACCGTCGATGAACTCAATCCCAACGCGGCCAATGCGCTGCTCAAGGTTCTCGAGGAGCCGCCGCGACACTCGCTCTTCCTGCTTGTCAGCCACGCGCCGGCGCGGGTGCTACCGACGATTCAGTCGCGTTGCCGCAAATTGGCGTTACGGCCGCTCGCCGCCGGGGACGTCATGAGTGCAGCGGCGCAAGCCGCCAATATCGCGATCGATGACCCGGCGCTCGCGGAGGCGGCCGCGGCAGCGGACGGCAGCGTCGCCAGGGCGCTGACGCTGCTTGGTGGCGACGCCATCAAACTTCACCAGCGGACGGCGGCGTTGCTGGCAACCCTTCCGCAGGTCGATCCGCGTGAACTTCATGCGCTGGGGGATTCGCTTGGCGGCAGCGACCGGGTGGCGCTCGCGGCCTTCATCGACAGCGTCGATCGCTGGGTCAGCGAACGCCTGCGGGCCGACGACGCCAATGCCAATGCGAATCTTCCCCGTCTTGCGCGGCTGGCGGAGGTGTGGGAAAAGATCAACCGCGCCGCGCGCGACACCGAAGCCTATAATCTTGAGCGAAAGCCGCTGGTTTTCTCGGTGTTCGGGCTGCTTGCGGAGGCGACGCGCTAGGCGCTCCGCGTGTGGTCATCCCCGACAATCGTGTTCGAGCTATAAAAGGAAATCGTGGTGGCGACCGCCAAGAAAAAAAGCGTCAAGAAACGTAGCGCGAAGAAGGTGAGCAAGACACGGCGCGCCGCCACCAAAGCGGCGGCGTCGAAAAAGCGCGTGAAGAAGAGCAAGCGCCCGGTGGCACCGGCCAAAAAGACAGCCAAAAAAACGGCGAAGAAAGCAGCCAAGAAAGCGGCCAGGAAAAAAACGGCCGCGAAGAAGAGCCCGCGGAAATCCTCGAAGAAAACAAAGGCGAACAAAGGCGGCGCGAGACTGGGTCAAGCGAACGCGGCCGGAAAAAAGCCGCCGGCCGCCAAAAGCGCAACAGCCGGCACCGCGACAAAGCAGGTCCCTCGCAGCATAAAGTCGAAGCCCCCGACCGCTAGCAATTCCTACTATATCACGACCGCCATCGCCTACCCGAACGGCACACCGCATATCGGCCACGCTTATGAGGCGATCGCGACCGATGCGCTGGCGCGTTTTGCGCGCCTCGATGGCAAGGATGTGTTCTTCCTCACCGGCACCGACGAGCATGGTCAGAAGATGATTCAGACCGCGCAGGCCGAAGGAATGACGGCGGCCGATCTCGCTACGCGCAACGCCGGCCGGTTCAAGGAGATGGACCAGCGCCTGAACGTTTCGTTCGATCGTTTCATCCGCACGACTGAAGAACAACATCATCGCTCCAGCCAGGCGATCTGGCAGCGGATGGCCGACAACGGCGACATTTATCCGGATAGTTATGCCGGCTGGTATTCGGTGCGCGACGAAGCCTATTACGCCGAAGATGAAACCGTTGTCGGCGACGACGGAGTGCGTCGCGGGCCACAGGGCTCTCCGGTCGAATGGGTCGAAGAGAAAAGCTATTTCTTCAAGCTGTCTGCCTATCAGGACCGACTGCTCGCGCTTTACAATGACCACCCCGATTTCATCGGACCGGATTCACGCCGCAACGAGGTCGTCAGCTTCGTGAAAGGCGGGTTGAGGGACCTGTCGATTTCACGAACCACTTTCGATTGGGGCGTCAGGGTTCCCAGCGATCCCGAACATGTCATGTATGTCTGGGTCGACGCCCTGACGAACTACATCACTGGCGTCGGCTTTCCCGACGAGTCCAGCGCGAACTGGCGCTTCTGGCCGGCCGATGTGCACGTTATCGGAAAAGACATCATCCGCTTCCACGCGGTGTACTGGCCGGCGTTCCTGATGTCGGCGGGCATCGCACTCCCTAAACGCATATTCGCGCACGGTTTTCTGTTCAGCCGGGGTGAAAAAATGTCGAAATCGGTCGGCAATGTTGTCGATCCTTTCAACCTCGCCGATCAGTATGGCGTCGATCAGATGCGGTATTTCTTCCTGCGCGAGGTCCCGTTCGGGCAGGATGGCAACTACAATCACGAAGCCATTGTGGCGCGCATCAATGCCGATCTCGCCAACGACCTCGGCAATCTGGCGCAACGCTCGCTGTCGATGATCGCAAAGCAGCTCGGCGGCGTGTTGCCCGAACCGGGCGCCTTCAGCGACAACGACAAGGCGATCCTGACGCTGGCTGACGGCATGATCGCGATCGCGCGAATTGCGATGAGCACCCAGCAGATCCATCACTGGCTGAACGCGGTGTGGGCCGTGGTGGCGGAAGCCAATCGCTATTTTGCCGGTGAGGCGCCGTGGGCGCTGGCAAAAACTGACCCGCAGCGTCAACGAACGGTGTTGTATGTGACCGCTGAAGTGATCCGGCAGATCGCGATTCTGACGCAACCGGTGATGCCCGAAGCGTCGTCGAAAATGCTCGACATGCTCGGCATTCCTTCCGATCAGCGAGATTTCGCGGTTTTGGGCGGCGCGACCCGGATCAAGGCCGGCACAGTACTGCCCGCGCCGACCGGAATCTTTCCGCGCTATATCGAACCGACCGCGGCCTGAACGATTCGAACACCATGCTCGTCGACAGCCATTGCCATCTCGATTTTCCGGATTTCGCCGAGGATCTCGACGCCATCGTCGCAAGAGCGGCCGCTGCCGGGATCGGGCGCATCGTCACCATCTCGACGCGGGTAAGGCGTCTCGGCGGGTTGCTGGCGATAACCGAGAAGTTTCCGAACGTCTATTGCTCGGTTGGCACGCACCCGCATCACGCCGATGAGGAGGATGGAATTCCGGCCGACGAACTGATCGAGTTGACGCGACATCCGAAAGTGGTGGCGCTCGGCGAGGCGGGCCTGGATAATTTCTACCAGAACGGTTCGCCCGAAGCGCAGGAGCGGGGATTCCGCGCCCATATCGCTGCTGCGCGCGCAACCGGACTGCCGCTGGTCATTCATACCCGCGAGGCCGATGAAGCCTGCGGCCGCATCCTCGAGGAGGAGATGGCCAAGGGACCATTTCGCGCCGTGCTGCATTGCTACACCGGCGGGCGGGAACTTGCGATGAAGGCGATCGCTTTGGGCCTTTCGATTTCGTTCACGGGAATCCTGACCTTCAAGAAATCGCTGGCGTTGCGCGATCTCGCGGCCGAGCTTCCAGCCGATCGCATCATGGTCGAGACCGACGCACCGTACCTGGCGCCCGGTAAATTTCGCGGCAAGCGCAACGAACCCGCTTATGTCGTTGAAATTGCCAAGGTGCTGGCGGAAGCGCGTGGCGTCTCACTGCCGGAAATATCCGACCAGACCACGGCGAATTTCTTTCGTCTGTTCAGCAAGGTGCCGCCACCTGCGAAAGCTGCGGCATGACGCTGACCCTGACAGTTCTCGGCTGCGGATCCTCAGCCGGCGTACCGCGCCCGGCGCTTGGCTGGGGCGCATGCGATCCCAACAATCCCAGGAACCGACGCCGCCGCTGCTCGCTGCTCGCCGAGCGGATATCGGATCACGGAATAACGCGGATCGTGATCGATACCTCGCCCGATCTGCGCGAGCAGCTGATCGATGCCAACGTCGACCACATCGACGCGGTCTTCCTGACCCATGAGCATGCCGACCAGACCCACGGGATCGACGACCTCCGCTCGGTTGTGATGCATCAGCGCAGGCGCATTCCGGTCTATCTGAACCGGCTGACCGCGGATCATATCCTGCTGCGGTTTTCATACTGCTTTGTCGCGCCGCCCGGCAGCGACTATCCACCGATCCTGGACCACCACGCGATCGAGGCCGGCGAAAGCCGCACCATCGAAGGGAAGGGCGGTCCGGTGACGCTTTCGGCGTTCATCCTGCAACATGGCAATATCCCGGCACTTGGTTATCGGGTCGGTGACGCCGCCTACACGCCCGACGTCAGCGACATCCCGCCCGCGAGCTGGCCGTTTCTGGAAGGTCTCGACCTCTGGATCATCGACGGGCTGCGCTATGCCGGGCATCCCAGCCACTTCAGCGTCAACGACGCGCTGTCCTGGATCGAACGTTTCAAGCCGCGGCGGGCCATCATCACTAACATGCATTCCGATCTGGATTATGAGGTGCTGCGGCAAAGCCTGCCGGCGAATGTCATCCCAGCCTATGACGGCATGCGGCTGACGCTGGAGCAAGCGGGCTGAAACGAGCCCGATGCTCAGGCTGAAATCGCTTTTGCCGAATGAACCTGATCGCGCAGCATGAACTTCTGAATTTTACCGGTAGAGGTCTTTGGTATCGGACCGAACACCACGGTCTTCGGCGTCTTGAAGCCTGACATCTGGCTGCGGCAAAACGCGATGATCTCGGCTTCGGTGGCGCGGGCGTTGTCCTTCAATTCGATGAACGCGCAGGGCACCTCGCCCCATTTCGAATCCGGCTTCGCAACCACCGCGGCGAACAGCACGGCCGGATGCTTGTAGAGCACATCCTCGACCTCGACCGAGGAGATGTTTTCGCCGCCGGAGATGATAATGTCCTTGGAGCGATCCTTGATGATGACATAGCCATGTTCATCGACCACGCCGAGATCGCCGGTGTGAAACCAGCCGCCGGCAAAGGCCTCCCGGGTGGCTTTCTCGTTCTTCAGATAGCCCTTCATCACGATATTGCCACGGAACATCACCTCGCCGACGGTTTCACCGTCGCGCGGCACCGGCTGCATGGTTTCGGGGTCGATCACCGTCACATCTTCCTGCAACGGGTAGGGCACCCCCTGCCGGCGCTTGAGCTGCGCGCGTTGATCGGCCGGCAAATCGTCCCAGCCGGGCTGCTCCGCGCAAACCGATGCCGGACCATAGACCTCGGTCAGACCGTAGACATGGGTGAGCTTGATCCCGATGCTTTCGGCGCCTTCCAGCACGGCGACCGGCGGGGCAGCACCCGCAATCAGCCCGACAACGGGCTGCGCCGCTGCGCGCTTTGGCGCATCCGGCGCATTGATCAGCGTGTTATAGACGATCGGCGCGCCGCACATATGGGTGACGCCATGTTTTGGGATCAACTCGAAAATCCTGGCGGGATCGACCTTGCGCAGGCAAACGTTGACGCCCGCCGCCGCAGCGATCGTCCACGGGAAGCACCAGCCGTTGCAGTGGAACATCGGCAGGGTCCAGAGATAGACCGGATGCTGGCCAAGATTGCCAGCGAGGATGTTGCTGACGGCGTTCAGGTAGGCGCCGCGATGGTGGGTCACCACGCCCTTGGGATTACCGGTGGTTCCGGACGTGTAACTGAGTGCGATGGCGTCCCATTCGTCCGCCGGCAACCGTGCGGCAAAACCCGGATCGCCTTGTGAGAGCGCGTCCTCATATTCGATCTCGCCAATGCGCTTGCCGCCTGCGAAGGCCGCATCATCGACATCAATGACCAACGGTTTTGGCCCGGTCATCAGGGTGAGCGCCTCGGCGATGACGGCAGCAAATTCCGGGTCGACCAGGATGATTTTGGCGCCGCCATGATCGAGCTGAAAGGCAATGGAGGCGGCGTCCAGCCGGATGTTCAGCGCGTTGAGCACGGCGCCGGCCATCGGGACCGCAAAATGCACCTCGTTCATTGCGGGGATGTTGGGCAGCATCGCCGCAACCGTGTCGCCGCAGCCGATGTTCCGGCTGGCCAGAAACGACGCGAAACGCCGGCAGCGCGCATGGGTCTGCGCCCAGGTGAAGACGCGGCCCTCGTAAACGGTGCTGACATGGTTCGGATAGATGGCCGCGGTGCGCGCCAGGAAGCTCAGCGGCGTCAGCGGCACATAATTCGCCGGCGTCTTGTCGAGGCCAAGGCTGTACTGATTTTGATGGCTGTACTGGTTCTGGACTGCGCTCATCGGCTTTGTCCCATCTATGTTACTTACAAGAACCCAATCGAAATCCACGGGAAGATCGCAACGACGATCAATCCGATCAGGAGCGCCAGCAGGTAACCCCAGATCGGCCGGATGCCCTCCGCCGGGTCAACCCGCCCGATGGCGCAGGCGGCATAATAGCCCACTCCGAACGGCGGCGCGAACAATCCCACGCCCATCGCGAGGATGATGATCATGGCATAATGGACCTCGTGGACGCCAACCGCACGTGCGATCGGAAACAACAGCGGCCCGAACAGCACGATGGCTGGAATGCCCTCGAGCACGCTGCCGAGAACGACGAAGGCCACGATCGATACCGCGATAAAGGATGCCGCGCCGCCGGGCAGGCCGGTCATGGCGGTTGCCAGCGCGCGGGAGAAGCCTGATTGCGTTAGCCCCCAGGCCATACCGGTCGCGCAGCCGATGATCAACAGGATCGCGCCCGACAGGCACGCTGTTTCGATCAACATTGGCACGATCCGCCGCCAGTTAAAATTACGATAGATCAAAAGTCCGTAAATCAGGAAGCCGACGATGAAAGCATAGACGATGCCGATGGTGGACACCTCGGTTGCGGTCGCGATGCCCTCGACCACGGCGTAGCGGATCACGAAGGGCAACGCCAATGCCGGCAGGGCGGTGATGAGCGCGCGGGCGATCTCGCGGCCGCTCGCCCGGCTGACATGGCGCAGATCCTCGCCGCGGTAGCGCCACCACACCAGCGTGCACAGCGTTATCGCCAGCACCACGCCCGGCAGCAGACCGCCCGTGAACAAGGCGGCAATCGATACTCCCGTTACCGAGCCGATGGTGATCAGCACCAGGCTTGGCGGAATGGTTTCGGTCTGCGCGCCGGTTGCCGCGAGCAGGGCGACGAGATCGCCCGGTCTGGCGCCGCGCAGCTTCATTTCCGGAAACAGCACCGGCGCCACGGCGGCCATATCGGCGGCCTTGGAGCCCGATATGCCCGACACCAGATACATTGCGCCGACCAGCACGTAATGCAGTCCGCCGCGGACATGACCGAGCAAGCTCGCGAGGAACGCGACCATTGCCCGCGCCATTCCGGTCATCTCGATCAGCAGGCCAAGGAAGACGAACAGCGGCACCGACAGCAGGATCAGGTGGCTCATGCCCTCGTCCATGCGGCCGACCAGCACCGTCAAGGGCGTATTCGTCGTCAGCGCCAGGTAGCCATAGGTGGCCAATCCGAACCCGAAGGCGATCGGTATGCCGGCAAACACGCAAAAGCCGGCCACGCCGACGAAGAAAATGATCAGGTTGATATTGCCGAGCGGCTTCAGCCAGGCCTGCAAAAGCCAGAACACCGCAATCACTGCCGCGACCGACAGGATGGCGCCGAGCACAGTGCGGAAATCGCCCGCGCGCACCAGCCGCAGCAACGCAAACAGCGCCATCAGGCAGATACCGACCGGCAACGCGGCCGCGCGCCAGCTGTTGAGGATCTGCAACGCCGGCGTGGTGATGAAGCTTTCCTCGTAGGCATAATCGTAGGCCGGCCAGACGATCATCAGGAGGAATGCCAGCGCGGCGCAGGTCGCAACCAGATCGAGATAGGCGCGCATGGAAGGTCTTGCGCTGGCCACGATAGCGGTCATCCGCATGTGCTCGGCGCGGCGGAACGCCACCGCGGCCCCCAGCAGCGCCAGCCACAGGAACAGGATGGAGGCCAGTTCGTCCGACCAGATCAATGGGCTATGTAGCCCGTAACGGGCCACGACGCCCGCGAACAGGATGACGATCTCGGCCACGACCAGAAGTGCCGCTAGGATCTCAACCAGCATTCCCAGGACATGTTCGACGGTCGCCAAGGCCGGACGGCGGCGAGGGGACTGAGCCACCTCGCCGGCCATGCGCTCGGTCAGTTCGGCATCAGCCATGACAACCCCTGCACTCAGGGCATGATCCGGGATCGCGTTACGACAGCTTGCCGACGGACTTTTCGAGCAACGCCCAGGCATGGTCGCCGTATTTACCCTTCCATTCCGCATAGAACCCGGCCGAACGCAACTTCTCCCGGAACGGCGTCACGTCTGGCTGATTGAACAACAACCCTTTGGACTCCAGTTCTCCACGGAGGCTGGCGTTCAGCTTGGCGGTATCCTCGCGCTCCTTCAGCGCCGCGGCGTTGATGTTTTTGGCGACGATGGCGCGAATGTCGTCGGGCACCTTCTCCCAGGCGCGCCGATTGGCGAGGAACCAGAAACCGTCCCACATGTGATTGGTCAGCGAGCAATATTTCTGCACCTCATAGAGCTTCGCCGTCGAAATCAGCGCCAGCGGATTCTCCTGGCCTTCGACAATCTTGGTCTGCAGCGCCGAATAGACCTCGCTGAAATTGATCGAGGCCGGAGAGGCGTCGAACGCCCTGAACATCGAGGTCCAGAGCGGGGAGACCGGCACGCGGATCTTGAAGCCCTTGTAGTCGTCGGGGCTGTTGATCGCCTTGGTCGAGGACGTGGTCTGGCGGAAGCCGTTGTCCCAGATCCTGTCCATCGCCACGAGATTGGCCTTGGCGATTTCACCACGCACATAGGCGCCGAGATCGCCGTCCATCGCCTTCCATACCGTGTCGTAGTCCGGGAACGCAAAGCCGATGCCGTTAATCGAGGCTGCCGGAACCAGCGTGGCCAGGATCAGGCCGGACAATGTGAAGAACTCGATGCCTCCAGACCGAATCTGGCTCAGCATGTCGGTATCCGACCCGAGCTGGTTATTCGGGAAAACCTGCAGGTCGAACCGGCCATGGGTCTCGGCCTTGATCGCAGCCGACATCTCCTTGGCGCGCACGTTCATCGGATGGGAGTCCGGCGCGTTGTTGGCATATTTGTAGGTAAATTCGGCTGTCTCGGCGCGTGCGATCATCGGCGCGCCAAGCCCGCCGCCCAGCACGGCAGAAGCAGCGGATGCCTTGAGAAGCGTGCGTCGTGAAAATCTCATCTGGCGTTTCCCTTGAGGCTTGTTGTTGTTTTGAGATGCCATCCTATACGGACCTGATGCCGCGGGGTCATCATCGATCTCGATCTCGCGCGTTTATAGGTGTGGCTCAAAGTGAACGCCCAAGCCAAATTGATTTGGCAGGAATTGCACCTAAATGTCTGATCTAATTATAGATATAAATATTCCATAATATACCTTATGCGAATCTGCGGTTTTGCGACAGACGAGGAAGTAGACTTCGCTGAGCCCAGATGCTCCCCGAGCAACCACCCTAGCTTCCCTTGAAGCGAGCCCTGCGCCGTCCAAGGAATGCCGCGACGCCTTCCTTGTGATCCTCGGTCAGGCTCGCCAGCGCGAACTGATCGACGTCCATATGGCTGGCGAGGTCGTCGAGCGCATGCGCCAGACGATTGACGGTCAGCTTGGTCATGGCGACCGACAGCGGGGGCTGGGCGGCGACTTTGGCGGCGAGGGTCATCGCGGCCTCGAAAGCTTTGCCGGGATCGGCCACCTCCTCCACCAGACCCCATTCATAGGCTTCAGCGGCGCTGATGCGCTGGTCGGCCAGGATCACGGCCTGCTTGGTGCGCGCCGGTCCCATCAGATGCAGCATGCGGGGAATGCTTTGCCAGCTCATGTTCATCCCAAGGCCGATTTCGGGCACGCGGATATGGGCGTCGCGGGCCATGACGCGAAAGTCCAGTGCCACCGCCAGCGCAATGCCGCCGCCAATACAGAAGCCTTCGATGGCGCCGATGGTAATCTGTTCCATTTCCTGCCATGCGCGAGTCAGCCGCGGTCCCAGTTTCAGATGCCGGCGCAGCGCACCGATATCCATCGTGCTGCGTGACCGTCCTTCGGCATCCTTTAGGTCGAAGCCGGCGCTGAATGATTTGGCGCCGCCGGTGAGCACCACGACCGAGGTGTCGCCGTCGTCCTCGAAACTGCGCGCCGCGTCGGTGAGCTGACGCAGCGCTTCCGGCGAAAGCGCATTGATGCCATCGCCACGGTCGAAGCGCACCACGGCGATGCGGCGGTCCGGGCCGAGGCCTTTTTCGATGGTCACAAATTTGGTCAACGCGATCTCTCCCTGGCGGTGCCCTGAGCCAAAATGCTAGCAGCTCCTGCGCCTCGACATCGACAGAATATTGCGGTTTTCCTCGACCCCATGACCGACATGATCACGAGCATCATCACCACCACCACCACGACCATTCGGAACTGTCCGAGACCGAGCTGCGCGTCCGCGCGCTCGAGACCATCCTGACCGAAAAAGGCTATGTCGATCCCGCCGCACTCGACGCCATTATCCAGGCCTACGAGACGAAAATCGGCCCCCACAACGGCGCGCAGGTGGTTGCCAAAGCCTGGTCCGATCCTGCTTTCAAGCGCGCCTTGCTGGATGATGCCACCAAGGCCGTGAGTGCGCTTGGCCACGTCAGCCGGGTCGGCGATCATCTCGTCGCTGTCGAGAACACGCCGCAGCGCCACAACATGGTCGTGTGTACGCTGTGCTCCTGCTATCCTTGGGAAATGCTGGGGCTACCGCCGGTCTGGTACAAGGCCGCGCCCTACCGTTCCCGCGCCGTCAAAGACCCGCGTGGCGTGCTCGCCGACTTCGGCGTCAGCCTGCCGAGGGAAACCGAAATCCGGGTGTGGGATTCGACCGCCGAGACCCGCTTCCTGGTGTTGCCGATGCGTCCGGAAGGCACCGACGGCTGGAGCGAGCAGCAGCTCGCCGGGCTCGTGACGCGCAACTCGATGATCGGCACGGGTTTCCCAAAGACGCCGGGCGCGCCATCGTGAACGGCGTGCATGACATGGGCGGCATGGACGGTTTCGGCAAGGTCGAACCGGAACCGAACGAGCCGATGTTTCACGCCGAATGGGAAGCGCGCGTGCTGGCGATGGTGCGTGCGATGGGGGCGGCCGGCGCGTTCAACATCGATACCTCCCGCTTCTATCGGGAGACGCTGCCGCCCGATGTCTATCTCTGTAGTTCATATTACAGGAAGTGGCTGCTCGGGCTCGAACATCTCTTGATCGACAAGGGCTACATCGCGGCCGCCGAAGTCGCTTCCGGCCATGCGGTGGAACCGGCAAAGCCACTCAAGCACGGCAAGTTCACGTCCGCTGATGTCGAGCGGATCATGGTTCGCGGCAAATTCGGACGCCCCGCGCCCGCACCGGCGAAGTTCAAGCCAGGCGATCACGTGCTTGCCAAGAACATTCATCCGGTAACGCACACCAGGCTACCCCGCTACGCACGCGGCCATGTCGGCGTGGTCGAGCGTGACCATGGCTGTCAGGTTTTTCCGGATTCGGCCGCGATGGAATCCGGCGAGAACCCGCAATGGCTCTACACCGTGGTGTTCGATGCGGCCGAGCTATGGGGGCCGGACGCCGATCCGACGTTGAAGATATCCATCGATGCGTTTGAGCCGTATCTGGAGCCGGCGTGATGGACGCGACTGCTGCGCAGGCGACCAGCGCCCTGCCCGGAATCCCGAGCGATGACGGCGGGCCGGTGTTTCGCGAACCGTGGGAAGCGCAAGCCTTTGCGATGGCGCTGGCCTTGCATGGGCGCGGGCTGTTCACCTGGAATGAATGGGCGGCCGCGCTTGCGGAAGAAATCAGGCGCGCGCAGCAAAGCGGCGATCCCGACACCGGCGAAACCTATTACCGGCATTGGCTCGCGACGCTGGAACGACTGATCGCCGAAAAGGGCGTCACAACGTCCGATACCCTGCTCCGCTATCGCGATGCCTGGGACCATGCCGCGGACCGCACGCCGCATGGTTCGCCGATCGAACTGAAGGCCGAAGACTTCGCGCACCAGGGTCCGTCAAAATGATGGGTCAACGTCCCCGGTTGGGGGCGAATGGAGGCGCTAAAATCGGCATTCCCAAAGTCCGGACTCGTCTTCCGTAAAACCGTTATCGCGGTAGAGATTTCGTACCGGAATGTTGCGCGACGTCGGAATGATGCGCCCGCGGACGCGGGCCGATATGGCTTTGAGCGCATCGAGAATGTGACGCAGGAAAGTGTGCTCGATACCCATTCCCAGCGCACGGCAACTGAGCACCAGACCGAGGATTTCCTCGTCGGCGATGACGGCAGCTCCCACCAGACCGTGATTGCCGAAGCGATCCGATACGTCGAGCGCAAACAAGCGGGCGTGCTCATTTCCGGCCAGTGCCGCCAGTTCGGCCGCAGAAAACTTGCGGCCGGTGGTGTTGAATTGAGTCGTGCGCAGGAACAGCTCCTCAACCCTTTCCAGTCGCGCGGAGGTCGCCGTCAGACATTCAATCCGGCACTGAATCTGCAGCGATTCGAGATACCGTGCCTCGTCGGAGGTCTCTGCCCGCAGATGCTGCCGCTCGATCTGTGCCTTGACCAGCGTACTTCGTGCGGCGGCCTCCGCGGTGATGACCGGTAACTGCAAACGAGGATCGTTGAGAAGCCGGCGCCGGAGGCCGAACATGTCCTCGCCCCAGACCTCAACTTCCGGAAGGCGCTGGCGGACGCGGTCGCGTTCGACCGGGTTGTCGTCGATGAACAGGAAGGTATCGAGTGCAAAGCCCAGTTCCTCGGCAATCGAGCGGATATTGCCGACCTTGTCGTCCCAGTTGACGCGCCACGTCACGAAATCGTCGGGCGTCAAAAGGCGATGCGTCGGATGATGATCAGGGTATTTCCAGAGTTCGCGGACGGTCGCTTCGTCATTCTTGCTGACACAGGCGAGCACGATGCCGCGCTTCTTGAGACACAGCAGCGCTTCGTGCAGACCGAAATAGAGCCCGATAAAAGAGAAAGCGCCGCTGATTTCCGGGGTCCAGGCAAAGGGGCTACCGGTCTCGGCCAGCACCCCCGGCCACAATGTGCCGTCGAGGTCGAGGATGACGCATTTCTTGCGCCCGACCCCGGTCACGGTGACCAGCGCATCGATATGTTTCTCAGCCATGGCGGCCTCGCGACCATAGGGGTCGCCATCCAGCATCTGCGCCAGCGGGGTCATGTCCGGAAAGATGCCGTGGACGGCGGCCTTTTCGCTTTCCGGCCGTTGCAGCATCCACCCTGGCGAGCCGAAATGGGTAAAGCCCACCTGCCCGTCGTCGAGCATACGTTCGGAGCCCCTCGCCGCCAGCGCGGCCGCGACGTCAATGACGTAGACGCCAGGAAGCGAATTCGCGAGTTCCGCAAGCGCCACATTGGTCAGCCGGAAACGGGTGCGGTGTCCCTTGATGCCCCGCTCCGCCAGCCCCATCGGCTGCACGGTCGGTTCCGGCAGATTGTCGATCAGGATTGGCGCGGATGTGGTTTCGCGCAATTGCGTCAGAAGCTGCGTGGCGAATGCGATGAAGGCGGCATGGGGGTTGAGACCGTCCGCGAAATCCTCGGCGACAAGGTGCCGGGCCCGCAATGCGCCGATGAAAACCGCGTCATGCCTGCGCTCACGGACAAAACGAATATCGTCCGGAAACGTCGCCGATACGCGCAATTCAATGCCGCGGCGCGCCGCTTCCCGGCGCAGGAAGTCGGCTTCCATCTGGATATCGCAATCGCCCAGCAGAATGACATCGAGGGTCTGGCCGCCGGCGCCGAAATCGTTCAGGCCGTAGGAAGCGCCGACCGCCCAATAGGACGCCGCTCCCTCCTTCAGCGAGTTCCGGTAGCGCTCCAGGATTTCGGCCGGATCGCGCCCGTGCGTGGGCGCAAGTTCTGCGCCGACCGTGGCCAGCTCTTCCTCGGGTGTCTTTTCAGTCAGGATCTGCCGGGCCAGCAGGTCCAATACCGTGCGTTCGACCACGTCGCGCAAATTCGTCAGCTTGTCCCGCGCATCCGGAAACAACGCCATTATCGCCTCGCAATCTTCAGGAATGCGGCGCGGCTCGGCAAAATACTCGAGAAGAGCGCTGATCTCGCCGTTAGCGGGCAGGCGCATGTGGCTGATCGCATGCACGATCAGGGAGCGGTCGTTCCCAACGGGTAACTGATGGATGAAGCGAGATCGGCGCAAGAGCATGCTTCGCTATAAACCTGATTCGCCCGACAAAGATCATTGTCCTAGCCTTGGCCGCTCCACAAAATCCCGCCAGCCCCTGGCACGTAGCGCACAGGCCGGACATTCACCGCAGCCGTAACCCCACGCATGCCGGGCACCGCGCTCGCCGAGATAGCAGGTGTGGGAGTGTTCGCGGATCAGGTCGACCAGCCCTGCCCCGCCGAGCTCGTTCGCCAGCCGCCACGTGCTGGCCTTGTCCAGCCACATCAGCGGCGTGTGCAATTCGAACTGCCTGTTCATCCCGAGATTGAGTGCGACTTGTAACGCCTTGATGGTCTCGTCACGGCAATCCGGATAGCCGGAATAGTCGGTCTCGCACATGCCGCCGACGATGTGCCGGATGCCACGGCGGTAGGCCAGCGCCGCCGCGAACGTTAGAAACACCAGGTTGCGGCCGGGCACGAAGGTGTTGGGCAGACCGTCCTCGCCCATTTCAATCGCGACATCACGCGTCAGTGCGGTGTCGGAAATCGTGGCCAGGGTCGGAATCTCCAGGGTATGGCTGTCGCCGAGTTTCGCGGCCCAGTCGGTACGCAAGGACTTCATGCCCGCCAGCAGATCGTCGCGGCACGCAAGCTCGATGGCGTGACGTTGGCCGTAATTGAAGCCGAGCATTTCGACGCGCGCAAAGCGCTGCAGCGCCCAGGCGAGGCAGGTGGCGGAATCCTGTCCGCCGGAGAACAGCACCAGCGCGGTTTCGGTTGGCGATAGTTCCATCATGGCCGTGGCCATAGCACTCCTCGACCGGAAGGCCAATCGGTGGAAATGGCAACCGGCTCGGGTCGTTTCGCTGGGATCGGCGCGCATCTTGCGGCATATAGGCCCCTCAAATCCAAGCTTCGGTGCACCATGACCCCTTCCCGCGAGATTTCACGCCTGCTCGAGATCATGGCGACGCTGCGGACGCCCGGCAGCGGCTGCCCCTGGGACCTCGAACAGGATTTTGCGAGCATCGCGCCCTACACCATCGAGGAAGCCTATGAAGTCGCCGACGCCATCGCGCGCGGCGACCTCGACGATTTGCGTGACGAACTCGGCGATCTCCTGCTGCAAGTGGTGTTTCACGCCCGCATGGCGGAAGAACAGAATGCATTCTCGTTCGGCGACGTGGTCGAGGCCATCACGCGCAAGATGATCCGACGGCATCCGCATGTCTTTGCCGACAAGGACGGACGGTTGACGCCCTCGGACGTGAAGGGCGCCTGGGACCGCATCAAGGCGGAGGAGAAGGCCGAGCGCGCCGCACGGCGGCCGGCCGAGGAAGCTGTGCGCAAATCGCTGCTGTCGGGCGTGAAAGCGGGACAACCGGCGTTGACTCGCGCGATGGAATTGCAGCGCAGGGCATCCAGCGTCGGCTTCGACTGGAACGATCCGCGCGCGGTGCTGCACAAGATCCGCGAAGAAGCCGACGAGATCGAGGCGGCGCTCGATCGTGGTGACGCCGACGAACTCGCCGCGGAAACCGGTGATCTCCTGTTCGCGCTGGTCAATCTGGCGCGACACGTCAGCGCAGATCCCGAGATGGCGCTCCGCGGCACCAATGCCAAATTCGAACGCCGCTTTGGCTACATCGAGCAAGCGCTCGAAGCGCAGGGACGTTCGCTCGAGACCGCTTCGCTGACGGAAATGGACGCGCTGTGGAATGAGGCGAAGCGCAAGGAGAAGATTGCTTCGGCGGCATCTGTCCGAACCGAACCAGCTAGCCGGTGAATGCCGCCGGCAATCTCGGTGCACGCCTGCCTCACCGGGCTGTCGAGAGAATGAAGCGATTTAGACCGGATGCGGCACGGCATCGAAGCGATGGACGACGATGTCGCGCTTGGTTTCATCGACACGTACGGTCATCGCGAAGCGGCCGTCGTGAAACTCCTTGTTGAGGATTTCCGAATTGCGATGCAGCCAGCTGATGCCGGCGCCGTCGGCGGCGTCGATCGACAGGTCCAGCGTCAAACGGCTCGATGCCAGCCGGTCCTCGATCGCAGCCAATAGCGCGTCAATCCCCTCCCCGGTTTCGGCGGAGACCAGGAAACACGGGCGCTCCGGCGGGCGGCGGGCGGCGATATTTCCAAGGTTTTCGCGTTCTTCGGGGGAGAAGCGATCGATCTTGTTCCAGACTTCGAGGATGCGCTGCCCGGCATCGGGATCAATCCCCAGCTGGCGCAACACGGTATCGACGTCGCGCTGCTGCGCATCGGCATCTTCATGCGAAATGTCGCGGATGTGGAGAATGACATCGGCTTCCAGCACTTCTTCCAATGTCGCGCGAAATGCCGCAACCAGTTGCGTCGGCAGACTGGAGATGAACCCGACGGTGTCCGACAGCATCGCCTTTCCGCCATGCGGCAGGCGCAGCGCGCGCAATGTCGGATCGAGCGTCGCAAACAGCATGTCGGCGGCCTGCACGTCGGCGCGGGTCAGGCGGTTGAAAAGCGTCGACTTTCCGGCATTGGTGTAACCGACCAGCGCCACGACCCGGTACGGCACCCGCTGCCGGCCGGCGCGGTGCAGCCGTCGCGTCGCCTGGACTTTCCTGATTTCGTTTTCAAGGCGCGCGATGCGGTCGCCGATCAGGCGGCGGTCGGCCTCGATCTGGGTTTCGCCGGGCCCCCCCATGAACCCGAAGCCGCCGCGCTGGCGCTCCAGATGGGTCCATGACCGCACCAGGCGGCTGCGTTGATAGTTCAAATGCGCAAGCTCGACCTGCAACGCGCCTTCCCTGGTCTTGGCGCGGCGACCGAAGATTTCCAGGATCAGGCCGGTGCGGTCGAGGACCTTGGTGTTCCAGGCTTTCTCGAGATTGCGCTGCTGGATCGGCGACAACGCGCAATCCATCACCACCAGTTCGATTTCGTGCCCGGCAATAAGCCCGACGATCTCCTCGACCTTGCCCTTGCCGAGATACGTCGCGGGCCTGATCTGACTGACCGGCGCGATGAGCGCCTGCGCGATCGAAAGATCGATAGCACGCGCTAGGCCGACGGCTTCCTCGAGCCGCGCCTCCGTACCCCGCATGGCATGATGGTCCGTTTGCGCATCGGGATCGCCGCGGCGCATACGCAAATAAGGGCCGATGACAATCACCCGCCCGGTTGCCTTGCCCCCTGCCGACCTCGGGCGGTCGGCGCCCCCTTCAAGATCTCGGGGTTCCAATCAGATCACTCTCAAGCCGGAGCATCCTCGCCGCCTTCGAACAACTGGATCGGGGCGCCGGGCATGATGGTCGAGATCGCGTGCTTGTAGACAAGCTGCGAATGACCGTCGCGCCGAAGCAGCAGGCAGAAATTGTCGAACCAGGTGACAATGCCTTGCAGCTTCACTCCGTTGACCAGAAAGATCGTCAGTGGTGTTTTGGTTTTGCGAACATGATTGAGGAAGGTGTCCTGTAGATTTTGTGCGCGGTCTGCCGCCATTGTTTTTATCCCGCTTGTTGCTTCTTTTTATTGAACCAGACGTAGCCCTCTTGCGGAGCGTCCCCCGGTTGCCGGTTTCCCCTGAGATCCCCCTCCGGGAGCACGGCGGTGTGATTAGAAGGCAGGCTTGGTTTTTAGGCAAGCCGGTTTGCACCTCAACCGCGCCAAACACAGGGGCATTTCATGGGAAAACCCCGGAAAAGAGTGTAAATTCGCGGACAACCGCATGAAATGCGGTCGCCGGCCGGCATTTAGCCGACGCCGAGGGCCTTGAGCTTGCGATGTAGCGCCGATCGCTCCATGCCGACAAATTCGGCCGTACGGGAAATGTTGCCGGAGAAGCGGCTGATCTGGGCGATCAGATAGTCGCGTTCGAACACTTCCCGCGCCTCCCGCAGCGGCAAGCCCATGATGTGCTCGCCATTGTTGCTTGTCGGCATCGCCGGCACCATCGAGCCGACGTCCTGCGGCAGCATATCTGCGGTGATGATCACTTCCGGGCCGCCGCCCGCCAGAATCATAACCCGCTCGACATTATTGCGAAGCTGGCGGACGTTTCCCGGCCAGACGTGGGATTGCAATACCGCCATCGCGTCCTGGCCGATCTGGCGCTTCGGCAAGCCGGTCGCAACCGATATCTGATCCATGAAATAATCGATCAGTTCCGGAATATCCTCGCGGCGCTCCGACAATGGCGGCACGCGGATCGGCACCACCGACAGCCGATGATAGAGGTCCTCGCGGAACCGGCCTTCGGCGATCTCCTCTTCCAGATTGCGTGCCGTCGAGGAAATGATGCGAACGTCGACATTGACCTTGGTCGTCCCCCCTGACCGCTGGAACGTCTGATCGACCAGCACCCGCAAAATCTTGTTCTGGGTTTCGCGGGGCATGTCGCCGATTTCATCGATAAAGAGAGTGCCGCCATGGGCTTCTTCCAATGCCCCAGCCTTGCGCTGTTGCTCGCCATTGGACTGCTCGACGCCGAACAACTCGACTTCCATGCGGTCCGGTGTAATCGCCGCGGCATTGATGACAACGAATGGGCCGTCGGCGCGACCTGACATGTTGTGCAGCGTGCGTGCGGCCAGTTCCTTGCCGGCCCCCGAAGGGCCCACGATCAGGATTCGGCTATTGGCCTTGGCGGCCCGCTCAATGGTCTGGCGCAGTTGATTCATGCAGGCGGAGCGTCCGGTCAGGACACTGGCTGCCGGCGCGAGTTGCTTGAGTTCCTTCACTTCGCGTTTCAGACGGGAGGTTTCCAGCGCCCGGGTCGCGACCAGAATGAGGCGGTCAGATTTGAAGGGCTTTTCGATGAAGTCGTATGCGCCGCGCTTGATCGCCGCGACCGCGGTTTCGATATTGCCGTGTCCGGAAATCATCACCACCGGCACCTCGGCGTGATCCCGCTTGACCTGCTCCAGCAACTGCAATCCATCGAGCTTGCTGCCCTGCAGCCAGATGTCGAGAAACACCAGGTTCGGACGTCGATTGGCGATTTCAGCCAGCGCCGAATCGCTGTCGCGCGCGGTCCGCGTGGTGAAGCCCTCGTCTTCAAGAATGCCGGCAACCAGATCCCGAATATCTGCTTCGTCGTCGACAATCAAAATGTCATTTGCCATGGGTCACGCCTGTCTTGTCAGTTGCCTGTTGCGGCTTCGATTTTTGTTTCGTTGTTAGTCGCGGCTGCCGGTTCAACGGTTCCGGACGCCGGTTGTTTTGTTTCAGGAGCCGGCTCCTTCGCTTCGGGCTTCGGTGCATGGCCCGATATCGCAAAGCGCAATCGCATCCAGGCTCCCCGCGCCCCCGGGCGAATGTCCGCGGCATCATTGAGTTCGATCCGGCCGCCGTGGTCTTCCAGCACGCGACCGACGATCGCAAGACCAAGGCCGGTGCCCTTTTCGCGCGTCGTGACGTAGGGTTCCAGCAGACGCGCCCGGCTCACCTTCGGCAGGCCGATGCCGTTATCAATGACGTCGATCACGATGTCATCGTTGTCGCGCGCAGCGATAACATCAATACGACCCTTCCCGAGCGTCTCGGCCGGAACGGCCTCGATGGCTTCGGTCGCGTTCTTGATGATGTTGGTCAGGGCCTGCGAAATCAGCCGGCGATCGAACTGCGCCCGCAACGGTTCGTCCTTGATCTCGGCTTCGATGTCGATGTCGGGATGTCCGACTCGCATCAGGAATACGGCCTGCCGCACGGTGTCGGCGACATCCTCACCTTCGATCACCGGCTTAGGCATTCGCGCAAAGCGAGAGAATTCATCGACCATACGCCTGATGTCATCGACCTGCCGCACGATCGTGTCGGTGCATTGTTCGAAGACGGCCTTGTCCTCGGTGATCACCTTGCCAAATTTGCGTCGAATGCGCTCGGCCGAAAGCTGGATCGGCGTTAGCGGATTCTTGATCTCGTGCGCGATGCGGCGGGCAACGTCTCCCCACGCCGACGTCCGCTGCGCGGAAACCAGCTCGGTAATGTCGTCAAGCGTGATGATGTAGCTGTCGCGCGACTGGCTGGTCTGCTCGGCGCTGACGCGAACCGAAAGATTGCGTTCATGACCATCGCGGTTGATCGTGATCTGGCCCTGAACCAGCCGCTGCGTGCCCTCCCGCGCGGTTTTCATCATGTCGTCGAGTTCGGGCAGCACATCCGACAGCGGATGACCCAACGTCTCCGATTCCGCGTGACCGATCAGCTTCTCGGCCGACCGGTTGAGAATGCCGACGCTGCCGGAACCATCGACGCCAATGATGCCGGCGCTTGCCGACGACAATACCGCCTCGATGAACCGCCGGCGGCTGTCGATCAGATCGCTTGCGCTTACCAGTTCGTCACGCTGGGTGCGCAGCTCCTGCGTCATCTTGTTGAAAGTCTCGCCGAGTTGCGCGAGATCACCCTCCGAGCGATGGACCGGCACCTGGACGTGCAGATCGCCGGTCGAGACGACATTGGCGGCGCTCATCAGGCGACGTATCGGCGCCACCAGCCAGTTGGCGAAATTGAGCCCGATTAGAATGGAGGCTGTCAGGATCGTCAGTGCAATCACGGCGAACATCAGCGCGAAATTCACCTGAATGCCGAGCCGGCGCGACTCGATCTCGGCATATTCGGCGGCACTTGCCTCGGTTTGCTTGAGCTGTGCGACCACGCGGGGATCGAGCATGCGCGCCACGTACAGAAAGGTGTCGTTGAACGCTTTCAGCCGGATCACCGCCGCGACGTAATTCTCTTCGGGCAACACCGCAATCTCGGGTTCGGTTTCCTTGACATTGTTGAGGAATTCCGCCGGCGGCGGTGCGAAGGCCAGCTTGATTCCGGTTTGCGCCGTCACCACAACGTTGGTGTCCTTGTCGATCAGCATCGCGCCTGGAAGGTCGCGAGAGGCGGCACTCGCGGTCAGAAGCTCAAGGAACGATTTGCGATCCTGATCGAATAATGGCCGCGCGTGGGATATGTCGTTGGCCATCCCCAGAATGTCGCCACGGATGAGCTGCGCGTGTTCCTGCATATACGCGCGGGCAATGATCACCGAGTTCTGGATCACCTCGCGGGTCGGGCCTGAAAACAGCCGATCGAAACCGCGGTCGATGGTCACATTGGCGACGATCGACACCAGCACCGCCGGCAACACCGCGATGATCGAAAACAGGCTTACAATCTGAACGTGCAGCCTCGCCGCTGCGCGCCCGCGGCGGCGGGCTTGAATCACCTGCCAGACCTCCCGCACGATGATCCCGACCAGCAAAAGAATGGTGGCCGTATTGATCAGCAGGAAAGAAACAACGACTTCGGGTGTCGGCTGGATCCGCGTCAGGCCGGTGAGCACCACAAAGGTGAGGAAGGTCGACAGCAGGGCCAGCCCAACCGCAAATGGCGCCACAAACCTCCTCAGGGCCCCCCCTTTGGATTCGGCGAACGTCGGATCGAGCGATGGAGCCGAGGTTTCTGCGCTGGTCATTCCGGCAAAGGGTAGCTGAAGGACTTCCGCTTGCCGGATCATCACCGACAGCAGACGACTGATGCATTCATATCACAATGTTGCCAAATTGCGACAATTCCGCGGCCAGCTACCGCTATAACAACGATACCGGACAGCCCTGTGCCTTTCGGAGGGGGATTGAAGGCTTCCAGGGCCGCTTCGGTTTCGATTAAATCGGAGCGTCCACCCCGATATTCCCGACTTTAGCCTTTCGGCTCACGCGAGCCGGCATCTCCATCCAAGGCGAAGCCGGTGTGAAGGGAATCAGCGCCGCTAGCTACCGCTCCGGTAAACCTGGATGTCCAGATCGCGAATCTTCTTCCGTAAGGTGTTGCGGTTAAGTCCGAGCAAATCGGCGGCGCGAATTTGATTGCCCCGGGTGGCCGCCAGCGCCGCGGTCAGCAAGGGCACTTCGATCTCCCGGAGGATCCGGTGATAGAGACCAGGCGGCGGCACACCGTTCGGGAAGCCCGAGAAATGCGATGAGAGATAGGCTTCGACCGCGCCGCCGAGATTGTCGATCCCCTGATGAGCGTTGCCGCCCGAGGCAACGGCAGGAGGCGCCAGCTCGCCGTCAATGACAGAGCCCGTGATCACGTCCTGCGGATACAGGGCAGCAAGCCGGCGCGCGAGATTTTCCAGTTCGCGCACATTGCCGGGCCAGCGATGCTGCTTCATGCGTTCCAGCGCCAGCGCGTCGAGTTTCTTCGGCGGCAATCCGTCCTTCTCGGCCAGCGCGAAGAAATGCCGGATCAGGTCGGGCAAATCCTCGATCCGCTCGCGCAGCGGAGGCAGACGCAACGGCACGACGTTCAAGCGGAAGAACAAATCCTCGCGGAACAGGCCCTGTTGAATCAGGATGCGCAGGTCCTTGTTGCTGGCAGCGACGATCCGCACATCGGTCTTGATCGGCGTACGGCCGCCCACCGTGGTATATTCGCCCTGCTGCAGCACGCGCAGCAAACGGGTCTGCGCTTCCATCGGCATGTCGCCGATTTCGTCAAGAAACAGCGTTCCCCCCTCGGCCTGTTCGAACCGCCCCGAGGCGCGGGTATTGGCGCCGGTGAAGGCGCCGCGTTCATGGCCGAACAATTCGGACTCGATGAGATCGCGGGGGATCGCGGCCATGTTGACGGCGACGAACGGCCCGCTGCGCCGCTTGCCGTAATCATGCAATGCGCGTGCGACAAGCTCCTTACCCGTACCGGACTCGCCGGAGATCATGACCGTCAGGTCGGTCTGCATCAGGCGCGCGAGCACCCGGTAGATTTCCTGCATCGCAGGCGAACGGCCGACCAGCGGGATCGAGTTCGAACTCTGCTTCATCGGCGTGATTGGCCGCCCGCTCCTTCGGCTCTGCCAGCGCGCGGCCGACGATGGCGATCAGCTCCTTCAGGTCGAACGGCTTTGGCAGATACTCATAGGCGCCACGCTCGGATGCGCGGATCGCCGTCATGAAAGTGTTCTGCGCGCTCATCACGATGACGGGCAGGTTCGGTCGCATCTTTTTGATCCGCGGCAACAGATCGAATGCGTTTTCGTCGGGCATCACCACGTCGGTGATGACCAGATCGCCCTCGCCCTGGCTGACCCAACGCCATAACGTCGCTGCGTTCCCGGTTAGCCGTACCTCATATCCGGCACGCGAAAGGGCCTGATTGAGGACGGTGCGAATGGCCGTGTCATCGTCGGCGACAAGTATGCTACCTGCGGGCATCGCTATTCCTCATCTGGTGTTCTGTGAGGCATGCAACGACGTACCCGAAACGTCATCGCGATTGCTTTGATCGAAGTGTTTGGCGGTACTGAACATCGGCAACAGCACACGGAAAATGGTCTTCCGCGGCTGGGATTCGCATTCGATAATGCCGCCGTGATCGCCAACGATTTTGGCCACCAGCGCAAGACCCAGTCCGCTGCCGGTCTGCTTGGTCGTGACAAACGGATCGAACAGGTTCGGGAGCAGGTCTTCCGGCACGCCGGGACCGTTGTCCTTGACACAGAACTCCAGCGGCAATGACACGCGCGATTTCTTTCCCGGCACCGACAAGCGAACGCCGGGACGGAACGCAGTGGTCAGCTGAATTTCGGCGTCATTGCCGAGATCGACCACCGCTTCGGCGGCATTCTTGACCAGATTCAGAAATACCTGAATCAACTGGTCCTGGTTGGCGAGCACTGGCGGCAACGACGGATCGTAGTCTTCGACGAAGCGGACATTGCGCGCAAACCCCGATTGCGCGAGCCGCTTGACGTGATCGAGCACCGAATGAATGTTGACGGCGCCGCGCGCCACCGGCCGGTCGTCGCCGAACACTTCCATGCGGTCGACCAGCGTGACGATGCGGTCCGCTTCGTCGCAGATCAATCGCGTCAGCATGCGGTCTTCCGCTGAGGCCGCCTGCTCGAGCAGTTGCGCCGCGCCGCGGATGCCGGACAGCGGATTCTTGATTTCATGCGCCAGCATGGCGGCCAGCGCAATCACCGACCGTGCCGCACTTCGATGCGTCAATTGCCGGTCCATCTTGTCCGCGATGGTGCGCTCCTGCAGCATCACGACGATATGCCCGGGACGTTCGGTCAGCGGCGCGACATGCAGGTCCACCTGGCGATCGCCGCCGATCCGCGGCGTACCCAGATCCACCTTGTATTCGTTGACCGGCGAACCGCTGCTGCGCACCTGGTCGATCAGCGCCAGCAACGGGCTGCCGAACGGTACCAGTTCCTTCAGCGACTGACGCTGCAGAAATTGAGTCGAAATTTCGAAAAACGATTCCGCGGCCATATTGGCATCGACGATCTTGCCGTCCGGCGCGACCAGCAGCACCGGATTGGGCAATGCATTCAGGATCGCCTCGCCGTCGGATGGCGCCGGCCGGCGATTTTCTGCGGCTGAAGTCATGCGGCGGCGCTCCATGCAAAATCGTCGAATGCATCTTGAAGAGAGCGATGCACACGGTGCGGATCGTCGGATGTCAGAACCTTCTGTCGCCATGCTTTAAGCGTCGCCGCCGGCGCGCGGCTGCATTGGGCGGCAATTTCCAGCGCCCAGCCGAGATGCTTGCGTGCATGGCGAAGGCCGACACGCAGTCCATAATGCGCGCAAACGTCGTCATAAAGCGCGCGGAGATAGTCGAGCTGCTCCGCCAGCGAGGGCGAGGATTCGGCAATACCGGATTCGAGGCGGCGCCCGATCTGGCCGGGTAACCACGGCTGGCCCTGCGCCCCGCGGCCGACCATGACCGCGTCAGCACCAGAGATTTCGAGCGCGGCCAGCGCCTTCTCAAACGACGTGATGTCGCCATTGACGACGAGCGGAATGCCGATTGCATCCTTGACGGCCCGAACCGCACTCCAATCGGCTTCGCCCTTGTAGAACTGGCAACGGGTGCGGCCATGCACTGAAATCAGCTGCACGCCTGCGGCCTCGGCGCGACGCGCCAATTCCGGCGCGTTGAGGGAGCGATCGTCCCAACCGAGCCGCATCTTCAACGTCACGGGCACTTTTACGGCGCCGACCGTTGCCTCGATCAAGGTCAATGCGTGATCGGGATCCCGCATCAATGCCGAACCGGACTGGCCGCCTGTCACGTGACGCGCCGGACAGCCCATGTTGATATCGATAATGTCGGCGCCGGCGGCTTCCGCGATGCGCGCGCCTTCCGCCATCCAACCCACTTCGCAGCCCGCGAGTTGAACGACATGCGGACCTATTCCGGTCGCCTCGCATCGCAGCCGCGACATCGCTCGACCGTTGACAAGATCGCTGCTGGCGGTCATTTCCGAGACAACGAGTCCGGCACCTAGACTTGCGGTCAATCGCCGAAACGGCGCGTCGGTAATCCCCGACATCGGCGCGAGCAGGACCCGATTGGCGACCTCAATATCACCTATTTTCAATGGCTTAAGGCGTGAGGCTTCCAGAACGGTCACGGACTTCTCATTTTTCTGGCAGACGCTTCCTTGCGACTACCGGGACTCATTTTTGAGCACAAATCTTGTGCAGTCAAGCTTCATGCCTACACTTTAGACAGTTCTGTCAATCTTTCAAGTGCACTGCAACAAAATATGCCTTTCCCACAGCTATCGGGAATTGTTCTGTTTTCGAGCCTCTACATGATAAGGGCAGTGCGTCAGCGAGCCCCGTGCTCCCCCAACCAACCCCGAATCACCGATCATTGAGTCCAATGCCGAAAACAGAGCGGACTGCAGCCATCCTCGTCGCAGCCGGACGCGGGCTTCGCGCCGGTTCGGGAGGGCCGAAGCAATACCGTTCGATCGGCGGACAGAGTGTGATTTACCGCGCCATGCAGCCGTTTTGCCGTCATCCGCAGATCTTCGCAGTACAGCCGGTCTTGAATCCCGATGACATGGCAATGTTTAACGCCGCGGTCAGTACGCTGCGCCATGCGGCGCCCGCCAATGGCGGAGCCACCCGTCAGGCCTCGGTGCGTGCCGGACTGGAAGCGCTTGCCCATCAAAGGCCGGACATCGTTCTGATCCACGACGCGGCGCGGCCGTTCGTCACGGCCGCGCTGATTTCGCGTGCGATCGATGCTGCGTCCCTCACCGGCGCGGCCGTTCCCGCGATACCGGTCACCGATACCGTCAAGCTGATCGACGGCGACGGGAACGTCGAAGCAACGCCGGAGCGCTCGCGGCTGCGAATTGCGCAAACGCCGCAGGCGTTTCGGTTCGATATGATTCTCGACGCCCATCGCCGCGCGGCCGCCGATGGCCGCAGCGACTTCACCGATGACGCCGCGCTTGCCGAGTGGGCGGGATTGACGGTGGCAACCTTTGAAGGCGATCCTGCAAACATGAAACTGACGACGCCGGAAGATTTTGCCCGCGAAGAAGCCCGCCTCGGCGCCCTGCTTGGCGATGTCAGAACGGGGAGCGGCTACGATGTTCACGCCTTCGGCGATGGCGACCATCTGATGATCTGTGGCGTTCGCGTGCCGCACAGCCGCGGCTTTCTTGCGCATTCCGACGGTGATGTCGGCCTCCATGCGCTGGTCGACGCGATCCTCGGCGCACTGGCCGACGGCGACATCGGTTCGCATTTCCCGCCGAGCGATCCGCAATGGAAGGGCGCGGCATCGGACCGCTTTTTGAAATACGCGGTCGATCGCGTCACCGCGCGCGGCGGACGCATCGCCCATCTCGACGTCACCCTGATTTGCGAGCGCCCGAAAGTCGGACCGTACCGTGACGCCATGCGCGCGCGCATCGCCGAGATCACCGGCCTTGGCCTCTCGCGCGTGGCCGTGAAGGCGACCACCAGCGAACGGCTCGGATTTACCGGCCGCGAGGAAGGCATCGCCGCCATGGCGAGCGCGACGATACGCCTGCCTTGGAACGAATCGGACGACAAAGGCGGGAGCGACTGAAATGAGCGGCAGCGACGCCCGCGCCCTCTCCCGCTCGCTGCTCGATCTTTGCCGGATGCGCAAGCTGACCATCGCGACCGCGAAATCCTGCACCGGCGGCCTGGTTGCCGGCGCGCTCACGGATATTCCCGGCTCCTCCGACGTGATCGATCGCGGCTTTGTCACTTATTCCAACGACGCCAAGCGCGCGATGCTGGGCGTCAAGATAACGACGCTGGCGACGTTCGGCGCGGTCAGCAAGGAAACCGCAACCGCGATGGCTGTCGGCGCGCTGGAGAAGGCCGGCGTCGATCTTGCCGTCTCCATTACCGGCATTGCCGGTCCGGGCGGTGCCACGCCGGGCAAGCCTGTGGGCCTGGTGCACTTCGCCGTCGCCGCCCGCGACGGCAGAATTCTGCATCGCGAATGCCGCTTCGGCGCGATCGGCCGCAGCGCTGTACGCCAGCGCTCCGTCGTGGAGGCCTTGCGAATGCTGATGGAACTGGCGCGCGGACCGCAGGCGCCGACCAAGCCGCGCCGCGAAGCCACCAGCCGGTTGCGCCCGCGCGCGGCGCGGACGTCGCGGCGCAACGCCGTCAAGCGGCGGCGACCGCCTCGCGTGTGATCGGGTCATCACAAAGGCCATCAGGATAGTGTCCTGCCTGACGCGCCGGCTTTTCCATAAACCACATCGGCGCGCTTTTCGAATGCCGCCGCAAATCGCTGAAACGCCGCGTCGAACATGGTTCCCATCAGCAACGCCAGCATCCGGCTCTTGAATTCATAGGCGAGGAAAAACCCGACCTCGCAGGCGTTGTCCGGCTTCGGCTCGAACGACCAGCGGTTCTCCAGGTTGCTGAACGGCCCCTCCAGATACTCGACGAGAATTTTGAGATTGGGTCGGTCCAGCGTGACCCGGCTGGTGAACCCTTCGCGGACCAGCTTGAACGCGACCGTCATGTCGGCGATGACGATTTCGGTACCGTCGGGCTTTGGCGTGCGTTGACGTATCTTCAGCGAGCGGCACAACGGCACGAACTCGGGATAACGCTCGACATCGGCGACCAGATCAAACATCTGCGGCGCGCTGTGGTGAACCCGGCGCTTGCTGGAAAATTTCGGCATGTCCGGAACTCAGCCGGAGATCGCAGCCCGCGCCGCCCGCAGCCGGACGAAATCGTCGCCGGCGTGATGCGAGGAGCGGGTCAGGGGGCTCGCGGATACCATCAGAAAGCCCTTGGCATAGGCCAGCTTCTCGTAGCCTGAGAATTCATCGGGCGGCACATATCGCATGACGGCATGATGCTTGCGGGTCGGCTGCAGATATTGCCCGATGGTGAGAAAGTCGACGTCGGCCGAGCGCAGGTCATCCATCACCTGCAAGACCTCGTGACGTTCTTCACCGAGCCCCACCATGATGCCTGACTTGGTAAAGATGGTGGGGTCGATCTCCTTCACCCGCTGCAACAGCCGGATCGAATGGAAATAGCGCGCGCCGGGACGCACCGTGAGATAATGCGACGGCACCGTTTCCAGATTGTGATTGAACACGTCGGGCTTCGCCGCCACCACGACTTCGAGCGCGCCGTCCTTGCGGAGGAAATCCGGCGTCAGGATCTCGATCGTCGTGGTCGGGCAGCGGGCCCGGATCGCGCGAACGGTTTGCGCGAAATGGGCAGCCCCACCATCGGCGAGATCGTCGCGGTCCACCGAAGTGATCACGATATGGGCGAGCCCGAGCTTGAAGGTGGCTTCGGCGACGTGTTCCGGCTCCAGGGCATCCAGCGCACCCGGCATGCCGGTCTTGACGTTGCAGAAGGCGCAGGCGCGCGTGCAGGTGTCGCCCATGATCATGAAGGTGGCGTGCTTCTTGTCCCAGCACTCGCCGATATTCGGACAGCCCGCCTCTTCGCACACCGTGACCAGGCCGTTTTCCTTGACGATCCTGCGGGTGTCGCCATAGCCACGCGTATTCGGCGCGCGCACCCGGATCCAGTCCGGCTTCGGCGGCGACAACGCGTCCGGCCGATTCACCTTTTCGGGGTGACGCGGGCGCAGCGGCGTGGCTGAGACGGTATCGACGACGACGACCATGCAATGTCCGTTCTGGCAGGTACCTTAGCTAATCCGCCCGGCCGGGAAGCGCAACCGTCCGGCTTGTTAGTCCCCGGGCTTTAGCATATTGCCATGCCCGACCCATTTCCGCCCTCCCCGACCTCAATTTGAATGGCTCAAAGCAGTCCACCTGCGAATCGAACCGAGATCCGTTTGGGCAAGCCGCTCAAGCGCGCGTTCTTTGCCCGCCACGTGCTTGAGGTCGCGCCCGACCTGATCGGCGTGACAATGCTGGTGAACGGCGTCGGCGGCATCATCGTCGAGGTTGAGGCCTACCATCACACCGAACCGGCCGCGCATTCGTTTCGCGGGCCGACGCCGCGCAACAGCGTGATGTTCGGACCACCCGGCTTTGTCTATGTCTATCGCTCCTACGGCATCCACTGGTGCGTGAACTTTGTCTGCGAAAGGCAAGGCTCGGCCAGCGCGGTGTTGATCCGGGCCCTGCAGCCGACCCACGGCATTCCGGCGATGCGGCGCCGGCGCGGATTGCACGACGAGAAATCGCTGTGCTCGGGTCCGGGCAAGCTGACCGAAGCGCTCGGGATCACCCACCAGCACAATGCGCTGGCGCTCGATGCACCCCCGTTTGCACTGCATGCGAGGGTTGGCAAACCCGATATCGTGGCCGGCGTTCGGATCGGCCTCACCAAGGCGGCCGAGCTTCCATGGCGATACGGACTGAAGGACTCAAAATTTCTCTCCAAGCCTTTTTGACCGGCAGCGCGTGACGACGTTCTGTAAGCCGTCATTGCGAGCGTAAACGAAGACGTGTCCCGGACGCGGTGCAGCGTTCTTCACGATGCACCGCAGCGCCGGGACCGATCGGCGCGCAGCGTGGAGTATGGACCCCGGATCAGCAGCGCAACACGCCGGAAGACATAGCGCGTCGAAAGACGCGCGTGAACGCGCTTATGGCGCTGCGCAGCATCCGGGGCACACAAACATGCCTCCGCATTCTCGCAGCGCGACGCGCCCGAGTTGTACCGAAACTTTTTCGCTCTCGAAAAACGAGGGCGTGGGGAATGCCGGGTGCCCGTTGCACCCGCAGCCGCGTGCGCGTAAGTAAAAAGCACACGCGTTAGTCACCACGGTCGCACCGGAACACCCGGCATTCCCGCACGCAATGGTTTTAACGGTTTCCTTCGTACTCTCCCCGGTGATCGGGCTTTGTTGTCACCGTCGCCTCGCGGAAGTTTTCTTCCGCGAAGCTTGACGCCAACCATTGAGGCGTCAGGACCACACGACTTCGCCGTCCACAAGCCGGCGCTCTCGTCAGCAGCGCCGCCCGCGTCCATCGCATCCCCTGCCCTACGTTCGTGACGATCGCGAAACGCCCCTGTCGTGTGGGCCGGGACGCGAACGATATAGAAGTGATTTGGGTCAAAAGAGAATGGAAATATTTTTTCGAAGGGGACTGGACGCCCCAAATCAGCTTGAACCTAAAGGAGATTTCTCTCCCGATCGCGAGGCGATCGAGTAACCCTACCTCAGGGCCCCGTCATCATCGGCTGACCTGCCCTCAAGTCAAGCGGGCTGCACGATCTTCGTAGCCTAGAACGTCAGGTTAAACCGGGCCTGCGTCTTTAGATTGTAGACTGGGTAATCCTTGATGATGGGAACGCCGAGTTCGAATGAGAGCGCGGCATTTTCCTGCAATTTGCGCCCCACCCTGAAGTCGAACGGAAGGAAGAGCCGGCCGGTCTGGCCGGTGATCGGATCTCCAAAATTTATCCTTATGTCCGGGCTCGGATAGAAGGTGATGAACCATTGGTCCGGCAGGCCGATGTTGAAGGCCGGTGCAATCTGCAGATTGCTGATGTTTCTCCTGGTCGGATCGCCAGCGAAGCTGGCGTCGTATCGAAAAAGCGGTTCGAAATAGCTGGAGGAATTGATCTCCCACAATGCGTAGCGCGCGCCGACGATGGGCATGACCTGCCATTTTTCCGAACCGAACGTCTCTCCGCCCGTGGGAGTGATCAGGCGCGCGCCAAAGCCCACTGCAAAGCGCTGGCTCAAGTTGTGGATGATGGCAGCCTGGATATTGGCGTCGCCAACGCCAGCCAGGTAGTCGCCGTTGGGATTGCTTGAAGTGACCGAATTCTTGGCAAGCACCGGCAAATCGGAGCGTAGCGCCAGGATCCATGTCGGCGCCAGATCGACAGAATGGTCATATCGGAAGTTCAGCGTCCCGGTCGTTGCGTTAGGGGTGGTTCCGTTGTTGCCGCTTGCTGGAGCCGTCCTGTAAGTCGTCGTCGCTTGAAAGAGATTTGGCGCTGGTCTGAAAAAATCTTCTCCGTCGTTTGCGACTTGATTGGGGGCTGGCGCCTCCTGTGAAGCCGAAACGCCAGGCATCAGAACCGTGGCAACGAGAAAGCATGCAGCGAGACCCGCGCGGGCGCCCGTAACGGCAACACCGCACCCCTCCGGCCTCGCGAAAATTCCCGTTTTCATCGGGAACGCTCCATTGCGGGTGCCCCTGCCGCCTCCACCCGCTAACTCGGTCGTACGGAGTGTGCCGGTTTCACGTCGTGAAGAGAAGCAGAGACTTCGCCACCGGAACAAGATTGCGGCCGGCCACAGGACATGGCCGGCCGCGGATCATTTGCATGGATCGACGTTTAGTCCTTTGCCGGTGACTCCTGCAGCTTCTGCATCACTTCGTCCATGTTGAAGCTGGCTGCCTTCTGCCGCTGCGGAAAATCCTTGAACGTCGCCAGGAACTGACCGACATAGGCCTGTGCCGGAACGAGCTGAAAGGCGTGGTCAAGGAGCCAGTCGTAGTAAGTGTTCGAGGTGATGTCCGCGCGCTCATACGGGTCAGTTCGAAGATTGAAGATTTTCGGAACCCGCAGGCTTGTAAACGGCTCTGACCAGATGCGCAGCGTTCCTGGGCGCGCTGCTCCATGAACACGAGCTTCCAGTTGTCGTAACGAAGGCCCGTCAATTGCTGGTCGTCATTGATGTAGAAAAAGGACTCACGCGGGCTCTTCGGAGCCTGTCCCGTGAGGTAAGGCACAAGGTTGTCGCCGTCGAGATGGACCTTGTAGGTCATGTCGCCAACCTTATAGCCGGCGAGCAGTTTGCTCTTGACCTCGGTATCGCCGGCGACCGCCAGCAGTGTCGGAAGCATGTCGAGATGGGCCACGATGTCGTTGGACACGGTCCCCGGCTTGATCTTGCCCGGCCAACGGAACATAGCCGGCACCCGGTAGGCGCCTTCCCAGTTCGAGTTCTTCTCGTTACGGAACGGCGTCATCGCGCCATCCGGCCAGGAGTTCATGTGCGGACCGTTATCGGTCGAGTACATGACGAAGGTATTGTCAGCGATGCCCTCGTCATCGATCGCCTTGAGCACAGTCCCGACATTCTTGTCGTGGTCGATCATGGCGTCGTGATACGGGCTCTGCCAGCGACCGGCCTGACCGATGCTTTCGGGCTTGGTGTGGGTGCGGAAGTGCATATGCGTGAAGTTCACCCATACGAACGCCGGCTTGCCGGCCTTGTTTGTTCGCTTGATAAACTCTGCAGCCCGGTTGGCGATGTCGTCGTCGATTCCGACCATCCGCGCTTTCGTCAGCGGGCCGGTGTCGGTGCAGACCTGCTTGCCGATCTTGCCGAAGCGCGGATCGACCGTCGGATCGTCCTTGTCCGACGCCTTGCAGTCCATCACGCCGCGCGGGCCGAACTTGGCACGAAATTCGGGGCTCTTCGGATAGTCCGGCAGCTCCGGCTCTTCCTCGGCATTGAGGTGATAGAGATTGCCGTAGAACTCGTCGAAGCCGTGTACGGTCGGCAGAAATTCGTTGCGGTCACCAAGATGGTTCTTGCCGAACTGGCCGGTCGCATAGCCGAGCGGCTTAAGGAGTTCGGCGATGGTCGGATCCTCTTTCTGCAACCCGAGCGTGGCGCCGGGCAGACCAACCTTGGTCATGCCGGTACGCAAGCCGGACTGCCCGGTGATGAAAGAGGCGCGGCCGGCGGTGCAACTTTGCTCGGCATAATAGTCGGTGAACATCGTCCCTTCATTCGCAATCCGGTCGATGTTAGGCGTTTGATAGCCCATCATGCCGCGCGAATAGGCGCTGACATTGGATTGCCCGATATCGTCACCCCAGATGATGACGATGTTCGGCTTTCGCTGCTGCTGCGCTTGCACGGTCGCGGGCGCCAATATCGGCGCCGCGAGCGTGATCGCGATTAAAGTGTGCTTCCATCCTGTCATGTCGCGTTTCCACTTCTTTGTGCCGCGTCCCTGCGGCGGGTTCAAAAGTAGTTGCCTGCGTGAGATGGCGAGCGAAGCTAACCCAATGCGCGGCGTAGTTGTCGACTATCGCGCCCACGTTATGTTTAGGCGTCCAGTGAACCCTTGATCTAGCTCAAGGACAAAATCAGATGCGCGCATCTCAGCTGAAGGCGCCGACGAATTTGAATTGACGACCTGCCAAGTGGCACTGCGGCCGGCCACATGACTTGGCCGGCCGCAGATGATAGATGTGTGGTCGCTTCGGGAGCGAGTGTTAATTGCTACCCTTGCCGGATGCGGTCACCGCCTCCATCACGCGGTCAAGATTGAAGCTGCCGGGCTTCTGGCGCGGCGGAAACTCGCGGAAGCTTTGCAGCCAGCCACTGACATACGCAGCCGCAGGCGCAAACGCGTACATGTGCTCAATGTACCATCGCTGATAGCCCATCGCGTTTTCCTCTTCCGCGCGTTCGAAGGGGTCCAGCCGCAAATTCGTAAGAAGCGGCGCGCGCAATTCCTCGAAAGGATGCTGCCAGACACGAAGGCCCAAGGCATTCTGTTTCAGGAACAGCACTTTGTAGTCGCGGTAGCGCAGTGCAGCGACGCTGCCGTCGTCAGTCCAGTAAATGAACGCCTGGCGCGGCATTTCCTTCACCTCGCCCTTGAAGAAGGGCAGCAGGTTGTAGCCGTCGAGATGGACCTTATAGGTCATCTCGCCGATCTTCCGGCCTTTCAGCAAGTCGTCCGTGACCGTGATGTCACCCGCCGCCGCAAGCAGTGTCGGAAGCATGTCTTCGTGAGCGCCGAGATCATTGACGACTGTACCGGGCTTGATGACACCGGGCCAGCTGATGACCGTGGGAACACGGAAGCTGCCTTCCCAAGTCGTGTTCTTCTCGCCGCGGAACATTGTCGTGCCGCCATCCGGCCATGTCATCGTCTCGGCACCGTTGTCGCTGGAGTACATGACAATCGTGTTTTTATCGACGCCCAGTTCCTTGAGCTTGGCAAGGAGTTGGCCGACCTGGCCATCATGCTCGACCATGCCGTCGGCATAGAGACCCAAACCCGTCTTGCCTTCCGACTCCTTTTTCAGGTGCGTGAAGACGTGCATGCGCGAGGAGTTCCACCACACGAAGAAAGGCTTTTTATCATTCGCCGCCTTTTCCATGAACTTGATCGCCCCGGCGGTGACTTCCTCATCGACCGTTTCCATGCGTTTCCTGGTCAGCGGGCCGGTGTCTTCACACTTTTGCCTGCCGACTTTGCCAAAGCGTGGATCGTCAGTTGGATCGTCTTTGTCCGTCGCGAAACAGTGCAGCACGCCACGCGGGCCGAACTTCGCCTTGAAGGCCGCATCTTTTGGATAGTCGACGTTCTCCGGCTCCTCCTCGGCGTTGAGGTGGTAGAGGTTACCGAGCCACTCATCAAAGCCGTGAACGGTCGGCAGCATGTCGTTGCGGTCGCCGAGATGATTCTTGCCGAACTGGCCCGTCGCGTAACCAAGCGGTTTGAGCAGTTCAGCAAGCGTTGGGTCTTCTTTCTTCAGACCCTCGGGAGCGCCCGGCAGGCCAACCTTGGTCAAGCCAGTGCGAATGGGCGACTGCCCAGTGATGAAGGCCGCCCGGCCCGCGGTGCAGCTCTGCTGGCCGTACCAATCGGTGAACACCGCCCCCTGCTGGGCGATGCTATCGATATTCGGCGTCTTATAGCCCATCATGCCCATGTTGTAGGCGCTGACGTTGAATTGGCCGATATCGTCGCCCCAGATGATGAGGATATTTGGCTTCTGCGGGGTCTGCGCTTGCACCGTCGCGGGCACCAGGACCGGCGCCGCGAGCGTGATTGCGACCAGGGCATGCTTCCATCTTGCCATGTGGCGTTTCCACTTCTTCGGGTGTGCCGTGTCCCTGCGGCGGGTTCAAAGGCAATTGCAGCACCTGGCGGGACGGCGAACCGGGCTGATGACCAATCTGGTCTCGATGAACTTTCGATCTCTGTGTGGCGCTGTCGGCGAGAGCAGGCCGAGTTGAATACGGCTAAACAATCGAACGACACTTGACCTAGCTCAAACAGGAACCGCGGGTCGCAGATAGTCTGATTAATTTAGGACCATTCGCAGGAGGTCGTCTTTACATGCGGATGGTCAGGCCTGAAGGACGCAGCAATGATGCGCATTACAATTCAGCTTGCGCTCCTGGCATGCAGCTACGTGGGTTCGTTCGCGTTGGCATACGGACAGGGTACGAAACCCAACATTGTTGTCATTCTCGCCGACGATCTCGGCAATGCCGATCTGGGTTATCGCGGTAGCGACATTAGGACGCCAAACATCGACCAGCTTGCGAAGGCGGGCGTGCGGGCGGAGTCGTTTTACGGAATGCCGGTCTGCACACCAGCGCGGGCGGAACTCATGACCGGGCGCTATGCCATGCGCTATGGCTTGCAGACACTGGTCATATTTCCCAGCCATGCCTATGGGCTGCCAACAGACGAGCGCACGCTTCCACAGGCCCTCAAGGACGCTGGATACCAGACGGCGATGGTCGGCAAATGGCACCTTGGCCATGCCGACAGGAAATTTTGGCCACAGAATCGTGGCTTCGATCATTTCTACGGCAATCTCGTCGGTGAGGTGGACTACTTCACCAAAGAGCGGGGCGGATTGGTCGATTGGCAACGAGATGGCAAATTCCTCAAGGAGGACGGCTATTTTACAAGCCTGATCGGCAATGAGGCCGTAAACATCATCGACGCTCACGATACGTCCAAGCCGTTATTCCTCTATGTGGCGTCTCTTGCGCCGCACGCGCCATATCAAGCCCCGAAGCAGGAAATCGACGCCTATAAGGACGCGGCCGGAGACGTGCACCGGCATACCTATGCCGCCATGATCACCGACTTGGATACTCAAGTCGGGCGGATAGTTACTGCACTCAAACAGAAGAACATGCTCGACAATACTCTGGTCGTATTCAGCAGCGACAACGGCGGCGCCACGAGCGCCCTGTTTGCAACTGGCGCGCGGTCACCAGAAGAGCGGGCTGAAAGCGGAGGCGTAGAACTTGGCGCGAAGACCCCAGCCTCGAACGGTGTTTTCCGTGGTGGCAAGGGGTCTCTTCACGAAGGCGGCGTACGGGTTCCGACCATCTTTTATTGGCCCACAAGGCTGAAGACAAACGTCGTCGATGAACCGCTGAGCATGGTCGATGTGATGCCAACTGTGCTGGCACTCGCCGGCGCGAAAGGCAGCCCGGATCATCCCTTTGACGGCAAGAACATTTGGTCGACCTTGGCGGAGAATCAACCCTCGCCTCATGAAGATCTATTGATCAATGTCGAAGCCTTCCGCGGCGCGATCCGCAAAGGCAACTGGAAGCTCGTAAAGATTGCGCTGCTTCCGGGCAAGACCGAGCTGTTCGATCTCTCGAATGATCCCGGAGAGAAGAATAACGTCGCTGGTCAGTTTCCGGAAATCGTCGACGATCTTGAAAAACGTCTATTGAAATACGCCAACGAAATGAAGCCGAGCATGTGGATCAAGGCGCAGCCAGCCTTCCTCGGCGCGCAAGGCAGGACGCTTTTTGATCCCGACTTCGACATCGATGACGGCGGCCTACCTCACGAGAAGGCTGTGATTCCAAGATGACGGCAGTTCGAGGCAAAGCCATGAAGATAAGCATGAAGTGGACAGGTCGCTTCGGTTTGCAGGGAACGCTCATCGCCATTGTCATGGCCGCTGCGACTGTTGGCGTGATGGCATTGACCACCGTCGCATCGCAAGCCGCCGATCCCCTCCCATCCTGGAACGACGGCCCGGCGAAACAGTCCATCATTGCTTTTGTCGAGAAAGTCACCAAACCGGGCTCGCCGGATTTTGTGCCTGTCTCCGATCGCATCGCGACCTTCGACAATGACGGCACGCTGTGGTGCGAGCAACCGTTGCCGGTACAGCTTTATTTCGCGCTTGACCGTGTCAAGGCGCTTGCCCCGCAGCACCCGGAGTGGGCCACGACGGAGCCATTCGCCTCCCTGCTCAAAGGTGACCTTCAGACGGTTATAGCCGGCGGCGATCACGCTCTGCTCGAAATCGTAATGGCTACGCATGCGGGCATGACCACGGCGGAATTCGAGCAAATCGTAAAGGACTGGATCGCCACGGCGAGGCATCCGAAGACCGGCCAGCTCTTCACCGACATGGTTTACCAACCGATGCTCGAAGTGCTGTCCTACTTCCGCGCAAACGGCTTCAAGAACTACATCGTCTCGGGCGGAGGCATCGAGTTCATGCGGCCGTGGGCGAACCAGGCTTACAGCATCCCCCCTGAACAGGTTGTCGGCAGCAGCATCAAGACGAAATTCGAGATGCGCGACGGCAAGCCCGTTCTCGTGCGCTTGCCGGAACTGAACTTCAATGATGATCGGGGCGACAAGCCTGTTGGCATCAACCAGCACATCGGTCGTCGTCCGATCGCCGCGTTCGGCAATTCCAGTGGCGACAAGGAAATGCTGGAATACACGCAAGGCGGCAGTGGCGCGCGGTTCGAGCTTCTGGTGCTGCATGATGATGGGAAGCGCGAATACGCCTACGGTCCGGCGCTGGGATTGCCCGAACCGAAATTAGGCGCCTTCCCGCAGGCGCTTTACGATCAGGCGAAGCAGGCGGGCTGGACCGTCGTCAGCATGACGAACGATTGGCGCCAGGTCTTCCCGTTCGGACCAAGCGAGATCACGGCCATCGACATCCTGCTGGAGCCGGACGCCGTCATGCTCCGGCATGCCGCCGCTGATAACGCGAGCCTGCTCAACGCCTACCCGAAGGGCTTCGCCCTCGATGCGAGCCACCGTCCACACATCACAATGCTCCAGTGCTTCGTTCGCACTGCGGACCTCGACAAGGTCTATGACGCCGTCAGCAAGGTGCTCATGCGCGCCAACGTGAACGCCATGAAACTAGATGCGATCAAGCGCTACTACCTCCCGGCGGGGGAACTCGGCGTCGCGGGCATTGTCGCCAAGCCGACCGCCGAATTGTTCAAGCTGCAGGCGGACATCATCGCCGCCGTAGCGCCATTCACGGCGGTAACCGGCCCGATCGGTGCGTTCACCGCCGGACATGAGAATCCCGCGATTGACGCGATGTTGATCGACTACGTGTCGACGTTCGTGGACAAAGCTGCAGGAGAGAAATTCAATCCGCACGTCTCTACAGGCACCGCCCCGCTCGCCGATCTGGACAAGTTGCTCGCCGAGCCGTTTACGCCGTTCACGTTCTCGCCTGCGGGCGCGGCTGCCTACCAACTCGGCCCTTACGGCACGGCGGCAAAGAAGCTCAAGGAATTTGATATAAGGCCTTGAGGCCCGTTTAGGCAGGTGTTGCAGGTGCAGCCTGCAGAAAGAGGACGGATTGCGCTTCGCCAATCCGCCCACCTGGTGCTCGCCTTTGGGACGCAAGGATACGCAGATCCGAGATCAAAGCGTAAGTTCGTGACGGCCGACGACCATCCAGTGAACCTCGTCCGGACCGTCGGCAAACCGCAAATGGCGCACGTCGGTGTACATATCGGCCAACGGAGTCCATTGCGAGATGCCCGTCGCGCCATGCATCTGAATGGCCTGGTCGATGATCTTGCAGGCACGCTCGGGAACCATGGCCTTGACCATACTTACCCAGATACGCGCTTGCTTGTTGCCGAGCACGTCCATCGCCTTGGCGGCCTTGAGGACCATCAGCCGCATCGCTTCGATTTCGCATCGCGCCTGGGCGATGATCTGAAGATTGCCGCCCAAATGAGCGATCTGCTTGCCGAAGGCTTCGCGTGTAAGGCCGCGTGCGACCATCATGTCGAGTGCCTTCTCGGCCTTTCCGATGGTGCGCATGCAGTGATGAATGCGCCCCGGGCCCAGTCGAACCTGTGAAATCTCGAACCCGCGCCCCTCACCGAGCAGAATATTTTCTTTCGGCACCCGAACGTCATTGAAACGCAGATGCATGTGACCGCGGGGAGCATGGTCATGACCGAACACATGCATCGGACCGATAATCTCGACGCCAGGTGTATCTTTCGGAACAAGGATTTGCGATTGCTGCTTGCTGGGCGCGGCATCGGGGCTGGTCTTGACCATCACGATCATGATCTTGCAGCGCGGGTCGCCGAGGCCGGAGATGTAGTATTTCTCGCCATTGATGACCCATTCGTCGCCGACAAGCTTTGCGGTGGTTGAGATGTTCTTGGCGTCTGATGATGCGACGTTGGGCTCGGTCATGGCGTAGGCAGAGCGGATCTCGCCCGCCAGCAGCGGCTTCAGCCATGCCTCTTTCTGCGCGGGCGTGCCCACGCGCTCAAGCACCTCCATATTTCCCGTGTCGGGTGCGGAGCAATTCATGGTCTCCGACGCAAGTGGATTCTTGCCCAACTCGGCCGCAATGTAGGCGTAGTCGAGATTTTTCAGACCCTCTCCCGTCTCGGCATCGGGGAGAAAAAAGTTCCAGAGGCCCTCTTCCTTTGCCTTTTTCTTGGCGTTACCGAGAATATCCAGTTGCTCGGGCGTGAAGGACCAGCGATCGGTCTTCTTCTCGCCCGCGCGATAGAACTCCTGGGACATCGGCTCCACGGTTGTCGCGATGAATTTTCGCACGTGGTCGAACAGCGGCCGAACCTGCTCCGACATCCGCAAGTCGTTCAATTCGTCTTCCGGCGAGAGGGTGTAGGATGTCTGGCGGGTTGCATAAGCGGTCTTCATGGTTGGCGTCCTCTCGATGAAATCATCACGGTCACTGCGATCTCGGATGGATGGCTTGGTGGCTTGTTATAGAATTGTACAACCACCCTGTCGAACACAACTATCGTGCTGATCATTCCGGGAGCCGCTACGCTAATCCGCCCCAGGCGGTACGAATCAAGGAGCCCGATTTGCTATAATGGGCTCTTCACCCGCAGCCTCCCGGAGGTATCCGCAATGACGAAAATCAGGATCGGTCTGGTCGGGTGCGGTTTCGTCTCGGAACTGCACATGTTTGCCTACCGGCGGGTCTATGGCGTCGATGTCGAAGTCAAGGCGGTCGCGGCACGGGGTGACCATGTTTTCGATTTTGCCGCTCGGCACCAGATACCGAGAACCTACCGCAGCTTTGGCGACTTGATCGCCGACGGCGAGTTGGATGTTGTCGACATCTGCACGCCACCTCATCTGCACGGCTCGATGATTGTTGACGCGATGATGGCCGGGAAGCATGCCATCTGCGAAAAGCCGTTCGCGGGCTATTTTGGGCGAGACGACGACAAGGTCCCGATCGGCAAGCACGTGCCCAAAGCGCTGATGTACGAGCGCGTGCTCGAAGAGATGGAAAAGACCCGCGCGGCGATCAGGAAAACCGGCAGGCTCTTCATGTATGCGGAAGACTGGATTTACGCGCCGGCGGTGACCAAGACTGTGGAGATCCTGAGGGCTACCGGAGACAAGATCCTGTTCATGAAGGCGGAGGAGAATCACAGCGGTTCGCACGCGGCGCATGCCGCGCAATGGGCGATAACCGGCGGCGGCTCGCTGATCCGGATGGGATGTCACCCGCTTTCAGCGGTGCTCTATCTCAAGCAGGTCGAGGCCAAAGCACGCGGCGAGACGATCGGCGTCGCGAGCGTGACCTGTGACGTCGGCAATGTCACGGCGTGCCTTCGCCCGGACGAGCGGGCCTACATCAAGGCCAATCCAGTTGACGTCGAGGATTGGGGCACGCTCACCGTGACCTTCTCCGACGGCACCAAGGCGACGGTGTTTTCCGGGGACATGATCATGGGCGGCGTGCGCAACCTGATCGAAACGCATACCAGCGGCGGCTCGCTGTTGGCGAATATTACACCCAACACGCACATGATGAGCTATCAAACGAGCGAGGAGAAGCTCGCGAGCGTCTATATCACCGAAAAAGTGGATCGAAAAACCGGATGGCAATACGTCTGCCTCGAGGAGGAATGGACGCGCGGCTATTTGCAGGAAATCCAGGATTTCATGGAATGCGTCGCAACCGGCCGGCAGCCGCTTTCCGATCTTGCGCTGGCCTTTGAGACAACCAAGGTCAACTACGCCGCCTATTGGTCTGCCGAAGAGGGTCGTCGCGTTACGCTGTGACGCCGCTTTTCGCTGCGACCGATTTGGCCCGCGAACGGCAGCGCTGCGTTCGCCCTGCTGCGCGGATCAAACCACCATGTTTCGCTCGATAATCTCGCGATAGAAGGATGCGCTCAGCTTGGGCGTGCGACGCTGGGTACTGAAGTCGACGCGGTAGAGCCCGAAGCGTTTTTCATATCCATCCACCCATTCAAAATTATCCATCAGACTCCACAGGAAGTACCCGCGCACGGGCACCCCCTCGGATGTCGCACGCTGCAACTGCGTCAGGTAGTTGCGCAGATACATGATCCGATCCACGTCATAAACATTGCCGTCTGCGGCGGGCTCGTCGGTCGCCGATGCTCCGTTCTCGGTGATGTAGATCGACTTCACGTCCCAAAGCTTCGCCACATGACGCGGCGCCCAGTACATCGCTTCGGGAGCGACCTTGAGCCAGGCCGAGTCCATATGTGGAAATGTCGCGGGAAACGGCACAAGGGCAAAGCCGCTCGGGTTGTCGGCTGCAACGACGTAATGGTTGGGTATGTAAACATTCAGCCCGACAAAATCGATCGGGGATGAAATGACGCTCAGATCCTCGGCGGTATATTTCGGGGCGTTCTTGCCGGCATAGGCCAGGAACCCATCCGTGTACTTTCCCTCCAGCATCACGGTCAGGTAGCCGGCGTTGAGTTCGCGCATCGCGATCTCCGCTGCCCTTATGTTCGCCGGCGTTTCAATGGCAGGAACGCAGACCACGAGGTTCTCTGCCGGACCGGCCTTGGTTCCAGCCCGGCCATGCGCCCGGATCGCTTGCACGGCGAGACCGTGCGCCAGCGCCACATTGTGAAGAGCCTGGTTCAACTCTTGCTGGGGCAGCTTGAGACCCGGGGCGTCCATACCAGTGCCATAACCGGAATAAAGAAACCTGGAGCATTCATTGAGCGTGAAAATGTGCTTGACCCGATCGGTTAGGCGCTCTGCGACATAACCCGCATAATCCGCAAATGCCTTTGAGGTGTCCCGAGACGCCCAGCCGCCGACGCGATCCTGAAGCGCCTGAGGCAAATCCCAATGATACAGGGTCGCAAACGGCTCAATGCCATTCGCCAGCAGTTCGTCCAGAAGCCGATTATAGAAATCGAGGCCCTTTGGGTTTGGCGAACCAGTTCCTTCGGGAAAAACGCGAGGCCATGCGATGGAAAAACGATAGGCCTTGACGCCCATCGCCTTGATTAATTGAACGTCCTCTTTGTAACGGTGATAATGATCGCTGGCGACGTCCGCACAGCTCTGATCCAGAATCTTTCCGCGGGTGTGAGCGTAACGATCCCAAATCGATGGACCTCGTTGGTCTTCGTTGACGGCCCCCTCGACCTGATAGGCTGACGTCGCCGTTCCCCACAGAAAATCGCTCGGGAAGCCAGCGGAAAGGTTCGGACCCGGCTGACCGTCTCTCAGACTCGAGCCGATTTGGCTGGATTCGGCGGATTTCGTCGATAATCCGAGAGCCGACCATCCTGCAATCCTGCCAAAATGGCGGCGCGAAAGTCTGTTGAACAACCTCACCTCACTTGTTGGGACCGAGGCAAATTTGCTATCAGAACACAGCCGCACTCGGCCATGCCCCGCGTTCCGGTCAAACTGCGTGGACCGCTCACCATAATCGACAAGTTTCCTGGAGGACAGAACCAATTTTCTTTCGCGCGCCGGCGGCGCTTCTCCTGATATCCTTGGGTGTTATTGCCGCGGTCTGGTGGTGGTTGGCCACGCCGGTCACGCTGGCACATGCGCCGATCGATCCCGCGGCGAAGCTGCATTGCGTGTCCTATGCGCCGTTCCGGGGCGACCAGAACTCCCTTGAACCCGGACTTGATCGTCAGTCCGGAACAGATCCAGGAAGACCTGACCGATCTCGCCAAGATTTCCCAATGTGTCCGCACCTACTCCGTCGACAACGGATTGGACAAGGTGCCCGAACTCGCCTCCAAGGTCGGCCTGAAAGTTCTTCTCGGGGTTTGGATCGGAAACGAACGCCGAAAGAACGCACTTCTGGCCGACACCGCGATATCGCTGGCCAAGGCTTATCCCGACGTAGTCAAAGCAATCATCGTGGGCAATGAGGTGCTGCTGCGCGGAGAAATGACCGTTTCCGTGCTTCGGGATACCATCCGCTCGGTTAAAGCCCGGGTGAATATTCCGGTGACCTACGCCGATGTCTGGGAATATTGGCTGCGCTACCGGGAGGTCGCAGCGGACGTCGATTTCGTTACGATTCATGTGCTGCCCTATTGGGAAGACATGCCGGTCCGCGCCGAGGACGCCGCCGCGCATGTGGCCGCCATCCGGAAGCGGGTGGCGCTTGCCTTTCCCGGCAAGGAAATCCTGATCGGCGAGACCGGCTGGCCAAGCAATGGGCGGATGCGCGAGGGTGCCCTGCCGTCGCGTACCAACCAGGCCCGTATCGTCTCGGAGATTCTTGATCTGGCGAAGCGCGAGAATTTTCGCGTCAACCTGATCGAGGCCTACGACTCGCTATGGAAGCGTCAGTGGGAAGGAACGGTGGGCGGCAATTGGGGATTGTTCGACGGGGTGTATCGCAAGCTGAAATATCCGGCCGGCGTCGCCATCAGCAATTATCCGTTCTGGCAGCTGCAGATGGAAAGCGGCATGGGTTTGGCTGTCCTGGTATTCGCCGCAGCCGGGCTGGCATCGAGGCGCAGTTCCTCGACTCCCCGGCTCGCCTGCTGGATCGCGGTCGGAATCTTCGCCGCCACGGCTGGAATCCTGCTTGGGATGGCCGCCGACAAGATGCTTTATGAAAGCTACGGTTTGGGTCGCTGGCTCGGCTGGGGTTCGCTGCTGGCGGCCGCGATCGCGTCGCCCGTATTGTGCGCCAATGCCTTGATGTCGGGACGCGCGCTGCCGACATTTATGGATTTGATCGGCCCGCGCGAAGGCAGAACCCTGTCGGTGCCAACGATGGTTCTGGGCGGCGTGTTGACCGTAACCACACTGACTGCGGCGGAAACCGCTCTGGGCTTGCTGTTCGACCCGCGTTGGCGCGACTTTCCGTTCGCCAGCCTGACCATGGCGGTGGTGCCGTTCGGAATCTTGATGCTGTTCAACCGCCCGAAATCAGGCACGCGTCCGATCGCCGAGACCGTGTTCGCCGCTCTGTTCGGCGCTGCTGCACTGTTTGCCACGTTCAATGAAGGTTTCGACAACTGGCAGTCCTTGTGGACCTGCGCAGCATATCTTCTGCTGGGCATGACGCTGTACCAGGCGCGAAGCGTTACCGTTGCAGAAACAACGTCGACTGTTCCAGTCGCCGTTTTGGAGGCCGATTCGTCCCGCCAGGAAAGCGGGAGCATGGAATCCGATCGAAACAGAAGTCATGCGGAGGAAGACGTCGTTGCTCCTCTATAGTGTTTTAAGCCAGATCGTGATGAGTTTGGGTTGAGGCGGCGGGACCACTTCTCCCTCGTCCCGCTTGCGGGGAGCGGTGAACCAACGTCCATTCAATTCATCTCTAAACCGCGTGATGGCAGACCGCCTCGATCCGGTTGCCATCGGGATCCCTGAGGAACGCCGCATAATACGACGCATGGTAATCCCGCAGGCCGGGCGCACCGTCATCGCTGCCGCCCGCTGCGATCCCGGCATCCCAGAAGGCATCGACCTGGGTGCGCCACTTCGCCTTGAAGCACCAGTGGCACGCCGAGGTCTCGTCGGGTTTCGGGCCCTTTCGGATCGAGATGTAGACCCGCTCCGGGTGGGCCGATCGGGCCCGTTCGCCGTAACCGAGCCAGTCCGGGCGGCGGCCGACCTTGACGACATCGAGGACGTTCATGATCGCGTCGTAAAAGCGTTCGGCCGCGGCTATATCCGATACCGTGATGGAAACGTGATCCAGCATCGCCCATTCCGTTACGCGGCGTTTTTCAGCCGCTCAAGCGCCTCGAGGATTTTCGTCTTCCGCGCTACCGCCGCCTCACGTTTTTCTTTTTCTTCCTCGACGATCTCTTCAGGCGCATTGGCGACGAATTTCTCGTTGCCCAGCTTGGCATCGACGCGCTTGATGTCGGCTTCGGCCTTGGCAAGTTCCTTGTCGAGCCGCGCCTTCTCCGCCGAGAAGTCGATAACGCCTTTCAGCGGCAAGGCCGCGACTTCGCCGCGTACCAATAACTGCACTGCGCCTTCCGGGGCGCGATCGACAAAGGAGATGTCGGCGAGCCGGGCCATCCGCTTGACGACGTCGTTCCAGCGTTGCGCCCGCCCTTTTGTTTCAGCCGATGCGCCGGCGAGCACCAGCGGCGTCAACGTCGCCGGTGGAATATTCATTTCGGCCCGCACCGAGCGAATGGCGGTTACCAGATCCACCACCCAGCCGATCTCGGCTTCGGCGGCCGGGTCGCTGAAATCGCCGGCATCGGCCGTGAAAAGGACCAGCGGAAGGGGTACTTCATTCGGAGCTGTGGCCGACATCAAGGCCAGTTGGTCCGGTGTGAACTCGCGGGCCTTGCGCGACCATGGGGTCAACGCCAGCAGCTCGTCACGCTTGGCCGTCACCGCCCAAAGCTCTTCGGTGATGAAGGGCATGAACGGATGCAGCAGCTTGAGGATTTCGTCACGCGCCCACGCCACCGCGGCGCGGGTTTCCAGCCTGGCGGGGCCGTCCTCGCCTATCAGCACGGGCTTGGCCAGCTCGAGATACCAGTCGCAATAGACGTTCCAGACGAAACGATAGATCGCCGCCGCGGCGTCGTTGAAGCGGCAGCCTTCGATCGCCTCGGTAACCTCGCGGGTGGCGCTCGCGGTCTCATGCGCAATCCAGCGATTCAGCGTCTCCTTTGCTTGTCCCGGATCGAATCCCGGTGACAGCACGCAGCCGTTCATCTCGGCGAACCGGCAGGCATTCCAGAGTTTTGTCGCAAAATTCCGGTTGGTCTCGACATGCTGGGAGGAGAGCCTGATGTCGTGTCCCTGGGCGGCTCCGCGCGCCAACGCAAAGCGAAGGGCGTCGGCGCCGTATTCGTCGATGACCCCAAGCGGATCGATGACGTTGCCTTTCGACTTCGACATCTTCGCGCCCTTCTCGTCACGAACCAGGCGGTGGATATAGACCGTCGAAAACGGCGCCTCCTTCATGAAGTGGAGACCCATCATCATCATGCGGGCAACCCAGAAGAAGATGATGTCAAAGCCGGTGACGAGCACATTGGTCGGATAATAGCGCTTCACATCGGTGTCGTCGTCAGGCCAGCCCAGCGTCGAGAACGGCCAAAGCGCGGAGGAAAACCAGGTGTCGAGGACATCCTCGTCGCGGGTGATGAAGCCCGCGCGCTTTGCGGGGTCGAGCGCCATTTCGTGTCCCTGCTCCGGCGTGATGACTTCCTGCTCGGCGTAATAGCCAAGGGCGTTGCCGACCGCCTCCTCTTCGATCTCCGCGACGAATACCTTGCCGTCCGGCCCGTACCATGCCGGGATCTGGTGACCCCACCAGAGCTGGCGGGAAATGCACCAGGGCTGGATATTCTCCATCCACTCGAAGTAGGTTTTTTCCCAATTCCTGGGCACGAACGAGGTCGCGCCAGAGCGTACCGCGGCGATGGCGGGCCGCGCCATGGTCTTGGCGTCGACGTACCATTGATCGGTCAGAAAGGGTTCGATGACGACGCCTGAACGATCGCCATGCGGCACCATGTGGGTGTTCGGCTCGATCCTCTCCAGGAACCCGAAATCTTCCAGCCGCGCCACGATCCGCTTGCGCGCAGCGAAGCGCTCGACGCCATGCAATTCTTCCGCAAGCTGGCTTGAGCCTTCCGGCAGTCCGCGCAGGTAGTCTTCGTTGCCGACCAGGGCGAGATGGCCCTCCTGATCGAGCACGCTGATCTGCGGCAGATTGTGCCGCCGGCCGACTTCGAAATCGTTGAAATCGTGCGCCGGCGTCACCTTGACCGCGCCCGAGCCTTTTTCCGGATCGGAATAGTCATCGGCAACGATGGGAATCCGCCGCCCGATCAGCGGCAGGATCACATGCTTGCCGACGAGATCGGCATAGCGTTCATCGTCCGGATGCACCGCGACCGCGCTGTCGCCCAGCATGGTCTCCGGCCGCGTCGTGGCGACGACGATGAAGGTCGACGGGTCGTCCGGATTGAAGGCCTTGCCTTCCAGGGGATAGCGCAGATACCAGAGACTGCCCTTGACCTCGACCTGCTGCACCTCGAGATCGGAAATCGCGGTAAGCAGCGCCGGATCCCAGTTCACCAGCCGCTTGTCCTTGTAGATCAGCCCCTCGCGATGCAGTTCGACGAACACCTTGACGACGGCGCGCGACAGGCCCTCGTCCATGGTGAAGCGTTCGCGCGACCAGTCGCAGGAGGCGCCGAGCCGCTTCAACTGATTGACGATGACCCCGCCGCTCTCGGCCTTCCATTGCCACACGCGCTCGAGAAATTTGGCGCGCCCCATGTCGCGCCGACCCGGCTCCTGGCGCTCCATCAATTGCCGCTCGACCACCATCTGGGTCGCGATCCCGGCGTGATCAGTGCCCGGCTGCCACAGCACGTCGCGCCCTCGCATCCGCTCGAAGCGGCACAGAATGTCCTGCAATGTGTTGTTGAGGGCATGCCCCATATGCAGTGACCCCGTCACATTCGGCGGCGGGATCACGATGGTGAACGGCTTTGCCTCACGGCGCTCCGGGCGTCCGGCCTTGAATGCCCCGCGTTCCTCCCAGAGGCGGGACATGCGGCCTTCGATGTCGGCGGGCTGGTAGTTCTTCTCGATCATGGCAATGCAATCGTGACTATGGAACGCGCTAGAAAGCCGCCATAGCGCGCCAAGTCAACACGACAGGTCAGGCCAAAAGCAGGATTAAGCCCGATGTAGTGGCTGAATCAGGGCCGATAAGCGCCCCGGGGGGAACCAGGGCGTCAGCGACCGCGCGAAACCCGCTCGATTTCCGCCTTCACGATGCGCTCGACCAATCCGGGCAAATTGTCGTCGAGCCATGACTTCAGCATCGGCCGCAGCATTTCCTTGACCAGGTCCTCCAGCGTCCGCGCGTTGTTGCTGAGCACGGTGTTGGCAAGGGTGTTGAAGGCGGATTCGACGGCGGAGACGGTCGAGCGCGACAGAATCTGCGGCGGCGGAGCTGCGGGACTTTCGAAGGGCGGCGGTTCGAACGCGGGCTGCCGGTGCGCGGCCCGGGCCGCCGCGGTCTCCGTGAATTCGAGATCGTCCTCCGGATCGATCTTTTGGAACGCGGATGGCGGCGGATCCGGCAGCGCCATCTCGTCAGTCAGTTCAAACACCTCGCCATCAGGCTGGGGTGGCCGAATTTCGGCCTCGGACGTCGCTTCGTCGAGGCCTGCCAGCATGGCGTCAATATCGTCCTGGCTGTTGGACGCCGCTGGTGGGGCGGCCGGAGGCGGAGTGGGCGCGATGGGCGGCGGCGCCTTTGCTGCGGCCGCTTGCGCGGCGGGAATGGCTGACGGAGGAATGTCATTCATCACCGGCGCCTTGACAGCCGGTGCCGCTGCGACCGATTTCTCCGGCTTTGCCGAAGCCGCCGAGCCGGCGGCCTTTTCGGCAATTGGCGGCTTTGCCTCGTCGTCGGCAATGATGCGCCGGATGGACGCCAAAATCTCCTCCATGGAGGGCTCTTGGACCTTTGCAGGCTGCGTCATCTCCGACTCCACATCATCAACGCCTTCGCATGCGTTTTACACCAACCAAGACAAGATTTGCCGGTTCCGAATCTGCAGGCCGGGATTTTCATCGCACAAGCCTGACTTGTCCCCAGATCAAGCGTCGCTCGACAGATCGCAAGGACCCGCGCCCTGCGCGGAGCATCGAAGCATCGCTGCCGAAAGGTGCCAGACGCGGCGCGAATTGCTCTGCTGCCCCCCAGAAAGGTACGTCAGGGCAATTATTGATTGCAAGCAACGCGCGGGCGCATGATCCGCCAAAGCATCCCTTCGGCCCTGGTCCGATGACACAAGCAGGCCTGCGACAGGATCGCACGCGCTTTCAATGAATTGGAGCGCGATCCCAGTCCAACACAACAACCGCCTTCGCAGATCACGCTATTCGGACGGCGCCGGACTTTCTCCGCGAGCTATGACAGCCGGTGATCAGTGGCCGTCGGGCGTGCGAACCCCATACCAGCTGTCGCGCACCTGTTGATAATGCACGCTCGGGTCGTAGACGCTGGTGGCAAGTTTGAGCACCTGCGGCGACAGCCGTCCCACCGAATTGAGGACGGCGTAAGAGGCGACCACGCGGTCATGCTGCGCGGTGACGAGCGCGACCCGCGCGTTGACCAGCGCCTGTTGCGCGTTGAGGATGTCGAGCGTGGTCCGCTGTCCAGCCTTGGCTTCCTCGCGCACGCCGTTCAGCGCGATCTCCGACGCGGTCACCTGCGATTGCGCAGAGGCCACTTGCGCCTTGCCCGCCACCAACTGCCCCCACGCCGTGACCGTGTTGGCGCGAGTTTGATCGCGCGTCAGCTCGAGATTGAGGCGCTGCTGCGCCAGTGTTTCCTTGGATTGGCGGATCAGCGAATATTCGGCGCCGCCCTGATACAACGGAACATTGACCTGGGCGATCGCCGAGGCAAAAAACTGCTTGGGCGTGAAAATAGATGGCTGATAGGCCTCCTGGACGGAGGCTTGCGCCGTCACGGTCGGAAGCAGCGCGCCTTCGTTCACCTTGACTTGAAGAAAGCTGACATCGATGCCGTACATCGCGGCGGTCACATTCGGATTCTCTATCAAGCTGAGTTCGACCGCACTCGGCAGCGTTTTCGGCAGGAAGCGATCCACCGGGGAGCCTGGCGCAAGAGCTTCCGGTTCGTTGCCGATGATGCGGCGGAAATTCGATCGCGTCGTCGTGAGATTGGATTCAGCGGTCAGTTGCTGCGTCCGGCCGGCGGCAAGTTGCGCCTCCGACTGCGCGACGTCCGTGCGCGTTACTTCGCCCACATTGAACCGATCGCGGGTCTGCTTCAATGTCTGTTCGAGCACACGGGTGTTGCTGCGCTGAACCTCGACGATGGCGGCATCGCGCAGATAATCCATGTAGATCGTGGCCGCGCTGAGCAGCACGCTCTGTTCGAGAACCCGCAAGCCCTCGCGCGCGCCCGAGACCTGACCCTCGGCGGCGCGGGTTTTATTGGCGGTCTGATTGCCGTTGTACAGCGTCTGGGTAACGGTACCGCCGGCGCTGAGCGGCGTTTGCCCTGCGTGAAAATCAGCGCCCGGGCCTCCAAAGCTCGAAAGCGCATCGGTGTATTGATATCCGGCGCTCGCGGTCACCGCGACCTTGGGGCGATAGCCTGACAGTGCCTGCGGCACGTTTTCATCGGTGGATCTGACGAGGGCACGCTGCGCATTGAGCTGCGGATTGTTCTGGTAGGCGCGCACCAGCGCAGCCTCAATCGTATCGCCCAGGGCCGGCGCAAGACCCATATACGCAACCAGGAGGACCGCTGCCGCAGCCCCGGTAACGACTTTCACGCCATTCATCCCAGATAATCCATCCATGTATTCGCCGGTTCAGACGCTCTTGAACCGGGGTATTCGCTATTTCGAGTCCCGCATCCCGTACCTTATGCCCCGCGCAAGCGAGACGGAACCCCCGGCGGCGACCCCCCGGTGGAAACTCTCCACGTGGGGCATCCGGGCCACACTTTTGATTCAGAACAGGATTTACAGGGGATTCCGAACGGAATTTGTGATTGTCCGGGACTAGAAAACGAATGCGGGCAGCCGTTCAAGCCCCGGCAAGACCGGAACCGTCGCATCGAACAACGCCCGGTGCCCGAAATCGTCATGGGATCGCGTCACGATCATGGCCCGTGGCGGCTGCGTCATGGCAAAAACCCCGACCAGCCGGCCGCCATCCCTGAGCTGCCGGTAAAGCCGGTCGGGCGTGACCTCGGTCGCACCATTGAGCACAATCACGTCAAACGGCGCGTTCGCCGGATCGCCGTCAGCGGCCGCGGCAGCCTTGACTGTCACATTTCCCAGTCCGATCTCGGCCAGAATGGCACCTGCCCTGGCGCTCAGTGACGGGTCGCTTTCAGTCGCCCTCACCTGCCCCGCCAGCTCGGCAGCCAGGGCAGCGGTATATCCGGTCGCACAACCGACCACCAAGACTCTGTCCGTGTTCGTGATTTCGGCCGCCTGCAGCATTTTCGCGGTCACTGCCGGCTTGATCAGGTAGCGCTTCGCGGAAGTTCCTTCGCTGACCTCGAGATCGAGGTCCAGATAGGCCAGGGCACGCTGGCTCTGGGGAACAAACGCTTCACGCGGTACCGCCAGCATCGCATCGATAATTCTGCCATCGGTGATGTCGCTGGGGCGAACCTGACCATCGACCATCTTCTGGCGCGCGGTCGAAAAACCGGACATTGAGGGACCCTGAAGTCGAGCGGACGCAGCCGCGGGAGAAGCTTAAGACGGCGTCATCTTTGGTACAAGGATCGGCAAAACGCAACATGACGATTGCGCCGCGAGCGCCCGCGCGCCGCCGTTCCTCGCGACCGTTGGGCGATGGAATGCGTCTATTCGATCGTAACGGCGAGCCGGCCAATCAGCCTCGCGACCTCGTCCAAATGATCGGAGTCGTGATTCTTGACCGCCTGTGCCAGACGAACGAGGCATTCGTCGTCGCTCATCGCAGGTGTGTTGCTCGGAACGATCGAAGGCCCCGCCTTGATGAGATCGGTCTGGATATCGGACATGAAGCTAACCTCAATGGAATCCGGCCCGATCGAGAGTTGTCGGTGATTGAGTTGAATTAGCGGTCAATTCGCGGCATGGTTGCGCCGCGGGATTGCCGCGGCACTTCGAGACTGCGATTTTTGTAGCCCAAGAAGGGACCGCAAATCGCTGTGGCACAGCGCTTTTCCGTCCCCGCAGCAGCGCCGCATCCGCAGAGCCCATTTCGTCCTTTGCAAGGCTTGGAGGCTTTGTTATACGCTGCCCGGCGCGGACTTGGTTTCGCTCTGTTCCTCGGTAGCTCAGCGGTAGAGCATTCGACTGTTAATCGAATGGTCGCTGGTTCGAATCCAGCCCGGGGAGCCAGCCAAATCAACCACTTAGCCCAAACGCCGAAGATCCTCAGAAATCCCGCGTGTCTGTGCGTTGAGTTTGCAAATCGATTGCGGCGCCGCTGTTTCGTAACCGGCGCGGAGATTTCTGTCCCGGCCTTATCGCCAGCCCCAGGTCGATTCGGTTGAGGCGACATGCGCCATACTGTCGTATGTGCAAACGCCGTCCGGGTTACCCAGAGCGGCGTCCCACCTCAGCGACATCAAAGCCGTCCCGGCCCACACGAGAGCGGCTGTTCGCTGAGAACCGCTTGGACCGAACCAAACCCTGAGGAGGCTTTCAAGGCGACGCGGATGGCAGGCAAGCGCAAGACAAGCTCGGGGCCGTTCCCCACGTTTTGCGCGTCCACTAGTCCAGCACGCCGCCGGTGAGTCTGGGAGTTTGTCGGCGCCGATTAAGAAATGATTAAATTATAGCCGTCATAATACGGTCATGAGAGTTGCAATGGCCGCAGTGGTTGCTCTCCTCATACTCAATTTTGTGGACGAGCACTTTAATGACGCCCGTTATACGCGGGCAGCAACGGTTATACTTTTCAACATCGCCAGACCATTCAGCTAGGCCGCCAACTGAGGCGGCCTCTGAGCCCCGCACTCATTTCTCGAACGGCAGCGTCGCCTGATCTTCTGACCAGTCGATGACATCGAACATCATTCCGCGCTTGAGCATTTCCGTCTCGAGTTCAGCGGCGTGCAGCTTCCACTCGGACGTCTCACGAATGCGGAACCGGATTTCCATGCCCTGTCGTTTGAGGGCGTCGTCGGCATCCATGGCCCCGCGGATGGCCTCATACATCATGGTGAGGCTGTCGTTAGTGAACGACTGATAATTCACCGGGCCAACCTCTGAAAAACCGATGGGCCAGCACTTGAAGCCGCGCACTCGCCCAACGCGAGGCTCGACAGCACTGCCGCAACAAACGCCGATATCTTTCGCTCAAGTCGACACACGCAATAGCCTCGGCTGGTCGCTCCACCAGGGTTGCGAGCCATTATAGCCGTCAGGCTGGCTGGATACGATTGCTCATTCCGCCGCTTCACGAGTTACGAGCGCGGACCTGAGCCCGCGCCCGATGGCCCTCTCCACGGCTCTCCAGCGGGCGGCTCGGCACATAGCCCCCGCCGAAGGTGTGCCGAGCCTAGCCACGCCGGTGCGCTGGTCGATCCCGACCGGCCGGGACCAATCATGGCAACAATGCGGCCACCTGGGAATGGCGCAGCTGCAACACTTTCGAATTATCGACCTCCGGTAGGAAAAGCGATGACCGCGCGGCGGCGCGCGGCTTTGCTCTGACTTTGTTTTGCGCAGCATATCCGCAGCATACCCACAGGGCTGATTCTCGGGATGCGTGAGCGCCCACATGGGCTTGCTGCACAACCGTCCACAGGGCGGGAAAAACCCGCCGGCACGCGGCGCGACAGTTACCGCGCCGCCGGCAACACGAAGCCGACTACCGGCGCCGTCGGCTCACGGAACCAGCGGTACTGAACCTGCGATGTAAATCGAAGTAGCCGAGTGACACGCTTCCTTGGGTAGGTGAAGATGCGCCACCCGGCTACGCGGCGCGGGTAAGGCATATGGAGCCGAGATGAACAGGTTTGCCCGCCTTCTATTTGTCGGAACCATGCTACTCGCCCGGTGCGCCTGGGCTACCGAACCCTCCCCGGTCGCATTTGCGAAGAGCGTGGTTTCCGAGCGCGGTTCTCAAACCTTTGCGACTATGAGTTATCCGGACAGAAGCTTGATCGTCGCATTCCGGCTCGAGCCTTACTCAGCGGGTAAAGCAACCGCGGTCCGGGCTTTTGGCGAGATAACAAAAAAAATCGCACAAGGCGCGTTCAGCAAATTTCCGAAGATCAAGAGCGTCCAGCTCATTGGCAACCTCGCGCTGCGCGATAAGCACGGAAACGATACTGTTGACCGCGCCGTCATGGTAAAGATTTCAAAGGTGAGCGCGGCAACTATCAAGTGGGAAGAAGTCGACCCCGCCAATGTCGTCGAGATTGCCGACAAGCACTGGATCTTGCCCGAGTTGAGCGCCGACAAGAAATAATTCACAGATTTCGGCGGTGCCGGACGCGTTCGCGATCCCAAACAGCCTTTCGGCGTTCATTCACTGCTCGAACACAGCCCGGCAGGCGTCGCTGAGGCTGGCCCTCTGCCGCCGCAGGCAGGCGGTGATGGCCCGAACATTCGGGATCTCGCCGGCACAAAGCCGATAGACGTCGGGTGTGCAGGCCCTTTTTTGTTCCGGCGTTCCGGGCTCCGCTGAGGCAGAGCCGATTGCCAGCAGGGCGAGAAGCAGGCCAAGCGTCAAAGCGTGATCGAGCCAACTCGCCGTGCCCCAAGATCCCGTAAATCTTGCCTCCATGACAGCATCTCCTTGCTTCGCTGGCGCTCTGGAGTGAGCGCCGTCCGGTCAAGGCGAATAAGTCAAAGATTGTCCGTGGAATGTGATTTCTCTCACAATTGGTCGTAGCCGGATCGGTCTAATCTCCGTGCAAGGCGGAAGGAAAAAAGTAACCAAGACGGCCGCGGCAGGCCGATCGATACAATTTGAGCAATCACTTCAATCTGGAAACAAAAGACTTCTGAGACCGTGCGCTTCCTGATCTTGGGAGAGCGCGATGAGCGAAGTTGAATTCGACCGATTGCTGGATGCCGTGCGAACGGCCATGGCGCCCGTACAGGAGGAGTCTTTGACCTACGCGTCCACCTTCAGTCAGCCGCCGAAGGCCGCCAACGACAACGAGCTGGCCTGGGGGTTTATTCCATTTCCGGAAGGATGGTACGCCGCCTGTTGAAGGCGCTACACGAATTTCTTCCACTGATCTCTCGAATTGATTTAATAAGATATTGATTATTCATAAGAATAATCCATACAATGCCGTATTCGTCCAAACCGGAAAATTGCCGGCTCTTCAATTTGCCGTTGTGTTTCGTCGCCCATACGCCGGTTCTCATACCGAGTGGCGCATTGACCTGCGAACCGCCCCAGGCATCCTGAAATACCAAAACAGGCGTGGACCGAACGGCCAGCATCCGCACCGTGCATTGCTCTGACCTTGATTCGCCGTGAGGTCGCCGGCCCTTCATATTCGAATCAGGCCCAACCAATGTATGCTGAGCGAGCTCATAGGCGGCTAGGCTGGTCGTAGCACGAAACCATCCGCACCGGCCGCTGGCGTAGTCTGGAAGCTAGCCAAATGCGGATAGGCATTGCTCTTTTGATCTCCCTTTGGTGCGCGGGCTGCGCCTTGTCAGAGAAACCCGCAGCGCTGGCACCCGCCCCTCAGCAAGCCGCTGCGCTGGAAAAAACGGCTCCGGTCGCTGATGCAGCATCAGCCAAATTCGAATGCAGTGACGGGACGATTTCAACTTCGCAACATGGCTGCCTCGTCAGTATGGCGCGCGCCCGGCTCCCGCCAGGACAGTCAGCCGACCGGGCACCTTCCAATTCCGCTCCCACGGCGAACCAACCGCCGACAGATGCGACGCAGTGAGCCCCGCGCGCCGAAATCCGTTCCCTGATGCAATCTTGTCAGCACGCACCGAAGGCGGAGTGGTTGCCTAAGCGGTTGATGCTGTATATTGATCCCGGCTCGTGGGGCCACGTGGCGGAGTGGTTACGCAACGGTCTGCAAAACCGTGTACACCAGTTCAATTCTGGTCGTGGCCTCCACAAAATCAATGACTTGGCGGCCAACCTCGTCAACCTCCAAATTTTCGTCATCGAAAGTCGGTAAGAAGAAAAAGGGTCGCCCCTGCCCGTTCGGCTAACAAACAAGACGGCCGCCTCGCGGCCGCGTCGAAACCAGATGCAGATGCCGGACTCCTCGCAGGCGGGCTTGATCAGGATGCCGGCCCAACCCTGAGCATCGAGGAAGTCCGCGGCAAGCGAGGCGGCGACGTCGGTCACGCCGACACTATCCGTGCCGTGAGTAAACGCCGGTAACCGCTGTGGGCCTCGCAGTGCGCGGCCAACTGTAGATGATCGGTGCCGCCGTCAATCCTCAAAATCTGGTTGCCGGTCACGGAACCTAAGCCGTCTGTGTGATTTGAATTGTCTATCGACCAAAGGGGAGAAATTGACGATGAAAGTTTCAGCAATCATGTTGGCTACCGTCCTGGCACTGTCAAGCGCGGGCGCAATGGCACAGAGCGGCGGCAATTCCCTTGATGAAATGGCCGCAAGCTCGGCGACCCGTTCCGCGATGAACAGCATGCACAGCAAGCACCCCATCATCATCGATGGAGCGCAAGCCGCTATAACGGCCATGGAATTAACAGCTTAGGGACTACGACCAACCAGGGACGAAAGTACAACGGCGGATAGGGGCGCGCCCGTTCGAACCTCCGAATCGAATTGACATTGGATCGACCTGCACCAGCAATAAAAGTGCGGGGGCCTTGTTTGTTTTGCGAATTCGCATTCTGCCTTGACCGCTCCGGTTTTGCCCCCTGTTTTCAATATATCATTGAGCCGTTTGACGGTCGCCTTGTCTCTCAATTCATCGTCATGGCGAGGGGAGATATTGAGGGTTTGGCTGGTGCGCTGCCATCCACCAACGGTGTCTCCACTCGGTAGGTTTTCGACCTCCAGCTTGAGGCATTTCCCGCTCCCGATCGGGTCCATATTCGACTTGCCGTTGTCAACCCGGATGCGAAGCCGACGCTGGTTGAAGGTCCGGGCCTCCCGGATTGCCGCGAGAATGGCACTCGCGCGCCCCGCGCGTCGTCGACCGTGACGTTAGTCTCGCCGGTCTATAGCTTGCGGGGCCAGCAAATGCCGCCACCGGCGTTCGCACGATCCACGGATTCTTGATAAGCGACGGTATCTGCAACAGGGATTCATGCGGATGATCGTACGCCTCAAACGGATCGGAGCCTGGCTGAAGTCCCGAAAGGTCGAACTTGGCTTGGGCGTGCGGGTCACCGTCGCTGCCATGGGAGCCCTTGTGATCGCCTTGGCATTCGGCCTCAAGCTGCCGCTCTGGGCGGTGCTTACCTCCATCATCGTGACCCAGATGAGCGTTGGCCGGTCGCTCAAGGCGACCCGCGACTATTTGGTCGGAACCCTGGGTGGCGCGATCTACGGCGGGGCGGTCGCGGTGCTGATCCCCCACTCCGGTGAAGTTACCCTGCTCGTGGTTCTGGTGCTGGCGGTGGCGCCGCTGGCATTCGTCGCGGCCATCAACCCCAGCCTGAATGTGGCGACCGTGACGGCCATCATTGTGCTGCTGCTACCAGCCATGAACCACGGCAATCCCCTGGACTCCGCGATCGACCGGGTTCTGGAAGTCGCCGTTGGCGCCCTCACCGGCCTGGCGGTATCGTTTCTGGTATTGCCCTCACGCGCGCACAGCCAGATCCGCGCCAGCGCGGCGCGCGTGCTCGAATTGATGGCCTCGGCGCTCTATGAATTGCTCTCGGGCCTGACGCGGGGCCGCGACAACGACGCCCTTCACGGCCTGCAGGACGGCATCGGCGCCGCATTGGCAGCATTGAACGCGATCGGCGCCGAAGCGGAGCGCGAGCGCGCGGCCCGGCTTTCCACCGGACCCGATACCGGGCCGTTGCTGCGCACCATCCTGCGGTTGCGGCATGATCTCGTGATGATCGGCCGCGCCAGCGTGGTGCCTTTGCCGGCCGATCTGCAACGACGTCTGGCCGCGCCGCTTGAGGGGGTCCGGAATGCGATGGTCGAATATCTCCGGACGATGGCGGCCGCACTGCGGACCGGCAGGGGCACGCCGGCCATCTGGCCGGTACAAGCCGCATTGGAAGCTTACGCCGCCGAGGTCGCCGCGGTACGGAGCGATGGTCTGACACGAGGCGTGCCGGGAGACGTCGCGGAGCGTTTCTTCGCGTTGGGATTTTCCCTCGAGCAGATGCGGCAGAATTTAAGGGATCTGGAACGCTGCGTGGCGCATTGGAGCGACACGTCGGAGGTCGCGACGGCTACGTCCAGCGATGACGCCGGCTAGCGCATGATCAGGCGCGTTTGCGGCGGCGGTAATCGCGTTTGGGTTTCGGCCTGGGCGCAAGCTCCGGCAGCACGCTTTGCGCCTCGCGGTATTTCGCCAGCATCCGCTCGAAACTGCCGTGCAGGGTCTCGGCGATGTCCGGTCGCTTTTCGAGACTGGCAAGCAGCATCGCCGCCGCCTCGATGGTGGACAGGCCGTCGCGACGTGGCTCACGGCGCAGCGACCCATAGCGTGACGGACGCGCCGGGCCGAGGATGACCCGCTGGCATTTCAGCATCCAGGCATTGCGCCACCACAGCGCCTTGGCCTGGCTCCAGGTCCCGTCGAGCAGCACGATGCCTTCAATGTCCTTCAGGATCGCGCGCTGATTGTCCTCGATTTCGCCCTTGCGATTGATGGCGACGATATCGCGGTCGGTCGCGAGGTCGGCGACTTTCGCCGAACCGAGATAAAGCACCGCCCAACGCGACGGGTCGTGGACAGGCCGCCCGAGCGCCTTGGACAGGCTCGGCCACGACAGCCCGATTTTCAGCACCGCATTCTTGAAATGCAGGGCGGTCAGCCGCGCGGTGCCGAGCGCCCTGTCCTGCTCCTGCGGGTGCTGCAGGATCAGCAGAGCAACCCGATTTTCGATCGGCGTAATGCTGTCGCAGATGCACAGCGCCGGCGGCTTGTGGCAATGCGGACAGTCGGGTGTCGCCTCCGCCGCAACGGGGTCGACCTCAGGTTGGGATTGTTTGGGCATGACCCGCTATACGCCCTGCGGCTATGCGCTTCAACAAGTCAGGCTGATTCGGGCCTGGTGGGGCCGCCTGCCCCGCCGAATTTGAACGCGTTTGGCGGGCTTCAAGGAGGCGCCGGTCACGCCGGAATTTCATGGCTTCCAGCCATTCTGATGCTGCCCGAAGCTTCCCCCTGCCCAATGTTGCGACCGCGACCGGTTTGAAACCCCGAGAACACCTCGCCGTATCTTGGGCATCATCGAGGGGGCTGGGAATGCGGGTCGCTATCATCGGAACGGGAATTGCCGGCAACGCGGCGGCCTGGGCCTTGTCGAAACGCTATCCGGTCACGGTCTACGACCGCGAACTTCGGGCCGGCGGACACAGCCACACCGTCACGCTCGACTATGACGGAACGCGACTGGCGGTCGACATCGGCTTTATCGTCTATAATGAGCTGAATTATCCGGATCTGACCGCGCTGTTTGCGCATTTGGGCGTCGAAACCGTGGAAAGCTGCATGAGCTTTGCGGTCACGGCAGACGCCGGCCGGTTCGAGTGGAAAGGCGGTGGAAACAACTGGCGCGAAACCGCCGGCGGACTGTTTGCCCAGCCCCGCAACCTGTTGTCACCGTCATATCTCTGGATGCTTCGCGACATCCTGACTTTCAACACCCAAAGTATCGCGGATTATGCCGCGGGCAGACTGGCAGGGCTGACGCTGGGCGAGTATTTCAAGCGCAGCCAATTCGCGCCCCGGCTGCTGACCGATTATCTCGCGCCGATGGGGGCCGCGATCTGGTCCGCACCGGCCGCCAAAATGCTGGACTTCCCGGCCGAAAACTTCGTCGCATTCTTCAGCAATCATCGCTTGCTGCAATATGATCGCCCGGTCTGGCGCACGGTAAAGGGCGGCAGCCGACGCTATGTCGAGAAACTGACGTCGGCGTTCCGGGACCAGCTGCGGCTGGGCTGCGCCGTGACCTCGATCGAACGGACGTCGCACGGTGTGGTCGTCAACGACAGTCATGGAAGAAGCGAACCTTACGACCATGTCGTGGTCGCATCGCACAGCGACCAGGCGCTGGCGATGCTGTCGGACGCCGACCATCACGAACGGGCCGTTCTCGGCGCCATCGGCTACGCGCCAAATACCGTCTACCTCCATCGTGACATCAGACTGATGCCGAAACGCCGGCGAGCCTGGGCGTCATGGAATTTCCTGCGCTGGCAGCGCGAGGGCACAGCCGAAAACGACGTCGCGGTAACCTACTGGATGAACCGGCTTCAGGGCATCGACGAGAGCAAGCCGCTGTTCGTCAGCCTCAACCCTCCGTTCGAACCCGATCCGGCGCTGACGTTCGGTAAATATATCTGCGATCATCCGCAATATAGCGCCGCTGCCTTCGCAGCCCAGAAGCAGCTGGCGGAGATTCAGGGCCGGCGTCACACCTGGTTCTGCGGCGCCTGGACCGGATACGGCTTTCACGAGGACGGATTGCGGTCCGGTCTCGCGGTCGCCGACGCGCTGGGAGCGGCCGTGCCGTGGCGCGCGCCTCCGCCCGAATTGGCACAAGCCGCGGAGTAGCGATGCCCAAGCTGACCGCCAAACCCCAGATCGATCGCGATACCGAGGACGCTGCGGCTGCGCTCTACTTCGGCAAGGTGATGCACGCGCGTCTGAAACCGATGGGCCATCGCTTCAACTATCGCGTCATGAGCCTGCTGATCGATCTTGACCGCCTCGACGCGGCGGACCGGCAATGTTCCCTGTTCGGTGTGAACCGGGCGGCCCTCTACAGCTTCAACGAGGCCGATCACGGTGAACGCGACGGGTCGTCGTTGCGCGCCTATGCGCAGCGGCGCGCCGCCGAGCACGGCATCGATCTGACCGGCGGGCGCGTGCTGCTGCTCTGCTATCCTCGCCTGCTCGGCTACACATTCAATCCGCTATCGGTCTATTTCTGCCATCGCGCTGACGGCGGGCTTGCGCTCATGATCTATGAGGTCCGCAACACCTTCGGCGACATCCACCCTTACGTGCTTCCGGTGAAGCCAACCCAAATCAGCGATGCCGGCATCCGACAGCAGCACGACAAGCTGTTTTACGTCTCTCCTTTCATCGATATGGCGATGCGCTACTATTTCCGCGTTATGCCACCGGCAGAAGGCGTCAAGCTGCGAATTCTGGAGACCGACCGCACAGGCCCCCTGCTCGCAGCTACCTTCAACGGCCGCCGCCGCGCCCTGACCACGCCGGCACTGTTGTGGTCGGTTTTCTCGCTGCCGCTCGTGACTTTGAAAATCACGGCGGCGATCCACTGGGAAGCGTTGCGGCTCTGGCTCAAGGGAGCGCGTCTGGTGCCTCGACCGAATGCCGCAACTGCGAACGCTGCCGCCAATAGCAGCTTGGCGATCGAGGAATGTACTGATTATACTGGAGCAGCGTTAACTGCAGCCCCCAGGAACATGACGGGGCGGCGGCAAAGCGCTCCAGTTCAGTGAAGGTTGAAAATTGGGTCGACCGCTCAGCTGAACTTGGACACCGAGCCACATCCTTTTGATGAATCCGCCGATGTCGAACCTGATCCCGCTGACTCCCGCCAACGTGGAAACGGTGCTTTCCGATTTGCCACGTCTGGTCCGGTTGGCGTTCGGATTCGGATCGAGGCTACGGCGCGGCACGCTCGACGTCACGCTTCCCGATGGCCGTACGCTGCAATTGGGCGGCATGGAGCCCGGTCCGTCGGCCGCCATGAAGCTCTACAATTACGGCTTTGCGTCGCGGCTTCTGAATGGCGGTGACATTGGAATAGCCGAAGCCTATCTGAACGGCGAATGGGACACGCCTGACCTGACGCAGTTTCTCTATCTGTTCTGCGTCAATCACGACCTGATCGAAGCGATGCTCGGCGACCGGCCGCTGATGCGCTTTGTCCAGATCGTCCGCCACTGGTTCAATCGAAATACCAAGCGGCAGGCACGCCGCAATATTTATGCCCATTACGATATCGGCAATGCGTTCTATTCGGCATGGCTCGATCCGACCATGACCTATTCCTCGGCGTTGTATGAGGAACACACCCCGGATCTGACGGCTGCGCAAAACAACAAATATCGCCGGCTTGCCGAAGCGATCGATTTGCAGCCCGGCCAGAAGCTGCTGGAGATCGGATGCGGCTGGGGCGGCTTTGCGGAATATGCCGCCAAAACCTGTGGCGTCAGGGTGGTCGGTCTCACGATCAGCAAAGAACAGCGCGACTTTGCGCAGGCGCGCATCCAGGACGCCGGCCTCGGCGACAAGGTCGAAATCCGGCTCCAGGACTATCGCGACGAGAGCGACCAGTATGATCGTATCGCCTCGATCGAGATGATCGAGGCGGTTGGCGAGCAGTTCTGGCCCCGATATTTTTCACAGTTGCGCGACCGGCTGTTACCCGGCGGCCTTGCCGGCATCCAGGCCATCACCATTCAGGACAGCATGTTCCAGACCTATCGGCGCGAGGTCGATTTCATCCAGCGCTACGTTTTTCCGGGCGGCATGCTCCCCTCGCCGCAAGTCTTGAAATCGCTGGGCGAGCGGTTCGGCGTTCCCGTCATCCGCGAACGCATTTTCGGACAAGATTATGCCAAGACGCTGGCGACCTGGCGAAATAATTTTCGCGCGGCCTGGCCGAATCTGATGCCGCTCGGATTTGACGACCGGTTCCGGCGGCTGTGGGAATATTACCTCGCTTATTGCGAGGCCGGATTTCTGTCCGGCAATATCGATGTGCGCCAGGTCGTGTTTGCGAAGTCGGATTGACGGCGCGGTTCGTCCTTCCAAATCGCGTCACGTGCCGTCGGCTTGTGCGCGCTGCGGCGGTCCACTAGGGTCGCGGGGTGATCAGGCAAGAACCGGCATTTAACCACATGACTATCAACAACGACGTCGTTGAAGCGATCGGCAATACTCCGCTCATCAAGCTGACGCGGGCTTCCGAGGAAACCGGTTGCACCATCCTCGGCAAGGCCGAGTTCATGAATCCCGGCCAGTCGGTGAAGGACCGCGCCGGCAAATGGATGATCCTCGAAGCGGAGAAGCGCGGCGAGTTGAAGCCGGGCGGCCTGGTGCTCGAGGCGACCGCGGGCAATACCGGCATCGGTCTGGCCGTGGTCGCCAGCGCGCGCGGATACCGGACCATGATTCTGATCCCGGAAACGCAAAGCCGGGAAAAGAAGGAAATGCTGCGGCTATGCGGCGCCGAATTGATCGAGGTGCCGGCGCTGCCCTTCTCCAATCCGAACAATTATCAGCACGTCGGCAAGCGGTTGGCCGAACGGCTGCGCAAGACCGAACCGAATGGCGTGCTGTTCGCCGATCAGTGGAACAATCTCGACAACGCCAAGGCGCATTACGATTCGACGGGTCCGGAAATCTGGCAGCAAACCGGCGGCAAGATCGACGGCTTCATCTGTTCGGTCGGCACCGGCGGTACGCTCGCCGGCACCAGCCGGGCCTTGAAGGAAAGAAACAAGGACATCGTCGTTGCCTGCGCCGATCCGCACGGATTTGCGATGTACGAATTGTTCAAGCACGGCAAGGCCAAATCGACCCCGGGCGATTCCATCACCGAGGGCATCGGGCTGGGCCGCGTCACGCCCGTGATCGAAACCGCCAGGGTCGATGATGCGTTCCTGATCTCGGACGAAGAAGCTGTGACCGTTATCTACCAATTGCTACAGCACGAAGGGCTCTGCCTAGGCGGCTCCACGGGCATCAACGTCGCCGGCGCGATCCGGCTCGCCAGGCAACTCGGGCCTGGCCATACCATCGTGACCATTCTCTGCGATTCCGGAAATCGCTATCAGTCGAAACTGTTCAACCCGGAATTCATGCGCTCGAAGAACCTGCCGGTGCCGGAATGGCTGGAGAAGCGCAGCCACATCGACGTGCCGTTCGAGAAGGTGTGAGCGCTCCCTCACCGCAGAATCTGGCTGAGGAATAGCCTGGTCCGCGCGTGCTGCGGGTTGGCGAAGAATTCCGCCGGCGTGTTGGCCTCGATGATTTGGCCGGCGTCCATGAAAACAACGCGATCGGCCACCTCCCGGGCAAATCCCATTTCGTGGGTTACGACCAGCATGGTCATGCCCTCCCGGGCAAGATCGACCATGGTGTCGAGCACTTCCTTGACCATTTCGGGATCAAGCGCCGAGGTCGCCTCGTCGAACAGCATCACCTTCGGGTTCATGGTCAGGGCGCGCGCGATCGCAACGCGTTGCTGCTGCCCGCCCGACAATTGGCTCGGAAATTTATGCGCCTGCTGCGGGATTTTCACGCGCTCCAGGTATTTCATCGCCGCTGCTTCGGCATCCTTCTTCGGAAGATGGCGCACCCAGATCGGCGCCAGCGTGCAATTCTCCAGCACGGTCAGGTGCGGAAACAGGTTGAAGCTCTGGAATACCATGCCCACCTCGCGCCGCACCTCGTCGACGTGCCGCAGACCAGGCCCGAGTTCGATGCCGTCGACGACGATTCGGCCTTCCTGAAATTCCTCCAGGGCATTGATGCAGCGGATCAGCGTCGATTTGCCTGAACCCGAAGGCCCGCAAATCACGATGCGCTCGCCTTTCCCGACATCCAGATTGATGTCGCGCAGCACATGAAAGTCACCAAACCACTTGTTAAGGGCCGTGATGCCGACAATCGAATTCGCGGTCATGATCATTTCACTCAACTACGCCGGTGCGCGTTCAGCCGGTGCTCGACGAATAGCGAATAACGCGACATTGCAAAACAGAACGCGAAGTAAATCAGTCCGGCAAACGCAAAGCCGGTAAACAAGGTCGTCGGCGTCGACCAGACCGGATCGGCGAACGACGCGCGCAGTTGCCCCAAGAGATCGAACAGCGCCACGATCGATACCAGCGAGGTGTCCTTGAACAACGCGATGAAACTGTTGACGAGGCCGGGAATGACATGGCGGAGCGCCTGCGGCATCACGATCAGCGCCGTGGTTTTCCAATAGGAAAGGCCGAGCGCGTTCGCTGCCTCCGCCTGCCCGCGCGGAACAGCCAGCAAGCCGCCCCGAACGACCTCGGCATTATAGGCGCCGGCGAACAGCGCAATACCGATCAAGACACGAACCAGACCATCGACCGTGAAATTTCCGGGCAGGAACAGCGGCAGCATGTAGGTCGCGAAGAACAGCACCGTGATCAAGGGAACGCCGCGCCAGAATTCGATAAACACGACCGAGAAAATCCGGATCAACGGAATAGCCGAGCGCCGGCCCAATGCCAATGCGATGCCGACCGGCATCGATGTGACGATGCCTGTCACCGACACCACCAGCGTCACCAAAAGACCGCCCCAGAGCCGCGTATCGACAACAGGCAGTCCGCCATGATCGAGGCCGAGCGCAGCGATCACGGCGCCGATGCCGGCAAACACTGCAAGGCTGGCGATGAGGGTACGCCACCCGTCCCGGATGCCACCATTCAGCACGAACACCAGCACCGAGGCGATAAAGGCGGTGGCGGCGAAGTCGGTCCATACCGGACGGGAAGACGCCTGGATTTGATCGCGGAGCCAAGTCAGCGGCCAGATCAAAAATGAAACGGCGCTACTGAGCAACACGACAAGCTTTCCAAGCAGAACCAGTATCGGCCCGACGACCGCGGCCGCCTCGCCTGCGCTCGTCAGCTTGCGGCCGGCTTCACCCATGCTGTCGGTAAATCCCGAAAGCAGGCTCGCCAGCCAGCTCATGCCGAAACCGCCCAGCCCGCCGCCACGCAGCAGGAAGAATGCAATCACCGGAAATGCCACGAAGAACAGGCCGGCGTTGACGCCCTTGGCGGGCAGCCGCGGAATCAACAGCGGCAGCAGCAGCAAGGCTGCCAGAATGAACGTCAGATTGACCCGCCATCGTTCGGCTTGTGGATAGAATCCATAGATGAATTGGATGAATTTCGCCTGCACATAAGGCCAGCACGCGCCGACGGCATGTCCTGCGTTCTCGAGGCATGCGCTGCGATCGGCTCCGCGCCAGACCGCGTCGACCAGCAGAAACCTGATCGCCGGTACCACCGTGAACCACAACAGCAGCAGGCTTGCGAGCGTCAGCAGAACGTTGGCCGGCGAATTGAACAGGCGGGTGCGCAAAAAACCCACAAGGCCGCTGGTCCTGATCGGCGCGGCGCGCTCGGGAACGAGTTCCTGACGAACGAAGGAAGCTGCGGCAACGTCGCTCATCAGCCGAGGCTCCGGCTGATCCGCCAACCGTAAAAGCTCATCATCGCGCTGGTAATGAGCGAGATCAAGAGATAGACGCCCATGGTGATGGCGATGATTTCAATCGCCTGGCCGGTCTGGCTGAGCGTCGTGCCCGCGAACACCGAGACCAGATCGGGATATCCGATCGCGACCGCCAACGAAGAATTTTTGGTGAGATTGAGGTATTGATTGGTGAGCGGCGGAAGTATCACCCGCAACGCCTGTGGCACGACGATCAGGCGGAGCGCCAAACCTCGCGCCAGCCCGAGCGATGAGCCGGCCTCCATCTGCCCCTTGTGCACCGACTGGATTCCGGCCCGCACGATCTCGGCAATGAAGGCGCCGGTGTAGATTGACAGCGCGAGCGTGAGCGCCACGAATTCCGGAATGACGCGCGAGCCTCCGGAGAAATTGAATCCCTTAAGCTGCGGTATCTCAAACGTGACGGGCGCACCAAAGACAAACCAGGCCATCAACGGCAATCCGATCAACAGACCGAGGGCATAGGGCCAGATCGCGGGCAACCTGCCGGCCAGAAACAGCTGGCGTCGCGCATAAATCCGCAACAGCCATGAAGCGACGATCGCGGCCAGGAGAGCGGTCGCAAAGGGAACGAAACCGGGACTGGTGATAGGTTTCGGAACAACCAAACCACGGTTGCTGAGAAAAATGCCGCCGAACAGCGAGATGCTCTGTCGCGGTCCCGGCAGCGCGCCGAGCACGGCGAGATACCAGAACAGGATCTGGAACAGCAGCGGCAGGTTGCGCACCAACTCGACATAGCCTCCGCAAATGCGCGACAGCAGCCAGTTCGGCGACAGCCGCCCCAACGCAACAAGGAATCCGATCACGGTGGCGAAGAAGATGCCGATGACCGCTACCACCAGCGTGTTGAGCAGCCCGACCAGAAATACCCGGGCATAGGAATCGGATCCGGAATACGGAATCAGGTTTTGACTGACGTCAAAGCCGGCCGTATTCGCCAGAAACCCGAAGCCCGACGTGATCCGCTGCGACTGCAGGTTGGCACGGGCGTTGGCCACGATCTCATAGCCGATCCAGACCAGTGCTGCGGCGAACAACAGCTGAAGGACAAATCCTCCCCAGCCCGCCCGGCCGCCGAGCGCGCGTCGCAGTTTGGCGGCGAACTGCGGCGGCGGCGGTCGGGGTTCGTCGGTGGTCATCGCCGCCGCTTGCTGCAATCAGCGGATCGGCGGCGCGTACTGAATTCCGCCCTTGTTCCAAAGCTGATTGAGGCCGCGAGCAATTCCGAGCTTCGAACCGGCGCCGACGTTACGGTCGAAAGATTCGCCGTAATTGCCTACCGCCTTGATGATCCGCGATACCCAATCCTTGGTGAGGCCGAGCTGTTCGCCGAGATTGCCGTCGGTGCCGAACGCCCTCTTGAGCTCCGGCTTGTCCGATTTCGCCATCTCGTCGACGTTCTTTTGGGTAACCCCGAGTTCTTCAGCGTCGATCATCGCAAACAGCACCCATTTCACGAGATCGAACCACTGATCGTCGCCATGACGCACCATCGGGCCGAGCGGCTCCTTCGAGATCACCTCCGGAAGGACGCTGTGATCGGCCGGATTTGAAAGCTTCAGGCGCTCGGCATAGAGCTGCGAGACGTCGGCGGTGAAGACGTCGCAGCGTCCGGATTTATAGGCCTTGATGGTTTCGTCCGCACTGCCGAAGGCGATCACCTCATACTTCATATTGTTGCCCTTGAAGTAGTCGGCAAGGTTCTGCTCGTTGGTCGTGCCGGTCTGAACGCAGACCGACGCGCTGTTCAGCTCCAGCGCGGAATTGACCTTGAGGGACTTCTTCACCAGGAACCCCTGACCGTCATAATAGGTCACCCCGGTGAAGTTGGCGCCGAGCGAGGTGTCGCGGGAGAGTGTCCAGGTGGTGTTGCGCGAGAGCAGATCGATCTCGCCGGACTGCAGCGCGGTGAAGCGGTCCTTGGCCGATAGCGGCACGAACTTGACCTTGGTGGGATCGTTGAAGATGGCAGCCGCAATCGCCCGGCAGATATCGACGTCAAGCCCGGTCCAGTTTCCCTTGTCGTCAGGCAGCGAAAAGCCCGGCAAACCCTGACTCACGCCGCAGGACAACGCGCCGCGATCCGTAACCGTCTTGAGCGTCTGGGCCGCGGCGGCCTGCGACCAGAATGCGGCGGCCAGCGCAAGGGTAAAAACCAGGGATACGCGTTTCATGGCAAAGCCTTTCAAGGGTCGCTGAGACGCTTGCTTATCATCGCGTGCGCCGATAGGCCAACCCGGCGATCCACGCCCGCAAAGCCAGGCAGTTCGACACGCAGTTCAGTCAAGCCATGAACCAGCGGTCGCGGCAGGCCCCTCAACGTGCGGCGACTGAATAGCAGGCACGCATCACAGAACGACTGTCGGGACGGGTCAAGGGGTTGACGGCCGTCTTCTGTGTCCTGTTATTAACGAATCCAGCCCGATCCCCGCCCAGCGGGTCTTCAAGCGACGGCTGCGGCAAGGTCTATCCTGGTGGCGGCAAACGCATGAATTCGTCAAGCGACAATGAACGATCGAGCCTGCTGAAAGCGGAAACCGCATTGGTCACGGCGGGCCGCGACACCAAGGCGCAGAAAGGGTTCGTCAATCCCCCCGTCGTCCATGGTTCCACCGTGCTGTATCCGACCGCCGACGATCTGCATGCCCATCGCGGCGAGTTCCAGTATGGCCGTCACGGAACGCCGACCACCAAGGCGCTGCAGGAGGCGATGATGGCGATCGAAGGTCCGCAGTGCGCGGGCGTTGGTCTTGCGCCCTCGGGCCTATCGGCGATTTCCACGACCCTGCTCGCGGTGCTGAAGGCTGGCGATCATCTTTTGGTCTGCGACAACGCCTACCGGCCGACGCGCAATTTTTGCAACGGCATGCTTGCCCGCTACGGTGTCGAGACGACCTATTTCGATCCCCTGATCGGCGCCGCAATCGCCGGCTTGTTCACGCCGAACACCAGGGCGGTGCTTGTCGAAGCACCCGGATCGCAATCCTTCGAAATGCCCGATATTCCTGCCATTGCTGCCGTCGCGCATGGGCGCGGCGCGCTGGTGATCGACGACAACACGTGGGCGACGCCGCTGTTTCACCGCTCGCTGGATCATGGCGTCGATATCAGCATGCAGGCCGCGACCAAATATATCGGCGGGCATTCCGACATCATGTTCGGAACCATTTCGGCAAATGCAAAAGCCTGGCCATCGATCGCCGAAGCGATCCGGCTGCTCGGCGTCTGCACCGGGCCGGACGACGTGTTTCTGGCGCTGCGCGGCCTGCGCACGCTCGCGGTGCGGCTGGCGCAACATCATCAATCGGGCCTCGAGATGGCGCGATGGCTCGCGGCACGGCCTGAAGTCGTCAAGGTGTTGCACCCGGCCCTGGAAAGCGATCCGGGCCATGCGATCTGGAAACGGGATTTTACCGGAGCGTCCGGCCTGTTCAGCATTGTTCTCAAGCCAGCGCCGCAGAAAGCCGTCGATGCATTGCTCGACACCGTCAAGCTGTTTGGCATGGGCTATTCATGGGGCGGCTTTGAGAGCCTGGTGATTCCGTTTGACTGTGCCGGTTATCGAACGGCTTCAAAATGGGCACCGGGAGGACCGACATTGCGCCTTCACATCGGGCTTGAGAATGTTTCGGATCTCAAGGCCGATCTTGAACGCGGGTTTGAAGCCTTCAATGCCGCATAGCGGCCGCGTCGGCGCCCATCAATCTGTGGCCGACGACTGCCGGCCGTTCACGATAATGAAATACAAATTGCGAATATAGACCACCAAGCCGAGCGCTTGCCCTGCGATGAACACCGGGTCCCGGCGATACAACGCATAAACCAGCAGCAGCGCGCCGCCGCCAATCGAGAAAAACCAGAACGCCACCGGCATCACGCTCTTGCGCGCGCGTTCGGATGCGATCCATTGCACCACGAACCGCATGGTGAAAAATCCCTGCGCCACAAATCCCAGAACGACCCAGGCATCGAATTTGATGACAAAGACATCGTGCAGATAGTTCGCGAAGGTGTTGAACAGGTCAGTCATGGCTGGTCACCTCGGTCACAGCGGGCGTCGGCTTCTTGCGGCGGATCAGCCACCACACCCCGGCGAGATCCATGATTCCGATCCATAACCGATCGAAAAAACCGTAGTTTGACACGCCGGAATGGCGGGGCCGATCGATCACGTCGACATAGGCGATTTCGTACCCTTCCCGGCGCACCAGCGCCGGCAGAAAACGATGCAGCCCGTCGAAATATGGCATCGCCAGAAATACCTCGCGCCGAAATGCCTTCAGGCCGCAGCCGGTGTCGCGGGTGCCGTCGTGCAGAATGGCGCTGCGCACACCATTGGCAATGCGCGATTGGATCTTCTTGAAACCGGTGTCCTTGCGCCCGACCCTTTGACCGGCGACGAGGCCGACGCGATCGCCGCCTTGTTCGATGGCCGAGATCAAATCCGGCAGGAACGCCGGATTGTTCTGCCCATCGCCGTCAAGCGTCGCCACGATGGCGCCGCGCGCGGCGCGGACGCCACTGCGCACCGCAGCCGACTGGCCCGACGATGTCGCGTGGCGGAGCTGGCGCAGATTGCCGCGCTGCTTCATCAGAGCCGCAAGCCGCTCGGCAGTCGCATCCGTCGAGCCATCATTGACGTAGATGATCTCATAGGCCCATCGACCATCGAGCGCGGCGGCGATTTCCGCGACCAGGGGGCTCACGTTCTCGGCTTCGTTGCGTACGGGAACGACGATGGAAACCGCCACCGCGGCTGTGTCAGAAGACGGCAAATCAACGCTCATCGTTTTGAGTTGGCCTACAGCCGGTCCTGTGGCGTCCGCGTTTACGGCGTCCGCTTCTTATGGGGCTGACGCCCCGCGGGCAACCCCTTTACGAGCCCCCAGCGAGGGTCCCCTAAACGGGGCAATTCTGCCCTCGCGGCCGATAGCGAACCCCAAATGGCGGGCGGCGAACCAGTACCGCACACACATCGCACCGACCACACCGAGCAATGCGCCGGCGACCACGTCGCTGGGATGATGGGCCAAGAGCACGAGGCGGCTGCCCGCAATCAAGACAGCATACAGCATCATCGGAATCCGAGCCCGCGGCCAGACCGCGGAAACCGCGAAAGCCAACGCAAAGCTCGTGATGGCGTGAGCCGACGGGAAGCTGGAATAGGCCTCGGTTCCGGCAAAATGCGCGAAGTTGAAGGCGTTGGCTTCGCCACCGGCAAATGGCCGGCCGCGCCCGACAATCCATTTGATGACCTCACCGGCGAGCACCGGCACCAGCACCGCAAAAAACACAAACTCAAGATGCGTCCCGAACCTTAGCAGCAGGGATCGCCGGGTTCCCCGCAATCGCGGCGAAATGACTGCGACCGCGAACAGCATCGCTGCCAGGATCCAAAGCACCAGGGCGGCCTTCCCAAAATCGGTGAAGATGCGGACGGGCCAAAGGCTCGCCGTGCCGCGCGGCGGCATCAGGCCGATCTCCCTCGTATCCACCGCATACATCAGCGCGATGATCGCCGCACCGACGATGACGATCAGCAGCAACGCCTGGCGTAGCAGTCGCCTCGCTGCCTCGGCGCGTCGCGAATTGGACGGCAACCGCACCAGCTGCGTGACTGACAGAGCTATCAGCGCCACGAGCTGCGAGAAATAATTCGGGGGGGCGCCGGCGTCAGGCTGGGCGGACATCTACTCCGTGCCCTCGGAGCGGAATACAGCGATGGAAACCGCTCTTCCCTGCGAAATATTATAACCCTCGATGCGGGCGGCGACATTGTAACGCAGGCCGATGGCTTCGGCGCGTTGGGCAAAACCGCGCTCCGAGCGCGATTCGACCAATGCGAACCTGCAACTGCCCTGCCGCAGGAAATCCGCAGCACCCGATCCGTCCGTCAACAGGGTCGAGGTGCCGGTCATGAACACCAGGCTCGGCTCCTGGAAGCCTGCGGCAGCGGCCTTCGGTCCGACGCAGACGACATTGCGCAGCGCGCGCGCGATCTCGGCGCTTGGAAACAGCGGCGTCAGCGCCGGCACCACGATGCCATAAATGGCCATGGCCAGAAACATCGCCGCGACCACGGCGTTCAGCAGCGAGCGTTCGGCGCGGTTGTCATCGTAAAGCCACCAGGCGAACAGTCCGAAGATGAGAGCCGCCGCCACGAAGGGCCATGCCAGAAAAACCGGCTGGCGCGTCAGCGTCACCGCTCCAACCACGGCAATGACCGAGGTCAGCGCTGGAATGACGAACCACCAGGCTGCCCCGCGCATCAACCATGATCGCGACAACACGCGGCGCTCCAGCGCGCCGACCGTCAGGATGGCGATCGCCGGATAAAGCGGCAGCACATAATGCGGCAATTTCGTCAGCACCAGTTCGAACACGATCCAGGACGGGATCAGCCACGCCAGCAGAAACTGCGCACCCGGCTCCCGCCTCGCCCGCCAAACCGCGGGCGCAGCCATTCCAGCGAGCGGCGCTCCCGGCCAGAAGGTCACCCAGAACAGCAGCAAATAGATGCCGGGCGGGGCGCCGTGGGATTCCTGCGCCGCCAGCTTGCTCAGCATGTCGCCGCCGATCGAATTCGAGAAAAAGGCATCGCCGGCACGCCAGAAGATCGCGATGAACCAGGGCAGCACCAGAACCAGAAGCCACATCAGGCCCCATACCGGGCGCAGCCGCCAAAGCCATGTTGCCGATCGGTCGAAGATCGCCAGCGTGGCAATCGCAAGCCCGACGAACATCACGATCAACGGCCCCTTGAGCAGGACGCCGCCAGCCAGCGCCGTCCAGAAGATCGCGGGCCATATCCATGGCGGATGCTCGGGATCCTCGCCCCGCTGCCAGGACAGATAAACCCGCGCCAGCGCTCCCATCGCCGCAACGACGGTGAGCAGCAGCATGGCGTCGGTCTTGGCGAGCCGGGCTTCGACGCCAAGCAACACCGAACTGCACATCATGAGGGCGGCCAATATCGCGCCGCGCCGCGTCACGAATGCCAGCGCCGTCCAGTAAGTCAGCAGCACAGCCCCGATAGCGCCGATCAAAGACGGAACGCGGTACAGCCAGATGCGGACCTGTGCCCGCGGCAAGCCCAACCCCGAGGCTATTTCGACCGCGGCTGACTGCAGCCAATAAATGCCGACCGGCTTCTTGTAGCGCACCTCATCCTGGAAACGGATGTCGACGAAATCACCGGTTTCGACCATTTGCTTGGTCGCCTGCGCGAACCGCGCCTCGTCGCGATCGATCGGCGGAATGTTGAAAAATCCGGGCAGAAACATCAGCAAACCGCACAGGGTGAGGAAGGCGATCGCGCGGACATGGCTGCCCGTCACAAAATCGATCACGCCGATCAGCCGGCTACCGGGATTCACCCGGTTTTTCGGTTCACGCGGCTCTCCAAATCGGGGGCGGGCATAGGTCTCGGCCATTGGTTCCGCATACGCCGAAACCACCATCGCGACAACCGCTTGGCGCGTAGCTACTGAATTCGGACGACAACTGTGTCCGCGGCGCCCGTGGCATCTATGACAGTCAATCTGGCAAAGCCCGGGCCCGGCGAATCGACCAGGCGCTGGCGCCGGCTATCGATTTCGCCCACCGCCGCGCCGTTCACCAGCATGGTCATGGGAAGCACGCCGCCGGCGACTTTAACCGGCATGCCGGAAAATTGGGCATCGCCCGAATTCGTCACGTCAATCCGCGAACCATTCAATGGAAACTGGATATGCGGTGCCTGCTCGCCACCGGTGCGCACCAGTTCCCCCAAGGGTCGAAATCGTCGCAACGGGAGCGGAAGTTTGGCATTGCTTGCCATCAGCGCACCCTTCGGCGGCCGCGGCAGGGGCGCCGGCAACTTTCCGGTGCGGGCGAAGGCATCGAACAGAATTGGCGCGGCGGCAGTGCGCCCGACAAGGCCGGGTACCGGGGCGCCATCGGGCCGTCCGACCCAAACCCCGATGGTCATTCGACCGTCGAAGCCAACCGACCAGGCATCGCGGTAGCCGTAGCTGGTGCCGGTCTTGAACGCGATCCGGTTGCGTGGGGCATTTTCCGGCGGTGGCGTGCCGATCAGCACGTTGCCGACCTGCCAGGCCGCGACCGGATCCATCAGCCGCAGCGGATCGCGTTCGTCATCCTGCGTGCTCGCGATCTCGCGCAGCGGCCGCGTAGTACCAAGCCGCGCCAGCCCCGAATAAAGCTGCACCAGATCCTGCAGTGTAATGCCGACGCCACCTAGCCCCATTGCAAGTCCGGGCACCTCGTCCTTCGGCAGCACCAGATTGGCGCCCGCCTGCTTCAACCGCGACGACAGGCGGCTGGCGCCCACGCGATCCAGCAAAGCGATCGCCGGCACATTCAGGGACAGTTGCAGCGCCTTGCGCACCGGCACCGTCCCCTGGAAAGTCATGTCGAAATCCTGCGGCGCGTAGCTGCCGAACCGGATCGGCCGGTCATCGATCAGGCTTTCCGGATGAACGAAGCCGTCCTCGAATGCGAGGCCATATATGAATGGTTTCAGCGTCGATCCCGGCGAGCGCACGGCGCGACTCATATCGACCTGCCCTGCGCGCCGGTCATCGAAATAATCGGGCGATCCCACCCGCGCCAGCACGTCGCCGCTTTCATTGTCCACCGCGACGATCGCAACGGAAATATCCGGCCCCAATGCGGCCGCGCGGTCGCGCGCCAACGCCTCGAGCACCTTCTGCAGACTGGAATCCAGCGTCAGCCAAATGACCGGCACATCCTTCACAACTGCGATGGCGCGATCGGCGGAATGCGGGGCCAGAATGGGTATCGGCTTGCGCAGCCGCGACACCGGCACCGCCTTGGCTTGAGCGGCGTCTGCTTCCGACACCCGGCCCTCTTCGACCATGCGATCGAGCACCCGGTCCCGCGCGATACGCGCGACTTCCGGATAACGGTCGAGGCGGCGGTTTTCCGGCGATTGCGGCAGCGCCACCAGCAGCGCCGATTCCGCCAGTGACAACCGCTTCGGCTCCTTGCCGAAATAGGCGATCGAAGCTGCGCGAATGCCTTCGAGATTGCCGCCATAGGGCGCCAGCGCCAGATACAGATTGAGAATCTGATCCTTGCTCAGCTGTCGCTCGATTTCGAGCGCACGGACCATCTGGCGCAACTTGGCATAAACCGATCGCTCCCGCCGCGGCTCCATCAAGCGGGCGAGTTGCATGGTGATCGTGGAGCCGCCGGACACGATATGACCATGGGTGACGAGTTGCAGCGCCGCGCGCCCCAGCGCCACCGGATCGACGCCGGGGTGGGAACGGAAACGTCGGTCTTCATAGCCCAGCAGCAGCTTGAGGTAGGTGGGGTCGACGGCGGTACTGGCGTCGACCGGCAACCGCCAGCGGCCGTCGGCCATGGCATAGGCGCGCAGCAGTTTGCCGTTGCGGTCGACGATGGTGGTAGAGACCCGGCGGGCCTGGGTCAGCGGCAGCGGACCCAGCGAGACAGTCCACGCCGCAAGGGCCGTCGCCAGCATCAAGCCGATAGCGGCCAACGCTGCTCCAGCCAGTTTGACCCGCCGCCAGCGTCGCGCGCGGCGTGCCGCCGGCGCTATGGCAATCGACATGCTCATTTCGCCGGGCGCACCTCGACTGAGCCAGTGCCGGTACGGCCATAGCGCGAGGGGTTGTACATGTCCTCGACATAGGCTTGCGGCAGCACATATTTGCCGGGCGATACCGCCCGCACCACATAGGCCACGGTGAACACCGCTTTATCGTTGGCGCCGCGGTCAATGGCGGCGGTGAAGCGGTCATCGCGGAATTCAGTGTTCGCCGGCTCTTCGCCATCCTCGATCCAGTCCAGCGTGCCGGTGTCACCGGAGGAGACCAGATGTGGATTATCGATCTCGAGGCCGGCCGGCAGATAGTCCGACACCATGATATGACCGAATTCCGGCTTGGCCTCGGTGATCTTCAACACCACCGCGAAGCGATCGTTCTGCTTGGCCTTCGACACATCGGCCGGCTTGCCCTCGAGCGTGAAATAATTGCGCTCGATCTTGAAGCCGTTCGATGCCGCAGGCTCCGGCGTGATCGGCGCGCCGCTGACCGAAACCACCGCCTGCACCGGCGTGTCGCCGGTGTTGACGATCTTGATCGGCTTGCCTGCCATTTCAGCGGCCTTGTAGCTGCGATAGACCGCGGTCTTGACCGGCGTGCCGTCGATCTCGAGGGTCAGCGCTTCCTTGGCGAGCGCCCGCGACGCCAGCACCAGCCAGGCATTCTCCTGGGTCGAAGTGTAGGGCGTCAGACCGCGCGCCACTTCGACGCGCTCGACGGCCTGGCTGAGCATCACGCGCGGCGCGTTGCCTTCGCTGGCAAGTGAAACCAGTGCGGCTGCATCGCGCAAGGCGCTGCCATAGTCGACCCGGCCGAACTCCAATGCAGGTTTTGGCGCGAGGCTCTCAAGAGCTGCCGCATAGACCCGCTCGGCCCTGCTTCTGTCGCCGACCAGCGCCAATGCCGCAGCCAGTTGCGACTTTGCGATCGAGGTCGCCAGATTGTTCAGCTTGGTATCGGCGAGATAACGCAGGTCGCCGATGGGTGCGGCGCCGTTGCGGGCGAGCACGTAGAGGCCGTAAGCGAGATCGCGTCCGCCGTCCTTTTCAGGCTCATTGGCATTGACGACCGAGTTGCGGATGCGATCGAGGGCGCTCTTGAACAGGACATCCGGCACCACAAATCCCTTTTCGCGGGCGCGGGTCAGGAAATCCGTGACGTAGGCATCCAGCCAGGCGTCGTCGCCGCCGGCCGCCCACAGTCCGAACGACCCGTTGGAGCCTTGCCGCGCCAGCAGCCGATCGATGGCGTCCCTGATGCGGTCGTCCACCGCCGTGTCCATGGCAAGATGGGCGCCCGCCGCCAGATCATTGACGTAAAGCAGCGGCATGGCCCGGCTGGTGATCTGCTCCGAGCATCCGTGCGGATAACGGTCCAGCGCCTTCAGGATGGTCGCGGCATCCAGCGCCGTGGACAGGCTGACGGACAGCGAGACCCCGCCGGTGCCCTGCACCAGATCCGAAAACATGTCGGATGTCAGGGTCAGGCTCTCACCCTTGGCGAGCGTCCGGATCGAGCGGCGCGCCAGAATCTGCGTCGCCGCCTTGACGTCGAGCGCATAATGCCGTGCCAGCGTCAGCCCGTCCGGTCCCTTGATATCGACATCGAGTTGCGCGGCACCGGCCCCGCCGGCATCGAGCGCCAGCGACATCGAGGTTCGCTGCTTGGCGGCCAGCTTCACCGTCGTCGCGGGGTTACCTGTCAGCTTGACCGGCCCCGATGCCCTGACGTTGACGGTGTAATCGCCTGGCGCGCCTTCGACATTGTCGAGATCGAAGCTCATGGTGCCGTGATCGCCATTGAGCAGGAAGCGCGGCAGCGTCGCGGTCAGCACGACGGGATCACGGACCGTGACATCGGTGGTGGCGCGACCAAGCTTGGTCGCGGTCCAGGCCACGGCCATCACCCGGGCGGTGCCGGCGAACTCGGGAATATCGAAATTGACTTCCGCCGATCCGTCCGCGCCAACCGTGACAATTCCGGAATACAGCGCCAGCGGCTTCTGGGTCGGCGGACTTCCCTGCAGTTCCGCGCCGCCGGAATCGCCGCCGGTCTTGAGCTGGCCGCGCGTCCCCTGCATGCCGTCGATCAGTTGCCCGTAGAGGTCGCGGATTTCCGACGTCAGGCGGCGCTGGCCGAGATAGTAGTCGTCCGGCGCCGGGGGCTTGTAGTTGGTCAGGTTGAGAATGCCGACATCGACGGCGGCAATAACGATCTTCGCATCCTCGCCGGGATTGAGGCCGCCGAGCTTAACCGGCAGCTTCAAGGTGGTGCCGGGACGCACCAATGCCGGCGGCGAAAGGTTCACCGTCAGCGTGCGAGCCTTCTTGTCGATGCCGAACCATTTCAGGCCGATGGCCCGCCCCGGCATCCGCATCGCGGCGGCGTCGAGCGGGCGGCGCAGTGTCGCCACCACATAGGCGCCGGTACCCCAATCCTTGCCGACGGGAATTCTGACCTGCGCCGTGCCTTCCTTGATATCGGTGGTTTGCGTGGTCAGCAGCCGGTCGCCCAGCACGTTGATCGTCAGCTTGCCGGCCGAGCGCGCGTTGACCGACACCACCATGGTGTCGCCTGACTGGTATTCCGGCTTGTCGATCGAGGTTTCCAGCAGATCGGGCGTATCGGCGCTGCCGTCGGAATACCAGCCGACATCGAATTGCACCGACGTCAGCGGCCCGTCGGCCTCGGTCGACTTCACGTCGAGCCGATAGCGGCCTGGCTGCGGCGATAGCGTGACCCGCGACGGCTTGTCGGCGGCGACGGTGATATCACCGTCGGCAACGCGGCTGGTCGACTTGATCGGCTCGTATTCCCAGGACGAATTCTGGCGGTACCACTGATACCGGGATTCGATCTTCAACAACTCGTAGCGGAGCCCATCGCGCGCCAGTGGCTTGCCGTCCGGCGCGACGAAAACAATGTCGAAATCCGCCTTGTCGCCTTCCGCGACGCTCTTGTCGCCGAACAGCGGCTTCACGCCGATCATCGCCGTCGCCGGTGCGACCGGCAGCACCAGTTTGCGCTCGACCGCGCGGCCGCCGGCTTCCGCCATGCGGACGAAGATCTGGGCTTCCTGGGGACGCGTCGATGTCGGCGGCTTCGCCAGGCTGACGGGAAATGCCGCGACGCCATTGGCGTCGGTCTCGGGCAGGTTTTCGATCGGCGTCCGCTCGTTGCTGGCGGTCTCCTCGTCGGCAACCCCAAACTCGTAACCGGCGAAACCCGGTCGTTCCGAAGCCGGCGCGACCAGCATGTCGCCTTCGAGCTGGAGGCCCGACGCAGGCGCGCCATAGAGGAAATGGCCGTCGACCTTAAGTTCTACAGGAACATCCGCTTTGATTGCCTTATCCTTGGTCGATATATCGAATTCGATCCGCTCTGGGACATAATCCTCGACCATGAAGGTGGTTTCTCCCACCGATGCAGCCTTGGGATCCGTAAACGCTCGAACCCGCCAGGTACCGGTCGGGACCGCCGAGTTGAGCGCAAGCGCCATGCTCCGTCCGCCGGCACCCTGATCCGGCAACACGGCGCGACGGAATTCGACGCCGTCGGGGCGCTCCACCAGCAGCGTCAGCGGGCTCCCGGTCACGGCATTGCCCTGGCCGTCGCGCAGCAGGGCCGTGAGATACACCGTCTCGTTGGAACGATAGACACCGCGCTCCGCATAGACGAAGGCATCGGCGCCCGCGGGTACGGCCCTGCCGGAAACGCCACGATCCGACAGATCGAACGCGTTGGATTTCAGGCTCAGAAAGGCGTAGTCGGCCTTGTCGGAGGTCACCGTCAACATTGCCGGCGACAGACCGCCCTCGCCGCGCGCGAGTCCGGCCTCGAACAGCACGTGGCCGGACTCATCAGTCTTGCGGGTGGCGAGAATCTCGTTATTGCGCGCGATCAGCCGCACCTCGGCCTTCGCCACGGCTTCGGTCGAGGCCAGCGAATTGATAAAGACGTGAATGCCGTCATTGCCGGAAAACGCCGTGACGCCGAGATCGGAAACGATAAACCACTGCGTCGCCAGTGAATTATCATCATCGCTGCCCGGACCCTTGGCCGCGGCGGTCATCACGTAAACGCCCGGCTGCAGATCGCCGAGCACCTGGTCGACCGGAAAAGCCGTGGTAATTTCCTGGTTGAGCGTGGTCGCGGTGGCAAGCTCGCCCGACCAGACCTTCACGCCGCGTTCGTCGCCGAGACTGGAAAGTTCGTATTTGCTGAGGGCGTGCTGAAAATCGCTGTCAATCACGGCATTGATCAGGTTGCGATCGCCGATCCTGAACACATCAACCTTTACCGCCGGGGTATTGACGCTGACCACCGGGATACCGCGCTGACCGGTGCGCGGCAGCACATAGGCTCGGCCGGTGAAGCGCACGAATGGCTTGCGGTCGCGCACATAAATATTGAATTCAGCCGATTTCGGAAGGGTTTCCTTGACGGTGGACGGCAGCCCGGCGCGCAAATTGATGTTGTAGCGCTCGCCATGTTTCAGGCCATCGACACAAAGCTGTTTTCCTTCCGACGACAGCGCCGGTCTGTCGCTACCCGCCAGCGTCAGGAACGGGGTGAAATCCGTCCGCTTGGCGAGGTCCTCGGAGAACTGGAAACAGGCGCGCGGCGACGCTGAATCGGAATCGACGGTATAATCCAGCAGCCGGAAACCGTGCTCGTCGCGCATTTTCTCGTATTGCCCGCGCATGTCGGCGACTTCGCGCATATCGAGCGACAACCGCAGCGCATCCAGCGCCGGCCGCCACAGCTTGCGCTCAGACAGGGCGTGGCCGAGTACGGCGAGCGCATCGGCCTCGTCGCCGGCATTGCCGGCGCGCTGATAGGCGATGTAGGCCGCGGTCGAGGCGCGTTCCAGAAGGAAGGTCCCCTCGGTGCTGTTGGATGGCCGAATCTGGAAAATGGTGCGGGCGAGCCTGAGCCAGTTGGCGCTGTCCTCCGGCGTGGTGGCGGCGATTTGCCCGAGGATTTGCAGGCCAGTCCGGAAATCGCTGCGTTTAAAGGCCGCATCGGCATCGGTTCGCAACGTTGCCCCCGATTTGGCGACCGGTCCGGCTTCGCTCTTGATCTGGGCCTCCAGCTTGATCGCCGAATTGGCCAGATCGTCACGTTTGAAGGCTTTGTCCGCCGCCTGCGCCGTGACGAGGCCAAGCACCAGCGTGGCGCAAAGTGTCGCGGCGCGAACCAAACCGATCATGGTGGAACTCCCTGCGGCCGAGCGCCGCGTGTCGAACAGAAGTAGGAAAAGGTGACAGACTCATTGCGGTGGAACAAAGGTGCGAAAACGTCGCATGCGACATTGCCAAGGCGAGCCCTTATGGGCCGGCGGTGAATTGCGGCGCAGCATTGCAGTCATGGGGGACCCATGGCAACGATAGTAATGGCCCGCTGCTTGGATTAGTCGCCTAGTCGGAGAAAATGGTTCGGAAAACGGGCTTGGCCGGGAAGCGGATTTTTCATATTGGCAATGCTATGAAGCTCCCGACGGTCCCATAGCTCAACTGGATAGAGTAACGGATTTCTACTCCGTGGGTTGCAGGTTCGAATCCTGCTGGGATCGCCACTCGCGTTCGATCTCCTATTTCCTCAAGCCCTTTGTGATTTTCATCACAGCGACAATGAACGTCGCCGTGCAATCTCGCGACCATCGATCGAGGGATTGGCCCTTGGAGTTTCGGGAGGGAGACGCAAATGAACACGAACACCCAGGAACACGAAACCACCTTGTTGACGGACGCGGAACTTGACGCGGTGGTCGGAGGCGCCCCGGCCAATCATGTAAGCATGCAAGACTTCCAGGTCGTGAAACACGCCGACAAAGCTTCACCCAAACTGTTTTGACGATCGGCCGCCCGCGCGCTCGTCCATGGTCGTGGGCTAACTGCAGACCTGAACTCGTCGTATTCGCCAGCCGTGGCGTGTCATGACGTGATGCGCAACGAGGTGACAATCGCCGCCCCGTTCCGTGTAGTCGCCGCCGAAACTGGCGGAGTAGCCGCCCACGCCCCCGGCGGCTTGTGCCCGCATGCGAACGGCCGACGGTTGGCATCTTGCGGCCTTGATCACGCCTCGGCTTTGCCGCAACCAGTCAGCCGGCGAACACGATCGGTATCCGGCATGTGCAAATTCGGCACGCGGTGTTGCACAAAATCATCATTGCCCCGGCAAAAGTTTGAGCCCCATCGAAATCCCTTTGACTGTGTGTCCCCGCGTGCCGTTAGGTCGGGCGGCTGGGCATTAGGATCAGTTGCTATGTTGGAAGCAGTCACCGCGTTATTCGGAATCATGAGCGCCGGCATTTTCATCGCCCACGCCGTCGACGGTTATCGTTCGCGCGCTTAAGCCCGCCTCGTCGCCCGGCCCCCAAGCCTCAAAGGAAGAAAAATGCGCTCGGCGGGATTTCGTGCGGCTTTGATCGCCATCATGGCCTTGGCCGCCGCCAGCGTTTCTTCTGTCGCCCGAGCGGACAGCGGCACCGTCCGGATTTCCGTTCTGAAGGGAGGCTGGTTTATCGGCGCCTCCGGCGGAAACGGCACGCTGTTCTTTCACGGCCGACGATACCCGCTCTCGATCGGCGGATTGAGCGCGGGCTTGGTATTCGGGGCGTCGCACACCTATTTGTCGGGCCGGGTGAGCAATATCTTCAGCCCCTCGGATGTGGAGGGGGTCTACGGGGCCGGCGGCGCGGGTGCCGCGGTCGGTGTCGGCGTTCAGGCGATCGTATTGACCAACGGCCGAGGCGCCGTCCTGGAGCTCAGCGGCCGGCAGACCGGACTAATGGTCAATGCCGATTTGAGCGGATTGGCCATCTCACTCCTGCGGTAATTCGCTACGCCAATCTTTAACGGCCGCCAACTTCGGCAATTCTCGTACGGCAATGTGACCTGGCTCACAGGGCTCGCACGCAGAGTGAGCTAACCAAGCCAAACCGGCTCCATCCTGGGGCCGAGATTTGGAGGTCGCAAATGGCTGCCATCACAAAAGCTCTCGCCCGCGCTTTTCCCGCAAGGGCGACCGAAGCCGACATTCTCGAACAGCTGGCACTGTTGTGCGGCGCCGGCCTGCTGGTATCAGTGCTGGCGATGACCTACGGCGTCGATCTCAGCCCCGGCTTTTTCTAAAGCACTTTCCGGTTCCGGACACCTTGCTCAAGGCCCGGGATTTTCGAGTGGGCTTGATCCTCGCAATGTCGCGCCGGCCGCCCTTGATCATGTCGGCCAGCGTCACGCTATCCAGCACGTCGGAAATTGCGTCGCGAACTTTCGTCATCATCAGGCGCACGCTGCAGGCCTTGACGTCGCGGCAATCCCGGCACGGCTGATAGGCGGTGCGGCTCGCACAGGCGATCGGCGCCAGCGGGCCGTCAATGGTGCGGATCACATGGCCGATCCGGATCTCGCTCGGGGCCCGCGCGAGCCGGTAGCCGCCGCCAGGCCCCTTTTGGCTTTGCACGATGCCGGCATTGCGCAATTCGCCGAGAATGGCGTCAAGAAACTTCTTCGGGATGCCGTTCGTCTCGGCGATGTCGATCGCCTGGGTCGTCGCCTGCGAATCGAGCGCTGCGAGGTGCGCCAGTGCCTTGAGGCTGTATTTTCCCTTTGCCGTGAGCATTTTTTCAGCCTGTGATAAGGTCGAATAACCTACAAATATCATAGACCATAACACGGCCGCTTAAAGCAAAACCTCAATTTGTACCCTGACTACTCATCGCCCGGGTGGTGGCGGCCGCCATGCGAGATCATCGGACCACACGTAGATCGTGATGGCCGCCAGGCACAGGACGATGCCGATCCAGAATATCGGCGAATGATGGATGCGTCGCCAGTCGCGTGGAGGCGTAGCGGGTTTCATTCGATCACCTCATCGACCCTCTTTTGGTATCTCTTGTTTTGGTAGTTCCTGGGTCACCGCGTCGCTGACGCTGCGCCAGATCTGATCCTTCAGGGCCGTCAACGGCGGGGACGGCAACGTCGCCGGCGGCTCGGTTCGCTTGACGCCGTCGACGACGAGACTGGCGATATCAATTTCCCCGTCGGTATAATAGGGGTCACCCCCGCCGTTCCGGCCGAACAGGGTTGGACCAATTCCTGAAATCTGGAACAAGGCTTCAACCATCCCCGCCTCGCGCAAATCCCGCATCAACAGGTCGCGCTCGGCATCGATATCCGGACCGATGTGATGGGTGACCTGCCCCGTATAATGGCTCAAGCCTACGCCGCGGTCGAACGTCACCGCACCTAGCCAGACCGGACGGCCGCTCGTCCCCTTGTCAAGGACCTGCCACAAACGGACGTGATGTCGCCGGTCGGCGCTGCGGCCATCCGGCTTTTCGAAAGCGAGCTGTTCCTTTTTCCCTTGGTAATAGAGGGAGCTCACCGGCGCGTCGTGGTAGGGCCGGTCAAGCACCACGCTGCCGACGATCTCGATACTCGTGCGCAGGGTGATGGGGTCGGCCGGAAACCAGCGGGCCGCGTTCATGGCGCGGAGGATATCATCCCGGCTGCCAACGAGCCCGACGTTGAGCGGATCACCCGGAATGCCTGTCCCGGTACGCGTCACCATCGGCAGCGAGGCGAGCCCCGGTTCATGCTCGTGGTGTCTCCAAAGGGCGGGGAGCACGACATAAGCCAGCAGGAAATAGACGATCGCCACGGCCGCGAAATCGAACAGCCATTGTCGCCTGATTGCAAGCAGCTTCATTCAAATGCTCTTCGTCAGAGACTTCACGGGCCGACAGGCCATTCGAACTCAGCGACACGCGTCTTTGCAAGAGAAAGAAGAAGCTGAGCCAAGTGTGCCACGGGATTTACTGGTCCCGCCAGCGGTGGGATTGTGCCAAGCTTGGCGGATGGAAAACATCATGCCGTCGGTTCGTGAGTATTGGTTCAAGGTTTGCCGGATCGCAAAAACCTTCCCGGCGAGGCCCCGATGAAGAACGGACTTTATTCTGTTCATATCCAGATGCTCGACGGCGTGAGGGGCCGGGCCAGCGGTGTGATCGTCGTCAGGGATGGCGTGATTCTCGGCGGCGACCCTTATTTCTGGTCGGTTGGCACCTACACGGTCGGGAATGGAACCTGGAAGGGCGATCTCGTCACCAATCAGCACACGCCCTATCGCGACAGCATGGCCCGCCCGGTTTTCGGCGGCCGGGAGGTCACGACAGGGTTTTCCGGAACATTTCGCGACGATCAATCGGAAGTTTTCGGAACATCGCTGGTGGGCAGCCGAAGCATCAGTTTTCGCGCGACATTGCGGCGGTTAGCAGATATTTGATGGCGTCCCGGTCTGCGCCGCTGTAAAAGCCGCTGCTGGTCCTGCAAGCGCTGATATGTTTGCGCAGGCGCCCGCGAAATCAATCGTCCCACGGCAAACCATGAAAGCGACAAGGCCCGTTCAATGAGTGGATTCAAGGAACCCAGCTTCGCAGACCGGCAGAAGGCGGCGCAGGAAGCGAGGCAAAACATCCTCAACAAGTTTCGCGCCAAACCGGGCCTCGACGATCCTGCGGTGATGAAGCGACAGGCCGAGCGCGAGGCCCTGGCCGCCGAGCGCGCCAAGGCGCGGCTGGCGCGCGAAGCCGCCAAGGCTGAGCAGAAGGCCCGCGAGGCGGAGGCCGCGGCACAGGCCGCCGCCCAGCTCGCGCGCGAAAAGGAAGAAGCTGCTGCCCGGGAAATAGCGCTTGAGGCCGAACGCAAGGCCGCGCGCGACGCCCGCTATGCAGCGCGCAAGAAGAAACGAAAATAGCTGTCAGCTTCGAGCGACGTTACGTCCAAGAACGAAACCCTGATCACTTCGCCGCCCGCTTGCTCGCATTGATCGCGGAGGCGACGCGGCTGACCGGCGGCCGACCGATCAGACCGCTGATCCCGTTGGTGGCCGCGACCAATTTGGTCATGTCGACCCCGGTGGCGATGCCCATGCCTTCCAGCATGTAAACCACGTCCTCGGTCGCGACGTTGCCGGTTGCACCGCGCGCATAGGGGCAGCCACCGAGACCGCCAGCCGCCGAATTGATCACGCGTGCGCCCTCCTCCATACCTGCATAGAGATTGGCCAGCGCCTGGCCGTAGGTATCGTGGAAGTGCATCGCAAGTTTGGCCATCGGCACGACGCCGGCCACGGCGCGCAACAGACGCCGGGTCTTCACTGGCGTCCCGACGCCGATCGTGTCACCGAGCGAGATTTCATAACAACCGAGATCCCACAACGCCTGCGCGACGTCCACGACCGCCCGTGGCAGCACCTCGCCGTCATAGGGGCAACCCAACACGCAGGAGACATAGCCGCGCACTTTGATGCCATCCGCCCTGGCGCGGTCGATGACCGGCTTGAAGCGCTCGATCAACTCGGCCACCGAGCAATTGATGTTGGCGCGCGACAGACCTTCCGAGGCCGAAGCAAACACCGCGATCACCTTGGCGCCAGCCGCGCGCGCTGCCTCGTAGCCCTTTTCATTCGGCACCAGCACGTGGAACTCGCCCGCGAGATGGCCGATACCGCGCAGCACCTGGTCCGAATTCATCATTTGCGGGATCGCTTTCGGCGACACAAAGGCCCCGACCTCGACCGTGTGAAGGCCGGCCCCGACCAACGCCTCGATAAAGGCAATGCGGTCCGCGACGCTGACCGGTGTCTTTTCGTTTTGCAGGCCGTCGCGCGGCCCAACCTCGACGATGCGAACCTGATCGCTCATGCTGAACTCATCCGGCAGCCGGCTCGACCTCGGCGAGCTCGACGCCTTCCTGCACGATATCGCCGACCTTGCATTTGATCGTTTTCAGCACACCCGCGAACGGCGCGCGCAGGGTTTGCTCCATCTTCATCACTTCGAGGGTGAGAATCGGCGCGCCCTTCTCAAGCGTGGCGCCCTCCTCGGCCAGCAACGCCACGACGGTACCCGGCAAGGGTGCCACGATTTTGTCTTCGCCGACCTGTTCCTCGTCGTCGCCGCCGAACGGATCGATCCAGTGCAGATCGATGCGGCCGTTGCGCGTCCGCAAATAGAGTTCGTGCCCTTCGATCACGGATACAACCCGCGATATGACGCCGTCGAGGGTCAAATCGATTTCGCCTTCGGCGTTGACCGAGTAAGCAAAAGCAAACTCCCGTTCACCGACCGTCAGGGTCGAAGATTCAACGCCATAATGCAGCGTCACCTTGTGCTCGGCGCCCTGGCCGTGACGAAAGGAAAACGCCCGTTGCCGCCGACCGACCGGCATCCAGCCGAAGGTTCGCCACGGTGAGTGCGCGTCGCTGCCTGCTGCGGTCTTTTCGTCGGCCAGGATGGCGGCCACGGCGGCGCAGAGCTCAAGCTCGCCGGCTTCGTTCGACCCCGCCGTCAGGTTGTTCAGCTCACGCTCGATAAAGCCGGTGTCGATGGCATTGGCGCGCACGTCCGGGTGCGTCACCAGCGCGGAAAGGAATGGGATATTGGTGATGACGCCGCGGACGTCGGTTTCCTGCAGCCCGTGATTGAGCTTGTCGATCGCGGCCTGACGCGTCGGCGCCCAGGCGATCACCTTGGCGAGCATCGCATCGTAATAGGGCGAGACCATATCTCCCTTGCGATAGCCTGAATCGATGCGCAGGCCGTCCACCGCCGGTGGCGTTTGCCAGGTCTTGATACGGCCGACCGACGGCATGAAATTCTTCTGCGGATTTTCCGCGTAAACCCGGGCCTCGATGGCGTGTCCGTGGAATCCTGATATCCTGCTGCGCCAGCGGCAATCTTTCGCCGAACGCCACCCGCAATTGCCATTCGACCAGATTGATCCCCGTGATCAGTTCGGTCACGGGATGCTCGACCTGCAATCTTGTGTTCATCTCGATGAAGAACACATCCTTGCCGTTGGACACAAATTCGATGGTGCCGGCGCCGACGTAATTGACCGCCGCGGCGGCCTTGCGCGCCGCAGCACACACGGCCTCGCGTTGTGCCGGACTGAGGGTTGGCGACGGCGCTTCCTCGATCACCTTCTGATGCCGCCGCTGCAACGTGCATTCGCGCTCGAACAGCGACACCAGATTGCCGTGGCTGTCGCCGATCACCTGCACTTCGATGTGACGCGGATTATCAACGTATTTCTCAATCAGCATGCGATCGTCGCCGAACGCGGCCTTCGCCTCGCGCTTGGCGCTGACGATGGCCGCCGCAAGTTCGCCGGCCGACCGCACGATCCGCATGCCGCGGCCGCCACCCCCGGCGGACGCCTTGACCAGCACCGGAAAGCCGATTCTGTCGGCGGCCGCAGCCAAGGTCGCCTCGTCCTGCGCCTCGCCGTGATAACCCTGCACCAGCGGCACGCCGGCCTTTTCCATCAAGGCCTTGGACCCGGATTTCGAACCCATCGCGATCATCATCTCGGCGGTGGGACCGACGAACACCAATCCGGCATCGACGCAAGCCTGCGCAAATTCGGAATTTTCCGACAGGAACCCATAACCCGGGTGCACGGCTTCGGCGCCGCTCTTTCGCGCCGCTTCGATCACACGCTCGATATTGAGATAGCTGTCACGCGCCCGCGCCGGCCCGAGCAGCACGGCCTCATCGGCTTCGGCGACATGCATCGCTCCACGGTCCGCTTCGGAGTAGACCGCGACCGAGCGCAGGCCCATGGCCCGCGCCGTGCGGATCACGCGGCAGGCGATCTCGCCGCGGTTGGCGATCAAGAGGGTGTGAAATCGCCGGTAGGGCGCGGGACGAACCATCATCACATCCTGAACAGGCCGAATTTTGTTGGTTCGATCGGCGCATTGGCCGCCGCGGAAAGCCCAAGGCCGAGCACCAGCCTGGTATCGGCAGGATCGATCACCCCGTCATCCCAGAGTCGCGCGGTGGCGTAATACGGATTGCCCTGGGTCTCGAATTGCGCGCGGGTCGGCGCCCGGAACTCGTTCTCTTCCTCGATCGACCAGCTGCCGCCCTTGGCTTCGATATTGTCGCGGCGCAACTGGCTCAGCACCATCGCCGCCTGCTCGCCGCCCATCACCGAAATGCGGGCGTTTGGCCACATCCAGAGGAATCGCGGGCTGTAGGCGCGACCGCACATTCCGTAATTGCCGGCGCCGTAGGAGCCGCCGATCACGACGGTGAATTTCGGCACGCCGGCGGTTGCGACTGCCGTCACGAGCTTGGCGCCATCGCGTGCGATACCGCCGGCCTCGTACTTCTTGCCGACCATGAAGCCGGTGATGTTCTGCAGGAACACCAACGGGATATTTCGCTGACAGCACAATTCAATGAAGTGCGCGCCCTTCAGCGAGCTCTCGCTGAACAGGATTCCGTTGTTGGCGATGATGCCGACCGGATAACCCCAGATATGCGCGAACCCACAAATCAGGGTTTGACCATATAGTTTCTTGAATTCGTCGAATTCCGAACCATCGACCAGCCTTGCAATAATGTCATGCACGTCGAACGGCTTGCGTCCATCGACCGGGACCACGCCATAGATCTCCTCGGGCGCAAACAGCGGTTCGCGCGGTTCGCACATGTTCAGCGCGGCACGTTGCGGCGGCTTCAGTGTGGCCACGATACGCCGCGCAATTCCGATCGCATGGCTGTCGTTCTGCGCATAATGATCGGTGACGCCGGATTGCCGTGAGTGCACGTCGGCGCCGCCAAGTTCCTCCGCGGTGACGACTTCCCCGGTTGCGGCCTTGACCAGCGGCGGTCCACCGAGAAAAATCGTGCCCTGATTGCGCACGATGATGCTTTCGTCCGACATCGCCGGAACATAGGCCCCGCCGGCGGTGCAGGAACCCATCACGATCGCAATTTGCGGAATGCCGGCAGCCGACATCTGCGCCTGATTATAGAAGATGCGGCCGAAATGCCGCTCGTCGGGGAAGATCTCGTCCTGCTGCGGCAGAAATGCGCCACCTGAATCCACCATGTAAACGCAGGGCAGATTGTTCTGCCGCGCGACATCCTGCGCTCGAAGATGCTTTTTCACCGTCATCGGATAGTAGGTACCGCCCTTGATGGTCGCATCATTGGCGACGATCATGCATTCGCGCCCCGATATCCGGCCGACGCCGGTGACGACGCTCGCGGAATGCACATCGCCGCCATACAGGCCGTACGCGGCGAGCGGCGATAGCTCAAGAAACGCCGTTCCGGGATCGGTCAGCAGATCGACGCGCTGGCGCGCCAGCATCTTGCCGCGCGAGGTGTGCCTGGCGCGCGACGCTTTTCCGCCGCCGCCAGCCACCTCATCGAGCTTCAGGCGCAGCTCCGCGACCAATTTTCGCATGGCTTCGGCGTTGCGGGCAAAATCGGACGAGGTGGGATCGATGCTGGAATGAAGCGGCATGGCCTTCGGCAGTTCATGGTGCGCCGCAATTTGCGCATGCGGCTGTGGTCATGGTGTCATTGCGTCGCTGTCCGACGCAACCTCAACTTTCGGTCCTGCCGTGAATGCCGTGATATTTTTGGCTATTCCGGGCCTCAATGGGTCCAGGGGTCGCCGCGCCGGAATGCAAAATTATCAGCGTAGGCGGCTTGCCGGCGCACTGGCGCCTTCGGTTCAATGACCTGATAGGCGATGCCCTCACGCTCGCAATAGGCAACGGCGTCTTCCTTGGTGTCGAAGCGAAGGGTGAGTTGCTGCTTCATGTCGCCGGAACTGGTCCAGCCCATCAATGGCTCGATCGAGCGCGGCTGCTCGGGTTCATAATCGAGCTGCCATTCCCGGGTCTTGGCGGTCCCAGATTGCATCGCGTTTTTGGCGGGCTTAAAGATGCGTGCGGTCATGGCTGATAGGGCCCCCTGGGAAATACAGCTTGGAAGCGCGTGGTGGATGCGGCCAAGATGGTATAAAGCCAATTTTCAGGAATTTGAATCGATGATTCCCGACTTTGGATGTTACATTTTCCGGACCGGTATAGTCATTATGCCGCGCTGTGACAATCGTGGCCGGTCGTGTCCCCAAGGCCGTCCGGCTGTGATCTGCTTGAAAGCATTATTTTAAGAACGGCCCCCATGGAAATCAAAGCAACCCTGCCCCCCAAAGGACGCGATCTTCGCCTCGACCTGTTTCGCGGGATCGCAAACTGGGCGATCTTTCTGGATCACATTCCCGACAATGTCGTGAACTGGATCACCACGAGAAATTATGGCTTCAGCGACGCGGCCGATCTGTTCGTTTTCATTTCGGGTTACACCGCCTCCTTTGTCTATGCCCGAATGATGCTGGAACGCGGCTTCATCGTCGGCGCCACCCGCCTGACCAAGCGGGTCTGGCAGCTCTATGTCGCGCATATCATCCTGTTCGTGATCTATATTGTTTCGATTGGTTACGTCGCGTTTCGCTACAGCGATCCGGACATCATCAACGAATTCAACGTCGCCGGCCTGGCCGGAGACAACGCGATCGAAACCCTTCGTCAGGGGCTGCTGCTGAAATTCAAACCAGTCAATCTCGACGTGCTTCCGCTCTACATCGTGCTGATGGGATTTTTTCCGCCGGTGCTTTGGATGATGCTGCGCCGGCCCGGCTTGACGATGCTGGCCTCGCTTGCGCTGTGGCTCACCGCCCGGCACTTCGAATGGAATTTGCCGGCCTATCCAGGCGGCAGCTGGTACTTCAATCCGTATTGCTGGCAAGTGCTCTTTGTGTTTGGCTCGTGGTGCGCGCTGGGCGGAGCAGCGAAGTCGCGGTCGATCATCGATGCGCCCGCCACGCTCTATTTCTGCATCGCCTATCTCCTGTTTGCGATGATCATGACAATGGCGGGCAGGTTTCCGGAGTTTGGGGCCATGTTCCCGCATTGGCTCTATGATACGTTCAATCCCAACGACAAGACCAACCTTGCGCCCTATCGTTTCGTACATTTCGCCGTCATCGTGATCTTGGTCATCAGGTTCGTACCCAAGGACTGGCCTGGTCTCGAATGGCGGGTTTTTGATCCCATTGTGGTCTGCGGTCAGCAGTCGCTCGCCGTGTTCTGCGTCGGCGTCTTCCTGTCCTTTGTCGGACATTTTGAATTGATGTTGAGTTCAGGTTCGCTGTTCGCGCAGATTTTTGTCAGCGTGACCGGAATAGCGATCATGACCATCGTCGCCTACTACATCTCCTGGTCGAAACGGCAGGACAAGCCGCCTCCCAGGCCGGCGGTAGCAGCAGCCAAGGCAGCCTGACAAACGAGCCTGATCCGACTGAATTGGCGTCCAACCCCCCCGGGCCAGGCGTTATCGCGGAGGGTTGACCAATCTGCCTTTCGATGAAAACTCGCCCCATTCGGTGGACCAGCCAACGGCATCCTGGTTTCGCTCTCCCTGCAGTGCGAATGCGGCGCCCTGAGGATCTCCGCATCGAGCGATCCAGTTGCCACCCGGCATTTCGAGCGGGCCCTCGAAGACCTGGCCGCCGCAGGTTTTTACCCGTTCTATGGCCGCATCGATGTCGTCGACATTGATGTAGAAAATCCAGTACGGGACCGGGTCCGTCGGCCGCTTGGTGGACATGCCGCCGATCGTCTGCCCGCCGGCGGAGAACATCTGGTAGCCGTCCCCCGGTCCGATTTCAGCACCCGCTCTCCGCCAGCCAAATAGCTCGCCATAGAAAGCAAACGCCTTCTGCCAGTCGGCGGCGAGCAACTCGTGCCAGCCCACGCGCCCCGGTTTGCCGAGTTCAGCGGGCGGCCGCTGGCCGGTTTTCAGTCCCTGAACCAGGGCCAGGTTGGAGGTTTGCGGGTCAGCGACGACCGAAATGCGGCCGATGTTGCTGTTCGTCGGCGGGACGTAAACGGCTCCGCCAAGAACCTTGAGCCGGTCGGCCGTTGCGTCCACATCCTTGACGCTGACATACCCCATCCACCTTGGTGTCGCACCCTTTCTCCTCGCCTCGTCCGGCAGTTCCATCAATCCGCTGACCGAGGCCTTCCCGGCGGTAAACAAGGTGTAAGGCAGACCGGGCGTCGACGCGTCCTGCGCACCCCAACCCACGACTTTGGTGTAGAAGGCTTGGGCAGCCGCGACGTCCGTCGTGATCAGTTCGTACCAGGCAAAACGTCCATGATAATCGACCATGTCGGTTTCTCCGTTCAGGCCTGTCCAGTTGCGGCGCCGCATTCAGCGGACTTGGATTGAACCGACCTGGCCTCAGTGCCGACACATGATTGTGAGCTCACGTCTCCAGCCTGAGTAAAGAGGGGGTTAAACGAATGCAAGGATAGACGCGGTATCCCTGCGATCCTGCTGGCGACGAAGAAGCAAACGAAGCGACCGTATCGATTTGGTCCAGACCGCGAGCGTCGCATGTTGATTGATTATTCCCGACTTCGACGCAAATTTGTGATGGGCTTCACAGGTGGTCGACAAGGTGCGGCTTGAACCAGTGGCTGTTTCCGACTTGCGCGTTGAGATTGTCGGGACAACGCAGATCATGACACAGCGGCTGGATAAATGGCGCCGACGTCGTTCATGAACATGAATGCAAGATGAAGAAGTTGTCAGCAAGATCAGGCGATGCGACCGCCTTGCACGGCGCATTTGCACAGGGTAAAGTCAGCCGGCTGGACTCGAACCATTTTTTCAAGTCATGGAGGAGCGACTAATGCGACAAGTGAAACAAGCTTCGAAGCGCAAGCGTATGGCGAAATCCGTTCCGGTGCTAGGTGCCGCCGGATTGACTTTTTCACTAGTGGGAGGCGCATCCGCAGCAGTCGCGCCGACAACGGATGCGGCCAAGACGCCGGTCCTTGGGCTGGGTCACGAATTCACGCTTGGCGAAGAAGAAATCGCCGACGTCAGCCTGGCGACGTTCTATGTCTTCGACAAGGAAAACGCTGCGGCGGCCAAGAACGGCGTACAGGAAGCACGTGGTTGCGGTGGCTGCCGGGGTTGCCGGGGCTGCAGAGGCTGCCGGGGGTGCGGAGGCTGCGGCGGTTGCGGCGGTTGCGGTTGCGGCTGTCTGTCTTGGGGCGCTTGCCGCCTCTGCTAAGTCAGACCACGTTCCGGTTGCGTTAACAGATCGTTATTGGCCGGGTTCGACGTGGTCGACCCGGCCAATCCATGTTTTCTTCGCGTGCGGGCCGCACAAGCGCGGTAATGCGGCCGCGCATGACGGCCAAATGGGTTCCCAACCTTGTTGAAAAATGCAGGCGCCCGAGCTGGAGGAAAGCATGCCGGTGGTCGGAAAAAACGCCCTACAAAACTGAGCCGGAGCGGCAAACAGGCGGGGCTTGCTGGCGGCGTGACCCGTGGTCGCCAAACCAAATCGAAGCGCGACGTCGGCAAAGACGTTCCGCAATTCGCGCCGAATTTCTCGGTCTATGTGCTGCCGCCCGACGTCGTCTGCCTCTACTCCGAGGACCGGAAGTTCTTTCTGCACGGCGAGCTTTATTGTGCCCTCGCCTCCGCCATCGGAAAGGGCGGAAAGAGCCTTCCAGAGCTCGTTGGTGAGCTGGGACGAAAATTTCCACCCGACAAGGTCGAGGAAGCTCTCAAGCGGCTTATCGAGCGCCGCTACATCGTTCCGGCATCGGACTCTTCCACCGGCGTTGTATCCGGCTATTGGGCGAGCCTCGGCCTGCCGCCAGGAATTGCCGAGCAAAATCTCGGAAACTGCCGGGTCCGCGTTGAATCGATCGACGTGCAGGGCGCGGCCGAATTCGGTAGTGCCCTGAGCAACCTCGGCGTCCGGGTCGTCGATCGGTCCCCTGACCTGACGGTCACGCTGGCGAACGATTATCTCGAACGACGGCTGGCTGAATTAAACCGGCAGCGGGTGTCGGACCAAACCCCCTGGCTCCTCGTGCAACCCTCCGGCGCCTTTCCGCTGGTGGGCCCCGTGTTCAGGCCAGGGAGCGGTGCCTGCTGGACCTGCCTGTTCGACCGCATGATCCGGAACAGGGAGGTCAAGGGATTTCTCGACCGCGGAGCGGCGCGCCCCGTCGCGGTTTCACCGCTTGCCCGCAACACGGTCGGATATGGCGCCATCCAGTTCGCAGCCCTCGAAGTCGCCAAGGCGATCGCGACCGGCTTTCGCACCGAGTTGAACGATCACATCGTCAGTCACGATTTGCTGGGCTCGACCATCGCGAAACACTATGTCGCGACCCGCCCGCAATGCCCGACCTGCGGCAGCAAGAAACTGCGAGACCCGCGCCGTGCGCCAGCCCCGATCGAGCTTGGTGTGGGCGCAAAGCTGGTCATGACCAGCGGCGGATACCGGACCGTGTCGTCGCGCGCCACAGTGGCACGGTTCCGCAAGCATGTGAGCCCTCTCACCGGAGTGGTCACGCGGCTCGAGCGCATCGAAGCCGATTTGCCGATGAACACCAACTTTCATGCAGGGCACAATTTCTCGGCGCCGGCCCAGAGCGTCGACCAGCTCAGAGCGGGATTGACCGGCGGCAGCTTCGGCAAGGGCAGCACGGCCGAGCAGGCTGAAGCCAGCGCGCTGATGGAGGCGATCGAGCGTTATTCTGGAATTTTTCAGGGTGACGAGATCAGGGTAACGCGGCGGTTCACGGATTTTGCGCCGGGCGATGCTATTCTCCCCAACGACATCCTGCTGTTCAGCGACGCGCAATCGCGGCAAGACGCCGGGTCGACGGACGAATCGGGCGAGGCACAAACCGCGCCGGTTGGGTTCGATCCATCTGCCAAGATAGAGTGGTCGCCGGTTTGGTCGCTGCGCGACGGACGCTTCAAATACATTCCAACCACCCTGCTGTATTTTTTCTATAGCGGCCCTGCCGCCTTCCGGGCGGATTCCAACGGCTGCGCGGCCGGCAACACGATTGAGGAAGCCATCGTCCAGGGGTTCCTCGAACTGGTGGAGCGGGATGCCTATGCGATCTGGTGGTACAATCGATCGCAGCGGGCCGAAGTCGATCTCAGCCGTTTCGACGACTCCTACGTCCGCGATCTGCATACCCAGCTCGCCGACGCCGGACGCAAGCTATGGGTACTCGACGTCACCAGCGATCTCGGCGTTCCGACCTATGTAGCGATCTTGCACTGGATGCAAAACGGACAGGAAAATATCGAGTTCGGTTCCGGCGCCCACTTCGACAAGCGCATTGCGTTGCTGCGTACCTTGACCGAGCTCAACCAATTCCTGTCGATCGGCCTGATGGGTGGCGGATCCGGTGAGAAGCCGAGCCTCGACGGCGTCACGCCGTTGCGTCTTCAGGAGTATCCGTTTTTGACGCCAAGCAGCCATCCGATCATCTTACCAGGCCCCGACTTGCAGGTCGGCGCTCTCGACAACACGCGCGACCAGGTGCTCGCCTGCGTCGATCTCGCCAGGCGCGCCGGGCTCGATTTCCTCGTCCTCGATCAGACCCGGCCCGACGTCGAGGTTCCGGTCGTCAGAGTGATCGTTCCCGGACTGCGGCATTTCTATCAGCGCTTCGCGCCGGGCCGGCTATACGATGTTCCGGTCAAGCTCGGATTGCGGGATCGGCCGCTGCTGGAAAGCGAACTGACGCCATTCCCTCCCCACAGCTAAAGGTGGTGCCGCTTGCGCGCAGCCGTAACAAACAAAGGGCGGCGGACAACGGCACCCGGCATATCCGCCCGGCTGAGCGGTCATATCACGCTCGACGCGCAGCCGGACGGGAGTATCGCCGCTTGTTTCGATGGCTATGCGGTCGGCTTGGGAAAATTCAGCGCCGACGCGATGGGGCGCGCGCAGGACCTGCGCAAAGGTCTGCCGCTCAGTTCGTTTGCATCAGACCGCGGCCCGGTTGAGAAGGAAGTCGATCTGCTGGTCCGGCGACTGGCCCGGCGCGGGCTGTTGGAGTACCGCCTCGGGCACACCCGTGACGGCGAGGACCAGGTCGTCATCGAACCGCAGGGTCCGGAGTATTGGCCGCAAGCGCCGAAGCTCGGCGATGGCGAGACGATCGTGCTGTCACGGTTCGCCTATTTGCGGCGGCGCGGCAGTGAGATGGTGCTGGAGTCGCCACGCGCCGGTGCGTTGTTCAGAATTTGCGATCCGAAGATCGCCGCCGCCCTTGTGGTGTTGTCCACGCCGCAACAACTCAAAAAATTCCGGCGGCAGGACGGCTTTCCGGGGATCGAACTGCTCGCTTTGCTGGTGGATTGCCAGATCCTGTTCAAGGTCGACGCTGCCGGCGGTGATGGGTTAAGAGCGAGCGAGGGCGACGACAACCTCGTTCTTTGGGATTTTCACGATCTCTTGTTCCACACGCATAGCACCGAAGGCCGGCAGGCCAACCCGCTGGGCGGACTTTATCCGTATGCCGGGCTTATACCGCCGCCGCCGGCCGTACGCCCCCGCTGGCCTGGAAAAAAAATCGATCTGCGCAAGCTGACGGCGGAGCCTTCGCAGGCGATTTCGCCGGTCGCAAAGCTCCTGCGTGAACGTCATTCGACGCGCAGCTTCGATGACCGGCAGCCCATCACGCTGGCCGAGCTTTCCCGGTTTCTCGATAGCACCGCGCGCGTCCAGTCGAGATGGAAAAGCCGAATTGATCTTGGCGGCGGCGGTCCGGTGGTCGCCTATGCTGCAAGGCCGTACCCGTCCGGAGGCAGCGCCTACGAACTCGAGCTCTATCTGGCCGTCGCCAATTGCGCGGGACTTGCGCGCGGATTCTATCATTACGACGCCGACCGGCATGCCCTCGTGCCGATCAGCGGGTCCACGCATGAGCTTGATGCGCAATTGGCGGCAGCCGAATTCGCCATGGGCGCACCCGCGGCCCCCCAGATCCTGATCACGATCGCAGCGCGGTTTGGCCGAGTTTCATGGAAATACAGCTCGGTCGCGTATTCGCTCATCCTGAAGGATGTCGGCGTATTGATCCAGACGCTCTACCTGATGGCGACCGACATGGGGCTGGGCGGATGCGCGATCGGGAGCATCAATATCGACCTGTTCGCCAGGATGACTGGAATCGAGTTCCACGTCGAAGGCCCGGTCGGTCAATTTGCGCTCGGTCGCGGCTCGCCGGACCAGGCGGAAAATGAATGACCCCGAACAAGAACAGGCCGGAAGCCAGCGCCGCGCGCTTGCGGGCCTGGCGATTGCGGTTGTCTTGCTGGTGGTGGGGCTGTGGCTGGCCCACGAACTGACTGCTGCCAGCAAAATGCAGGACTGCCTGATGACGGGCCGCACCAACTGCAATGTTATTGAGCCCCCGGCGCGCTAGAGCGGGATGGCTTTTCGTCGAATCGCCATCTCGCTCTATCTTTTTGTTCGAGCATGATCTTTTTCGGAAAACCGGTACCCACTTTTCCGGATCATGCTCTAGGCGCGAGTTGGCTGCGCTGTCAGGCTGCCCGCCTAGCTACAGGGGTGACGCCGACCATCCTGGCCGCCGTAATGTGCCGACGATTGCCCGCAATGCCGGACGAACCCGTCATAGATACCATAGGGCCGACCCGCCACCGGAACGACAACACGATCGGGCGGAACCGTTGTGCCGGGATAGAAATCGGGCGGGCCGTAGTTGTGGAGAAACATATCGTGAGACCAGGCCGCGTGCCGGTGATGATGCCGGACGTACATGTCCGCGGCGAATGACGGTGCCGACGCCGTCAGCAAAATTACCGCAGTTGCAAGAAGGTTGATCTTCATTACCGCCCTCGTGGTTCCGCTGGTCACCGTCATTTCGTTTCCAGCTTCGGCCCCGACTCTACACCGCCTGCTGACGGCTTCAATCGGCAAGCTCACTCAAGCTGAATTCCCAATGCGCTTTTTGCCGGGCAAATCAGGCCCGGGATGCGCCAAGAACCTTGGCGATGGTCATCGCGGTCATGGCTTTCCGATCTGCAGCGCGCTGAGCCTCTAGCCGATCCCTGGCCCGCTCCTCGACCAGCAAATCGATAAGCGCCAGTCTTTTCGGCTCGTCGACCGCTTCCGCCAGTAATTTTCGATAGCGGCGGTAGTCAAATCCGGCATCCTGATTACGCATCGCACGCCCCCGGCCACACTCCCCACACAGTGTTTCCCAAGCCGCGAACGAGAGCAATAGAAAGCTGCGGTCCCGCCGACGGTTTCTCCGGCCGGAAGGTTCAAATCGGCCAATCTGGAAAGCGGATTTCCGGCAGTGGCAGGCCCGAGCGCTAATAGTCTCTTTCGCGGTGCACGTCGTGAACCACGATTCCCATACCGGCTTCCGGCAAGGTCAGCCAATCCCGCCGCTTCAGGGTTCGGCGGGTATCGTCAAGGCCGCTTTGCCAGTGCTCGCGCATCGATGTCGCCGAGAATTCATGGTCCTTGGAATCACCCTCATAGGTTTTCTGCTGATAGATCATCTGCAGGATGGTGATCTCCGGCAGGTGCATCAAGCTGTCGCGCTTGGCACGTTCCTCGTCGCTCAACTGGTCCTGTGGGATCTTCATCAACGCCTTGTAGAGATCGGTCTTCAGATTGTTCATCTGCTTGTAGATGTCGGTGTTGTGCCGGGTGCGTGACGAGTAGACAATGTCCTTGTGCCTCGCCAGAACCTCCTGGATGTCGCGCGGCAATACGCCTCTGGCGCTGAACAGATCGACCTGGAACACCAGCGAGTTCATCTTGTCTTCCTGATCCAGCAGATGCTGCAATGGCGTATTGGAGACAATACCGCCATCCCAGAAATGGTCGGTACCTATTCTCACCATCGGAAGGGCCGGCGGCAGCGCACCGCTTGCCATCACATGTTCAGGCCCGATAACTTCCTTCTTGTTGTCGAAATACAAGAAGTTCCCGGTGACGACATTTACGGCGCCGACGGCGAAATGCATTTTGCGGGCGTTGATCAGATCGAAGTCGACCAGTTCGAGCAGCGACTCGCGCAGCGGCGTAGTGTCGTAATAGCTGGTTGCGGTTTTGGCGCCGGCGGGACTAAGCCACGGATTGACTTCGTGCGGCTTGAAGAATCCAGGCTGGCCCAGGGTCGTGGTCATGAGCGAACTCGCAAGATTGCGAGCTTTCCGGTAGATGTCGCCGTCCGGCGTATAATGCCAGACCTTGCGCGACGTAATGCGCTCCCAGAAAGTTCTTAATTTCTCAAGACGATGTTCCCGGGGATTGCCGGCGATGATCGCCGAATTGATGGCGCCGATCGAAACCCCGCATACCCAATCCGGCTCCACGCCCCCTTCATGCAAGGCCTGATAGACCCCGGCCTGATAGGCGCCGAGCGCGCCGCCACCTTGCAGGACGAGTGCTACCCGGTCGCACCGGTCGGGCCGCCACCCGGTTGCAACAGCAGGATCAGAGCTCGGCGTTCGCGCGTCCATGATTTGACCTTTGAATTCTTGATGGAAATAGCACCCTAGAATTCAGAAGAGCGGTGACATGGTTGTGACAGCACATGCCCGCGACAGCGCATCGCGCCAAAAATGGCTTCTCATTCCGGTGCGCCCGACGTCGGTACAGACCTGTCATGAGGTTGAAAAAAATATCTCACACCTCTGTTAAAGACGGCCGCTAGCAATGGCGCGTTGCGGTAACCCTAGTGAATGGCGTGTTGGTAACGGGCTTCTTTCTCGTCAGCCGGGACGACCGCGATGTCGCAAGCATCCCCTCTCGATTTGGTCGTGCACATGTTGTCTGGAAAATCCGCTATCGTGACCGGCTCGACCAGCGGAATCGGCCTTGGTATTGCGCGCGGGCTGGCCGCCTGTGGCGCCAACATCATGCTCAATGGATTTGGCGATCCGAACGAGATAGAGGCGATCCGCGAGGACATTGCCAACGGCCATAACATCAAGGTGCTCTACAGCAACGCCAACATGGCCGATGGCAATGACATCGGCGGGATGATGGCGCTGGCGGAAGAGGAGTTCGGCGGCGTCGACATCCTTGTCAACAACGCCGGAATTCAATACGTCGCGCCGATCGAGGATTTTCCGGTGGAGAAGTGGGACGCCATTCTGGCGATCAATCTCTCGAGCGCCTTCCACGCCAGCCGTCTGGCGATCCCCGGGATGAAGAAAAGATCATGGGGTCGGATCGTCAACATCGCCTCGGCGCATGCGTTGGTCGCCTCCCCCTTCAAGTCGGCGTATGTCGCGGCCAAGCATGGCATCGCGGGATTCACCAAAACCGCAGCGCTCGAAGTGGCCGAACATGGCATCACCGTGAATGCGGTCTGTCCGGGTTACGTGATGACCCCGCTGGTCGAGAAGCAGATTCCCGAGCAGGCCAAGGCACGCGGCATCACCGAACAGCAGGTGATTTCGGACGTGCTGCTCGCCGCGCAGCCGACCAAGCGCTTCGTGACGGTCGAGGAACTCGCGGCGCTGGTGAATTTTCTCTGCACTGACAATGCCAGGTCGATCACCGGCGCCACGCTGCCCGTCGACGGCGGCTGGACCGCTCACTGAAAAAGGGATTCTCCGATGCGCACGGCAGACATTCTCAAGCTTCCGTCCATGCCGATGGCGGGCCCAAGCTATCCGGCCGGACCGTATCGCTTCGTCAACCGGGAGTTCCTGGTCATCACTTATGAGACCGATCCCGAACTGATCCGCGCCGGCCTGCCCGAACCACTCGAGCCGATCGATCAGCCGCTGATGCATTATGAATGGATCAAGATGCCGGACAGCTCCGGCTTCGGCAGCTATACTGAATCCGGTCTTGTGATCCCCGCGCGTCTGAACGGCGAAGAGGTTAACTTCGTCTCGCAGATGTATCTCGACGACGATCCGCCGATTGCCGCCGGCCGGGAAATCTGGGGCTTTCCGAAAAAATATGCCCATCCGAAACTTGAAGTGGTCAAGGACACGCTGACCGGAACACTGGAATACGCCAATCAGCTCGTCGCCGTGGGAACCATGGGCTACAAGCACGAGGCGATGGCCGGCAACGGCGAGGCCACCCTTGCGACGCTGTCGAAAACCCAGATCAATCTGAAGTTGATCCCCGGCGTCGATGGCCGGGCCGAAGTCTGCCAACTGGTTGCGATCAACCTGACCGATATCAACGTCAAAGGCTCCTGGTTCGGGCCCGGCCGGCTGCACCTGGTGCCGCACGTCAATGCGCCGGTGGCCGATTTTCCGGTCCGGCGCGTGATCGGCGCGCATCATTTCCTGGCCGATCTGACGCTGCCCTATGGCCGCGTGGTCCATGACTACAACAAGCAGACCGACGAGCTCGCAGAGGCCGCCGAGTGACGCCAACCGTCCGCGGCTTTGGACGTGGACGGCCTTCCGGCTGGGGAGTTCGTCAACAACTCATTGACCGATCTCTTTGCCGAGTGCGCCCGCCGTTTTCATCGCAACGGGCCCGAGGCGTCGCCTGATGCAGCGTCTGATCGAGAATTTGCAGCTCGACGGCCATGCGATGCGCTACAGCCAGTTCGTTCCACGGTTGTACAACTATTGCCTGTCGCTGGGATTCCGCCGCGAAAGAATGATGCCTTCGCGTGCGTTCTGCTCGGACGAGAGTCTAGGGCTATCCGGTCATTTTGATTGCCCAGCACTTCGGAACCTTTCCATTCGACCACGGCCTGATCGGCGGCAACGTCGCGCTCGATCGGCACGGACCACATGCCCATCACGGCGAAGATCTCGTTATCATCCAGGCAAGCCATGTTGGCTATGACGCCGATACCAAGCGGTTCGGCGTCTATCAGCGGCAACGCACCGACAGCCAGGAGTTCGGCGACAATTGCGGCAAGCTCTGCGCGGTGCTGCACTGGTACCAGTTCGAATATCGTCACGCCTGCGAGCACATTCTCTGCGGCAGGCTCGGCGGCGAGCCCGCTATTCTGATCGGCAATCAATTTCTTGACGAAGATCGGCCCGAAGGCTTGTTCCTGAACCTTGACCTGCTGATAGATCGCAGCGCCGGTTTGCTGAAGACCCTGAGCACATCGAATGTATTTCGCGCCGCGCCGGCCCTCGTTGAACGCCTGCCCGCGGAAACCTGGGGCGACAAGCCCCAGATCATTGGCCGTCACCTGACTGCCGATCTCTTCTTCTTCCGCCGCGCCGTGACCGCAGGACCTGACGGCCACGACACACTTGAGACGGCGCTTGCCCCCGCCATGCCGGCGTTGGTCACTTCTCGCCATCCCCCGCTTGACGCCGCGCGATACCATACCCAGGTCGAGTTCGATCGCTCCTATCGCAGCATCCGGCGCGAGCCGGCCTATCACGAAAAGAACCTGATGTTCATCTCCGGCATCAACATCGACATCTCCCCGCGCGGCGGACTTCCCTTCCCTCTCACCAAATTCGTGCCATGGGCTGCTTATGTCCGTCTTCGTGACGGTCGGAGCTTTCATCTCGAACAGGACGAATTGACCGACACATTGCGAAAGCAGTCGATCGACAACGCCGAACGCATGTTCTTCGATTGCGCCATCCGCGACATGAGCGATGCCGAAGGGGTCACGATCGAAACATAATTCGGCCGGGACCGGCTAAAGCCATCTTGTGATGGTGAAGATGACAAGGCCGACGAGGCCGCCGACCACCGTACCATTGATCCGGATATATTGCAGGTCACGGCCGACCTGCAGTTCGATCCGGTTGACCAGGGTTTCCGTGTCCCATCTCTCCACCACCTGCGTGATGAACGCGCCGATTTCAACGCGGCGGGGAGCGATGATCCGCAAGGCGGCGATCCGCATCGATTTGTTGATCGCTGCGCGAATTTGTTCGTCGCTCGCCATCCGCCGTCCAAGCGCAGCCAAGGCGTGCTCAAGGCCTTCGGATATCCGGTTGATATAGGAATCAGAATGCGCGTCGAGCCCGGCTCCGATCTCGGTCCAGAGCTTGTTCACCTGCTGCAGCACGACCGGATTGTGAAGAATCTCGCCTTTGAACGCCTCGCCTCGTGCATACATCTCCGGCTCCGTGGCGAGGTCGTCGATCAACTTGTCGACCGCAGCCCCAAGCTCGGTACGCCAGGGATGGGCCGGATCGCGCATCTCCTCGAGCAGCTGCGTCAACCCGCTCACGATCTTGTCGGCGACGATGGCGTCCACCCATTTGGGAATGAAGCGCGAGGATTTCTGGGTGACGGTCACCTTGATCCGGTTCCGGTTATCCGTGAGCATCCTCGCAACGATGGTGATGGCTCGCTCGACCAGCGCTTGCGTCTCACCCTGCGCCCACAGTACGGACAGCACCTTTGAAGCCAGCGGCGCGGCAGGAATCGCTTCGATTCCGCTCCGTACCGCGCACGCCAGGAAAGCGTTGATGTCGTCGCGAGGCAGCGCCCGCACAATCTGTGGCAGCGCCGTCGCGACGCGCCGCGCAACGCGATTGGTATTTGCCGGATTCGATAGCCAGCGCGCCATCCACCCGACTGGATCGATTTCCCGAATTTTTGCGGTCAGGACCTTTGGCGACAGGAAGTTGTTGGAGATGAAGCGGCCGATCGCGCCGCCGATCCGTTCCTTGTTGTGCGGCACGATCGCCGTATGCGGAATTGGCAGGCCGAGCGGATGGCGGAACAAGGCGACAACGGCGAACCAGTCGGCGCAGGCCCCGATCATCCCCGCCTCTGCGAATGCCCGCAAATAGGCCAACCACGTCCATTCGAATTTGGTGACGTAGGTCGCGACAAAGATCGCGGACATCAGCGCCAGCAACGCGGTTGCCAGCAGGCGCATCCGACGCAGGTCGCGCAATCTGGTATCGGGATTCGGAGTTACGAAAACGACGCCCGACGACGAGGTCCGGTCAGCGGATGATCCTTGGACAACGCCAAAATCTCAACCGGTTGCGGTCGGCGACCGCGCGGCCAAGTCGGCATAGCGTCGACGAACATTGGCGACGCCGTAAGTACGCTCAAGTCTGCGCAGGGTAAAATGCGCCTGCGCGATCCGCTGAAAGTGATCCATGAAGATGACATTGACGGTGGCTCCGCCCACGGCGCCGAGTATCGGTAACGCGCCCGCTGCAACCTTGTCGGACACAACAAGGCCAAAACGCGACACGATCTCGCTCACCATGTTTCTGACCACGGGCGCCGAAACGTCGATGGCTCCACGTTCCGCCACCAGGGCCACAATGTCGCTGGTATATTTACTCAGCAGCGCGCGGGCAGCGTAATAGCCGACATCGATCTGCTGATTACGCTTTGTCCCGAGCGCAAAGACTTCGAGACAGGCGAGCCGGACTTCGATTTTGGACAGATCCTCGCCCTCGTGCCGCGCGATCGCCGCGATCGCGCGGAGCATAAACGTGGTGGTCAAGGGCAGCTCGACGGGAAGCGCAGCAATGCCGACGAGGCCGCTCACTCCACCCGTCACACCAGCCAGGAACGAGGAAAACCAGGTCGCCGGCGTCGGCGGTGGTTCGTCCTCCAGGGTGTCGATGGCGACATCGAGGCTCTTCATCACCGCTGACCGCACCAATGCGCCAAGCTGGTTGTTGGCGACCTTCGGCAGGATGCTCAGCACGCGGTTAACAGGGACGCCCGCATAGTCCGCCAGCCGCGCGGCGAAATTGGGATTTTCGAGGCTGTTTACCGCCAGCTTCAAGGCGGTGTGGTCGATCTGGGAAAGCTGCGTCGGGGCCAGGTCCAGCATCATGTCATTGATAGCGCAGGATGGGACGTATCCCATTCATGCTTGCCAGGATCGCCGAGCCGTTGCTGATCAAGGCCGTGACTTCGGGAGTGATCAATCCGCCCGGCAACGCCAGCGCCAGCGCCACGGTATTGAAACCGGCCACGATCGCGTAATTCTGCCTGATGAGGCGAACCGCACCCTGCGAGATTTCAACCGCCTTGACGAGCTTCCAAAGCGAGTCTTCCATCAGGATGATATCGGCCGACTCGTGCGTGACTTCCGCGCCATGTTTCATGGCGATGCCGACATCGGCGAAACTCAAGGCCGGTGAATCGTTGATGCCGTCGCCGACCATCGCGACCCTGTTTCCCTCGCGCTGCATCTGCTGAATGATTTCGGCCTTGTCCGCCGGCAGCATGTCGGCGAAATGCCGCGTCAATCCGATCTCATTGCAGACGGCGCGCGCCACAACACTGTTGTCGCCGGTCAGCATGACCGTATTCTTGACTCCCATGGCATGGAGTTTCTGGATGACAGGGCGGCTTTCAGAACGAATTTCGTCGGAAAAGGGAACGAGACCCGCGAGCTTGCCATCGACCGCAATATAAAGGCAGGAGTAGCCGTTTTCGTCCAACGCACCGCGGTCCAAGGCGGCGGCGTTGACCTTGATGTCGCTCTGGCGCATGAAGCGCTCGTTTCCGACATGCATGTAATAGCCGTTGACCTGGCCTTCGACGCCAAGGCCGACGCGATATTTGGTTTCGTCGCATGCCGGAACGTTAACCGCGAGTTCCCGCGCCCGAACGCGCAAGGCCTCGGCGACAGGGTGCTGCAGGCGCGTTTCGGCTGCCGCCGCGAGGCCCAGCAGATGGCCCGAGGTGATGTGATCTTGATACGGAATAACGTCCATCACCGCGGGCGTACCGCGCGTCAGCGTGCCGGTCTTGTCGAAGACGACGGTGTCGATGCCCGCCAGTTTCTCCATATGGCCGCCGCTCTTGATGATGATGCCGGCTCGCGCGGCATGGGTCATGGATGACAACACGGATGTCGGCGCCGCGACGCGAATGCCGGTGCCGTAATCGACAATGACGAGTGACAGGAAGCGGTTGAAATCGCCGGTGATCGCAGCGGTACCGGCGGCAAGCCCAAGCGTCGGCGTAACCAGGCGATCGGCAAATTGCTCGGCATGATTTTGCATCCGGGTGTCGCCAATTGGAGCCGATTCCACGAGGTGCACGATCTGGCCGGCCGTCGTCGCCGAGCCTACCCGCAGCGCGCGTACCGTGATCTGGCCATCTCGAATGACGGTGGCGGCAAACGCGGCCTCGCCCACTCCCCTGTTCACCGGCAGACCTTCGCCGGTGATGGTTTTCTGGTCGATAGTGGCGTGGCCATCGACGATTTCGCCGTCCACCGAAATCATCTCGCCGGGATAGACTACAACGAGGTCGCCTTCTTCGAGGGCGCTGGCCGCGATCGCCTCCACCACGCCGTTTCTCAGGATCCAGGCGGATTTGGACTGAAACTCGAGCAGCTCGCTGATGGCGCGCCGCTGGCCCGCGGCGGTCAAATCCCGGATCCAGTCGCCGAGCTTGATGAGCCAGGTGACGATGCAACCGGCCATCGGAACACCCTGCAAGATCGACGAACTGATCGCCAAGGTGTCGAGAACGTCGATGTTGAGCCGGCGTTCGTTGTCCCACACTTTCCATGCGCGCCGGGCAATCGGCAGTGCGTTCCAGAGCATCAGAGGCAGGTTGATAGCGGTAATCAGCGGATTGGCGCTGAACGCCATCAGCAGCGACACCGTCGGCAGCGCCAGCGGGAATCGCTTCGAAACCACAGGTAGAGTTTGATCCGCGTTCGCCGGGCTTGATGCAGTCTTCGAACTCGACGCGATCAGCTTGATGTCGCTCAGGCTGGCGTGCTGAAAGCGCTCGAGCATGGCGCGGAGCAACGGCTCCTGAGCCGGTTCATATTCAAGGACCAGGCTGGCGCAATCGTAGTTGAAGCGCGCCGTTTTGATTCCCGCTTGCTTTCCCAGCCAATCGAGAAACGTCTCTGCCAGCGAGCGTTTTCGGCATAACAAGGGAATATGGAGCCGAACGCGTCCCGGCATCGAATGACGGACAGAAAATTCCATTCAGCTACATTCCAGAACTTCAGGCCGGCGCATTTGCAGTGGCCGCATCGTCGGTCTCGTCCGGGTCCGCGCCTTCGGGTGAATTCGCCTCGATCAGATGGTTCAAGCCAAACATCGCGAGAGTCACCCAGACCGGGGTGGCGGCGTTGGCGCCGACTTCCAGGATCGTGAAACTGGCAATTCCGACCGCCAGCACGATCTTGAGGTCTATGGTGTTGCTGCTACCGGTCTTGATCTGCTGATCAACCTGCTTGAAGAAATCCACGACCACCCGGGCGGCGTGGGAATTTTCAGCGAGGAACTCGGCCTCTTGCTGAATCTTGCTCGCAAGAGCATCGATCTCGTTGCTCGGCGGAGGCCGATAATGTCCACCGGTGTGATGCTCGAGATGGCCGTGAAACTCGTCGTGCTGATCGGTGTCGTAATGCAGCACCAGACTTCCCGTCGCCGGGTTGATGATGACCTCCTCGATCCCCGGAATCACCGAAAGCGTCCGTTTCATCTCTTCGAGCAGTTCGGGATTGCCCTTTGCCGAGGGTATCTTCATGCGGACGCGACCGGGCACTTGATGCGCAACCTGCAGTTTTACGTTGGTCATCATCGATCCCAGATCAGCACTCAGGATAGAGGGCTCAATCGCAACTGACATCGCGGATCAATGGGCATCTGCCATTGCCAGCCGCGGCTCCATTTTCACGCACTTGAACAACAAATCCGAAGTCGGGACAGGCGGCATACCGGCCACTCGGGCCGGTACGCAAGTCCATCGCTATCAAGGCTCAAGCCGCGGTGCGCGCCTTGCCGGCTCGTGCGCCGTTCACGCCATCGGCATCTTCGGCACGCACCTCGGCGACGATGTCATTGACGTGCTCGTGGGCCTCGGCGAACGCCTCTTTCGACTTCTGCGCGAGCTTGAAGGTTCCGCGCACCGTCGACTTGAACACCGGGGCGAGCGCGTTTCCCAGTTTGGGCAAATACTTCGGCGCAGCCATTGCGGCCACCCCCAGCACAAGGCCCGGCAACAATGCCGCTTCAAATAGCGCCGCTCCCGCCGCGACGACGACCACCGTCGCCACGGTCTTGTTTATTCCACCATTCTCCTGGTCTTGAGGCTCCTCCACGGCAGCATTCGCATGCGCATCGCCTCGACCATTGTGGATCGCGTCCATCTGAAAATCCCTTTTCCCGCCACCAAAGCAACATGGCCACGCTCAAGCTATGCCCGCGCCAGCCCGCCTCCTCTTCCATAAAGCTGGATTAAAAAAGGTTCATGACAGCCACATGACTTACTTTTCATGATCTGTTCTTAATTCTGCAGCGAAGGCCAAGCAGCGAAGGCCAAAATGTGCCTGTCCGCCATGCCCAAAGCAGGCTGAGGACAGTCGAGTGGTGCGTCAGCTTGAGCATCCGCAACGGGCGAAGCAGACGGTGCACCCGCGGGTTGCCAGCGCCTAGAAAGCCGCGCATATCGCTTCCGGATCTTTGAGGGGCGCGCGACCTCGCGAGGGCCATCCGGTGCACCGGATATTGTCACACCGCTGACATTTAGATTTGCACATAACGAGCCGCGCGATATCCCGAACCGGAGCCTCCCATGAGCAATAGACCCGTCAGTGGCCGGCAGCCGGCCCATGATCGTATTCACGCGGAAATGCTCGACAGCTTCGAGGAGGAACTCGAGCTTGAGATCGACGACGATCGTCTCGACGCGCTGACCAGCGAACTCTCCGGCCAACCCGCCGAGGAGACCATCGAGCGAAAGGTCTATTTCAAGGAGCTTTTCCGCCTGCAGGGCGAGCTGGTGAAACTGCAGAGTTGGGTGCAGCACCACAAGCTCAAGGTGGTGGTGATTTTCGAGGGCCGGGATTCCGCAGGCAAGGGCGGCGTCATCAAGCGCATCACCCAGCGGCTCAATCCGCGGGTCTGTCGGGTCGCCGCGCTGCCGGCGCCAAACGAACGCGAGCGCACGCAATGGTATTTCCAGCGTTACGTCTCGCATTTGCCGGCCGGCGGCGAAATCGTGCTGTTCGACCGCAGCTGGTACAACCGCGCCGGCGTCGAAAGGGTGATGGGATTTTGCACCGAACAGGACGTCGAGGAGTTCTTCCGCTCGGTGCCGGAATTCGAGCGCATGCTGGTGCGCTCCGGCATCATCCTGATCAAATACTGGTTCTCGATCACTGACCAGGAACAGCACCTCCGCTTCACCATGCGGATCCAGGATCCGCTGAAGCAGTGGAAGCTGAGCCCGATGGACGTGCAGGCGCGCAGCCGCTGGGAGCAGTATACCAAAGCCAAGGAAGCGATGCTGGAGCACACCCACATCGCGGAAGCGCCGTGGCACGTGGTCAATGCCGTCGACAAGAAGAAGGCGCGGCTCAACTGCATCTCGCATCTGCTTGAACAGATCCCTTACCGGGAAATCGCGCGCGATGCCGTGGTCCTGCCGCCCCGCGTCCACAATCCCGACTACCACCGAGGCCCCATTCCACCCGAGATGTACGTACCGGCGCGCTACTGAGGATCAAAATCCTTCCAACGGATGGCGGACTTAATTTACGCGCCCGCGATCTCGCGGCGCGGCGCGCCCGAGTTGTACCGGAATTTCTGCCCTCGATAGAACAGAGGGCACAGGGAATGCCGGGCGCCCGAAGCGCCCGCAGCCGCGCGTGGTGTGTAGAAAGCACGCGCGTTAGTCACCACGGTCACGCCGGATCGCCCGGCATTCCCCGCGCAATGGTTTTAACGGTTTCCTTCGTACTCTCCCCGGTGACCGGGCTTTGTTGCCACCGTCGCCAGTGAAGTTGTCTCCACCAACTTGACACCAGCGTCGGGGTGTCAGGACCACACGACTTCGCCGTCCGCGCCAGCGCCGCTCGTCCGCGCAAAATGTTTGCGCTCTCGTCGCCATCGCGTCCACCGCATCCCGCACCAACGTTCGTGACGATCGCGATACGCCCCCTCAAGCGGGACGGGATGCGCTGGATATAACAGGTGATTTGGGTTTGAGATCAACCACACCGGTTGCGACAGATTGGCACGACGGGCAAAATCGGCGGCGGGATGACGGTGGCGAAACAGAACTTTAAATCCATCGAGGCTGTTTCAGCCCCGCTCCGCTCGCGAAATAGCTGTTCGGACGTCTGCGACGGTTCTGCAAGGCTGACAACGTTGGTCGTCGTCAGGTATCGCGTGTCAGCGCCAGCTAACGCCGCGGGCGTTCCAACTGCTCCAGCTCACGCTGGCGAGACTTTGACGGTCGGTTGCGACCGGTCGCTTGGTTCGCCGCTCATGGGCAGCGATGCATCGCTCGGATTCCGCGATCTTTCGTTTCAGGATGGCGATGTTTTTCTGAGTTTGATCGCTTGACCCGGCGATATTGCCGGTCCTGAAGTGAGCGATTTCCAGGGCCTTCACGGCGTTGCGGTTCTTCCTGAGCTGAACCCTGTGCCAGGCGATGTCGCTGTTGCTGTCGGCAATCATGACACAGCCACCGCCATTGATGTTTCGACGCCGTTCGGCACCTCAATATCGACTTCAAGCGTCGATACATGCTTGCCCCGGTCCATCCTGACGATGACCTTTTCCGGATCGAGCACGATGTGCCGCGAGACCGCGGCAAGGATTTCGGTCCGCAGCAGTCCCAGTAAATCAGGCTGGCCGCGCAAACCGCGTTCGTGCGCGAGCAGAATCTGCAACCGTTCCCGTGCAACAGGCGCGGAAGCAGTACGGCCACCGATGAGCCGCAGCAGATTCATCATGCCGCCCTCCGTCCCAGTAACCGGTTCATCAAGCCTTTGCGTTCGACCGGCACGGTCATGGTGACGGCCTCGCCCATCAGACGACGCACCGCGTCGACATAGGCGCGGGCCGGCGCGCTGGCGGCGTTGTTCAGCGTGACCGGCGAACCAACGTTCGACGCGCGCAGGACATCCTGGCTTTCGGGAATGATCCCGAGCAGCGGCGTGGCAAGAATTTCAAGAATGTCGTCGATGCTGAGCATTTCGCCGCGCGATGCGCGCGCTGAATCATACCGGGTGATCAGGATATGCTTTTCAACCCGTTCGCCCCGTTCGGCCTTCACGGTCTTTGAATCCAGCATGCCAATGATGCGGTCGGAGTCACGCACCGATGAAACCTCGGGATTCGTTACGATGACCGCCTCGTCGGCATAGCGCATCGCGAGCATGGCCCCCCGCTCGATGCCCGCCGGGCTATCGCAGAGAATCCAGTCAAATCTGGTCCGAAGCTCGGCGATAATGCTCCCAACCCCCACGTCCGTCAGGGCATCCTTGTCCCTGGTCTGGGACGCTGGAAGCAGCCACAAATTCTCCAGGCGCTTGTCGCGAATCAGAGCCTGCGAGAGCTTTGCGACGCCCTGCACAACATTGATCAGGTCAAACACGACCCGTCGTTCCGCCCCCAATACAAGATCAAGATTCCGCAGACCGACGTCAAAGTCGACGACGACTACTTTTTCTCCCATTTGCGCGAGCGCCGCCCCGAGCGCGGCTGTAGACGTTGTCTTACCGACGCCGCCCTTGCCGGACGTCACGACCAAGACTTTGGCCATTCTTGTTCTCCCTAGCCGAATTAGTTGAGTGGTGCGATTTTCATGATGTCGCCTTCCAGCCATGCCTGGGCCGGACGATTGCGCAAGGCGACGTCTATTTCTTCAGCCGTCTGGTAGTAGCCGTCGATCGCAAGCAGTTCGGCTTCGATCTTCTGACAGAAGATCCGTGCTGTAGAGTTGCCGCTGAAGCCCGCCATCGCACGGCCGCGAAGTGCTCCGTAGACATGAATGGACCCGCAGGCGACAATCTCCGCACCGGAACCGACCGAGCCCAGCACGGTCACATCGCCATCGCTAAAGATCGACTGACCGGAGCGCACCGGGCTATGGAGCACCAGCGAAGCTGACTTCGGTTTCGCTTCCGGCTTCTTGGGCTCGTTTGGCGCGAGCATGCAGTGGCGTCCGCCGGTCAGCAAAGGCGGCATGCTCGTCGTGAGGCGAGCGGCATCCACATTCTCGAAACCCAGGACGCGAATGTTCCGTTGTTCCAGGCTTGTGACGAGGTGAGCGATAGCCGATGGGCTGAGGTCCACGGCGGATAGATCCAGCACCACGGGCCTTCCGACAAAAAAGCCGGGCGAACGGGCAAGGGTTGCGTCGATTTCTTCAAGCCAGCCAGCAATCGGCACGACCGGGCAAAAGGTGAACGCGACGTAGGAGCGGCCTCGCATCCGGACGGGTTGGCGTGTGGCCTTCGCAATTGCGTCCATCGTGGTCGACTCTCCATCCTTATCGAATGGTTAAGGATCGACGCTCTTGGTTAATGGCTGGTTAATTATGATGGTCGCGACAAGCCGAACGGGCGCAATAGCGGTGCCTCAAACCTCGAGCCATTCCCGACGGACGCCGGGATTTGCCGCGAGCTCCGCCGGGGTACCCTGAAAAACGATTCGGCCATGGCCCATGACGTAGAGCCGAGCGCAGATCTTCAATGCGATCGCCAGTTTCTGCTCGACCAGGAGGATGGCAACCCCGCGCCGGGCGATCTCCTCCAGGAGCTCGCCGACCTGCTCCACCAGCTTGGGCGCGAGACCCTCGGTCGGCTCGTCGATCAGGATCAGGTCCGGATCGCCCATCAGCGTGCGGCACATCGTCAGCATCTGCTGCTCACCGCCCGACAGCACGCCGGCGGAGATATTCTGCCGGGCCGCCAGGTTCGGAAACATCCGGAAGACGTCGTCGAAATTCCAGCGGCCGAATTTTTTCGATTGCTTCAAGCCCATTTCGAGATTCTGCCGCACGGTGAGCGTCGGAAATATCTGCCGGTCTTCCGGCACATAGCCGATCCCGCAATGGGCGACTTGATCCGGCCGCAAGCCTGCGATGTCCCGGTCGCGGTATCTCACCGTACCTTGGGCGGCCACCAGTCCCATGATCGCCTTGCAGGTCGTCGACCGGCCGACGCCGTTGCGCCCGAGCAGGCTGACAATCTCGCCGTCGTTGACGTTCATGTCCACGCCGTGAAGGATGTGGCTCTGGCCGTAATAGGCGTGGAGATTGTTGACAGCGAGGCTCATGTGGCAACCAGGGCGCCCAGATACGCCTCCTGCACCGCCGCGTCGGCTCGCACCGCATGCGGTGGTCCCGACGCGATCACCTCGCCGTAGACCAGAACGGTAATGACGTCGGCAAGGTCGAACACCACCTTCATGTCGTGCTCCACCATCAACAGGGTCTTGCCCTTGGAGAGGCGTCGGATCAGCTCCATGGCGTTGTCGGTCTCGGTGTTGCTCATGCCCGCGGTGGGTTCGTCCAGCAGGATCACCGAAGCGCCGCCGGCAATGGTCATGCCGATTTCCAGCGCGCGCTGGTCGGCATAGGGGAGCAGACCCGCAGCGGTGTGACGCCGCGCCGTGAGGTTGAGATCCTCCAGAATTTGGTCGGTTCGTTCGTTAAGATCGCGCTGGGTCCATAGCGGCGTCCAGAATGAATAATAGTAACCCCTGCTCCACAACAGCGCACAGCGCAGGTTCTCAAACACCGACAGCTTTGGATAGATCGAGGTGATCTGGAAGCTGCGCGACAGCCCCATGCGGTTGATCTTGTGCGGCGGCAGACCATCGATGCGCTCGCCATTGAGGCGGATTTCGCCTGACGACACCAGGAACCGGCCGCTGATCAGATTGAACAAGGTGGTCTTGCCGGCGCCGTTTGGGCCGATGATAGCGTGGCGTTCGCCCTTCGCGACGTCGAGATTGATGCCGTTGATGATCCTGGTCAGGCCGAACGCCTTGTTGACATTGGTAAGGCTGAGCGCGAGGTCGGTCATGCCGAAGCTCCCGCGGGCGCGACTTCAGCCATCAGGCGCTCCCACACCCGATGAAACGCGCGCGCTTCAACGCGAAACCAGCTGCCGCCGCCGAGCAGCAGAACGGTCGAGATGACCCACGGCAGCAGTGCGTGTACGTCGATCTTGTTGCCAAACAGCAGGAGCGTCTTGCCTTGCGCCGCGCCGATGGTCAGGAACGAGGTCAGTTCGACCAGGCCGACAAAGCCGAGCACCATCAACGATCCGGGCAGGATGACGCGTAGATATGGCAGAGCGAGCTGGCCCAGCAGACCGGCGCGTGCGACCGGGCGATGCGCAAGCACCAGGCCCATGATGCCGTTGGGCGCGAACATCACCATGGTGATGAACAGCACGCCGACATAGACCAGCCAGGAATTGGACAGCAGGCTGACGCCGCTCTGCAGCAGCGTGATCAGCACCGCGCCCAGCAGCGGCCCGCCGAACACTGCGGAGCCGCCGATATAGGCCATCAACAGCGCGTTCGCCGACAACGGTGCGGCCAGCGCATCGAAGGTTACGATCTCATAGGTAATGGCGTAGAGCCCACCGCCGATGCCGGCGAAGAAGCCCGACAGCGCGAATTGCAGGAATCGCACCATGCGAGGATCGTAACCCATGAACTGGGCTCGCTCGAAATTATCGCGCGTGGCGTTCGCCATGCGGCCAAGCGGCGTCTGCGTCAGGAAGAACATGGCCAGGGTCGCAAGCACCACCCACGCCAGTATCAGATAATAGACCTGGATGGCGGACGCATATTTCAGGCCGAACAGGCTGTGGCCGATCATGCGGTTGGCGTTGACACCGCCCTCGCCGCCGAAAAAATGATGGAAACTCAGTGCGGCCGTCGTCATCAATTCGCCGATCCCGAGCGTGATCATGGCAAACGCGGTCGCGCGCTGCTTGGTCGCCATGTAGCCGAACACGATGGCAAGCCCCAGGCCGGAGAGCCCCGAGAGAATTGGAACGAGCTCCATCGGCAAGGGCAAATCGCCGTCGCCGGCCATGTTGAGGAAATGAATGGTGGCATAGCCGCCGATGCCGAAGAACGTGGCGTGGCAAAACGAGAACAGCCCGGCCTGTCCCAGCAGCATGTTGTAGGACAGCGCCAGGATGCTCATCATGCCCATCTGGCTCAGCATCGACACCACAAAGCCGGAGTGACGGCCGGTGTGATAGTTGTAAAACAGCCACGGCATCAACATCGCGACCAGCAGCGCCGCGATCCAGATCGCGCTTTGCGTGGAACGCCGTGCCGCTCATGTATCCCGCGTCCCCAGCAGGCCGCGCGGCCGGAACAAGCAGGATCACGATCATCATCACGAACGGCAACAGCGCGCCGATCCGCGCCACCGGCATCGCCATGATCTCAGTGAAGAGATTGGTGTCGGACAACGTGATGCCGAACGGCTTGAGCAGGTCGAGCATCGAATAATTGATCACGACCGCGAAGGTCTCGATCATGCCCATCAGGATCGAGGCGATGAAGCACCCCAGCAGCGAACCCAGTCCACCGAACACCACGACGACGAACACGATCGGGCCCATCGCGTCCGCCATCCCCGGCTCGGTGGTCTGGTAATTGCCGCCGATTACGCCGGCAAGGCCGGCCAGCATGCAGCCGCCGGCGAACACGATGGTGAAAACCATCGGGACGTTATGGCCGAGCGCGCTCGCCATTTGCGGATGGGTCAATGCTGCCCGGATGACCATCCCGACGCGGGTCTTCTTCAGCAGAAGCCAAAGCGCCAGCAACATGCCGGCGGAGACCAGCAGCATGAAGCCGCGATAGGCCGGGAAGTGTTCGCCGTAGAAGGTGAACAGCGAAAAATCGAGGCTCGGCGGCACCCGATAGGCCATCGGCAGCATGCCCCAGATCATCTGCACGCTGCGCTGGATGATGAAGACGAGGCCGAAGGTGAACAACAGTTCGGCGATATGCCCGTTGCTATGAACTCGCCGCAGGCCCCAGATCTCGATCGCCGCCCCAAGCAGCCCGCAAAGGATCGGCGCAACGATCAGCGCCGGAAAGAAACCGATCAACCGGCTGACGGTGAAGGCGAGATAGGCGCCGATCATGTAGATGCTGGCATGAGCGAAATTCAACACGCCCATCATGCTGAAGATCAGCGTCAGGCCGCTTGCCAGCATGAACAACAGCATGCCGTAGACGAGGCCGTTGAGCAGGGAAACGAGGACGATTTCCATGACTGCTGTCCGCGCTCCCCGCTGTTTAAATCCTTTCGCGCCAGATCATTCAGGCCGCTTCATCTTGCAGATGGTCGGCAGTGTCAGGTCGGCGGCTGACGCCGTCATGTAGTTCTTCCAGCCGAAGCCGGTGTGCTCGGCATCATATTTGACGTCCTTGGAGAAGACGCCGGCGTAATAGGGCATCAAAAGCTGATGGTCTTCCTTGCGCATGATGGTTTCCTGCCCCAGCAGGTCCTTCTCATGCATGTCTTCCAGCGCCAGCGCGACCTTCAAGGGATCGGTGGAGCCCGCCTTGTTGATCGCATCGGTCAGCATGTCGATCATGGTGACGAAATTAAGCGCCGAGAAATCGGTGTCGTGGCCGCTGCTCCGCCAATCGGTCGCGAATTTCTCGGCCCCCGGCACCTTGAGGTCGACCGGAACATTGCTGTTGAACTCCATGATCGAGGTCAGCCGGTTTTCGCCGGCAGCTCCAATCGCGGTGGGACCCCCGATCAGATGCGAAAGGAACGTGTCGAACCGGACGTCGAGCCCCGAATCGACCGCGGTCTTGATCAAGAGGTTGAGGTCGCGGTTATAGTTGCCGGTGACGACGCTCTGCGCGCCCGACGCCTTGATCTTCGACACATAGGGCGCGAAGTCCTGCACCTTGCCGAACGGCATCAATTCGTCGCCGACGATTTCGATGTCGGGACGAAGTTTGGCGAGCCACTTCTTGGAGTCGTGCTGGATGGACTGCCCAAACAGATAATCCTGATTGAGCAGATAAACCTTCTTCAGGTCCGGCGGCAGCGACTTGATGCGGGCGGCCGCGCGCATGTCGACGCTGCCGGCGAAGCGGAAATGCCAAAAGTCGCATTGCTCGTTGGTGAGCTCGGTCGCGAGCGCACCGCAGTTCAGATACAGGATGCGGTTATCGGGGTTGCGCGCATTGTGCTTCGACACCGCGTCGATCAGGGCGGCACCGACATTCGATCCGGTGCAATGCATCACGAACGGGATATTCTGGTCCGTCATGCTTTTCAGCGCGATCAGCGCTTCGGCCGGCTGCAGCTTGTCGTCGAACGGCACCAGTTCGTATTTGCGGCCGAGCGCGCCGCCGGCGGCATTTTTCCGCGCGATGATGTATTGGAAGTTTTTCAGGAACTCGTCGCCTCCGGACGCGAACGGACCGGAGAATGGGTCGGTGTAGGCGAGCTTGATGGTTTCTTCTGCCGCCGCCGGCCATCCGCCAAATAACCAGCAAACGACAGCGAAAGAATAGCAAATCAGGCGCAAACAGCTCGGCATGCGAGTCCTCCCGAATGCACTACCTCTTTGGGTAGTTGTTCTCTTGCTCGCGAGAGTACATTGACGCTGGGGCGAGTCAATCGCCGGGGCGCACAGCTGGCACGAAGCAGATACGGATATTATTGTTGTCGCGTTTCGCCAGGGACTGACATCGCCACGTCGTGTCCGAAATAGACGCGTTCGAGCCGTTGCGGCAGATTTGCCTCGCTGGTCGGTGCCTGCAGCGCGACATGTCCCTGCACCAGCGCGTAAACACGATCGGCCGCGGCGAGCGCCTTTTCCAGCAGCTGCTCGACCAACAGCACCGCGGTGCCCTGCGTGCGCAGCTGGGCGATGACGTTGAGGACGCGATCGACCAGTACCGGCGACAATCCCGCCGATGGTTCGTCCAGCATCAGCAGGCGCGGTCGGCGCACCAAACCCTGCGCGACCGTCAGCATTTGCTGCTGGCCGCCGCTGAGCGCGCCGCCGCGCTCATGCCGCTTTTGCGCGATTTCCGGAAAGAACGACAAGGCCTCCTCGATCCGCGATGCGCGCTCGCCGCGCGGCAGGTCGTAACCGGCAAGCAGGAGATTGTCGGTGACGGAAATCTGCGTGAACACCCGATGCCCTTCGATGACGTGCACGAGCCCGGCGCGTGCGGCCTCGCGCGGCGTGGTGCTCGTCGTGTCGCGGCCATCGAAGCGCACTTGTCCCGCGGTCACCGGCAACAATCCCGACAGCGCGCGCAGCAAAGTGGTCTTGCCGGCGCCGTTGGGACCGAGCAAGGCGACGACTTCGCCGCGCGCTACCGCGATGTCGACGCCATGCAGCACGCGGATCTTGCCGTAGCCGGCTTCGAGGGAACTAACCGCGAGCAAGGCTTCAGACGCCGAGGTAAGCACTGACCACCTCCTTGTGGGCGCGAATCTCGGCCGGCGTGCCCGCGGCGAGCACACGCCCGAGATTCAGCACGGTGACCTGGTCGCAGATGTCGAAGATCAGGTCGGCATGATGTTCGACCAGCAATACGGCGGTGCCGCGCCGGCTGATCGCCTTGATCAGGGCGCCCAAGCGTTCGATCTCGTCGCCGGACAGACCCGCGGCCGGCTCGTCGAGCAGCAAAAAGTCCGGATCGAGCATCAGCGCGCGGGCGATCTCGATGAAACGAAGCTCGCTATGCTGCAGGCGGTCGGCGCGGACGTCAGCCAGCTGCTCCAGTCCGACGACGCCAAGCAGCGTGCGCGCAGAGGCCGCGAGCTTTCGCTCGTCGCGCCAGTGACGCGGCAATGCCAGCAGCGCCTCGATAAACGTCGCTTCGCCCTCGACGGTGCCGCCGATCATCACGTTCTGCAGAACGGAGGCGGCGCCGATCACGCGTGGCGTTTGAAACGTGCGGGCGATGCCACGCAGCGCGCGGACTTCCGGCATTCCGGCCGGCAGTGCTTCCGTGCCGAGCGCCAGCGTTCCCGCGGACGCCGCGTAGTAACCCGAAATCACGTTCAGCGTAGTGGTCTTGCCGCTGCCGTTGGGGCCGATCAGGCCGTGCACCTCGCCCGGCTTCACATCCAGATCGAGACCGTCGATCGCCCGGACGTTGCCGAAACTCAGGACGATGTTGCGCAGGCTGAGCGTCTTGTCGCCCGCGGTCTTGCGTGCGATGTCGCCGAGCGCGGCCGGGCGCGGCACGATGGCGCGGTTACTGGCGAGCGGACGGCGGTTGCGGAAGTCGAGCAATGCTGCGATGCCGCCGGGCATCGCCAGCACGATTGCCAGCAGCAGCGCTGCGTAGAGGAACGTCGACCATGCCGCCAGGGGGGCGGCGATCTCCGGCAGGATGGTCAGTATGATGGTCCCCAGCATCGGGCCCAGGATCGAGCCGCGTCCGCCGATCAGGATCGCAATGAAGAACAGGATCGACAGATCGAAGGTAAAAGCGTCCGGCGTGATGTAGGTCTGCAGGCTCGCAAACAGTCCGCCGGCGATCGCTGCCAGCGCGCCGGCGAACAGAAAGATCGCGATCAGCATGCGCGGCTTGGAGATGCCGGTGGCTTCGGCTGCGACCTCGGCGTCGCGGACCGCGATCAGGGCGCGGCCGAAGCGGCTGTGAGCGACGTTGGCGCTCATCCAGGTCGAGAAAGCCGCGAACGCCACGCAGAGATAATAGTAGCCCCAGGCGGTATTGAAGGGTGCCGGAAATTCCGGACCGGCAATGCCGATGCCGCCGCCGGTGACACTCTGCCAGGCCAGTGCAATCTGCGTGACGATGGTGGCGAAGCCAAGCGTCGACATCGCGAAATAGAACGTGCGCAAGCGCAGGGCCGGCAAGCCGACGATGACCCCGAACACGGCGCCGACGCAGCCCGCGATCGGCAATGCGGCGAAAACCGGCACCGGCGCCATGACATTGCCGGCAACCAGCACGCTTGTCGAATAGGCGCCGAGCGCCAGCAGCGCGACATAGCCGATGGCCAGATGACCGGCGAAGCCGACGACAAGGTTGAGACCGGATACCAGCACCCAGTAGATCGCCGCCCGCGTGCCGATCAGCGCCCAGTAGTCGTTGCTGACGAACGGCAGGATCATGGCGACCGCAAGGATGCCGGCAAACGGCGCGAGCTGCGGCAGGATCGCGCGAAAGGCGTACGTTTCGCCGCGTTCAGAGGCCGTGGCGACCGCGGCCATCACACCCTCCTTGCCGTCGACGAGCCGAACAAACCTTGCGGCGCCGCCAGCAGAACGACGATGAACAGCGCGAACACGGCCACCGAGGAGAAGATGCCGCCGACCAGGAAATTCGCGGCCTGCTGGAACAGGCCAAGCGCGAGACCGCCGATGATGGCGCCGCGGTTATTGCCGAGTCCGCCGAGCGCCACCGGCACGAAGCCGTAGAAATTCAAGAGTGCGCCATTGGCGAAAAACGCCAGCAGCAACTCGCCGCCGGAAAATCCGGCAACGCCGCCGATGATTCCGGCGAGCGCGTAGCTGGCGATGCGCAGATTGCGTTCAGGCAGTCCCAGCGCGCGCGCGGCGAAATTGTCCTCCGCGATAGCCAGGAACGCGCGGCCCACCAGCGTCCGGCGATACAGATATTCGAGGCCGATAATGGTGATCGCGCAGGCTGCGACTGGCAGCCAGAACTTTTCGTCCCACACCCCGCCTCCCCAACCGATCAGGCGTGGAAAGGGCTGTGGTTCGGTGCCCCATTTGATCGCCGCCACCTGCTGGATCATCAGCGCAAGCGCCAGAGTCGAAAGTACATAGAGATGCTGGTCGAGGTTCTTGAGTACAGGCCGTACCGCGACGAACTCGGTGATCACCCCGATGATCGCGCAGCCGAGCAGCGTCAGAAGGAATCCGACCAGGATCGGCAGACCCATCTTCAGTACGAACATCGAGCCGAACACGCCACCGAGCATGGCGAGCTGGCCGGCGGTGAAACTCATCACCCTCGAGGTCGAGAACATGGTGTTGTAGGTGATGCCGACGAGCGCGTAGATCGCGCCAGCCGCGAGACCAGTTGCGAGAATCGAGGCGAGCATCTGATGCGCTTTCCGCAGCCTCAGGTATACCCCGGAGCCACCGCGAAGGTGCCGTTCTTGGCGGTAGAGGCCTCCGACATCACGATCTCGTCGGTCGGATAGCCGTTATGCTGGGTCGGCGTGAATGTGTAGGTGCCGAAGTAGCCGGGATACTTCGACAGCGTATTCAAATATTTGACGATGCCTTCGCTGTCGGTGGATCCACTTTCGGCGACGGCCTTGGCAATCAGCTCGATCGCATCGATCCCGCCGGCGACCCACCACAGCAGCGTATCGTTGATCACGACATTGGCCTTGAGCAGACGACCAACGAGATCCTCGCTCTTGGCCGGCAGCTTGCCGGCGGTATCGTAACTGCAGCTCTTGTAGCCGATGGCGTAAACCTTTTTCCAGTTGGCGGGCTTCTCGACCAGCCCGGCGATTTCGCCGGAGGACATTGACGGATGACCGACGAACGGAACGTCCCAGTTCATCGCCGCGCGGCTGTTGAACATTCGGGCTTCCATGCCGGTCGAGACGCTCCAGACCACGATCGCTTCAGCGCCGGCCTCCTTGGCGCGCAGCATGTCCGGCGTCATGTCGGGCTGGGTGGAATCGATGTTGGCCTGATAGACCACATCCGCACCGTCTTTCTTGAAGGCCGCCACCGACACACCGACGGCGGTCACGCCATAACCCGTGGTGTCGCCGATCACGGCAACCTTTTTCACCTTGAGGATATTAAGGCAATAATTGCGGGCGGCATCGTCCCATTGACTGATCGAAGGCGCCATGCGGAACGCATTCGGAAATTTCTTGGGGTCGATCAGGCTCTCGACGACACAAGGATGAATGTCCGGCATCTTGGCGCGCGCCATGATCGGCGTGACGGCAAGCGCCTCGCCCGAATTCAGCGGCCCCCAGATCGCGTGGACCTTGACCTGACTGATCAATTCCTGGGTGGCGTTCACCGCCTTGGTCGGATCGCCCTGGGTGTCGCGCATGACGATCTCGATCTTGCGGCCCTTGACGCCGCCGGCGGCGTTGATCGCGTCGACGGCGAAGTTCACGCCGCGGTTGAAGCCGATGGTCGGCGCCGAGCTCGGTCCGGTCATCGCGGCCAGGCAGCCGATCTTGATCGGTTCCGACTGCGCAATCGCGGGCTTTGGAAATGGGAGCGTTGCGGCGCTCAGCGCGCTCGCGCTGCCTAACAAAAGGTCACGACGAGACATGCGCATGAAGGCCTCCGTTTGTTTCCTTGCCGGCGCCCGTCGTTGCTGCGGGCGTCCGTCTTGTCGTTCCGGCTTGTGACGGCTTAAAACCTGAACGGCCAAATTTGAACTTGACCGGGAAGCAATGTCCATAGCACGGGCGGAAAAATATCCTGCGACTTATTGGTTCAGATGCCGGACATAGTCGTAATTGAAGGTGAAGCCCCAGCCGGGTCGTTCGGGGACGATGGCGTTGCCGTCCTTGAATACCAATTCTTCATGATAGAGCTTCGAGAACCACGGCATGTATTCGAGATAGATGGCGTTCGCGAGCGCACCGAGCACCTGGATGCTGGTCTCCGGGAACAGATGGCTTGATACCGGCACATCGTGGCTTTCCGCCATGTGGCCGACGCGCATGAATTCGCTGACGCCGCCGACGCGCTGCAGGTCCGGCATCAGGATATCGGCGGAGCGCAATTCCAGCATGCGGCGAAAACCGTAGCGGGTGTACTCGGTCTCGCCGCTCGCGACAGGCGTGTCGAGTGCCGCGGATACTCGCGCGAGACCTTCGAGATCCCACGCCGGCAGCGGCTCCTCGAACCATGTCAGGTCGAATGGCTCGAGCATCCGGCCAAGCCGGATCGCTTGCGCCTCGTTGAGGCCCTGATTGGCGTCGGCCATCAGTTTGATATGGGGGCCGATCGCATCGCGTACCGCCTTCACACGCATGATGTCGGTGTTCGGATCTGGCGAACCGAGCCGCATCTTCATGGCCTTGAAACCCTGCGCGACGAAGCGTTCGGCTTCGGCCACCAGTTCGTCGGTCGATGACGACAGCCACAGCCCGGCGCTCTGATAGGCCGGCACAACCGTCTTTGCTCCGCCCAGCAATCGATAGAGCGGAAGACCAGAGGCCTTGCCGAGCGCATCCCAGAGTGCGCCGTCGAGCGCGGATATGCCGACCACCGGCACTCCCTTGTGGCCAAGGAAATTGATATCCTTCCAGGCGCGTGCCCAGAAATCCGCAATATGGCCTGCATCGCGTCCGACAACCAGATCGGCCAATTCATCGACCATCTGACGCAGCACCTTGGTGCGCCGGCCGTTGAGCGTGAAGATGAGGTTCTCGCCGGTGATGCCGGCATCGGTTCTGATCGAAACAAGGATACAGCCGAAACTGTGGATCGGGCCGAGCGCGCTGCCGATCGGACTGGCGAGTGGCACGAGTACCGGAAGGGTTTCTACGGCGGTTACCTTCACGGCTTCGGCTTTCGCTCGGTGCGCGTCGCCGTGCCGTTGGCAAAGCGCTTGAGAGTATCGGGATCGGGATCGCAGCCGAGACCTGGGCCATCCGGGACCCGCACTCTCCCATCGACGGCGCGGACCCAGGGATCGAATGGATTGGCTTCCATGTCGAGCCAGAGAACCTCGATCATCGGCTTCTCGATTAGCGCCGCCGCGACATGAACCGTGGCGACGAAGCCAGGTCCAAAATACGGGCTGTGTGGCATGACCTCGATGCCGTGCGCCTGACACAAATAAATCACCCTGATCATTTCGCCGACGCCGCCGATCTTGCTGATGCTCGGCTGCGCGATGTCGATGGCGCCGGCCTCGATCAGCGACTTGAAGCCGAACACGCCGGCGACGTTTTCCCCCGCGGCGATCGGGATGCCGCATTCGCGCACGCTAGCCAACCCGTGTACATCCTCCGGGGGCCAGACCGGCTCCTCCAGCCAGAGCAGTTCATCGTTACGGAGCGAGGCGGCCATCTCGCGGGCAACCGGCGGCGACCACGCGCAATTCACGTCGAGCATGATGCGCGCACCGTCTGCAACGGATACATCCTGGGCCGCGCGCACGGCGTCGCGGGTGACTTCATGCAACTTGATATGCCGATAGCCTTGCGCGCAGGCCGCCGCTGTATTCCTTGCGACGAGGGCATCATCGCCATACCAGAGTAGGCTGGCATAGGCCGGCAGGTCACTGCTCCGGCTGCCGCCGAGCAGCCGCCACAGCGGTTGTCCGGCGCGCTTGCCGAGCAGATCCCACAAGGCGATCTCGACCCCGGAGAAGGCGTAGACGAACGACCCGTTACGCCCGAGCAGATGCGTGCCGTGCAGAACGGCGCGGCTGAGAGCGTTGATGTCGCCCGCGTCACGTCCGATGAGCAGCGGTGCAACGATGGTATCGAGGGCCGCCTTGGTCGCGGGGATTGCAGCGTGCCCGAAGGCTTCGCCCCAACCGACGAGACCGTCGTCGGTCTCGACCTTCACCACGAGAATCTCGAGATGGTCCCAGGGCCGGCCCGCGAACAACGGATGCGGGCCGCCCATGTCGAAGGGAAGCGCGACAACAAGGCTTTCGATTGCGGTGATCAGCATGCCGACCCTGCGAAGAGAATGAGGGTCGGATAGCGTCGCTGCTTGCTGGACGTTTTGCAACCGTTCGGGACAAGATTCTTCGAAACAAATTTATCCAGTTCGTGGGAACCGCCAATTTCGGGCCGATGCGTCTTCAGACTCGTTACTGACCTCGGAGTTCGTCGCTCGACCATGCTGCACGCGCGGCGAAGAATTTGTGCTCAGCGATGCAGACCAGTTTCGCAACCGTATAGGCGCAATGTCCGCTTTGGTCCGCCCTCACCTTTTGCGTTTCCCCCGTTAGAAAAAGTGCAAATGGTTGATATGCAGATTCCCAACCCTTGGCATGGGGTTGTGGTGCGAATTGCGGATCCATTGGAATAAAGCTCTGGATGAAAGCTAAGTGGTTGATATTGTTGGTGGCGGGGGTCGACTCCGGCGCATTTCCCAAAATTGATGCTGCAACATTTTGCTGTTGGCGACGAGCACCATAACTGACGGTTGTCTGAACGCGGGAACTCCTGTTCTTCATCACGTCGAGCTTCTGGGCGGGCACCGCACACGCGGCGACACCAGGACACGGCAAGACGATCACGGCCGCCTACATCGTTGGCGCGCGCGGCAAGCCGATTGACGCGGTGATCCTCGGAATCTTCGTCACGCTGTCCCACACCAGCGGCATCGTGCTGATCGGCGTGCTCGCCTCCCTCGGCTCGAGCTGGCTGCGGCCGCAGCGCATCGAAACCTACCTAGCGATCGTGGGTCGGCATCATGGTGATCGTGCTGGGCCTATGGATGCTGTGGGCGCAGCGTGACCTTGTGCCGCTCGCCATGGGCGAAGCCGGCGAACCCGGCGATGGCACCAGTCGGGCGGATGCCCACGATCACGTTCACGACGGCGACCAGGACCATGATCACGACCGTCCCCATAGCCATGGGCACGGCGAATCCGTGGTCTGGCACAGCCAGCGAGGATCCCACGTCGGCGCGTCGGTAAACAATCCGCCCTCGGCAAAGCCGATGACATAGATCAGGATCACCCCGAACACGAAGCTGATCAGGCCCGACGCTACGCGGAGCCGCCAGTTGAATTTCGGCAGATTGACCGCCGTGAACGCAAACGGCGCCGACAGCATCAGCGTGATCAGCATCATTCCGACGATGGTGCCAAGCCCGAACAGCAGCAGATATCCGAGTGCGGCGACCGGTTCGCGGATGATGGAGAGGACCATCAAGGCGGCGGCGGCCGATCCTGCAAGGCCATGCACGAGGCCGACCGCAAACGGTCGCAGCCATTTATGGAACGCGATCCGCCCGAGCCCACTGCGGTCGAGGCGCGCCAGCGGCGTGTGTTCCTCGGCGTGCCCGTGCGCATCGGGGCCGTCACCGTGCGGGTGCCGGTGCACGTAGTCGCCGTGCGCATGCAGGTGATCGTGGAGATCGAGCTGGTGTCCGCCCGTCGGGACGCCCGCATGGGCGTGGGCCGCCCCGACCGTGCGGCCCATCCCCGTCAAGGTGAGAATACCGAGCAGGACCAGCATGATGCCGACGGCGAATTCCATCGACAGACCCAACCGCGGCGGGATCACGACGCCGAACACGATAATCGCGGCGCCGACCGCCATGACCGTCATGGTATGCCCGACGCCCCATGCGGCGCCGATCAGCGCCGAGCCTGCCATGCTGCGTTCGCGGCTGACGATCGTCGCAATGGCGACGACATGGTCGGCGTCGGTCGCATGCCGCATCCCGAGGAAGAAGCCAAGAAACAGGAAGGACAGGACGTTCAGGCCGGTTCCGGTCATCACGCACGCGCAAAGACGGTTATCCCCGGCGATACTATGCAGCGTTTCGACCCAACGCCAACTCCCATCTGCGCGTGCCGCCGTGACACGGGCTGGGCAGCCGTGCCGATCGGCAGCCCGACCTTCCCTAACGTGTGACATCCAGCTTTCCCGTCGCTGGAGCCGGGTTGGCACGATGTTCGCATGTGCTGGATACAAACCGTCCCCGGCTTGGAGCGCCTGTTGAGCGAAGTCGTACGATTTATCTCGAAATCCGATCTCGAGCGGGCCCGCTTGATCCGAGAGGCACGCGCTATCTACGAGAGTATTTTCCCGCCGGCAGCTCCGGTCAGCGAGCCGCGAGACCCCAAGCGCTGATCGGCCGCTGGCGAGCCGTGCGCCGGCACCGATCGGTCGGGGAAGCGCAACCGGCAACGGACCGCGGCTCATGCGATGCGGCTTAAGCGATGACAACGGGTGGCCGGACTCACATCCGCGGCCAGTCGCAAGCCCCCCGAGTGAACCGGGGGGTTTTTCCTGTTGGCTAGCGGCTCACAAGCACAGACCCAGAATTTTCATTCGACAAGCCTCATCGTCGCGACGAGACGTCGTCCGGTGTGCCGCTGATGATGCTGACTGGGAGCGTTCCCCACTCGTAATCACCATGGCCCAGTAGGTTCGGTGCGTCGTCGGACTTTTCGCGCTGGCGACGCCAACCTTTAATGCTCCAGGCATCAAGAGATTTTTCCGATGCTCTGGCGAATCAATCCATTGATCAAGTGTTTTTGGGAAGGTGTCGTAGCCATAGGCGATATTCTCTGCAGACCGCTGGGATTTCGCCGCAGCCACCCGCGAAGCGAACGGCGCAAGCGCGGTATTATGATCAAGCAGGTCCTTTGCCGCCATTGCGGCGGCCTGCTCATGCGCAATTCGGTTGAGAGTAGAGTCCGGGGTTACTCGCCCTTCGCCGTGTTGAAGGCGGTAATTTGAGATCATCTCAGCCGGAGCAGCGGGCGCCAGCTGCGCGAACGCCGAACTGCAAAGGACAAGCATGAACCATATGGAAATTGGCAACGCAGATTTCATTGATGCTCCAATCCAGTGTAGCCGGCGTTGATCATCGGGCCTGGCGAACTGGCTGCTCGCCAGCCTCCCCGGTAACCCGGCAACCCGAGCCCAGTGGGGCGGGTTCAGGCCCGCGCCCAATGATTTCGGTTCGGCGCCTCGCGATGGTATTAACCGGTATAGCATCCGCGAATTGATCATGCCCGTGGACCATCAGCCGAACGAACTTGAACCAAGTGTAGAACGGATACTGGGCGCGCAGCGGAGCCGAAAGCGCGGCACTTTCGCAATTTTCGCGTTGTTCCTGGTCGCATTCGCGGCGGCTGGGTATGTTTGGCTCAACTATGACGGCATTGCGCAAGTTGTTTCCTCGGCCGCGCAGCCAGCAACGGCTCAGCCGGTAGCGGGCCACAGAGAAACGGTTCCTCTTGAGGATTTTCAGACTTTCCAGAAACAGACCGCAGATTCGCTGACATCCGTGAACCAGAATTTGGCCGCCCAAAAGGCCGATCTGCAGCGTCTCTCGGAACAAGTGTCCGCCTTGGCGGCAAGGCTCGAGGCTATGCAAAGTGCCGTGTCGACGGCGCCGCCCCAACAGACCGTTCCCGCGCGGTCGCCTGCTCCCGCAGAACGGAAGAAGCCATCGGCCCCAAAAGCGGGCCCGATCTCCGTTGGAGGCGCTCCTCTGCCGCCCAATCCAACCGACGGCCATTAAACGCTGCCGGTGGCCGAGGCCCATGTGCCGGCGCTGGCCAAGATCAGCACCAGGCCGATGAATACCACCGCCTTCAGTGTCGCTAACGCCCAGCGAGTGCGCATGTGGATAACTCGGGATCTCCGCCAGAATTGTTCAGAATATTGAATGATTTATAAAAGACCATTGTTAGGCATGGCCTGTGAATAACCGGTGGGAATCGGCTTCAGGGCGCAGCCCGATATCGGTGCCGCGAAGGAGCGGGCTTCTGTCCCGCGCAGTTCATCTGTGGTGTGGCGCCGGAACCGGAATATTGGCAACGGTGCCCTGGAGGGCATCCAGCTTCTCGGTCAGCGTTGCGATCAACTCGGATAGCCTTTTCGTCTCCGCCTTCTGGGCAGCGAGCTGGTCCTGAACGACCTGTAGCTGGTCGACGGCCTGCTGCTGTGTCACCTGCAGACCCTTCGCCGTCTCAAGAATCTCGTCTGAGACTTGCTCGCGCGCTGCTGTCGACAGAGTGCTGGCGCTGGAAGGCAATGCTGCCACCGTGCTGCTGCCGAAGCCCCAAAACAGTGCGCAGCCGAGGCCTATCAATATGATGGCCAGCGCTACGGCGAGTACCCGCAATCGGCGAATCCCTATGACAGCGCGATCCTCTTGATGTCTCTGACGAGAAAACGAAGCATCTACCATGGTGAACACTCGCTGGCGCCTTAGCCGGTCTCTCGCCGCTGCCCCAAAAATGCTTTTCGCTATCTTCCCAAGGTCTTCGCAATTCAATTTTCCGCGAAGATTGGACGTGCGATGTGTCGGCTAAGCCATTGAATCGATTGGTCGGGGCAGCTGGATTCGAACCAACGACCTGCAGTACCCAAAACTGCCGCGCTACCAGGCTGCGCTATACCCCGAATATCCCAGGAAACGATGTCGATACACGCTAAAGGCAGCACCAGCAAGGCGCTGCGGGCCGCTTCAGCGGTGGTTAAACAGCGGATGCGCAACCCGGTCTCCCGGCGCGATCCCGTATTTTTGCGCGGTACCGGCGATCACTTCCAGCACCCCCTTCGCCAGTCCCCCTGACGGGATGATCTTGGTGGACAGCGGTTCGGTGTTTTCAGCAATTCGCAGGATCCGGCCGTCGGCCCGGATGAAAATCATGTCGAGTGGAATGTAGGTATTTTTCATCCACATCGAGACTTCCTGTTCCGGCGAGAAATCGAACAGCATCCCCTTCCCGTCCGCCAATTCCTTGCGGTACATCAGGCCCGTGGTTTTCTCTTCTTCGGTCGTCGCCATCTCGACCGAAAAAACCTGTACGCCGGACTTGGTGGCGATCTCAAGCGTCTGGAAGCTCGCCGCCCGGGCGCCAACGCCCAAGAACGCGCAAAGCGCGACGACCGCGGCCAAAGCGACCCAGAGCCGCGCCCGCGGAAGCTGCCGATCAAAAACGCGATAGGAATTCATGGACAACGCTCTCACCCCGGGCCGTGAAGGATTTCGGGCCGACCCTAGCCTGACGATCGTGGCAAATACCAGACCACGTGCAAGACCGCGCGGGGCGAGCTTTTTGACGTCCGGCTGGAGTTTCAGATCGGCGGCGAGGCAGCGCGCGAGACCGCAAGTGCCGGGATCAGCGCGACGAAAGTCCTTTAGTGCGAAGAGAGCCTTCTAGTGTGAAGCCCGAAGAAAGCCTTCTAGTGTGAAGAAAGCCCTGGCGAGCCGGTTTCCGGCTGGATTTCGGCGGCCATCATGCCCTTGGAGCCGGGCCCAAACCGGACCAGCACGAACTGGCCGGGGCGCAACTCGGTCATTCCGAAGCGGCGCAATGTTTCCATGTGTACAAATATGTCCGGCGTCCCCTCGCCACAGGTCAGGAAGCCGAATCCGCGCAGGCGGTTGAACCATTTGACCTGCGCCCGCTCCAGACCGCTGGTCGGGGTCACGCTGACATGGGTACGCGGCGGCAGCATTTGCGCTGGATGGATCGCGGTTGATTCATCCATCGAGAGAATGCGGAACGCCTGATAACCCTTTGCGCGCTGCACGCATTCGCACACCAGCCGCGCGCCTTCATAAGCGGTTTGATAGCCGTCACGCCGCAGCACGGTGACGTGCAGAAGCACATCCGGCCAGCCATTGTCGGGAACGATGAAGCCGTAGCCCTTTGATGCATCGAACCATTTGATGACGCCGCTGATCTCGACGAGGTTTGCGGCGCTATCGCCGAGACCGGCAAACGCTTCGATCGTCGGATCGCGCTCGGTGCCGCCTGCAAACTCACCCGGACCAAGCCTGCTGGATCCCGTCCCGCTTGACGGGCCCCCGAGCTTCTTGGACTCAAATCCGTCCGACCCCATGACCCCGGACCCCACACTTCATCGACGGCCCGTCATGCTTGCGACAGCGCCGACACATGCGTCCATCCATGATAATTCATGACGACGCCACGCGAATCTCTCGAATCAAAGATAACACTCCCGCTTGTGGCGCATAGATAAAAAACGAATCTGCCGGAAGCTATGAACAGGCTTGCACAGCCGCGAATCAATTGGGCATTAGTTGCCTACGAACGGCCCAAGCGTCTCGCCGATGTCGTGGCGGATGATCAGATCGGCAATGTCATCCTGTTCGGTGGGTTCATTGTTGATGATAACCAATCTCGCTCCGCAGTTCTTGGCCATCAGCGGAAACCCCGCCGCAGGCCAGACCACCAGCGACGAGCCGATCGCAAGGAACAGATCGCAATGCTGGGCAAGCTCGGTGGCACGACGCATCGCATCTTCCGGCATCGCCTGCCCGAACGAGATGGTGGCGGTCTTCACCGGCTCGTCGCAGAGGGTGCAGTCGGGCGCACCACCCATCGCGTCGAAGCGCTGCTTGACCCACGCCAGATCATAAGCCTCGCCGCAACCGAGGCAGCGGGCATACGTGGTATTTCCGTGAAGCTCGACAACGTGATCGGCCGCGAAACCGGAGAGCTGATGCAAATTGTCGATATTCTGGGTAACGACGGCGGGAATCTTTCCGGCCTTGTACAGCGATGCCAGCGCGCGGTGACCGCGTCCCGGTCGCGCCGCGGCGAAAGTCGGTTCCATCGCAAAACGCCGCCGCCACGCCTCATTGCGGGCGTCCGGGCTGGCAACGAATTCGTCGAACGGGATCGGACGGTTGCGGGTCCACAATCCACCGGGAGAACGAAAATCGGGAATGCCGGATTCGGTCGAAATGCCGGCACCCGTAAAGGGAACAATAATGGAAGCTTCGGCGATCATGTCGCCGAGTTGTTCCACGCCGCTGCGAAGATCCGTTGCGATCACGGGAATGATCCGAAAGGTTGGCCGCGCTGATTATAGCACGGCCCGTCGGATCGCACCCTTGATGTCCGGACCGCTGGACCGCGCCTGCAGGCGCTAATTCTCAGGCCGCTTTGGCGACCGGTTCCTTTGCTTCGTCGGCTTTCTTCTCATCGCTCTTCCGGGCCTTGGCGACCGCGGGTGCCGGTTGCGATTTTCGCGCCGGTTTGCCGTATTGCGACAGCTTTTCCAGCTCGGCTTCGAGTTCGGCCTGTCGTGCGGCGACCTTTTCCGCCAATTTTTCGGTTGCGTTGTCGCGCAAGCTTGCGAGTTCCTCGATGCTCAACGCTTCCAGATCGATCTTTGCCATACAGGCCTCCCGTTTTCTTTTGGCTACCGGGAAGGTGCGCGAGCTACAAGGACGACACCGATCTTATCCACCGCCAACGCTTGCGCAAACCGGACGATCACAATCCTGCAACGCCCTGTCCCAATTCGCGCCCCAATTTCGTTTGCCAATGGAGATTGGGACAAGAATCAATAAAGGGATGGGCATGACCGAACAGGAAGACCGCCTCACTCGCGAGCGGAAAGAAATCGCTGCGCGCGTCGCAAGCTTCAAAGCGACCCAGGAAAAATTCAAACGTGACCGCGAAGAATATTGCGTGACCACGCTGGAGAATGCCCGCAGCGGATTCGACGGCAAGTCGTTCTGGTCCTAGGCCAGCTTTTCAAGCACGCTGCGGTGTCTCCCGTCGATGCCGAGCTCGGAGCGATGCCCCGGGCATTTTATTACCAGTACCGCCAATAGCGGTGCCGAAAGTACGGCGCGCCATAACCATAATAGGCATAGGGCCCATATCCGGGTCCGTAGTAGCCGTAATACGCGGGCCCGTAGTAACGCGGACCGTAGCCGTAATATCCGTAGCCGTAATATCCGTAGCCCGGCCCGTAGTAACCGTAAGGGCCATAGGCCCCGTAGGCTCCCGCCGCCAGCGCGCCCGCGGCCAGACCAAGGCCGATCCCCGGCCCCCAGCCCCAGCCTCGCGCTTGCGCCGGCGCGGATACCGCGGTTGCGCCAACGGTGGCAACCGTCGCCAAAATTGCCAGTGCCTTTCTCATGCGCCCGTTCCTCCGTTGAAATGCCTTCCAGATAATGCGGGCGATTTTTGTTGGTTGCAGCGGGAACCCGGGTCCGCTGCAAAAATCGTGAGATTTCGGCACATGAGCGGCTGCAAATGGCGATCACGGCGGTTGGGGATCGGGGCTGCATCGAACCATTCGCTGGCTCGCGCGACATAACGGAACTGGGGCATTGCAATTTCCAGTTCTACGACAACGCCGCCGGGCATCATTTCAGCCCGGCGGCGTTGTTGGTTTGCCCGCCAGTCGCATCCGAATTTTGCGAAGCACCGGGCCTGTTCGCTTTTGTTGCTCGTCCTTGGCCGCCTTTCGCCTCCGCCGCAGATGCGCAGAGGCCGACGAGGATATCGGCGACGAGCCCCACGGAAAGATCGGGCCCTTGGAGGTGCGGGATATGATCATGAGGCTTGACTTCGAGCCCTGCCAAAAGCCATCACCGGCAAGTGCCGCTCAGTACAAACCCGCCGATGACGATCAGACCCTGCAACATGGACGTTGAGCGTCGCGAGCCGCGGTTGGGTTCAAATCATCAGGGGGGTAGAAATAGCCTCTGGAAGAGCTCAGTAAGGCGAACGCCATTTGAGAACGCGCGACATGGTAAAAGCCGCGTGAAGGTGATTGCCCCTCTCCAGCCTGCCCCCTTGCAACACGACTAACGCCGCCTATCTCTGTGCAACTTGATGGTCGAGCCTTCCGGGGCTCCCGTCGCGAAGGCCCTGCTGACACCCCTCAGCAGGGCCTTTGCTTGCCAGGACGCGCGGAGAAACAGCATGCCGGCCAGAGCGATCCTGGTTGCCCTCGTCTTCTCGCTATCGAGTCCGGCTTTTGCTGATTGCAGGGAGCCCGAGACCGGCACGAAGAACATTCCGGTATTTTCACCACCTCTCAGTGCGGTCGTGATCGGCGCCGGCCGTCTTCAGTTTTACTCGGCTCCAAACGCAAACTGCGCGATGGCGGGGGTGTTTGTCATTCCGAAGGATGAACTCATCACCTATGCCCAGTCGAACGGTGGTTGGTCCTCCGTGATGTATTCCAATCCCAAGACCGGCGACACCGTCTCGGGCTGGGTGAGGTCATCTCGCCTGAAGGGAACAGGAACCGTCGGGCACTGATCCGAGCCGCTCCATGCCGCTGGATCAATCTGACCTGGAGCGATCTGCCCGCAACGCCCTGCCCTCGCCGGCGTTTTGCTGCTATTGAATTTCCCGAACCCGGCAACAATCTCGTCTCAAAATATCAGGGAGCAAGAAAACATGCGTTATCTTCACACCATGCTGCGCGTCCGCAATCTCGATGCCGCGCTGAAATTCTATCAGGATGCCCTGGGATTGAAGGAGGTCCGCCGCGTCGACAACGACAAGGCGAAATTCACGCTGGTGTTCCTGTGCGCGGCCGAGGACGAAGGCCTGCTGAAAGCGTCCAAGGGACGCGGCGCGCCGCTGGTCGAACTCACCTATAACTGGGATGAGGAAAAATACGGCGAGGATCGCTATTTCGGCCATCTCGCCTATGAGGTCGACGACATTTACGCAACCTGCGACCGGTTGATGAAACTCGGCATCACCATCAACCGTCCGCCGCGCGACGGGCAGATGGCCTTCGTCCGCTCGCCGGATCTGCATTCGATCGAGCTCTTGCAGAAGGGCGATGCGAAGCCGCCGGCGGAGCCGTGGACCTCGATGCCGAACACCGGACATTGGTGAGCCGCGTTCTGCCCATTTTGCCGGAACAAAACCTTCTCCTTTTCGTTGTTGAATTGACTGAGGATTCAAGGAGGCGAAAATGGGACGAGGACTTCTGCTTTGGCTGCTCGGCGTGCCTATACCGGTGATCCTTCTGTTGTGGTTGTTCTTCGGCCGCTGATCGATCACAGTTGGCTTCGATTGCCTAAAATAAGGCTCCGCCATCATTTGGCGGAGCCTGATTTTTCAAAACGCCAAGATTGAAAACCATACAAGGCGCGGGCTTTTTCGCGAGGATTCCGATATGACCGACACGGTCAATAATCGGGAGCCGCGCGTCGTGCCGAACAGCAATCAGGAACATCTGACGATTTGGGGCCGGGTCAACTCGGTCAACGTTCAAAAAGTGCTGTGGTGCCTGCGCGAACTTGATCTTGCCTATGAGCGCATCGATGCCGGCATGGCGTTCGGCCGCAACGGCGAGCCGGAATACCTTGCGATGAATCCCAACGGACGAATCCCGACCCTGGTGGACGGCGATTTCGTGCTGTGGGAATCCAATTCGATCATGCGTTACCTTGTTCTCGCCTATGCTCCGGATTCGCCGCTATACCCGCAAGCGCCAAAACTGCGTGCCAGTGTCGACCGGTGGCTGGACTGGACGCTTTCGACCCTGCAGCCGGTCGAGCGCCCGGTGTTCTGGGCTTTGGTGCGAACCCCGCCCGAGGCCCGCGACATGGCTGTGATCCAGAGAGATGCTGACGCCGCGGCTGTTGAATGGCGGATCGTCGACGCCGAGCTGGCGACGCGGCGCTTCATCGCAGGCGATGATTTTACGCTGGCCGATATTGCGCTCGGCGCCTATGCGAGGCGCTGGTTCGGTGTCGAAGGCATCGCCAAGCCGAGGCTGGCGCATCTCGATCGCTGGTTCGCGCAGGTCTCGGGCCGGGCGGGATTCAGGCAATTCGTCGCGTCACCGCTATCGTGATGGGTCGGATCGCCTCAAGGTTCGATCAAAAGCTTGAACGCTCGAACAGCAGGATGCAGACAATCAGTATAACGGTGCCGACCGCCACGACCAGACGAGTCGTCCAGGTCATGCCGCGACTGACCCACCAAAGCATCGCGCAACCCATCATGACGGGAACGAGGATATCTAATCGCAACGGGCTTATCCCTGTCGCCGCTCAGCGTGCGCCGACGGAGCCGCCGACCCCGACGCTTACCGAGCCGCTGATCTGCACGCACATCCCGGTGCCTTCGACCTTGACGTAGTCCGGGCCATAGGCGGCGCAGGAATTGCCGCCGCGAGGCTGCTTCACCGGGAGCAACTTGCCTGGGGTTATGGGCGGGTCCGTCTTCGGATTGCCGGACTGAGCCAGCGCCATCGAGGCCGGCAGCAGTGCAACAACGACCGCGACGAGAATGCTTCGCATCCGGCTTTTTATCGCGTCCGACCTGACGATGCTACCGCACGAATTTGACGCCTACTGACTTTCCGCGGCGCCAGACCACGGCACAGTTTCGCCCGGTCCGGGCATCGCGCGAAAACGCCAGCCGCAGCTTCGCGGGCAATATGTCGGGATCGTCAACCGTGATCTTGGCGCCCGAGGTGGAGATATCCTGCACCATGCACTGGCGCGCCGCGAAGCCACCCTCAAGGGTGATCCATGCGGGCTGGCGCAGCGACTTGCGCGCTTCCCGCTTCTTCGTCACAGCCATCATTCCAGTTGTCCCTAAAACCAGAGCCCTACGCCATGAGGCTTTAGAAAGCGTTGAGGCCTGGCGACAATTTTTCGGCTTCTCGTGGCACGGAACAGGGGCCGATCTACCCCCAAACGGGATTTCCGGTGGCTTGCCCGGCCGCGCAAACGCCACTATACGTTCGCCGCCGCCGCCCGGATCGCCTCGTCACGATCCAGGTTCGGCACGGCGCCAACGCAGCCTCAAAGTGTTGATTCGCCGGATATATTTGACCAAAGCGAAACGGCAATGCCGCGACCGTGCCGGTCGCGGCGAAGCGGACGTTTTCGCTCCCTTCGTCTATCGGTTAGGACGCCACCCTTTCACGGTGGAGAGAGCGGTTCGATTCCGCTAGGGAGCGCCATTATTTCAATGGCTTAGCTCCTGATACTTTCAGCATGTCCAATGTAGACCGCGGGACCTATGTCCAAGGCCAGAAGGCCCCTCCCGACTCCAGGCAGCCCGCAGGTGAGTCCGGGATGTCTGGGCCCAAACGAGAACGGCCCCAGCGCTGCGCACTGAGACCGTTCTTTGGTGGCGTTGGTCCACGCGGCCGCCGGCCCAAGGAATCTCCCGTCGGTCGCATCCTCTGCTGAACATCGACGCCCCCGGGCGGCACTGCCATCGCGGGCCGACATTCCATCTATATTGACATCTATATTGAGAAGGCCGTCTGGCTTTGGCGACCCTCTCTTTTCTGCGAGTTTACCAACAGGGACGGCACCAGCACCTGTATGGGCCACAGGCCCTGACAAAGCCCGGTCCACACCAGCGGCCCCAACCGCGGCAAGCCGTTTCATGAATCGGCGAGAAGTTTTTAGCTGCGTTCGGAAGGGTGTTGCCCGAAGCAGTTACGGCATTGGCTGAGCAACCCATCGAATTCAAAGCTAGAATTGCTGCTGCTGCCACTACGGTAATGGATAGTTTTCGCATAGCCTCTCCTTAAGTCCAGGTTTGCGTCCCCGCCATAGTTTATCCATATTTGCTCGCCCGTCCACCGCACCTGTTTCGTCCGTCCCCTTGCTGTTTGTGAAACGCCTGCTTTCGCTCAGCGCGAAGGGAGTGTGCGGATCTCATTGATCGTCAAACACAACTTGGCCGAACCAATCCGCTGCCGGTTGCGCTTCCTGACCGATCGGCCCGCATTTGCCGTGCTCCACGATTTCTCGAAGAGAGAGCCGCACCGCAGTGGCAAGGAGAAGAAAAACAGTTATGGTTTTCGTGTTGAATGCGCCGACGCCGCGATGACGGCCGACAACCCGTCAGTTCACCGCCGGCCCCAGGGGATGACCGCCCAGACGCGCTCGTGAAGGTAATACCAGGCAATTTTGGTCGCGACCTCGAGGCCGGCGATCGATCCGGCGATTTCAACCCGGCCCGTCACGAACCAGCTGATCGCGAAGGTATCGAGCGTTCCCATGGTCCGCCAACTGATGGCTTTGAGGACCGACCTCGTATGCGTCTCTGCTCCGCGAAACGAACCCACCCCTAAATGCCCCCTTGGTTGACGACGCCAGAAACTAACACGCCTGCACCTTCTGCGTGTCCGCTGCATGTCTTGCGCAGCACGACGAAGCACATTTGCGGCAGCACCACGGATAAGTTTGCCAAAAATGGGAAAGTCCCCAACGGAAACGGTCCGCCATTACATGCATTTCGCTCAAAGAAATCCAGAAAACTCTTTGATTGAATTAAATAATCGCGCTTCAGTCGGGATTGCACGCATTCCTGACGGGTTCCGCTGGCGTAAACCGAGATTGAAACAAAAGAGGTTGAAATAAGAACTCTTTGCCCCTATTCGTTACGATTTGCGCGCTGACCCAAAGCGCCGCCGCCCGGACGGCGAAATGCAAATCGGTCATGGATCATCCAAGAGGTCGGCAAAACTGCCCTGCTTCTGATCGCCGCCGTTATCGAAAAGAGAGTGTGTTTTCACTTGATGAATCTGCTCGCCTCCCTTCCCACCGTCATCGGCACCGCGGCCGTCGCGCCCGCGCTGCTGGTGCTGTGGCTCGTGGTCGCCGCGGACGAGCGACCCGGCCCACCCGCCAAGGTCTGGACCGCGTTTTTCCTGGGCGCTGCCAGCATTTCGTTGCTGGGCGTCGCACGGGCGCCGTTCATGTCGATCCTCGCGGCCCCCGAAAACCCCTGGGTCGCCCAGGCATTGCATTCGATATTCGGCGTCGCCCTGCCGGAGGAAACAGTCAAGATTCTTGTCATCGTCGCGGTCTCGGCGCGGCGCCGTCCCTTCGCGGATCCGATGGATACCGTGGTCTATGGCGCCGCGGCCGGTCTCGGCTTTGCGGCCTATGAAAACCTCGCTTATCTCGTGCAACATGCCGAGATGTGGCGGGCGCTGGCGGCGTTGCGCAGCATCCTGACAGTGCCATTTCACGGCGCGCTCGGCATTATCGCCGGCGCCTATCTCGCGATCGGGCGTTCCGGCACAGCCCTTGGGGCGCACCGGCATCACCGCGACTGGGCGCGCGTCTCAAGCCGCCTTCTGATCCTGTTCGCGCCACTCGCGCTGCACGCCGGTTTCGATTTCCCGCTGCTGACGCTGCAGCAAAGCCCCGATATCGCCGGATCCACCCGGCTCATCCTGGGATCGGTGAGCGTGCTGATCGGGCTCAGCTCGATTGCGTTTGCCGTACGGCTGGTGTGGCGGGTCGGTCATCATCACGCGCCACGCACCGAAACCGCCCGGGTGCGGTTGAGCCAGCTGCGACGGATGTGGGCACTGCTCGTCGTGGGCGGCGCCGCCGGATTTGTCGGCCTGGTCTTCGTGCTGACTTCGATCCATCATTGGCTGGTAAATCCAGAACGCAACGTTGCGCTGGTTCTGGTACCGATCGGCTTCGTGTCCATCGTGATCGGCATCGCCCTGCTGGTGATTACCGCGGCGACCTATATCCTCGGTCGCAATCGAATGCGCACGACCTCGCAGGCGTTTTCGAGCCACGGCTAGGCAAAACCGCTATCCGCTTTTGCCGATCGTGCCCGGATGTTGCCGATCCCCGCGCCCGCGTCATTGAACAAATTTGTCCACGCAGCGTTGCCGCCGGCTATAGTATCACACCATTGCGCAGTGGCGGCATCGGAGATTTTCAATGACCCTTCCCCAGGACATCACCAATCTGCAATCCAAAATGAGCGCCGCGGTTCGCGAGCATTGGAAGGCCTTCCTGTTTGAAGGCATTCTGCTGGTGATTTTGGGCCTCGCGGCAATGATCGTGCCGCCGCTTGCGAGCCTCGCCGTCACCATTTTTCTGGGCTGGATGTTCTTGATTAGCGGCATCGTCGGCCTGATCCTGACCTTCTGGGCGCGGCAGATGCCGGGCTTCTGGTGGTCGCTGATTTCGGCGGCGTTGGCGGTCGGCGCCGGCGTCATCCTGCTGGCCCGGCCGGTGCAGGGCACGCTGACCCTCACCATCGTGGTCGGTGCCTATTTCCTGGCCGAAGGGGTCACCACCATCATGTATGCGCTGGAGCATCGCCGCGAATTGTCGGAACGGTGGTCGTGGCTGCTGGCGGCTGGACTGATGGATATCCTGATTGCCGGCATCATCATCGCAGGACTGCCAGGATCGGCGCTCTGGGCCGTCGGATTGCTGGCGGGCATCAATCTGCTGTTCGGCGGCGCCGCGCTGATCGGCGTAGCGCTCGCCGCGCGCAAGCCCTGATCAGCAGCCGCGACAAATGCTCTTGATCTTGCGGTCGAGGGCAGCATCCTCGCGATCGACCTGACTGTTCGGATCACTCAGGTTTTTCTCCGAAGGCACCTGATCGCTGCGGGGCTGGCGGTGACCTATCGGAGCCTCGGGAATTGGCCGCGACGGCTTTACGGATGGCGTCGAGGATCCTGGGCTTCCGGTCTGCGCCGTCGCCGCGGAACTGAGGGTCAGTAACGTCGCTACTGTGACCAGTCTTAGCATTTGAACTCTCCAGGCTCGTTCCGGGGCTGCCGTTCGGCGCTTTCTCCCTCTGTCATCTCTCGATCATGACGTCGGAGGATAGAGATGAACGTCGCCGCAATAATCGACCACACGATAACGCAATTCTGGATGTTGTTGTTGCCGTTCTTGTGAAAAAGTATCTGCCGACGACAGGTAATTCGGACCTACCGGCGCCTTGCCATGGCCGCCGGGAATGTCGAGCACATAATCCGGCTGACATAATCCGGACACCCGCCCCCTCAGGTTCCGCATCAATTCCTGACCGCGCGCCAGCGTTGTGCGCAGATGCGCGGTACCGGGCGCGAGATCGCCGTGATGGAGGTAATAGGGCTTGATCCGGCATTCAACGAAAGCACGCATCAGCGCTTCCAGCGTCGCGGCATCGTCATTGACGCCGCGGAGCAGCACCGACTGACTCACCATCGGAATGCCGGCATCGATGATGCCGGCGCATGCGGCGCGCGCCTTGTCGGTCAATTCCCTGGCGTGATTGGCATGCAGGGCGACCCAGGTCGTCGCGCCCTCGACCTTCAACGCGGCGACCATCTCGGCGCTGATGCGCGCGGGATCGGCGACCGGCACCCGGCTATGAATCCGGATGATCCGGACATGATCGATCCCGGCGATATCCGTCATGACCTGGGTGAGCCGTCGCGGCGACAGCATCAAGGGGTCGCCGCCGGTCAGGATCACTTCCCATATTTCCGGATGCGCGCGGATATAGCCGAGCGCGCCGCGGTAGGCGGCCGGCGAAAGCGAATTCTCCTTGCCCGGGCCGACCATCTCGCGGCGAAAGCAAAAGCGGCAATATACTGCGCAGACATGGACCAGCTTGAACAGCACCCGATCGGGATAGCGATGCACAATGCCGGCGACCGGCGAATGCGCGTGATCGCCGATTGGATCGGCATTCTCGCCGGGCTGCGCCACCAGTTCCTCGGCACTTGGAATGAACTGTCGCGCGATCGGATCGCCGGGATCACCGGGTTCGATCAGCGCCGCAATATCCGCGGTCACGGCCACCGCATAACGCGAAGCAACTTTTTCCAGATCGGCAAGATCGGCTGCGGGCGCCAGACCGCGGGCGACCAGTTTGGCCGGCCGCCGCAACGTGGCTGACTTGCGATCAATCCTGTTCATGCGTCCGTACCCGGCGGCGTCCACACCACCTGATCGAGCCTGGCGGCGCCGCTGGCCAGCATCACCAGCCGGTCGAAGCCAAGCGCGATGCCGCTGGCTTCGGGCATCTGCGCCATGGCCAGCAGAAAATCCTCGTCGAGCGGGTAGCGCTCGCCGTAGCGCCGCTGCTTTTCGTCCATCGCCGACGAAAAACGGCGGCGTTGCTCTGCAGGGTCGGTCAATTCGCCGAATCCGTTGGCGAGTTCGACGCCGCAGGCATAGATCTCGAAGCGTTCGGCGAGGCGCGGGTCGGACTGTTTTGCGCGCGCCAGCGCGGCTTCGGGTGCCGGGTACTCAAACAGGACCGTCAGCCGCCCCTGCCCCAGATTTGGCTCGACATGCTCGACCAGGACCTTGCTGAAGATGTCCGACCAGGTATCGTCCTCGGTGATCCGCACAAGCGCCCTTGCCGCAGCCGCCAGCGCCGCGCGATCGCCCTCGCCGTTCGCAACAGTGGACAGCAGATCGATGCCGGCAAACCGGTCGAAAGCTGCGGCCACGGTCAAAAGCTCCGGCTCGGCAAACGGATCGGCGATCTTGCCGCGAAACGAAAAACGTCCGATGCCGGTGGCCTGCGCCGCATGGGCGATAACGACCACGCTATCGGCCATGACCGCGTCATAGGTCGCACCGGCCCGGTACCATTCCAGCATGGTGAATTCGGGAAGATGCAGGTTGCCGCGTTCCCGGTCGCGGAACACCCGCGCAAACTCGAAAATTTTCTGCTCTCCGGCGGCGAGCAGTTTCTTGCAGGCGAATTCCGGCGACGTCCGCAGGTACCGCGTCGCGCGGGCGCCATCGGCGCCGGCAAGTTCCGCGCGAGGCGCATGCAGATGGGTCTCGTTTCCGGGCGACACCTGCAGAATTCCGGTCTCGACCTCGACAAAGCCCTGCTCCTCGAACCACGCCCGGAGCGCCTTGGCAATGGCGCTGCGTGCCATCAAAAACGGCCTGACATCGGCATGCCGCGGGGCGGACCACCAGGGCGAGAGTTGATCGTTTCCGGCCATCAACGAGCCGCTCCGCCAGCCCGTAAAACGCTGGCATAGGCCGACAAAATCAGTATGTTGCAGCCCGAAACCGCTTCGTCGGCCTCGGGACGCCCATGTCCGGATTGGTCCCGGGCCAGAATATCAGGAAAAGCAGCTTTGAAAGTCATCGCCAGTTCTATTCGCAAGGGCAACGTCATTGAGCAAGACGGCAAACTTTATGTGGTTCTGACCGCCGAGAACATCCACCCCGGCAAGGGAACGCCGGTCAGCCAGATCGAAATGCGCCGAATCAGCGACGGGGTAAAGGTTTCCGAGCGCTACAAGACCACGGACCAGGTGGAGAAGGCGACCATCGAGGATCACAACTTCAACTATCTCTATGAAGACGCCGACGGCTTTCACTTCATGAACGCCGACACCTACGACCAGGTCCAGGTGCCGAAGGACGTGATCGGCACGGCAGCGCCCTATTTGCAGGAAAACATGACCGTCAAGCTTTCGCTTCACGGCGTCATTCCGGTGGCCATTCAGATGCCGCAGCGCGCGACGCTGGAGGTGGTCGAGACCGAGCCGGTGACGAAGGGACAGACCGCGTCGTCGTCCTACAAGCCGGCGATCCTCTCAAACGGTGTGCGCACCCTGGTCCCGCCGCACATCGGCACCGGAACGCGGATTGTGATCATGACCGAGGACGGCTCATACGTCGAGCGCGCAAAGGACTAGGCGACAGGGGACGCCTGGCGCCGGAGGGCGACGCATTGGGCACCAAAACGCTCCGGTTCGTTACGTATCTACTGGCATCTTTTCTTCTGCTCACCGCCGGCGCTGCGCGCGTCAGCGCCGATGAATTCCGAACCCCGGCGATTTCGGTCGCCCGCGTCGAATGGCGCGCCGTTCTCGACGAACTGCGGTCCGAGATCAACACCCAGCCGGCTGTGGCGCCCGCCTTCACGTTTTCGGGTCAACGCCGGCTGCCTGCGTTCGATCCGCGTTCGACGCCTGCGCTGGTGCAACTGAATGCGGTGACGTCGCAGATCTTCACCGGTATCGGGCGAAGCGCGGTGCCCGTACTGCTGCCATTCGACACCGCGGCATTTCTCGACGCACAGCTGAACGGCGCGCCGGCCAGCCTTTCGGTGTCGCGCTATCAGGCCGACTTCCGTCCCGCCGAGTTGTTCGACGCCGGCCCGGCCGGCTATGATGCGATGTTTTCGCTGGAGCCCGGTGCGGGCGACGGCATGCCGCAGCGAACCTTTGCCAAACCCGTCGAAGTGCAGATCACCGGTTCGATCCTGACCTACGACATCAGCGATCCGCTGGGCGGCAAGGGCGAACCGGTCAAGGCACTGGCAGCGCAATTTCCCGACCTTCGCCGCTTTATCCGGGAGGGTTATCTGCGATACGCGTTCACCCGTTTCGGCGTTCCCTATGTGGTGTCGATCCAGTGTCTCGACAGCGTTCCTCTCGCGCAGCGGCTCGCCTGCCGCGAGGCCACCCCCGTCGCCGAGCGCTTCCTCAAGGCATTACGTGTCGCCGGCGGACAACCCTCGCGCCCGCGCACGGATATCCCGGCGGGAATTGCCGAACGGCCGGCGGAACGCTCCTCCGATTTCACCTATCGCCCAAGCGGGGATATCATCGCGCGGAGTGCATCGCGCAACCCGGGCGGCCACGCCGACTTCACCGCCTACGCGCAAATTCGGTTTCCGCTGGAAAAGGCCCCGGCTTTCGCCCACTCCCAATCCTTTGCAAGCCGCAGATCGAGCGACAAGCCGCTGACGCCCGAGGAGTTGGTTGGCGGATACACCAGCTATCCATGGCAGGATAATTTTTGCGAAGCCCGCAGTTTCGGCGTCGGACAATGCCCCGGCGGTTCCGGACATCAGGGGCAGGATATCCGTCCGGCGCCGTGTCCGCCGCATAATGAGGGCGCCGATCGCTGCAATCCCAACCAGAAGGCCGTCGTCGCTGTCCGCGATGGCGTGCTGATCCGCTCCCTGAAGCAGCAGGCGGCGACCTTGCAGATCAATACCAGCAACGAGCACATGCGCTTTCGCTACATGCATATGAATCCGGCGAGCATGGACGCCGACGGCATTCTGAACGGACGCCGTGTCGAAGAGGGAGAAAAAATCGGCGTGGTGTCGAACTATCTGGATCACCCCAATGGCACCACACGCCACCTTCATTTCGATGTGCAGGTGTTCACGCGCGACGGCTGGCTCTGGGTCAATCCCTACGTCACGCTGATCTCGGCCTATGAGCGCCTGATCCACGGACGCGGGCGCGAGATCGGGCCCGAAATCGCCGCTCCGCCCGCGATGGCCCATTCCCTGCCGGAAGATGCTGCTCATCCCGACACCCTGGAAGGCAGCGAAAACGGACCCTTATGACGCCGCCGCCTGTGCGGCGTTGTGTCGTGCCGGCGGGGTCCAGCGATAGGCGACGCCGAGCCTGTTCCAGACGTTGATCGAGGCGATCGCGGAGCTGAGATAGGCCAGTTCTTTTTCGGAAAACTCGGCGCTCGCTTCCGCATAAACCTCGTCGCTCACGCCCTCCGTCAGCCGCGTCAGCGCTTCGGTCCATGCCAGCGCCGCACGCTCCCGCGCCGAAAACAAAGCCACCTCGCGCCACACCACGACGAGGTTGAGCTTGTCGACGGCAATGCCGAGGTGCTCGCCCTGCAGGATATGGAATTGCACGCAGAAAGCGCAGCCGTTGATTTGGGACGCCCGCAGCTTGATCAGTTCCAGTAGTTGCTTGTCGATGCCCGCCTTTGCCGCGGCATGGCTCAGCGCAAGGAGAATGTCGCTGACGTCGGGCGCCAATGCCTTGAAATCTTTCTGTTCGCTTCTGGCATGTGACATCTTTCGTTACCTTATATATAAGTACTCTGATACATTATAAGAGTGCTGATATGAATCGCAAGATCGCAACTCCGGCAAAATCTCGCGCGTCTCGGAAAACGCCAAAACGGCGAAAATCGAGCCGCGAAGGAAAACCGGTCCGAAGCCTGAAAAAAAACGCGCAAAATCCGGCGCTGGCCGAGGTCCGGCCGCCGCCCCCGGGCCAGGGCAAGCGCGGCGAAAAAGGCTACCTCGCCTACCTCTTGCGGCAGGCCCAGGCCGCGACCCGGCTGACGCTGGAACGGGCGCTGGCCGACCTCGGCGCAACGCCGCCGCAATTCGTCGTGCTCACGATGCTGAAGGCCTATCCGGGTCTGTCGGGGGCCGATCTTGCCCGGGTAGCGCTGCTGACCCCGCAGACCGTCGGTGTCATCATCCGTAATCTGGAGCGCGACGGCGCCATCAGGAAAAAACCGCACCCGGTGCACGGCCGGGTGCTGCAGTGGACGCTGACCCGGCGCGGGCAGGCGCTGCTCGGCAAATGCCGGGCGCGCGGCAGAGCCCTGGAGCGCCGGCTGCAGGCCGGGCTTGCGCCGAAGGCGCAGGCTACAGTCCGGCGCTGGCTGTCCAAAATTGCCGCAGACCTGCAGCAGGATGGCTAGTTGCGGCGGCAGCAATGAACTTTGCTGCAACCTGCCATGCGCCGATAGAATGAGCCCATGAGACAGCCTGATTCTCTGAAAGCACCGACCCGCCGCGCACTGTTGCGATCCGGCCTCGGCGCCGGCGCCCTGCTCGTATCCCCCGCCGCGGCGTTCGCCGCAGCGCCGCCCGGCTTCGGTCAATGGCGCGACGGTTTTCGGGCACGTGCGTTGGCAAAGGGCGTTTCGGACGCGACCTACACACGGGTGATGGGCCATATCGAGCCGGACATGACCGTGTTCAAGCAGATGCAGCACCAGCCCGAGTTCAATGAGGAGATCTGGCAATACATCAATCGCCGCGTCTCGGACTGGCGCATCATCGCCGGCAGAGAAGCATTGCGGAAGAACGAAGCGTTGTTTGCGCGGATCGAACATGATTTCGGCGTCGAGCGCGGCACGTTGCTGGCGTTGTGGGGGGTCGAATCCGCTTACGGCGATCCGCTGGTGCAGCAGAACCACATGCGGCCGGTATTTCCCTCGCTGGCGGCGCTGGCCTGGAACGAGCCGCGCCGCCGCGCCTATTGGGAAGCCGAACTGATCAATGCGCTGAAAATCGTCGATCGGGGCTGGAGCACCCCTGAGGAGATGCGGGGATCGTGGGCCGGCGCGATGGGGCACACCCAATGGATGCCGGAAGTCTGGCTGAATGTCGGAATGGATTACGACGGTGATGGCCGGGTGTCGCCGTTCGGCAAGCCCGACGATGCGCTCGGTTCGACCGCGCGATTTCTGGTCAATCGCGGCAAGTATCATCGGGGCGAGCATTGGGGCTATGAAGTCCGCGCGCCCGGCGCATCGTCGAGCGGCAGCCGGACCTACGCAGCCTGGGCAAGCGCCGGCGTTTCGCGCGCCGACGGCCAGGCGTTTTCGCAACCGAACGCCAGCGCGCAGATGTGGGTGCCGGTGCAGGGCGGCCCGACCTTCCTGCTCGGGCCGAATTTCTACGCCGTGCGCAGCTACAATCCTTCCATGAACTATGCGCTGGCGATCTGCCATCTCGGCGACCGCATTTTGGGCGCGCCGCCGTTCATCCAGCCGTTCCCCGGTTCGGAGCGCGCGCTGACGCTCGCCGAAGTGCAGGAGATGCAGACCCGCCTCACCAGGGCCGGATTCGATACCGGCGGCAATGACGGCCGGGTCGGCAACGACACCATGCAGGCGGTCAAGGACTATCAGACCAAGATGGGGTTGTTGCCCGCGGACGGGTACGGCGGCCTGAAGGTGCTGGCGCGGCTGAGGCAGGGCAGCTAGTTCGCCGTCATGGCGAGCCAACCGGGCGCGCGTTCGCGCGCCCCGTTGGCTCCTCGTAATGGCGATTGCCGCGGCGCCACTACGCCCTTCGCGCGACCCCGCCCGCGTTCATGCCGCCATCGATAACCAGTTCCGTTCCGGTCACGTAGCTTGATGCATCGGACGCCAGATACAGCACGCCGCTGGCAATTTCCGAGGCGTGACCGGCGCGACCAAGTGGAGCGGCCAGTCTGGCGCGTTCTTCGGGATCGATCGGCGCGTTCTGTCCCCGCCCCGCGGCCTCCGCTGGAATTTTGCCCCATATCGGCGTGTCGATGATGCCGGGATGTACCGAGTTGACCCGAATGCCGTCACCTGCCGTTGCGCATTCCATCGCGATCGACTTGGCGAACAGCCGGACACCGCCTTTGGTCGCGCTATAGGCGGACAGCCCGGGCGCGCCGCGCAGGCCCGCCAGCGACGACATCATGATGATCGAGCCGCCGCCGGTCTTGCGCATCAACGGCAGGCAATGCTTCACCGAAAGGAATACCCCGTCGAGATTGATCGCACTTTGCCGTCGCCAGTCTTCCAGCGTCATGTCTGTTATCGACGGCACCGCTATTCCGATCCCCGCATTTGAAACCAGAACATCCAGCCGGCCATAACGCTTTTCGACGTCGGCCACGACTTCGATCCAGCGCGCCTCGCTGGTCACGTCCTGCGGCAGGAAGACTGCCTCGCCGCCGGCTTTCCTGATCCCGGCCACGATCTCGGGTCCTCCGAGTTCATCGATATCGGTGACTGCGACGGAGGCCCCTTCCCGCGCCAGCAATTCGGCGACCGCCGCGCCGATGCCCGATGCCCCGCCGGTAACCAGCGCGACCTTGCCTGCAACCTGCCCTGTCATTTCCACTCCATCTTTTTGAACGCGTATCTCGATCGTTGAATGCTCATCTGATCACCGCCGGTCCCTGATCCGGAACCGCTACATCGAGCACGCGCAACTGTACACGCTCGGTGCCCTGCCAGCGATCGACCGCGAGCGATCCCGCCACATGCAACGGCTGTCCGCGATTCTGGGTCAGCGCATTTCCAAGCTTCTGGCCGATGGCGCGAAACGCGATGCCGTTGACGATCGCGCCATCGCCGGATTTGAACCGCACCCGCAGATGCGCCTGCCCGACCTCGTCGGCATAAACCAGTTGGTGCGCGGGCAGCGCCAGCACCGGCTCGGGATTGCCGCTGCCGAACGGCCCGGCGCGATTGAGGGTCGCCACCAGTTCCGGCGTCACCGCGCGCGCACTGACCGCACCATCGATAAAGAGCTCGTTGACATGGCGCGATTGCGCCACATCATGGGCGAGTGCGCTTTCCATATAGGCACGGAATTCCGCCAGCCTTTCCTTGCGCAGCGTCACGCCGGCGGCCATGGCGTGACCGCCGCCCTTCAGCAATAGGCCATCGTGCACGGCCTGACGTACCGCCTTGCCCAGATCGACGCCGGCGATCGAGCGGCCCGAACCAGTGCCGATTCCGCCCGGCTCGAGCGCGATCGCGAATGCGGGGCGCGAGAATTTTTCCTTCAGGCGCGCCGCGACCAGACCGACCACGCCGGGATGCCAGCCTTCCGATGCCGTGACGATCACCGCCCCCTTGTCTTCCAGGCCGACCGAGGCCAGCGCCTCGGCTTCCGCCTGGGCCTCCGCCATCTGCTCGATGACGCGGCGCTCGGTATTCAACCGGTCAAGTTCGGCGGCGATCCGCGCTGCCTCGGAGACATCGCCTTCCAGCAACAGCCGCACCCCGAGATCGGCGCGCCCGATCCGGCCGCCGGCGTTGATGCGTGGCCCCAGCATGAAGCCGAGATGCCAGGCTTCGGGCGGACCGTTCAGCCGCGCCACATCCATCAGTGCGGTATGGCCGACATGGTCGCGCCGGCGCATCGCGATCAGGCCTTTCGCAACGAAGGCGCGATTTAGCCCGACCAGGGGTGCGACGTCGGCGACGGTGCCGAGCGCAACGTGGTGCAACATGCCCAGCAAATCCGGTTCCGGCATCTCGCGGGTCCAGAATCCGCCGCGCGCGCAGTTCCCGGTTGACCGCCACCAGTGTGACCAGCACGAGCCCAACGGCGGCGAGATTGCCGAGACCGGAAAGATCGTCGGGCCGGTTCGGATTGACCAGCGCGTCGACATCCGGCAGCTCATCGCCGCATTGATGGTGATCGATGACGACCACCGACATGCCAAGGCGCCGCGCCTCGGCGAGCGCCTCAAGGCTCGTGGTGCCGCAATCCACCGTCACCAGCAGCGTAGCGCCCTTCCCGGCCAGCATGCGCACGGCCTCGACATTGGGGCCGTAACCTTCGAAAATCCGGTCGGGAATATGAATCAGCGGGTCGAGCCCGCAATGGCGTAGATGCCATGCGAGCAGCGCCGCCGAGGTTGCGCCGTCGACATCATAGTCGCCGAAGATCGCAACGCTTTCCCGGCGTATCGCCGCATCGGCGATACGCTTTGCCGCGGTTTCCATCTGCGTCACGGTGTAGGGATCTGGCATCAATTTGCGGATGGTGGGATCAAGAAAATCCTCGACCGCATCGATCCCGACATCGCGCCCGGCCAACACCCGCGCCAGCATTTCCGGCAGTTGATAGCGCTGCGAAATCGCCAGCGCGCGCGCCGCACCGCGCACACCGAGCCGGTCGCGCCACAGCTTGCCGGTCGCCGAATGCGACACGCCGAGAAACGCCGGCGCGGCGTCAACAGGCAATGCGGAGGGAAGCATCATGATGCTTTCAAAAAATTGGCGATCGATCCGTCGGGTCGATCGACCAAAGGTCGTAATCCGGCGCGTGCCATGGATCAAGGAAGAAAGGATCCTATTTCCGTCCTTGCGAGCCAACGGGTCGCGCGAATGCGAGCCCGATGACAGGCTCCGCGAAGCAATTCAGAGATCAGGCCGTCATTGCGAGGAGCGAAGCAATCCATCCTTGCTTTCCTGTTTGATGAATTGCTTCGCTTTGCTCGCAATGGTCCATTTGGCATGGAGCATTGCCAAGTCATCGCGATGCACGCAAGACGGCTGCGTGGCTACAAGGTCTCCTTGCAAGGTTAAAAGCGCCGAGAATTACCGAAAATTAATTGCATCCAAAAAAAGCCTCTATGTTTCGACTTGGAAACAAGGCCGCCGCGGATCCGTCAAAATATTCGCTGATCGTTGTCGCGGGCGATTTTTAGCATTGAGGGGTTCTCAAATGAAGATTTGTGTTCCCAGTGTGATTGGATTAGCTGCCGTCGGGATCTCTGGCGCAGCTTTAGCCGCGGATCTTCCCGCTGGCGTCCCTGCCTATACAAAGGCGCCCGCGATCGTTGCGGTCGCCTACGACTGGAGTGGTTTCTACATCGGTATCAACGGCGGTGGCGCTACCAGCCGCATCAACTGGAATGCAGATGGCTTCGGAGACGAAGGGAGCCATGATGCGTCGGGCGGAACGGTCGGTGGACAGATCGGTTATCGCTGGCAGACGCCTTCTTCCTGGGTCTTCGGTTTGGAAGCGCAAGGCAACTGGGCCGATTTCAAAGGCAGCAATGCCAGCCTGCAATTTCCCGGTCAAACCAACCAGACCAGGATTGACAGCTTCGGCCTGTTCACCGGCCAGATCGGCTATGCCTGGGACCGTACCTTGTTCTACGTGAAGGGCGGCGCCGCCGTCACGGACAACAGCTATACGGCGATTTCGACGCTGCCGCCGCTCGTCGGGATCGATACTGCCAACGAAACCCGCTGGGGTGCTACGGTTGGCGCCGGCATCGAATACGCCTTCGCTCAGAATTGGTCGCTTGGCTTCGAATACGATCACCTCTTCATGGGCAACCGGGACGTAAATTCAGCCACCGGCTTCCTCATCGCCGACCATGTTACGGAGGACGTCGATCTCTTCACCGCGCGCCTGAATTACAAGTTCGGCGGACCGGCCCTCGCTCGCTACTAATTTAATCCGAAACCTGGCTTGAAAGCCCCGGCATCGTCCGGGGCTTTTTTCACGAGATGCGGTGATTTTACGGGAGGGCAGCGCGCGGTTCGGAATTCCTTAAGAATTGGTTTCTGTCATTGATCAAATTTCAAGTTTGAAGGAGAGCCTCCGCTCGGATTGCCAGCGAAGTAACCATGGTACATTGCATTTACTTGTAATGTCCGTTCCGGGGTCATTTGCTTCAATTTTGGAATGTTCGCGCCACGTGTTCGAACAGTTCCGCCACATGCAGCCGATGCCAGCCGATGGTGAGGTGGTGCAGGTCAGCCTCGTTCAGCCCTTGAATTGATAACTGCGCGACCAGTTTTTCCAGCGACCGCCGATGCAGCTGGTCCAAGATCACGTAACCGCGCTCCGGATGCTTCCGGACGTCGTCCATCGATCCGACATACGCGCCGCGCCAGCCGTCGACCAGCGCGGTCCAATCCGCCTTGATGCCCCGGCTACCACCCCATTTGGTGAAATCCGCGATCAGACTGGGTGCCCATAGTCATCATCAGCACACGCTCGATGGTGAGGCGATCTCGATCATCCTTGTCTGCGAGATCGGCATATTCGGGGAACGCAGAAAAAAGCGGCGCGAGGCGACAACCTGTTTCTTCTTCGGGCAGCAAAGATGGATAAGGCAATACAAGACAGGGCCCGCGGTGATCAACACCGCGGGCATCAAGTCAGCATCTTCCATGTCGGGTCGCTAGAGCGAGATGGCTCTTCGTTGAATTGCCATCTCGCTCTATCTTTTTGTTTAAGCATGATCTTTTCGGAAAACCGGTGTCCACTTTTCCGGATCATGCTTTAGTCCTCTTCAGTCTTGTCGGAAGATGCCGCAGTCGCGATCACCGACGCAATTGTAGCCGCCGGCGCTGCCGGCGCCCTCCCCGGCGCTGGGGCTGCCGGGGTCGTGGATGCCGCCGGTGGGGCCGCGGGTCCCGCCGCCGCCCCCGCCGCCGTGCCAAACGGTGGGTGGGGTTGGCGGCGCGCAGTTGCCGCCCGCGCAGCTGAGGGTCACCGGTAAACGCGGGCCCGTCGCCCCGTGAGAGAGCATACGCGCCTCGGCGGCAGTCAGGCTGGCGGTCGTGAGAGCCGCCGCCACGAGTGCGAGGGCGGTCAGTCTGATCTTGGTCGTCATGGTCGTCTCCTGTTTGTCAGGGAAGGGCGGGATGCCCTTCGATGGTCAGGAGGATAAGAAGCGCTTGCCGAGACCGATGTGCCGGCGATCACACAAGTGCCAATTTTGGATCGATTGAGCGACGCTCGCCTGCCCCAGCCGCGCCGGGGGCCAATCTCTGAAGCGCGGTCGTCCGATTTGCCGGTGAAGGCATCGGTTTGGTCTAGCCTGGCGCGACGACCGGCTGGGGCCGGTTCAATAGCCAGCCTAACATCCCATCCGGTCTGCGATCCCGCCAAAGTCCTTGGCCACGATATCCCAATCACCGGTCGCCTCGAAATCGAGTTTCTGCAGCGGGCCGTATTCGGTCGGGCGCGCGACGAAGGCGGTCTTCAATCCCAATTGCTGCGCGGCTTTCAAATCATTGTTGTGCGCGGCCACCATCATCACCTGTCGCGGCTCGAGGCCGAGCAGGCGCGCGGCGCCAAGGTAGGTTTCGGGATCGGGCTTGTAATGTTCGAACAGTTCCGCCGACAGCACCAGGTCCCACGGCAGGCCTGCGAATTTCGCCATGTTGGTCAACAGCGCAACGTTGCCGTTCGAGAGCGGTGCGATGATGTATTTCTGCTTCAGCCGCGTCAGGCCGGCAACGCTGTCCGGCCAGGCATGCAGCCGATGCCAGCCCATGGTGAGGTGGTGCAGGTCAGCCTCGTTCAGCCCTTGAATCGATAACTGCGCGACCAGTTTTTCCAGCGACCGCCGATGCAGCTGGTCCAAGATCACGTAGCCGCGCTCCGGATGCTTCCGGACCTCGTCCATCGATCCGACATACGCGCCGCGCCAGCCGTCGACCAGCGCGGTCCAATCCGCCTTGATGCCCCGGCTACCACCCCATTTGGTGAAATCCGCGATCAGACTGGAGCGCCAGTCGACCACGGTGCCGAACACATCGAACACCAGCGCCTTCACGGCGGAAATATCAGGCATGTCCATTCCCTGGTTTTTGCTTTTTGATCGACCGGACGGGTTCAGAGTAACTTGCGGTACTGGATGAAACCAAGATTCTCGGCGACCTGATCGTAAAGAATGCGCGCCTGCGCATTGGTGGTGTGGGTCAGCCAGTGCACCCGGTTGGCGCCGGCCGCCTTCGCGTTCTCGTAGACCGCCTCGATCAGCGCCCGTCCGACGCCGAGGCCGCGCGCCCCGTCGCTGACGAACAGGTCCTGCAGATAGCAGTAGTTGCCAGGTGCCCAGGTCGAGCGGTGGAACAGGTACTGGACGATGCCGGTCAGCTTGCCGTCGACATAGGCGCCGAGCAGGAACATCGGCTCGTCCGGATCGTGAAACCGCTGCCACGCGACATCGCTGGCGCCGGGCTCCAGCGTCGCCTTGTAGAACGCGATGTAGCCGTCCCACAACGGCTCCCACGCCGCGCGCTCGTCCTTGCCGACAGGCCGGATGACGATCTTGTCAGCCATCGGCCGGCCCTCAATCGAGATGAAATTTTTCGAGCTGCCGGTGCTCGCCCTTGATGTAGCGCACGGTGCCGGTAACCGAGCGCATCACCACCGTCTCGGTATGGATTACGTCCTTGCGGAACTTGACGCCCGACAGCAGCGACCCGTCGGTCACGCCGGTCGCCGCGAACAGGCAGTCGCCCTTCGCCATATCCTCAATGCCATAGATGAAGCGCGGATCGGTGACGCCCATCTTGCGGGCGCGTTCGCGCTTCTCCTCGGTGTCGAGAATCAACCGGCACTGCATTTGGCCGCCGATGCAGCGCAGCGCCACCGCCGCCAACACGCCTTCGGGCGCGCCGCCGGTGCCGATATACATATCGACCCCGGTATTGTCCGGATCGGCGCAATGGATGACACCCGCCACGTCGCCATCGGTAATGAGACGGACCGCCGCGCCGGTGGAGCGGACGCCGTTAATGATATCGGAATGACGCGGGCGATCGAGCACCAGCACCGTGATCGCAGACGTATCGACTCCCTTGGCCTTGGCCAGGCGACGAACGTTGTCGGCAGGCGAGGCATCGAGTTCGACGACGCCTTTGGCATAGCCCGGGCCGATCGCGAGCTTCTGCATATAGACGTCGGGCGCGTGGAGCAGCGTGCCGCCATCGGCCATCGCCATGGTTGCGATCGAGCCCGGCATGTTCTTGGCGCACAGCGTCGTGCCCTCCAGCGGATCGACGGCGATATCGACCTGCGGGCCGGCATTGATCCCGACCTTCTCGCCAATGAACAGCATCGGCGCCTCGTCGCGCTCGCCCTCGCCGATCACCACGGTGCCTTCGATCGGCAACTTGTTGAGCTCGCGGCGCATCGCGTCGACCGCGGCCTGGTCGGCGGCTTTCTCGTTGCCGTGGCCGCGCAGCCGCGCCGCCGATACCGCCGCGCGCTCGGTTACCCGCACGATCTCGAGCGTGAGAATGCGCTCCAGCAACAGCTGCGGCGGCACGGAAATATGGGTCGACATCACTGTACTCCCTTGAAACTGCAGGGCGGGTCTTTCGGCCCGCAGATAATCGTTCAGCGCATCGTTCGTTCGCACCGCGCGCTAGTTTTTTTCGATCCGTATCACCTGCGGCCGGCCGCGGATCACCTTGTCGCGCTGCACCGCCTGCAGCGCGCGATATACTGCATCCTCGCTGGTCGCGTAAGTAATCAGAATGACCGGCACCGGCAAAGCCTTCCCCGTCACGCCTACCGCATCGACGCCATCGGCATGGCGCTGCACGATCAATTCAATGGAAATTTTCTGCTGCGCAAGCCGGGTAGCGATCGTCGCGGCGGTCCCTGCCAGATCACGCGCCATCAGGCGGATATAGTAGCCGCCTTCGTGACGTTCCATCGGCGCTTTTTTGGTCGCACGCAACCGCTCCACGGGGCGCCCGAACGGCTTGGCACGGATACCACGCGCAACATCGGCGATGTCGGCGACCACCGCGGACGCGGTCGCCGCTCCGCCGGCGCCCGGACCCACCAGCGTGATCGGAGGGATGCCCTCGCCGTCGATGGTCACCGCGTTGGTGACGCCCATCACCTGCGCGATCGAGGAGGATTTCGGGACCATGGTCGGATGCACGCGCTGTTCGATGCCCTTGGCGGTCCGTACCGCGACCCCGAGCAGCTTGACGCGATAACCGAGTTCTTCCGCCGCGCGCAGGTCTTCCGGCGCGATCGAGGAAATGCCCTCCACATAAACCGCGTTTTGCGCAACCTTGGTGCCGAATGCGAGGCTGGCAAGAATGGCAAGCTTCTGGGCGGTGTCATGGCCATCGACGTCGAATGACGGATTGGCCTCCGCGTAGCCCAGCCGCTGCGCGTCCTTCAGGCATTCGGCGAATGACAATCCTTCCTGCTCCATTCGGGTCAGGATGTAATTGCAGGTGCCGTTGAGGATACCGTAAACCCGATTGATGGTGGTGCCCGCAAGGCCTTCGCGCAGGGTTTTGACGACGGGGATCGCAGCCCCCACAGCCGCCTCGAAATTCAGCGCGGTGCCATGCTTCTCGGCTGACCCGGCCAATCGCAGTCCATGCTTGGCGATCAGCGCCTTGTTGGCGGTGACCACCGATTTGCCGGATTTCAAAGCCGCCTCGATCGCCGACAGCGCGGGGTCGCCGGAGCCACCCATCAATTCGACGAAGCAGTCGATGCCGGGATCACTGGCCAGATCCAGCGCATTTTTGGCCCAGCCGATGCCGCGCAGATCGAGGTCGCGTTTTTTCACCTTCGAACGCGCGGTAACGGCGACGACCTGCACGCCGCGGCCGCAGCGCAGGGACAACGCCCGGCCCTGCTGCTCGATGAGGCGGACAACTTCAGCGCCAACCGTGCCGAGCCCCGCGATACCCACTTTCAGGGGTGCGACCATGACGAAAAAACCTGCCGGAGAGACTAAAACCAGGCGTGATCCGAAAACCGTCCCCGTCCACCGGGGACAGGCTTTGCGGGATCATGCCTAGCGCCGGTTGGCGAGAGGAACCACGTTGTGCAACGTTTCGATGCCGCTTTCAAGGAAGCGGCGCACCCCGCGCGCGGCCTGGCGGATCCGTTGCTCGTTTTCCACCATGGCGATGCGGACGTAGCCCTCGCCGTGCTCGCCAAAGGCAACCCCCGGCGAAACGACAACCCCGGATTTCTCGACCATCAGGGTCGCAAACTGCATGCTGCCGACGCCGCGGAAGGCCTCAGGCAGCGGCGCCCATGCGAACATCGAGGCCTCGGGCGGCGGAATCTCCCACCCCGCCCTGCCGAACGACTCCACCAGCGCGTCCCTGCGCTTGCGGTAGGTGTCGCGCATCTCGCGAATGCAATCCTCCGGACCGTTCAGCGCGGCGGTCGCGGCGACCTGGATCGGCGTGAACGCGCCGTAATCGAGATAGGACTTGACCCGCGCCAGAGCGGCAATGATGCGGTCGTTGCCAACGGCAAATCCCATGCGCCAGCCGGCCATCGAAAACGTCTTCGACATCGAGGTAAATTCGACCGTCACATCGATCGCGCCCGGAACCTGCAGCACCGAGGGCGGCGGATTGTGATCGTCGAAATAGACTTCGGCATAGGCCAGATCCGACAGGATGAAGATCTCGTGCTTCTTCGCGAACGCCACCAGATCCCTGTAGAAATCGAGACTCGCGACATAGGCGGTCGGATTGGAGGGGTAGCAGACGACGATCGCAAGCGGCTTCGGGATCGAATGGATGATCGCACGCTCGACCGCCTCGAAGAATTGCGGCGTCGGCTCGGAGGGCACCGAACGAATGACGCCGCCGGCCATGAGAAATCCAAAGGCGTGAATCGGATAGCTCGGATTGGGACACAGCACCACGTCGCCGGGCGCGGTGATCGCTTGCGCGACGTTGGCAAAGCCCTCCTTCGAGCCCAGCGTCGCGACAATCTGGGTCTCCGGATTGAGCTTCACGCCGAAGCGCCTGGCGTAATAGGCCGCCTGCGCCTTGCGCAGGCCGGTAATGCCGCGCGAGGCGGAGTAGCGGTCGGTGCGCGGCTTGCCCAGCGTTTCCTTCAGTTTTTCGATGACATGGGGTGGCGTCGGCAGATCCGGATTGCCCATGCCGAGGTCAATGATATCGGCGCCGGCATTGCGCGCGGCCGCCTTGGCCCGGTTGACCTGTTCAAACACATAAGGCGGCAGACGGCGTATGCGGTAAAATTCTTCCATGGGTCCTCACTCCGGCAACCGGCACGGGCAGAATCGCCGACACCTTTTGCAGCGAAACGGAATTCGCCTGGGCCAGAAATCGCGCTCAATCAAAGATTTAGAGCGAATTCAGGCGCAAAATCCATGTCGTGGCCCTGATTTGCGGTTGAATTGAGGTTCTTTTAGCACGGCCGTCCGGCTGCGCCAGTATCCGCCGTCAGATCACTTCGAGGCGGTGTCCTTGGCGGCCGCGTCTTTGGCGGCGGTCGCGGACGCCTGGCGGTCCCGCGCGGCCAGCAGTTCGGCCTTCATCTTGGCCCGATCGGCCGGCGCCATCGTGGCCTCATCGCGGCTTGGGGGCAAATCTTCAACCGGGAGATAGGGATCGGCTTGTTTCCCAGGCGCGTCGGCCGCCGTTCCGATCGATGGCAAATCCGCGATCGGTATCGAGCAGCCGCCAAGCGCAAGTGCTGAAAGTACCAGCGCTCCCGCAGCCAGCCGCGTCTTTGTCCGATCAACCGACATACGTCCGAAAGTCCCCACTTCGAGCTTTGCCGCCGCCTGACGTTTATTTCATCATTTGTGGTGGCAGCGCTTGAACCAGTATCGCCCGAAACGCTTAAAGCCTGAACAACAAACCGGAGCGTTAGGGCTTCAATGTGACGGAAGCAAGATACTTTGTCGCACTGCAGCACACCCAATATTGGCGTTAACGCCGAATCTGCCGTCGTGGATCTGCGCGGTGACGAAACAGAAATGAACCTGTAGTGTCGAGACATGAGCGACGTTTCAACTGAAACCAAGACTGCGCAAAAATTCGACCCGGAAGCCTTCGCGATGAACCTCGCGCGGGCGATGGAGAGCGGCGGTCAGGCGCTGGCGGCCTATCTCAAGCCGCGCGAGCAAGGCGAACCCAAGGACAAGCCGCCGAACGAACTTGCCGAGGTCATCAAGACGTTCAGCACGGTTGCTGACTATTGGCTGTCGGACAAGACCCGCGCCGCCGAACTGCAGACGAAGCTGGGCAAGGCCTATCTCGATTTGTGGGGCGCGTCGATGCGCCGCCTGGCCGGCGAACAGGTATCGCCGGCGATCGAACCGTCGCCGCGCGACAAACGCTTCAGCGATCCGGAATGGCGATCCAACCAGTTTTTCGAGTTTGTGATGCAGGTTTACCTGCTCACCACCCAATGGGCGCAGGACCTGGTGCGCAACGCCGAGGGCCTCGATCCGCACACCCGCAAGAAGGCGGAATTTTACGTCTTGCAGATCACCAACGCGCTGGCGCCGTCGAATTTCGTTCTCACCAATCCCGAGGTCCTGCGCACGACGCTCGCCTCCAGCGGCGAAAATCTGGTTCGCGGCATGAAGATGCTGACGGAAGATATCGAAGCCGGGCGCGGCACGCTGCGCATCCGCCAGTCCGATCCTTCCAATCTCGATGTCGGCGTCAACATGGCGATGACGCCGGGCAAGGTGATTTTCCAGAATGAGTTGATGCAACTGATCCAGTACGCGCCTTCGACGGAAAACGTGCTTCGGACGCCGCTTCTGATCGTGCCGCCGTGGATCAACAAATTCTACATCCTCGACCTCAAGCCGGAAAAATCCTTCATCAAGTGGTGCGTCGATCAGGGCGTCACGGTGTTCGTGATCTCGTGGGTCAACCCGGACAAGCGCCTCGGCGCCAAGACCTTCGAAGACTACATGAAGGAAGGTCCGCTGACGGCGATGGACGTCATCGAGCGGGCGACCGGCGAATTGAAGGTCCACACCATGGGCTACTGCGTCGGCGGCACCCTGCTTGCCTCGACGCTGGCCTGGCTTGCGGAAAAGCGGCGTGTGCGGGTGACATCGGCGACATTCCTGGCCGCGCAGGTCGATTTCAGTCACGCCGGCGATCTGATGGTGTTCGTCGACGAAGACCAGATCTCGGCGCTCGAGCGCGACATGCAGGCCGCGGGCGTGCTCGAAGGCAGCAAGATGGCGATGGCCTTCAACATGCTGCGCTCGAACGACCTGATCTGGTCCTACGTCGTCAGCAATTATCTCAAGGGACAGCCGCCGTCGGCCTTCGATCTCTTGCACTGGAATTCGGACGCGACCCGAATGCCGGCGGCGAACCATTCCTATTACCTGCGCAACTGCTATCTGGAGAACCGGCTGTCCACCGGCAGCATGGTGCTGGACAACACGCTGCTCGATCTGTCGAAGATCAAGGTGCCGATCTACAATCTGGCGACACGCGAGGATCATATCGCGCCGGCGGAGTCGGTGCTTTACGGCTCGCAATTTTTCGGCGGCCCGGTGAAGTACGTCCTGTCCGGTTCCGGACATATCGCCGGCGTCGTCAACCCGCCATCCTCGGGCAAGTACCAGTTCTGGACCAACGACAATATCAAGGACGTTACGCTGGCGGACTGGCTCAAGGGCGCGCAGGAACATAAGGGATCGTGGTGGCCCGACTGGCGTGAATGGCTCGGCGGCATTGACGCCGAGGAGATCCCCGCGCGCAGCGTGGGCAGCGACGCGTTACCCCCGATCGAAGACGCCCCGGGCAGCTATGTCCGGGTTCGCGCGTAGCGCGACGATGCGAGTACAGGTATAATTAGGTGGTCCCGCCGGGACGGGATTCGGAATGAATTGAGGGGGAACCTATGACGCGTGAATTGTTCTGGCTGACGCTGACGGTTATTTTGACGGGCCTGCTCTGGATTCCCTACATCCTCAATCGCTGTCAGGTTCGCGGTCTCAGCGGTGCGATGGCAAATCCGTCGCGCAACGACAAGCCTCATGCCGAATGGGCCAACCGCCTGATGTTCGCCCACGATAACGCGGTCGAGAACCTCGTCATTTTCGCGCCGCTGGTGCTGATCCTCAACGCGATCGATTATTCCAGCCAATGGACCGTTCTGGCCTGCGCGGTCTATTTCTGGGCACGGGTCGCGCATCTGATCGTCTACACGCTCGGTCTGCCGGTATTCCGGACGCTGGCCTTCACCGTCGGCTTCCTGGCGCAGGCCGTGCTGGCGGTGGCGATTATCAAGGCGTTCTGACTGTTGGTATTCGGCTGAGACGTGGACTCATTCACGCAGAGCCACAGGCGTATCGACGCGAGCTGGACAAAAGGCAAGGTAATCCGCGGCGAGCTTGTCGTACCGCGTTGCGAGCCGACGACACGGCTTGATCGTGTTGAAGAAGCGTTCGACAAGATTGCGGGCTCGGTAGAGGTCGGCGAGTTCATAGCGCATGATTGGGGGCTCCCACCTCCTCTGTTGGCGACCTCCGGCCACCTGCATTCGGATATCCGCCGATGCCAATGGCATCGGGCTGAATGAAAGGTCGCCTCAGCAATCGTGCTGGACGTTGATAAACGTCCCCGCTCACCACACGTGGATACCGACACTCCCGGGAAGGTTCCACTTTAAGGTGAACTTAACGCAAAAGACGCAGCATCCAGCGTGAAGACCTCGAACGAAGGCACAGGCGGTGCAACAGCCAGATTCCATCATTGCCGAACTGGAGGACGCCGTCAGAAGCGGCTCATCCGAAAAGCGCATAAATACGCTTCGGCAAGTCACAAATCTCTTCTTGCATGATCAAGATCGGCTTAGCGAAGATCAGATCAAGGTGTTCGACGACGTCTTGTGTCTGCTCACTGCCCGTGTCGAAACCCAAGCCAAAGCCGAACTCAGCAAACGCCTTGCGCCGGTCGACGGCGCCCCTCCCGAAATCGTTCGGCGGCTGGCGCGGGACGACGAAATCGCAGTTGCCGAAGGCGTCCTGGTCCGGTCCAGCCGGCTCGGCACCGGCACCCTTGTGGAAATTGCTCGGACCAAGGGACAAGATCATCTGTTCGCGATCTCCAGCCGTGCCAACTTGCCGGAAGCCGTTACCGATGTCATCGTCGACCGTGGCGAGCGCCGAGTGATCCGCAGGCTCGCAAACAATGCGAGCGCACGGTTCTCCGAAACCGGTTATGCCGGAATGGTGGCGCATGCTGAAGCCGACGACGAGCTCACCGAGATTCTCGGGCTGCGTATCGACCTTCCAATCAATTTTCTTCGCGATCTCCTGCGACGAGCGACCGACGCAGTGCGCGCCCGGCTAATGGCGATTGCTCCTCCTGAGCTTCAGGAGGAGATCGGGCGCGTGCTCAAGACGATTGTGGACGCAGTAGGCGGAAAACCCAAGCCGACGCGCGACTTCGCCCACGCCGAGGCGATCGTGCGGCGGATGAAGGGCCTCAACGAACTGAATGACGCAGCCATCATCATGTTTGCGGAAACCAGAAGGATCGATGAGGTCATCGCTGCCCTGGCATTGCTGACGAATGTGCCTACCGCGATAATCGCGAAAGTGATCGAGGGACACCGCGCCGATTTGGTCCTGCTTCCATCCAAATCAGCCGGATTGAATTGGTCGACGGTGAAAGCAATCCTGGTCAACCGGTCGGTCAAACCTCCGATCGACGAACGGACGCTCGAAATTGCCACCAGGGATTATGGCAAGCTGACGGTAGACACCGCCAATCGCACTTTACGTTTCTGGCAGGTTCGCGGAACGATTGAAAATAGCTCTTAGCCAGCTGCCAAGGCTGGGGCGGACCCGCGAAGGTCTTGGGGCGGTTGCTGGCATATCGCGTCATCGCTTCGCAGCAACGGCGTCGCTTTAGATACAAAGCTGATATCGGCTTCGGTTCGTCGCGCAGCCGGGTTTTATGAGTACACGGCCCAGTTCTCCTCGTCGTACCCGATCATAGCCGTCTGACTCGTGCAGACGGCGCAAACTTGCCTGCGATGCCGGGCACGAAGAAGAATTCAACGGAGCATCGTCAAAAAACACACGACCTGCTCCAGCCCAAGCTTGATCAGGCGGCCTTCCGGGCCGTGAGGAACAGCATCGCTGCCCGTTTGCCGTCGAAGCCCGTGACTTCGCCGGTCTCGATCGACAATGAACTCCAGGTGCCGGCATTGGCATAGTTGGCGCGCAGCCAATCCGGCGACGGATAGTTGTAATAGCGATTGAGCGTATCGCGGCCGGCCGCGTCGCCGGTCTTGTAGCTGGCGTAGAAATAGCCGGCCGGTCTGAGGGCGCGCCAGATCAGCGTCAGAATTTGCGCCAGTTCGTCTCGGGGAACGTGAAGCAGGCAGGCGTTGGCCCAGACGCCGTCATACGCTTCGACGTCGTCGAGGTCATGAAAGAGCAGCGTCTCGACCGGACGGCCGAGACGGCGCGATGCCTCGCCGGCCATTTCCGGCGATCCATCCGTTGGACGGACATCGAAACCTTTCGCCAGCATCTCGGCCGCAGCGGCGCCGGCGCCGCACCCCAGTTCGAGAATTGCTGCCCCCGTAGGGAGTAGCGCGAGAAACCGGGTCAGCCGTGTATGCGCCGCTATCTCGCGCCCGGCATAGGCATGCGCGTTGCTCCGATAGAATTGAAGGGTTTCCTCGTCCACGGCTCGGGCGGTCTCCAGGCTCTGCTTCCGTCTCGGACGACCTTAGCGCTCGATGCGCCGTCGCGCGATCACCAGACTTTCGAATCCGGCATTGCCAATGACGCGCACGTCGATGAAACCATGGCCAGGGAAGCTCGAGAGATCGACCTCCGCGGCCGGTTCGGAGAGGCCGTTGGCGAGGACCTCCCATGTTTGTCCGCCATCGCGGCTCGCCTGAACGTCATAGCTGACACCGGGCGTTGCCGGCGCGCCCGCAACCGCTGGACGGCCCCATTCCAGCCGAAGATCGGTTTCTGCGGCTCCGGGTGTTACGCCTTGAGCAGCCGGTGCCACGGGCGCGGTGCGGATTTCCGTCGCCTCGATGCGAACCGTATCCGGGGCTTCGTAACGTGCTGCCACATTACCCCCGACCATGAGTTCGACGGCCTTGAGCGCGGCGGGTGGAGACACCACCGCATCGACCACCCCTGTTACGTCCTCGCCCGGTCGCTGGTCCGTGCTGGGCAGGAAGGGCGCCGGCAATTCGGTGATGGTGCGATCCGACCGGTCAATCAGGCGCAGGCGCACCGGCGAATCCGGTGCGGCGGTCCTCACACTTGCCCGCCCGACCCGGTGGACAAACCTGATGCTCCCGGTTCTTTGGGTGAGATTGGCCGTGCCGACGATGGTGATGAAATCCCCCGTCGCGACAACCGGAGGCTGGCCCGCTGAGGCCGGTTGTCCGGCGCCTGCCGCTGACGCGCCATTTACGGCCTCGGACGGCGAACTGGCCACGCGCGCGACCGGCGGCGCCGGCGGCCGGGAGGGCAATGCGTCCTCTTCGCGCAAGCGGTTCATCGCTGCACGATAGGTGTAGTCGGTCAGCCATTGATAGTCGCAGTAGCTCATAACGTCGTGCCAAATGGGGCTTGCCATGGCCCGTTTGGCATGAGTGGCATCACCTTCGTCATATCCGACGGGCGCCAGGTTTGCTCCGGCGAGCTGCGAGGCGGGGTATGGATAGTTGTGGTCCGGACCAACTGCAATCCCGCAGGGGAGCGAGGTGCAGAACTCGTTGGCGTTCCAGGGGCACGGAGCGACTTCGTCGCCGGCTGGATTTTTACCGGCTACAGGCCCGGCGTGCAGGCGGCCAAGGGTATGCCCGAGCTCATGTCCGCCGTACCAGCCAGCCACCGAGGGGACGCCGTCATCCCATGATCCCGCGAACGGGGTATAGGCCGGCCCGGATGCCGGTACGGAAGGGTCTGCCGATACCGGAAGGTAGTTCGCACAGCCACGCATGAAGAAGCTGCCGTTGAACGTGCCCGCGGGTGCCCAGTACACGAGTCCATAGTAATGCGTGCGCGCGTCGCGGCCGGCAGAGACCTCCTGGTTTCGCATGTTGATGATCTGCGCGTTGATGTCCGTGCAGCCGAAGTACGGATCACTCGTTTTGAGGGGGCCGGTATAGGCCACACGCTGCATGCTGTAATCCAGTTTGCTGATCGGGTAGGCCCGTTGCAGCCAGGACTGTAGTTCGTCGATGTCGGCCGCCCGCGGCCGGATTTTCGAATAGCCGGGTAACTGATAGCGGAAAGGGACGGCGCGCACCCGCATTTCCAGCGTCGGCTGGAGCGTCACGTCGCGAGAGCAGCCGGGGCATCCATTGGCGCCGAAGTTCGTGCTGCCCAGAGCCGTCAGTGCAAGTCGAACGCGGCCGGGACCGGTCACGCTATCCGGCAGAATAAAGTTCAAGCTCTTGGACAGATCCGCCCGGCGTGCCGGCAGCGGGTCGTTGCTTGGCACCATCGTGCCTGTCGACTGGATCTGAACCGATGTAGCCCCCGCCACTGCCGTTAGTGTCCCGCTGATCGGCGTGCTCGAAGACGAATGCGCGTAGACCCGGACCATCGTGGACTTGGAGGCAATCAGCGGGACCGATTGCGCCAGATCCTGGACCGATTGCGTCACCTCGAGCGCGTCGACCGCGGGCGGCGGGTCCTCGACGATCTGCGCGAGCGTGCTGTTGTTGCGCAAGTAGGCGCGGCCGTCGGCCGGATTGATGATCACTTCCGAAGTCCGATTTTGGTCATAACTTACCGGGAATGTGGTCACGTTCTTGGTGATGCCGTCGAATACGCTCAGCATCTTGTTGCCGATGGCGTATACCTTGTCGGAGGCCGAATTGACCTTCATCCACCACATCTCGCCGCCGAGGTCCACCGACTCGCTCGTGCCGCCCACGCGATCGAGGATCGCGAGGTTGCGGCCCGCCACCTTCGGCCCCGCGGTGAGCACGTAAACCTTGTTGGTAATCGGGTTGACATCGACCATCAGAGGAACTGGCGGGGTCACGGCGAGCGACGTGAGCGGGTGCGCCGGGTTCGCGAGATCCATCTCCTTCATGCCGCCGTCGGGATAGGGCCCATAATAGAGCTTGTTAGTGCTGGAATTGAGATGCACGTCTTCGATCCTTGAAAACCCGGCCGGATAGTCGGTCAGCGACAAACTTGATTTTCCATTGAGGTCGGTGACCGTCGCAACCGCCGTGATCGCGTTACTGTTAGTGCTCGCGACGTAAACCATCCCGTCATTTTCGTTCACGACAGGCTTGCTCACCGGATGCCCCATGGTGACCGAAGTGACGACCGTGAGGGTCTCGCCATCAATCAAAAAGATGATGGTGGGTGGGCCCACGCTGGTCGCATAAATCTTGTTTGTGAGCTGATTGATAGCCAGGCCGTTAATGATACGAAAGGCGCCCAGTGGCATCGCCAATGTCCGCTGCGCACCGGTATCGCCGTCAATCACCACCAGGTTCTGCTGCCAGGTTACATAAATCTGGTTCTTGGCGGCGTTGATCCCCAGGAGATAAGCATTCTCCCCGTCTACGTTCCACACGGATTGGACCGAGGCTGTTGACAGGTCTATCGCCAGGAGTTTCGTCCCGTTGTGGTTCCCGTCGCTGTAGGTTTCCGGTAGGTAGAGTTTGTTCGTGGCGGGATTGATCAGCCCGTGAGGGAAATAGCTTCCCCGGGTGAGTTGAACGACTGGTTTCAGGACGGGCGCGGCATGCAGGTCCGTCGCGAGACCGGGCGCCAGAATGGCGAGCGCAATCGCAAAAAGATTCAGAGCCCGTTTAATCCACCCCAAGCCAATCCAGCCCACGCCAATCCACCCCAAGCCTCGTGTGACCTGCCGCGACATGTTGCCCGTTCCCTGTTTCGCCCGTCGCCCTCGAAGTCTGGCGATCCCCGTTTCTATCTATAGTAGTATTCCATCCAGATGCTAAAGCGACTTGATGTGCTCTCCGAAACGAAGCGGTGTTGGCTGCTCTGGAAAACGCTCTCGACTAGCTGTCGGCCAGGCCCAGCATCAGCCGCATGTTTTGCACCGCAGCACCCGAGGCGCCTTTGCCAAGATTGTCGAGCCGGGCGACGAGAACCGCCTGACGATGTTTGTCGCTGGCAAAGACGTAGAGCTCGAGCCTGTTGGTCTCGTTGAGCGCCTCGGGCTCGAGCTTCCCGCTCTTGGAGGCCGCGTTGTCGAACGGCATCACCGAGACGTAGGCTGCTCCCCGCATAGCGCTTGGCCAGCGCGGCGTGAAGGTCAGCGCCAGTCGGGCTTGCCTGGAAGCGTGTCCAGTTGCAAAGGCACCGAGACCAGCATGCCCTGACGGAAGTTTCCGACCGAGGGCACGAAAATGGGCCGGCGCGTGAGCCTTGAATAAAGCTGCATCTCCGGCAGGTGCTTGTGCTCGAAGCCGAGGCCATAGAGCTCGAAGGCCGGCGCGGAGCCGCCTTCGAAGCTTGCGATCATCGACTTGCCGCCGCCCGAATAGCCGCTGACCGCGTTGACGGTGACGGGATAGTCCGCAGGCAAAATAGCGGCATCGACCAGCGGCCGGAGCAATGCGATCGCGCCGGTCGGATAGCAGCCCGGATTGGAGACTTTCCGTGCCGCCCTGATCTTGTCCGCCTGATCCGGCGCCAGTTCCGGAAAGCCGTAGGTCCAGTCGCCGGCGACGCGGAAAGCCGTCGACGCGTCAAGAATCTTGGGAGCCGCAGCGCCCATGCCGTCAATCAACCCGACGGTCTCCCTTGCAGCATCGTCCGGCAGGCAGAGGATGACGAGATCGACCTCCTCCATCAGCGCGCGTTTGGCGCCTGCGTCCTTGCGCTTTTCCTCGGCAATGCTTTTGACCACGACGTCGCCCTGCTGGCGCAGGCGCTCCTGAATGCCGAGGCCCGTCGTTCCGGCCGCGCCATCGACAAAGACGCTGGGCTTTGTGGTACCGCCGATCGACCGCGGCTGATGGGTGTCGGCAAGATTTCTGTCGGTAACGGTCATGGCACGCTCCTTTCGAGCCGGCTCGTTTCCTGCGTGAAGGCTTGCGGCCGTGTTTCGCGCATTAAACGCGCGATCTGTTGCGCATTCATGTCGGTTTGCGCGGCAAGCGCCCCAGCGACCGCGGCATAGTCGGTTTCCGATTTGTGCTGGTTCAGCTTGAAGCTGCCTTCAACCTCGTCCACCGACATCACCAGACCCACAATCGCCTTTTTCATCGCATCCAGACGCCCCGCCGTCATCTTCGACGACGTCCACGGCGGCTTCGGTGCGAGCCGGCTTTCAAACTTCGCGCTCAGCGCGTCGAGATGCGGACCGAGTTCGTCGTCGGAAAGCCTCCGCACGGTGCCCGTCAGATGCACCGCCTGATAAAGCCAGGTCGGCACCTGGTCGGGCGAGGCATACCAGTCCGCCGAGACATAGGCATCTGCCGCGTTCACCGCCATCAGCCAGGAAGCCATCCCGTCGGCCAGTTTTAACAATGGATTGTGACGCGCGACGTGAAATGCCGCCTGCGGCGTACCGTCATCCGCATAGGCGAGAAAAAACGGCAGCGACGACGCGATCGGTCGGGCGCCGTCCCATGCGCAGACCGTGCCAAATCCACGCGCTTCCGCAAAGGCAAGGCTTGCGGCGCGATCGGGCTTGAACATCGGAGGCGTATACATCTCAAACTCCTGCTTGACGTAGGAGCCGCCGGGTCAGATCGCGCTGCTTTTAAAGGAAAATGCCGCGGACCGGATCCGGCGGCAGAGGCTGATATCTTAAACGCAGACGTCCGCCCATACCGCATTGGTACGGCGGCGGCGAGCAATAGCAATGGTCGCGGCGTTGATCATGGGCGGGCTATACGGCCGCGCCCGGTTGACGTCAAGACGTTTGGAATGCCGGAGACCTCAAGATGACCGGTGCCGGCGTCTTGTGCGTGACATGCGGGCCGGCGCTTCAGACTACCCGCCACAGCCATTCGGCGATCTGCGCGATGACGTCACCGAACAACAGCAGCGCTGCCGACCATACCAGCGCCGAGACGAAATTGGCGATTTGAAAACGCCAATACGACATCTCGAATATCCCGGCCGCGAGCGGCACCGAGGCCCGCAGCGGTCCGAAAAATCGTCCGATGAAAATGCTCGGCACGCCCCAGTTTTTCACGAAGGCTTCCCCGCGCGGCAGAATCTCCGGATAGCGCGAGAGCGGCCACATCTGCGCGACGTGTTCCTTGTATCGGAAGCCGAACCAGTAAGAGACCCAGTCGCCGAGGGCTGCCCCGATGCCGCCGGCAATCCAGACCGGCCAGAAGCTGATGCCGCTGGCGCCAATCAGCGCGCCGATCGCGACCAGCGCCCCCCAGGCCGGAATCAGCAATGAAATAAAGGCCAGCGATTCACCGAACGCCAGCACCAGAACGATCGGTGCGGCCCAGGCCGAATGGTCTCGCACGAAGTCGGCCAGAGCGTGCGCAAAATCTTCCATTAACGAAATGCCCTTCCACGGCTTCTTGGCCTTGAACTTTCCTCGGGATTCGGTGCCTAAGTTCAGGTAAGCCAGCCCCTCGCCCGACAAGCAAGTCACAAAGGCGGACATGAGTTGTGAATTCAGCCGCTCCCGGCCGGCTTTCAATTCCCCATCTAACCCGAGGAAATCCGCAAGGAAACCTGCAAGGAAAAGCGAATGATCGGATCGTTGATGATGCGCGTGAGCGTGGTTGTTTTGCTGATCGGAATGCTGGCCGGCATCGCGATGGGTATCCGGGAGGACTTCACGCTTCAGGCGGCGCACGCGCATCTCAACCTGGTCGGCGGCGTGTTGCTGTTCCTGTTCGGACTCTACTACCGACTGATTCCTGCCGCCGGTGGCAGCGCGCTGGCCAAAATTCAGGGCTGGCTGCACATCGTCGGCAGCATCCTGTTTCCGATCGGCGTTGCCATCGTGATCCTGAAAGGCCCCTCGTTGATCGTGCTGCCGATCGTGGGGTCTCTGATTGTGGTCGCAGCGGTAGCCCTGTTTGGAGTGATCGTGTTCCGGACCTCGTACGATTGAGCTCCCTGGCAGCGCCCGCCGTCACTTTTTAAGCCCAACCGTGGCATAGTCAGGGGAATCGATTCGCCGCGCCTGCCGCGCGTGAAACACATGAGAAGATATGTCCAAACCATTGAAATCAGCTGCTAAAACCAAAACGACGAACGATCTGTTCGGCGCCGCGGAACCGAAAGGCCGGGCCCCGCTCAAGGTCGCGTCCCGCGCCTCCAGCGCCGAAGCCGGCTACACCGCCCGCGACATCGAGGTATTGGAAGGCCTCGAGCCGGTGCGCCGCCGCCCCGGCATGTACATCGGCGGTACCGACGAAAAGGCGCTGCACCATCTGTTCGCCGAAGTCATCGACAACGCGATGGACGAGGCCCTGGCCGGACATGCCTCCTTCATTGAGGTCGAGTTGGGCGCCGACGGATTCCTGACCGTCACCGACAATGGCCGCGGCATTCCGGTCGACCCGCATCCGAAATTTCCGAAAAAATCGGCGCTCGAAGTCATCATGTGCACGCTGCATTCCGGCGGCAAATTCGACTCCAAGGTCTACGAGACCTCCGGCGGCCTGCACGGCGTCGGCGTGTCCGTCGTGAATGCCCTCTCCTCCCGGCTCGAGGTCGAAGTCGCCCGCGGCCAAAAGCTCTATGGCATGTCGTTCGAGCGCGGTCACCCGAAGGGCAAGCTCGAAGACCTCGGCAAGGTCAACAACCGCCGCGGCACCAAAATCCGCTTCAGGCCGGACACCGAGATTTTCGGCGCCAAGGCCTCCTTCAAGCCGCAGCGCCTGTTCAAGATGGCCCGCTCCAAGGCCTATTTGTTCGGCGGCGTCGAGATCCGCTGGCGCTGCGACCCGGAGTTGCTGAAGGGCGTGGACGACGTGCCCGCCGAGGACACCTTTCACTTCGTCGGTGGACTGAAGGACTATCTCGCCGCCGCCGTTCATGCCGACACCCTGGTGCACCCGGATATCTTCTCCGGCAAATCCGGACGCGTCGGCGCCCACGGCGCCTGCGAATGGGCGGTGGCGTGGACCGCCGATGCCGACGGTTTTCTGTCCTCCTATTGCAACACCGTGCCGACGCAGGACGGCGGTACGCATGAATCGGGCATGCGCAGCGCGCTGTTGCGCGGGCTGAAGGACCACGCCGAACGCGTCGGCCAGGGCAAGCGCGCCGCCAGCATCACCTCCGAGGACGTCATGGTGGGCGCCGCGGTGATGCTGTCGGTATTCGTGCGCGAGCCTGAATTCCAGGGCCAGACCAAGGACCGGCTCGCGACCGCCGAAGCGCAGCGCATCGTCGAGCAGGCGATCAAGGACCCGTTCGACCACTGGTTGTCCGGCAACCCGGTCCAGGCCAACAAACTCCTGGAGTTCGTGGTCGAACGCGCCGACGAGCGGCTGCGACGCCGCGCCGAGAAAGAGATCTCGCGCAAGACCGCGGTGAAGAAGCTGCGCCTGCCCGGCAAGCTCTCTGACTGCACCGACACCGCGGCCGAAGGCTCGGAGCTGTTCATCGTCGAGGGCGACAGCGCCGGCGGCAGCGCCAAGCAGGCGCGCGATCGCAAGACCCAGGCCATCCTGCCGCTGCGCGGCAAGATCCTCAACGTCGCCTCCGCCACCAAGGACAAGCTTACCGCCAACGCGCAACTTGCCGATCTAATGCAGGCGATCGGCTGCGGCATCGGCCCACATTACCGCGAAGAGGATCTGCGTTACTCGCGCATCATCATCATGACCGATGCCGACGTCGACGGCGCGCATATCGCCTCGCTGCTGATCACGTTCTTCTATCGGCAGACGCAGCCGCTGATCGACCAGGGCCATCTCTACCTAGCGGTGCCGCCGCTGTATCGCCTCACCCACGGCAGCAAGACGGTCTACGCCCGCGACGATGCCCACAAGGATGCGCTGCTGAAGAGCGAGTTCAATGCCAATGCCAAGGTCGATGTCGGCCGCTTCAAGGGCCTCGGCGAAATGATGCCGGCCCAGCTCAAGGAAACCACCATGGATCCGGCCAAGCGCACCTTGCTGCGAGTGGTGCTGCTGACCGAAGATCGCGACGGAACCGCGGATTCCGTCGATCGGCTGATGGGAACCAAGCCCGAAGCCCGGTTTGCGTTCATTTCCGACAAGGCGGAATTCGCCCGTGAGGATTTGCTGGACGTCTAGACCGGCCGGCGGTGACCGCGGCAGACATTTCGCTGCAGGAGAGGCCGATTTGAGCCCGTTATCGGCCTTCAGGGCTGTTCCGACCCCCTTCCCCGGACCGTTTTCCGGCGGGTGTGCCTGCGCAGCAACAGCATTTTGGGCAAAAAAGGCTATAAATCTGGGAACGAGTTTCAGGATTCGGTGCAATCGCACCCCTTAGTTGAGGGTTTGAAATGAAGAAATTTGTGCTCGCGCTGACGGCACTCGCAGCGTTCACGGGATCGGCCGTTGCCGCCGACCTTCCCGCTGCTCCGGCCTATTCGAAGGCTCCGGTTGCTGTCGCAACCCCGAGCTGGACCGGGTTCTACATCTTCGGCGGCGCGGGCGGTGGCGTTTGGGATGCGGATACCGGCCTTAACGTGGCTGGTGGGGGTCCTTGCATTGTCTGCGTAAACAACAAGCAGGGTGGCGACGGCTGGTTCGGAACTGCCGGTTTGGGTTACGATTGGCAGTTCAGCCAGAGGTGGGTGTTCGGCATTTTCGGCGATGGCCAGTTTGGCAGCATGAAGGGTTCGATTTCGGCGGCCGGGATTGGTGGCGATGAAAAACTGAAGGATACGTGGGCCGTGGGTGCTCGCATCGGTTATCTGGTAGCGCCGAACGTGTTTTCGTACGTCAATGCCGGCTATACCGGCTCGGAATGGGACGGCGCGACCCTGTTCAACCCGATTACCGCTGGGCCGATCGGCTTGCACACCGGTGGCTTCAACACCCAGGGCTGGTTCGTCGGCGGCGGCGTCGAGAACAATCTGGACATCTTCGGCATTTCCGCCCCGGGCTGGTTCATGAAGACCGAATACCGTGCGGCGTACTACGACAACAAGAACGTCAACATCCTTGTCGATGGTACGAACGCGCCCACAGGTTTCGATATCAACTTCAAGCCGCTGGTGCAGACGGTCAGCACCTCGCTGGTCTATCGCTTCAACTGGACCGGACCGGTCGTCGCGAAGTACTGATCTTCCGACGCAGTCTCTTCTCGAAAAGCCCCGGCATTGTCCGGGGCTTTTTTGTGCCTTCGCGTCTGATTAGAGCGTTTTCCAGCGAAGTGGGTACCGGTTCGCGTAAAGAAAACGCGTCAAATTAAAGACATAGAGCCTCCGCTCCAATTCTATCGGAGCGGAGGCTCTAGCGTGGTTTGGCGCGGGGGTATGCTCTTGCCCCGGATCGGGGAGCGCGTCAGTCTGACGACCGTTGCGTAACCTGCCGCGCAGCCAACATGAGCGAGGAAACCTCCATGCGCCAATTGCTCCTTGTCGTTGGCTTTCTCGCACTCGCCATCGGGCTGCTCTGGATTGGCCAAGGCACCGGTGCGATCAAGTGGCCGCGATCGAGCTTCATGATCAGCCAGATCCAGTGGGCCGGCTACGGTATCGCCCTGGCCGCGGTTGGACTGATCCTGATCTGGCAGGGCAAGCGCTAGATCAACCCGCACCCGGCGCGGCCGCAACCGGACTTGTTGCGGCGTGATAAAGAGGACCGTACGCATGACATCAAATCCATTTGACCTCGCCGGCAAGGTGGCCATCGTCACCGGCGGCAATGGCGGGATCGGTCTTGGCATGGCGCGCGGGCTTGGCGAAGCGGGCGCCGCGATCGCCATCGTCGGGCGGAATGAAGTGAAGTCGAAGGAGGCGGTGGCCGACCTTCGGCAACGCGGCGCCAAGGCGATTTCCGTCGTCGCCGACGTCACCGACCAGACCGCCGTCGCCGCTATGGTCGAGCGGGCTCTGCGCGAGCTGGGCCGCATCGACATCCTCGTCAACAACGCCGGAATCAATATCCGCAAAGCCCCGCAGGCGCTCGCGCTTGAGGAATGGGACAGCGTGATCAAGACCAACCTGACCAGCGCCTTCCTGTGCTCGCAGGCGGTCTATCCCGCCATGAAGGCCGCCGGGGGTGGCAAGATCATCAATATCGGCTCGATGATGTCGATCTTCGGCGCCAGCTTCGTGCCGGCCTATGCCGCAAGCAAGGGCGGCATCGTGCAGTTCACCCGCTCCTGCGCGGTGGCGTGGGCCACCGACAACATTCAGGCCAATGCCGTGCTGCCGGGCTGGATCGATACCGATTTGACCAAACGCGCCCGAGAGCAGATCGACGGACTGCACGACAAGGTGCTGGCCCGCACGCCGGCGGCGCGCTGGGGCGCGATCGGCGATTTCGCCGGCATTGCGGTGTTTCTCAGTTCCGCGGCCTCGGACTTCGTCACCGGCACCGCGATCCCCGTGGACGGCGGATTTTCCGTGATGGGCTAGCCACCTCACGCCGGATGCGTGCGGCTAAATCAGTCCGCGGACGACGCCGGCGAGCGCACATGCTCCGGGCGCGCGCCGAGGCCGACGAACCGCGCCGTGACGCCCTGTAGCCATGGTACGACGTTGATCAGGCGCGCGAATAGCGGGGCCCTGAGCGGACGATCACCCGGCTTGAGCGCGACGCTGATGAGGTTGTTCTGGACCATGACCTGCATGGCCTGCGTGATCCGCACCGGAAATTCCCGGCGCCGGCGCACCGCATCCAGTTCGTCTTCGGTCGGGCAACCCTTGGCCAGCCTTGCGGCCAAGAGGTTGGCGGTCGCCACCGCGTCCTGGACCGCCAGGTTGACGCCGACGCCGCCGACCGGCGACATCGCGTGCGCGGCGTCGCCGATGCAGAGCAGCCCGGGCAAGGTCCAGCGCTTCAACCGATTGATCGCCACGGTCAGCAGCTTGACGTCGTCCCACGTCTTTACGTCCGATATCCCCGATTTGAGGATTGGCGCCATGCCGACGACGTCGCCGCGGAAAGCGTCGAGCCCGCGCGCCTTGACCGCGTCGTATTGTCCCTTGGCGATCACATAGGCGCATTGCCAGTAATCGCCGCGATCGAATGTCACCAGCATCTTGCCGGTTTCGACCCGCGCAAACACGCTTTCGGTCTCAGAGGCCCGCTTGCCGGCACGAAACCAGAGCACGTCCATCGGCGCGCCGATCTCTTCGACCTCAAGATTGGCACGCTGCCGCACGATCGAATGCCGGCCGTCGCATCCGATGATCAGGTCCGCGCGGATTTCGACCTGCCCCTCGGGCGTATTGGCCCTCACCCCGACCACCGCATCACCCGAGCGGATCAGGTCGGTCGCATCGGCATTCATCATGACCTTGAGCGAGGCAAACCGCTTGCCGCTCTCGCGCAGGAAATTGAGAAAGTCCCATTGCGGCATGAAGGCAATGAAGGGGTACTTTACCTTGAGACGGCCGAGGTCCGCGATACGGATTGAGTCGCCGCCGAAATTGCCGTCCATTTTCTGCAGCTGCTGATGCGGCAATTTGAGGAAGCCGTCGATCAGGCCGAGTTCGTCCATCACCTGAAGCGTCGACGGATGCACGGTGTCGCCGCGAAAATCCCGAAAAAAATCGGCATGTTTCTCCAGCACCAGCGTGTCGATACCGGCCCGTCCCAGGAGATATCCCAGCATCATCCCGGCCGGCCCGCCGCCGACGATGCAACACCGCGTATGACGTTGGGATGATCGTTCCGAGGAAGTGGCCGCGTCCATGATCCGGCTCTCGTTGATTGCGCACTCAGCGCCGGAAGCTCTTTATCTCCGACACGCTGCCATCGCGATAGGTTAATTCCACCGACACCGATTTGGTTTCAGGCGGCAGCTTGAGATACGGTACCGCATCGTGAGGAATGGCGCTGGGGTCCCTGGTGTCGCAGGGCGGCATTTTCAGCACCTTGTCGGGCACCGCGGTGTCGATGCCAAAGCGCGCCTCGCGGATCGCGCAGCGATACGACATCAGGTGAGTATAATAGATCAGTAACCCATTGTATTCGCGAAACGACAGCCAGCTCGTCGCCGTCATGTCGAGGATTTTCCGCTGATCGTGGATCAACGCCGCTTCCGGGTCGAATTTGATCGGGAAAGGCCCCTGTAATTCGCCGGAGGCGTCCACATAGCGGACCTGAAAGGTGGCCGCCGGCGCGTCGGCGGCCAGTTCAATCGATGGATTGGGCATCCGTTTGCGCGTGCGCGGATCGAGCGTGTCGAGGAAGCCGGTCTCGCGGAATTCCCCGCTGTCGCCGATCCGCCAGGAAATCCCCAAGGTCGGATCGGCGATCGAGAACACCACGGTCCAACCGCCATTATGGCGGGAGAACATCGCGATCGGCGCGTTAACGGAATCGTTCGATGGCGCGGTGCGCGGCACCGACACCGGCGGAAGTGCTGCCACTTGCTGCGGCGGCTCGGCAGGTTTTGCAGCCGCAGGCTCTGCCTTGGCAACGCCGTTGAGGAACACGTCGTCGACCATCTGGTCGAAATAGACCGGGATCTGTTTGTGGTTCACGGTCTCCGCCATCTCGCTGACCAGCCGGCGGGTGTGCTGGGCGACCTGAACCAGGTTTTCCCCGGGTTGCAGCAATTCTTTCGCGAATGTCCGCGTGAACACCGAATTGGGATTGTTGTCGTTGTTCGACAAACGGTCGAGCGCGGTTTGACGCGGTCCGGCGGAGAAAACCGAGAACACGCCTTCCGGCAATTGCGTCATCGGCGCGAGGCCTCCGCCACCGGCCAGAGCGCGGGTGCCTGATCGCTCAAACGGATTGTTGCGGCAGGCGTCGAACACCAGGATCGCGGTGCGCACGTTCTTGTTCTGCAGCCGTTCGATGATGCGGTCAGCGAGCACGGAAGCGTCGCGGACCAGTTCTTCCTGGCCCTCGCTCGCCGCCGGCACGTCGGTCGGCAGCAGGAAATTCTGCCCCGCTATTTCAAAGCCGTGGCCGGCATAGAAGAAAAACGCGGTATCGCCGGGCCCCACGGCCGCATCGAATGCCAGCAAGGTCTCGCTGAACGCCTGCCGGGTCTGGTTCTCCGCCACCATCACGCTGAAGCCCAATTGCTTGAGCGTGTCGCCCATGGTGCGGGCGTCGTTAACCGCTTTCTGCAATTTGGGAACGTTCTTGTAGTCGTTGTTGCCGATCACGAGGGCAACCCGCTTTTCCGCACGCGCGGGCGCGGCGAGCGTCAGCAACGCTGCGGCGAGGCTCAATGCCAATGCGGCCCTGAACGACAGCAAGATCTTCATTCCCGTTCCCCGCCTTGCGATTCATCCAGGTCCCGTGCGGACGCACTATGCCATAGTCGATCAACCGGCGCCGCCGGTTCAACTGAGCGAAGCCGCCGGGCCGCTCCATCTTCTGATCAACGGGACCGCAAAATTCAGGGCGAGCGCCCATAGCGCCACCCGCGAGTTGATGAAGGAGAGCACGATCGCCAACAGTGACGAGACGATCAGCACCATCGCCGACATCTGACGAAGGCGCAGATGGTCGCCCGATTCCAGGTCCGGCGTGATGAACATCAGACGAAGGCCGACAGCGGCGATCAATAGCGTGTCGCCGGCATAGAGCCAGATCGCTGGCGGTAAATGCGCAAAGCGGCCGACGACAATGGTCGTGAACGGTACGCTGGTGATGAGCAGCAGGTAAAGCAGCCACCAATGGACGTATTCGCGGTTGACGAATTGCGCGCGCGATCGAATCTCGATATTCGAAAGCCAGCGCAGTCCGAGCACGCCAAAACTCAACAAATAGGGCAGGATTTTCGGCCACAGATTGGCGATGCCCTGCAACAGTTCGGCGGCGTCTTTGGGGTGAAAATCATCCGGCAGCCGGACGTCGAGAATCAACAGCGTCATGGCGACGCCGAAAATCCCGTCGCTGAGGGTATCGAGCCGCGCCTTTGAAAACATGCTGCTGCCCTGGCCTCGAAAGCGTTTTGCATCCCTTCCCGAAGGCGGGAGGGCTGGCGTCAGCGTAGCGAACAATGCGCCGGGAGTGGGCGAAAACTTCGAATTTGAGGTACCGCAATTCTGTCTGTTTTGGCCTCGAAGCATGCCGACCCGACCCGCGAGGCCAAACCAGGGGAAACGGTCAGCGCCGGTCGCGTTCATACGAAAACATTAAGCTTTTTCGGCGCTTCCGGGGCCTGCTCCATTGACTTTGGCCAATTCGCCCCTATGTTCCGGCTTGACGCGGCCCGGTATCGAAACGCGATATCTTGAATAAGCCGCCTGTCTGCGTATCCGAAAATCCCGTGCAAATTTGCGTGCCGTTCCGGGGTTGAGCGCAACAGTCATTTTCCGAGAATCCAAGCGGCGGTTTCGACCAGAGGCTCAATGTCCTTTTCCAATCTCGGCTTGTCCGACAAGGTGCTCGCCGCCGTCGCGGCCACCGGTTACACCACCCCTACCCCCATCCAGGAACAGGCGATCCCCCATGTTCTGGCCCGCCGAGACGTCCTCGGCATCGCCCAGACCGGCACCGGCAAGACCGCTGCCTTCGTCCTTCCGATGCTCACCATGCTGGAGAAGGGCCGCGCCCGTGCCCGGATGCCGCGCACCCTCATCCTCGAACCCACGCGCGAACTCGCAGCCCAGGTGAAGGAGAGTTTCGACAAATACGGCGCAGGCCAGAAACTCAACGTCGCGCTCCTGATCGGCGGCGTTTCGTTCGGCGACCAGGACACCAAATTGACGCGCGGCGTCGACGTGCTGATCGCGACGCCCGGCCGGCTGCTCGACCATACCGAGCGCGGCGGGCTGTTGCTCACCGGCGTCGAATTGCTGGTCATCGACGAAGCCGACCGCATGCTCGATATGGGGTTCATTCCGGATATCGAACGCATCTGCAAGATGATTCCATTTACAAGGCAGACGCTTTTCTTCACCGCGACGATGCCGGCCGAAATCCGCCGCATCACCGAAACCTTCCTGCACAATCCCGAGAAGATCGAAGTTTCAAGGCCGGCAACCACGGCTGTGGGCGTGGCGCAGTTTCAGGTCGCGGTCGGCCGCGAACCGCACGAGAAACGTGAGACGCTGCGTCGCCTGTTGCGCGACGCCAAGGATCTCCAGAACGCGATCATCTTCTGCAACCGCAAGCGCGAAGTGGCGCTGCTCTACAAATCGCTGCAAAAGCATGGTTTCAGCGTCGGTGCTCTGCACGGCGATATGGACCAGTCGGCGCGCACCGCGGCCCTTGATCAATTCCGCAAGGGTGAAATTCCGCTGCTGGTCGCCTCCGACGTCGCCGCCCGCGGTCTCGACATTCCCGCCACCAGCCACGTCTTCAACTTTGACGTCCCGCATCATGCCGACGACTACGTGCATCGCATCGGCCGCACCGGCCGCGCCGGCCGCGCCGGCACCGCGATCACCATCGTCACGCCGCTTGATCAGAAATCGATGGCCGCGATCGAAAAACTGATCGGCAAAACCATTCCCCAGGCCGAAGGCAGCGTCGAGGTTCAGCCGACATCGCCAGCCGGCGGCACGGAAAAGCCGCGCGAGCCGCATGCGCGCGACGGTTCAAGAGAGGGTTCGCGAGGAGGCCGCAAGCCCCGCCGTGAACGCGAACCCCGCCGCTCCGGCGGCGGCCGCGAGCCCGCCCACCAGGCGCCGGCCGCTGCATTCACGCCGCCGGTCGCTCCTCCTGCCTCGCGCACGCCCTCGATCGGCCGCGCCGAAGCACCGCCGGTGCCGCGCGATCCGGCGTCGGAGCCTGCCGATCACTCGCATCTTCCGGCGTTCCTGTTGCGACCCGTTCGCGCCAGGGTCTGACGTGACAAAAGTCTGATTTTGCAGGGACCTTCACGTAAAGGGCCCGCGATCCTCGACGTCCCGAACGGGAGCCCGTTTACCGGTCGTTCATTCTCGTCCGTTAACTTAGCAGCGATAATTTAATCATTGCTACGGAAAACGGGCAGAACGCCCGCTATTGAGGACGCGATCAGTGGTCAAGCCGCTCGACGAGCATGAACGCACCATGGCCTTCGCCGAAGTTGCGCTTGGCCAGATCAAATCGCTCCGGCAAACCGCCGTGCCTCGCAACTATGAAATCTGGTACGTCTACGCGACCGGATACAATTCGCCGCTCAACAAGATTATCAACGAGACGCTGGCGCGCAACGGCAAGCTGACCGAGGCCGATCTCGAGCAGATCTACGAAACCTATCTTTCCCAGATCAAGACATCCGACCGTATCGACAAGGTCGGCGCGCGCGTGATCGGGGAAATCGACGACGTGATGAACCTCATCACCCAAGCCCTCGGAATGTCGGCCAGCTACGACAAGAGCCTGTCCGGCGCGACCCAGAAGCTCGCGGTCGCCCAGAGCCGCGATCAGGTCAAAGCCGTTGTCGAATTGCTGGTGACGTCGACCCGCGAGATGCGCGACACCAACAAGGCGCTGGAAGACCGGCTGACACTCTCGAAATCGGAGATCAGCAATCTTCAACAGAGTCTGGAGGCGATCCGGGCCGAAAGCCTGACCGATCCCCTCACCGGCCTCGGCAACCGCAAATATTTTGACCGCTCGATCGAGGCGGCGGTACAAAATGCGCTCGCCAACGGCGAGCCGCTTTCACTGCTGATGTTCGACATCGACCACTTCAAATCGTTCAATGACTCCTACGGCCACCTCACCGGCGACCAGGTGCTCCGCCTGGTCGGCATGTCGCTGAAGCAGACCATCAAGGGCCAGGACATCACCGCGCGCTACGGCGGCGAGGAATTCGTGGTGGTGCTGCCCAACACTGCGCTGCGCCAGGCACTGACGGTCGCCGACCATATCCGCCGCGCCATCATGTCGAAAGAATTGAAGAAGAAATCCACCGGCGAAATTCTCGGCCGGGTCACCATCTCGGTCGGCGTTTCAATGCTGAAGCCCGATGACGACACCGATTCGCTGATCGAACGTGCGGATGCCTGCCTCTATGCCGCCAAGCGCAGCGGCCGCAACCGCGTGATCTGCGAAGCGGATCCGGAATATGTCGCCGAGACTCGCAGTCAGGTCGCCTGACGGTAAACCGGCATCCTCTTGGTGAGGAGCGTCTTCGCGCATCTCGAACCATGGATGTGATCGGTGGACGTTGCCATCCTTCGAAACGCACGCAAAGCGCGCTTCTCAGGATGAGGACCTTTTCTTCGGCACAAGCTTCTTCGACGTCGGCCTCTTCCCGGCCGCCGATTTCTTGACCGCCGTCTTCTTCGCCTTGGGAGGCTTGCGCAGCGCCGCCCGTTGGGCGGCCGATAGCGCCGCCGTCGCCCAATCCGCCAACTCCTCTGAATCATCGAACAGCCGTGCCGGCAATTGCCAGTACGAGTTAACCGTGACCGTCTTCGCTGTCTTGCGCTGTTGATACTGGAACGGCCCCGATCCCTCGGCCTCGAATTGCGGGATGTTTTGTTCGTCGGCGCGGAAATAGAGACCGCCGCGCAGCGCCAGCGCAAAATTCACGCCGTCGACGGAGATCCCGAAGCCGGAAAACATCCGGCGGATCGTCACCGGCCCGAAGTCCGCGAACAGGTCGATCAGGAAATCGCGGTCCATGCGATGCCGCTCACTCCCTTGCGAATCGTCCCGCGCCTCGCCGCGACGATCCTCGTCAGCCTTCGGCCTTGGCTGCCTTAAGCTGCACCGATTCACCACAGCCGCAGGCGCCGGTCTGGTTCGGATTGTTGAAGATGAACTGCGCGGACATCTTGTCGACCTTGTAGTCCATCTCGGTGCCCAACAGGAACAGCACGGCCTTGGGATCGACCAGGATCTTGACGCCCTTGTCCTCGACGACCTCGTCTGTGGGGCGGACATCGTGGGCATATTCGACCGTGTAGGATTGCCCGGCGCAGCCGCCGTTCTTGATCCCGACCCGCAGGCCCACAATCTCGGAATCGGCACGCCTGGTCAGTTCGGCGATCCGCAGCGCCGCGGCGTCGGTCAGCTTCATCACTTGCGGACGGGGTCGCGGCTTCGGCCTGGCGGCCGGTGTTGTTGAAGCAGGTGTCATGTTAGTCATCTATTTAGTCCTCGCAGCACATCAATGCCGCCATAGTCGATTTCAGTCTCGCAATTAACGGAAAGCGCGTTCCCCTCCCCATGGCAGAGGTGAAACCAAACTCACCGTCGACGACAAACTTGATTGCGATTTTAGCCCTGGTCCACTAACGCTTCACCACATATTGAGGACGAGGCGCGCCTCGTCGGTCATCCGGTCCGGCGTCCATGCCGGCTCCCAGACCAGATTGATATTGACGATGCCGATTCCGGGAACGCTGGCGATGGCGTTCTCAACCATCTGCGGCAATTCGCCGGCCGCCGGACAGTTCGGCGTCGTCAGCGTCATCTCGACATCCACGGTGCGGTCGTCCTTGATGTCGACCTTGTAGATCAGGCCGAGCTCATAGATATCGGCCGGAATTTCCGGATCGAACACGGTCTTCAGCGCGGCCACGATTTCGGTAGCCAGCCGCTCGGTTTCTTCCGGCGGCAACGCCGAATGCGTTTCCATGTTGCTGGTTTTGACTTCGCCATCCCCGGCTTCGTTATTCCTGGCTTCGCGATTCTTGGTTTCAATTGTGTCGGTCATGAGAACAATTCCCGCGCCTTGATCAGCGCCTGCGCCAGATGGTCGACTTCTTCCCGGGTATTATACATCCCGAATGAGGCACGGCACGTTGCCGTGACGTTGAACCGCTCTAAAAGCGGCATGACGCAATGGGTGCCGGCTCGCACCGCGATGCCCTGCCGATCGATCACGGTCGCGACATCATGGGGATGCGCGCCCTTCATCTCGAACGAGATCAGCGGCCCCTTGCCCCGTGCGGTACCGATCAGGCGCAGCGAATTGATTTCGCGCAGGCGCTCCTGGGCATAAGTCAGAAGGCCATGCTCGTGCGCGGCAATGCGTTCCTTGCCAATCGAATTGACGTAATCGATCGCGGCACCAAGACCCACCGCTTCAACGATCGCCGGCGTTCCCGCCTCGAATTTATGCGGCGGATCGCCGTAGGTGACCCAGTCTTTTGCGACCTCGCGGATCATCTCGCCGCCGCCATTATAGGGCCGCATCGCCACGAGATGGGCGTGCTTGGCATAGAGCACGCCGATGCCGGTCGGGCCGTAGAGCTTGTGACCGGTGAAGACATAGAAATCGCAATCGATATCCCTGACGTCCACAGCCAGATGAACGGCGGCCTGACTGCCGTCGACCAAAACCGGGATACCGCGGGCATGGGCAATCCTGACCACGTCCTTGACGGGAACGATGGTGCCAAGCGCATTCGACATCTGCGTGATCGCCACCAGTTTGGTACGATCGGTCAAGAGCTTCTCGAACTCGTCGATCAGGAAATTGCCCTCGTCGTCGACATCAGCCCATTTGATGACGGCGCCATGACGCTCCCTGAGGAAATGCCAGGGCACGATATTGGAATGATGCTCCATGATCGAGAGCACGATTTCGTCGCCGGCCTTGATATTCGGCTCGCCCCAGGAGGAAGCCACGAGATTGATCGCTTCGGTCGCGTTACGGGTAAAGACGATCTCTTCGTTGCGTCCGGCATTGAGAAATTTCGCGACCTTGGCGCGGCCGCCTTCATAGGCCTCCGTCGCCGCATTGGCGAGATAATGCAGCCCGCGATGCACATTGGCGTATTCGCTCTTGTAGGCCTCGGTCATGCGTTCGAGCACCGCATTGGGCTTCTGCGCCGACGCCGCGTTGTCGAGATAGACCAGCGGCTTGCCATAGACCTGCAGCGATAGCGCGGGAAAGTCTTCCCGCACCCGGGCCACGTCATAGGAACCATTTGAGACTGCTGGGTGCATGATCAACCTCGTGCCGCGAGCCAGCGCTGGGCTGCCGATATCGCAAGTTCACGCAAGGCGTCATCGGCGATCGATTCGATCGCTTCTCCGACGAACGCCTGGATCAGCAGCGCCTGGGCTTCCTTCTCGGAAAGCCCGCGCGCCCGCAAGTAGAACAGCAGGCTGTCGTCGAGCGCGCCGGTGGTGGCGCCATGGCCACAGGTCACGTCGTCGGCGAAAATTTCGAGTTCAGGCTTGTTGTCGGCCTCGGCCTCGTCGGACAGCAACAGCGCCCGCGTCATCATCTTGGCGTCGGTCTTCTGCGCCCGGGGTCGAACCATGATGCGGCCCTGAAACACTGAATGGCCGCGATCGTCGACGACGGCGCGGAAGATCTCGCGGCTCGCGCAATTCGGCACCGCATGATCCAGAAACAGCGTGGTGTCAGCATGCTGGCGGCCATTGAGCAGATTGACGCCGTTGGTCTCGACCCGCGACCCTTCGCCGGCAAAGGCGATGACGGCCTGATACCGGCTCACATGCGATCCGCTGGTCATGCCGAACGTGTTGAAATGCGATTTTGCCCCAAGCGTCACCACGGACGAGGAGATGTTGAAGGCCTCGCGGCCATCTTCGACCAAACGCACATGATCAAGCCGCGCGCCGTCGCCGACGGCGAGGACCAGCGAGTCATGGACCTGATAGGTTTTGGCGCCCTCAGCGGCGATGTAGCTTTCCACCAGGGTCGCGCTTGCACCGTTACCGATCTTCACCAGCGAGCGCGTGAACATCGCAGACGGCTGTGCGCCGCTGGCGATATGAACGATGTGCAGGGGCTGCGAAAGCGCCGCGCCATCGGCGACCTCGATCACGACGCCATCCGTCATCATCGCGCTGTTGAGCGCCACCATGGGATCGGAGCTACCGGTTGCGAACACTTGCGCGTGGATCGCAGAATTGCCGGCTTCCAGCACCTCGCGCAGCGTGCGGATGCCCAGTCCCTTTTCCGGACTGCCGGTTTCGGACAGCTTTGCGGCAAACACCCCATCCACCAGCACCAGCCGGCGCGCGCCCGCGATGGCATGCAGCTTCAATGCGGCGCCCGCGCGCGACAGCGCCGCTGCGTCCGGCGGCGCCACCAGCGGTAACACCTCGCGCATCAGCACGCGCAGATCGGTATATTTCCAATCCTCGATCCGCCGATGCGGCAGTCCGGAGCGCTCGTAAGCCTCGAACGCCTGCTGACGCGCCTCGGCGACCTTGCCAGTGCCCGGCAGCTGGTCGCGCACGATGGCGAACGCATCGCTCAGTGCGGTTTCCGTCTTTGCTTCAGCTCTTACCAGTGCGACGTTCATACCAAAATCCGTTTGCCCGGCCCGATCGTTCAGGCGGCGTCTTCGAACTGCGCGTAGCCGGAAGCCTCGAGCTCCAGCGCCAGTTCCTTGCCGCCGCTCTTGACGACCCGGCCCTTCGACATCACGTGGACGACATCGGGCACGATGTAATTCAACAGGCGCTGATAATGCGTGATCACCACCATCGCCCGATCCGGCGAGCGCAGCGCATTGACCCCGTCCGCGGCGACCCGCAGCGCATCGATGTCGAGGCCGGAATCCATCTCGTCGAGGATGCACAGGCTGGGCTCGAACAGCGCCATCTGCAGAATCTCGTTGCGCTTCTTCTCGCCGCCCGAAAAGCCGACATTGACGCCGCGGCGAAGCATGTCCTGCGGAATGTTGAGAGAAGCGGCAACCGCGCGGACCTTCTTGAGAAAATCCGGCGTGGAGAATTCGCTCTCGCCGCGGGCCTTGCGCTGGGCGTTCAGCGCGGAGCGCAGAAAGGTCATGGTGGCGACACCCGGAATCTCCACCGGATACTGGAACGCCAGGAATACGCCCTTCGAAGAGCGCTCGTCCGGCGACATCTCCAGCAGGTTCTCGCCGTTGAACAGGATCTCGCCGCCGGTGACTTCGTAGCCGGGCTTGCCGGCGATCACGTGGCTCAGCGTCGATTTGCCGGAGCCGTTGGGTCCCATGATGGCGTGAACTTCGCCCTTGTTCACGGTCAGCGAAAGCCCGTGGAGAATCTCGCGCTCTTCGACGCGGACTTGCAGGTCTTTTACTTCAAGCAATGGCATCACGCTCTTCCGTCTTTCGTTTGTCCCGCGTCCCGAGCAGCGCCAAAGACGTGTCTCGAAGAACGCGGCCGACATTTTCGTTTCTTATTCGTTTCAGTCCTGCGAGACGGCCGCCAGACGGCCTCCGCGGGATGAGGAATTATCCAACCGATCCTTCCAGCGAGATCGAGATCAGCTTCTGCGCCTCGACCGCGAATTCCATCGGCAGTTGCTGCAGCACGTCCTTGACGAAGCCATTGACCACGAGGCCGACGGCTTCCTCCTGGCTCAGCCCGCGCTGCACGCAATAGAACAGCACGTCCTCGGAAATCTTCGAGGTGGTCGCCTCATGCTCGAACAGCGCGGACGAATTCTTCGCTTCGATGTACGGCACGGTATGCGCGCCGCATTTGTCGCCGATCAGGAGCGAATCACAGGCCGTGAAATTGCGCGCGCCGGTGGCCTTGCGATGCGCGGTGACAAGCCCGCGATAGGTATTCTGCGAGACCCCGGCGGCGATGCCCTTGGAGATGATCCGGCTCGTGGTGTTCTTGCCGAGATGCAGCATCTTGGTGCCGGAATCCACCTGCTGGTGCCCGTTCGAAATCGCGATCGAATAGAATTCGCCGCGCGAATTGTCGCCGCGCAGGATGCAGCTCGGATATTTCCAGGTGATGGCGGAGCCGGTTTCGACCTGGGTCCAGGAGATCTTTGAATTGTTGCCGCGGCAATCGCCACGCTTGGTGACGAAATTGTAGATGCCGCCCTTGCCTTCCGAGTTGCCGGGATACCAGTTCTGCACCGTCGAATATTTGATCTCGGCATCGTCAAGCGTGACCAGTTCGACCACGGCGGCGTGCAACTGGTTTTCGTCGCGTTGCGGCGCGGTGCAGCCTTCGAGGTAGCTGACGTAGGCGCCCTTGTCGGCGATGATCAGGGTGCGTTCGAACTGGCCGGTGTTGCGCTCGTTGATGCGGAAATAGGTCGACAGTTCCATCGGGCAGCGCACGCCCGGCGGCACGTAGACAAACGAGCCGTCGGAGAACACTGCCGAATTCAGGGTCGCAAAGAAATTGTCCGAGGTCGGGACGACCGTGCCGAGATATTTCTTCACCAGTTCCGGGTGCTCCCGGATCGCTTCCGAGATCGGCATGAAGATCACGCCGGCCTGCTTCAGCTCCTTCTGGAAAGTGGTCGCAACCGAGACCGAATCGAACACCGCATCGACCGCGATGCGCCGCTCGCCTTCCGGGCGCACCACATGTTCGAGTATTTCCACTTCGCGCAGGGGAATGCCGAGCTTCTCGTAGGTCTTGAGAATTTCCGGATCGACCTCGTCGAGCGAGGCCAGTTCTTTCTTCTTGGGTGCCGAATAGTAATAGAGATCCTGGTAATCGATCCTGGGATAATCGACGCGCGCCCATTTCGGCTCGGTCATGGTCAGCCAGCGGCGATACGCCTCAAGCCGCCACTCCAGCATCCAGGCCGGTTCGTTCTTCTTTGCGGAAATAAACCGGACGGTGTCTTCTGACAGCCCCTTTGGAGCCTTGTCCGACTCGATAACAGTCTCAAATCCATATCGATATTGATCGACGTCGATCCGGCGAACCCGATCGACCGTCTCTTGTACGGCCGCCATTCTCTTCCTCCGCTCGCGGTTTCAAGGACCGCGGTGGATCAAATCTGAAACACTATTACGATGTTTCCCGGACGAAATCACCTGCTTAGAACCATTCAAGCCGTGTTTCGTCGCACCCCTCTAAGTAGGGTGTCGGCGAGCTTTCGCCAAGCCTGAAGGCAGCGATCGACGTCCGCATCCACCGTGGACCAGCCCATACTGAGCCGCACCGCGCCCTGAGCGAGCTCGGGCCCAAATCCCATCGCTTTCAGCACGTGCGATGGTTGCACTTTGCCCGAAGAACAGGCCGAACCCGAGGAAACTGCGATTCCTGCAAGGTCGAAGCCGATCACCGCGGTCTCCGCCTTCAGTCCCGGAAACGTGAAGAGGGTGGTATTCGGCAGCCGCGCGACCCCGTCGGCGAACACGATCACGCCCGGGATCTGCCGCAAGCCATTTTCAAGCCGGTTTTGCAGATCTCCAAGCCGAATGGCCTCGCTTTCCAGCACCGCCATGGCTGCCTTGGCCGCGGCTCCGAATCCGGCAATGCCCGCCACGTTCTCGGTCCCCGCCCGTCGTCCCAGTTCCTGACCGCCGCCGCGCAGCAGCGGTTCCGGCCCCGGCAACCCCTCCGCCAGAACCAGGGCACCGACCCCCTTTGGGCCGCCGATCTTGTGCGCCGAGAGCGTCACCAGATCGGCATTCATCGCACTGATATCACACGGTATTTTTCCGAATGCCTGGATCGCATCGACATGCAGCAATCCACCGGCCGAATGCACGATTTCACCCGCCTCCGCCACCGGTTGCACCGCGCCGGTTTCATTGTTGGCCAGCATTACCGACACCAGCGCAGGCGGACCGCCTTCGAGCATCGCGCGCAGGCGATCCAGATCCAACAGGCCGGCGCTGGTAACGCCCACGGCGGCGACCGCCTCGGCCGGGAACCGGCCGCCCGCAAGCACCGAAGCATGCTCGATCGCCGAGACCAACAGTCTTTTGACCGGAAAACCTGAACCTCGCCGAAGCCCCGGCGTCAGGCCAAGCGCATTCGCCTCGGTTCCTCCAGAGGTAAAGACGACATTTCGCGGCGGCGCGCCAACCGCGCGGGCTATCGTGGCCCTCGCCTCTTCGACCAGTCCGCGGGCCTGGCGGCCTTCGGCATGGACGGATGAGGGGTTACCGCTGAGCTCCCAAGCCGCAGCCATCGCCTGCTTCGCTTCGGGACGAAGCGGGGCCGTCGCATTCCAGTCGAGATAAATCCGGTCAGGCATTGAGTATCATATTACCTTAATGAGATGGTTTTCAAGCGCCGGTGCGGCCGGTGGGCCTCGGCGCGTCTTATGACAAGTGGCGATCGCGCCGTCTTCCGGCAATCGGATCGCTAACGCCTTGAATGCGCTTTCGGATGTTCAAGAAGCTTGCTTTTTGCCCCTCGCCTCATGCTAGAACGCGGCCACCAGTTCACCGCGCGTCGTTCGCCCAAGCCAGACGACGCCTGATCCGCCCCATTCTCTTAGCCAGGCTTCATTTGCGAAAGCGCCAGATGAAGCCGGCACGAAGGCGGTCGATTTTGCCAAGGGATCCTTGATGCCTGAAGTCATTTTCACCGGCCCCGCAGGCCGCCTCGAAGGCCGTTATCACCCGGCGAAGCAGAAGAACGCGCCGATCGCGATGGTGCTGCATCCGCATCCGCAGTTTCACGGCACGATGAATCATCAGATCATCTACCAGTGCTATTACGCCTTCGCGCATCGCGGATTTTCGGTGCTGCGCTTCAACTTTCGCGGTGTCGGCCGCAGCCAGGGCTCGTTCGATCACGGCACCGGTGAACTCTCGGACGCCGCCTCCGCACTCGATTGGGCGCAGACCATCAACCCGGAAGCGCGCGCCTGCTGGGTCGCGGGCTTCTCGTTCGGCGCCTGGATCGGCATGCAGCTATTGATGCGCCGGCCGGAGGTCGAGGGCTTCATCTCGATCGCGCCGCCCGCCAATCTCTACGACTTCTCGTTTTTGGCGCCCTGCCCGTCCTCAGGCCTGATCGTGCATGGCGAGAAGGATGCCGTGGTGCCGCCCAAGGACGTCAACACGCTGGTCGAAAAACTGAAGACCCAAAAGGGCATCGTGATCGACCAGCAGATCATCCCGGGCGCCAATCATTTCTTCGACGGCAAGCTGCAGCCTTTGATGGAAACCGTGACCGGCTATCTCGACATGCGGCTCGCCAACGTTCGCTGAGCCGGCCGGCGCGAAGGGCCCGCCAATCAGGGCCTTGCGATCACGCCACCGGTCATCGGAATCGGCACGCCCGTGGTGGCGGGATAGCTGAGCGGCAGGCCTTTCAAGCCCCGCGCGGCCAGAAAGCCGAAGGCCTGCGCCTCGATCGCGTCGGCCGACCAGCCCAGCGCATCGGCAGCCTCGACTGTTGCCGGCGCCAGCCGCTCGCGCAGCATCCGCATCATGGTCAGGTTGCGGGCGCCGCCGCCCGCCACAATCCAGCTGTTGGGGGCTTTCGGCAACAGCGGCGCGATCCGGGCGATGGCCTCGGCAGTGAAGGCGGTCAGGGTCGCCGCGCCGTCGGGAGGTGGCATCTCGCGCAGCTTCAGCCCGGCGAAATCGTTGCGGTCCAGCGATTTCGGGGGCGGCAGCGCAAAGAACGGGTGTTCCAGGGCGCGAACGATCCAGGCCACGTCCACCGTTCCCTGCGCAGCCAGACGGCCCTCGCAATCGAACGGCTGGCCCATGGTGCGGAATACGTAGTCATCCAGCAGCGCATTGCCGGGCCCGGTATCGCAGGCGATCAGGGTATCGGCGCCGTCGACATAGGTGATGTTGGAGACGCCGCCGATATTGACCACGACCATCGGCCCCTCGCGTTCCAGCGACTGGGCGAGCGCGCGGTGATAGACCGGTACAAACGGAGCGCCCTGGCCGCCGGCGGCGACATCGGCGGCGCGGAAATCATGCATGACCGGGATATGGATTGCCTTCGCCAGCGCCGTCGCATCGCCGATCTGCACCGTCATTTTCTGCGCCGGCCGGTGCAGCACGGTCTGGCCATGAAAACCGACGATGTCGATATCCTCGCACGAAAGGTGGTTTTGCGCGGTGAAGGAGGCCACGGCTTCCGCATGCGCAACGGTCACCGCGCGCTCGGCCTCGCGCAGGATGCCCGGGCGCGCATCGCGCTGCGGCAGATGGATGGCCTCGGTCAGGGCCTGACGCAGCAACCCGCGTTCTTTATCCGTATAGGCCCGGTAGCCGGAGGGGCCGAACGCCTTCACCCGCTTGCCGTCGGTTTCGATCAATGCCACGTCGACCCCGTCGAGCGAGGTGCCGCTCATCAGACCGATCGCCGTCAACATCATCGTCGTGGTGCCCTCGTGACGCCTGCCCCTGACGCCCAGCTTGTGTCAAACAGGCTCAATTCTAGCCACCGATGCAAACTCGAAAACACTAATGAAACATACTCTTTATTGAGTTTATCGGCGTTCTTGGTAGCTAAAAAACCGGTTTAGCTACCATATAGCTACCAAGAGATTTAGCGGTTCCATGCAGTTTAGCATTGTTTTGGCCCGGCGAACATCGGACTGGTTCGCGAAGCGTTCTCATGCGCCGGACGGAACTGGCCCCTTTCCATCCCTGCTAAACCTCAGTGGTTCCCGAGAGGGTCGGGCAGATGTTTTTGGGTTGATCCGGCATTGGCCCAATTTGTATGGTTGAGGAAATCGAGGCGGAGAATGAAGAGCGGACATGCAGGGTCGTTCACCGCTGATTATTTGCTCGCCGTAGCGCTTGATCCCGCGTTCAAGCGCGTCGACGAACGATACGTACCAAACTCCTGTTTCTTGTTGTGACGGGGTTGATTGGTCGGCCGCCCATCTCGGTGCATCGTGCGGCAACATGCCCCAATGCCAATGAAAGCCGGGGTTTGACCCTCCAAGCTTTTGTTTTTAACGTCTGGAGATTGTTGGTGAGAAAACCTTTGGAGCAAAATCAATGAAGATAGCCTCTGGTATCCTATCTGCCGCAGCTTTGGCCTTAGCTCTGACGGTAAGTCCTCCGTCTGCAAAAGCCTGCAATGGCGGAGGGAACTGCGATAATGCACCCGGCCACACAAAGGGAGCGCCCGGGCCGATTGCAGGGGCTGGCCTTCCGATCCTCGCTATCGGCTACGGCGTTTATTGGCTGGTTAAGCGTCGCCGGAAGGTAGACTGATATTCTCGGACCTTTGATGCATGAAAGGCCGCCAACTGAGGCGGCCTCTTTCATTTGTCCGGTGGCAATAAAGGGAACGGCCCCAGCGTGGGGGCAAGCTGGGGCCGCAGAACCACCGACGGAGGGGGGCGTAAGTTCCAATCGGTAGCCCCTTGCGCTCGACACCGCCGAGCGAAGGCGAGTCCGTTCGCGCGTCTCGCTAGATCGCGAACACCCATGCCGCGAAGATCACGGCCAGAACGGCGAGTCCGCTGATCGTCCAGCCCGTCGCGTAAATCGCGCCATCAGCTTCCGGCCTATCGACCATCGTGTCGTGCCAATCAGACATGATCGCCTCCTTAGCTTGCCCTGACATTAGGTCGCGGCTAGCGGCTGGAGGTTCAAAGGCTAGATTTTCTGCGCTGCGCCAGCCCGGCATGGCTCTTCCCTTTCAGCGTCACGCACGGCGCGATCGTTGTGGATTTGCTTGCCGAGCGTCCAACAAAAAAGGGCCGCTAACGATTGCCAGCGGCCCGTCCGGGTAAAAATTTGTCCGAGATGGAAATACCCCTGCCCCGGTAAGACAAGACTAAATCAAAAACGGCGATTTTGTGGAGTCGGAACTTGGGTTCCGAATGGCGGAACATTTATGACGTTGCTGTCCCGCAACATCGAGAATGTCCGTTTAGTGACGGACACAATCGTCCGGAGTCCCGGACAATCCAAACAGCACGCACACGGCTGGATTTTTCGTGTGCATCACAGCCGCAATTACGCGGTCACAACAGAAAACACAGAAAACATGACTTTGAACGACAACAAGCAAGACTGTATTGAATCTATGGTCCGCATCTTGGAACGAACGGCCGAATGGCGAAAGACGGCACTCGCCAAATTCGACGACCCGCGTAATTTGAAGGCGTCCGAAACTCTTGAGCAACTGGCCGTCGACGCTTCCGGCTTAACGGACGAACAATGGGCCGATCTAAAGCCGCACTACGCATGGGCTTCTCAATTTTGGCGCGATGACTTATTTCGGGCGGCGCGTTTGGTCGGGTTTGCACACAAATCAAAAGGCTTCGACGCCTTCATAAGACTCGTCCTCCGTCAGATGTCGCCTGCGAGTCTCGCTGCGTAAGTAGAATCGAAAAATAGTATGTCATTTTATGATCGCGACCCGACCGTTCCTTATTGGCGGTCGAACGTCGACGTCGATTCACTTTTCGCTGCTCATGCACAGTCGACTAGGTCTCCAATACGGCTATCCCATATCTGGTCGCCCGCGAACACGAGCGCGAAAACGCGAGGTGATCCGCCAGCCGAACTGCCGCGAAACCGGGCACAGGCTTGGCTTAAATTTCGTGACGTTTCGGAATGCTCAATCCTTGAACAAGCCGTCATGATGCGCGGACACTTCGAATTAGGAATCCTTAGCGACCACACTTACCATTGGACGTTCACACCGACACATGCCGGTGGACTGGCCATTGTTCTACCGGTCTCAGATGGCTGCAGGCTTGTTGATCTTCTAGCCGTATCCCGGCACGATCACAGCATATGGGGTTGTCTGACCGGCGCTGGCCAGTACGTTGGCAGCACCGCCGCGCATCGCAAGAACCATAGAAGCCCGATACGGGTGTACAAGACACCCATCAATTGGCTGCTAGCCAACTGCGAAGGTATCTTGCCCCTTGCCAAGGCGTTTTTCCCGCAGCTTCAACAGGCGTCCGGTATTGTTGGCGACGATATCGAACATGCATGGGAAATTGCACAGTACGTTTTCACCGATCCGGCACAGCGGCATTTTCTTGACTACGATAATGCAGATGCAATCGCCTTAAACAAAGTGAGTTTCGAGGTGGAGGCATGAAGACGGTTTCGTTGCGTCAGACGCTCGTTCATCCGGCCAACCATAACTACGGTGGTCAACTCAGCCCCCTGCCCGTCATCGATCCCCGCGACTGGCAAGGTCAATCAGTGCCGGAACGGCAATGGTTCGTTGAAGGATTCATTCCGGATCGTACCGTCACGAATTTGAGCGGTGACGGCGGTTCAGGCAAAACCCTAATCGTCATGCAGCTAATCGCAGCATCATCGCTCCGAACACAATGGTTCGGAAGAGACGTCTCAATCGGCCCTTGTCTCTATTACGGTGCTGAGGACGAAGCCGACGAACTGCACAGGCGGCTAAAATCGATTGTGAAGAGCGCTGGCCGTGAATTGTCGGAATTGGACGGCATCCGTCTGATCCCTATGGCCGGTTCGGACGCCGTGCTTGCCGAGCCGGACCGGAAAGGAACTATCACTGCAACGGCTCTGTTCGCAAAACTTGAGGCACAAGCGAAGGCGTTGAGACCGAAATTGATAGTCATCGATCCGAGCGCCGACGTGTTCGGTGGTGACGAAATCAACCGCTCTCAGGTTCGGAAATTTGTTTCGATGCTTCGCGGCCTTGCAATCGAATATGATTGCGCGGTTTTGCTGTTGAGCCATCCCAGCCTTACCGGCCTAACCAGCGGTACAGGGACGTCGGGCAGCACAGCTTGGAACAATTCCGTGCGAAGCAGGCTCTATCTGCAAACCACGTCTCCCGATGCCAGGATTTTGAAAGTCGTCAAAGCAAATCACGGCAAGGTCGGCGAAGAGATAGCTATCCGGTGGAACCACGGCGTTTACGACTTGGACACTGGCGACGATCCCGTTGTTGAATTGTTGGTCAATTCGACCGTCGATAAACTGTTTCTGGAATTGCTCCGCATATTCACGCTGCAGGGCCAGAACGTTGGAATTGTACCGGGCACCACCTATGCACCAGCCAAGATGGCGAAGCACCCAAAGGCCAAAGGCCACGGCAAAGACAAGCTAGCCGCTTCTATGCAACGGCTCTTGGACACTGGCTGCATCAAGGTCGTAACGGAAGGGCCAGCGTCTCGGCAACGGTCGCGGCTTGTCGAAACTGGCCAGCCGACGTTCTACTAGCGACCTTCCACCGATAGCTTCCACCGACCTTCCACCGGCTTCCACCGCCTTCCACCGCGTGTGCTGCCAACCCCCCTTATACCCCCCGTGGCGGTGGAAGCACCGCCGCCCGGTGGAAGCCGGGCCGTCGCTGCCACCGTCAACTTGCCTATCGAAGCGCGAGCTCGTTGATAATGGCTTGCCGGTTCAATCAACCGGCAGGCTACCAGCGCGGCCCGCCTGTCGCGGCGTTTCGTTTGGCGAGCCTTGATGACGCGGCTCTCGGGTAGTCACTCACCGGCCCCGCTTAAGCCGTCTATCTAGTGCGGCCGGGGCATTTTCATTTGTAACCCATAGTTGCATAAATGCACCAGTTGACGGGTTGATTGCGCACCCATTCCAGATAACGTGCGGCCGGGCTAAGGGTTCTTTTACAGGGGGCGCACAATGGGCAAAAATCTTGGTTTACCTTTGTTGATGGGACTTGTTTTTTTTCTTTTACCAAAAGGAGCGCTCGCCTCAGCCGATGACGATCAACTGCTAGCAATGATGCGAAAGCTGGAAGCGCGTGTAGAAGCTTTAGAAACAAAGAATACGGAATATCGTAACGAAATTGCCGAAGCACGGCATCAGGCCAAGGCCGCAACTGAAAAGCTCAAATCAGTTTCAACAACTTCATCTCCGGCACGAAATAGCTATGCGAGTTACGCTGTGAATGTGGAGACGAATACCGTCCAAGCACCGGTTTGGACCGGAGCGTATTGGGGGGCATCGGCAGGCGGTGGTGTGACTAGCTCAAAGGTAACATCCAACGAGCAATACAGCGCGAACTTTCCGTCCAACTCATACCCCTTCAGCATAAACGGCCAGAATATGACTGACACCTCCGGCGCCGGACATCGCGGAGGCGCGATGATCGATTTATTTGGCGGATGGAATTTCCAAGTTTCACGCTTCGTCGTTGGCGCTCAACTTGAAGCAACGGTGTCTGATCTGAACTTTAATTCGTCTGGCACTAGAAGCTATAATTATTTCACCGCAGCGGGGCCAACAGGACAAACTGCGGTCGAAGATTTCCGCCCGCAGGTTTCGTCAAATTGGATGGCATCCGCGCTTTTGCGCGCTGGTTTTCTTGCGGATCAGAAGACACTCGTTTACGGAATTGGAGGTTTGACCTTGGCTCAATTCGAGGCCCGCAACCTCGCTGACAATTCGTTTTATCAGCTCGAAGAATTTTACATGGCAGCGGGTTGGACTGCTGGCGCAGGCATAGAGCGGAAATTAAGCGCGAACTGGAGTGTAAGGGCTGAATACCGATATACCAACTTCGGTACTCACAATTCCAACGGCCAGTTCAACTATCAATCGTTCGGTACGTTCGTTGGAACTCAAACCTACCAGCGGCAGGCGCAATTCGACCAATCAATGCAGGTTGGCAGGATAGGTGTTGCGTATGCAATTGGTGGCGACCCAATGTAGTTGCCGCTCCTACCTCACAACCTTCTTGCCCGGTGGAAGCCGGGCCGTCGCTGCCACCGTCAGTTCGTTGTGAATTACCGGTGGTGGGGTCAATGGATCGAATTGGCCGCGCGGACGTACCGTGGCCGGTTCGGTTGGGTTGGTTCGAAGGACCGAGAATGGTGGAAAACCGGCCACAGCCGAGGGTGGCGAAGTCGCTTTGCGCTACTAGCGCTTGAGATTGGCGATGGTACCCGGTATCTTAAGCCGCATGGCTAGATGCACAGCACCAGTAAGAGGCCACCGCACAGCGGCTGCGGCAGCGGACTGCCCCGCATGTGGTAGCCGCTATGGCCGCTCCAGCTATAGCGGCTACCGGTCGTACTCGCCCCCCGCCCCGTCTTACTATCCTTCTTCGGGGAGCAGCGGTGCCGCCCGGAGCAGCAGCGGCGGGTCGGGCGGCCGTGTAAGGGCGCGATGGTCGCGAGCCGGTTCGTCCGTACTGTACACGCCAGCCGAGGTGCAGGCGCTTGAGCCGGTCCGCGAGAGCGTCGAAAAACAAGCGTCCCTTGACCTTCGGGACGTCTTCCTCTGCCACGCTTGGGACGACCGACAGGGGGCCGCCAAGGAACTATACGATCTGCTCGTGTCACGCGGTGTCAAGGTTTGGTTCAGCGAGAACGACGTTGGCCTCGGCGTGCCTTTGCTCCGCGCTATCGACAAGGGCTTGGCTAACTCGCGGATCGGAATTGTCCTAGTGACCCCAGCGCTGCTGCGCCGCCTGCCAACAGAAAGCATCGCCGACAAAGAACTTTCGGTACTTCTCGCGGCTAACCGTCTCGTTCCCGTTGTTCACGGCACGACATACGAAGCCCTCCGCAACGTCAGCCCCATGCTCGCCTCGCGAACCGGCTTGGATACCGCAGAGAATACGATGGCAGAGGTCGCGACCAAGCTCGCCGATCTGGCCAATCCCAAACCTATTGCCGGGGTGGCCTAAGCCCACGCGGCGCGTTGGTTCGGTCCCTACCTTACATCGGTGCCAGTTATGGGAAGGCGTACCAGCGGCCTCGCTAGGCCAATTCCGGGACTATCACGTGATTGTGATTTGACGCCATAGGATAAAAGTTGCAGCCACCTTGACTTCTGTACCGTTTCTCTCTACAACCCACCTACGGTCGAGGAATCGGCCGGCGTTTTGAATCAAGTTCCATCGCCTCGCATTTCGTAGGCGCACTACTCGACCAAAACCAATAACCGGCTTGCGCCCTCGCCTCACCCGCGAGCGTGATGGCGTCTCTAAGGCGGTGCGAAGGACGAGGCCGGTCAGCATCTATGCGCCCGTCCTCAACACAATCAACTAACCCGAAAGGCACCGGCCGCCAGCAAGCGGCCTGAACGAATTTATTTTAAGCGCCTGACCACCGGCTAACGGTGGCGGGATATTTTTTGCCGGGGTTACCGGCGCTATTGGTGAGGTTTTAATGATTGATCGAACTCCCGCCCAATTTCGTGCGGCCTACAACGAATGGCGGAAGACCGCGCCGCCGAATGATTCAGATATTTTTCCCCCCAAACCTCGACGCTCTGCAAAGCCGCGCCATGACGATTTGTCAAGCGAACTGCAATGCCTTCTTTTTTGGCGGCACATAAATAGCGATGTTCAGCCGCTTTCGACTAATTGGATGATGGCCGACAACGACAATAACGTAGACAAGGAAGATGACGAACCGCGTTCACCAATACGGTCAACCGAATGCGAACACGTTATCCGGCCGAGCGAAGATGAATTGATGGCCGCTGTTGAAGGAGTTGAGTTCCAAACTCGCATTTACAACGACAAGGTGCCGATACCTGGCCCTGATGCTGAGTACGGCAAACCCTACAAGGCGTGCCCACCTTTGAATGGTTACGTGCGCCCGATTGCCCGTTTAGGAACTATTCGCTTTGCGACACAAGATTCGGTAGGTGCTGGACAGAATATATCCCCTACCAGAGGATCGGTACTCCGTTGGAACGCTGGCCCTCACACGGATGGTTTCCTTCCTGTCGACGATTTTGGCGCGCCATTGGGGCCGGATGAGGAGCAAGAGGATATTGATAGTTCAAATCAGTTCTTTGCAGATTTGTTGAACGCACTGCCCCATCGGTACGTCAAACGGGGCGGAATTCCACCGACGATGCTGTTAAACGATAATCGGCCCGCGCTGCCCTGCGGGTCGCGACGAGTATCGGATTCGTTTATCGGTCACAAGATCACGTCGAGTGGCGACGACTATCGAAACGATCAATCAGCCGATGAGTGGATTGTAAAAACCCAAGAACGCAGCGACATTCGAGTCAACTATCTGCGGACGATGCCAAGGTACTAGATACCGCTATCCACGCCTCCAACTATCAAGATATTGGCGAAGCGTTCGGGTTCCGGGGGAAGACGGCAGAGCGGCAGGGAAAATCCCTTTTATTAGCCGCTGGCAGGTCTCTTTCGGTCTTGATCGACAAGACCGCAGCCTAGTCGTCCCTTTTTGCAAACTCGGCCCGTATGTAAGTAGGAGCCTCACCGCTCTAGCGACTTTCCACGCAGCCGGGGTCACCCCACCCCGGTTGCCCCTTTTCATTTATTTAGAGGAACCAATTATGAGGTTTTGTTTTTTACGGACTCAGTTTGATGGCTGATGGCTACAAGGTATCCGCCGTCGCAAAGGCGACAGGCATTTCGATTGAAGTGCTAACCCGTGATCTTGACCGCAAAGTCATCAAAATCCCGGAACCGAAACCGGGCAAAGGCAGGCCGCGTCTCGCCGGGCTGTCCACGATCTATGTCATCGCCATATGGGACGCACTCACCAAAGTGTTCATACCGCCCACGAAAGCGATGGACCTTGCTGAACTGTTCGTCAAACCGCAGCGCGGCCGTGATCTTGGCCAGAAATTCGATTCAGGCAAAACGCTTTTGCTAATCACGGACGGCATCGGCAAGATTATCAATCTGCAGGCCGACCAAGATATTTCATCTTATCTGCAAGAGGCAACGATCATCGTTGACCTTGGACAGATCGTTTCAACAGTTAATGCAAGGCTAGTCCATTGAAAGTCATTCCACCGTTAAATTCCTTCTCCCCGCGTCTTAAAATGCTTCAAGCAAAAAAGGCTGAATTGCACGTCGAAATTACCAACCTCAAAGCCGAATGCGCGGTCATCCGCGCCCGGCTGCAAAAAGGCACGGCTGATCCCGGAAACTCTCAGGAATATAGAGCACGGCAGTTGCTTGGAGAAACACTATGACGATTAAGTTATCTGACTCTGAGCAGCTATCCATGAATCAACGCAAAATAGACGATCGTGGTGCGGCAATGAGCATTGTCGGCGCGGAGATTCAAAAAGAAACACGCACGGCAAGTAACAAAATGCTTGAGGCCGTAAAACCGGAAGTCACGCGGCTCGGAAACAATTTCGCAAAGGCGTTTCTTGCGCTTCGAGAGGAGCATTTAAAATATATTGAACTCGTGGACCTGATCGACGAGGCAGGCGGAAATGTCTCTGCGCTACGTATTACCCCGGCGGGTCTTAGCGATCCGCGTGACCGGAGCGCAAATTACAGCTATGGCCTGCGCGAATTCGCGGAAGCTGGTTTCATTTCTCATTCTGTAGTACCTAAGGCAATTTAATTGTGACTATTTTAGTTTCCGACCGCGACATGCGCACGCTCGAACGCGGGCGCAATGGTTACGAACGCTGTCAACGCGGGGGTTATAGGAACGCGATTTTCCGCAGCGTCAAAGACCGCGCCCTAGATGGCCAGATCGTCAAGTTCGATACACCGTTTTGGTACAAGAATGGTTTAATAATGATCGAGCCGGATGCGTTCGGCGACGTTGACGATTATCCTGTTTCATTCTGCATCGACCATGAGCTAGAAACAGCGGTCGCCTCGACCGACGATGGCTTGACGTTGATCGTTGATGACGACGGAGTTCAATTTCGACTTGATCTGGAACAGGCTAAACGCGGCTACGTCACGGCTCGCTTGTGCGAGATTGGCAATCGAGAAGCAATGTCGCTTGGGTGCGATATCCTTGAAGAATGCACCAAAACGATAGCCGGTCATGATGTGCGTGTGGTGAGCCGCGCGAGATTGCGCGAAATCTCATTGGTCAAGAACGGCGCGGCCGGAGAAAACGCGTTTGCATTTCTCGTGGATACGACCGTGACGCCCAAGCCGGTTGCTGGTTCGCGGTCCAAAAGGTTTCACGACTATAACGCCATATACAAGGTGTCCCGCAAAGTTCGAGAAGTGAAAGCTAGCAGCATCGCGTTAATCGCGCTGGAAGAGCGCCTTTCGTTGTTGGGTAGTGAGTCCGTACAAATCGATTGGCCGACAATGGACCAGAGCAATCACATGCAATCGTCGTACATCGAACAGCTACAATCCGAACGTCGCAATATCTTAGGAATGTGAGCGTTCGTCGTTGCTGTCCATGTCGGTCGATTTAACGGGCCGAACCGGCATGGACACGCGGCAAATCAGTTCTGCACCGCTCTACCGGGTGCCCTATCCAGCGGCGCGTGCGGCTGAGACAACCCGGTGACACCGGGCGGAATCTCACTTGTCGCGACTCGCGTCGTATCCACACCGTGAAGTGTAGTCACGAATGCTGCGGTGATTTCAACTACCAGCACGACCGCGAAGATCAAAAGTGCTGTTCGGTGGTTACTCATGCGGAACCTCCTACAACAGAGGGCAACGCGGTCGTTTGTTGTAGGTTCCCGGTCCCCCCAAGGGGGCCGGTCAACTCTTTAGGGTCACGTCGGCCATTTTACCGAATGGCCTCAATGGACTCGCATCCGCAATTGAGACTTTTTTTTCAAAAAAACAATTTTTAGGAATTTTACAATGCCGCGCAATCGCGTGCCGTTGGCCAAGGCAAAAGCTACTGGCCGGACTTTACATGACAAGAAACGCTTTGAAAACAGGAAAGAGCCAACGGTGAAAGACCCGCTCGGCAAACCGCCGAGGTGGATGAACAACGCCAGTCAGATTGAAGCTTGGCAAACGCTTGCATCAGAAATCCCTTGGCTCAATAGCACCCATCGCGCCGTTATGGGTATCGCCGCGCAACTCTTGGGCAAGCTGATTGCGAATGAAGATATCAGCGTCAATGGCCTCAATCTTTTGCGACTCTGTCTCTCGCAGATGGGTGCGACGCCAGTGGATGCATCCAAGATCACATTGCCAGAGGAAGAGGACGACGAAGACCCGGCAGCCAAATACTTCTAGGCCGAAATCTCCCCGCTGCAATTCTAGCAAATTTCTGCCGCTATTACCCGGCTAGACTCATGTTCGTTAAATCGTCGGGGGACGCAATGAAACAGCGTGATTACGAACGCTTGGCCGAACAATGTTCGGCGCAGGCTGATGCCATGCAGCCGGGGTCGGAACGTGATGCTTTGCTAGCAAGGGCGAAACAATATCGGTCATACGCAAAGATGGAAAATTGGATTGCGTCAAAAGAGCTACAGCCGCCCGTCAGTTAATGGGGGGTAGCGAGCCGTTCGCTCGCGAAGAAGACTCGAAGTGCAAAAACACTTCGGGTCTTTTTCATTCCCAACGCGTGCAGGTCAACCCCGCGTGTCTAACGAAACGCCCAGCACATGCGCCTTAGCAGCGGTCGCACCCGCCGTTCTCTTCAAAGCTTTCGATATTTTAGATACGCCGACTTTCTTCTTCGCGAGTGATTTTAGTTCACGCACGTCTGACGACGTCCAAGCACGCCTAACTGATTTCTTAGCCATTTCGGTTTCGGTTCCTTTTTGTGAGAACCGGGCTTCTAGCATACCAATCTTATTTATCAACACGCGGCGATTTCGCGGCACGGGTACAAATGCCAACAATCAATAGCAGCCTCGCGGACCAAGTGTCCGAAGCCATTTCCATAGCCATACGGCGCGTGCGCGAAATATTTGCGGAAGAACGTCCAACCAGCACGGCGACCGATTCAATTTCGAAGCGCCGCGACAATTTCTATTTCGATATCGTATAGGGCAAACAACCAAATGAACCAAGATTTACGACCCGACATTAGTGCCCGACCAATACCTGGCCTTACCCAAGCAACCCGCCACAACGGCGGGACGTGCCGCATACCGCGATGCTACCTCAGAACCAGTTAAATCGAGCGTTTCCGTTGACGACGGAGCGACTGTCTAATGGCTAGGGGCCGACTACGAATTCCTAATGTCTTTCTGAAAGGTATCTAGCTTCTCTTCGATTGAAGACGTGTTAGTCCGCCACCTCCACCATAGAATTGCAAGCGAAGCGACGGCTGGCCCCATGCTGAGTCCGATTAAGCAGGTTGCCAAGAGCGGACCGACGCCGCGATCTGGGTGTAACGCCGCCCACGACAATAGACCATACAGAACCGCCGCGAAAACCGCATTCGCACTCGCAGCAATCTTGTACTCTTGAAAAAACAGAACCCGGTCGAGCGCCAGCAGACCTCTTATGTCATTTAGATCATTAAGCAATGTCTCCGCCCGAGAGTGTGGCTTTCCCGTGCGCCGCAGGCGGTCAACGCGAAGTTCGGCGATCCGCGCTAGACGTTCGGCGCGTGCAACAATCGGCGTACTCGCAAACTCAAGGATCGGCTGAAGCAGGGCCGTTCCTGCATGTAAGCCAACTCCTAGTTGTAAAACGCTAGAGAAGTCGCTTAAACTCATAAGAATCACCTTTGGGATAGCTCGTGCCTACACTCCGAAACAATATTGACCGCATCCTCGCGGCGCGAGGAATCAGTGAAACTGAACTTGCGCGCCGGTTGAAAAAATCAAAGAACGAACTCACGGCATGGCTCGTTGACCCACCCAAGCGCAAGGAAGGGGTCATCAAGCAATTAGCGTCGGCTTTAGTTGTGCCGGACTTCTATCTTTTTGCCGAGAACCTGACTCCTGAGAAAAGCATTCCAGACTTCAGGTTAGCGAAACCAACCCCCAACGGATACCAACGAGCTACCATACGAGCAATAGAATTTGCTCGGCAGGTGCAGGACGATCCTGCGATCAAGAATCAAGTCAATCCTTCGAACAGTCTGTTCAGCAAATTGGAGGCCTACAAGACTCCGTCGAAGGCGGCCTCAGCTTTTCGAGATATCATTAAACTTTCCGAGGCAGACCAAATCGACTTCAAGGATACCCGCCTTTTCTACGCGCATATCAGACGGAAGGTGGAGGAGTGCGATACGTTTGTTTTTCAGATGCACTTTCCCCAAGAAGACGGAATCGGCCTCGCCCTAACAAGCAAAACAAAATTCAATTCCATTGTCATAAATACCACCTCGCAAATCCCGGCACGGCGGCTCTTCACACTCGCTCACGAAGTCTACCATTGCAAATTAAACCTAACCGGCGTTTCAGACCCGGAGATAATCAGAAACAATGTCGAGCAGCAATGCAACCAGTTTGCAGCCGAATTTCTCGCACCTAAATCACTTGTCAAGGCAGTCGCCGCTCAGACCATAAAGAGCGATAGCTTAAATCTTGAACAACTCCGTAAATTTTCTTCATCGATCAAGCTGTCTCTCACGGCAAGTCTATATCGGCTCGTCGAAACGGGTCACTACAAAACGACCGCTGTGGCACAGTGGATTTCATATCTCAAGGCGAACACTAATCCCGACTATGCACAGAAGCAGGGCGGCCGACGGGTCGAAGAGTGGAAGTATAAGCTTTCCAAATACGGAACGCGCTTCGCCGAGGCGTATTCTGCCGCCTTCAAGCAAGATAGGATTGACGACTATGAATTCTATCGAATTTCAGGAATCAAACCCAAGTATCAAGCAGACTATCTGACGAACGCCCCTCTCGCTTCCCTCAGCGACGCCGAAGACGGCGCAGATGCCTAAGAAGAACACCTGTTACACCTTCGACGTCCGCGGACTTCTTGCGTGGAGCCAAGCTTCTGCAAACGAGTTTGCCATTCCGGCAGCGGATATTGAAGGCGGACAGGTACGAATTTTTAGCTGCGCTTGGAATGAAATGAACGCCGCTTACGATGACGAAGCCAAAGCGTTTCAGGAGTTGGACTTTAGGCGAGAGCCGTTGTCCGAAGAGCATCGAGAGTCAGTTGTTGCGATAGCGGATAACGCGAACGCGACCTTCGGTTGGAAGGGGCCATACGACAAGGCTGTAGAATGGCAGATCGCCGGAGTGGCCACTTGCGAGGGCCTAGTTGTCGTCACGGATGAGAAGGGAAAGAAAAAGTATTCAAAGATTGACGGCATAAAAGCGGTGACATTTGCGGAGTACATCGCGGATCACGACTAATGCGATTTTACTTTTTCTGCTAGCTGGTTTGGTTCGCGGCAGCACTTAGCGCTTTGTCGAGTGAAAATCGGTCGGTCGATCCGTCCCTGAACGCCACGCTGAAACATCTTGTCGTGTATCCATTTCCCCGCTCATGCATGGGAAAAAACGCAACGGGTGGCGAATTGATGGGCCAATTTGTATTCCTATTCCGGTGCAGGAAGGCAAGCCGTTGGTTACGCTTCGCGACGCCGCGAACTACATAACGAAGTTGCCAAAGGCGGAACACAAAGCCGATGAATGGCAAGCCGCGATGCAAGCGTTGCTCTTAGTCGCTGAACAAAACGGGCCAACGATGTTCGCGCGGATTGGAATGATGCGAGCATTGAACCGGCACGTTGAGCTGGTATTCAATTCAGAGCGCAAAGAGACACATTGGGGAAAACGGAAATTGAAAAGGGATGAGTAAGTGAACTCATCGAATTATTGCATCGGCACCCGATCAATCTGCGCCATGTCATTGTGATAAATTGTGTTGGCGCGACCATCGTCCCATTTTACTGTGACGCCTCGCCAGTCAGCTTCGCTGATCGTGCCGCGATCAATGAGACTTTTATCCCACTTTTATCCCACTGAACGCGGTCGTCGGCTTTTAGCAGTCTGGATTGTTCGCCGGTCATCTCAAGCCTGTCAAAAAAATTAAGGCCAAACGGGCGTTACACCGCATGACCTTAATCGGGACTGCCGGGATGCGGTTCCGTCCTCCGCTCGAATAACGCAGAAGCAACGACAGGGTTCCTCAAGCGGAATAAAAATCAAATAGGAGATGAAAATGAACCCGGCTAACGACACTACGCCACACTGGCCGCGTGGTCTTCGCCGCAGGCTAGCCGCTGCTTACATCGGCGTTTCCCTCTCGCTATGGGATACCATGGTTGCGGAGGGCGAGATGCCCAAGCCCAAACAAATCCATGGCCGTACCATCTGGGATAAGATCGCTGTAGACCGGGCTTTCGATCTGCTAGACGGCGGCCAGCCGTTAGACGAGTCGGGCGAAGAAATATATGATTTTGCCCCTTAGGCTGGCCCTTCTCGGAGTCTTAACACCAACACCCTTCCCGCCCTTGGCCGGGATGAATTCGACGCCAGCGTCTTCGAGTGTGCGGCGCAAACTGACATGGGAAAGGCCAACCAAGCAAGCCGTCAGCGATTTAGCTGGCGGCTTTTACATTTCAAAAGGAAGAGAATTAATGGGACACAAATTGATTCAGTTCGCAGAACTGAAAAGCGTAAAAGGCATTCCGTTTACGCGTCGCCACATCGCCCGGTTGGAAGATAACGGTGAGTTTCCCCAGCGGGTAAAAATCGGCCAACACCGAATTGGTTGGGTAAAGTCAGAGATTGACACCCATATTTTAGAAAAGATAACGGCCCGCCCCGCCCGCAAAAATGCTGCAGGCGCGACCCTGCATTAACTAACTAACAATCGTTAAGACGTACTCGGCATATTTATTGAGCGCTTCACGTTTCTCTTTAAGGTACATGGCCTTGTTGTAAGTACCGGCAACGCCAGCCTTCGAACCGCTGACGTGATTCAAGACGGCTTCAACAACGTGCGGCTGAATTCCTATGTCGCCCATTCCGGTTGAGCCGGTGCGCCGCAAATCGTGTATTACCCAATCCGAAACGCCGCACCGTTCATCGAGTTGGTCTTTATCGCTCTGCCAGTTGTTACGCTTGGAAAAAAAGAACTGGCCGTCGCCTTCAACCGATTTCAAGATTGCCAAAGCAGGCGGCGACAACGGCACGATGTGAGGCCGTCCGTTCTTGGTTCGGCTTCCGGGAAGTTCAATCTGTTTTTCAAGCCAGTTGACTTCGTTTCTCTCCAGTCGGGCAATCTCGTCACGGCGTTGAACAGTTAGGGTCAATAACTTAGCGATTCTGCTGTAGTCATCATCCTTGAGGGCAAGCCAAACGGCCCTTAACTCTCTAGGTACAAGCACTCGCTCACGGTCATATTCTTTATTTTTGGTCGTTTTATCGACCGGGTTGTTTTCGCAAAGGCCATTCGCAATCGACCAATTGAAATACGCCGACAGGACGGCACGCGCCCTGTTAGCTGCGACAGGTCCGCGTTTGCTAATTAGATTTAACTCTCGCGATACTGTCGCACGGTCAATGCTAGCCAGCGCGATGGTGTGCAGAGGTCTAAAGGATTTTTCTAGATAGGACTTGCACCGGCTAATATGGGCCGCAGAGCGCTGGTCCGTTGCCAACTGCTCAATGTAGCCTTCGATCGCGGAACCGAATGTCTGAGCCGCTGCGGCGGTTGCCTTGGCCTTCGTATTGGCCGGATCGATGTTTTTTTGGACTGACTCAAAAAACGACTTGGCTAGTTTCTTGGCGGCCTCCAACGACGTCTTCTGAGCGGTGCCGATCTTGAGCCACCGCTGTTTGGTTCCCATCCGATATTTAGCGTAGTAGACCTTGTTGCCGCCAGCCTGAACACGGAAGCCGAATCCCGGCAGGTTTTCATCCCACAGGGTGTAGTTGAGCTTGTTGTCGGGGTGCTTGTAGGTTTTAACGTTCGCTTCTGTGAATTGCACGCTGTGTTCCCGTTTCAGCTACCATATAGCTACCAACAGAATGTCCTCTGAGGTCCTGCCATGTCCGAACATACACATGTTAAGTCGGATTTTACAGGATAAAATCGCAGTTCTGGTAGCTAAATGCTAGGCCAAAAGAAGACTACCTTGTGTCAAACAGACACATCTTATAATGCCACAGCGCGCACGCCGGCGGCAGCCCTATTCCACGATGGTTCCGCAATTCCCTGAAAATACCGTGAAGCAAGAATGATCAGAATCGCACACAAATGACTGCATTTAAATCAGATTTTCTCAATGTGCTGCAGCAACGCGGCTTCATCCATCAATGCTCCGATTTCGACGGCCTCGACGCGCTTGCCGCCAAAGGCCAGGCGATCGCCTATGTCGGCTATGACTGCACCGCACCGTCGCTGCACATCGGCAACTACCTGACCATGATGATGCTGCATTGGCTGCAGCAGACCGGCAACAAGCCGATCACGCTGATGGGCGGCGGCACCACGATGGTGGGAGATCCCTCCGGCAAGGACGAATCGCGCGCACTGCGCAGCCTCGAGGAAATCGAAGCCAACAAGGCCAGCATCCGCGGCGTATTCGCCAAGGTGCTGCGCTATGGATCCGGCGCCAACGACGCGCTCATGCTCGACAATGCCGAGTGGCTGACCAAGCTGAACTGGATCGAGATGCTGCGCGACATCGGCCGGCATTTTTCGGTCAACCGCATGCTGACGATGGACTCCGTGCGCCTGCGCCTCGAGCGCGAGCACGAGATGAGTTTCATCGAGTTCAACTACATGGTCTGCCAGGCCTATGACTTCGTCGAATTGTCGCGGCGGATCGGCTGCCGGCTGCAGATGGGCGGCTCGGACCAGTGGGGCAACATCGTCAACGGCGTCGACCTCGGCCGCCGCATGGGAACGCCGCAATTGTTCGCGCTGACGACGCCGCTGCTCACGACGGCGTCCGGCGCCAAGATGGGCAAGACCGCGCAAGGCGCGGTCTGGCTCAACGCCGACGCATTCAGTCCCTATGATTTCTGGCAATACTGGCGAAACGTCGAAGATGGCGACGTCGTCAAATTCCTCAAGCTGTTCACGACCCTGCCGCTCGGCGAGATCGAGCGGCTGGCCGCATTGCAGGGCGCCGAAATCAACGAAGCCAAGAAGGCGTTGGCGGATGCCGCGACCACGCTGTTGCACGGCGCCGATGCGGCGCGCGTTGCGGCGGAGACCGCGCGACAGACTTTCGAGGAAGGCGCGATCGCCGAAAACCTGCCGACCGTGGAGATTTCCCGTGCCGAACTCGAAGCCGGCGCCGGCGTGCTGGCGCTGTTCGTCAAGGCCGGCCTCGTGACGTCGAATGGTGAGGCGCGCCGCCAGATCAAGGGTGGCGGTCTGCGCGTCAACGACGCTGCGGTCACCGACGAGAAGTTGATGCTCAAGCTCGCCGACCTCACGCCGGAAGGCGTGATCAAGCTGTCGCTCGGCAGGAAACGCCATGTCCTGCTCAAGCCTGCATAGGCGCATTCGCCCAAGACCCCTGCTCGTCGAGGCCGAAACGCGCTCCTTGGGAGCGCGATCAGCAAAACCGGGGTTCCGGTTTTGCGTCCGATCGCGGCCAAGAGCGTTGGGTCATGGATCAGAATTCGCCGCCCGAGCACACCGAAACCCGGCTGAAGCCGGCGCGCGTGGCGTTGAACGTGCTGGCACTTTGCTTCGCGCTGTCGGTGATCGGCCGTGGTCTCGGCGAAAGCTTTACGGTTTTCCTCAAGCCGATCTCGGAGAGCTTCGGCTGGGACCGTGCGCAGGTCGTCTCGGTCTATTCGCTGGCGGCCCTTGCGGGCGGACTGGCGTCGCCGCTGATCGGCCGCCTGTTCGACCGGTCCGGGCCTCGCGCCGTCTATTCGCTCGGACTGCTGCTGCTGGGCGGCGCGTTCCTGATCGCCGCCCACGCCCAACAGCTCTGGCAATTCCAGTTAAGCCTCGGCCTGTGCGTCGGTTTCGGCATTGCGTTCATCGGCAACGTTCCGAATTCGATCCTGCTCGGCCGCTGGTTCGGGCCGCGATTGCCGACCGCGATGGCCGTCGTCTATTCCGCGACCGGCGCGGGCGTGCTGATCCTGTTGCCGGCATCGCAAATCCTGATCGATCAGCTCGGCTGGCGCGGCGCCTATCAGATTTTCGGCAGTGCGACACTCCTTCTGCTGTTGCCGCTGCTGCTGCTGCCATGGCGCCTGTTCTCCACCGGTTCGCCACATCTCGCAAGGAGCGCCGCGGCCGACTTCGCCGACGAAGGCTGGACCTTGCTGGCGGCAATGCGCCATCACGCCTTCTGGGCATTGTTCTCCACGTTCTTTTTCACCGCGATCGGGATGTATGCGATTTCACCGCAGGTGGTTGCCTATCTGATCGATGCCGGATTTCCCCCGCTGCAAGCGGCGACCGCCTGGGGTTTCAGCGGCGTCGTATTGCTGTTCGGCATGCTCGGCGTCACCTCGCTCGACGGCATCATCGGCCGAAGGCCGTCCGTCCTGTTGAGCTACGCGCTATCGATTATCGGGATTGTCATGCTCTGGCTGCTGCAATGGTATCCGAATTTCTGGATGCTGACGGGGTTCGTCGTGTGCTTTGGCAGCATGATCGGCTCACGCGGTCCGCTGATCTCGGCAACCGCCATGAAGTTCTTTCGCGGCGAGCGGGTCGGAACCATTTTTGGCGCCATTTCGATCGGCAGCGGCCTCGGATCGGCGTTCGGCTCCTGGAGCGGCGGGCTGATCCACGACTGGACCCACAGTTATAATCCGCTGCTCGCGTTCGCGCTGGTAGCCGTGATCCTCGGAATGATTCCGTTCCTGATCGTACCGGCGCTGCGGGACTGACGACGGCAAATTTCGATCAGTTGTTCGGGAATTCGATCTGGTTGTTCTGCTTGCCGGTATTGAATTCAAAGATTTTTCGCAAGACTCCCGGCGCCATCGCCGAAATCGGATTGACGCGAAGCACCGGCTGGCCGGGGGAGCCGACGACCTCGTAGGTCACACCGAACAGCCCCTCATTGCTGCCGCCGCCGAGGAACAGTCCGAAAATCGGAATCTGGCCGAACATATTGTTCAACCCGTACATCGGAACGAACGTGCCACTCATGCGGACCTGATTGCCGGCGTAATCGATGTTGCCTTCGATGGTGGCGCCGATCGTCGGACCCTTCACGACACCCTCCCGAATCGTCAGCTGTCCGTTTTGCCGGGTAAATTCCGCGCGCAACCGCGAAAAGATGACGCCGGCCTGTGCGGCGGCCGGCACGCCGGCCGCCAGCCGGTCAAGCGAAGCTTCGCCCTTGACGGAAAAGTCGCGGACGTTGATCAGCCCTTCTCTTGGGCCCGGTTCTGCCGCCGGAGGATCCATCGCCAGGGCAAGCTGGCCTCCAACCATCTTGGAGTACGTGTCGGTGAAGCGGAAAAATGCGCCGGCATCGCTGGTCTCAAGATAGATCACCTCGCGGCCCTGCGAACGGCCGCGCAAATCTCCCGTCAGTAACGTATCCCGTCCGAGTTTTCCGGTGAAAGCCAGGCTTTTGATCGTTCCATTGCGTCGCGATATCTTGGCATCGACGCTGCGCAGTGCCTCGCCGTAAAAGCCGGCTACCGCGCCGAGCTTCACGTCAACATCAAGATCGACGCTCTTGGCTTTGCTCTTGGCGTCAGTCTCCTTGCCCGAAATGGCTGATTTGAGAAAGCCGCGGCCGTCGAACACATCGCCGCGCATCACCACCTTGAGGACGCCATCGGGCCCGCGATCCGCCTTCAGCGAGGCCTTGTCACCCTCAAATGGCGAATAGGTCGGGAAGTTTGCATTCATCAGGTCGCCGTTCTGGTCGACCTCCAGCGATCCCTTGATCAATACGCCACCGCCATCGATGACAATGTCCTGGAGGCGGGTCGACTGCTGCTTCTGCACTACGTTGAAGACGGCATGGGTGGACTTGCCCGGCAATTTGACCCAGCCCGGCAGCACATTGTCGAGCTTCAAGGCGGTCAGATCGGCGTCGACGCCGACGCGGCTTTCATGGTCGGGACCTCCGATCTTGCCGATCAGCTTGATCGGGATCGCGCCGCTGACCGCCGGGCCAAGATCGAATCCGAGCTTTGCACGGCTGGCATCATCGAGCGTCGCCTGCAGTTTGACATCCGCATCGCCTTCGCTTGGCTTGCGATAATCCAGCGAAGCCGGCTGACCATTGATCCGGACGTCACCCTTGACCTGATAACCCTGATTATTGGCAACGATTTTCATCGTGTTGGCTTCGAGCTTTTGATTCATCACCAGGCGATCGGCGGCAAATCCGCTCAGATCCGCCGTGATGGCATAGGTCGTGTCGGCCTTTGTCAGTTCGCGCTTGATCGGCAAGCCCAGCGTGACCATGGCGGAAATCGTTCCCTTGCTCGAATTGGGGTCGATCAGGGTGCCGGCAAATTCGCTGAGGCGGTCGGAGGCAAGAACCTCCGCGGCCGCCGGCACCGGGCCGTCGATCCGGAATCTCACCCGGGCTGGCGAGGGCTTGGGCGCCATATCCGGCACCTCGAAGACGAAATCGCTGATGTTGAGCTTGCGCCCGGCGGGCGTATCAGCGGTCGCCTGCCCGATCGTCACCGTCGCCGTACGGCCGGTAACATGGGCTTTCAAGTCGGCGTCGCCGACCGGCGGCAAGCCATCCACCGGCCGCAAGGTCACGCCGCTGGCGACGATATTGACGGCGAGGCCGTCGTCAGGGATCGGCGGGCCTTTTCGCGACAGGTTGTGAACCGGCGAGTTGACACCAATCTCGATGCGCTGGATCGACCCGCGCTCGACCCGATCGATCACCCATTCGCGAACCTCCGGAACGATCAGGGTTGGCCACATCCGCTTCAGCGCGGATGCCGACATCGGCGTTCCCGCGAAACCGAGCGTCAGGCGCGGTTCCTCGGAATAGTCGATACTGCCGGTTCCGGCGACGCCGATCTCGCCATTGCTGATGTCGGCCTGGGTCAACAACACGCGGCGCTTTTCGGTATCGAAGCGCAGGCCGATGTCGATGCGATTGAAGATCAGCGGTGGTTCGCTGTCGTTTCCCGCCAGCAGGATGGTGCCGCCACTGAAACCCATCTGCCAATCGGAAATGTTGTCGTTGGGGGGCTCAAGGTGGGCCAGCAGCGTGATCCGGTTCTGGCCGGAAACGATCTTGAGGGGCGCCAACAGCACGCGCCGGCCGGAATCCCATTCCACGCTCATTTCAGCCGAATCGATCGCCATCGGGTAATCGGGCGTATCGCTGTCGATGATATTTCCGGCGCCGGTGAAAATCTTGCCGCGGAAATAGGTCGGCAGGCCGTCCCGGCCGAGTTCACCCTTCAGTTCGCCGGTCAGCAGGAAATCCGCGCTATAGGTCAGATCCTTCAACCGCAGCGCCAGCAGGATATTGGCGGTCGCGACCTTGTCGGCGCGAATATCCACCGATCGCACGCCGTTCGCCTGAGGTCCGACCGCGACGCGCAGCGACCACGCGTGGCTGCCCTCTTCGCCGACGCTGAGCGCCACCCCGCCGCCGCTCGGCCGGCGAAGACTGAGGGTGATGTTCTTGAAATTCCATTTGTTGCCGCGCTGCTGATCGTCAACGATCAGCACTCCGTTCTTCAAACCGATTTCGTTGAGGTTCTGGCCATCAAGTCCGGTCAGGCTCAGGCTGTCGAGCCAGTCGAGGCCGGCGAGCAAGCCGGTTGGCGTGTCCGGAACTGGCGCGGTCGTGCCGGATTCCGCGGCCGGGGGCGTTGGGGAAGCCGCGACCGGCGGCGTCGTTGAGGGGGATCGATCCGACGGCGGCGCGCCGGCGGATAGTCTTTTCGACGTGACGCCGGTGGCCAGCGGGCGCGTGTTATCGCCCGTGGAAACCGTGACATAGCCATCCGGGGTGATTCGCACCGCGAGCTCGGCGTCCACCAGATTGAGGCTCTCGGCGCGCAGGCGTCCCATCAGCAGCGCGGTGGCTGACAGCCTCACCTCGGCCTTCGGCGCGCTCGCCACGATGACGTGGTCGCGATCCCGGACAATGATGTCGCGGATGCGCACCGCGACACGAATTCTCCCGGTGCGCTCGATTTGCGTGCCGCCCACCTCGACGGTATTGCCGTGGCCGATATTTTCCTCGATCGCAGTGGCCAGCCACGGCGTTACCATATCGAGATTGATCGGACCGGCGCCGAGCCGCCACCAGAGGCCGCCGAAGCTACCGGCGAAGATCACCACCAGCGCCGCGATCACGATCGCCAGCCGCCTTACCCAGCGTTCACCCGCGAGCCATCGGCGCACCGCCTCGAAATAATCGCCGAACCGATGAAAGCTGGAGTTCGATCTGGACAGCAACCGGCGCGCGCGATGCCCCGCCGCCTCGTCATGCTCTTGCTCCCACTCGGCCTCATCCAACCGCGAGGGTTGGACATCAGCACGTGGATGCGACTCCTGGGGCGATGTATTCCCTGCCATTGCCTCTCGGTGCCGGCGCTGATTGTGAGATTGATCGCCAGCCAGGTCGCGCCCCTCGATGCGTAACGAGCGCTCCTGTGCCGGCATCGCTGCCAATCCTTGATTAATACTGTTACTCGTCATCCGGCCCAAGGGCGCATTCAACGAGCGGACGAGTCGAGTGTCGAATTCCTTGCAACCCTACGCCAAGGCCATCAGATTTGCCCAGCGGTCGGCTGGACTCGAGTTTGCCGGGACACCACTCGCAATAGCCTAATGATTGATCCGCTGAAAGCGACGAAAGGAAGGCGTATGTCCAAGAAAACACGCAAGAAAACCACCAAGGCGTCCTCCGGGAAGGTGACCCGCGGCGGATCGGTGACGTCAGCCAAGACCGCAGCGAAGGCCGGCCGGGCGGCGGCGAACAAGTCAAGCAAAGCCAGGAAGTCCGTGAAGGCGCCGGGAGCGACGCCCGCGGCGTCACGCAAGGCAGCGGCCCCCAAGGTCAAGGCCGGAGGCCAGTCCGCAAGCGCAGCACAGCGGCCAAAAGCCGCGCCACCCGTCGGCGGCAAACCCGCCCTGGCCGAGGGCGCCAAGGCGCCCGGCTTCCATCTGCCGCGTGACGGCGGCCAGGCTGTTTCGCTGGCCGACTTCAGCGGACGAAAACTCGTGCTGTTTTTCTATCCACGCGCGGATACCCCGGGTTGCACCAAGGAGGCTATCGACTTCACGCGCCTGCGCGGCAAATTTGCCGAAAGCGATACCGCGGTGCTGGGAGTTTCGGCCGACCCGCCGAAGACCCAGGAAGCCTTTCGTGACAAACACCAGCTCTCCATTCCTCTTGTTTCGGATGAACAACATGAGATGTTGGAGGCGTACGGGGTCTGGGGCGAAAAATCGATGTATGGCAGAACCTTCCAAGGCATCCTTCGTACAACGGTTTTGATCGGCGCCGACGGCCGGATCATCAAAATCTGGCGCAATGTCAAGGTCGACGGCCACGCCGACGAGGTGCTTGCAGCGGCACATGCCGCATGATTGGCCCGGTTCCATTTTCGAAAAATTAACCATACGCAGGTCAAATCACCCCCGCCATTTGAGCCGTACGGACCTGTTCTCCGATCGGCGCGGGAGTGCCGATGTCGTATCGTTCCGGTCATCATTCCGAGTATCTCCCACACCATACACATGACCACGGCAGGACCCACCCTCGCCGCCCGGCCACGACGCATGTTTCGTCCCATCAGGCACCGGCGCAGGAGGGCTACACCCTGGTGCACGCCGGCAAGCAGGTCCGGTTCGGGCCGGTCGTGTTCTGGATTGTGGTCGGCACGGTAACGGTGCTGGGCATGTGGTCAGCGGCGACCGCGACCTATTTTGCATTCCGCGACGACGTTCTGACCCGGTTGCTCGCCCGCCAGGCGGAGATGCAGTACGCCTATGAAGACCGAATCGCCGAGTTGCGCGCCAAGGTCGATCGCACCACCAGCCGCCAGTTGCTCGATCAGGAGCAATTCGACCAGAAGCTCGACCAGATCGTGCGTCGTCAGACCACGCTGGAATCCCGCGCCACGGCGCTGGGCGCCATTCCGGACGCGCTGGTCACAGGCTCGATCAGATCGCCGTCGCGGGGCACCAACCCGGCAGATGCCGCCACGTCGGGGACGCCAAAACCATCACCGATCAGCGATACTGCGATTTTCGTGGCCCCTCCGGACCGCGAGGCGCGGCTGGAATCGCGTGCGCCGGTAGCCGTCAAGCCGCCTGCAAACCGGTTCGCGAAAATCCAGGGTGTCGACAACATGCTTGTCCGCCTGCAGACCTCACTGGATCAGGTCGAGGGGCGCCAGATGGCAGCGCTCAACTCGGTCGAGGACGGCATCGAATCGCGCGTGCGCCGAATGCGTGGCGTCATCACCGATCTCGGCCTCGACATGGCGCAACTGGAAGCCGCGACGCCGCGCGCCGGCATGGGCGGTCCTTACGTTCCCGTCAAACTTCCGCCCGACGCCGGCGCCTTCGAGCGCCAGCTCTATCGGATCAACATCACGCGCTCGCAAATGGAGCGCCTCAACCGGACGCTGGCGCTGGTGCCCTATCGCAAGCCAGTGGTCGGCGAAGTTGAATTCACATCCGGCTTCGGGGTCCGCACCGATCCGTTCCTCGGTCGCCCCGCCATGCACACCGGTCTCGATTTCCGCGCCGCCATGGGTGACCCGGTGCGCGCGACCGCGAACGGAAAAGTGGTGTCGGCGGGATGGGCTGGCGGTTATGGCCGCATGGTCGAAATCGACCATGGCAACGGCCTGTCGACCCGCTATGGCCATCTGTCGGAAATCAGCGTCAAGGTCGGCGATCCCGTCAAGATCGGACAGGTCATCGGCGCAGTAGGCTCGACCGGCCGATCGACCGGTCCGCATCTGCATTACGAAACCAGGATCGACGGTGAAGCGGTCGACCCGCAGAAATTCCTGCGCGCCGGCGTGCGGCTGACCGCGGGCTGAAAAGGTCGCAGCAAAGCCTATTAGAGCGTTTCCAGCGAAAGCCTGCCCCGCACTTGATGCGGCGTGGATACCGGTTCGCGCAAAGAAAACGCGTCAAAATAAGGAGATAGAGCCTCCGTTCCGATTCGATCGGAACGGAAAGGGTTCTAATGTCCGACCTCGCCGGTGATCACGTCGCCGAACAGCCGCCATGCCTCGCCGTCGAACTTCATCAACTGCATCTGCTCGATCGGAAAGAAATCGTCAGGGCTGGTGTTGACCTTGATGCCCGGCAGCATCATCTCGGTCGAGAAATTCTTGAGGTTGGCGGCCTGCTTCATGACATTTTCGCGGGTGAGGTCGTCGCCGCACTGCTTGAGCACCTGCACCATGGTCTGCGCTGCAGCATAACCGTAGACATTGTTGGAGTTGGTCTTGTCGCCTTCCGGATAATACTTGTCCATGAAAGCCCGCCAGGTCTTCACGCCCGGATCGTCGTTCCAGGCCGGATCGGTCGGATCCTTCAGGTAGGCCGTCGAAATGATGTCCTTGGCGTTTTCAAGGCCCGCCGGTTTCAACACCGCGGCCACCGATGTCGAGACGTTCGCGAGGAAGAATTTCGGCTTCCAGCCGAGTTCGCCGACTTTCCGGATCGCTTGCGCCGACCCCTTTGGTGCTGCCCAGGAGAAGAAAATATCGGCGCCCGAATCGTGCAGGGCGACGATCTGGGAATCGATCGTCGGGTCGCTCACCTCATAGGATTTGTCGGCGATGATCATGCCGGCCTTGTCGCCGAGCCCGTCACGCAATCCCTTGACCTGATCCTTGCCGGCATCATCGTTCTGCCAGAACACCGCGATCTTGCCGTTCGGATAGTGATCGAGAATGTACTTCGCGTAGATGCGGCCTTCGCTCTGGTAGTTTGGCTGCCAGCCCATGGTCCACGGAAAGTTCTTCGGATCGCCCCATTTGGTGGCGCCGGACGCCACGAACAGCTGCGGGACTCTCTTGGCGTTCATGTATTTCTGGATCGCCGCGTTGGACGGCGTGCCGAGCGACTGGAAGATCAACAACACCTCGTCGCCTTCCACCAGCTTGCGCGCCTGCTCGATCGCCTTCGGCGGGCTGTAGGCGTCGTCATAGGTGACGAAGGTGATCTTGCGGCCGTTGATGCCGCCCTCGGCGTTGATCTTGTTGAAATAGGCCGCTTCCGCCTTGCCGATCACACCATAGGAGGAGGCCGGCCCGCTATACGGCATGATATTGCCGATCTTGATCTCGGTATCGCTGGCACCCGGATCATATTTCTTTTGCGCGGCGGCCGTCGTCGTCGTCACTGCCGTCACGGCAAACGCCGCGAGCGCCAACAGGCTCCTGATACGGGCTGGCATCGTTCTCTCCCGCCTGGCGACTTATTTTGATCAAGTGTCGCAAGTCAGGCGCACGCATGCAAGCATCGGCTTGTTGGGGTGTGACAGTCCGGGGTTCGCACCCTTACGGGGCGGAGCCCTTGGGGCGCGAGGCGATCTCGATCATTTTTCCCTCATCGTCATCAGGCGCATAGGTCTTCGCCCGGTCATAGGCCTGCACCGCGGCTCGGCCCATCAAGGGAGCATTCGACAACAGGCTCTCGGCCAATGCCACGGCGTAGACCGCATCCTTGTGCCGCAGCGCAGCGGTGAAGGTCGGGCCAGAGAAATTTCGCGCGACCATGCGCTTGGAATGCCGGATCACCTGCGGACTGGCGGCAACGCCGGTTTCAAGCGCCTCCAGCACCAGCTTCATGTCGAGACCGGCCTGCTCGGCGATCGCAAGCCCCTCCGCCAGACCCGCGATCTGGATCGCGCCCATCAGATTGTTGATCAGCTTGTAAACCGTGCCGGTACCGGCCGGGCCGAAATGCCGGACCGTCGTCGAGAGCGGCGCGAGATAAGGCCGCGCGGAATCGAGGTCCGCTGGCTCGGCGCCGACCAGCATGGTCAGTTTTCCGCCAGCCGCCGCATCCGGCAGACCGGTGACGGGGCTATCGATATAGACGAGACCGCGTCCGCGAAGCTCGCGTGCCAGATCGAGCGCGTGGCCATACGACACGGTGGAACATTCGATCGCCAGCGTGCCGGCCTTGGCCGTTCCGGCGGCGCCGTCCTGGCCGAGCCACACCGCGCGTGACGCCGCATCGTCGGCGACCATGCTGACGACAGCATCGGCTCCATCGGCCGCATCCGCTGGCGACGCGGCCCATCGCGCGCCGCGCGCGATCAAATCCTCCGCTTTGGCCTTGCTGCGATTCCAGATCGCCAGCGTGAAACCGGCGTCGAGATAACGGCCGGCCATGCCATGGCCCATTCGTCCGAGACCGATGAAAGCCACGTGCGCCATGGCTTAATCCACATCCTCGACGGCGCCCGGCGTCGTGCCGAAGGCGCGCTGCGCCAGCGTCGCCGCCATGAATTCGTCGAGGTCGCCGTCGAGCACGCCCGAGGTATCCGATGTCTGCACGCCGGTGCGAAGGTCCTTCACCATCTGATAGGGCTGCAACACATAGGAGCGGATCTGATGGCCCCAGCCGATGTCGGTCTTGGCGGCCTGGTCGGCGGCGGCCTGCTCCTCGCGCTTCTTCAGCTCCATTTCGTAGAGCCGCGCGCGCAACATGTCCCACGCCTGCGCCTGGTTCTTGTGCTGCGAGCGCCCGGCCTGGCAGACCACCGCCACGCCGGTCGGAATGTGGGTGAGCCGCACGGCGGATTCGGTCTTGTTGACGTGCTGGCCGCCGGCGCCGCCGGAGCGCATGGTATCGGTGCGCACATCGGATTTGTTGATATCGATCTTGATCGAATTGTCGACCACCGGAAAGATCGCCACGCTCGAAAACGAAGTGTGCCGGCGCGCATTGGAATCGAACGGCGATATCCGCACCAGCCGGTGCACGCCCGCTTCGGTCTTCAACCAGCCATAGGCGTTGTGGCCGCTGATCTGGATGGTGGCCGATTTGATGCCGGCCTCTTCGCCTTGCGTCTCTTCCAGATATTCGATCTTGAAGCCGTGCTTCTCGGCCCAGCGCGTATACATGCGCAGCAGCATCGCGGCCCAGTCCTGGCTCTCGGTGCCGCCGGCGCCGGCGTGAACCTCCAGATAGGAGTTGAAGCGGTCCGCCTCGCCGCCCAGCAACGCCTCCAGTTCGCGGCGCGCGACGTCCTTTTTCAGGGCTTTCAACGCGGTCTCGGCTTCCGCCACCACGGTTTCATCGTTCTCGGCTTCGCCGAGTTCGATCATCCCGATATTGTCCTCGAGCTCGCGCTCGACCTTGCCGATACCGCCGAGCGAATCCTCCAGCGAGGTCCGCTCCTGCATCAGTTTCTGGGCTTTCTGGGGATCGTTCCAGAGATTGGGATCTTCGGCGAGCTTGTTCAGTTCGGCCAGACGCGCCGTGGATGCATCGACGTCAAAGATGCCTCCTCAGCAGCCCGACTGACTGCTTGATCTCTTCCACCAACCGTTCGACTTCGGCACGCATATTGTTCTCTGATCTGCGGCACGAGCCGCCATTGCATTACTAAGGCGTTTTCCGGCGAAAGCCTGCCCCTGACTTGATCCGGGCTGGATACCGGTTCGCGTGAAGAAAACGCGTCAAATAAGAAGTAGAGCCTCCGTTCCGATTCAATCGGAACGGAACGGCTCTGCAGGGGATGTAGCGGCGGACAGCGCAAAGCGCAATCGGCCCGACGGGCTTCTGCACGAGAGCCGACGCCAGTTTGCCCTGATTGCGCTAGTAAAGCCCGCCGGTGCCGGAGCGCATGATGCTGCGGTCGGCATCCGGCGACACCGTGAGCGGGCGGCCGTCCGCGTCGGCAACGCCGATCACCGAATAATTATCCGGCGGCGCGGTGCCCGGCTTGAAGGCCTCCAGAATGGTCCTGCCACTGTCGCCCGGCCCGGCGCGCATGCCGCTCTTGGCATCGACCCGGATCAGCTTGATTCCGGCCGGCACGCGGAACGGAACTGCGGGCTTGTCCGCGAGCGCAAGCTTCAAGAAATCCCGGGCGACGGGGGCGGCGAGATGGCCGCCGGTGGCATTCCTGCCGAGGTTGCGCGGCTTGTCGTAGCCAATATAGATGCCGACCACGATGTCCGGCGAAAAGCCGATGAACCAGGCATCCTTTTCATCGTTGGTGGTGCCGGTCTTGCCGGCAATCGGCTTGCCGACCTCCTTGAGGGCGGTGGCGGTGCCGGCCTGCACCACGCCTTCCATCATCGAGGTGATCTGGTAGGCCGTCATCGAATCCAGCACCTGCTCCCGGTGATCGATCAGCTGAGGCTCGGGCTGGTTTTTCCAGCCGCCGGGCGCGTCGCAGCCACGGCATTCGCGCTGGTCATGCTTGAAGATGGTATGGCCATAGCGATCCTGAATGCGGTCGATCAGCGTCGGCTTCACCCGCCGGCCGCCATTGGCGAACATCGAATAGGCCGTGACCATTCGCATCACAGTGGTTTCGCCGGCGCCGAGCGCATAGGACAGGTAATTCGGCAGTTCGTCATAGACCCCGAAGCGCTTGGCATATTCGCCGATCAAGGGCATGCCGATGTCCTGCGCAAGCCGCACCGTCACGGTGTTGAGTGACAGTCGCAACGCATTGCGCAGCGTCGTCGGACCATAATATTTGCCGGCCGAATAGTTCTCCGGACGCCAGACGCCCGCGCCCTGCCCCTGATCGATTTCGATCGGCGCATCGACCACGACCGTCGAGGGCGTATACCCGTTGTCGAGGGCCGATGAGTACACGATCGGCTTGAAGGACGAGCCCGGCTGCCGATAGGCCTGCGTCGCCCGATTGAACTGAGACTGGTCGAACGAGAATCCGCCGACCATCGCCAGCACGCGACCGGTCCAGGGATCCATCACCACCATCGCACCTGAAACCTCGGGCAACTGGCGCAGCCGGAACTGGCCCTCCACCGCGGCTCCGTCCTTGCTGATCAAGGGATCCGCATAGATCACATCGCCCGGTGCCAGCACCTGCGACACCGCGGTCGGCGTCTTGCCCCGCGCCGGGCCGGCAGCGGCCTTTGCCCATCTGACGCCGTCGAGCGTGATGTTTCCGGTCTGCCTCTCCTTGACCACGGCGCCACCGAGTTCGCGACCGGGCTGAAAGCCAATTCGCGCGGACTGTTCGCTGGTCTCCAAGACCACCGCCATCCGCCATGGCGAGATGTCCGACAACGATTTGATATCGGCGAGTTTCACGCCCCAATCGCCGGTTATGTCGATCTTGCTGGTGGCGCCCCGCCAGCCCTGCGCCTCGTCAAAGTTCACGAGGCCCGCCGCCATCGTCTTGCGCGCCATCACCTGCAGCTTGGGATCAAGCGTGGTCCGCACCGACAGACCGCCTTCATAGAGCTTCTTTTCGCCATAACGCTCGAACACATCACGGCGAACTTCCTCGGCAAAATATTCGCCGGCAAAGATGTGGGCACCGTTGGCCCGGTTGGTCACGGTCAACGGTTCCTTGCGGGCCTTGTCGGCGTCGGCCTGCTTGATCCAGCCATTTTCGAGCAGCCGATCGATCACGTAATTGCGGCGTTCGATGGCGCGGTCGTGGTTGCGCACCGGATGCAGCGCCGCCGGCGCCTTCGGCAGTGCCGCGAGGTAAGCCGCTTCCGCGATCGTGAGTTCATTCACCGACTTGTCGAAATAGACCAGCGATGCCGCGGCAACGCCGTAAGCGCCGAGCCCGAGATAAATTTCATTGAGATAGAGTTCGAGAATCTTGTCCTTTGAATAGGCGCGCTCGATCCGCATCGCCAGCAAGGCTTCCTTGATCTTGCGGGTGAACGACACTTCATTGGTCAGAAGAAAGTTCTTCGCGACCTGCTGGGTAATCGTCGAGGCGCCCTGCGGACGGCGATTGGAACCGTAATTCTGCGCGTAAAGCACGGCGGCGCGCGCCATGCCGGAATAGTCGATACCGCCATGCTCGTAGAAGTTCTTGTCCTCGGCGGCGAGGAATGAATTGATCACCAGTTTCGGCACCGCCTGGATCGGCAGGTACAGGCGGCGTTCCTTGGAATACTCGCCGAGCAGCGCGCCATCGGCGGCGTGGACGCGGGTCATTACCGGCGGCTCATAATCCTGAAGCTGCGAATAATCCGGCAAGTCCTTGGAAAAATGCCAGATCAGCCCTGCGACGGCGGCGACGCCGACCAGGAACACGACGGTTCCGGCGGCGAACAGAAAACCCAAGAACCGCACCAGCAAGCGCATTATCGACTATCCGTTTCAACCCTTGCGCCGGTCCAGCCGGCGTTTTCCCCAATACGAAGACCGTCGCGGAATAGCCTGCCGTTCACTGCAGGCGAATAATATACCGGTCGAGAACGACCTTTGATCGATTCCGAAGACCTCGCGGCTATTTTTTTATAGGGCCGCCGCTGTGGCCAAACTAGGGCTTCCACGGCGGCACGGTTCCCTTTCAGTTCGCCGGCCCAGCGGTTGCCAGACGCTTGGCAAAGAAGGCGTCGATGGCCTGCGCCATGGACCCAACGGTCTTGGAACGCCAGTTCTCCGATACCAGGTGTTGGAGGTCGCTTTTGTTCGAGACATAGCCGAGTTCGACCAGCACCGACGGCACGTCGGGCGCCTTCAGGACCCTGAAGCCGGCGGATTTCAGCGGGTGCTTGTACATCCGCGCAGTGTTTTTCATCTCGCCTGCCAGCAGCCGTGCGAACCGGTTCGAGAAGGTTCGGGTCTCGCGCTGGGCGAGATCAATCAGAATGTCGGCGACCTCGGTCGGCTCCTCGGTCAGGTTGACCCCGCCAATGGCGTCAGCCTTGTTTTCGGTCTCGGCAAGCCTTTCAGCCTCCGCATCCGAGGCGCGGTCGGACAGCGTGTAAATCGTCGCGCCCTGGGCGTCGCCCTCCCGCCGCGGCAACGCGTCGGCATGGATCGAGACAAACAGCGCCGCCGATTGATTGCGCGCGATCCGGACCCGATCGGCGAGCGGGATGAAGGTATCGTCGCTCCGGGTCATGACAACGCGATATTTGCCGCTCTGCTCGATGCGATCGCGCAATGCCAGCCCAAATCCCAACACCAGGTTCTTTTCGCTTTCGCCACCCGACTGGGTGCCATTGTCGATACCGCCATGGCCGGGATCGATCACGATCACGGGACGCAAATCCGCTGCCCCGGCAGGCTTTGGCGCAGCGGCCGCCGCCGCGGCAGCGACGTCCGCGGCATCCGCGACGGCGGGCCGCAGTTCGGGCCGGCCTTCCGCCCCAAGCGATTGGACGAAGGTGGCGCGGTCCACTTCCTCCAGTTCAACCACCAACCGGGACGGTTGGCCGTTGGCGGCGTCGAGCACGTAGGAGTTTGCAATCCGGGCCGGGCCGGTCAGGTCAAACACGATCCGCGAGCCGCCCGGCATCACCAGGCCATAACGGAACGCCTTGATCAGCCCGCGTCCGGCAGTGCCGGACCCCGCGGGGAGCAGGAAGTTGACCTGAGGGATATCCACGACCACCCGGTACGGATCGGCCAGGGCGAAGGCATGGAACTTGATGGCCTTGTCGAGATCAAGCACGAAGCGCGTTTGCTTGCTGTCGCCGGCCAGACGCGCGTCGGAGGCGATCGGGAAGTCCGGCACCGCGACCGGCGCAGGGGCTTGGGCCGCGACGGACGGCTGTTCAGCGGCGGCGCTCACCATGACTGGCCCGGCGCACGGCAATGCTGCAGCGCACACCAGCGCCCATCTCAGCCAAACAAGATGATTTGCGCGGCTCGCCAATGATTCGATGCCTCCGAGCAGCCCTCTTCTTACCGCAATAGAACCACAGGGTTAATCGCGGCTTAAGGCTCCGAAGGCGAATAAGGCAGAGTGTTGCCGCGGGGCGACGCTTCTCTTGCACATGGCGGCCAATCCACGTATGTACAGAGGGCTGACGGTTAAAACTCCCGGTTGTGTCGCGTTCAGCCTCCCGGTGCAGCGCCGGAACTTTCGAAATCTCGGAGATTCCAGCGTCTTTCCGATCCCTCCACAGCCAGCGCAGCGCGCGGCTGACAAGGAGCGGCGGTTTCGAGCCCGAGCGGCGTCCGGTCCCAGGTTACCATCTTGTTCCAGGGACGGCTTCAGAAACGGCGTATCCGGTTATCCGGGCCGCAAGGCGCCGATATGCGGTGGCCGGCGAGCGCCTTGGCGCCACGCCGGGCCTTCAGCGACAGACAAGGCGGCGCTTTTGCCGCCAATGTGTTCAGACGGGCCGACGCTTGATGCGCCAGACTGTGTTGCCGACGATCTTGGGAAGAATCGCGCCGAAGCGGAGCGAAAGCTCTGCGCGTCGCTTTGCTCCGGGATTGCGTTCGGCGGGGCGCCCAGGCTTGCGTTTTGGCCTTCCCCTCACCCCCGAATCAGGTGGACCGTCGCGTCACCCGGCCGCGCCATATGCGCTTGCCGTGATACGCGCCCGCCGCCGCCAAGAGCTCCAAAATGCCCAACAAAATGTTGATCGATGCCACCCACCCGGAAGAGACCCGGGTCGTTGTGGTCCGCGGCAACCGAGTCGAAGAATTTGATTTCGAGACCGCCCAACGCAAGCAACTGCGTGGAAATATCTATCTCGCCAAGGTCACGCGCGTAGAACCGTCGCTGCAGGCCGCCTTCATCGAATATGGCGGCAACCGCCACGGCTTTCTGGCCTTCAGCGAAATCCATCCGGACTATTATCAAATTCCGGTCGCCGATCGTCAGGCGCTGATCGAGGCTGACGAACGCGCCCATCGCGAAGCTGAAGAAGAGACCGAGAACCGCTCCAACCGCCGCCGCCCGCGCCACCGCAATGCGCGCCGCCGCGGCAATGGCGACCGCGTGCAGAGCGGCGTCGTGGAAACGACAGGCCCGGATCACCCCCGGGCGGACCTGCCGCACGACCATGATCATCAGCCAGACGATCATCTTCACGGCGAGCAAGGACAGGCTCACGGCGACGAGCACGATGCCGGCGATGCTCACCATCATGACCATGAAGGTCACGAGCCCGAGCATTCACACGAAGACGACCATGCCCATCATGAGCACGATCACACCCATGATGATCACGCCCACGAGCATGAGCATGCCGATGGCGACCATGCTCATGCGAGCGAGGCTTCCGCGACGGAATGGCGTCCGGATATGCCGGCTTCGTCGGCAATCGAGGCGTCTGGGGTAACCGAGCCGGCCGGCGCAGAAGCTCATGATGAAGGCGCCCGCGAAGAACTGGCCCATGACGCCTTCGCCTACGAGGAAGACGCGCGCGAAAACGCCGCCCATGCCGACGACGCGCCGCACGCCGACCACGCCGGTAGCGAAGCTGCGCCCCCGGAGCACGCCGAACAGGCCGCAGCACCAAACGGCGACGAGCACCACGATGACGAAGACGACGGCGAGGAAGCCGAAGAGGACGTCGTTGAATCCGTCGGCGGCGACGACGTCATGGAAGAGGTGCCGGAGCGCGCCTTCCGTCCGCGCCGCCAGTACAAGATCCAGGAAGTGATCAAGCGCCGGCAGGTCATGCTGGTGCAGGTTGTCAAGGAAGAGCGCGGCAACAAGGGAGCCGCGCTGACGACGTATCTCTCGCTGGCCGGGCGCTATGCCGTCTTGATGCCCAATACGGCGCGCGGCGGCGGCATCAGCCGCAAGATCACCTCGGCGCAGGATCGCTCGCGGCTGAAGGAAGTGGTGCAGGATCTCGACGTGCCCGAGGGCATGGGCATCATTCTGCGCACCGCCGGCGCCTCGCGCACCAAGCCGGAGATCAAGCGTGACTTCGAATACCTGATCCGGATGTGGGAAACCGTCCGCGACATGACCCTGAAGTCGCAGGCGCCGACCCTCGTCTACGAAGAGGGCTCGCTGATCAAGCGTTCGCTGCGCGATCTCTACAACAAGGAAATCGACGAAATCCAGGTTGCCGGCGAAGCCGGCTATCAGGAAGCCCGCGATTTCATGAAGATGCTGATGCCGTCGAATGTGCGCGCGGTCAGGCAATATCGCGACGGCCAGCCGTTGTTTTCGCGGATGGGCGTCGAGAGCCAGCTCGACGCAATGTTCTCGCCCACCGTGCAATTGCGGTCCGGCGGCTACATCGTGATCAACCAGACCGAGGCGCTGGTTTCGATCGACGTCAATTCCGGACGCTCGACCCGAGAACATCACATCGAAGATACCGCGCTCAAGACCAATCTGGAGGCCGCCGAGGAAGTCGCACGGCAGCTCCGATTGCGGGACCTCGCCGGCCTGATCGTCATCGACTTCATCGACATGGACGAGAAACGCAACAACCGCTCGGTGGAACGCAAGCTCAGCGATTGCCTGCGGCAGGATCGTGCACGTATCCAGGTCGGGCGCATCTCGCATTTCGGCCTGCTCGAGATGTCGCGCCAGCGCATTCGCGCCAGCGTGCTGGAGAGCTCGACCGAGCCCTGCCCGCAATGCGGCGGCAGCGGCCATGTGCGTTCGGTGTCTTCGGTGGCGCTGCAGCTGCTGCGCGGTCTTGAGGAGATACTCATGAAGGGCGCGACCCACAATCTCGTGGTGCGCACCCGAACCGACGTCGCGCTCTATGTCCTCAACCACAAGCGTGGCCATCTGCGCGATCTCGAAAACAGCTTCAAGGTGACGCTCTCCGTGATCGCCGATCCGACCGTGAGCGGCCAGCAGTCGTTCGTGATCGATCGCGGCGAACAGGTGCATACGCTGGAGGCCGCCAAGGCGCTGCTCGCAGCCCAGGTTGCGGCTTTCCCGTCGCAAACCGAGGAACCGTTCGACGAGGACGAGCCCTTCGATGTCGAAGTGGAAGTCGAAACCGAGGAGACCGAAGGGCTGGTGGACGACGCCGCAGCTGGCGAGGAGAGCCAAGGCGAAGCCGATGCGGATGGTCACAAGCGCAAGCGGCGACGCCGGCGGCGTGGCCGTCCCGGCGAGGCGCGCGAGGGCGGCCCCGCGCGCGACAACAACGAGACCCCGCGCGTTGCACCCGACATGGTTGCTGCGCCGGGCGCGATCGCCGATGAAGGCGAGGCGGACGATGAAGAAGCCGAGGATCAGCCTGGCGCGGTTCGTACCGATCAGGCGGCCGGCGGCGAGCGGCGTCCCCGGCGTCGCGGACGCCGCGGCGGCCGGCGGCGGCGCGGCGGGCCGGAGGACGGTCTGGCCGGATCGATCGTGGACGAACTCGGGCCGACATCCGTTCCGGAAGCAACGAGCGCGGTCGCCGATTTCGACGGCGTTTCGCCGGAGCCTTTGTTCCCGGAGGTTCAACCCGAATCCATTGCACCGCCAGCCGAATTGCAGCATGCCGATCGCGGTCCGCGGGAAGCGACACCTGCGTTTGCGCAGGAGGAGACCGCTCAGGAAGCCGAAAGAGCCGCGCGGCGGCGTTCAACCGTGCGCGAAAAGGTGAGCTTCCTGGTCGATGCCCAGCCTGCCGCGGCAACGCCAGTCGAGCCAAGCCAGCCCGAGCCGGCGCCGGCCCCTGCCCCGGCCCAGCCCGCTTCGGACACAACCAGCGAGACCCAGCCCCGCCGCGCCGGATGGTGGTCGCGGCGCTTCGGCAGCGGCGAATAGACCATCAGGATTTGCGAAACGAAAACCGCCCGGCAAGACCGGGCGGTTTTTATTGGCCGAATTCTTGTTCGCCGACGACCCTGGCTACCCCGTCGTGACCGCCGTCTCCAGATCCGATGGATCGACGGTCTGGTTGAGATTGCTATGCAGCTTGTCGCGATCGAGTTCGCCCTCCCACCAGGAAACGAACACCGTGGCGATGCCGTTGCCGGTGATGTTGGTGAGCGCACGAACCTCGCTCATGAACTTGTCCACTGAAAACACGATCGCGATCCCCGGAACCAGGGCCGGATTGACCACCGTGAGCGTTGCCGCCAGCGTAATGAAGCCCGCGCCGGTGACGCCGCTGGCACCTTTCGAGGTCAGCATCGCCACCACCAGGATGGCCAATTGCTGGCTGAAGCTAAGATCGACGCCCAGCGCCTGCGCGATGAACAGCGTGGCCAGCGTCATATAGATGTTGGTGCCGTCGAGATTGAACGAATATCCGGTCGGTACCACGAGACCGACCACCGATTTCGAACACCCCAGCCGTTCGAGCTTTTCCATCAATTGCGGCAGCGCGCTTTCCGACGAACTGGTGCCGAGCACGATCAACAGTTCGTCCTTGATGTAGGCGATGAACTTGAAAATATTGAAGCCGACGAGGCGAGCGATCAGGCCGAGCACGACGATCACGAACAGCCCCGCGGTCGCATAGAACAACACGATCAGTCCGATCAGATTGCCGAGCACGCCTGGGCCATATGCCCCGACGGTGTAGGCCATCGCACCAAAGGCGCCGAGCGGTGCTGCCTTCATGACGATGGCGATCACGCCGAACACCGCATGCGACGTGTCGTCGATGATGTCGCGCAGCCGGTGGCCGCGCTCGCCCAGCGCCATCAAGGAAAAGCCGAACAGGATGGCGAACAGCAGCACCTGCAGGATATCGCCCCGCGCCAGCGCGCCGACCACACTGTCCGGAATGATGTTGAGGATGAAATCGACCGACTTATGCGCCTCCGCTTCCTTGACGTACTTTGCGACCGCCGCCGCATCGGGCGTCACAGCCAGGCCGTGACCGACCTGGATCAGGTTGCCCATCACGAGGCCGATCAACAGCGCGAACGACGAAACCACTTCGAAATAGACCAGCGCCTTGACGCCGACGCGGCCGACCTTCCTGGCATCCTGGATATGCGAGATGCCGGAGACCACCGTGCAGAAGATGATCGGCGCGATCACCATCTTGATCAGCTTGATGAAGCCGTCGCCGAGCGCCTTGATCCAGTCATTGGTCGCAAGATGAGGAAATTTCCAGCCGACCAGGATTCCGATCAGGATCGCGATCAGCACCTGAACGTAGAGTATTTTATACCAGGGTTTCGCCACGCGCGCCGGCGCTCCGGTTGCGATCACTGCCGACATGACGCTCACTCCCCCCTCGAAACTTGCGGATTTTTCCGCCGCTCATGCAGATGCACCGTCCCACCGAATACAGCCAAGATCAATTGAAGCTGCCGGAGTCAATGGCACCGGCGCCGGTCCGGCGGCCGAATCGTCCATTACGACATGCGCTATCCGAGCCATCGCGCGATGCGCGCGACGGCCTCGCGCATTTCCTCGGCCGACCGGGCATAGGAAAAGCGGATGAACTGATGGCCGTGAACCGGATCGAAATCGATGCCGGGGGTTGCCGCGACGCGCGCCTGTTCCAGCATCCGCTTGGCAAATTCGAAACTGTCGGCGGTGAATTGGGAGACGTCGGCGTAGAGGTAAAACGCGCCGTCGGCCGGCAGGAATTTAGTGAGGCCGGCGCGCGGCAGGCCATCGATCAGGATACGGCGGTTCTCCTGGTAGCCATGCTTCACCGCTTCCATTTCCGCAGCGCCGTCGAACGCGGCTTCGGCCGCGATCTGCGACAGCGTCGGCACCGAGATCGCGAGATTTTGCTGCAGCCGCTCGATCGGCCGCACCAGCGGTTCGGGCACCACCATCCAGCCGACCCGCCAGCCGGTCATGCAGAAATATTTCGAGAATGAATTGATGACAAGCGCATGCGGGGAAAGCTCGGCCGCTGTCACCGCCGGGAACGCATAATCGAGGCCGTGATAGATTTCATCGGAGATGAAACGGATGCCGGCGTCTTCGGCCACGGATATCAGGCTGGTGAGCGCCTCGCGCGACATCATCGTGCCGGTGGGATTGGCCGGGCTCCCGACCAGCACGCCTTTCAGGGGCGTCCTGCGATGGGCGGCGAGCAAGGCCTCACCGGTCAGCGCGTGACGGGTTTCGCTTGATGTCTCGATCAGCACGGGTTCGCAGCCGAGCGCGGTCAGGATATGTCGATACGGCGGATAGCCGGGCACAGTGACCGCAACCCGATCGCCCGGCTCGAACATGGCAAGAAACGCCAGGATGAACGCGCCGGACGAGCCGGTGGTGACCACGATCCGGCCGGCATCCACGGCGCAGCCGTAGGCATCGCGATAATGCCTCGCGATGCGCTCGCGCAGCGAGGGGATCCCCAGCGCCGAGGTATAGTCGATCCGCCCGCTGTCGAGTGCGGCGTGGGCGGCAGCGATCGCCGCTTTCGGCGCCGCCGCTGCCGGTTGCCCCACTTCCATGTGAATGACATGGCCGCCGGCCGCTTCGATACGCGCTGCGGCGGCCATCACGTCCATCACCATGAACGGCGGCACGTCGCTTCGCCGCGATGCCGTCAGCAGGCCCCTCGCCCGGTCTCTCAGTGTCGCATCAAGCATTGATATCTGCTATTTGGCCTGCCGCCGCCGATCTGAAGTCCGTAAATCGTCTCGGAGGTTGCCGCAAGGTAGCATGAACCTCGGAAACCCAGCCAATGGTGCCCCAGACTAGCCGCATTCCGCGGTCTTTTGGGGCATATTTCATAACCGATCCTTCGCTTAGGGTTAAAGACCTCCCGATGCTCCGCATGGCCCCAGGCAAAAAGATACCGAAACTGGCCGCTCTCGCCGTTGCGGCAGCGCTGGCCGCGTCGCCGAAGAGCGCGGTCGCGCAACCGGAAAAAGGTCTGCCGGTGCTCCGCGATACCGAAACCGAGCAACTGCTGCGCGATTACAGCCGGCCGATCCTGCGCGCTGCCGGCCTGGAAAAGCAGAACATCCAGATCGTGATCATCAACGACAGCGTTTTCAACGCCTTCGTCGCCGACGGCCACCGTATTTTCGTGAATTACGGCGCGCTGATGCAGTCGGAGACCCCGAACCAGATCATCGGCGTGCTCGCCCACGAAACCGGCCATCTCGCCGGCGGCCATCTCGCCAGGCTTCGCGAGCAACTGGCGCGGGCGCAGACCCAATTGATCATCGCCACATTGCTCGGCGTCGGCGCGCTGGCGGCGAGTTCGGCAACCAACAGCAGTGCCGGCCTTGCCAGCGCGGGCGCGGCCGGAGTCTCAGCTCCGCAAGAGGTCATCCGGCGCTCCCTGCTCTCCTATCAGCGCCAGCAGGAGGAAAACGCCGACCGCGCCGGGGTGAAGTTCTTGACCGCAACCGGGCAATCCGCGAAGGGCATGTACGAAACCTTCAAGCGGTTCAGCAATGACAGCCTGTTCGCCGCACACGGAGCAGACCCTTACGTCCAGTCGCATCCGATGGCCGCGGATCGCGTTGCCGCACTTGAGGAGATCGCGCGTTCCAGTCCCTATTGGGACAAGAAGGACGATCCGGCCCTGCAATTGCGTCACGACATGATGCGCGCCAAGATCTCGGCCTTCCTGGAGCGGCAGGACACGGTCTATCGGCGCTATCCATTGACGAACGACAGCCTGCCGTCGCGCTATGCCCACGCGATCGCAACCTACCTGCACGGGGATTTGCGCGCGGCACTCGCCCAGATCGATGGCCTGATCGAGCGCCAGCCCGCCAATCCGTATTTTTATGAATTGCGCGGCCAGGCGCTGCTGGAGGCCGGCCGGCCTCTGGAGGCGATTGGGCCCCTGCGGAAGGCGGTTAAGCTCTCGGACAACGCCCCACTCATCGAGATGTTACTTGGGCAAGCGCTCGTAGCATCGGATAATAAGGCCTATACCGATGAGGCGATCACGATTCTGCGAGCGGCGGTGGAACGCGAGACCGAGGCACCGCTTGGCTATACCCAGCTCGCCATGGCCTACGGTAAAAAGGGAGATCTGGCGCAGGCCGATCTGGCCTCTGCCCAGGCCGCCTACGTTCGCGGCGACAACAAGACCGCGCGCGAAATCGCGGCGCGCGCCAAGACCCGGTTCAGTATCGGCACGCCCGGATGGATCAAGGCCGACGACATCATTGCGGCCAAGCCGCTACCAGGCCAAACAAAAGACTAACCGGCAATACATCTAACTGGGAATACATCGCGCCTCACTAGCCTCACTACAAGACTTTTCGAAAACCGGCTTTCACGCAGAGGATTTGCCAATGCCTTCGTTCCGCTTGCTCGCTCCCGCATTGTTCGCGCTCGCACTTTGCGGCGCGCCACCGGCTGCATCGGCGCAGAGTTTTTCCGACACCCAGCGTGGCGATATCGAGACCATCGTCAAGAATTACCTGATCTCCCATCCCGAGGTGCTGGAAGAGGCGATGGCCGAATTGAGCAAGCGCCAGGCCGCCGCCGAAACCGAAAAACACGAGGCGAGCATCGCCAAGAACTCCGAGACGATCTTCAACTCGCCGCGCGGCGTCACCCTCGGCAACAAGGATGGCGACGTCACCTTCGTCGAGTTCTTCGATTACAATTGCGGCTATTGCAAACGCGCGATGGCCGACATGCTCGATCTGATGAAGACCGATCCGAAGCTGAAAGTCGTGCTGAAGGAATTTCCGGTGCTCGGGCCCGGCTCCGTCGAGGCCGCGCAGGTTGCAGTCGCCGCGCGGATGCAGGATCCCGGCGGCAAGAAATATCTCGACTTCCATCAAAAGCTGCTCGGCGGCCGCGGCCAGGCCGACAAGGCTCACGCCATGGCGGCGGCGAAAGATGCCGGCTTCGACATGGCCAGAATCGAAAAGGACCTTACCAGCCCGGAAGTGCGCGCCACCATCGAGGAGAACTTCAAGCTCGCCGAGGAGATGGGCATGAACGGCACGCCGAGCTACGTGATCGGCAAGCAAGTAGTGGTCGGCGCCGTCGGCCTCGATGGCCTGAAGGAAAAGATCGGCATCGCCCGCTGCGGCAAGGCGACGTGTTGAACGACGCCTTCAATCATCGAGCCTTGCGGTATCGATAGGCGAAAGAGCCGGCGGCCCCACCGCCGGCCTTTTTGTGCAGCTTTCAAGGCGACGCGTTCATCGCGCATTCACGAAACAAAATCGGTGGAACCGGCGACATCTCGGAACATCGCGCATCTCCTTTCGTTGTCGGCGCGGGCAGTGCAAACACGTGAGGAGATATTCCATGACCAATCGGTTTATGATGTCGGTGGCCGCCGCGGCGCTGATCGCCGGAACCGGATTCGCCCATGCGCAGGGAACCGGAACGGAACGCAACGCGCCATCCGTTGAACACGCCGCACCTTCATCCGCAGCTCCGATGAATCGCAATGGCGCGTCCGATAAAAGTACGGCGCAGTCCGATGAAAAAATGCAGCCGCAGGGCGGCAAGAACCAGCGCGCTCAGGACAACATGAAGGCCAACCCCAGGGGCGAAAAAGAAAAGTCGGCCCAGGAAAACAATATGAAGAGCGAACAGCCCCGGGGCACGAGCGCGCAGACCGAGGAAAAGGGATCGGCCGGCAAGGACATGAAGGCTGAGGGCCGTGAAGACCGCAACGGCATGAAGGCCGAGGGCCGCGGAGACCGCAACGGCAACGTGAACGCCGAGTCCAATGGCGCAGCCGACGGTAAATCGCAAACCGTTGGTCAGGCAGGCGCCGGCGCAAAGCTTTCAAGCGAGCAGCGCACCAGGATCACCACCGTGATCAGGGACCAGCACGTTGCGCCGGTAAATAGCGTCAACTTCTCGATCGCGGTCGGCACCCGCGTTCCCCGCGACGTGTCGTTCCACCCGCTGCCGGCGGAGATCGTGAGCATTTATCCGGATTGGCGCGGATATGAGTTCATCCTCGTTCGGGACCAGATCGTCGTGGTGGATCCCCGGACGTTCGAGATTGTGGCTGTTCTCGACGCTTAGTCCGCGTAGCATTGCGTTTAGGGCGGGCAGAGATGCCCGCCCTTCCGCACGAACCGGCGGCGGCTCGCGGGCATCGGCCGTGGCGGTTCATCCCCAACGTTGGTTAATGAGCGGTTTCCTCAGTTTCCACGCGCCTTTTTGTGAACAGGATGAAGTATTTGGGGGCGGTACAACCGGTCCTAAAGGCTTCCCCTTGGGCCTGATGTTACCTATAACCGCGCCACCCACCGCCATATTGCCGGGATCTGGATGGCCAAGACACCTTCCGAAAAGACAGCTGCCGAAACGATTTACGTGCTCAACGGCCCGAACCTCAATCTGTTGGGGACGCGCGAGCCGGAGACCTACGGCCATGCCAGCCTTGCCGACGTGGAGAAGCTTTGCGCGGCAACCGCCGCCCAATTCGGCCTCAAGGCCGATTGCAGGCAGTCCAATCGCGAAGGCGAGCTGATCGATTTCATCCACGAGGCGCATGCCAACAAGGCGGTCGGGATCATCATCAATGCCGGAGGTTATTCGCATACCTCGATCGCGCTGCACGACGCGCTGGTAGCGGTGCGAATTCCGGCGGTCGAAGTCCACATCAGCAATATTCACGCCCGCGAGAACTTCCGCCATCATTCCTTCACCGCAAAGGCTGCCTTCGCGACGCTTTCCGGTTTCGGCATCGACGGTTACCGGCTCGCGATCATCGGCCTTGCCGCCCGGATCGGCGCCAAGGCAAAAGCCTGACGGCGGTCACCAAACAGAAAGTTTCGGATCAAGATCATGGCGCGCCAGCCTGACGACACAACAGCCGCAAAATTCAAAAACAGCGACAGTGCGCTCATTCGCGAACTCGCATTGCTGCTCGACGAAACCAGTCTCACCGAGATCGAGATCGAACGCGCGGGCTTGCGGGTGCGGGTCGCCCGCAACATCAGCGTCGCCGCGTCGATGCCGGCGAACTATCAACCGGCCGCCTCCGCGCCTGCCGCGGGAGCGCCGGTCGACGCTGCCGATGTCGCCAAGCATCCCGGCGTGGTGCCCTCGCCAATGGTCGGCACCGCCTATTGGGCCTCCGAGCCCGGCGCCAAGCCTTTCATCGAGGTCGGCAGCAAGGTGTCAGTCGGACAGACGCTGCTGATCATCGAAGCCATGAAGACCATGAACCAGATTCCTTCAACGCGCGCCGGCACCGTGACGCAAATCCTGGTCGAAGACGGCCAGCCGGTCGAATTCGGCGAGCCGCTGGTCATTATCGAATAAGAGTGTGAATGGCGAATAGTGAGCGGCAAATGATTTCACCTGCTGACTGCCCGCACCTCGCCATTCGCAACTCGCCCCCTGGGACAACATGTTCGACAAGATCCTGATAGCCAATCGCGGCGAAATCGCACTGCGTGTTCTGCGCGCGTGCAAGGAACTCGGCATCGCCACCGTCGCGGTGCATTCCACCGCCGACGCTGACGCCATGCATGTGCGGCTCGCCGACGAGAGCGTCTGCATCGGCCCGCCGCCGTCAAAGGACAGCTATCTCAACGTGCCGGCGTTGCTCGCCGCCTGCGAGATCACGGGCGCCGATGCGGTGCACCCCGGCTACGGCTTTCTTTCCGAGAACGCCCGCTTTGCCGAAATCCTCGCCGATCACAACCTGCATTTCATCGGGCCGAAAGCCGAACACATCCGGCTCATGGGCGACAAGATCGAGGCCAAGAAGACCGCCAAGAAGCTCGGCATTCCCGTGGTGCCCGGCTCCGACGGCGCCGTTGGTCCCGACGACGATGCGATGGCGATCGCACAGGCGATTGGCTTTCCGGTGCTGGTCAAGGCGGCCTCAGGCGGCGGCGGACGTGGCATGAAGGTCGCGCAGACCCCCGACGATCTGATGCTGGCGCTCTCGACCGCTGCCAACGAGGCCAAATCGGCGTTCGGCGACGCCTCGGTCTATCTCGAAAAATATCTGCAGAAGCCGCGCCACATCGAAATCCAGGTGCTCGGCGATGGCCGGGGCGGCGCGATCCATCTCGGCGAGCGCGATTGCTCGCTGCAGCGACGCCATCAGAAAATCTGGGAAGAAGGCCCCTCGCCGGCGCTCGATGCCGCAGCGCGCGCCAAGATCGGCGCCACCGTCGCCAAGGCGATGCAGGCAATGAAGTATCTCGGCGTCGGCACCGTGGAGTTCCTCTATGAGGACGGTGAATTCTATTTCATCGAGATGAATACCCGCATTCAGGTCGAACATCCCGTCACCGAGATGATCACCGATATCGACCTCGTGCTGGAGCAGATCCGGATCGCCGCCGGCGGCGATCTACCGGTGACGCAGAACGAAGTCATCATCAACGGCCACTCCATCGAGTGCCGCATCAACGCCGAGAATCCGGTGACCTTCCGGCCCTCGCCCGGCAAGATCCTGCAATACCATCCGCCAGGCGGCCTCGGCGTGCGGATCGATTCCGCCGTCTATCAGGGCTACGTCATCCCGCCTTATTACGACTCGCTGGTGGGCAAGCTGATCGTCCACGGCAAGACCCGCGCCGAGTGCCTGATGCGGCTGCGCCGTGCGCTGGACGAAATGGTGGTGGAAGGCATCGAGACCACGCTGCCGCTGTTTCGCGCCCTGGTCCGCGAGCCCGACATTATCGACGGCGACTACCACATCCACTGGCTCGAGCAATATTTGGCCGGCAAGGCCACCGGCTGAGCGGCGAGCGCCTCCGAAAATAAATCGAACGCCGCGGAACCAATTGTCCGCACTGGCGTTCTGGACGTTTGGGAAAGCTTTCCTGTCCGGGGGAATACTTGAATTCCGTGCGCTTATGACGCGAGATTATCGTGACGCCTGACGCCGCTCGCCGGCGCTCGATCGGCCAAATCCTGCTGCTTGCGGCGGGATTTTTGGTGTTGGTCGCCATCAGCGCCACCTCGGTCATCCTCGTCGATCAGGCGCGCCAGGACAGCCGCTGGGTGGTTCATACCATCGAGGTCGAAAACCAGATTTCAACCCTGCTGCTGCAAGTCCGCCGCGCCGAAAGTGCCGCGCGCGGCTACCTTCTGACCTCCGACCCGCGATTTCTGGCCGAACACGACGCCACGGTGGCGACCATCCTTCCCGACATCGACAAACTCACTGCCCTGACCACCGACAATCCGGCTCAGATCGAAAACGCCAAACGGCTGCGCGCGCCGGTCGAGGCGCGGCTGCAGGAATTCGCCAGGGCCATCGACTTCGTCAAGCGCAACGACATCGCCGGCGGCATCGCGATGCTGCGCGAATACGGCGCCAACCAATCCGTCGAGCAAATGAATGGCATCGCCAACACCATGCGGGCGGAGGAGAACGAGTTGTTCGTGCAGCGCACCGCGACGGCGGATCGCACCCAGCGGCTTGCCTCGATCGTGACGGTGGTCGGCTCCGGCCTCGTGGTCGCGCTGGCCGCGATCTCGATCTTTCTGGTGCGACGCTCGGCCAGCGCACGCGACGAAGCCGAAGCGCAGTTGCGCGACAACAATCTCAATCTGGAGACCACGGTCGACGAACGCACTGCCGATCTGCGCGAAGCCAACGACGAGATCCAGCGCTTTGCCTATATCGTCAGCCACGATCTGCGTTCACCTCTGGTGAACATCATGGGTTTCACCAGCGAGCTCGAGGAATTGCGCGGCGATATTTTCAGGCGGATCGCAACACTCTCGGCGGCGCCGGTGACCGCCGGCGAGACCGAGCCGGTCCTTGAGGGCGCCGACCAGCAGCTCTCGCAGGATTTCACCGAGGCCTTGGGATTCATCAAATCATCGATCGCCAAGATGGACCGCCTGATCACCGCCATCCTCAACCTCACCCGCGAGGGACGGCGCGAATTCGTGCCGGTCAAGATCGACACCCGCGAACTGATCGAAACCATCACCAGCACGGTGGCCCATCAGGCTTCGGAGGCCGAGGCCCAGATTCGAATCGAGCCGCTGCCGAACATCGTGAGCGATCGGCTGGCGCTGGAACAGATTTTCTCCAATTTGATCGATAACGCGCTCAAATATCTCAAGCCCGGGGTTCCCGGCGACATCGCCATCCGCGGCCGGACCAAGCTGGGCTTTGCGATCTTCGAGATCGCCGACAACGGCCGCGGCATCGATCCCAAGGACCATCAGCGCATCTTTGACCTTTTCCGCCGCGCCGGCACCCAAGACAAACCGGGTCAGGGCATCGGCCTCGCGCACGTCCGGGCGCTGGTGCGACGGCTCGGTGGAACCATGTCGGTCGCATCAGAACTTCACAACGGCAGCACATTCACGATAACACTGCCGATAGCCTGGGCATCCAGTAACCGGAACAGGGATACATGAGCAAACCAGTCACCATCATCATGATTGAAGACGACGAGGGCCACGCGCGCCTGATCGAGCGAAATATCCGCCGCTCCGGCGTCAACAACGACATCCTGCCGTTCGCCAACGGTACCGCCGCGGTGAACTACCTGTTCGGCAGCGATGGCTCCGGCCTGGACCACAAGGGCAACGCGTTGCTGATCCTGCTCGATCTCAATCTGCCCGACATGACCGGCATCGATATCTTGCGGCGGGTCAAGGAGAACAAATATCTGAAATGTGCGCCGGTCGTGGTGCTTACCACCACCGACGATTCCCAGGAGATCAAGCGCTGCTATGAACTCGGTTGTAATGTCTACATCACCAAGCCGGTGAATTACGAAAGCTTCGCCAACGCCATTCGCCAGCTCGGGCTGTTCTTCTCGGTGATTCAGGTTCCGCAAACCGCCACATGACAGCTGCCACGCCCACGCTGCTCTATATCGACGACGACGAGGCGCTGGCCCGGCTGGTCGACCGCGGCCTGACGCGGCTCGGCTTCAACGTGATCCACGCCCCGAGCGGCAAGGTCGGACTCGAACGTTTGCAGCAGGGCGGCATCGACGTCATTGCACTCGATCAATACATGCCCGGGCTCGACGGCCTCGAAACCCTGGAGCGGATCATGGCGATCGCGAACGCGCCGCCGGTGGTGTTCGTCACCGCCTCGCAGGACTCCAGCATCGCGGTCACCGCCCTGAAGGCCGGCGCCGCCGATTATCTGGTCAAGGATGTCCATGGCGACTTCATTCCCCTGCTCCAGGTCGCCGTCAACGGCGCACTGCTGCAGGCCCAGATTAAAAAGGCCCGCGACGACGCGGAGGCCGAGGTCCACGCCTCGCGCGACCGCTATGCCGCGCTCGCCGCCGAGCGCGAAGTCCTGCTGCGCGAGGTCAACCACCGCGTCGGAAACAGCTTGCAGATCATCGCGTCGCTGCTGCACCTGCAGGCCAATTCGAGCACCCAGGAAGACGTCAAGGTCGCGCTCACCAATGCGATGGGACGGGTCGCCGCCGTGGCCCAGGTCCACCGCCGGCTCTACACCTCGCACGACCTGAAGAGCGTGCTGCTGAACCAGTATCTCGATGCCCTGCTCGAGGATCTCAGGCGATCGGCCGAGGGCAACCGGATGTCGCGGCTGACATTGAAGGCCGAGCCGATCGAGATCGATCCCGATCGCGCGGTGGCGATCGGCATCATCGTCAACGAGCTGGTGATGAACGCCGTCAAATACGCCTACCCCGACTGTGCGGGGCCGATTCACGTCGACCTCCATGCGCAAGGCGACGATCTTGCATTGTCGATTGCCGATGACGGCGTCGGCCTCAACGTCAAGACCGACCCGCGCTCCACCGGCATGGGGCAGCGTATCGTCACCGCCATGGCGTCCAAGCTCGAAGCCAGCGTCGAGCGCGATCCGGCCCATGCCGGCACCCGGATCGTGCTGCGGTTCCGCCGCACCAGCCCGCCCGCCACCAAGCCCGCGAGCGCTGCCGGATAGACCGCCGGTCAGATCTTTTCAGGCTTCGGTGAAACGTCGCTCCGTCGCGCCGTGTTAGTCCGGTCACTTGCAACAGCGAGGTGACCGAGATGAATCCCAACCACACCACCGACAATGAAGCCATCCGCGCCGCCGAGCGCATCTATCGCGAATGGGACTGGCTTGCCGCCGAACACGTGGCGGGCCAGCGCCGACAACCTGCAACTCTGCCTCGACTGGACGGAACGGAGGTTTCACTTTGCCGGCCGCCTTCCAAACGCCATCCTTCGACATTTGCTCGAAATCGGATGCCTCGAGCGTGGTGACCAGCGATCGCTGATTGTCACCCGGTCCGGCAGGGTGTGGTTCGACAAATTGGGGGTGGACGCTCGCGGCCGGTCTCCGGTTGAGCGGCGTGCCTCCGCCCTGCTAGTCTCCGGCGCATGAACTCGCGCGACTCCGCCTCTTCCGCCATCACGCCCGAAGTGCTGCTGCGCGCCTATGCCTGCGGCATCTTCCCGATGGCCGAGAGCGCCGACGATCCGACGCTATTCTGGGTCGAGCCGGAAATGCGCGGCGTGATTCCGCTGGAAGGCTTTCGTGTCTCGTCGCGGCTGGCGCGCACCGTGCGCTCCGACGCCTTCACCGTCACGGTCGATACGGCCTTCAAGGCGGTGATCGCCGGCTGCGCCGCGCCGCAGCCCGGCCGCGACGACACCTGGATCAACGCGCGCATCCGCGACCTCTATGTCGGGCTGCACGAACTCGGACATGGCCACAGCGTCGAGGTCTGGCAGAATGACGAACTGGTCGGCGGGCTTTACGGGGTCAGCCTCGGCCGGGCCTTTTTCGGCGAGAGCATGTTTCATCGCGCCCGCGACGCCTCGAAGGTGGCGCTGGTGCATCTGGTGGCGCGGCTGATCGCCGGCGGCTTTGCATTGCTCGACACGCAATATGTGACCGAGCATTTGCGCAGCTTCGGGGCCGTCGAAATCCCGCGGCGGCGTTATCGCACGCTGCTCGACAAGGCGATCAGGGGCGATGCGGATTTTGGGAAGCTGCCGGTCGCATCTACCGCTCAGCGGCACCGAGGCGCTGCGGATCATCGCGGAGCGCGGCTGAACGCATCATCATTTTCCGGACGCGATGCGGCACGCCGGGCAGCGTCAGGCCACATCTCTACTGCCTGAAAAAGTCGAACAGGCCGGGTTGCTGCGGCGCGGGGCGCGGCGGCGGCGGCGGCAGTTGTGTCTGCTGCTGCGGCAATGGCGGCGGCGGGCGCGGGGCGGCCTGCTTGGGCGGCGCACGCTTCTGGACCTGCGGCGGTGGCGGCGGCGCAGGCTTCGGCGGATCGGGCTGTGCGCTGACGACAGTGGCATCGGGGCCTTTGCAGTCGGTCAGCCAGATGTCATAGATCGGATGTTCGACGCCGTGCAGGCCGGGGCTTGCCGCGAACATCCAGCCCGAAAAGATCCGCTTCACCTCACCCTGCAACGTGATCTCGTCGACCTCGACGAAGGCATCGGTGTTGGCGGCCTCGGTTGCCGGGCGGGTGTAGCAGGCGTCGGTCTTGACGCGCAGCGCGCCGAACTGGACGGTCTCGCCGATATCCTCATCGAAGTTGATGATGCGCCCGGTGATCTTGTCGAGTCCGGAAAAACTCGCCTTCTTGTTGACGATCTTCTGCGCCGGCGGTTCGGAGACAACCTCGTCGCCCGGCTGCAGCGTCGGCGGCGATTGCGGCACGCCCTTGGGCTGGCGTTGCCCCGGCGGTAATCCCGGCGCGTTGGGACCGGGCGGCGCGACCGCGACGCCCTGGTTGGGCGGCGTCCCCGCGGCGGCCGGCGGCGTATTCTGCGGGATCACGGTGGTGCCGGGGGGCGGCGCCAACGGCTGCGATTGCACCGCTCCTGGTGGGGGGACGCCCTGCCCCGGCGGCAGCGGACGATTGGGCGTCGGCAACAGACGGCCCTGCGGCAGTTCCGGCACGTCCTCTTCGTCGTCGGACGGAGCATTGCCGCGGGGAATGCTGCTGGGCGGACGCGGCGTGGGATCGGAAAAAATATTGCCGATCTGCGCGCGCGCGGGCGGCGCAAACGCGATCGTCGTGGCGGCCAGGAAAGCCGCAAAACCAGTCAGGACAATGGTTCGAAACATCTCGCGCGGCTTTAAAAAAGGCGAATCGGGCTGACGCCATTGTACATTTTATGAGCCGCCCACTGGCCTCCGGTTAACACGCCGAATACGGCGGGGAAAGGGCGACCTGCCGCCGCACTAGCCAGCCCGCGCCACAAATGAAATAGTCGGCCCGCTCCAAGGGCGCGCCTCGCGCGCCGAACCATGAAATCCGGGACAACCGGACAAGCCCAAGGGAAACCCCACATGCCCGATCGAATTCGTCTGGATGGCAGGGTCGCCGTCGTCACCGGCGCGGCCGGCGTCATCGGCACCGCGGCCATGCGGCTGTTGGCCGAGCGCGGCGCGCGCATCGTCGCCGTCGACCGCAAGCAGCAGGATCTGCAGGCCGCGATCAGGGATTTGCCGGCGTCGGCGCAGGCGCTGGCCGTCACCGCCGACGTCACCCGTGAGGACGAGGTCGCCGAATATGTCCGCGCCGCCGTCGACAAGTTCGGCACCATCGACGCGTTCTACAACAATGCCGGCATCGAGGGCGACGTCGCGCCGATCACGAAATACTCGCTGGAGAGTTTTCGCCGCGTGCTCGACGTCAATGTGGTCGGGGTCTTCCTCGGCATGAAACACGTGCTGCCGGTGATGCTCAAACAGGACAAGGGCAGCATCATCAATACCGCGTCGATCGCCGGCCTGATCGGCTCACCTGATATCGCGGTCTACAGCGCCAGCAAGCACGCCGTGATCGGGCTGACCAAAAGCGCCGCGCAGGAATGCGCCAGGACCGGCGTGCGCGTGAACTGCGTGTGCCCCGGCCTGATCGACAGCCGGATGCTGAGTGCAATCCTCGACGGCCGCCATCCCGGCAGTCCGCCGGTCCCCAATGAGCGGATCGTGGAGCGGATTCCGGCGCGCCGGCTCGGACTTGCGTCGGAAGTCGCCGCCATCGTCGCGTTCCTCGCCTCTGATGACGCGAGCTATGTCTCTGGCTCGGCCTACACCGTCGACGGTGGAAGAACCGCGGCTTAAAGTCGATCGTCGCAAGACGAGCAAAGTCGGAATCCAGAAATGATCTGCGCGAGATTCCCGGTTCGCGCTAACGCGCTCCCCGGAATGACCGGGCTAAAGTTCTAACATCAAGAGGACCTCATCATGCCCGTGACCCTCGATCCCGATGCCGCTGCCGTGTTCAAGGCGTTCCAGGAAGCCGGCAGGCCGCCTTACGAATCGGTTTCGCCGGCCGAGGCGCGCGAGTTCTATTTGCAGGCGCGCTTCGTCAGCAATCCCGAACCGCCGGAACTCAAATCGATCGAGCCGCTCGCGATCCCCTCACCCGGCGGATCAATCCCCGCGCGCGTCTACACGCCGACCAAACTCCGGAAAGCCAACGACCTCGCGCCGTGCCTGGTGTTCCTTCATGGCGGCGGCTGGGTAATCGGCAATCTCGATTCCCATGACGTGGTGTGCCGCAAGCTCGCCGATGAGGGGCAATTGATCGTGATCTCGGTCGATTACCGGCTGGCGCCCGAGCACAAATTTCCCGCCGCCGTCGACGACGCGGTGGCAGCGACGACATGGATCGCCGGCAACGCCAAACAGCTCGGCATCGACGCATCGCGGCTGACGGTCGGCGGCGACAGCGCCGGCGGCAATCTGGCCGCGGTGGTCGCGATATCAGCGCGCGACGGCAATGGTCCCGCGATCGCGGGCCAGGTGCTGATCTATCCGGCCGTCGACTTTGCGATGAAGCATCCCTCGCACAGCGAGCCCGAGACCAGCGTCCTGCTGACGCACACCGTCATCAAATGGTTTAGCGGTCATTATCTGAACCATGCGGCTGACGGCGACGACTGGCGCGCCTCGCCGGCGCGCGCCACGACTCTCGCCGGGCTGCCGCCGGCCTACGTCCTGACCGCCGGCGCGGATCCGTTGCGCGACGAAGGCGACGAATATGCAAAGTGCCTCAAGGAAGCCGGGGTGGCCGTGACCTACCGGCATTTTCCGGGCCAGTTCCACGGCTTCTTCACCATGGGCAAGTTGCTGCCGCAGGCCAATGTCGCCGCCAGCGATATCGGCGCATGGCTGCGGGCGTTGAATTAGGCTATCCCTTTCGGCGGATGGGAATGCAGCCAATTGGAAACGTCGGCCTCCATTGAGATCGCCAAGCATACGCTGCTGGCGTTCGGACTCATTCTGGCGATCGGCACCCTCGCCGCACTGCTGGCGCAGAAGATCCGGGTTCCCGATGTCGCGCTGTTCCTGATCGCCGGCATCGCAATCGGCCCGCAGGCGCTGGACCTCGTCCAGATCAAGGCGGATTCGGCGCTGAACCAGATCATCCTGCTGTTCGGCGCCAGCTACATCCTGTTCGACGGCGGCGCTTCGCTGCGAATAGAGGTCCTGAAGAAGGTCTGGATCACCATCGTCGTCATCGCCACCGTCGGGGTGTTGATCACCGCCGGCATCATCGCCGTCGCCGCCCACATCATTCTGGGCGCCCCGCCGATCGTGGCGCTGCTGTTGGGCGCGACCATCGCCTCGACCGATCCGGCAACGCTGGTGCCGATCTTCCGTCAGGTCCGGATCAGGGATCGGGTGGCGCAAACCGTCACCAGCGAGTCCGCATTCAACGACCCGATGGCGGCGATCCTCACCTTCAGTGTGCTGGCGGTGGCGATGGGAAGCGACGAGTTTTCGGTGATGGGCGCGATCTCCGATCTGCTCAAGCAATCCGTGATCGGGATTGTCGCCGGCATCGCGCTCGGATACTTCGCCGCGCTGCTCGTCGCCCACGAGAGATGGGCTTTCCTCGCCGAATACGCGCCGGTCGTGACGCTGGTGGCGATGATCGGCGCCTATTTCGCCGCCGACGGCCTGCAGGCCAGCGGCTTCATGGCGGTTTTTGTGTTCGGCATCGTGCTCGGCAACAAGGAATTGTTCGGCTTCCGGATGGAGGCCGGCGAGGCACAGAAGCTCGACGAATATGTGCTGACCACCGCCTTCATCATGCGGCTGTTCATTTTCATCCTGCTCGGCGCCCAGGTCGATTTCACCTTGATGGGCCGATATGGGCTCGGCAGTGTTGCGGTCGTCAGCATCCTGATGCTGGTGGCGCGGCCGGCGACCGTGTTCTTGTGCGCGTTGCCGGATCGCCGCGCGCGCTGGAGCCTCCAGGAACTGCTGTTCATGTGCTGGACGCGCGAGACCGGCGTCATTCCGGCCGCCCTCGCCGGCCTGCTGCTGGGCCTGAAGGCCCCCGGCGCGCAGATGATCGCGTCGGTCACCTTCGTCGCCATCCTGATGACGATCCTGATCCAGGCCCCGACCACGCAATGGCTCGGACGCAAGCTCGGACTTCTGGAAATGGAAGACGGGGGCTGACAGCTATCCCGCGCGTCGATCTTTCAGGTCGAGACGAGCCCGCTCGGACCGCCGACCGCCATCGCAGCCATGGCCTTCGGAGCGCTTCGTCCATTCAAGGCCTGGCTGCCGGGGCCGGCGCCGCATCGACAAAGCCGATCACCGACTTGAGCCGGCCGTCATCGGCGATGATTCCGATGTCGGTTCCCTTGATATAAAGCGGCGCCTCCGCCGTTCCGCCTGCGACCCAGGAGAAGCGAACATATTGGTGATGCGTCTCGATGCCGCTTGCGAGTGCAAGGCGATAACCCGGGTGAGTCTCTTGCGCCTGGGCGATCATGGCGTCGATCCCGCCGTGGCCCGCGCCCTGCCGCGCTCCGTCCACATAGGTTCCATCCTCCGACCATGTCTTGGCCACCAGGTCTCGCCGCCGCGTGGCGTCCTGCTCGTTCCACACCGACAGATAACGCACAACGATTTCATTCACATTGCTCATGGCTGTTTTCCTCGCTTCGATCATTTCGTTTGCGCCGATGCTCTCTGCTTCAACCGGCCGCGACGCTTCGGCTCCGACTTGAAGGCCTAACGCCAGCACGCCGACTGCCTTCAGCGCGGTTCGTCGATCCACTGCCATTGTGACCTCGCTTTGTCGTGTTACGCAGATTTGCCTTCCGCTATGTTCCGGCCTTGCGCTGACCAGCGCGGATTTGAGCGCGCGTTTCGCCGCAGCCGATTTCAGTGGCGACGCGCGCGAAGATCGGACGGCGCCAAAAGCCGACGACGTCTGCGGTCACAGGCGTGGCCCGCGGCGCACAGGGCGCTTTCCAGTAATGTCTGAACGCCCCCACCGACCATTTGCGACTTGGTTCTGTCAAAGCTGTGCTGGCCATTTGATTTTTCCTCTCGCGTGATGGGACGCTATATGCCGCATCAATCCGGCGCGGACGATTACGCGCGAGGTAATATTTTCGCCGAATGCACGAAATGAATCTCCCGGCGCGGCATCGCCGGCATGCAGCGGAACGCGAAATGCCGATTGGTGACAGATCGACAGCAGATCGCTGCAGTGAGGCAAATTACGAACTACGGTCACGGCGCCGGATTGCACCGGACTGCCATTCAATGCGCCAGGTTCCGGCGTGCACCGGCGACCTCCTGATACAAGGCCGCATATTGGCTCGCCCGATTGCGCCAGGATACATCGGTCGACATGCCGTTGTGCTGCAATCTGCGCCAGGCATGCTTGTCATGAAACGCGTTGCTGGCCTTGCGCAGGGCGCCGGCGAGATTTTCGGACGTGACCGGAGCAAACTTGAAGCCGGTCGCCGCACCACCGGCCATGTCGGCCTCTTCAACATCAACGACTGTGTCCGAAAGGCCACCGACCCCTGATACGATCGGGACGGCGCCATATCTCAAGGCGCAAAGCTGGGTCAGACCGCAGGGTTCGAAGCGCGACGGCACCACCAGGGCATCCGCACCGGCCTGAATCAGATGGGCCAGCGCTTCGTCATAGCCGATGAGAACCGCTATCCGGCCCGTATTCGCTTTCGCGACCGCTCGATACCGATCCTGGAGATCCTGATCTCCGCTCCCAAGCAAAGCCAGTTGCATTCCTTCGTTCAGGATGGTGGGAGTGTTATCAAGCAGAAGATCGAGCCCCTTCTGCCAGGACAGTCGGCTTATGACGCCAAGCAGTAGCCCATCGGCAGATCGATCGAGGCCAAGCCGCTGCTGCAGGGCAGCTTTGTTCACCGCTCGGGACTCCGGCTCCTTCGCGCTGAAGCGAGCGGCGATGTGCGGATCCGTTTCGGGGTTCCAGACGGAGATATCGATGCCGTTGAGGATACCGCTCAGGACCCGCGATCGTTCACGCAACAACCCGCCCAGTCCCATGCCCTCCTCGTCTCCCTGAATCTCGATCGCATAAGTCGGAGAGACCGTCGTGATGCGATCCGCAAATTGCAGGCCCGCCTTCAAGAAGCTGATCATTCCGTAGTATTCGACGCCGTGAATCGTGAAGGATTGAGGCGGCAAGCCGAACGTATCGAGCATGTCATGCGGAAACTTGCCCTGATATGCGAGATTATGAACCGTCATCACGGTGCCGGGTCGCGGACCGTTGGCATAGTGCAAATAGGCAGCCGCGAGTCCCGCCTGCCAATCATGGGCGTGCACGATATCAGGCACGAATGCCGGAATGGCGCCCAGGCCGATTTCAGCCGCCATCCGGGAAAGCGCCGCAAACCGCACACCGTTGTCGGGCCAATCCTTGCCGTCGGGCGTGACATAGGGATTGCCGGCCCGCGCGAAAAGATGCGGCGCATCGAGCACGAGCAGATCGAGGTTCTCGTGTGATCCGCTGAGCAGGCGGACCGGCCCGCCGTGAAAATGCGGCCAATGGAGGAGTACTTCCGCCGCCGGGAGCACCTTCAAGACATCGGGGTATCCCGGCACCAGGGTTCGCGTTTCGATGCCGTAGGCTCGCAGCGCGATCGGGAGCGCGCCGACGACGTCGGCAAGGCCGCCAGTCTTGATGATCGGATAGATTTCGGAGGCAACCGCAAGAACGCGAAGCGGCGTCATGCATTGAGCCTGTCGATCATCGGTTGCGTAATGAGAGAGATGCCTTGCGGAGTGGTTCGGAACCTCTTCGCATCGAGCTCGGGATCTTCTCCGACGACCAGGCCTTCCGGGATTTGAACGCCACGATCGATCACGACATTGCTCATCCGCGCATTGCGACCGACATGCGCGTAAGGCAGGATGACCGCGTTTTCGACGCTGGCGAACGAATGGATGTGCACGCCGGTGAAAAGCAGGGAGCGGCGCAGCGTCGCCCCCGATATGATGCATCCTCCGGAGACAAGCGACGTAACCGCCTGCCCCCGGCGACTTTCTTCGTCGTGGACGAATTTGGCGGGAGGCGTGATTTCAGCGTACGTCCAGATCGGCCATGCCCGGTCATAGAGATCAAGCTCCGGGAGGACGTCGGTAAGATCGATGTTGGCGGCCCAATAGGCATCGACGGTTCCGACGTCTCGCCAGTAGGTACGTGAATCATCGCCGGATCTCACGCAAGAGCCCGAGAATTGATGGGCCACTGCCCGGCCGTTTTTCACGATGTAGGGAATGATGTCCTTGCCGAAATCGTGGCTTGAGTTCGGATCGCTGGCGTCGCGCCGCAGCTCCTCGAACAGGAAATTCGAATCGAAGATATAGATTCCCATGCTGGCCAGCGACTTGTCAGGCTTGCCGGGCATCGGCGGCGGATCGGCCGGCTTCTCAAGGAAGGATTGGATGACGCCATCATTATCGATTTGCATGATCCCGAAGCCACTCAATTCCGCGCGCGGCATTTCGAGGCAACCGATCGTAACGTCGGCGCGCTGTTCGACATGCTGCCTCAGCATCGGTTCGTAATCCATCTTGTAGATGTGATCGCCTGCGAGCAACACGATGAATCGGGCTCCGTGCGACTCGATGATGTCGATGTTCTGATAGACCGCGTCGGCCGTGCCGAGATACCAGTTCGCCTCCGAAATGCGCTGGCTCGCCGGCAGGATGTCGAAACTCTCGTTCCGCTCGGGGCGAAAGAAATTCCAGCCCATCTGTAGATGCCGGATCAGGCTATGGGCCTTGTATTGGGTCGCAACCGCGATGCGGCGGATTCCCGAGTTCACCGCATTGGACAGCGCAAAATCGATGATGCGCGATTTGCCGCCGAAATAGACCGCCGGCTTGGCGCGCCTGTCGGTAAGCTCCAAAAGCCGGCTTCCGCGCCCGCCCGCAAGGACGAAGGCGAGGGCATGGCGCGAAAGGGGTTCGTTGACGACGGTAGCCATTTCGTCCTCCCGGTATCCTCAAGGCATATCCCGAAAACCTTCTCTTCCGGAAGGCGAGGTCGAGAGCCAGGGGGCCGATTGTAGCGGGACGATGTGATGGAAGCGACCGTTGAGATAGACCCTGGCCTCGCCCCTGGTAACCGACAACACGCCGGCTGCTTGTTGCTGCCGCGATGCAACTGAAACGCTTGGCCGGACTAAATATTTCTTTATTACGCCGCTACGGGAGCGAGGAGTAGATTCGAAACAATACCGCTTGGGCATCGCCCAGCGCATCGCCGGGTGTCCCAGCTTGGAATGGAGAGACTTCGATGCGAATGATAATGTTTACAGTCGCCTGCGCGGCGTTGCTTATTGCCCCCGCACTTGCTGCACCAATCGCAGGACCCCTGCCGATCGCCAAAGTTTCCGGCGCAATCATAACCATCAACCACGTGAGTGAAGCCCACAGGGGCAAGCATATCAGGACCAGGCAGGTCAGGGTCTATCCAAGACCCCGGTCGACTCCGGGTATCGACGGTTATGCGTCTTACCCGTCCGGCAGCAGGCTCAGTCCCGGACTCGTTGCTCCCGGTGATCCCGGTAACCCGGACCTGCACAGTGATTTCGACAGGGCCGTCCAGGCAAACCAGTATAACGGTTACTAGCTGGCCCTTGGGTGCAGAGGAGCATCCTGCTACGAAATTGTCTGCTCGAAGTTTGCAGCGCGCGGCGCGGGTTGGCGACAGCAGTGTAACCCGTCGGTCGCCGATGCCGCGCGATGGCGCATTGATGAGCGCCGGGCGGAGAGTGAGGAATTGTGTCGATCTATACTGCAGACGTCAGTTGGAGATTGAAAAGCGGTGAGGATTTTCTGAACGGCCGCTACAGCCGCGGCCATACGATCAGCTTTGACGGCGGGACAGTCGTCCCCGCCTCCGCCTCGCCGCACGTCGTCGGCAAGTGGGCTGTGGTGGCGGCCGTCGATCCCGAAGAGATGCTGGTTGCCGCCCTCTCCAACTGCCATATGCTGTCCTTCCTGCACGTGGCCCGGCTGGCCGGCTTCAGCGTTGCCGCCTATAGCGACCATGCAGAGGGCGTCATGGAAGAGATCGCGCCGGGGAAGCAGGCCGTGACAAAGGTCGTGCTCCATCCGCAGATCGAGTGGACCGGCGAGGCGCCGGACAAGGCAAAGCTGGACCATATGCATCATGAAGCTCACGAAGTCTGCTTCATCGCCAATTCGGTCAAGACGGAAGTCAGCGTGGCCTAGGAGATGCGAGCCGTTGGATGGCTGAAGACGACGCCGACCCGGACTTCTGCAACCGGATGAGCCCTACCCCGCCCTTGCGGCGCGGCGGAGCGATTGCGGGGGCTGGCCGAAGGCGCGGATGAAGGCGCGGCGCATCCGCTCCGGATCGCGAAAGCCGGTGGATTGAGCTACGTGCTCGATCGCCTCGCCGGTGGACTGCACCCGCTCCCGCGCCACTTCGATCCGCAAGCGTTCCACCGCCTTGGACGGCGTGGTGCCGGTCTCGGCGATGAAGGCACGCGTGAAATGCCGCGAACTCATGCCAGCCTGCTCGGCGAGATCCTCCACCGTCAGCGGCGCATCGAGATGTTCGCGCGCCCAGGCGAGCAGCGGTCCGAACCGTCCGGTCGGCGCCTTCAATTCCAGCAGCGATGAAAATTGCGACTGGCCGCCGCTGCGGCGGTGATAGAGCACGAGCTGGCGCGCGGTCTTTTGCGCGATCTCGTCGCCGTAATCCTCCGCCGCCATCGCCAGCGCCAGATCGATGCCGGCGCTGATCCCCGCCGAACTCCAGATGTTGCCCTCGCGAACGAAAATCCGGTCCGGCTCCAGCTTCACCTTGGGATAGGCGGCGAGGAAATGCCGGGTGCGCTGCCAATGCGTGGTGGCGCGGCGTCCGTCGAGCAGGCCGGCCTCGGCGAGGATGTAGGCCCCGGAGCAGACGCTGGCGACGCGGACGCCGCGTTTGGCCATCGCCCGCACGAACGCCAGCGTCCTGGCGCAGGCCGCTGCCGCGCGCACTCCCTCGCCACCGGCGACGATCAAGGTGCTGATGGCGCCAGAGGGCCGCAAGCCTCGCGCCAGCAATTCGACGCCCGACGAGCTGCGAACCGGACCCGGCGCGGTCGCCAGCACCTTGATCGAGGGAGCAACGGCCGCGTAGCGGGCCGCGATCTCGAACACCGAGATCGGACCGGCGGCGTCGAGCAGCTGGAAATCGGGAAATACCAGAATGCCGATCATGACGGAGGCCTCCGCAGCTTGAAACTGCCAATGTCTTAAAACGAGGGAAATTTGGCATTTCGGACGAGAGGCGATCATGCCAGGATGTCGCGGTCAAGCAAAACTTCGCCAACAAGACCCGAAAGGCTCCCGTCATGCCGGCACCGCTTCAGATCGGACTTCTGGTTTTTCCCAAGGTGACGCAGCTCGATTTGACCGGACCGCTGCAGGTGTTTTCCAGCGTGCCCGGCGCGCAGGTGCATCTGATCTGGAAACGGATCGAACCGGTGCCGAGCGATTCGGTGCTGGTGCTGACGCCCACCACCACCTTTGCCGATTGCCCGCAGCTCGACGTGATCTGCGTTCCCGGCGGCGCCGGCACCGACGACATGATCGACGACGCGGAGATGCTGGACTTCCTGCGCAAACAGGCCGAAGGCGCCCAATACATCACTTCGGTCTGCACGGGATCGCTGGTGCTGGGCGCGGCCGGCCTGCTCCGGGGTTACCGCGCGGCGACGCACTGGACCGCGATGGATTTTCTCAGCGCATTCGGGGCGACGCCGACAAAGACGCGCGTCTGCGTCGACCGCAACCGCATCACCGGCGGCGGCGTCACCGCGGGAATTGATTTTGCGCTGACGCTGGTGTCGATCCTGATCGACCGCGCCACCGCGGAGGCCATTCAATTGCGGCTCGAATACAATCCGGCGCCGCCGTTCCATGCCGGCTCGCCCGACACCGCGCCGCCGGAGATGCTCGCACGCATGAACGAGAAGATTGCGCCGGCGCAAGCGCGCCGCGGCGAAGCGATCCGGCGCGCCGCCGCGCGGATCGCGTAGCGAAACGCTTCAAGAAGTCGCGCGCACAGAAAAAGGCCGCCTGGTTTCCCAGACGGCCTTTCCTGTCTCACGGCAGCTGCACATTGACGGGCGATCTCGGAACCTCTGCACCGGGGGCCTATCTCCCGGCCTCATTCTGATCGGCAGCCGCTGCATATCGGGACAGTCGCGAACTGGAGCCCGAACCGATGCGATGGTCTCCCATCTCCGTAAGATGATTGATTGAGCCATGATCGCGGGCGCAGCTCAACAGCGCTGCGGCCGATATCCCCGCTGTTCCCGCTATCAACAGGCGTCGGCGGCGCTCAGTTTCCCGGCGTCCAGGGCTGGTAATCGCCGGTGGCCTTGGGGCGGCGGCCGCTCGCCAGCGTGGAGCCCGGCGGACGATACGCCGCGGGCGTGCCGGTCATGTTGGGCCGATGCGGCTTTTCCCATTCGTGCGGCGTGTAGGTCTCTTCGGTCGGCGCGACATCGACGGTGTGATGCAGCCAGCCATGCCATGACGGCGGCACCCGGCTCGCCTCGGCAAGCCCGTTATAGATCACCCAGCGCCGCTCGAAGCCGAGCGACGGATCGATCTTGCGCCCCTTGGTGCGGAAATAGCGGTTGCCCTGCTCGTCTTCGCCGACCAGCTCGCCAAACCGCCAGGTCCACAATTGGGTGCCGAAGGTCTGGCCGTTCCACCACGTGAATAGCTTCAGAAAAAACAGTTTCATAAGCGAGGCCGGTTCGAGAAGCGCGTTGCGGCTCTGATGCCATCGGCGGGCCGGATTGTCCAGTTAAGTCATGGTCGCTGCTCCGGCTGCACGCGAGGGGTGACCGATTGTCACGCCGTCGTGACAATCCATGCATCGTGGAACCGTCGAGCGTTGAAAGGGTTAGGCCGTGTCTCGCTAATGGAGCCGACCATGATCAGCCCAAAAGTACTGAGTATCGCTGCAGCAATCGCGCTTCTTCTGCCGATGATGGCGCCGACCGAAAGCTTTGCGCAGAATCCCCATGGCAGGGCGAATGCCGCGCGCGGCGCCGGTGTCCGCCCGGGCGGCGGCGGCGCCGTCCATGCCGGCGGCGGTTATCATGGAGTTTATCGCGGCGGTGGTGATGGCGGCGCCGTTATCCCGGGCGCCATTGCCGGCGCCGTAGTCGGCGGCGCCATCGCGTCGCAAGTCTATGGCGGACCGGCCTATTATGGGCCGGGATACGTTCCGCCCGCGGACTACTACGATGACAGCACGGCAGCCGGCCCGCCTCCGGGCGACAATGACGCCGTGGCCTACTGCATGCAGACCTACCGGTCATACGATCCGCAGTCTGGAACCTATCTCGGCAATGACGGCCAGCGGCATCCCTGCCCGTAACCGCAGGTTCACGACCGCGCCGCCAGCGCGACGCCCGTCAGCGTGAACAGCAGGCCTCCGATCTGGCCGAGACCGAGTGGCTCATGCAGTGCCGCCGCCGAGACCAGCACACCGATCACCGGCACCGCCATGGTGCCGATCGCGGCGATCGACGCCGGCAGCCGCTCGAGGGCTGCAAACCAGCAGACATAGGCGATGCAGAACTGGATCAGCGTCATATAGACCATCAAGGCCCAGCCCTGCGCCGACAGCGCCGCGAAATGGGGATGTTCGAACAATAACCCGGCCAATGCCACCGGCACGCAGCCGATGCCGATCTGCAGCGCCGACGACGCAACCAGCGGCATCGTCACCGGCCAGCGCTTCGCCGCGATGGTGCCGATCGCAAACACGAAGGCGCCGACCAGCACCATCACGATGCCCGGCAGCTTTTCCATGCTGGCGTCGATGCCGTTGCCGCCCATCAACGCGGCGATGCCCGCGAATGCCATCAATAGCGCCAGGATTCGCGCCAGCGACATCCGCTCGCCGAGCACGAGCCACGCCAGCAGCGACGCCCATACCGGCATGGTGTAGGCCATCACCGCCGCTTCGCTGGCCGGCAGCCATAGCAGCGCGAGCCCCATCAGCGTCATCCAGGTCGTGACGTTGAGCGCCGCCGACAGCAGCAGCCGCGGCCATTGGCCTTGCGGCACCCGCAGGCTTTGCCCGCGCATGACCGCGAGAGCAGCCAGCAGGATGCCGCCGGCTATACCGGTCAGGCCGCGCGCCGACAGCGGCGGCCATTCGGTCAGGATCTGCTTCATGATCGGCCAGTTGAGGCCCCAGCCCACGGACGTGATGGCAAGGAACACGAGGCCGGCGGGCGCGATGCGCGGGGTCGCGCTCCGCTCGATTTGGACGGTCATGGAATGAATTTCCGGGTGGACCAGGCTACCATGCCGCTGATCGGCACCGCTGACCATCGGCCCGCGGGCATGCCAGCCCGGACATGTCGGAAGCTTGACGGAAGTCCTGCCTAAGTCTTGGCGGCGCAAGTCCCGGTGGACAATAAGTGGACAATTAATAGTTGCCCTGTGAACAGCGGGGCGAAGCCCGGCCGGTCGCGTGGACAGCGACTTTTTTTGCTTGGGAATCCCTGAGGACTCACTGATACTTGGCCAGACAGAGGGTGCCGGGTGACCCCTGTTTTTCTCCCTTTTCCACCATATTTAGTATTTGATTCAGGAACTCGTACTAATCCTTGACGGGCGCAATGGAGTCGTCCTAGCTTCGATCCTGTTCGGCGCGAGTGTGTTTGGGTCCCGCCGGTCGCTCCCTGAAGGGTTCCAGAATGACCACTCCGTCCGCCGGTCGAGGCAACGGGTGCCGGGCTTGTTCGCCCTGAATTCGGGGACTTTCGGGACGCTAAAAACGGGCCAAAAACGGCTCAGATGCGAAGTGACAGAAGTGAATGGCTCGGGTGACGAGTTGGGGCGTTGAAAGAGTGAACAGGGCCGGGTCCACCGGTAGAGCTTGCGGACAGACAGTTCGCTCAAGGAACAACATCCGGCGCCGCGGCTGAGCGGTCCGGTCAAAAAAACGGGGCACGACCATGCGAATCGAACGGCGCAACACCACTGAAGGCCAGTCACCCTACGCAGGAATTGATTTCAGATTGACGACATCTGAGATCCGCAATCCCGACGGCTCGGTGGTATTTCGCCTCGAAAACGTCGAGGTGCCGGAATTCTGGTCGCAGGTCGCCTCCGACGTCCTGGCGCAGAAGTATTTCCGCAAGGCCGGCGTCGCGGCCCGCCTGAAGAAGGTCGAGGAAGAGACCGTGCCGTCCTGGCTGTGGCGCTCGGTGCCGGACACCGCGGCGCTGGCTGACCTGCCCGAATCCGAACGCTATGTCAGCGAGCTTTCGGCCAAGCAGGTGTTCGACCGCCTCGCCGGCTGCTGGACCTATTGGGGCTGGAAGGGCGGCTATTTCTCGTCGGAAGAGGATGCGCGCGCGTTCTCCGACGAGCTGCGCTACATGCTGGCGAAGCAGATGGTGGCGCCGAATTCGCCGCAATGGTTCAACACCGGCCTGCACTGGGCCTACGGCGTCGATGGACCCGGCCAGGGCCACTATTATGTGGACTGGAAGACCGGCAAGCTGACCAAGTCGAAATCCGCCTACGAGCATCCGCAGCCGCACGCCTGCTTCATCCAGGGCATCGAGGACGACCTCGTCAACGAGGGCGGCATCATGGATCTGTGGGTGCGCGAGGCGCGCCTGTTCAAATACGGCTCCGGCACCGGCTCGAACTTCTCGCGGCTGCGCGGCGAAGGCGAACGGCTCTCCGGCGGCGGCCGCTCCTCGGGCCTGATGAGCTTCCTCAAGATCGGCGACCGCGCCGCCGGCGCGATCAAGTCCGGCGGCACCACGCGCCGCGCCGCCAAGATGGTGGTGGTCGACGCCGACCATCCGGATATCGAGACCTATATCGACTGGAAGGTGAAGGAAGAGCAGAAGGTCGCCGCCCTCGTCACCGGCTCCAAGCTCAACCAGAAGCACCTCAAGGCGGTGCTGAAAGCCTGCGTCAATTGCGAAGGAAGCGGCGACGACTGTTTTGACCCCGAGAAGAACCCTGCCCTGCGCCGGGAAATAAAACTCGCCCGCCGCGCCATGGTCGCCGACGGCATGATCAAGCGCGTCATCCAGTTCGCCCGCCAGGGCTACAAGGAAATCGATTTTCCGATCTACGACACCGACTGGGATTCGGAAGCCTATCTCACGGTATCCGGCCAGAACTCCAACAATTCGGTGTCGCTGAAGGACGACTTCCTGCGCGCGGTCGAGACCGACGGCGACTGGAACCTGATCGGCCGCACCAACAAGAAGATCACCAAGACGCTGAAGGCCCGCGATCTCTGGGAAAAAATCGGCTACGCCGCCTGGGCGTCCGCCGATCCCGGCCTGCACTTCAACACCACCATGAACGACTGGCACACCTGCAAGGCGTCCGGCGATATCCGCGCCTCCAATCCGTGCTCGGAATACATGTTCCTGGACGATACCGCCTGCAATCTCGCTTCCGCCAACCTGATCACCTTCTACAACACCACGACCAAGCAGTTCGATGTGGAGTCTTACGAGCATCTCTGCCGGCTCTGGACGATCGTGCTCGAAATCTCGGTGATGATGGCGCAGTTTCCTTCCAAGGCGATTGCGGAACTGTCGTACGAATTCCGCACGCTGGGGCTCGGCTTTGCCAATATCGGCGGTCTGTTGATGACCATGGGTCTTTCCTATGACTGAAAGGAAGGCCGCGCGCTGTGCGGCGCGCTGACCGCCGTGATGACCGGCATCAGCTACGCCACCTCGGCTGAAATGGCCAAAGAACTCGGCCCGTTCCCCGGCTACAAGAAGAACGCCGCGCACATGCTGCGGGTGATCCGCAACCACCGCCGCGCCGCGCACGGCGAATCCCGCGGCTATGAGGCGCTGGCCGTCAATCCGGTGCCGCTCGATCATGCCTCCTGCAAGCAGGCCGACATCGTCGAGCACGCCAGGGCCGCCTGGGACAAGGCGCTGGAGCTCGGCGAACTGCACGGCTACCGCAACGCGCAAGTCACGGTGGTGGCGCCGACCGGCACCATTGGCCTCGTGATGGATTGCGACACCACCGGCATCGAGCCGGATTTCGCGCTGGTGAAATTCAAGAAGCTCGCCGGCGGCGGCTACTGGAAGATCATCAACCGCGCCGTTCCTGAGGCGCTGCGCGCGCTCGGCTATCGCGAAAGCGACATCGCGGAGATCGAGGCCTATGCCGTCGGCCACGGCTCGCTCTCCAACGCGCCCGCGATCAATGCCTCGACCCTGAAGGCAAAGGGCTTCACCGACGAGGCGCTGAAGAAGGTGGAAGCCGCCCTGCCGACCGCATTCGACATCAAATTCGTCTTCAACAAATGGACCCTCGGCGAGGATTTTCTGCGCGACACCCTGAATATCGCGCCGGAAGCGATTGCGGCGCCGAATTTCGACCTGCTCGCGGCGATCGGATTCTCCAGGCGCGAGATCGAGGCCGCCAATGTCCACATCTGCGGCGCGATGACGGTGGAAGGCGCGCCGCATCTGAAGGCCGAGCATTACAGCGTATTCGATTGCGCCAACCCCTGCGGCAAGATCGGCAAGCGCTACCTGTCGGTCGAGAGCCACATCCGCATGATGGCGGCCTCCCAGCCGTTCATCTCGGGCGCGATCAGTAAGACCATCAACATGCCGAACGACGCCACGGTGGAGGATTGCAAGTCCGCTTATCTGTTGTCCTGGAAGCTCGCGCTGAAAGCCAACGCGCTTTATCGTGATGGCTCGAAACTGTCGCAGCCGCTGAACTCGCAACTGATCAGCGACGACGACGAGGAAGACGACGCGATCGAGGCGTTCATGGAAAAGCCGATGGCGGCGCGCACCGCGCAGCTCTCCGAAAAGGTGGTGGAGCGGCTGGTCGAGCGCATCGTGGTGATGCGCGAGCGCGAGAAGATGCCGGATCGCCGCAAGGGCTACACGCAGAAGGCCGTGGTCGGCGGGCATAAAGTGTATTTGCGCACCGGCGAATATGACGACGGGCGGATCGGCGAGATCTTCATCGACATGCACAAGGAAGGCGCGGCGCTGCGCTCCTTCATCAACAACTTCGCGATCGCGGTCTCGCTCGGCCTGCAATACGGCGTGCCGCTGGAAGAATATGTCGACGCCTTCACGTTCACCCGCTTCGAGCCCGCCGGGCCTGTGCAGGGCAACGACTCGATCAAATATGCGACCTCGATCCTCGACTATGTGTTCCGCGAACTCGCGGTCAGCTACATGGGCCGGTTCGATCTCGCTCATGTCGATCCCTCCGAATCCAACTTCGACGCCATGGGCAAGGGCGTCGAGGAAGGCAAGCAGCCGGAGCAGCCCAGCAACAAGTACCTGTCGAAGGGCCTGACCCGCTCGCGCACCGACAATCTCGTGGTGATGCGCAGCGCCGCCGAACCGCCGGCCGACGGCCGCGGTTCCGGCAACGTCACTTCGATGGCGTCGCACGGCCCGACCGCCCGCAGCAACGACACCGTCGAAGGCGCGGTGGCGCTGAAGCAGGAAGTCCAGCACGACCTGTCGCCGACCGAGAAGCTGGAAGCCCTGCAATGGAGCAGGGCCGGCGCCGCGCGCGAGCACGCCGCCCCCTCCAAAGCCGAGCGCCGCGCCGAAGCGAAGGCAAAAGGCTACGAAGGCGAGATGTGCAGCGAATGCGGCAATTTCACCTTGGTGCGGAACGGCACCTGCATGAAATGCGATACGTGTGGAAGCACGACGGGGTGTTCGTGAGGCGCTAACTGACTGGTGGTGGGTGGTAGGTGGTTAGACTAAATTAGAGGGCCGCTCGAAAGAACGGCCCTTCACCCTTTGCTTATGAGCTGAACGCGGGCGGCACGGCTCGTGCATTTTACGTCAAAGTCTTGGAGGTTGCTTCGTGGGTCCGAGTGCAAATTCTCCCTCTGCAGGAAAAATGACCTTCCATCTGAGAGGGAACGGAGGAAATCTTGTTGGCTCTGAATGGATAGCCGCCGAAGGCGAGATTGTATCAGAGACGGCAACAGACCTTGAAAACTTCATCAAAAGCTTCGGGTATTCGGAGAACCCAGGGGGATGGAGCATTCGCTTAAATTCTCCAGGCGGTGACTTGGAAGGCGGCATACGTCTGGGCGAACTCATCCGAAAGCTCAAATTGAATACCGAAATCGGAGCAACTGAACCGGACTTTATGGGCATTGGGAGAGGGTGCCGGGACATTGCGCGTCGGCATGTGCCTTTGCGTTTCTTGGCGGATTGTCACGTTACGCGGCCGGTGGCGAATTGGGCGTGCATCAATTCTATAACGAAATCTCGCTCAGAGACCCCTCCGCGAAGGTTTTCAGTTCGCTCGATATGTCGGCGCACCAATTCGCATCGGCGATGCTCATCGATTATGTGTTTCGAATGGGTGTCGATCCAAGATTTGCTTCGATCGCAGCATCTACGCCCCCAATGGAGATGCAATTTCTCAATGAACAATTGCTCGACGACTTGAATGTCAAATGGCATCCGAAAGATTTTGCACCTTGGTCTATTGAGCCAAGCGGCGCGGGCGTCGTCGCCATCACGCGAAGTAAGGATAGAACTCGAACCGCCCGGTTTTCATATCTTGCGGACGGAATTCCGAGGCTGACTGTCGAGGATAGGCACTCTGATATCGAAATAGAATGGTTGAACGGAGCGCTCGCTGCCGTTGAGAGTGTTATTGCGTTCGACCTCAGCTTCCCGAAGGACGTGCTCAAGGCAAAGCTTTGCGATGGGATACTAACACTAGAGTTTACTCTGACCGGTATCGACGGGAAGGTGATCAATGCCTCAAAATGGCACGGCGTCGGCGTCGATGGGCCACGGTATATGTGGGGGCCATTTACCTACATAGTGCCGAAGGAGAACGCCGAGATTGCAATCGGCGTTGCATCGAAGAACCACGTCTGAACTGCCCGGAGTTCGGAAAGGCGGGTTGGAGGCCACATGCCTGTCGTGTTCCGTCAAGGCGGCTTGCGCTACGACTTCTTTTCAAACGAGGGTCAACCGCCCGAACCGGCCCATGTTCACGTCAAAGGCGCCGGCCGCGACGCCAAAGTCTGGATCGAGCCGGAGATATCGCTAGCCGACAGTTATGGCTTCAATCCACGCGAGCTTTCGAATATCCTGCGGACCGTCGCGGACAATCGCGACCTCATTCTGAGAGCTTGGCATGACCATTTCGGCAACTAGCGTTCGCTTCGACGAAGACACCATGTGGGTCGAGTTGACCGACGGGCGCACACTCGGCGTCCCACTCGCGTGGTTTCCGCGGCTATTGCGCGCAACTCCGATTGAGCGCGAACAGGTCGAGATAAGCCGCCTGGGCCTGCACTGGGAGGCCCTCGACGAAGATATTTCCATCGCCGGCCTCCTCGCCGGGCGTGGCGACGTGACGAAATCGACCGAGCACGCAGCTTAGCGGATAGCAAGCGGAGGGCAACTCGTAGGCGGATTAGCGGAAGGTGTAGTCCGCCGTTCGTTCCGGTCTGATCGGCGGGTTATGCTGCGCTAACCTACCGCTGATGGCCAGGTGGGGGACGCAAATGAAGAAGGGGCTATTGGTGCTTGCGGCATTGGCCGCGCTTTGGGTCGGCTTCAGGTTGACCCGGAATGCCGGGTTCTCCGACGGTTGGGAGGCTGGTCGGTGCTACGACTGGAAAGAGATGAACCAGATGGCCCAATATTATGGTTTCGACCGCAGCAAGATTTCCGACACCGAACGCGAGTTGTTTGAACGCTCCTGCGACACGGGCGCCAAATGGAGCAACGCGAGCCTCCTGACCAAGTTGTTCAATTAGGCGTCAGGGGCGGCGACGATAAGCTCTAGACGCGGAGGGCCACAAGGCGCCATCCCGACCTTGCGCGCCCTCTATAACTCACGATGCAGCGCGTAGGATGGGTAGAGCGAG
>CAWEYJ010000010.1:0-90313 GCA_963813165.1 uncultured Pseudomonadota bacterium | reverse complement strand
CCCTCCCTCTCCGCCACTGCACTGTTTTGTCCAGCCCGGAGACATAGGTAACACCCGTACCTAAGACATAGGTGACAGCCTCGTGCCGAACGGGTTGTCGAGGGGTTGCAAGGTTTTCTGCTCCTGCCATCCGTTGCGGCCTGGCGCCGCGAACTTCCCGCGATGATCCGGTTCAATCGGAACCGAGGCTCCAGCGAAAAGCCTCAAGGGCGAACTCCCGGCACATCGTCGCGCACCGCGGTAATGGCTTCATGCAGGGTTGCAAAAATCCGCATCTCGCCGATAGCCGTCGTGATCCGGTGGCGGTCCATATCGGAGCGAAGGTACGGACTGACGCGGGCAAAGATGATGCCAACCCCTTGGCGCGACAGATCTTCGAGCAAATCGCGCACCGATTGCGCGGCGGAGTAGTCGATATCGGTGATCGGGCCCGCATCGACAATGAACCAGCGCACAGGCGTCGGCGCGCGCTTCACGAGCAAGCGCACCTCATCGGCAAAACGGCCGCCATTGGCATAAAACAAATCCGAATTGAAACGATAGACGATCAGGCCTGGTTCGGTCTGTTTGCCTGGGGCCGCCGGCATCGGAACCCAGCGGCCGGTTGCGTTCGGCATCAGCATGATGGTGTGCGGGTTGTAGCTGTGGCGCACGTGCCTGAACAGCGACAGGGCGATCGCCAGCAGGATGCCTTGTTCGACGCCGATCGCGACCACGGCCGCGGCGGTGACGATGGCGAGATAAAATTCGCCCGGGCTTTCGTGGCGAATATCGCGCAGGGCCGTCACGTCGATCATCCCGGTCGCGATCGTGAATACGATGCCGGCCAATACGCAGCGTGGAAGGTACTGAAGCGGGCCGGTGAGGAACAGCAGCACCAGCAGCACAACGCCCGCGAATACCAGTTGTGCGATCTGGCTGCGCGCCCCGGCGCGATCCGCCATCGCGGTCTGCGTGGGGCTGCCGTTGACCACAAACGTTCCGCTCACCGCAGCGGCCGCGTTCGCCGCCGACAGGCCAAGGATGTCCGCGTCCTCCTCGACGCGTTCGTGGTAACGCAAGGCGAATGCCCGCGATGTCGCCGCACTTTGCGCGATGATCATCACAAAACATGAAGCGGCCACCGGCAGCAGCGTCAGGGCTTCGCTCCAGGTCACGTCAGGCAGCCCGATTGCCGGCAAACCCCCGGGAACCGGACCGATGACCGCGATGCCGCGTTCGGCGAAGTGGAACGCAGCACTCGCCGCGATCGTCGCTGCCACCGCGAACAGCGAAAGGGGAATTCGCGGGGCGATGCGCTTGCCGAGCAGGATGCTGCCTGCCACCAGCGCGGACAATGCCAGTGTCGGAAGGTTGGATCTCGGCAGGCCCTGGATGATCTCCCATGCCTGGGCGAGCGTGCCATGCGAACTGACCGGGATACCGAGCATGTCACCCAGCATCGCTATGCCGACCTGAAATCCGACGCCGGTGAGAAACCCGACCAGCACCGTCCGCGACAGGAAGTCGGCGAGGAATCCGAGCTTGAAGATCCACGCCAGAAACAGAAGCCCGGCGGTCAGCAGTGCCACCATGCCAACCAGCGCGACATACTTCTCGCTGGCGGGGACTGCCATGCGGGATAGCGGGCTGGAGAAGATGACCGCAGTGGCCGAGTCGGCGGCCACGATAAGATGGCGGGAGGAACCGAACACCGCGAACGCAACGAGCGGCATCAGCACGGTGTAAAGCCCGGTGACCACGGGCATGCCTGCGATCCGTGCATAGCCCAGCACTTGCGGGATGTTCATGGACGCCAGATTCACGCCGGCAAAAACATCACGCATCGCCGCCTTGCGATTGAAAGGCCGGAAACCCCTAAACAGGATCAACCGCGTCATTCTCCACTGTACGCCTGAATCATGCACCTCAGGACGATCCGACACTATCGGCGGTCGTCTCTGCGATCTCAAGAGTCGTGGGCGCAATAATGGCGCGCAAGCGCTCGACGCCCCGCTTGCAGATGGTCACGCCACAGCCAAACGGACTACGTGCCTCCCGGGTTCAATGCGCTGCCGCGCCGCCTGCTCGCGTCCGCCTGGTCAGCAAAACCGCGATGGCCGCGAGCACCAGCACGCCGGCGATCACCGCAAAGGTATCGGAAAAGCCCATCACCAGGGCCTGACGCTTGACGCTGTTGCCGAGCGCGATGATGGCCTGTTGATGCGCAGCCGCAGGATCCGGCACGCCATGGGCCATGAAGAAGTCGGTCATCGCAGCGATCCGGTTGCGCACTTCCTCGCGGCCGAGCGTCACCGATTGGCCGATGATGTTGGAGTGAAACTGCTCGCGCTTGGTGATCACGGTGGCGAGCACCGCGGTGCCGATCGCACCGCCGAGGTTGCGGAACATGTTGCTGATGCCCGATGCCGCCGCGGCGTCCTGCGGCGCGATATCGCCCGTGGTCACCGAGGTCAGCGGCGTCAGCACCATGGCCTGGCCGATGGCACGGACGATGTTCGGAATCCAGAGCTGGTCGCCGGCATAGTCCGGCGACATCGCCGTGTTCATGAAGCAGCTATAGGCGAAGATCATCAGGCCGGTGAAGGCGATGTAGCGGGTGTCGAAGCGCTGCATCAGCTTCGGCACCAGCGGAATCAGGGCCAGTTGCGGCAGCCCGGTCCATGCCAGCACGGCGCCGATCTGCTCGGCATTATAGCCCTGTGCCTCGCCGAGATAGGCGGGGAGGATATAGACCGATCCGAACAGCGCGAAGCCCAGCATGGTCATGGCGATGGTGCCGAAGCCGAAATTGCGCCGGGTCAGTAGCCGCAGCCGGATCAGCGGTTTTTCGATGGTCAGCTCGATCCAGACGAACAGCGACAGGCTGACCAGCGCGACCCCTGCCAGACGCAGGATGAAGGGCGACGAGAACCAGTCGTCCTTGTTGCCTTCCTCGAGCACGGTCTGCAGCGCCGACAGCCCGATCGCCATGGTGGCGATGCCGGCCCAGTCGCCTTCCTTCAGCAACTTGAACTGCATCGGCGTTCGCTCCAGCGTCAGATAGAGCGCCGACAGCATCACCACGGTCGGCACCACGTTGACGAAGAAGATGGTCTGCCAGCCGTAGTTCTCGGTCAGATAGCCGCCGATAGTGGGTCCGATCGCCGGCGCAAAGGTCACCGACAGCGCGAACACCGCAAGGCCGATCGGCTGTTGCGGCTTCGGCAGCCTGGTCAGCACCAGCGTGAACGCCATCGGGATCAGCACGCCGCCGGCGAATCCCTGCAGGCCCCGCATCGCGATCATCGACGGCAGATCGTGGGTGAAGGCGCAGGCCACCGAGAACACGGCGAACAGCGCAGCGCTCGCCAGCATGTAGCGGCGGAACGAGAACACCCGGCTGAGATAGTCGGTGAGCGGGATCACCACGATCTCGCCGATCAGATACGACGTCGAGATCCACGATCCGTTGTCGACGCCGGTGCCGATGCCGCCTTCGATGTTGAGCAGCGAGGCGTTGGTGATCTGGATGTTGAGGATCGCCATGAACGAACCGATCATGGCCGCAAGCACGGCGATCCAGGTCGTGACGCTGGCGCGGTTCGGATCGACTGCGGCGCGCTCAGATCCGGCGCGAGAGCTCGGAAGCCGGGATATCGAGGCCGACGGGGTGCGATGGGACATGGCACGATCCTCCCGGAATGCTGTTCGCTGTCTTGGATGCGGTTGCCGCGATGCGGCCGCCGGCTTGGGACCCGATGCCTTGCGACCTGGTCTCGATGGTGGGAATCACCGACATGCCAGGACGCAGCGCGACCGATGCGTCGTTGCTGCTGTCGAGCGCGATCTTGACCGGGATGCGTTGCACCACCTTGGTGAAATTGCCGGTGGCGTTGTCCGGCGGCAGCAGCGCGAATTCCTGACCGCTGGCAGGCGCAATGCTGTCGACATGGCCGTGGACCGTCCGGCCGGGGAACATGTCGACGGCAATATCGACCTGTTGCCCTTCTCGCACGTGGGTGAGCTGGGTTTCCTTGTAGTTGGCGACCACATAGGCGCCGGCCACCGGCACCACCGACATCAGTTGCGTTCCGGCCTGCACGAACTGCCCGGTGCGCAGCGTGCGATTGCCGACAATGCCGTCGATCGGAGCGACAATGCTGGTGTAGCCGAGATTGAGCTCGGCCTGACTCTGCGCCGACTTGGCGCGCGCCAGCGCCGCGGTGGCCTGGGCGATCTCGGCCTTGAGCAGGTCGACCTGCTTCAGCGCCGAGGCGAGGTTGGCGGTGTCGCGCTGGATCGCGGCCCTGGCGCCGGCGATATGCGACTGCGCCTGCTGGGCGTTCTGCACGCTGCCATAACCGGAGGCGGCCAGATCGGTGTAGCGTTTGTTTTCCTGGGCGGCGAAGGTGACGGTCGCATTGTCGACATCGATCGTTGCCCTGGCGGCGTCGATCACCGCCTGTTGAACCCCAAGCTGGGCCTGCTTGCTGACGATCGCGGCCTCGGCCGCCGCGACATCGGACCTCGCCTGGTCAAGCGCCACCTGAAAGTCGCGCTCGTCGATCCGGGCCAGCACCTGACCGGCAGTGACAGGCTCGTTGTCGCCGACCTTTACCTCGCGCAGATAGCCGGAGACCTTGGGGGCGATGGTGGTGTTGTCCGCCTTCACATAGGCGTCGTCGGTGGAAACCAGATACTGGCCGACGGTCCAATAATCCCAGCCATACCAGACCGCGCCGGCCAGGGCTGCGACCGCCGCGCCGGTCATCAATAGCTTGCGGAAATTGAACTTTTGCCTCGCCACCGGCGCCGGCGGGTTGGCGAGGGCCATTTCGGGCGGGCGGGCAGCAGCTCCGTGACGCCGTCGTCGGCCGGAACCGGACGCTCGATCTCGAAGGCGGTGGAAAGGCGGGTCATGATGGTTGCTCCTGATGGCCTTCGCTGGCTTGGCCGAGCGGGGAACTTCGCGCTGAATTAGGAAACTTGATGTTTTCCAAAATAGAGCCTACATTGGGACTGTCAATGGAATGACAGGCATCATGTAAAAGCATGGCCAGGATCACATCGCTCCCGGAAATCCCTGAACCCGTCAGCCGGGAAGCGGCCCAAGGCGCTGGTCAAGGCGCTCCGGAAGACAGGCGTTGCCGGGGCCGGCCACAGGTCCGCCCCGACGATGAGACCCGCCAGATCATCTACGAGGCTGCCCGGCACGAGTTCGCCGGCAGCGGCTATGCCGCAACCAGCATGGAAACCGTGGCCCGCCGGGCCGGGGTTTCCACCAAAACGCTGTATCGGCTGGTCCCCAACAAGGCGACGCTGTTCGAGGGCATGGTATCGGACCGGCTCGACCGGTTCCTTTCCGACGCCAACCTGCAGGCTATCGATCAGCCCGAAATCGAACAGGCGCTCTATGCCGTGCTGATGGCCTGTGCGGGTCTCACGCTCGACGACGAAGTCGTGGCGCTCCAGCGCATGGTGTTGCAGGAGGCCGGCAAGGCTTCGGATATCGCCGGAACCTTCTACAGAAACGGCATTCAGCGCACCCAGGCAGCGCTTGCGGGCTGGCTGCGGGGGCAGCAGCAGCGGGGACGGATCGAACTCGATAATGTCGAGGAGGCCGCCGGCATGCTGCTCGGCATGGTCGCCGCCGCCCCGCAGCGCGCCGCGATCTATGGCGGCGTTCCGCTGCCGTCGCGCGCCGAGATCGAAGCCCGGGCGCGCCGCTGCGCGGCGCTGTTTCTGCGGGGCTGCGCGACCGCGGCCCGGCCGCCGCTGCCGCCATATTAACCAATCAGATGTGTTGCGCGGCGGGGCCGTTGCGCCTAAAAGCCCCTCTTTAACGGAAACCCACGCGATGGCCCACAATTACGCGATCAACGACGACGTCCACCACCAGCTTCAGGGGCCGCAGGGCCGCGCCGTCGTCAAGCAGCGCAGTGTCTATACCATTGTCACCTGCCTGCCGATCGAGGCAGACGGACGCCCGCGCTACCGCATCAAGAGCAAGACCGAGAACATCGAGCGCGTGGTGACCGAGGAACAGATCAGCCGGCTCGACTGATCTGTTTGGCATTGACCCGTTCGGCATTCTCGTTGGCAAAACCGGATTGAAGCGCTGCCTCGGCCGGCGCGCAGCGTAAGCGCGGCAGTGCGCATCGCCCGCCGCGCACTTCCGATGTGAAGCATTGCCGGCCCGCTGATCGGCATCACCTCGAGACCTGCACCGGATGGGTCAGGGCCGAGCGCGCGAATTTCTTGAGCCCCATCGGCTTGCCGAACAGATAGCCCTGGACCAGGTCGAAACCCATCTCGTTCGCCGCGACAAAATCGGCGCGGTCCTCGACGCCCTCGGCAACGACCCGGGCGCCGTATCCCTTGCCGAGTTCGATGATGCGACGGCACACCGTCCGCTTCAGCCGGTCGTTGGCGCAGCCGGTGACGAATTGCCGATCGACCTTGATCTCGGCGAACGGGAAGGTCTCGAGCCCCATCAGCGCCGGCCAGTCCGCACCGAGATCGTCGATCGAGATGGCAATGTTGTGAAGGCGTACTTCGCGTGTGAAATCGATCAGCAGATCCAGATTGTGGATGACCTCGGTGCTTTTGACCTCGATCAGCAATCCTCCGAATGCCGGATGCGCCGGCGTCCGCCGGCGGAGATCGCGCACCACCTGGGGCTTTTTGAGAAAGGACACCGGCAGGTTGATCGAGATATCGGTCGGGTTTTGCTGGTCGAGCAGATAGCGCCAATCCTCCGTGGCACGGTCGATCACGAACTCCGACAAACGCAGGCAATGCGGATCATCGTCTTCCGGAATGAAATAGGCCGGCGGGACCACGCCCCAGGTCGGATGCCGCATCCGCACCAGCGCCTCGGCACCGCGGCGAACCAGGGTGCGGGCATCGATCTTCTGCTGGTACCATAATTCGAGCCAGCCGGCGTGCAACGCCTCGGACACATTCACCGCCGGGCTCGGCGCGGCTTCCTCGGGGAGCAGCGTCGCCACTCGTTCGCGCAAGGTGCCAGCGCCGAACGGTGTGGTGAGCGGCGGCAGCATCGCAAGGCCGTATTCCTCGCCGACCTGCCGCACCGCCTTGACGATGATCGAATCGCGGGCGCCGATGGCGAGAACCTTGCCGACGAACTGCCGGCGCACCAGGGTTTCAAGAATCTTGCCGGCCTCGATTCCGTCGACCGAGACTCCAAGCACGATGAGATCCGGCAGCTGGGTTTCAAGCACCGTTGCCAGGTCGTCGGCCTTTGCGCATTCGCTGGTTACAAAGCCGAGATCTTCCAGCACCTCGGTCAGGAATGTTCGAAGGTGCTTCTTGCTGTCCGCCACACAGGCCCGCGGCGCCACCTTTCGGCGTCCGAACGTCGCGGGACCCGTTATATTTTCGTCGTATAACTGACGTGCCATTCGCTGATCCCTCCCGATGCGGGGCGTGTCTTAACGCCGTGCATGGTTTCAAATGTGGAGAACTTCAGCGCGTAGAATTGAATTATCCGAGTAACGTTAAACCGGACAACGAGAATAGAATCTTTGCAAATTTTTCCTTCAAATGGTCAGGATCGCGTGCGCTAACGGCTTCAATGCTGGCGAAATCGGACGGGTGCCGGTCGGCCCTTGATCGCGCCGGTGCTTATCGCTTGCTTTTTCGCGCGCGGTGGGGTAAACGCCTCGGCATTCGAATAATCGATTTGCCTTGTTGATCGCGCCGAACCGGCTCTACTCCCCAGGACATCGCTGAAATCGGATCAAGCCCGCGCGAAGGTCGTGCGGGCACAGCGCGCATTTGCGCATCTTGGAGAAGTAAAATGACTATCGGAACAGTTAAATGGTTCAACGCGACCAAGGGCTTCGGCTTCATTCAACCTGACGATGGCGGCAACGACGTGTTCGTGCACATCAGCGCCGTCGAGAGTGCAGGCATGAGCTCGCTCAATGAAGGCCAGAAGCTTTCATTCGAATCGAAGCTCGACAGCAAGCGCGGCAAGAGCAGCGCGGAAAACCTCCGCGCCGTCTGACGCAAGAGCATCATGGGTTTGCGCGCTGGCCGATATGAGATTTCCGCGGATGTACCGGGATCTCGATCGCCAGCGTCCAATCTTGCTTAGGCATGATCTCCGCGCCAACGCTTCGCGTTTGTCGCGAGGGAAAACCGGTATCCACTTTTCCGGATCATGCTCCAAGCGACATGAGGTAAAGCCCGCCGGCCAAGCCGGCGGGCTTTATTATTTTGAAGTCACCGCGGCTGGTATTCCCCGGAAATGTCCTTGCCGGTGTAGTCGGTCATCAGCGCGGTTGCGATCAGCGTGATCACGGCGCAAATCGCGATGTAGATCGCGATCGCATAGGATGAATGGTAGGTCCCGAACAGCCACGTCGCGATCAGCGGCGCCGGGCCTCCGGCGATGATCGATGCAAGCTGATAGCCGAGCGAGGAGCCGCTATAGCGCAGCCGGCCGGTGAAGCTTTCGGCGATCAACGCCGCCTGCGGACCGTACAGCATGTCGTGCGGAACCAGCGAGAGGATCACCGCCAGAAAGATCACCGCCTCCGAGCCGGTGTTCAGCATCCCGAAATAGATGAAACCGAACAGGCCGGTCACCACCGCGCCGATCATGTACATGTTCTTGCGGCCGATATGGTCGGACAGATGACCGAACAGCGGAATCGAGATGAACGACAGCATCGAGGCCGCGAGCACCGCCGTGAGCAGGAAGTTGCGGGAGACGTGCAGCGTCCCGATGCCGTAGGAAAAGATGAAGGCGGTGAAGATATAGAACGGCGCCTGCTCGGCCATGCGGGCCAGCGCGGAGAGCAGGATTTCCTTGGGATGCTGCTTGATGACCGTCAGCATCGGGGTGCGGTCCACCTTGCGCTCGGCCAGCAGCTTGGCGAACACCGGCGTCTCCAGGATGCCGAGCCGGATGTAAAGGCCGACGCCGACCAGCACGAGGCTGAGCGCGAACGGGATCCGCCAGCCCCAGGCGAGAAACTGCTCACCGGACATTTGACTGAAAGCGAGTACCGCGAGATTGGCGAGGAAAAGTCCGCAAGGAACGCCAAATTGCGGCCAGGAGGCGATCAGCCCGCGCGACTTGTCGCCGCGCGCCCATTCCATCGACATCAGCACCGAACCGCCCCATTCGCCGCCGACGCCGACACCCTGGATGAAGCGCAGCACGGTGAGGATCACCGCGCCCCAAACGCCGATGCTCGCATAGGTTGGGACCAGCGCCACTGCGAAAGTGGCAAGCCCCATCAGCATCAGGGTCGCGATCAGGGTCGACTTGCGGCCGATGCGGTCGCCGTAATGCCCGAAGATGGCGGCGCCGACCGGGCGGGCGACGAAGCCGACGGCATAGATGGCGAAGGCCTCGAGCGTCCCGACCCAGGGGTCCGAGTGAGGAAAAAACAGCTTGGCGAAGACGAGGCCGGTGACGGTGCTGTAGAGGAAAAAGTCATACCACTCGATCGCGGTCCCGATGGTGGAGGCGATGACGGCCCGGCGAAGCTGAATTTGATGTTCGGAAGGGGTGAGCGCGATGGCGTCGACATTGGATGTTGTCATGGGGGGCTCTCCGGCGAAGTCGCTCCCCAAAGCTAACGTGGATCGTTTGGAAAGGAAACGTGCGGTCGCATGTCCGGGTTCCGGCCGGCATCCGCCGAAATGCAAATAAATGCGGAGCAAGCCCGCTCATGCGCGAGATTCGTCAGGCCGGGCGGATCAGCTTCCTGCAAAAGACCGCTCCGTTGTGCATGGCATCGCGCCCCTTCCACGCCAGATAGGTCAGGCGTCCGGTGAGGGATTGATAGCTGCGCAGGCTGCGCGATCCCAGAACATGGCCGATATTGTCGGGAAACCGGCTTACCTCGGCTTCCACCAGGGCGGTGATCGCGCTCATCAAACTGTCGAGCCGCTGCCCCCAGACGGTTTCATCGAGTAGATCGATCCGGACCCGCAATGCGTGTTCGGTCTCGTAGATATCGATGAGAATATCCTTGGCGACGAGCACCCGGTTATTCCTGAGTGCAATGCGCAACGCCGACCGCTTGTCGTCCAACCGGTCCAGCACCATCGAGACCGTGATCGCATAGGGGGTGGCGGCGATGTCCGCAGCGTTCTTGCTGGGCGCGGCCTTGGTGGCGAGCCGGATCAATTGCCATGGCGTCCGGAGCCGCCCCGCCACCAACGCCAGTGCAAAGGGAATTGCGTCGGCGTGATCTTTTCCAAGCGCATCCAGCAACGCCGTTATCTTGGAGACCCGCGCGTCAGCGAACTTTTCGATAGTGGCCGGCAGCGCATCGCTGAACTTCGACAGGGCATCGCGCGCGCGCAGCACGCATAGCATCCCGCTCAGGTCGCTGTAGGCCGCGCGGGAAGCCGTATAGGTCGCGAGTTTGGTTCGGGCCTGATCGGCGCCGTCCGGCGAGCCGAGCGTGCCCTCGAGCGATTTGACGATCTTGGTCTGGAACACCGCGGCAACCTGCCGCGCCTTGCGCGGATCGTCGGCGGTGATAAGTCTGTTGATCTCGCCGATATAGTCGCGCGTCATCGTCGGCAGCAGATCTCGGCTGATCCACTCCCAGATCGGAGACAGCGAACCGCGCAGTATGCGGCCTGAATTGTCGTGGTCGGGAGCGCCGTCAACGAGCAGCGGCTCCAGCGGTGCGAAAAAATACCGCGAGGGATTGTCGCGGCGATTTTGAGTCGACCCGTCCTTGCGGAATTCCGCGCGCAACTTGGCCAGGATCTCCGCGGAACCGGGGATTTCGCTGCCGCAGACTTCCAGCCGCTCAAGCTCGGTCAGGAGGTTGCCGCGCGCCAGCGGCGTCAATCGCCGCAGATAATCCTCGATCCGATCGGCCTGCATCATCACCCGTGAATTTCGCGATTTGATTTGGCGTGAACGGACCCGCTGCGTGCGGGCAAGTCATGCGTAACCGGGTACCGACCAAGATAGCGGATCGGCGTAAATTGCAGATTAAGGCGTCGAATCCGGTGGCCGTTGGGTCAGAGGCCCGTGCGTACGGGCCAAAGCATCTCGTTGATCCGGCGAGACTACGGATGATCCTCGTGGTCTCGCTGAACACAAAATTAACCATCGCAGCGACCGGGCTCGCCAAACGGATAACGATGCCGCGGCAGGAAAATCGACTTCGTGGTTCGCTCGCCGCTGTGCCGGGTCAGGAACAGAAGACGCTTACGCTTCGCCTTGATCGGCCAATCCCACCGCCCACAGGGCGAATGCATAGGCGATCGCGACTTCATCGAGCCGGTTGAAGCGGCCCGATGCGCCGCCATGTCCGGCGCCCATATTGGTCCGCAACAACACCGGACCGCCGCCTGTCATGGTCGCGCGCAGCCGTGCGATCCATTTCGCCGGCTCCCAATAGGTGACGCGCGGATCGGTCAGCCCGCCCATGGCCAGGATGGCCGGATAATCCCTGGCGGCCACATTGTCGTAGGGCGAATAGGACAGGATGGTCCGGAAGTCGGCTTCGCTTTCGATCGGGTTGCCCCATTCCGGCCATTCCGGCGGCGTCAGCGGCAGGGTATCGTCGAGCATGGTGTTGAGCACGTCGACGAACGGCACCTCGGCGACGATACCGGCGAACAACTCGCCGGCGCGATTGGCGACCGCGCCCATCAGCATGCCGCCGGCGCTGCCGCCATGGCCGACGATGCGTTTCGCGCCGGTGTATTTCGCCTCGATCAGGGCGCGGCCGGCGCTGGCGAAATCGTCGAAGCTGTTGGTCTTCTTCTCGCGCTTGCCGTCGAGATACCAGCCCCAGCCCTTGTCGGTGCCGCCGCGGATATGGGCGATGGCGTAGACGAAACCGCGGTCGACCAGCGACAGCCGGTTGGCCGAGAACGACGCCGGCATCGCCATGCCGTAGGAGCCGTAGCCATACAGCAGTAGCGGCGCTTGGCCATCGCGCGTGAGATCGCGGCGATGCAGGATCGAAACCGGCACTTCCGCGCCGTCATGCGCGGCCGCCATGATCCGGGTGGTGACGTAGTCGGCCGGGTCGTGGCCGGAAGGTATTTCCTGACGCTTGCGCAAGCGCCGCGTCCGGCTTGCCATGTCGTAGTCGTAGACTTCCGACGGCGTCGTCATGGACGAATAGGAGAAGCGCAGATTCGTGGTGTCGAATTCATAGCCGCCCATGGTGTCCAGCGAATACGCCGCCTCGTCGAATGCGATGGCGTGCTCCTCGGCGGTGGTGAGATCGCGGATGATGATGGCGGGCAGTGCGTTGGCACGCTCCAGCCGCACCAGATGACCGGCATAGAGCTCGATATCCATGAGATAGACGCCCGCGCGATGCGGGATCAATTCGCGCCAGTTCGCAGGCTCCGGCGACTTCAGCGGCGCTGTGACGATCTTGAAGTCGATGGCGCCGCCGGCATTGGTGAGGATGAACAGTTCGTCGCCGCGGTCGGCGATCGAATATTGCACGCCGGTCTCGCGCCTGGCGACGAGGCGCGGCGATGCTTCGGCATCGGCAAGGTCGATCAGCCGCTGCTCGGATGTTTCGTGATCGCCGCCGGCGATCACGCAAAAACGCCCGCTGGCGCTTTCATGGATGTGCGTGAACCAGCCGGAATCCTGCTCCTCATAGACCAGGACATCCTCGGCCTGCGTCGAACCGAGGCGATGACGCCAGACCTGCATCGGGCGGTGATTGTCGTCGAGCTTGACGTAAAAGAAAGCCTTGCTGTCTGTGCTCCACACCACGCCGCCGTCGGTTTCCTCGACGAGGTCGGCGAGGTCTGAGCCGTCCGCCCAGTTGCGCACCCGGATCGAGAAATATTCCGAACCCTTGATGTCGGCGCTCCAGGCCTCCAGCCGGTGATCGGGCGAATGCCGCGCGCCGCCGAACTTGAAGTAGTCGTGGTCGGCGGCAAGCTCGTCGCCATCCAGCACGATCTCGACCTCGCCGCCGTCGCGCGCCGACCGGCCGAACATTTCGTGCTGGCCGCCCTCGCGGAATTTGCGCAAATACGCGTAAGGGCCATCCGGTGACGGCACGCTGGAATCGTCTTCCTTGATCCGCCCGCGCATTTCCGCAACCAGCGTCTTTTGCAAACCGGCGGTATGGCCGAGCAGGCTTTCGGTGTAGTCGTTTTCCGCCTCAAGGTATTTGCGAATATCGGCGCTCAGAACCGCCGGATCGCGCAGCACTTCCTGCCAGTCCGGATCCTTCAGCCAGGCATAGTCATCGACCACGGTGATGCCATGGATGGTGAACGAATGCGGCCGGCGCGGCGCGACCGGCGCGGGCACCGAGCCTTTTGTTTTCTTCGGTCGGGTCACCTGGTGCTCCGGTTTCAGAAATTCATAAACAGTCGCAGGGTCGTTCAGGCGCTCACGCTCTCGCCGAGCCATTCGACCGCGGCCTCGAGGCCGCCCTTGCCGTGCGGGATATGGAGTGCATTGAGGCCGACTTCGATGACGCCGAGCGTGCCCAGGATCATCGGGGCGTTGACATGGCCCATATGGGCGATGCGGAACGCCTGGCCTGCGAGTTCGCCGATCCCGACGCCCAGCACCACGCCGCATTTCTCCTTGCAGTAGCGCTGCAGGGCGACCGGATCATAGCCGTTGGACATCACCACGGTGGTGACAGTGTCGGACCGTTCTTCCGGTTCGGCGATGTTGAATCCGACCGCCTGGCCTTCCGCCCAGATCCCGACCGCGCGGCGCACAGCTTCGGCGAGCAGGCGATGGCGCAGGTACACATTATCAAGCTGCTCGTCGAACAGCATGTCGATGGCCTGACGCAGTGCGAACAACAGATGAACCGGCGCGGTGCCGGCATATTTGCGGTAATGCTCGAGGCCGTCGCGTTCGGTCCAGTCCCAATACGGGGTTCGCAGGCCGGCGGTCCTGTGCACCTGGCGGGCGCGGTCATTGGCGGCGACGAAGCCGAGGCCGGGCGGTGCCATCAGGCCTTTCTGCGATCCGGACATCGCGACATCGATGCCCCACGCGTCCATCTGGAACGGCATGCAGCCGAGCGAGGCGACGGTATCGACCATGAACAGCGCCGGATGACCGGCCGCCTTGATCGCCTTGCCGATGGCTTCGATGTCGTTGATCACGCCCGAGGCGGTATCGACCTGGACGCCAAGGATCGCCTTGATGGTGTGATCCTTGTCCTGCCGCAGTCGGGCTTCGACCTCGGCCGGCCGCACCGCGCGGCGCCAGTCGCCCTTCAGCACCTCGACCTCGACGCCCATCGCGGCGGCGGCATTGCCCCAGCCGATCGCGAACCGGCCGCTCTCCAGCACCAGGACCTTGTCGCCGCGCGACAGCACGTTGCTGAGCGCCGCTTCCCAGGCGCCATGGCCGTTGGCGATATAGATGTAGGATTGTCCCGTGGTGGCAAACAGCCGGCCGAGATCGCGCAGCAGGCTGTCGGTCAGCTCCACCATGGTGTCGGAATAGATATCGAGTGCCGGGCGATGCATCGCGCGCAGCACTTCGTCGGGCATTGTGGTGGGTCCGGGGATCGCCAGAAATTCCCGGCCGGCGCGAACGACCATTGTTGTTATTCCTTGTTGGTAGGGCAGGCCATTCCGGAACGGCGAGCGCCCCGTAGTCGAGGTTCGTGGACCATCGCGGCACTGTATAGAGCCTTTTCCGTTCCGATTGAATCGGAACGGAGGCTCTATTTCCTTATTGGACGCGTTTTCTTCGCGCGAACCGGTAGTCACCCCGGATCAAGTCCGGGGCAGGTTTTCGCTCGAAAACGCTCTAGCATGAACTCTAAACCTGCGGCACCAGCCGCGAAATCATATCGCATCGGGAATTCTGCTTGCGGCGTTGTGCGGAAAGGCAGACCAGGCGAGGTGGTTAACGCCTGGTCTCGCGACAGCCGGCGGCCTCGGCTTCCTCGACCGAACAGAACCAGCGCGTGCCCTTGCTGATCTGCATCTTGATCTGCGCATACCAGCGGCTGGTGGGCTTGTGATAGATGCATTCTCCTGAGCGGTTGACGTTGCCCTTGATGGTGCAATCCGGCGAGGGCGCGACCGGTCCCGATGCTGACGCCAGCAGGATCGCGCGGGAATTCTCCGGCGGTTTGACCGCTCCCAGGATCACCGTCTTCTTGTTGCGGACGCGCCAGTCCCACGGCGCGATGAAGGCGCCCTGCCACATGCCGGCCTTGGCCTCGCGCGCGGCTTTTTCGTCGGCATCGTAATCATGGGAGACGCGGGTATAGGACAGCGCCCATCCGTTCTTCACCATCCATTGCTGGATGTCCTCGCCGTTCACCTCGCATTTCGCCACCTGGCGGCCGCGACGCTCGGTCTGGCTTACGTGGCAGGTCCAGCTCTTGCTGTCGGCATGGCGGATGAGTTCGTCGCGCGCGGCGACGCCGCAGGTCCAGCGCTCGCCCTTGGTATTGAGGCAAAGCTGGTCCACCGACGGCGCATCGATCCCGGCGAGGCGAATTCGGGCATTGCCGATCTGGATCTGGTCGCCTTCGCGAATTTTGGGAATGCCTGATACATCGGCGGCTTGCGCCATCGCCGGCAGCACAACGATCACGATCGCAAGCCAGAATTTCATGAACATCAAAAAGGCCGTGTTGGATATGAATTCGCATCACACTATCGGTGGATTGTGGTGTGGATTCGGTCGCTGCACCAGCGTCCGGCCCGCGCCCGCTTTCAATTTACCGCGAGGACCGGAGCAATGGCGCGGTGTAAAGAAGTTCGGCGCCCCCTCTCCCTTTGGGAGAGGTGCCAAACTCGAACGCTTGCCGCAGATAAAATTCTAACCCACCCCGGCCATCATCGCCTTCCGCGCCAGCGCCAGACCCATCAGCACGAACGCCGAGGTGACTTCGGGGCCGCCAACCAGAATGCGGGTCGGGGTTTTCATCTTGTTCCATTCATAGGCCTTGAACGGGCCATGCCGGCCGCCTTCGCCGAGATGGCCGATGATACAGGCCAGTGCCGGCGTGAAGGTCGCTGCATCCGCGCCGAGATGGCCGAGCGCGATCAGCGCCAGTGCGGCATCGAACACGTTCATCTCGGCCACGATCAATTCACCCTGGACGTAGGCCAGCACCCGGGCCCGGATGAAATCGAACGCGCCGTCGGGGTCGATGGCCTGTTGTGCGGCCGGCGGCAACGCGATGAACGCGGCATAGCAGCGGCCGAAATAGGCGCAATAAAGCTCCGGCAGATAATAGATGTGCGAGCGTGGATCGGTGAACGCGCCGCTGGCCACGAGCCGCTTTTGAAAGCCGACAATGCGCTGCACGGTAGCGAGCCGCTGCGGCGTCTCGATGACCTTCCACCGGACGAGGTTGCGGAAACTGACTTCGAGGATGTCGAGGTTCAACGTCGGATCGAGGTCGTTGCCGAACGGCCGCTCGCCGGCGGCATTGTCGATCCAGGTGACGACGCCGCCGTCGTAATCGATGTTGTCGTTGACCGGCACCGTGACGAGCGGCTCATTGGCGCCGCCATCGACCTGGTAGCCGGCGTAGAGGTCGAGCAGCGGCTGTTCGAGGATCGGATCGTCGGAGCCGGCCTGCGTCGCCGCCGAGAACGAGCAGGCGGTGGTGTCGCAATCCGGCACATAGACGCCGAAGCCGAGGTCCTGCTTGATCTGGGAGAAGAACCGTGAAAAGCGCGGATGCGGCAGCGGCGCCAGCGCGGTGATGACGGTGACGGAACCGCCGTCCTGCGCGCGCACCTCCTCGCGGCTGGTGACGAGGCAGAAATCGACCATGTCGGCGATCACGCGCCGCGACGCGGTGGCCTGATCAAGCGAGGGAAGGCCGGTCTCGGCGAAGCTCAACAGCGCCTCGGTGAAGAACGCATCGTAATAGGCGGAGCGGTGGCGGATCTGCATCGGCTGCCACATCGGCTCGGCGATGCCGGTCCAGGGCGGGTTGATCAGCGCGCAAGCCGGCGAGCGCGCGATGAAGATCCGCGCCAGGTTGAACAGCAGCGTCGAGTTCTTGTAGCCGCGCGAATGAATCCCGGTCAGCGCCATCAGCAATTCGCGGCCGCGCAGATCGACGTCGCCGATCAGGTTGAAGGCGGCATAGGTCGGGATGAAGCCGTTATCGCGATACGACCGCAGCAGATGCGCGCCGCAGTCGCGGATCGCGGCTTCGATCTCGGCGAGGCCTGGCACGCGCCCAGGCGGGGCTGCGGGCGGGGGTCGAGGGTGCTGCAGCTCGATGGTATCCAAGAGGTTCGCCACCGGCTGGCCGATCGCAGCCCAGTCCGGCGACACATTGTCGCGCGCCTGGATCAGCGCGTCGCGGAGCGCGCGCAGACGTCCCTGATCGCGCAATTCGGCAAGCCCGGTCCGTCGCAGCAGCGGCCGCAATGCCGGATTTCCCAGCGCCGTCCGGTAGAACTTGCCGAGATGGGGGTCGCCGCCGCGATATTTCAGCAGCAGCGGATCGCACACATCATAGAGCGAGGGGCCGTCCTTGCGGGCCGTCAGCGCGCGGTAGGCGCCGGCGAGATGTTGAAAAATCATGGAGAATCTTCCCGCGCCCGCCGTTGCAGGTTCCGCGAGGCGATGCCCGGACGTAACGCCCGCTGCCGCCCGCCTCGCCAATACCTGCAAGCCCTTGAAAAACTACACGAATAGGGGGGAAATACAAATGTGACGGAGATCACGGAACCCGGGCCTCATTGGGCGGCATTATCCCGATGCGTCGAAGAGGGTGGCGAAAGGAGAGGAACGGGATTGCCGGACAGGATCGCGTAGGTTAAAGGTTTGTTTGCTGCAGTGCCGCAAATTGAGCGCAATTGGACAGCACACCGTCCGCCACCTCCTCAAACCTCGAAGGCGTTGACGCGACTAACAGGCGCGCCTTTGAGAATGACCAGGAAACGAACCGCGATGAATGGCAGGAAGCTTCGCATTTCACCCCGCTCGATCACCGTTGCCGCCGCACTTGTGGGCATGGTGTCGCTGGCGATCGGCGCCCATGCGGCGCTGAACATGCGGGCGCTGGATGCCGCCAAGGCAGTCGCCACCGAGCAGGACAATGATGCCGGCAAGCATGCCTCGCGGATCGCCCTGGTGATCGGCAACGGTCATTACCCCGACGCCAATGCGCCGCTGACGCAACCGATCAACGATGCGCGGGCGCTGACGGCCTCGCTTCGCCGCAACGGCTTCGACGTCGATGTGGTGGAGGATGCCAGCCGGGATGACATGAACCGCGCCATCGACCGGCTGAAATCCAAGATCCGGCCGGATTCCGTGGTGATGCTTTTCTTCGGCGGCTATGGCGTTCAGGCCGGCCGCGAGAGCTACATGATTCCGGTCGATGCCAGGATCTGGAAGGAAGCCGACGTGCGGCGCGACGGGCTCAGCATTGAATTGGTGCTGGAGGCGATAAAGGAGCGCGGCGCGCGCGCCAAGCTCGTCGTCATCGACGCCTCGCGGCGCAACCCGTATGAGCGCCGGTTCCGGGCCTTCTCCCACGGCCTCGCACCGATCGTTGCACCGGACAACGCGCTGATCCTGTCCTCGGCCACGCCAGGCAAGGTGGTCGACGATTCCAAGGGCCAGTACAGCGTGCTGGTGGCCGAGCTGCTCAACAACCTCAACGCCAGCGACGCCGGCGCCGAAGCCGTCTTCAACAAGACGCGCGTTGCGATCTCGCGCGCCTCCGAGGGCGAACAGGTGCCCTCGGTGTCGTCGTCGCTGCTCGACGACGTCCGCTTCGGCGCCACCAACGCCGGCGGCTAACCGTTCTGGTCCGTCCCTGCTTTCGCAGGGACAACGGTTGATGCCTTCCCAATCCTACTTCGCGTCCGCGCTTGATGTCTCCGGCCGGACCGGATCGCCTTCGCGCAGCAACGCGCCGGCCCGCGCCACCACGACGTCGCCTTCCGCAAGGCCGTCGCGGATTTCGACCTGTCCGCCGGACATCAGGCCGACTTCGACCCGCTTGGTCTCGATGCGCTGGCGCCGCACCACCTGGACCACGGTGCCGGCGGTGCCGTAGAGCACCGCGGTCAGCGGCACCGAGACGCCGCAGCTTTGCCCGGTCTTGATCAGCGCCCGCCCTGACGAATTCACCAGCAGGCGCTCGTTCGACGTCACCGAGATCGTGACCTGGCCGAGCTGGCTGTTGGGCTCGACGGTCGAGGCCACGCGGCGCACCCGGCCGTCGACCTCGCCGGCGCCGATGATCTTGATCCGCGCCGCCTGATCGACCTTGAGCTTGCCGATGTCGCGGACCGGGACCAGCCCGACCAGGTCGAATTCGCTGTGGGCGATGATGGAAAACAGCGCCTCGCCCTTGCCCGAGGCCACCGCGCCGATCACGGCCGAGGAACTCGCGATCAGCCCGGCCACCGGGGCCTGCACCTGCGCCGTGCCGCCCTCGGGCAGCGTGAGCCGCGCCAGCGTCTGCCCCGCCGTCACGGTATCGCCGGCCTCGGCCATGATTTCCGCGACCTTCAGCCCGGGCCGGTCCGGGCGGACCGCGGTTTCCTCGCGCGGAATCACGATCCCCGAAGCCTCGACAATCGCATCGAAGCACGACTTCGTCGCCTTCAGCACCGTCACCGCCGCACCCTTGGGGGCGCTATCGGCTTCATCGTCGGCGAGGGAAGGCGATGCCGCGGCGAGGCAGAGCAGGGCGCCGGCGAGGGGGGCGAGCCATGCGCGCGAGGCGGCGAGGGCGGGGAAAGGATGCATCGGCAATTCCCGGTTTGTTTGACGGAGATATCGGTATCAGGAGCCAGGTGCCAATGAAAGTTGGGTGCCGATGAAAGTTAGGCCAGGGCGGTTTCTGCAACGTCTTGGATTTGTCGAGCAATGTATAGTTTCTTTGTATTCGGCGGGATCGATTGGTTCGAATCCTCGCAATGCCCGCCATTCACTCCGACGTTCCTGGTCAACTCTCGGGGAATACTGGAAAAGCCGCGACGGATCAGGGGGCATGCGCGAAGCCATCCATTTCGAGAATTTAAGAATTTAATTTGTCCGGAGAACGCCCGACGTCTAAGCTTCTGATCGGCAATGACAGGGACTTTGCCAGAGCGGTTTCAGCGACAAAAGCGCTGCAATTGCCTGGGTGAGGGGGACAGCATTGCAGCCGTCAAAATCCGCGTCGCGCAGGTTCCAGCTGGTTTTGATCAAGCCGTCGCATTACGGCGATGACGGCTACGTTATCCGTTGGTGGCGTGCGATCATTCCCTCGAATTCACTCGCCGCGGTGTTCGGCGTTGCGCTCGATTGCATTGACCGTAGCGTGCTCGGGCCTGATGTCGATATCGATGTCGAGGCCATCGACGAGTTCAATCAGCGGGTCGATGTCCAGAAGCTGGTGCAAAGGTTCAAGCGCCACGACAATTTCGGCCTGGTGGCGCTGGTCGGCGTGCAATCCAACCAATATCCGCGGGCCCTGGACCTTGCACGTCCGCTGCGGGCCGCCGGCATTTCAGTGATGATCGGCGGCTTTCATGTCTCTGGCTGTCTGTCGATGCTCGACGGCAAGGCCGTTGAACTCGACGCCTGCCGGAACCTCGGAATATCGATGTTCGCGGGCGAGGTCGAGGACCGGCTCGACATCCTGTTGCGCGACGCTGCGGCAGGCCGGCTGCAACCGCTCTACAACTTCCTGAAGGATCTGCCGGGCATCGAAGGGACGCCCGTGCCGTTCCTTCCCGTCGCCAACATTGGCCGCACGCTCGGTCTGTGTGCAAGCTTCGATGCCGGACGCGGATGCCCCTATCAGTGTTCGTTCTGCACCATCATCAATGTGCAGGGCCGCAAGTCGCGCTATCGCTCACCCGATGACGTCGAGGCGCTGGTGCGCGCCAACTGGGCCCAGGGCGTCTGCAAATATTTCATCACGGACGACAACTTCGCGCGCAACAAGGATTGGGAGGTCATCCTCGATCGCCTGATCAGGCTTCGCGAAGTCGACGGTATTCCGCTCGGCCTGATGATCCAGGTCGATACGTTGTGCCATAAATTGCCGAATTTCATCGAGAAGTCCAAGCGCGCCGGCGTCACGCGCGTCTTCATCGGGCTCGAGAACATCAATCCGGACAATCTTGCCGCCGCCAAGAAGCGCCAGAACAAGATTACCGAATACCGCAGGATGCTGCTGGCGTGGAAGGCGCAGGGCATCTTCACGCTGGCCGGCTATATCCTGGGCTTCCCCGCCGATACGCCGGCCTCGATCCGTCGCGATATCGAGATCATCCAGCGCGAGCTGCCGCTCGACGTCATCGAGTTCTTCTGCCTGACGCCGCTGCCTGGCTCCGAGGATCACCAGGCGCTGTGGCGCAAGGGCGTCGACATGGAGCCCGATCTCAACCAATACGACCTCGAGCATGTCTGCGCCGACCATCCGAACATGACGCGCCAGCAATGGACGGCGATCTATCGGGAGGCCTGGGACCTCTATTACACCAGGGAGCATCTGCGCACGCTGCTGCGCCGGACCGCCGCGACGGGCGGCAAGCTATCCAGCATCGTCAAGATCCTCCTGAACTTTTCGCTGACCGTCCGGCTCGAGGATGTTCATCCGCTGCAGAGCGGCATTTTCCGGCTGCGGCATCCGTCGGAGCGGCGGCCGGGTCTGCCGGTCGAGCCGGCCTGGATCTTCTGGCCGCGCCTGGCCTGGGACACCGCGCGCAAGACCGTCACGATCTTGTCCGAGCTGGCATGGCTCAGCGCTGCCGCGATCAGGGCCGCGCGCGATCCCGGGCGCTTTGGCTACATGGACCAGGCGCTGACGCCGGTGCGTGACGATGATGAGGAGACGCTCGATTTGACGACCAAGACCGCAGGCGCCCGGGCCGCCGTCGCGCACATCAAGCGGATCGACGAGCTGACGCACCCCGTCGCCGCGAGAGCCGCGGTCCAGCATCAGTTCGCCGCGCACCCCCGCCAAAACGTCGGCTAACGCGGCGCGGCGACCGCTGCGGGCGACAGACTTGGCGCCGCGTCGTTCGGCGCGGATTTGCGCAGGCGGATTTCGATCCGGCGCCGTTCCTGGATATTCTCAGGCGATCCCGCGATCGCCAGCGTCTCGTCGGTATTCACGAGCTGAGCCCCGGACAGGGGGATCAATTTGTAGCCGGCCAGCAACGGGCTCTGCCGCAACACGCTCACGACAGCGACGGCGCGGGCAAGGCCAAGTCCGGCATTGTCCGACGGGATAAGGCTGGCAACGCCGGCGGTGTTCTTCAGCACCGACAGCAGATCGCGATCGAGGTTGGAATACTGGCGGATCCCGATCGGCCGTTCGTCGGTGTGGCCGACCACCTCGATGACGTCGACGTCATATTTGCGGATGTATTTGAGAATCTCGATCGGCGTTTGCTCGATCAGCGCCTCGTGGAAGGTCGGCGACAGTTCGGCACTGCCGGATTTGAAGAAATAGCCGTCGGCCTCGCTCATCCGGATGATCGGCGGCCATTGATGGCCGCTGGATCCGGCCGCGGCCAGGCCTCGCGCGAGGGTGTCGAGGATCGCTTGCGATGTCACCGGCGGCTCCCCCGGCTTGGCCATCGCGCGATTGATGGCGGCGACCAGATCCGAATCGCGAATCGCTTTATCCGCATCGATGCCGCTGGCGCGAAGCGCTGCGGCGTTGGCGATGCCTTCGCGCAGCTGCGTGACCGTCACGCCGCTCTTCTCGATCTCGTGGACGACGGTGCGGCTGTCGACCAGTTCGCGCCAGTACTGGTCGATCGCCTGGGGATCGCTCAAGCCCGAGAGGCTCTGGAATTTTTCGGCGAGATCGGCGCTTTTTTGCAGGGTCGCGACGACGTCGCGGGTGCGCTCGTTCTGGGCGACCTGCTGTTCAAGCGCCTGTTCGGCGGCGATGCGCCGTGTCTCTTCCCGCTTCAGGAATGTCGCCATCGCGATCAGCAGGCAGAACACCAAGAGGATCATGATCTCGGCCATGGTCAGGCCGAGCACCAGGCCCCGCTGGTAGGACGAGCGTTGCTGCACGATCTGTCCGCTCATGTTGGTCCCCTCATGGCCGAACTCGTTTATTGGGGTTGATCGGTCGCGATTTGCCGGGGCCGCGGCGCCGGAGCACGCGGCGCCTCTGCGGCATGGATTTCCTGCAGCAGCTGGTTGACGGCAACCACCACGCTTTGGGCGTGCTCGAGATTGACCTCGACGCTTTTGCTCTGCGTCTCAACGCTGGTGTGGAGCGAATTCAGCGCCGTCGTCAGGCCTTGAATCAAGCGGCGCCAGCTCGGTCTGGATGATCTGCTCGGGGGTTTGACGCGAGGCGAGCTTGACGAAAAGATTGTCGATCGCGCCAACGATCTTGGCGGTACTTTTGGCGAGCTGCTCGCCTTGCTGCACCAATTGCCTGGACACATCGAGGACGTGAACGGTCCGTTCGTTCAGGCCGTCGAGGGTTTGCTCCGACCGTTTGGAGGCCGCCTCGAACGGGCTGCTCGTCGCCGCCGCCAGCTTCTGCAATTCGCCGGAAAATTCCTGATGCGCCCGGCCGATGCTTTCCTGCGCTTCGTCGAGCGCGTCGGTGACGGATTGCTGGGTCATGCGCCGGAAATAGCCGAACTCCATAATCGCGCTTTCGAGTTCGCGCTTCACCCGCCGCGAGGCTTCGGCCAGTTCCATCCGTGCGGTGGCTTCGACCTCGACCGGATCGCGCCGCATCTGGTTGAACAGGATCCTTAAAGTAATGCCGGCGATGGTCGAGGCGATCGCGATGCCGAAATTCTGCACGATCTGCTCGGCGGAGCCCGCGGCCGAAAACTGATAGAGCGATACCGCGAGCGACGTCAGCGTGAACAGGAACCCCATGTAATAAAGATTGTCGCCGGACTGGTCGTCGCGGAGCCGGAACAGCCGCGCGCCCAGGAGGACGGCATAGCCGATCATGATCAGCACCGGCACCGACGTGACCGCGAAGGCGCCGAAATCATTGAGTTTCGAGACAATGATGTAGCCGCTGCCAATAATCACGACGGCGAAGAACAGGAGCCCGCTGATCAGGCCGGGCGGCAGGACGGGTCTGGTTTCGGGTGCCACCACGCCATTATGCTCCCTGGAGCCGCTTGACCCCGCCAAAGACGCCGCGGTTTTCCTCGACCCAGTCCTTCCAGAACTCCATGTGCCTGGTGCCGTCGAGCACCGGCTGGCCGTTTTGCTGTCGGGTCACATACCGGATGATGACGGTAGCTCCATGCAGGTCGGTGCGAAACTTGAGGTAGGCCGGCGATTGCTTGTAGCGGGCGAACGACAGGTCCCCGGCGCGGGGATATTGGCTGTAGTCTTTGGTAAATTCGATCATGTCGGAGATGATATACAGCGTTTTTCGCGCATTCTGGGTTGCCGCACCCGAGAATTGATCGATCGCGATGTCCTGGATCGCGGCCATGATCGGCGAGCTTGCAGCCTTCGCCGACGCAATGCTGCTTTTCACCGCCAGCGCGGCCGGTTTGCGGAAATCCTCGATCCAGCGCAGCCGCGCGATCCGCGGATTGTCGGTCCACTCGCTCAGGCCGGCGCCGTCGCCGGGATTGCATTTCGAGAACAGCGACCGGCTGCGGACGCCCGCGATATCCAGCACGCGGATATCCAGCCGGTAGAACGGCGGCAGCGTGGTGATCATGTCGTCGAGCTGGCCCAGCACCTCCCGCCGCGTGGTTTCCGGCAGGTCGTCCGAGGTGTCGACCAGCACCACGGTAATCCCCTGCGGGCCGTTGACCGGGCACAGGGTCTGGGGGTCGAGCACCGGGCGCGGGGCTGCGGAAAAATAGAACCAGGCCAGCGTTCCGCCGGAGACGATGGCGAGCAGCAGCAGCAGGACGCCGCCCAGCCCCGACCAGCCAAGACCTGACCCGTAAAGCCCTGATCCGCCGCGTTGCCTCGGGCGCCGCCTAGCCATTCTTCTTCTCTGGCTTCGGCTCTGGCTTTTTCTCCGGCAACAATTCGTCGATCTCGCGATAGCTGCGCACGGCGCTGTCGAAGGCCTCGTGAATGGCCTTGATCTGCTGGTTCAGCAGCCCTTGCGTGTCAGCAATCATCTGCCGCAAGGTCTCGCGCGCGCCGGCGTTCGGCTCGCTGCCGGCATAGCTGATGCGCGGCATGCTGTAGGGTTTGGTAAAATAATCCGGCGCCGGCGTGGAGCGGGTGCCGCGATTGGCCTCGCGATAGATTTCGAGCAGCGCGCGGCAGCTCTGCTCGATCTGGCCTTGATGATGCTCGAAGCGCTGGGCGAGCCGCGCCCGTCCCTGCAGCAGCGCATCATATTCGCTGCGCCGCACCGAGAGATCGCGCGCCGCCTCGTTCATCACGTCCGTGGCGTCCTCGCGGATGTCCCGCAGCCGCTCGATCAGCTCGACCCTGGCATCGGCGAATTGCTTGCTCGCCTCGATCCAGCGCCGCTCCAGGCCGGAGTAACCCATATACGGATCGAAGAACAAAAGGCCGTCCACCATCGCGATCAGCGAGAAGATGAAGCCGATCGCGAACAGCACCCACGAATTGATGTCGGTCAGCGCCAGCGGCGCCGTCAAGCAGCCGGTGCAGCACTTCCTGACCGATCGTGTCGTTGAGGCTGACCGCGGGCGGAATTTCGCGCAAATGCGACAGCGTCAAATTCAGCGCCACGGCGAAGGCGAGATACGCTAGGAATGACACCAGCCCGATCAGCTTCAACAGGTAATTCCGCCGATTGACCAGCCGGATCAGCACCATGCCCCAGAAGAAGCTGGCGATGATGTTCAGGCCGGCGAACGTCACCGCCTGTGCAGCGCCCCCGAGCAGCCCGCCGAGATTGGCCTTGGCGAGAAAGCTGCCGTTGATCACCACTTCCAGGATGAACAGGACCGCCAGCACGCCGATCTTCAGGATCACCTTGCCGGGGCTGGCGAGCCGCGCCGGCCGCTCGATGCGGTGACGCTCCCGAAACCGCTCGCGCTCGATCTCGTTTTCATTGAGGCGGCGGCGCAGCACGAACAGTTCATCGCGCCCGATCGTGGCCTCGGCGCGGAAATCGCCGACCGCTTCCGGTGCGGCCTGCTGGATGGTCGCAAACCGCTCCTCGAAGGAGAGCGCGGTGAGGCGCTCGTCGTAGGTGTGCAGGTGATCGAGATAGATGGCGTTGGCATCCTGCTTGTGCGCCTCGATCCGCTCGACGATTTGGTGCTCGATATCGTCGGGGGTCTGCGCATCGCTGGAGGGGCGGTTCTGCGCGCCGCGCTCGCTGCCATAGGCGGCGAGCCGCAACTCGTCGGCGACGCGATCGACGTTGAGATCGAGGAAGACCGTGGTGGCCGGGCGGTAAGCGTGGGTGGGCTGGCTCAGCAGGGCCCGGATGCGCGCGATGGCAGAGGGGCGGGTTCCGGGAGCGCTCACGACGATGTTAGCCTGCGATTAGAGCCTGCGAATGTGCACGCGCCGCCCGTCTCGACCCCGGATTCTAGCGGAAGCGCGCGATAGTGTCTTACCGATTCGCGGCAGGAGTATACAGGGGGTTGTTGGTGGGGGCGGAGGGGCGAAGGTTGGGGCCGGGTGGATTGGGGTCGCCGCGCGCGGAATCATGATTCCCGAAGCCTCGACCACGCATCGAAGCAGTATTTCAGCGCCTTGAATACGGTCACGGGGCGTCTTTGGGCGCGCTGTCGGTCTCTTCGTCGGCGAGCGACGCTGAGGCGAGGTGCGGCAGGCTAGCGGCGATGGGGCCTATTCAAAGAACGCGGGTGTTGGCGATCAAAACGGAGATCGAGCACCTGATCTCACCCACCAGATACATCAAAGATCTTCATCAAGTCTACCCATTCTCTGCGGGAAAGACCGCTGTCGAGTTGGCCGAGTTTCTCTCCGCGCAAGAGTTCTCGCAAGAGCTTCAACGGCAGACTTGGAGAGCCGTGCTCCTCCAATTTGGTGTTCTACAAATGCAGCGTAAGCGTGAGGCACCCATCGTTCGACTATTTTCAATATTTCTTGTGCGTAAAGTCGGACTTCGAGCTGTGCATGGTTATCCGACCGCAAACGCAGAAAATGAAAGAGATTATGTAAGTCGATCTTCCAATACCACTGGGTGTAAGTTGACAGTGGAAGTCCAATCCTGGCTAGCTCCCTTGCAATTCCAGCTCCGGCATCGGCTCCGCCCGCCGACTTATCATCTTCGAGAAAGCCTTCGTACCGGTCGAATGCTTGCTCAGCATCTTTGATCATAAGTTCTCTGACGCGTTGGCCATAGTCGCTTGGAATTGAGCCGCCGCGTCCCTGCTTATTCGAAGTGCTCTGTTCAGAAATATCGGCGGCAGACGGTACATAAAATTCTCGCTCCAAGACGGAATATCGTGCCGAATATTCGTTGATATTTGCTGTCCGATGCCTAACCCACTGTCTTGCCACGAATATAGGTAGCTTCACGTGGAGTTTTATCTCGCACATTTCAAAAGGTGTCGTATGCAAATGCTGCATTAAGTAGTTAATCAAGGCAGCATCCTCGGAAGTCGATTTGGTCCCTTTCCCGTAGGAAACGCGAGCAGCTTGAACGATGGCCGCGTCATTCCCCATATAATCGACAACGCGAATGAAGCCCTTATCCAAGACGGAAATCTCTTTGCCTAATATCTCCTCGAGCGCGGAAACAGTTGGCCGCAAAGTAGGAGATTGGTCCTGACCGCGTTCATCCCCGTGCACTTCATTTTTCATTTCGGCCTCAGCTCTTTCCTGTGGAACCGAGACCGCCAGTACCACGATTACTTCGCGAAAGGGTGCTGAGCTCTGAGACTTCCACAACGTCCACCGATCGAACTTGTGATATGACGAGCTGCGCTATGCGCATTCCTTGCGTGACGGCGAAGTCCTCGACACCAAAATTTGCGAGGAGAACGCATATTTCTCCGCGGAAGCCCGAATCTACAGTGCCCGGAGAGTTGAACACGATGATCCCGTGTTCTAGCGCCAGACCGCTTCGAGACCGAATCTGTCCCTCCATATTGGCAGGAAGCTCAATTGCGATTCCAGTGCGGATCAATCGTCGAGAACCGGTTGATAATATTGCGGATTCTGCTGAACATAGGTCTAGACCGGCATCCCCGGAATGTGCGTAATGGGGAAGCTCCGCCCCTGCCATAAGGCGCACGACACGGAGAGGTTGTTCTTTAGTCAACTTTGGCTCCCGCTTCTGATGATGATTTTTCTCCCATTTCGTTGTGAATAACAATGCATCGGCGACACGGCTTCGCGGATACGGTTAGGGCTTGGAACGAGGAATCCAAGCTCAGTGATAATCCAATTGTAGTCGATTTTCGTACGCTTGTGGACGGAATTGTTCCGGACCGTAGCTCGCACTTGTTGCACAGCTACCCAGCAAAATTATTACCCCAAATCCCATATTTCTTTCTACAAGCCAGTACTTCGTTTGGCATCCTTCACCAACCTGTTGTCGCCGATCCATTCTGCGGATCCGGAACCGTGCTTGTCGAGGGAGCAATGCGCGGATGCAGAGTGATAGGTGCTGATACGAACCCTTTAGCGAGGCTAATCGCGCGCGTTAAAACGAGGCCGCTGGATACTAAGAAGATATCTGCCCAACTTAGGAGGATCAATCGTCGAGTTCACGAGGTTGATGAATCAGCCCCGCCTTCGGTTGTGAATATTGAGCATTGGTACAAGAGGCCAATCATCCGCGAGCTATCTAAGCTCAGCAGGGTAATTGAGGTCATCGAAGCCGATGACATTCGTGAGTTTATGCAGGTCTGTCTTTCAGTTTGTGCAAAACGTATGTCTTTGGCAGATCCGCGCCTATCTGTTCCCGTTCGGATTAACCTGAGGAGGAAGGAGAAATATGGCGGCCATTATCTACAGCTCCGAAAGCATGTGCGAGCGATCACGCCGGAAAACGTAATGGTTGCATTTAATGAAATTGTGCGCAAGAATTGTAGTAGGATTGCTTCCTTCCAAGAAGGATTGCGGTCAAAACCAAGCGTCCTGATTCATGACGAGGCGCGCTCACTTGACCAGGTCATTGAGGCAAATTCTGTTGATTTGATAATCACTTCGCCGCCATACATCGGCGCTCAGAAATACATCCGTTCATCCAGCCTAAGCTTAGGTTGGTTGAACCTAACCGAGGACACGCTTCGTGGGCTTGAGAAGCGAACAATTGGGCGTGAACACTTCTCAAAGCCTGAGGTTTCCCAGTCATCAATGACCGGCATGTGCAGCGTGGATACCCAATTGCGAGAAATCCGCAATGTGAATGCACTCAGGGCACACATTGCGGCTCAATACTTGGTTGAGATGAGGCAAGCCCTGCTCTCAATGCACAAAATCACCAGGGAAAATGGGATCCTAGTCTTGGTGATTGGACCGAATACAATCTGCGGCCAACATTTCGATACCCCAAAACATCTAGAGACCTTAGCGAACGAAGTAGGCTTCAAGACAGAGTTTAGGTTAATTGACCATATTCGTTCGCGCGGCCTTATGACCAAGCGAAACAAGACTGCCGGAATTATTGCGAGTGAGTCAGTTTTGTATCTGAGAAAATATTGATGCCTGATAGGCCGCTTCCCGATATCTTTGACGTTCTTCAAGCGAAAATGAAGGCGCTAGATGAAACGCTGTGGGAAAGGCGTGCGGATTGGGCGCATGTTGAGCGATGGCTCGCGCAATTCAATCTCGCGGACGACCGTGCCGCGGACGCTAAGATTTAAATGCTTTTTCTGGCGAGCAATTTTATGTACTTCGGCGTACGCGAGATCAGGGCGCTATTGCGCTCTTTATTTCGTGACCTTTATCAGTACAACATTATTCGGAGCATACGGCAGACGCATAGCGACACCCTAGATACGAATTTGATCAGCGCCGAATTCGGAAAACAACTAGCTGCCACTCGATTTATTGGAGTCGGAAATCCATCGGAGAGTGGGAGTCACATGCTGTATTATTTCCGACAGGAAAACCGACTTGGGAAAGAATATTTTATTAGCTCTCATCAGGTTCTTTCAACCTCGAGGGTGCTATTGAATTTGCACAAAACGAAGGTGAACGATCCATCCGTGCAACATTATGTTTTTATCGATGATCTATGCGGATCTGGTTCGCAAGCCTCAGACTACTGCAAGACCATTGTGGAGCCCCTGAAGAGATTGCAGCCGAAGGCCAAAGTCTACTATTATACCCTCTTTGCTACAGCCACGGGACTTGAAAATATCAGAAAGCTTTCTTGGTTTGACGAAGTCAACTGCGTTGTAGAGCTTGATGAGTCCTTTAAGTGTTTTTCTCCGAACTCGCGAATATATCAGAACGTTGTTGCGCCTATAGATCAGACAAAGGCCAAGCAAATAGCGTTGCGCCACGGGTCAAAGCTTGAAAAATCGTTCCCTCTTGGTTGGCGTGATGGTCAGCTACTAATAGGCTTTTTCCACAATACCCCCGATAATACATTGCCAATCATCTGGTACGACGACCCCGATAAGGTCGCTTGGACGCCGCTGTTTAAACGGTTTCCTAAGGAGTATGGATTTGAGGCATGATGCAAAACTTAGAGAATCCATTTCGAATCACTAAGTCGAACAATCTGGTTGATGAGCAGATCGATCAACTATGGGTTTCTCCCGGGGAGGGTGCTGAAGAACTAACAGTGCGGCCGACATCGCCAATGGCGATGTTTATTCTTGGAGGTAAGGGAAGCGGCAAATCGCACTTGATGCGTCACTATTCATTTGAGGTTCAAGAGATACGATTTAGGAAATTAGGTGAAACGATTTTAAGCGGCGTGCAATCTGACGGATATGTTGGAGTTTACGGGAAATGCGGAGGACTGAATACGCATCGATTTTCTGCAAAAGGTTTACAGGTGTCGCGATGGAGCGATCTTTTTGCTTATTATTTTGAGATTTGGGTGGCCGATCTTACCTTAGCTATTGTCGAAGTTCTCGCGACCGCGAGCGGGGCTGACAAATCGAAGGAAATCGCCCGCGACATAGCAAACTTATTCGATGCAGGGAACTGTCCCGCTTCTTCTATTAGAGATATCCGAGGATATCTCAATCGCCTAAGGCATCAGCTAGACTACACCGTGAATAATCTATCGATTGAGAGTGAGTACAATATTGAAATTCTAGTCTCTAGAGGACGACTGTTTTTCGGAATTCCTGCCGCAGTTTGCAAAAAAATACCGGAATTGTCGGCGGCTAGATTTGTCTACCTTTTAGATGAATTGGAGAACCTAGAGGAAGAGCAACAGGTCTTTCTCAATACACTGATCAGAGAAACTGAGGGGCCTGTATCGTTTAAGGTCGGCTCCCGGCTATATGGCCTGCGGACACAACGAACCCTGAGCGGTGGGGAACGAAATCGCGAGGGATCCGAGTATGAAGAATTGAGACTGGATGAGAGGTTCCGAAATGAACCATCGCAATATGCAGAATTCGCAAGACGGCTCGTTGCTCGACGACTGAGTTCGGCATTTAACAATGATGTCTTTGAAAAAGAAGGTGACAATATAAAGGATTATTTCGATGAACCCGATCTCTCCATCGATAGTAACTTTTTGCGTGAGATAGCGGTGCCATCGGGCAATTCTGAACGATACCATCTGGCCCAATTTAGAGAAAAATTGTCGAAGGGACTCGCGGATGGCTTTGTTGTTGGTCCGAAGACCACAACGGACGCGGATATGATCCTCGAGTGTGTCACATTTCCGCAGAGCCCGTTGATTGAAAAAATGTGCCTTTTGCTAATCTACCAACAATGGTTCCGGTCTAATGATTTAGTTGCGGTAGCGCGGGAGGCCAAAGAAAGTGCGGAAGCATATCTTTCAGGGGACCGCGGCAGCAAATTCGGAGAGTTCGTAAACAAGCATAAAGGCGACATGGTCGCTCAGTTGTTGCGCGAGAATTCACAGCGACAAATCTATGCTGGATTCAGCACATTTGTCAGGATGTCAGAAGGGCTTCCACGCTCTCTCTTGACGATTCTGAAGCGCATTTTTGACTGGTCTTTATATGTTCAAGAGAGGCCGTTTTCGGGTGGAAAGTTCTCGCTACGGGCGCAAGAGCGCGGAGTTAGTGAGGCTGCCGATTGGTTTTTGGACAATATGTTAGACGAAGGGGAGGCCGGACTTTTCGTTAGATCAAGCGTAGACCGACTATCGAGGCTATTTCGGGTCAATAGGTTCGCCGACAAGCCCATAGAAACCTCGATGATCGCATTCAGCGTCGACGACGTTCAGATCGAGGAGGAGGCGCGTCTTACCCTGAAGAATGCGCTGGACACTTCAATTCTAATTGGTGTGCCGCGCGGCCAGCGTGAGAGAAATTCGGAACTGGTAAGTCGCAAGCTTGAACTAAACACCATGCTTTCTCCGCGTTTTGATTTACCTGTCGCACGACGCGGCGTGGCTTCGCTCTCCATTGATCAAGCAAATTCGATTTTTGTTTACAAAAATCGAGAGAGATTTGAGAGCCTGTTGCGAGATTGGGAGGCACGAATGACTGCTCCCTACTTTGGCAGAAAAGCCCAAGTGCAGCGCGATCCCAATCAGCCGGACCTTTTTGGATGAGTGTCTCGCCCTATAGCATTCAGTTTAGAAAGCAATTGCCGGTTGACTCCAATTGGGCGTTTCATCCGTGGGACATCTACGTTTCCGCCTATAATTCAAGTGATCGAGTGAAGGAGACATACGAGAAAGTCCCTGCGAAGCGAAAGATTTGGATAATACATGGTGAGTACGACTATTCTACTGGAGAGCTCCCTTCGGGATACTGTTTTATATCTCGCGCCTCAAGCGAGGCCGACTTTATAAAAGAGTTGGTAGCGGACCTAGAAACGAATAGTGGCAGGGATTTAGCCGATCTCTCGATCTGCATTGACATCACCGGCTTCATGCGTCCCCACCTGCTCTTTCTTGCTCTATATCTGAAGCATCGTGGGGTAAAAAAATATGACGTGCTTTATTCCGAGCCGAAATACTATAGAGCGCGGGAACAGACAACGTTTTCCGAAGGGGCGATCCTCGTCAGGCAAATCGAGGGTTTCGCAGGGATACACGAGACCGATCAAAGAAATGATCTTCTAATTATAGGTTCTGGCTATGACGATAGACTGATAAAAGCCGTCGCTGAGAACAAGGATAAGGCCGACAAAGCACAGATTTTCGGGCTGCCGTCGCTTCGAGCTGATATGTACCAGGAAAATGTTATGCGGGCGCGCAAGGCGGCCGATGCGGTGGGAGAGAATAAAATATTTGATGTTAGCAATTTCTTCGCGCCAGCTAATGATCCATTTGTCACCGCTGAAACCTTGAGCGAGATTGTTCGTCGCTGTCAGAGGCAGGCCGCGATTACCAATTTGTATCTATCGCCTCTTGCTACGAAACCGCAAGCTTTGGGCTTCGCATTGTATTATTTGTCCGAACGCAGAGACACGGCGACAAGCATTCTGTTTCCGACGTCAAGCCGATATGCAAAAGAGACAAGCGTTGGTTTGCAAAGAGTATGGCAATACACGGTTGAACTACCGTAGGTTCGTTAGTCTTCAGCGACTTAAGCAGTGGAACAATGGACGACTCAGTCAGTGAGTCGCATGTCTACCCCCACCTGAAAAAATATTTCCACTTCTCTTTTTACCCAAATCACCTGCATGTTCGCTGCCGTCTCGTCCCACAGAGGGGCGGCTCGCGATCGTCACGAAACGCGGGGCGGGATGCGGTGGACGCGGGCTCATCAGGCGCGGATGCGTGATCGCAGGGCAGGCCAAAAGCCTGTGAGCGATCAAACGGGGCGCGGACGAATGATGAGCCCAGCGGACGGCGAAGTCGTGTGGTCCTGACGCCCCGACGCTGGCGTCAAGGCGGCGGAAGGCACCTCTGCCCAACCGGGCTCCGAGGAGGTGCTTACTTCCGCCGGCGATGGTGGCAATCAAGCCCGGTCACCAGGGAGAGCACGAAGGAAACCGTTAAAACCATTGCGTGCGGGAACGCCGGGTGAACCGGTGTATCTGCGGTCGATACTCGTGTGCTTTCTACCTTTTGCACACGAGGCCACGGGTGCAGCGGGCACCCGGCGTTCCCCACGCCCTCTGATTTCTTTGGGCGAGGTTCGTGGCAAAACCTCGGGCGCAGGGCGTCGCGGGAAGGCGAACGCGTATCTGGAATTTGCTGTTTGAGAATTGAATCGGGGACGCATGGTGCGCGAACTCCCTCTCCCGCTTGCGGGGGAGGGTTGGGGTGGGGGTGCTTCCGCAAGACGCGCTGGTCGAGCGGATAGGCTTTTCCCCCACCCGCCGCGCTCTTGCGCGCAATTGCGCGCCGAGCGCGTCGACCTCCCCCGCAAGCGGGAGAGGTAAAGAAAGAGCTACTGCTTCTCCCGTGCGGGTGCTTCCGCGCGCGCGGCGCGGCTTTTCCCCCGCCGCGCTCTTGCGCGCTGCGCGCCGAGCGCGTCGACCTCCCCCGCAAGCGGGAGAGGTAAAGAAGAGCTACTGCTTCCGTCGCCGCGCCCAGCGTCGAACTGGCCGCCGCTCGCCGTCCTCGCGCCAGCGCAGAATCTCCACGGCCAGCACCGGGTGATTGAAACCCTTGAGGTTCAATTCACCGAGCGAGGCGCCTTCGGCCACGGCCTCGACCATGCCATAGACGCGCTGGCTGACCACGATCTGCCCGGCCTTGGCTTCGTCGCACAGCCGCGAGGCGAGGTTGGTGACGCTGCCGATCGCGGCATATTCGAGCCGCTGCTCGAAGCCGATCTGGCCCAGCGTCGCATAGCCGAGCGCGATGCCGAGGCCGAAGCCGAGACTATGCCCGCGGTTGCGCCACTTCAGGGTCAGGGCGCCGATGGTGTCGCGCATCTCGACCGCCATCTTCACCGCGCGCTGGGTGTGATCGGCAAACTGGATCGGCGCGTTGAACAGGATCATCACGCCGTCGCCGGCATAGCGGTCGAGCGTGCCTTCGTAGCGGAAAATCAGCTCGCCCAATGCGGCGTGATATTCGCGCAGCACGGCCATCGCCTCCTCGGGCTCGGTGCTCTCGGTGAAGGCCGTGAAGCCGCGCAGGTCGCAGAACACCACGGTGACTTCGCGGCGGTGGCTGTCGAGGAGCCCTTCATGCCCGTCGGAGGAGGCGATCAGTTGCGCGACCTGAGGGGCGAGAAAACGCTCCAGCCGGCGGATGCGCTCGATCTCGCCGAGCTGCTTCTCGACCCGCTCCTCCAGCGACCTGTTCCAGTCTCGAAGCTGGTCGGTCTGCTCCTGCAGCTTGCCGGCCTGCTGCTGCACGGTGGAATGCGCCGCCGCCAGTTCGCGGCCCTTCTGGTCGACCTCAGAGAACAGCCGGGCGTTGCGCATCGCCAGCACCGATTGATGCGCGAAGGTGCGCATCAGGCCGATCAGGTTCGGCGAGAATTCGCCGGCGCTCCGGCGCAGCACCACCAGCGATCCCAGAATGCCCTTCTGGTCGACCAGCGGCACCACCAGCACGGCATGAAAGCCGGCCGCGATCGCCACATCGCGCAGCAGCAGATCCTGCGCCTGGTCCAGATCAGGAATCGCGATCGGCTCGCCGGAGGTCGCGGCCTCGCCGAGCACGCTTGTGTCCTTGTCGATCGCAAGGTGCTCGCCTTCGGCTGTCCGGTCGATGCCGATCGCCTCGGTCAGGTTGAACTGATGCTTGGCCGCATCATAGCCGTAGATCAGCACCGCATCGGCGTGGGTGATTTCGAGCGCGCGCGCCGCCACCGTCGGCAGCACGGCATTGAGATCGAGCGAGGAGGCGACCGCGCGGCCGACTTCCTCGAGCACCTTCAATTCATTGACCGACTGCGCGAGATCGCGGGTGCGCGCCTCGACCTTGGATTCAAGGCCCGTATACGTCTCCTGCAGCTGGCCGGCCATGCTGTTGAACTGCTCGGCCAGTTCCTCCAGCTCGTCGGCGGTGTGGACGTCGATGCGATGGCTGAAATCGCCGGCGCCGAGCCGCCGCGCGCCGGTGCTCAAGGCGGTGATCGGAATCAGCATGCGGCGCGCCAGCAGCGTGCCGGCGAGGATCGCGACCAGAAGCCCGAGCGCGATCAGCAGCGCGACCCGCCACAGCTGATCGCGGATCGGCGCCAGCGCCTGCGCGGTCGGCTGCTCGTAGAACACCAGCCAGCCGAGTTTCGGAACGGGGCTCGACGCCGTCAGCACCGCCTGGCCGCTCAAGTCAGTGCCCGACGCCTGTGGCTGGCCGTCCGGCGCGATCAAGGCGGCGACCTGCGGCAGCGCGGATACGTCGTTGCCGACCGCCGGGCCCTTGGCCGAATTCGCCAGCACCTCGCCGCGGCGGTCGACCACATAGGCGGCCGCGACCCTGCCGACCTCGGCATCGCCGAGGAAATCCGACAGGAAGCGCAGATCGATTTCGGCGACGGTGACGCCGGCATTGAAGCCCGAATGCGCCACCGAGATCGACATGGACGGCCGGCCGTCCTTGAAGGAGGCCGGGGCGTAGCCGACGCCCTGGGTGAGGCTGTCGGTAAAGCGGATATCGCGCGAAAAATCCTCGCCGCTGCCCATGGCAATCGCGCCGCCGCGGGTCAGCCGAAGCTGCTCATGGCCGTCGCCGCCGAGCAGCGTCAGTGCGCTGATCGCCGGAACTTGATTGAGCAACTGGACATAGTCGGCGCGGTGCTGTTCCAGCTTCACGGCGCTGGCGCGGGTCACCCAGCTGATCTGGCGCTCCAGATCCGCGACCGATTGCTCGATCCGCCGCGCGGTCGCCTCCGCCTTCTCGCCCATCGCGTCGGTCAGCGTGGTCTTGGTGGCGCGGTAGCTGATCCAGGTCTCCAGCGCGCCGTTGACCGCGAGCACGAACACGACAAGGCCGACCAAAGCGAGGACGTATTTGGCGAACAGGCCCCAGCGCCGCGACGCAATGTTGTCCGTGACCCCGACCATCCAGATCCTCGTGCGCGCCACCCTCGCGAGGTGCGCGCATCCGCCAAGCCATGTCAGTCGGGCCTGTTTAGCACAATTCGAGCAGGGTCAGGCGGCGGCCGAAAGCGTGGTTAGCCGCGCCTCCCCTTCTCCCTCCCCCCTTGCGGGGGAGGGTCGGGGTGGGGGGACAACACGGAGAACGCCGATGATCCGCCCATCCGCTCAGCGGCTGAACAACCGCTTCAGCACGTCCTTCATCGGCGCGCTGTCGTCCGGAGGCTGTGGCTCCGGATCGCCTGGCGCAGCGGCCGGCGGTGCGGCCGGGCTGGCGGGATCGGACGGTGGCAGATTGCGGCTGCGGCCGCCGAGGCCCTGCTGGATCAAATTGCCGAGCGTCTCGCCGAGCTGGCCGCCGAGCGGATCGGAGCCGGCATTGTTGCCGCCAGCTCCGTTGCCGCCGGGCGTGTTTCCGCTCAATCCACCCAATCCGTTGAGCGCGCCATTGGCCCCGAACAGGCCGTTGCCCATCTGCTTCAGCTTGGCATAGGCGTCTTCGGGATGATCCAGGATGCCGGCCATGTCCGGATAGATCCGCGGGCTCGCCCAGGGGCCGTCGATGACGACGGGGACGCCGAGCCCGACCGGGTCGCCGGCTCTGCCCTGGCCTTCCGTGGTCATGACGAGCTTGGGCTCGACCCGGAACGCCAGCGACTTGGCCGCAAGGTCGACGGTGCCGGCCCCGGTCATCCGCACCAGCGGTCCGACCAGGTTGAGGTCGCCAGTGGTGGCCTGGCCCTTTTCGATCCGGAACGAGGCGGCCAGCTGGGTCAGGTCGGTGCTCTGCTCCCTGGTTTCCTGCCATCCCGACAGCGTCCCCGAGGTCAGCGACCGGATCATCTGCGCGACGTTGAGGCCGCGGATGGCGCCGTCCCGGAAATTGGCGAACGCGGTTCCGCCGAGATTCGACATGATGGCGCTTGGGCTCGCGCCGGAGGAGCGCACCGCGATTTTCGCCTGCAATTTGCCGTCGAGCTTGTCGAAGTCGGCCGCACTCTTCAAAAGCGGCAACGCGCGGACGCCGACGAGATCGCTGCGCAGCGTGTAGGTCGGGTCGCCCGCCGATGCATCGATGATGAGGTCGCCATTGGCCTGGCCGCCATAAGCGCCGAGATTCGAGACATTGGCCTTCAGCACGCCGCCGGCGAGCGTCGCATCGATCGCGGCCGGCGCGAATTGCGCCTCGCCGATATTCAGCGCGGCGGCGGAAATCCTGAGCTGGGCGTCGACATAATTCAGGCCCTTGAGGTCGATCGGCGCATTGCTCCAAGGCCGCGAAGGTTGCGAACCCTGCGAAGGCTGCGCGGGCGATGCCGTGCCCGCGGCGGCGACGTCAAGCCGCTGGAAGTCGAGGTCGAGTTTCACCAGCGGCTTGCTCGCGATATCGACCGACGCCCAACCGTTGAACGCGCCGTCGCCGAGCGTGCCGGAGAGGCCGTTGATCATCACGATCGAGCCGTTGAGCCGGACCTCGGCCTTGCCCGACAGCGGGGTTTGCAAGACCCCGGGCATATCGAGGACGAGTCCGATCGGAATGTTCTGCCGCGCCACCGGCGGGGCCGGCATCGTCGCCTTGATCTCGAATTTGAGCGGATGCTCGCTCGCGTGTGCGCTGCCGGTGACCTTGATCTTTCGATCGCCGCCGATCACGGCATCGGCGTTGATGCCGTCGATGCGGTTGTCCACCCGGTCGCGTGGATTGGAAAACTCAACGGCGCCGTCGCTCACCGTCACATGGTCGATGGCGGGAGCATTCGCATCGTCGTGGCTGGACGGTGTCGCCGGTTTGGCGGATGGCGCGGGCTGCGGGTTGCGCTGGCGCAGCAACGGGACATGCACGACCGGGCGGACGATGGTAAGTTCGGAGACGTGCGGATGACCCGACCACACGCTCTCCAGCGTCATGTCGGCCTCGAGGCGGCCGACCGTCAACCGATCGCTGTCGTCGCGATCCTTCGGGTTCTGCAGCGTGATGTCATTCAGCGTCACATGCAGCGACGGCCAGACGCCGATCCGGGTCGTGCCCGATATCGTCAGCCGGTATCCGGTTTCGCGCTCGACCCGGGCCTGGATCGCCGACGTCATGAACCCCGAGGGAATCCCGATCACCGGCAGCAGCGCGACGATGGCGATCACGGTGGCGAGCGCGGCTCCTGCGATTTTCAATGCTCTCATGACGACGTTCCAAATCGGGCAGACGGCATCGATTTCAGCCGTTCCGTGAGCGGCCGTGACGGATCGCTCAGCCTATCCCGGAATGGGGAAACCGCTCAAAGGAGCCCAAAAATAATCCAGGGGTGCTGCAAAGTTATGTGACTTATGACACACTTCCCGGCAAGCGATTTTGTGTACTGACACTTTGACGATTTCAGCTTGGCTCTGGAAAGCATTGCGATGAGTAAACAGGCCGAATTTGCGGTTATTCTGAAGATGAATCCGATGTTCGCGGATTTGGGCGCCGACGAATTGCAGCGCATATCGGGCCTCTGCCACACCCAGCAGCTTGCTGCCGGCGAGGTGCTGTTCCAGAAGGGCGACAACGGCGACGCCTTGTTCGGGGTCCGCCGCGGCCAGATTCGCATCGAAACCGGTGCCTCCGACGGCAGCCGGCTGACCCTTAATTTCCTCGGTCCCGGCGACCTGTTCGGCGAGGTCGCCGTGCTCGACGGCCAGAGCCGCACCGCCGACGCCACCGCGGGCGAGCCGACCGAATTGTTCGTGCTTCGCCGTGAGGATTTCCTGAGCCATCTCGAGCGCGAGCCGCGCGTCGCGATCAAGCTGATCCAGCTGTTGTGCCAGCGGATTCGCTGGATGAGCGAGCGGATGGAGGAATTGGTGCTGCAGCCGCTGCCGGTCCGGCTGGCGCGCCGGCTTTGCGCGCTGGCATCCGATTTCGGCTCCGAGGTGCACATTTCGCAGGAGCAGCTCGGCGTGTTCGTCGGTGCTGCGCGCGAAAGCGTCAACCGTCAGCTGCAGCTGTGGCGCAAGGACGGCATTCTCGACCTCCAGCGCGGCCGCATCCTGTTGCAGAACATGACCAAGCTGACCGCGGTGGCGCGGAACGAATAGTGACGCGTCGATGACGCGCGCTGTTTGGCGCGCGCCTTATTCCGCCGCGGGCGAATGCACGATGGTCGGCGGCTCGTTGCGATGGTCGGTGGGCGGATGCTCGGTCTCACCGCCTGTGGCGAGGAGTTTCTTGCCGAAGCGCCAGAACACCGAACCGATATCGTCCATCATCATGAACATCGCCGGCACGAACACCAGCGACAGCACGGTCGAGAACACCAGGCCGCCGATGACAGCCAGCGCCATCGGCGAGCGAAACTCGCCGCCGGCACCGAATGCCAGCGCGCTCGGCATCATGCCGGCCGCCATCGCGATCGTGGTCATGACGATGGGACGCGCCCGCTTCATGCCGGCGTCGATGATCGCCTCGTCGCGTGGCTTGCCTTCGCGGATCGATTCCACCGCGAACTCCACCAGCATGATGGCGTTTTTGGTCACGATGCCCATCAGCATCAGGATTCCGATCCACACCGGCGTGGTGAGCTGCTTGCCGGTCAACAGCAGCGCCATGATCGCGCCGCCGATCGAGAGCGGCAGCGAGAACAGAATGGTGATCGGCTGCAGGAAGGTCCCGAACAGCAGCACCAGCACCGCATAGACCATCATCAGGCCGGCGGTGATCGCGGTGGCAAAGCCTTGCGACAGTTCGTTCAGGCTTTCGGCATCGCCCGACGGGCTTACCTTCACGCCCTTCGGCAGGCTCTTCATGACCGGAAGTTCGTAGATCTTCTTGGTGGCGTCGCCGAGCGCCGCCGACCCGACGAGGTCCGCCGCCACGGTGGCCTGGCGCTCCCGGTCGTAGCGATTGATGCTGGTGGGGCCTTGATCGAGCTTGATGTCGGCGACGACGGAGAGCGGCACGCCGCCCTTTTCGCCGTGCTCACCCAACGGCACCCGCAACTGCTCGAGCAACGGCAGATCGCCGCGCGCATTGTCCTCGAGCTGGACCCGGATCGGCACCAGCCGGTCGCCGGCGTCGAATTTGGCCAGCGCCGGACCGACGTCGCCGATGGTGGCGACGCGGATCGTCTGCGACAGGCTCTCGGTGGAGACGCCGAGCCTTGCCGCGAGATCGGCCCGCGGCTGGATGCGAAGTTCGGGCCGGTCGAGCGAGGTTTCGGAAATCACGTCCGAGATCAGCGGAATTCGCTTCATCTGGGTTGCGAGTTCGCTGGCGACGTTGCCGACGATGCTGCTGTCCGCGCCGGTCACCACCAGCGATACCGCGCGCAGGCCGTTCTCGTCGAGAAACCAGTACCGGATGTCGGGAACGTTTTCGAGCTCCTTGCCAATCGAAAGTTCGAGCCCGCGCTGCGTGATCTTGCGTTCGGTCTTCGGCGTATAATTGATGATCAGCGCCGCGCGGCGCACTTCGAACGTCCCCGGCGGCACCCGTCCGCCGTCGACAAACACGCTCTTGACCTCGGGCCGCTTGCGCAGGCGCGCGACGATTTCCTCGGTGACCTTTTCGGTGTAGGCCAACTGCGAACCGGGCGGCAGCTCCATCGCCAATAGCGAGCGCGCGGTGTCCTGCGCCGGCAGGAAGCCTTGCGGCAGCAACGTGATGCTCCAGATCGAGGCGGCGAAGATGCCAAAGCCGATCAGCACCGTGATCAGGTGGTGCCGGACCGACCAGGTGACGAGCCTGGTATAGATTTGCAGCACGCGCCCCGGCGGCGGGTCGTCATGCGGATGATCTTTCAGGAAATAGGCGGCCAGCACCGGGGTGACAAACCGCGCGGCCAGCAGCGAGAAGAACACCTGCACCGATACCGTGATGCCGAATTGCTTGAAGAATTGCCCCGCGATGCCCGACATGAAGCTCGCCGGCGCGAAGATCGCGATGATGGTGAGGCTGATGGCAATCACCGCCAGCCCGATTTCGTCGGCGGCCTCGAGCGCGGCGCGATAGGGCGACTTGCCCATCCGCATGTGGCGCACGATGTTCTCGATCTCGACGATGGCGTCGTCGACCAGAATGCCGGTCGAAAGCGTGATGGCCAGAAAGCTGACGAGGTTCAGCGAGAACCCGAGAATGTCCATCGCCCAGAACGCCGGGAAGATCGACAGCGGCAGCGAGATCGCTGCGATGATGGTCGCCCGAATATCGCGCAAAAACAGCAGCACCACGATGACGGCGAGAATGGCGCCTTCGAACAGCGTTGAGATCGCTGCCTCGTAGTTGCCTTTGGTAAACTCCACCGAGGTGTCGATCAGCTTGAGATCGACATCGGGATAGGCAATTTTCAGCGCGTCGATCCGCTTCTGAACGGCGGCTGCGACCACCACGTCGCTGGCGCCCTTCGATCGCTTGATGCCGAGCGCCACCACCGGCTCGCCGTTGAAGCGGGCAAATGTCCGGCGGTCGGCGATGGTGTCGGTGACGGTGCCGAGATCGTCCAGACGTACTTCGCCGCCTCCGAACAGCGGAATCATGGTTCCGGCGAGTTCGTTGAGCGTCTTGGCGCCGGCCAGCGTCCGGATCGCCTGGTCGTTCTTGCCGATCTCCGCGCGGCCGCCGGCAAGGTCGACATTGGTGCCGCGCAGGCTTTGGCTGACATTGACGGCGGTCAGGCCGGCCGCCTGCAGCCGGTCGGGATCGAGCGAGACCAGAATCTCGCGCTCGACACCGCCGATGCGCTCGACCTGGGCGACGTTACGCACGCCCTGCAGCGCGCGTTTGACGACGTCGTCGACGAAATAGGACAATTGCTCCGGCGTCTTGCCCGGCGATATCGCGGCATAAGTGACGATCGGCAGGCCGATGACGTCGACGCGCTGGATCAGAGGCTCGTTGACGTTTTGCGGCAGGTTGCTGCGGACGCGGGTGACGGCGTCCTTGACGTCGTTCAGCGCCCGGTCGGTGTTGGTCTCAAGGGCGAACTGGATCGTCGTCAGCGACAGCCCGTCGGTGATCGACGATGAAATGTGCCGCACGCCCTCGACGCCCGATACGCCGTCTTCGATGGTCTTGGTGACCTGGGATTCCAGTTCGGCCGGCGCGGCGCCGAATTGCGATACCGCGACCGAGATCACCGGGATGTCGGCGCTGGGCAGGCGCGTCACGGCGAGCTTGGTGAAACTCAGCCAGCCCAGCACCAGCAGGATGATCGAAAACACGACGGAAGGCAGCGGGTTGCGGATCGACCATGCCGAGATATTTAAAGCCATCAGCGTACCCGCGTTCGATCGAGGTCCTCGGCGAACATGGTCTTGATCTGGTCGCCGTCATGCAACGAGCTGCCGGCGTCGGCCACGACGATTTCGCCGACATCGAGGCCCTGAAGGATTTCCGTGCTCGTATCGGACACCAGTCCGACCCGAACCTTCCGCGTCTCAACCGTATTTCCTTTGACCACCTGGACGGTCAAGTGGTCAATGGCAGTACGGGGGATCGCGACCCCGCAGCTGCGTCTGGCATCAATGTTGGCGCGGGCGAACATACCGACCTTGAGCGAGGGGTTCTTCGGGAGCGATATCCGGACGTGGCCAAGCTGGCTGGTACGATCGATTTGCGGCGAAACCAGCCTGACGTGTCCCACGAGGTCCGGCGCATCGTCGCGGCTTACCCGCACCGTCACGCCTGGACTGAGTTTCAACATGTGGACGGCCGGCACCTCGGCGTCGAGTTCAATTTCGTCGTTGACGGAAATTCGAAACATCGGTCCGGCCTGCGGCGAGGCTGGCGCTCCGACGATGGTGCGGACCTGGGTAACCAATCCGGCGGCCGGAGCGCGCAACGAGGTCGGTGCCGGTTTCGCGCCGCCGGCGGGACTTCCGGGTTGCGCCGGCGGTGGCGTCAGCCGCGCCAATTCCTGATTATCGCTGACCATGTCGCCTTCATGGACCAGAAGTTCCGAAACCTTGGACCCTTCCTGGTCGACGCCGACAACCGCTTCCCTGCGGGGCACGAAAAATCCAGTGACCCGCACGGTGTCGGAGAAGCAGGCATTGGTGGATTTTGTCACGATGACGAGGGCGTCGCCCGGCGTTTCCTTTTCCTCGGCGTGCGGCCGGTGCTCGATCCAGTAATACCCTCCCGCCAAAGCCGCGACACCGACCACTGCCAACGCAGGCTTGAGATATTCGGAGAGCATCATCGCCGCATCAATCCAGACTTGAGTCGCAACAGTATGCCCCGAAATGCCGCCAATGACAGGGGTCGAAACCTGTCATGGTACGTGCAATAACCGCAAAAACGTCCGGTCGGACAGGCCCGTGACCGCTAGAACGAATGAGCGTCCCGCAAGGCTGCGGGACGCATCGTAGCTGCAAATCCTTGCTCGGCGTCACGGCCGCTTCACTTCGGAGGTTGCCTGGACCGGAGATCACCCGGGCCCGGAGTTACTGGGACGCGGTCGTTTTGTTCGCCATGTTGACGACCTGCACGCGGCGGTTCACGTCCGCCGTCGGGTGGCTCGGGTCCTTGAGCTTCGTCTTGCCGTAGCCGACGGTCACAAGGTCGGACCCGGCAATGCCGAACTTATCGGTCAGATAGCGCTTGATCGAATCTGCACGCCGCTCGGACAGGTCCTGATTGTAAGCGTCGCTGCCGACCGCGTCGGTATGGCCTGCGACGATGAAGGTCGAACCTTTCAGATCCGGATTGGTCAGTGCCCGCCCCAGCGTCTGAACCGAGGACAGCGATCTTCTGCTGATATCGGCCGAATTGTAATCGAAGTTGATTTCGAGATCGATGTTCGGCTTGTCCTTGGCGATGGTGGCGATTTCTTCGCGCTCGGCGGCCGACAGCGAGCGCGTAGCCCGGTTACGGATGGTCTGAACGAAACGTCCCTCGGCGGCGACCGCTTCGGGGTCAGCCTTGGGGCCCACCGACAGGCCTCTGGTCAAATGGGGCTTGGCCGGGGTCAGCGCCTGGAGGATTTGTCCCTCCGTGACGTCGTCAGCGGCGGCGGCTGTTCCGATGCCGACGGAAAACGCGGCACCAATCGTCACGATCGAAAGGATCGCGGCAAGATTTCTCCTTCCACTTATTTTCGACATCGCCAGTCCCTCCTGCGCTGCGCGCACATTCTCAATATGTTGCCTTTGCAAATAGGCCGCCGCGAACCGGTCGCGCGCGGCTGCTGGTGCTTTGTCTCCGGCGCCCGCCTCAGGGTTCGAGGGAACGCCGACCCTCAATTCAAATTATCGTCAATCTACCCCGTAACTTGCGAATTCCTTGACAATATTCGGGTCCATGGCTTTGGCGTTGGAAACGTCCAGTTCGCCCTCTGAAATCGAACCATTGCGCTGTTTGGCGAGCCCGCGCCCGTACAGCGACGACGTCAGTCTTGGATTGATCTTGAGCGCGGCGTCAAAATCGGCGATCGCGTTCTTGGCCATGCCGCTCTTCAAATTGAGCAGGCCGCGGCTGTCGAGGGCATCGACAAAGTTTGGGCGCAACCGGAGCGCTTCGTTGCAATCCTTCAATGCAGCCTGCAGGTCGCCGATGACGGTACGCGCCCAGCAGCGGTTGTTGAAGGCTTCCACATCCTTGGAGTTCAGCCGCAGCGTGTCGCTGAAATCATTGATGGCAAGGTTGTACGCTCCCTTGCTGGCGAAGACCTGTCCGCGCCGATAGTACGTGTTGGGGTCGTTGGGATTTTTGGCAATCTTGTCGGTCAGGTCTTTGATGATCGGGTCTTCGCTGAGCGATGGGGCGTCTTTCTTTTCCAGCGGCTCGTCCTTCTTTTCAACCTGCTTGTCGGCGGGCGGAGTTGGGGGTTCGGACGGCTTTGTCGGCGGCGGTTCGTAGTGCGGCGTCGGTGCCGTTTCGTAGTGCGGTGTCGGCGCGGGTTCGTGGTGCGGAGTTGGCACGGGTTCGGGAGTTGGCTGGGGAGGGTTCATCGCCTGCGGGCCGGGCGGTTGCGGTGGCGCGCCCGAACCCGGGATAAATGAAAAGTCCTCCGCCAGGGAGGACGAAATCCAGGGCACCTGCTCGCTGCGGGATGCGCGGGTGACGCCGACGCGGGTCCGATTGAGCGTTTCTTCGGCCATCAGGTCGGGGACACGAATTTCCTTCAGCAATTCCTGCACGAACAGGCTGTGGTCGCTGCCATTGTCGCTGATGACGGAGCTGAGCGCCGCCGAATACATCACCAGCGTTCCGTTTGGCGCGATCACCGGCGCCAGGCCCGCGGAGAAGCTGCGGAACCGGCGTTCGAACGGATTGCGCCGGCTGGCGTCGATCAGGGCGATCTTGACGCCTGCCCCGCGATTGTTGATTTCACCCAGCACCGTCTCCAGGCTGAAGCCATCGCGACGAACATCCGGTTCGGTCCAGATCTGTGCATCGACCGGGATCATATAGCTCTGGCGCGCCGACTGGACGCCAAACCCGCTGAAGAAAATCAGCACGATCGAACCGGGCTTGATGCGCGCGTAAAGGTGGTCGAAGGCGCGCCGCATCGCGTCGCCCGTCAGATTTTCTCCGACCTCGACGCTAAAGCCGTCGCGCTTGAGTTCGTCGGCGACGTCGCGGGCGTCGTTGATGGGCTCCTTGAGAGGCGCCTCGGCGTCGGGGTATTTCGCGTTGCCGATGACCAGCGCAAACCGGTCCGCGTGACTGTCGGCGGCGACCGACGGAACGATCGATACCACTGATAAAATCAGGATCACAAGCAATGCGAGGCGGATTTTCATATGACGTCAGTCCAGCCAACAACGCGCCGACCCCAGCTTGCGCCTCGGCGACCTTACCTCACGAAAATGGCATTATCAAACCGGGCTCCCAAGTCTTGTCAACTGCCAGCCAGCGCCGCCGCCGATCGCGACAATTAACCGCGCCAAGGCTTTCAATCACGACAAGCACTTCGGTCCTGCACGTGATCCCGGAATGAGCCGGTGATCGATGTGCTGCGGCCGTCGCGCTGGTCGCACGCGTTCGCAGACGACTGTTTCTGAAGCCCTCGGACGTGGCGATGCGGTAATGTGACCCATCTCACATTGGGCGGGGTCTCGCGCTCGACGTCCCCTAAATCTTCGGCCGGATGCTGCGGTTCAAGCTGATTTTCATGCTTCCGTTGCAAAGCCGCCGGTTTACCTTTGCGGATGACAATGGCTTGGTGGGGCGATCGGCTAATCAGCAAGCAAGAAAAGTGGAACCGATGGCAAACACCTACCAAATCTACGCCCTCCGCTATGCGACGATGTCGCCCCGTACGCCGCACCTGAATTTTCTGATTCCGGATCCGCATGAGACGACCGCGCAGGACCTCGACTATTTCGTCTGGCTGATCCGGGGCGGCGGCCGCGACATCCTGGTCGATACCGGGTTCAACGCCGAAGAGGCGGGTCTGCGAAATCGCAAGCTCACGCTCGATCCGGTCGATGCGCTCGAGCGCTTTGGCGTCAGGGCCGACAGCATCAGGGACATTGTCGTCACCCATCTGCATTACGATCACGCCGGCAATCTCGACCGTTTCCCCCAGGCGCGGTTCCATCTGCAGGATCGCGAGATGAGCTACGCCACCGGGCGTTGCATGTGCAACGGCATGCTCCGGCATCCGTTTTCGATCGAGCATGTCACGCTGATGGTGCGTCACGTCTACGGCGAGCGCGTCAGCTTTCATTCCGGCGATGGCGAGGTTGCCCCGGGCGTGACCGTGCATCGGGTCGGCGGCCATTCCGACGGCCTGCAGGTGGTGCGGGTGGAGACCGAGCGTGGCCCCGTGGTGCTGGCCTCGGACGCCGCGCATTACTACGCCAATCTGCAGCGCCGCAGCCCGTTTCCGATCGTCTACAATGTCGGCGACATGGCGCAGGGCTGGGAAATCGTCGAGCGGCTCGCCGGCCATCCTGATCGCTTCATTCCCGGCCATGATCCGATCGTGAGCGAGATCTATCCCCGCGCCAGCGACAAGGTCGATGCATTTGCGTTGCACCTGAAACCGTCGCGCTCCTTTGTCAGATAGCGCCAAGCGAGCAAACGGATGACTCAGTACAAGACAATCGCCTTCATCGGTCTCGGCGTGATGGGCGAGCCGATCTGCCGCAACCTCGTGAAGAAGAGCGGCGCAGGCGTGATCGTGTTCGACCTGTCGCAGCAGGTGCTGGCGCGATTGCGCGACGAAGGCGCGGCGGTGGCCGCCTCGGTGGCGGAGGTCGTCAACGCGAGCGACATCGTGTTCCTGTGCCTGCCCAGCGCAAAACACGCGCGCGCCGTGTTCGAGGGCGACGGCATCCTGAAAAACATCCGCTCAGGGCAGGTGGTCGTCGATCTCGGCACTTCCTCGGTCAACCAGACCCGCGATTTCGCCAGGCAATTGCAGGCCAGGGGCGCATCATGGGCCGACGCGCCGATCGCGCGCACACGCCAGGCCGCGCAGGATGGCACCCTGAGCGTGATGGTTGGGGCGTCGCCGGAATTATTTGCGTCCATCGAGCCCCTGATCCGCTGCTTTGCCACCGACGTGACGAGTTGCGGCGGCGTCGGTTCAGGGCAGGTGACCAAAATCCTCAACAACATGGTGCTGTTTCAGACCGTCAACGCGCTTGCCGAGGCCGTTGCCGTCGCGAGGCACAACGGCGTCGATCCGGCGCTGCTGCTCGATACGCTATCGAAGGGATCAGCCGACAGTTTTGCGCTGCGCAATCACGGCATGAAGGCAATCGTGCCTGGGAATTTTCCCGAACGCGCGTTCTCGACGGAGTACGCCCTGAAAGACCTCTCCTATGCGCTGGAACTGGCCGGCGATGCCGGCGTCAAAATCCGCGGCGCCGAACTGATCGGCAAGATCTTGCAGGAGGCGATCGATGCCGGCTCCGGCGGCGCCTATTTCCCGGTGATCGCGAAACATATCGATCGAGGTTGACTTATTGCCGTCATTCCGGGTTCGCGCTGACGCGCGTCCCGGAATGGCGCATGGGCAATCGTCCTCAATACGCCTGCTTCGCATCCGCCTCGCGGCTCGTCTGCACCAGATCAAGGCTTTGTTCGATCTTGCCGAGCATTGCCGCCAGGTCCTTTTGCTCGCGCGCGGAAAGACACGACAGGATCTCCTGCTCCCTGCGCAGCAGCCGGGGAATCAGTTGCTCGTAAAGCGCGTCGCCTTTTCTCGTCATGCGCAGCCGGAACTCGCGGCGGTCTTTCTCATTCTCGACGCGCTCCACGAGATGTCGCTCCATCAGCGCGGTGACGGCGCGGCTGATGGTCGATTTGTGGGTTCGGGTGCAATCGGCGACGTATTGCGCGCTGCAGGCTTCGTTGCGAAAGCCGAGCGTCGCGAGCACACGCCATTCCGGAATATCGAGCCCGTAGCGTTCCTGATATTCGCTGGCAAGCGCGGCGCTGACCTCGGCCGCCAGCCGGTTCAGCCGGAATGGCACGAACCTGAAGAGGTCGAGTTGCCGGCCTTTTTTGGGCGCGTTCTGTTCCCGCGGGCCGGCAGCCACCCCGGATCGTGTCCGGGGCAGGCTTTCGCTCAAAGAGGCTTTTGGCAAAAATCGCTCCAATTTGAGTTGACGCCGACGCGTCCACGGAGTTTAGATAGTTGCAAGTGGGACTATCTTAGGCCGGAACGAGCCGCTTGGCCAGAGTCAAGTGCTTCCTAATCAAGTCCTTCCTAATCAAGTCCTTTGTAATCAGGTCCTTGGCCAGAGCAGCGTGAACGCATGGCGCAGCAGTCCAAAATCCAGTTCGGCTATCGACGCCATCCCGATCAGGATCGCGCCGGCACTGAGGTGGCCGAATACCCCGTGGTGGTGATCGGGGCCGGCCCGGTCGGGCTCTCGCTCGCGATCGATCTGGCGCAGCGCGGCCAGGCCGTGGTTTTGCTCGACGATGCCGACCGCATCGGCGAGGGGTCGCGCGCGATCTGCTTCTCCAAGCGATCCCTCGAATTCTGGGATCGGCTCGGCGTTGCCGATCGCATGGTCGACAAAGGCGTGGTTTGGAGCGTCGGCCGGATTTTTCACGGCGCGTCGCTGCTTTATCAATTCAATCTGCTGCCGGAGGAAGGGCACAAGCGGCCCGCCTTCATCAACCTCCAGCAGTTCTATGCCGAGGCCTATCTGGTGGATCGGGTGCAGCAGCTGGCGGCGATCGACCTGCGCTGGCGCAACAAGGTGAGCGGGCTCGAACAGCGCAACGACCATGCGGTCCTGACCATCGAGACGCCGGACGGACCTTACCGGATGCGCGCGAACTACGTCGTGGCATGCGACGGTGCGCGATCCTCGCTGCGGCAGATGGTCGGTGCGGAATTCGCCGGCAAGGTGTTCGAGGATCAGTTCCTGATCGCCGACGTCAAGATGACGGCCGAGTTTCCAACCGAGCGCTGGTTCTGGTTCGATCCGCCGTTTCATGCCGGGCGGTCCGCGCTGTTGCACAAGCAGCCCGACGACATCTGGCGGATCGATCTGCAGCTCAATCCGGATGCCGATCCCGTCGTCGAGAAGCTGCCCGGGAATGTGCGGCCGCGGATTGCGCGCATGCTCGGGCATGACAATTTCGACTTCGAGTGGATATCGCTTTACAAATTTCAATGCCGCCGAATGGAAAGGTTCATCCATGGGCGGGTGATCTTCGCCGGCGATGCCGCGCATCAGGTCTCGCCGTTCGGCGCCCGGGGCGCCAATTCCGGTCTGGAGGACGCCGAGAACCTGGCGTGGAAACTGGATCGCGTGTTGCGCAAGACATCGCCGGAAGCGCTGCTCGAGAGCTATCACACCGAGCGCAGTGCGGCGGCTGACGAGAATATCCGGGAATCGACCCGCTCGACCGATTTCATGGCGCCCGGTTCGCGCCAGGAGGCGCGGCTGCGTCAGGCGGTGCTGTCGCTGGCCAAGGAAACGGAATTCGGCAAGCGCATGGTCAACGGCGGACGGCTCTCGGTCCCCTCGATCTACGACTCGCCGCTGTCGACCGCCGATTGCGATGCCTGGCGCGGCGGCCCGCGGCCCGGCGCTTCGATGCTCGACGCGCCGATTGCCGCGCGCAGCGGGAAGCCTGCGTTTTTGACCGACGCCTTCGTCGGGGCGGGAGCGCGGTTCACGCTGCTGCAGTTCAGCAATGGTGCTGGCGTTGATGCCCCCGATGGCGTCGGCGTGATCCGTATCGGCGGCGAAGATGGTTTTTCCGACCCGGCAGGTCTGGCCGGTACCCGCTACGATGCTGAACCCGGCACGGCCTACCTGCTGCGGCCTGACGGCTATGTCGCCGCGCGCTTCCGGCATCCCACCCGCAGCGCGCTCGATGCCGCCTTGGCGCGCGCGACCGGCATCAATTGAGGTTTTCGATTATGGCGCTGTCGACCAGCTCGAATTTCCCAAAGCCCGACGATGCATTTCGCGCGGTCGTCGAGGCGCATCGCGGGCTGAGCGACGAGCAGAGCGCAAATCTCGATGCCGCGCTGGTTCTGATACTCGCCAATCACATCGGCGATCTCGATGTGCTGCGCGAGGCGATCGCGCTGGCTCAGCGGCGCATGGTGGATGCCAGCCAGCAGGCGCAGCAACAGCAGCAATAACACGAATTCGCAAAATTGAACGTCGCAAAGGAAATTGAACTGATGGCCAAAGGTTTCGCGTCCACCACCGATTTGGCGGAGAAGAAGATCACCTTCTCCGAAATCGGCACCGATCTCTATGCCTTCACGGCCGAAGGCGATCCGAATTCCGCGATCATCGTCGGCGACGACGGCTGCATCGTGTTCGACGCGCAGGCGACGCCGGCGATGGCCAACAAGGTGATCGAGCGGGTACGCACCGTCACCGACAAGCCGATCAAATATGTGGTGCTGTCGCATTATCACGCGGTGCGGGTGCTCGGCGCGTCGGCCTACAAGGCGCAAGCGGTGATCGCGTCGCAGGAAACCTACCGGCTGGTCGAGGAACGCGGGCAGCAGGATTGGGATTCCGAATATGGCCGCTTTCCGCGCCTGTTCCAGGATGCCGAAAGCATTCCGGGTCTGACCTGGCCGACGCTGACGTTCGAGGGCGACATGTCGATCTATCTCGGCAAGCGTGAGGTGCGGCTGATGCAGCTTGGCGCGGGGCACACCTCCGGCGACATCGTGGCGTGGGTGCCGGACGCGGAAGTGATGTTTTCCGGCGACCTGATCGAATATCATTCGGCCTGCTATTGCGGCGACGCGCATTTGCGCGAGTGGCCGGCGACGCTGAACGAAATTCGCGCCTTCAACCCGAAGGCGATCGCGCCGGGGCGGGGCGATGCCCTCAAGGGCGTGGCGACGGCGCGCGACGCCATCGCCATGACGCGCGATTTCGTTACCTCGCTCTATGGTGCGGCCGAAACCGCGGTCGCCAGGGGCCGCAATCTCAAGGAGACCATGGCGGCGACCCGCGAGGTGATGGATCCGAAGTTTTCCAGCTTCGCGATCTACGAGCACTGCCTGCCGTTTAACGTTTCACGCGCCTTCGACGAGGCCTCGGGAATCGACGACCCGGTGATCTGGACCGACAAGCGTGACCAGGAAATGTGGGCTGCCTTGCAAGGAGGATAACCATGAATATCAACACCTCTGCCTGAGACCATCAGCCGGAGCTCGGTCAATATCACGCCGGGCTACATGTCCGGCTTCGGCAACAGCTTCGAGACCGAAGCGCTGTCCGGCGCGCTGCCCGTCGGACGCAATTCGCCGCAGCGCTGCGCCTACGGGCTTTACGCCGAGCAATTGTCCGGCTCGCCGTTCACCGCACCGCGCGGCAGCAACGAGCGCTCCTGGCTCTATCGAATCCGGCCATCGGTGAAGCATTCCGGGCGCTTCGCCAAGGCCGATTCCGGGCTGTGGCGCACCGCGCCGTGTCATGAAATCGAGCTGCCGATCGCGCAATTGCGCTGGGATCCGGCGCCGATCCCCAAGGAAGACATGACGTTCCTGCAGGGCGTGCAGACCATGACCACGGCGGGAGACGCCAACACCCAGGCCGGCATGGCCGCGCATCTCTATCTGATCACGAAATCGATGGTCGATCAGCATTTCTACAATGCCGACGGCGAAATGATGTTCGTGCCGCAGCAGGGGAATTTGCGCTTCGTCACCGAGTTCGGCCGGATCGATATCGAGCCCGGCGAGATCGCGGTGATTCCGCGTGGCGTGAAATTCCGCGTGGAAATTCCCCGCGGTCCCGCGCGCGGCTACCTCTGCGAAAATTACGGCGGCGCCTTCACGCTGCCGGAGCGCGGCCCGATCGGCGCCAATTGCCTCGCCAATGCGCGCGATTTCCTGACCCCGGTCGCGGCCTATGAAGACAAGGACACGCCGACCGAATTGTTCGTGAAATGGGGCGGCTCCCTGTTCGTAACCAAGCTTCCGCATTCGCCGATCGATGTGGTGGCCTGGCACGGCAATTACGCACCCTACAAATACGATCTGCGGACCTTCTCGCCGGTCGGCGCGATCGGGTTCGATCATCCCGATCCATCGATCTTCACCGTGCTGACGTCGCCTTCGGAAACCGCCGGCACCGCGAACATCGATTTCGTGATATTCCCCGAGCGTTGGGCGGTAGCGGAAAACACCTTCCGTCCGCCGTGGTATCACATGAACATCATGTCGGAATTCATGGGGCTGATCTACGGCGTCTATGACGCCAAGCCGCAAGGCTTTGTCCCCGGCGGCATGAGCCTGCACAACATGATGCTGCCCCATGGCCCGGACCGCGAGGCGTTCGATCACGCCAGCAATTCGGAATTGAAGCCGGTCAAGCTCACGGGCACCATGGCCTTCATGTTCGAGACGCGATATCCGCAGCGCGTGACGGAGCACGCCGCGAAATCATCGACCTTGCAGGATGATTACGCGGATTGCTGGAAGGGACTGGAAAAGCGTTTCGATCCGAACCGGCCGTGAAAACTTTCGGCGTCATTCCGGGCCTGCACCAAGTACGCATCCTGGAATGACGAAGGTGAGTTTGTTTAACTAAAACGTGGAAGGCCGAAAATCTTGCCCCATCCCAACGATCCCAAACTCCGCTCCTTCATCGACGTCGATCCCACCTCCGATTTCCCGATCCAGAATCTACCCTATGGCGTGTTCTCGTCGAGGGACGGGCTGGCCCCTCGCGTTGGCGTCGCGATCGGCGACTACGTGCTCGATCTTTGGGAGCTCGAACAGGGCGGGCGGCTGGACGTCGGCGAGCTCGGGGTCTTTGCCGCGCCGGCGCTCAATCCTTTCATGGCGCTGGGCCCAAAGGTGTGGTCGCGCACCCGGGCGCGGATCAGCGAATTGCTGCGCCACGACCATCCGGAGCTGCGCGACAATCGCGAGCTGCGCGAACGGGCGCTGGTGCCGATGGCCGACGTCAAACTGCATTTGCCGATCGCGGTCGCGGGTTTCACCGATTTCTATTCGTCGAAGGAGCATGCCACCAATGTCGGCACCATGTTTCGCGATAAATCCAATCCGCTGCTGCCGAACTGGCTGCATATCCCGATCGGCTACAACGGACGCGCGTCCACCGTCGTGGTCAGCGGCGCCAAGGTGCGGCGGCCGCGCGGCCAGTTGAAGCCGCCGAATATGGAATCGCCAAGCTTCGGTCCCTGCAAGCGACTGGACTTCGAGCTGGAAATGGGCGTCGTGATCGGGCAGCCGTCGCCGATGGGCGAGATGCTTACCGAGCAACAGGCGGAGAACATGATCTTCGGCTTTACACTGCTCAACGACTGGAGCGCGCGCGATATCCAGCAATGGGAATACGTGCCGCTCGGGCCGTTCCAGGCCAAGGCATTCGCGACCTCGATCAGCCCCTGGATCGTCACCCGCGAGGCGCTGGAACCGTTTCGTGTTCATGGCCCGGCGCAGGACCCGCTGCCGCTGCCGTATTTGCAGCAGGTGCAGCCGAACAATTACGACCTGCAGCTCGATGTCGGCTTGCGCGCGGCGCAAGTGAACGAGGCTACCAGCATCTGCCGGACCAATTTCAAATACATGTACTGGTCGTCGGTGCAGCAATTGGTGCACCACGCCTCCTCCGGCTGCGCCATGAATGTCGGCGATCTCTTGGGCTCCGGCACCATCAGCGGCCCGGAGAAACATCAGCGCGGCAGCCTGCTTGAAATCAGCTGGAACGGCGCCGAGCCGGTCGAACTTCCCGGCGGCGTCAAGCGGACATTTCTCGAAGACGGCGATTTGCTCGTCATGCGCGGCTGGTGCCAGGGCGATGGCTACCGCGTCGGCTTTGGCGAAGTTGAAGGCACGATTCTGCCAGCGACGTAATGACGTCAGCGATGCTCGGGGCGAATTTCCCGGATGCGGGCCGAATGCTCGGCGACGTCGTCAAGACTGAATTTGAGATGGACGCGCTTGCTCGATGGCGGATGCGCCTCGGTGCATACGCCGGCACGCCATTCCCTGGCCGGCCTGATCGGCCGCGGAACAAAACCGCCGCCGCAGTTCGGGCACACATTATGGAGCTTGTACTCGACACAGTCCGCGCAGAACGTGCACTCATAGCTGCAGATCCGTGCTTCCGTCGAACCGGGCGGGAGATCCTTGTCGCAATACTCGCAGTTCGGTCGAAGTTGCAGCGCCATGGGCGTCTCCCATGTTGAGGCGCGGCGGAGCATCGCAAATCAGACGCCCCATGCGAAGGACGAATCTCCCTCGATTTCGGACATGCATTTCGGGATCATGCGAGCAGCGGCAGCTTTGAGCTCTCCTTCAAGCGATCGAGCACGATTGACGAACGCACATGCGCCACGCTCTGGTGCGGCATCAGCACGTTGTTGACGATATCGGACAGGCTCTTCAGATCGCGCAGCACGGCCTTTAGCAGATAGTCGGCGTCGCCGGTGAGCGAATAGGCCTCCTGGATATGGTCAACGCGATTGACCAGGGCACGAAACCGCTTGGCATTGTCGGGTGAATGCGTCGCCAGCGTGATGTGAATGAATGCGATCACGTTGAAGCCGAGCGCTTCGCTGGCGAGGTCGGCGTGATAGCCGGATATCACATTCTCTTCTTCCAGCCGCATGCGCCGCCGCGAGCATTGCGATGCCGACAGGCCGGCGACATCGGCCAATTGCTGATTGGTCAGCCGGCCGTCGTCCTGCAGCGCGCTCAATATTTTGAGGTCGAAGGCATCCACCGAGATCATGCAATATTACCCTCAATGGTGCATAAAACATGCATATTTTAGCATATTTATCCGCCATTTGCATACATCTTGCGACCCAAATGACTGAATATCCACGCCGTCAAATCAAGCAAATCAGCGGCCAGGGAGATCAGCGATGGGTCCATTTCCGCACGACGCGCCGACCGCGGTGATCAGCGCGGATAATCCGATGGGTACCGACGGTTTTGAGTTTGTCGAATACGCGCATCCGAAGGCCGAAGAACTGCACGCGCTGTTCAAGCTGATGGGTTATGTGCCGGTGGCGCGGCACCGGTCCCGCAAGATCACGGTCTATCGCCAGGGCGACATCAACTACCTCGTCAATGAAGCGCCCGGCACCCACGGTTATGCCTTTGTCGCCGCGCACGGGCCCTGTGCGCCGTCGATGGCATTTCGCGTGGTAGACGCGAAGCGGGCCTATGAACGCGCGCTATCGCTCGGCGCGGAGCCTGCCGACATTCCGTCGGCGCAGAAGACGCTCGATGTCCCTGCGATCAAGGGCATTGGTGGCAGCCTGTTGTATTTCGTCGATCGCTACGGCGCGAAGGGTTCGGCCTATGACGCTGAGTTCGACTGGCTCGGCGCATCAAATCCGCGGCCGGAAGGGGCTGGGCTGTTTTATCTGGATCACCTTACCCACAACGTCCATCGCGGCCGCATGGACGCCTGGACCGGCTTCTACGAAAGGCTGTTCAATTTTCGGCAGATTCGCTTTTTCGATATCGAGGGCCGGGCTTCGGGCCTGTTCTCGCGGGCGCTGACCAGTCCCGACGGCAAGATCCGGATTCCGATCAATGAGGACGCGGGAGATTTCGGCCAGATCGAGGAATATCTCAATGTCTATCGCGGCGAGGGCATCCAGCACATCGCCTGCGGCTCAAAAGACATCTACCGCACCGTCGAGACCTTCCGCGCCGACGGCCTGCCGTTCATGCCGCCACCGCCCGAGACCTATTTCGAGAGGATCGATGCGCGTCTGCCGAAGCACGGCGAGGACGTCGCGCGATTGCAGCGTGACGGCATCCTGATCGACGGCGAAGGCGTGGTCGATGGCGGCCATACCAAGGTTCTGCTGCAGATTTTTTCCGCCAACGCCATCGGCCCGATCTTCTTCGAGTTCATTCAGCGCAAGGGCGACGACGGGTTCGGCGAGGGCAACTTCAAGGCGTTGTTCGAATCGATCGAGGAAGACCAGATTCGCCGTGGCGTGCTGACATTGAAGGGCGCGGCGTAAAACATAGCCCAGCAACTGACGCCATAAATTCGAGCGGTCATATTTCGACATCATGGCCGGGACAACAAGCCCGGCCATAACGAGAAGGTATGTTACCCGGCCGCCTTCCACTCGCTCGTCAACTCGGCAATATCCACCTTGGCCGCCTCGCGGATCGCCGAGGGCGTGCGCGAAAAACGTGGCGCCGGCGCGGGCTGCGTGACGCCATGGCGGGTGACAAAAACCTCTCGGGCCGCCATATGCGGATGTTCCGGCGCCTCGCGCATGGTCAGCACCGGCGCAAAGCAGACGTCGGTGCCCTCCATGATGGCGCACCATTCGTCGCGCGTCTTGGTCTTGAACACTTCCGCCAGTTTTTGCTTGAGCGCCGGCCATGCCTTCGGATCCATCTGCTGATCGAAGCCCGGCTCGGAAAGACCGGCATGTTGGCGCAGCAAGGCGTAGAATTGCGGCTCGATCGAGCCGATCGAAATGAACCGGCCGCACGCGCATTCATAGACGCCATAGAAATGCGCGCCGCCGTCGAGGAAATTGCTCTCACGCTGCTCGGTCCATCGGCCCGCGGCCGCCATATCGAAGAACATCGACATCAGCGACGCGGCGCCGTCGCACATCGCGGCATCGACCACCTGTCCCTTGCCTGACTTCGACGCTTCCAGGAGGGCTGCGAGCACGCCGACCACGAGATAGAGTGCTCCGCCGCCGAAATCGCCCACCAGATTGAGCGGGGGCACCGGCTTGTCCTTGCCGCCGATCGCGGCCAGCGCGCCGGTCACCGAGATGTAGTTGATGTCATGGCCGGCAGCCTGCGCCAGCGGACCTTCCTGACCCCATCCGGTCATGCGGCCATAGACGAGGCGCGGATTGCGCGCCTGCACGACGTCGGGCCCTAACCCCAACCGCTCCATTACGCCGGGACGGAAGCCCTCGATCAGCGCGTCGGCGTGGCTCAGAAGATCGAGTACCTGTGCGATAGCGTCCTTGCTCTTGAGGTCGACCTCCACGACTTTTCGCCCGCGACCGGCCACCGATTTCAGATTCTTCTTGGCGCCGACCCGATCGAGCGTGACCACCTCGGCGCCCATATCGGCCAGCATCATGCATGCGAAGGGGCCAGGTCCGATGCCGGCAAATTCGATAATACGAAAACCGGCCAACGGGCCGGAGGTGCGGGTGGAGGATTGTGGGGCTGATTTATCGAGCACGTTGTTTTTCCGTTGATGAAGGGAAGAAGGGCGGTTTCCGCAGCAGTGGATAGCGGCTTTGCGATCAAAATGCGCGGAAAATTATAGAGAGGAGCATTTCCTTCGGCAAACCGGATGCCACATCGCCGGAAATGCTTCCGAAGTCTCGCCCGCGAAATGGTCCTGCCTTGCGAGAGGTGGCCAGCGCCTGTGACCCGACGGTGACGGAGTACGGCGGCGTGGCCGGTGCAGTGCAACGTAACCCCCGTGAAATCCGGCATGAACGGCCCGTTTGTGCATCGCAAGCTGATTTCCACCAGCAAGCGCTATGGTTTACGGCCTCTTATCCATTCTCGTTTAGTTTTCGGCTTCGAATCCGGGAGCTTGCGCTCCTGGTTTTGCCGGTTTCTGAAGTAAAGCGGGGGTTCGAAGTGGGATTGTTGAAATATGCGCGGCCGCAATCGATGTCGCTGAAGCTTCCGACCTTGCGGTTTCGCGCAAAAATCATGCTCGGCTTTGCGATCGTGCTCGCCATTTCGGTAGCGAGCCTGGGCATCGCCTATCTTGGATTTGAGCGTGTCTCCGCCGGCGTCGCCTCCTATCGGAACAGCGTGTCGGAAGCCGATCTGGCGCGCAATATCGACCGCGAGCTCACTTCGTACCAGGCGTTGGCGCGGTATTATGTGGTGACCGGGAAGGAAGACGATGGCAAGGCGGCGCTGACCGCCGAAGCGGGTCTGAAGGACGCGATCGATCGATCGATGAAGGGCACTGCGAATCCCGCACGTCTCGATCAGGTCAGGCGCCTCGCCACTGAATTCGGGACCTTTGCCGGAATTTTTGCCGATATTCTCAAGGTCAAGAGCGATAGTGCGCTGGTCGCGCAAAACCAGCTCACGCGCGGCGGTACCATGCTGCGCTACAAACTCGACGATCTCGCGAGCAAGGCCTCCGAAGCGGAGCTTCCCGCCGTGGAACTCGGCGTCAAGCAGGTCGCGACGCAATATCTGGCTGTGACGGGGCTCGCCAACACCTTTGTCGTCAACTCCGACCTGGCGGTTGCCACCAGCGCGCTGGCGCGCCTCAAGTTCGTTGAAAATTCGCTGCAAGCGATATCGTCGACCGATGAAAAGATCGTGCTGGGCCTCAAGGAAGCATCCGGCATGCTTACCGCATATCGGCAGGCGTTCAGCACGCTCGTCGAAAATGCGAAATCGGTCGATCAACTGACGACCGAGATGGCCAAGTCCACGACCGCCATCATGCAAGGCTCAAGCGCGTTGAAAGCGGATCTGCTTTCCGATCAGCGACGACTTAGAATCCGAATCGGACGCGATCATCGGCGAGACCGAGCACCTGATCGTGATGCTCGCGGCCGGCAGCTTCCTGCTCGGTACCGTGCTGGCACTGTTGCTGGGCAGGGGCATCTCCCGGCCGATGACGGCGATGTGCCAGGCCATGCGTGAACTCGCCAACGGCAAGTTCGACGTCGTGTTGCCCGGCCTCGGCCGCAAGGATGAACTCGGCGAGATGGCGGGCGCGGTGGAAGAATTCAAGCTGCAGGCCATCGCCAAGGCCGAGCGCGATGCCGCGGCTCAGGATAACCAGAACCGGGCGAATAGCGCGGCGCGCCGCACCGAACTCATTCGCTTCGCCGATGAATTCGAGACCGCCGTGGGCGCCATCGTGTCGAACGTTTCGGCGTCGGCCGTTCAACTGGAATCCGCCGCCGGAACATTGACGCGGACCGCGGAGACCACGCAGAGCCTCTCCAGCCATGTGGCGGGCGCATCGGAAGAAGCGTCCAGCAATATCCAGTCGGTCGCGTCAGCGACGGAGGAGCTTTCCACATCGGTCGATGAAATCGGAAGACGGGTGCGCGAATCCAGTCAGATCGCGGAGGCGGCGGTGCTTCAGGCGCAGCAAACCGATGCACGCATCGGCAAATTGTCGCGTGCCGCGCAGCAGATTGGCGACGTGGTCAAGCTGATCACGGCAATCGCCGAGCAGACAAACCTGCTGGCGTTGAACGCAACCATCGAAGCCGCCCGCGCCGGCGAGGCCGGCCGGGGATTCGCCGTCGTCGCCTCCGAGGTCAAATCGCTGGCCAGCCAGACCGCGAAGGCGACCGATGAAATATCGTCTCACATTTCCGGAATGCAGGGAGCAACGCAGGAATCGGTTGCGGCCATCAAGGAAATCGGCGGCACCATCGCGCAGATTTCGAACATCGCATCGACGATTGCCGGCGCGGTGGAGCAACAAAGCTCGGCAACCCAGGAAATCGCGCGCAGCGTTCAGCACGTCGCCCAGGGAACCCATGAAGCTGCCGCCAATATCGTGCAGGTCAACCGCGGCGCCACGGAAACCGGCTCCGCATCGGCGGATGTGCTGAATTCGGCGCGAACCCTTTTGACCGAAAGCACGCGCTTGCGTGAGGAACTCGCCCGGTTCATGTCGAATATCCGCGCCGCGTAGAGCGCCGTTTATCGCGGCTCGTCGCGGGCCGACCCTGCACGAAAACGTGCTTCACTCGCGGCCGAACTGATGTTTCAACTCGGTCTTGGCGCGTTGCAGTCGCTCTCGCTGTGGTTTCGGCAGCGTCTTGCCGGCACGGTTGATATAAAACGTCAACATCGAGAGCGCGGATCGATACGCGCTGGTCTTGCGGCGCGAACTACGCTCCGCGGAGCGCTTGAGTGAAGCCGCGATCTTCTTCGGATCGGTCAGTTTGAAAACGCCGTGTCTGAGATCAAGCGCATCGCTTTCCTGTGTCACGCGTTGCGACCAGCGTCTTGGCGACGGCTTGGCGGCAGACTTCTTGGCGGAAGCTTTTTTCTGTACCGAACCCGGTCTCCCGGCCCTCGTTCGGCTGGTCTTGCGGGTGGCCTTGCGAGCCGCCGTTTTGTGCGAATGCGTTTGTTTTCGGCGGCGGTCTACCATGACGGGCTCCTTGACACCGAAAAAACGATAGCGGCCCGGATCGGTTCCCGCCACAAGGCGGGAACCCTTGCGGCTCAACCGCGTTGGTCGGGAAGTCTCGGGGCCTCAATTGTCCGGGCATTTCCCGTTGGTCTGATCCGAATAGACGGCAGCGATCGCAGCCCGAATCGGTTTGGATCGCCGCGCTCCTTTCCCGGAGTTTTGCAGACGGCAAGCACTGGAGCAACGCGGCATGGCCGGCCGGCATGATGCGACAATTCTTTTGAAGGCGGTTGCGCCGGTGCCGATGCCACGGACCGACGACCGCATCGTCGAAACCACCATTCCTTCCCGCCTCGATCGTCTGCGCTGGAGCGGTTTCCATACCCGTGTTGTGCTGGCGCTCGGCATCACCTGGATTCTGGACGGGCTGGAAGTCACGCTGGCCGGCGCGTTGTCCGGCGCGTTGAAGGATAGCCCGGCGCTCCAGTTCACCAATTTCGATGTCGGATTTTCCAACAGCGCATACCTGGCGGGCGCAGTGCTCGGCGCGCTTGGATTCGGCTGGCTCACGGACCGGATCGGGCGCAAGAAGTTGTTCTTCATCACGCTGGCGCTTTACCTCACCGCCACGGCGGCAACCGCGCTGTCCTGGGGTGTTGCGAGCTACGCGCTGTTTCGATTTCTCACCGGCGCCGGTATCGGCGGCGAATACACCGCGATCAATTCGACGATTCAGGAATTGGTGCCCGCGCGGTATCGCGGATGGACGGATCTCGTCATCAACGGCAGCTTCTGGATCGGCGCGGCGATGGGCGCCACCAGCGCGATCGTCCTGCTCGATCCGCACCGGATCGGCCCCGATCTTGGCTGGCGGCTGGCGTATCTCACCGGCGCCTGTCTCGGCCTCGTGGTGTTGGTGATGCGGATGTGGATTCCGGAAAGTCCACGGTGGTTGATGATTCATGGCCATCCCGAACAAGCCCGCGCGATCATCGAAGATATCGAGCGATCGGTCACCGGGAAGCTGCAAGACCCGCGTCAACAAGGCTTGTTGAAAATCAAACTGAAGATGCGCGATCACACGCCGCTGCGCGAGGTGGCCCGCACTTTGTTCACGGTCTATCGTCAACGCTCGCTGGTTGGTCTGGCCCTGATGATCGCACAGGCGTTCTTCTACAACGCCATCTTCTTCACTTTCGCGCTGGTGCTGACCGACTTCTACGGAATCGCGTCGAGTGAGGTCGGATGGTACGTTCTGCCGTTCGCGGCTGGCAATTTCCTCGGGCCCCTGCTGCTTGGCCGGCTATTCGACACGTTGGGACGCCGGGTGATGATTACGCTCACCTATGGCGTTTCCGGCGTTCTGCTCGCGCTTTCGGGTTATCTGTTTGCGATCGGCGTGTTGAACGCCCAGACCCAGACCATCGCATGGATGGTGATTTTCTTTGTGGCGTCGCCGGCTGCCAGTGCGGCCTATCTTACCGTCAGTGAAACCTTTCCGCTGGAGGTCCGTGCGCTGGCGATTGCGCTGTTTTATGCCGTCGGAACCGGAATTGGCGGCGTCGCCGGTCCCGCGCTGTTCGGCGCGCTGGTCGATACCGGATCGCGCGGCAGCGTCTTTGCAGGCTACCTTGCAGGAGCGGGATTGATGATTGCGGCGGCTGTTATCGGCTGGCGCTACTGCGTCGCGGCCGAACGTCAGCCGCTGGAATCGGTTGCCCCGCCGCTTGCCTTTGTGGAGTAGAATGAAATGAACCGGGAATTGGTCGATCGGGATTTGGCCGACGTGCCCTCGCAGGAAGATATGCCATCAGATCAGGTCTCGCCAGCGACGGTGCCGGCGTCGCGCACGCTGCTGCCGCCTCTGGACCAAACAGCGCTCTTGCTCGACATCGACGGAACACTGCTCGATCTGGCGCCGACGCCGCGCGAAGTGTGGGTACCGCCGGATCTGGCAGACACCCTCGGCCGTCTGCTGAGGCGTACCTCCGGCGCGCTTGCGCTCGTCAGCGGGCGATCGCTGAACGATATCGATTTGATTTTTGCGCCCGAACAATTTCCGGCGGTCGGCGGTCACGGTGCGGAGATGCGGCTCTCGACCGACAGCGATGCGGTCGCTACCCATGCCCCGCCGATGGACAAGGAACTGAAGCGTCGCCTGGCTGCCATCGCAAAACTCAGTCCGGGCATTCTGCTGGAAGACAAGGGTTACTCGCTGGCGCTGCACTATCGGCTGGCACCGCATGCGGAGAACGCAATCTACGAGGCGGTATCGCTGATCAGGGCCGACCTGCCGAATGCGCCGATTGAAGTGCTTCCCGGAAAATGCGTCTGCGAAATCAAGCAGTCCGGCTTCAATAAGGCGACGGGCGTCGTTGAACTGATGACCCATGAACCCTTCAAGGGCCGCCGCCCGATCTTCATCGGCGACGATGTTACCGATGAATTGGTATTCGCCATCATGCCCGATTTCGGCGGCCTCGCATTTTCTGTCGGCCGGCGCGCGCATGGTGTCGCCGGTCATTTCGACGAGCCGCGCGACGTGCGGGAGTGGCTCGCGTATCTGCTCGGCGACGAAACGACCACCGCTGCAAAATAATGTGGAGCGATGTTTCGCAAAAACGATGAATCAAAGGCAATTTCGAGATTTTCCGACTGTTATTTGTGTTTTTTTGCGATGGAACAACCGGGTTCCATTTCGCGCGGCCTGAATTTGGTTTCATTTCGTTGAAAGGGTGACTGGGAACCATATTGATGAATGGCTGTTAATACGCGAGCGCTCCAACAGGAGGGGACCCTGTGAACCTCGTCGTCGTTTCAAACCGCGTCGCGCGCGGCAAGGCCAACGAACCCATGACGGGGGGGCTGGCGGCCGCTTTGCTGCCGGTGGTGGAGAAATCCGGTGCCATCTGGGTTGGTTCCAGCGGTCGCGTCCGCGACGGCGCGAACAAGGAACCGTTCGCCGAAATTGAGGCACTGGGCGCGGGTGCGCTGGCGATGCTGGATCTGCCGGCGGCGCATTACGGCGGCTATTATGAAGGTTTTGCGAATTCGGCATTGTGGCCGGCGCTGCATTCCCGCGCCGATCTGATCCGCGCCTCGCAGGACGACTATCTGTCCTACCGCGAGGTCAATGCCTTCATGGCGCGCGCGCTGCTGCGTTTTCGCAAGCCGGACGCCGCGTTCTGGATTCAGGATTATCATTTCCTGGCGCTGGGCGCGGAATTGCGCGATCTCGGCGTCACCCAGCCGGTCGGCTTCTTCCTGCATACGCCCTGGCCGACGCGCGCGATCATGGGCGGGGTACCCCATCATCGCGAGTTGATCGAGGCGATGCTGGCCTACGACCTGATCGGATTCCAGACCCGGGATGATTGCGAGAATTTCCTTGGCTATCTTTCATCGGAACTCGGTCTCGAAGCCGAAAACGGCGTGGTGACGTCGCGTCACGGCACGTCGCGCATCGCGGTATTTCCGATCGGTATCGACCCCGAAAAATTCGCCCTGCAGGCCGCCAAGGCGGTGTCGCATCCCGACGTGTCGCGGTTACGCCGCAGCCTGAATGGTGAGAGGCTGGCGATCGGCGTCGATCGGCTGGACTATTCCAAGGGTCTGATCAACCGCATCAACGCGTTCGACCGGATGTGGACCTCGCAGCCGGCGCTGCGGCGAACGGTATCGTTGCTGCAGATTGCGACGCCTTCGCGCGGCGCGATCGAAGCCTATGGTAACCTGCAAAGCGAACTCGCAAAGCTCGTCAGCGACGTCAACGGGCGCCACGGCGAAGTGGACTGGACCCCGATCCGCTATCTCAACAAGGGCTACAGCCAGACCGTGCTGGCAGGCCTCTATCGAACCGCGCAGGTCGGCGTGGTGACGCCGCTCAATGACGGCATGAATCTGGTCGCCAAGGAATATGTCGCGGCGCAACACCCGGCCGATCCCGGCGTGCTCGTGCTGTCGAAATTCGCCGGCGCCGCGAACGAACTGGAGACCGCGCTGCTGGTCAATCCGCACGACATCGACGGCATGGCGCGAACCATCGCGCTCGCGCTCTCGATGCCCTTGACCGAGCGGCGCATTCGCTGGGAAGCGATGATGGCGAAACTTCATGCCGGCACGATCCAGCAGTGGTTTGCCAATTTCGTCGACGCGCTGCAGGAGACGCAAAGCGACAAGGCTGCGGTTGTTGAGCCGGCGATGGCCGAACCGCCGGCATCATGGGCGCTGCGCTCGGTCAATTCCGGCGCGCGGTATCACTGACTCTCAGTAGCAATAGGATGCGCCGTCGAGGATGGCGCAGCGCGCCTTGTTGGGCGCGTTCGGATTATCCAGCGGCACCACGCCCTTGCCGTGGCCGACGAACACGCCCGGTCCCACGGTCACCGACGATTTGTTGCCGATGATGACGCTCGGATGCGGCGACAGGCTCGATCGCGTGCCGTCGGGCCAGATGATCGCATCGCCTGACAGCAAGCCGCGCCGGCCGTCATCACAGCTCACATTGGCGCCTTCGCGGGTGCAGGCTTGCGCCACCGCCGGTCCGGCGTAGCCCGCCGCGGTCGCGGATATCAGAATCGCCAGTCCCAGCGCCCGATTGATCGTCATGTCGCCTCCGCAGATTGGATTATCGCCGTCGTCAATCGTCGTCCGGGGCCGGTTTTAGGTTCAGCGCGTCATCACGCGAGACCCCGGCATTAATTCAAATGTAGAATTATCTAATTCATTCAATAGGTTGTGGAAATATACGCGGTCCCGGCTGCGGTCGCTTGCAAAAGTCTTCCTGCCCCTTCAAGACAGGGCATCCGGAGAGATGGCCGAGTGGCTTAAGGCGCACGCTTGGAAAGCGTGTGTGCGGGAAACCGTACCGTGGGTTCGAATCCCACTCTCTCCGCCATATTTTACTTTGTCCGGCCCGGACACATAGGTGACAGATCGTACCTAAGACATGGGTGGCGCGACCTTGTCCGCGAGGCTTCATACCAAACGCAACTCATGGACCGCGCGCGACACATGAAGGCTCCACAAGCACATTGTCCCGCCACGAAGCCGAGATATGTGGCAGTTTGAGCGCGGGCTTGTTCCCCAAAAGCAGTGCCAGGACATGCGGCGGCGTCAGCGGTATTTCCTGAACGGGTCGACCCGTGGCATTGGATACGGCGCAAGCAACCGCCGCCGCGACGTTGAGAATGGGAACTTCGCCGGCGCCCTTGGTTCCCAAGGGTCCGATCGACGGCGCGCCTTCAAAGAGGCTGATCTCCACGGGCACGACATCCTGCGCCAGCGGTGTTCTGTAGGTCTCGAACCCTGTTTGGTTTACTCGACCATTCGCACCTATCGAAATCTCCTCATGCAGGGCGTATCCCAATCCTTGCACGACCCCGCCCTGTATCTGGCTATAGATGGCGCGGGGGTTCAACGCTCGGCCGACATCTTGGACGACGGCGTAACTCAGCACTTCGACGTGGCCCGTCTCGGGATCCACCGCGACTTCGCATTCGTGAACGGCGAACACGGGAATATCGATGGCATCGATGAAATGGCCGGTGGCGCAACCCGGCATCGCCACGACGCCGGGTCCGGTGAACGATCCACTGCCAGATATCGGACCAACCACACGTTGCGCGCGTTCGGCGACCTCGACGATCGTCGCGCCCGATCCCTTGATGCCGATGATTTCAACGCGGCCGTCCGCGAGAACAAGATCGTCGGGCGCTACCTCCAGCATCTCCGAGGCAACTTCCAAGAGCTTCCGGCGCACTTCCACGCATGCCGCTATGCTCGCGGCGCCGAGCGACACCGTGGTTCTTCCGCCGCCGACGCCGACATCATAGCCCCCGGCATCGGTGTCGGCCGCGCGCACGATGACGTCTTCGGGACGCAGCCCCAGCGCGTTGGAGACGATTTGAGGCAGTGCCTGCATCATCGAACCCGATCCGATCTCAACGCCCGATGTGACCAGCGTTGCGCTGCCGTCGGCGTTGAGATTGATGGTCGCTGCGGAAGGTCCGACGAAGACGAACCAGGTCCCGACCGTCGTCGCGCGGCCATAGAGCCGCGGCCCCGCCATCGGTCTTTTCGACGGCTTCGCGGTGCGCAGTTCGGCCATGCGATCGAGCATCGGGCCGAGAACGTCGCCTTCAAACACCTGGCCGGTCGAACCCAAATCCCCGTCGCCGAGGACGGCGCGTCGCCGAAACGCCAGCGGATCGATGCCGATCGCCGCGCAGATTTCGTCGGTATGCCGCTCGAGGGCGAAGGTGTTGTAAACGCCGTTGCAGGCGCGAAATGCGCCATTGGGCGCCGTATTGGTGTAGATTGCGCGGCTGGCAAGCCGCACCGCGCCGAGCCGATAATTGCCGCCCAACGTATGCGCCGTCATCGTCGTCAGGAATATCTGTTCGCCGCCATAAGCGCCGCAATCCATCAGAACGACGGCTTCCCGGCCGACGATCTCGCCCTCTTTGGTGACGGCGGACCGGATCCGGATCTCGGCGTTCTCGCGACACAGGCAGGTGAGCATCTCCTCCTGGCGCGAGTTCACAAGCCGAACCGGTCTTTCCGCTGCCCGCGCCAGCAGCGCCGCGAAGGGTTCGAGTGCGCAATCGAATTTCAATCCAAAACCTCCGCCAACCGCCGGAACGGTGACTCGGATCTGGGAGGCCGGCACGTTCAACAGCCGCGCCGTCGCGTTGCGGACCGACCATGGCACCTGAGTCGACGTTTCGATATGGAACCGGCCATCCTCGTAGGAGGCGATCACCGCGCGCGGCTCAAAGGACACGTGGTTTTGCCGCCCGACCCGATACACGCTTTCGACGATCGCAACATCGCTGCGCGCGAACGCGACGTCGACGTCGCCGCGCACGACCGTCGCTTCCCAAGCCACATTGCCGGCGCGCGCGGCGCCTTCCAGCAGCACTTCGTAACCACGCCAGTCGGGATGCACCAGAGGCGCGTCCGGCGCTAGGGCGTCGGCCATCGATATGGCCGCCGGCAAAGGCTCGAGCTCCACGATAATTGCCGCCGCCGCGGCCCGGGCCTGCGCCAAAGTCTCTGCGGCCACCGCCGCGATCGGCTCGCCGTCGTAACGGATGCGGTCCGCTGCGAACAGGGGATGGTCCGCAATGCCGATTCCGTGGCGCCCCGGCGCATCGACAGCGCTGACGATCGCACGAACGCCCGGCATCTTCCGGGCCTCGGAAGCGTCGATACGCACGATCCTAGCGGATGGCGTATTGGCGCGCAGCAGGCTCGCGTGGAGCATCCCCGGACGTCCGCGATCGACGGTGTAACGTGTATGGCCCCTGAGCTTGTCGCGGGCGTCGCGTCTGGGAAAATTCATCACGGCGTTGGACGGGTCCAGCATCGGTTTATCCTTCGACAACGGCGGCTTGCGCCGCAGACAGCGCGGCATCGACGATGCGTTCATAGCCGGTGCACCGGCAGACATTTCCAACCAGCGCCTCCTTGATGTCCTCACGACTCGGATTTCTCGCTCGGGCCAAAAAGCTGGTCAGCGTCATCAGCATGCCGGGAAAGCACATGCCGCATTGCACGGCGTCGTATTGCTCCATCGCGCGCTGCAACGGCGACAAGACGCCATCGCGCGCCAAGGATTCGACCGTCGTGATTTTGCAACCCACCGCCAGCCCCACCGGCACGAGGCACGACACGGCAGGCTGTCCGTCAAACAGGACGGTGCAGGCCCCGCAAAAGCCTTCGCGGCACACGACTTTCGCTCCGGTAAGAAAGAATTCATCGCGCAAGACATCGACGAGCGGCGTTAACGGCTCGCTGAGCGAGGATCGATCTTCGCCATTGATCTCGAGCGGCAAAGGCATTGGCGCAATATCCCTTTCCTTGGGTTGGATCACGTCCGGGTGGGGGCGGCGAAAACCTGGTCAGTCGCGATGAGCTGGCGCAGCAGCGCCTGATGAACGGCTTTTGCAACCTCGACAGCGTTTGGCGTGTCGCTGTGCACGCAGATCGATTGGGCCACGACCGCTACGTCCTTGCCGCTGATCGAACGCGTCAATCCTTCGTCCACTGCCCGCCTCACTTTCGCGGCGACTTCAGCGGCGGAGACCGCGCGGTGCTGCTTGGCGATGATCTGGCGACCATCGTCGTTATAGTCGAGGTCCGCATAAAATTCGCACGAGAAGGCGATTCCGCGCCGGGTGAATACCTCCGACATCGCGCAGTCGGAGTAGGCGATCACCGGCAGCCCGGTGGCGAGCGCGGCGTCGGCAATGCCTTCCGCGATTGCTTCGTCGCGCTGGGCCATGCCGAACAGTGCGCCATGCGGCTTGATATGGGCGAGGGCGACGCCCTCCGCCGCGGCAAAAGCCTGCAGCGCGCCGGTTTGATAGAGCACGAGCGCCGACACTTCATCGCGGCTCAGCTTCATTTCGCGGCGCCCGAACCCTTCGCGATCCGGCAGGCCAGGGTGAGCGCCGATGGCGACGCCGTGGCGCTTGGCCGCGCGCACCGTCTCGCGCATGACCATCGGGTCCGAGGCGTGAAAGCCGCAGGCGACATTGGCGTGAGTGATGAACGGCATGCAGGCCTCGTCATCGCCGAAGCTGTAGATACCGAATGCCTCGCCCATGTCGCAGTTGATCGTGACCCTGACCATCGCATCCATCCTGTTCGCCGCATCGAGGCGTCAATGTTGCTCCCGGATTGCGTCGACGGCCCGGCGCACGAGAATCGGAAGCACTTTCACGCGATACCACCCGGGGGCCTCGACGCCATCGCGGCCTTGAAATCTTCGCTATAGCTCTCGGCCTGATCGGCGGCCCATCCTGAATCGAGGGGGCGGCCAATCAAATCCGCTTCGAGCTGCCTCCATCGACGGGCGGCGGGCTCAACCGAACCCACCGCCACCCTGGCGCTGGCGACAAGACTGTCCCGGCCCAATGCCATGGCGATACTGACAATGGCCACGGGATAATCGCCCGCCTTGCGCAAAGGCAGCCGCAAGTGAGCCGAGCGGCCATCGGCGTGACGGGGAACAAGCACGCGACGGACGATGCGCCCAGGTTCAAGGTTGCTTCGAACCTCGAGAAAGCGCTCCATCGACAAGCGTTCGGCCCCGTTCTGCGTTGCAAGCTCGACCTCGGCCCCCAGGGACATCAGGGCAGGGATGAGATCGGCGGCCGCGAAAGCAGAGGCACACAGGTTTCCCCCCACCGTAGCGACGCCGCGGATCGCCGGATTCGCCGATCGCGCGGCGGCTTGCGCCAGCGCTCGGCAATCGGGTAAGGCCATAAGGCAAAGCGCTAGTTCGGCGTGGGTGACGCAAGATCCGATGCTGATCTCGGAATCGAGAATGTCGACATGGCGCAATTCCTCGATCTTCGAAATCGCGACATAGAACCGATCTTGCCGTTCTTCCCTGAGAGGTGCCCGCATGATCCAGGTCGCTCCGGCGAGCGGCGCGCCCGAATGTCCGCGGTCGGCAAGCGCCGCTAGAGCATCGCTCAGCGACGTTGCGACGTAGAGGCGCTCATCCGCGGCGGGCATGAAGCGAAATCCTTGGTTCGGCGTATATCGCCACGCGACGGAGCGTTGAAGCGAGGACGCCGCTGGCGAAAGAGGGCTCTTGAGACGCGCGATCCTTTACCATCGTCGTACCTAGGCTCGCGTTGAGCGAATGCGATCGAGAAAGATCGCTGCGATGATGACGACGCCAAGAAGAATCTGCTGGATATAGCCGTCGATCCGCAGCAAGTTCATCGCGTTCGACATCATGGTGATGAACAGCGAGCCCAGAATGACCGGGATGACGCCGCCGACGCCGCCTTGCAGGCTCACCCCGCCGATCACCGCCGCAGCGATGCTCTCCAGCATCAAGCTACCGCCGAGATTAGGCTCTCCGGAGCCCGTGCGTGCCGTCAGCATGAGCGCGCCGAAAGCCGCGAGCAGGGCGCCGAGAATATAGGCGAACAGCAGATATCGCCGGCTCGGAAGGCCGGCCAGCCGCGCCGCGCGCGGATTATTGCCGATCAAATAGAGGGCTCTGCCGAACACGGTGTGATCGAGAAGGAAATACAGCAGCACGCAAGCCGCCGCCGCCAGCATGACCGGGACGGGAACGCCGGGGATGAGCTTGCCGTTGTAGAGCAGCGAACTGAAAGGGTCGGGGACGTTGAATACTGGACGGCCGCCCGAAATCGTGGTGGCAAGGCCGAGACAGATGTTGAGGCTGCCCAAGGTCACCACGAAGGGATTGATGCCGAGCCAGGATATGAATCCGCCGTTGAACAGCCCGACGAGAAAGCCGAACCCGAGTCCGGTGGCAAGTCCCGCCGCTACGACGATCCAGGAGGCGACGCCGCCATCATCGAGGCCGGTCATAACCAAAGCGCTCGCGACGCTGATCGCCGAGACGCTGGCGCCGAGCGACAGATCGAAACCGCGTGTCAGGATCACCACCATCTGCGCCGAGGCAAACAGCACCAGATAACTCGACTGAATGAGGATGTTGCGCAGGTTGCCGATCGACAGGACGCGCGGCTCGACAAGATAGACGCCAAGCTCCATCGACACGATCAGGATCGGCAGCAGAACCGCCAGCAGGCTTCGCCACAGACCCCCGGCTGCTCCCGTTTCTCGTCCGCGCAGCGCGATGTCGACGTCAGACACGCTTCGTCCTCCGCGTCGAAAGCTCGTCGAGTGCGACCGCGAGGACGACGATGACGCCAAGGAAGATCGTCTGAATGCGCGGGTCGATCGTGAGCAGGTCCATCGCATTGGTGAGAATGAGCAGGAACAGCGCGCCGAGAGCGACCATCTCGACCTTGCCGACGCCGCCTTTCAGGCTCACCCCGGCAATCACCGCAGCGGCGATGCTTTCGAGCGTGAGCTGCGAATTGATCGCCGCCTGGCCCGAGCCGATTTGTGCGGTCAGTGCAAGACCACTGATCGAAGCGAAAACCGAGCAAAGCACATAGGTCGCCGCCAGATAGAATCGCGTCGGAACGCCTGAGACAATGGCGGCCTGCAGATTGCCGCCTATCGCGACGATATAGCGGCCCATGCGGGTGAAATTCTGCAAGACGAAAACGACGGCGACGATGGCGATCGCGAGATAAACCGCGCTTGGCAGCTTGAACCAGAGCCCGCGCCCGAAGCCGTCGACATAACCGACCGGCATGCCGTAGACCGGTATGCCGTTGGTCAGCAGCAAAGCGGAGCCGGTTGCGATCGAGGCCGTGCCGAGGCTCACCATGAAAGGCGAAACGCTCAAGAAAGCCACGCACAGTCCATTGATCAGCCCGACGAGAAAGCCGCAACCAAGCCCCGCAAGCACGCCGGCGAGGATGATCAGGGCCGGATGATCGGCCATCGGTCCCTTGAGGCCAGCCATGACGAGCGCGCTCGACACGCTGGTCAAAGCCACGACCGCGCCGACCGACAGGTCGAAGCCGCCCACCATGAGAACGAGCATCTGGCCGACTGCAAGAATCACCAGATAGGACGAGCTGCGCAGAACATTCAGAACATTCGGCAAGACGAGGAAATGCGGCACGAAGATCGCGAATAGCACGATGAGCCCCACCAGCATGATCGGCAGGAAACCGATTGCGCCGTAGAGACGGTAGAATTTATCGAGGGCGACATTCGGTGCCGCGCCGCCGTGGTTCGCGCTACTTGTCATCATGTTGCCATCGCGCTGCTTGGGAGCGCGGACCCGTCTTCAAGCCGCGTTTCCCGGAAGAAATGCGAGAATATTTCGGTCTCGTTGATATCGGCTCCGGAAAGTTCGGCCACCATCTGTGAGCGATGCATCACGTAGAGTCGATTCGACAGGTTCATCACCTCTGGCAGCTCGGACGACACCAGGACGATGGCCGCACCCTCCGCCACCAATGATTTCATCAGTTCATAGACCTCGATTTTGGCGCCGACATCGATGCCGACCGTCGGCTCGTCGAACAGGAAGACCGAAATGTCTCGGGTCATACCGCGTGCGAGCAATACCTTTTGACGGTTTCCGCCGGACAGCTTGGCGACCGTCCGTTCGATCTGGGGCGGGCGCAGCTTCAGTTTGTCAATGATCCCCTGAATGGCGCGTCGCTCACTCGCCCGCCGCAAGATGCGCGCATTCGAGAATGTCGGCAGATCGAGCGCCGCCATCGAGGCGTTCTCGCGGACGGGTCGTCCGAGCGCCAGGCCCTCGGCGACGCGGTCTGATGGAAAGTAGCAGACCCCGCGCCGCAGCATGTCGATGGGAGTGGGCCGCGCGCCAATATCCTCGCCCCTTACGCGGATGGTGCCCGAGGCGACCGCCTCCAGTCCGTAGACGGCACGCACGATCTCCGATTTGCCGCAGCCGACAAGGCCCGCAATGCCGGTGATTTCGCCGGCGCGCGCATAAAAGCTCACATTCCTTGCCGAAAGATCGGCAAGCGTGACGTCCTCGACCTCAAGGAGTTTTTCGGCTGGCCGATGATCGATGGAAGGAAACAGCACGCCAACCTTGCGCCCGGTCATCAGTTCGACGAGTTCGCTTTCGGAGACGTCCCCCGACTTGACGGTGGCGATTTTGCGTCCATCGCGGAGCACAGTGATGCGGTCGCCGATCTTCTGGAATTCCTGGATGCGGTGCGACACATAGAGGATGCCGACGCCGGCGCTCTTGAGCCTGCCGACCAGCGCGAACAGGTTCTGCGTCTCGGCTTCGGTGAGAGAGGCGGTCGGCTCATCAAGAATGAGCAGGCGCACCTCGGTGAGGAACGCCTTGGCGATCTCGACCATCTGCTGATGGGCGCGCGACAGCGCGCCGACCTTTTGGTCGGGCAGGATGTCGAAGCCGAGCTCGCTGATTACCGAGCGCGCTCTGGCGCGCATTGCCGCATGATTGAGGAAGCCACCGGCGCCGAGCTCCCGACCAAGGAAAAGATTTTCCTCGACCGTCAGCTCCGGCACCAGGCTGAATTCCTGGAACACCGGACTGATCCCCAACATCCGTGCCGCGTGAGGCTTGAGGCGAACGAGACTGCGGCCGCGGAACTTGAACTCGCCGGCGTCGGGAGCGAAGGCGCCAGCGATGATGTTGATCAAGGTCGATTTGCCGGCGCCGTTCTCGCCGAACAGCACGTGGACCTCGCCGGCCCGGAGGTCGAAATCGACGTCGTCCAGCGCCAACACGCCAGGGAAGCGCTTAGAGATTCCGATCATTTCGAGAAGAAGATCCTCGCGGGCCGCTTGGGCGGCCCGCTCAGCCACGCTGCTCTCCATCATGACGATTCCGCCGACGTTGGTCTGGATCAGACAGTCACTGCGCCGCCTTGACGGAGAAGACTGCCTTGAAGTCCGCCGGCGCCAGGACAAGTCCGAGATTGATCTTATCCATATTGTCCTTGCCGATCATGTCCGGAATCGCCTTGGCGCTCTTCACGTAGGGCTGCTTTTCGAGCACGCGCACCGCGGTGTCGATCGCGATGCGGCCCTGCAGAACCGGGTATTGCGTGGCAAAGCCCAAAATCTCGCCCTTTTTCAGGGAATCGAGCATCGCCTGGTTTTCATAGGACGACATGATCAGAGTGTCCTTGCGTCCGGCCTGGGCCACCGCCCCAACCGCGGCTTCCGCCGCTGGCGCGCATCCCCAGATGACGTTCATATCGGGATAGGCCTGGAGTGCGTTCTGGATCAGGCCGAGCTGCACCGCGACGCCTGAATCGCCGAATTTGTCGCCAAGCATGGTGACGTTGCTCTTGCCGTTGACCGCCTTCTTGAAGCCTTTGAGGAAGTCTTCCGCCCAGCCGGAGCCCGCAGGGCCCGGGAAGGTCGCGACCTTGGCGGTTTTGTTCTTGAGATAGTTCACCAGATAGACGCCGGTCTGTTCGCCCATGGTGTCGAAATCGACCGTCATCTTCGAAGTCACATTCGATTTGGAGACTGGATTGACGGTCGAGATGATCGCTTTGCCCGCCGCCACGCCTTCCTTAATCTTCTTGTCGAGCCCGGCCTCCGAAATCGGCCCGACGATGATCGCGTCGAAATTGCCGGCCATGCAATCGTCGAACTGCGCCAATTGCTTGGGCAGGTTCTCGTAGCCGCCGGCCTCGTAGAGCGTCATGTTCACGCCCATCCGTCTGGCTTCTTCGACCACGCCATAGTCGACGGCGACCCAGAAAGTGTCCTTCATATGAGGAAACAGCACGCAGATATTCCAGGGCTTGGCGGCTTTTTCGAGCGGCGAATATTCCGACTCTTTCGCCGATCCGGAATCGAGATTGTAGATTTTCGCCGGCCACCATTTGTCCGCGGCGTTGGCTATTCCGCCATGGGCGAGGGCCGCCATCGCAACGGCCGTTGCGACTATCGAGGCTGCGTATCTCATCGGTTTCTCCTTTGCTCTACGTTGTACCAATCTGGGCGCCGCCCACCCAAACGCGACTGGTATACAAGGCCGTGCGGCGACGGCCTTCACGCTCGTATGCCGAATATTCGAACTGCCACGACCGGATGACGGATCGCGCGGGTGTCGGTATAATGCGCTTGCACCTTAGAGAGGACTTGCGGCATGGTCTTTGCTTTCAGTGAACGCTAGTTTGATTTCTCGTGCACCTCGCAGACGAGAAATTCGTGAAACGGTATGACGCATAAGGCTCGAGGAGCCGGAAGCTGATGAAGGCCACCATCACGACTAGCGCGACGGACCCGTCTTACCGAAGCCGCTATTGGCACGAGGCGATCGCCGCGACCTATTTTCCCCTCGACCTTCAATTCGCCGAGCCGGACCGTTTCAGAGGCGATCTCTCCATTTGGCAGATCGGCGATTTTTCGCTGTCGCACAACATTTCGGCAAGCCTCATGTATCGGCGGTCGCGGCATCATCTGAGCTCCGAGCGGGAGGAGCAATTCCTGGTGACCGTGCCGACGCGTGCCGAAGTCGTCTTCGCGCAGGGAGGAAAGGAGGTCCGCTGCCGACCCGGCGGCTTCTTCCTCGAACGCAGCCACGAGCCCTATGAGTTCAGCCACATCGAGCTTGCCGAGATGTGGGTCATCAAGATCGACGCCAAAGCACTCGGCGGCCGCATCCGCGCGCCCGACCGCTTCTGCAGCGTACAATTCGACGCGAAGAACGGCGCGGGCGGTCTGTTCACCGACATGCTGCGTCTGATTCCGGCTCGCTTTGACGCGATGTCGGCCGAAGCGCGGTCGATGGTCGGCCGTCATCTGATTGATCTCCTCGTGCTCTCCATCAAGTCGGACGAACGCACGCTCACTTCCGGGTCCTCGACCGTCCGGGAGGCGCATCTGAGCCGCATCGAAAGCTTTGCGCGGCGCAATCTCAGCCGGGCCGATCTCGATCCGGCCTTGATCGCGAGTGCCTGCGGCATCTCTACGCGCTATCTGCACGAGCTCTTTCGCGACACCAAACAAACCATTGGCCAATGGATCAGGGACCTGCGGCTCGACGCCTGTCACGCCCAGTTGCGCGATCCTGCCAATTGTCTGACGGTCACAGAGATTGCCTATCGTTTCGGCTTCAGCGACCACGCCCAATTCTCCCGTGCCTTCAAGGGGCATTTCGGCATGTCCCCGAAAGAATTGCGCGACCGGGCGCGTGGCGACTAACCGAGCGACGCATGGATCTTGCTCAATAATGCCTTGCGCTCACGACGCGCCGCGAGCGCCGTCTTCATATCCAGTGGCGCAAAACGCACCGGCGTATGCGGTTGCAACTGGCCGATCAAATCCAGATCCGCGGAGATCACTGTACCGAGCATGAAATATCCGCCGCCCGAGACCGCGTCGCGGTGCAGAACGATCGGCTCGGTGCCGCCGGGAACCTGGATCGACCCGTACGGATAGCATGCGTCGACAATGTTCGACGGATCGGAGCCTGCGCCGAACGGCGGCGTGCGCGGCTCGAATTCGAGCGGACGCCCGCCGCGGAAGCGATAGCCGATGCGATCCGCTTCCGGCGCCACCTTCCACGTATCCGCGAAAAAATCCCGACCGGATTGCTCTGCGACGCGATGCCAGTAAAGGCCCGTCAATACGCGCAATTCGACAGAGGCGCCGGGTGCCCGCCGCAGATCGTTGGCGACGGCGCGCCCTTGCTTGACGGCGGCGGCGGCGCCGAGTTTTAGACGGTCGCCGGCCTGAAGCGTGCGGCCCTCGTGACCGCCGAGGGCGCCAAGCACATAGGTCGAGCGGCTGCCAAGCACGACGGGCACGTCTATGCCGCCGCCGATTGCTATATAGGCGCGCGCGCCCTTCTTCAGAAAGTCGAAGGACAGTGTTTGGCCCGCCCTTACGAGAAAACTCGTCCATGTCTCGCGCGGCTCGCCGTCGACCTTCGGCGGCAGTTCGGCGCCGGCCACCGCGACCATGCGGTCATCGGCGAAGGCAATCTGCGGCCCCATGAACACCGCTTCCAGGACCGCCGCTCCGGGATCGTTGCCGACAAGCAGGTTCGCCGCCTGCAAGGCGAGGCGATCCATGCCGCCGGAAAGCGGAATGCCAAGATGATAATAACCAGGCCGCCCGAGATCCTGGACGGTGGTGGCGAGGCCGGGACTGACGATCTCAATGGCCATGGAGCGCCTTCTCAAGCTTGCGGTTGTAACCGTCGATGTCGCGTTCGAACTCGGTGAGCGAAAAGGTCACGTCGCGCATCAGTGGCGCTAGGCGCCCGGCCTCCACATCTGCGACAGCGTCGTGATAGGCCTCAAGCGTGATCGGCTTCCATTTCACCATGTCGCCCGGCCTGAACAGGGCCATGAATTCGCGGAGATAGCTGATCTCCTGACGTGGATCGTAGATCGGCATCGGCGTGATCCCGAACATCTGGTAGCCGCCCGCGCCGCGCACCGAATAGATGCAGCTGAAACAGCCGCCGTGACCGATGGTGAGTTTCGGCGTGTCGGTGCGCGGGCGAAGATATTTCGGCGCCTCGATCTGCCGCGAACGCTCGACCATTTGGTAGAGGAAGGGCAATCCGGCGACAAATCCCACCATCGAAACAAACCAGGGCGAGCCCGAATGCGCGGCGATGAAGTCCTCGACCGAGGCGAAATTATTGACGCGTGCCGCATATTCGATGTCGGTGGCGGCAGGGTCCTGATGCCGCTCGCGAAAGCGCATCAAGGTTTCGCGGGTCCATGGATCGTTATAGAGCACCGGTATTTCAATGATCCTCGTCTTCAACGACATGTCCGCGGTGTCGGCGGCCGATTCCAGTCGCTGCAATTCCCTGAGCATGTCGTCGGGGGCGATAAGATCGGGATCGAACTTGATCTGGAAAGAGGCGTTGGCGGGACAGATTTCCGTCACCCCCTTGATACGGCTCTCGCGCAAGATGTTGGTGATCGACAGACTTTTGAAGAATGCCCTGAGCGACATCTCCTCGTCGACCTCGACGAAGATGTGTTCGTCGCCCCCAAAGGAATATCTCATGGCCATCGGCGCATAACTCCCATTCAGGCAAGAAGCGATACATTGGTCTCGAGCCAACGCTCGAGGAACCTGGTGTCGAAGCGAAGGGCGCGGACATCGGCGTCGCACGCCAAAGCTTGGTGCAGCCCGATCGTGGTCTGCAGGCCCTCGATCTCGAATTCCCCGAGGGCGCGCAGCAGCCGCGCGATCGCGGCGGCTCGGCTTTCGTCCCAGACGATCAATTTTCCGATCAGTGAATCGTAGAAGGGCGGTACCGCGTAACCTGTGTACAGCATGCTGTCGAAGCGCACGCCTGGGCCGCCCGGAACGCGCAGGCCGGTGACGATACCGGGGCAGGGCATGAAACCGTTGGCGGGATCTTCGGCGTTGATGCGGCATTCGATGGAATGGCCGACGCAGCGGATATCGGCCTGGCGCAAGCCAAGCGGCTCGCCGCCGGCGACTTTAATCATCTCGCGTACGAGATCGACGCCGGTGATGAACTCGGTCACCGGATGCTCCACCTGGATGCGCGTGTTCATTTCGATGAAATAGAAATCGCGCGTGGTCTCGTCGTAGAGGAATTCGAGCGTGCCGGCGCCGCGATAGGAAACTGCCCGCGCCAATTCCACTGCGCAGGCGCAAAGACGAGTGCGGATATCGTTCGGAAGATTGGCGGCTGGCGCTTCCTCCCGGACCTTCTGACGGCGACGTTGGAGAGAGCACTCGCGTTCGAAAAGGTGGACGACGTCGCGTCCGTCGCCGAGCACCTGTACCTCGATATGGCGCGCGCGCTCGATCACCTTTTCGAGATACAACCCGCCGTCGCCGAAGGCGGCTTTGGCTTCGGCGCTCGCCTGCGGCGCCAGCCGATCGAGTTCGGCGCGATCGTTGACGATGCGGATGCCGCGCCCGCCGCCGCCGGCCGCCGCCTTGATCATCACGGGATAGCCGAGGCGCGCTGCGATATCGCGCGCCTCTTCCGGCGCGTCGATGCGCCCGTCGCTGCCGGGGACGGTCGGGACGCCAGCCTTGGCGGCGATCTCCCGGGCCGCCGCCTTGTCGCCCATCAGGCGGATGACGCTTCCGGGGGGCCCGACGAAGATCAGGCCCGCAGCCTCGACGGCGTCCGCAAAATCGGCGTTCTCGGCGAGGAAGCCGTACCCTGGATGCACCGCATCGGCTTGGGTCTGACACGCGGCGGCGAGGATCGCGTCGATGGCGAGATAGGACTTTGAGGCTTGCGGCGGTCCGATGTTCACCGCGACGTCGGCAAGCTTGACGGCCAGCGAATTGGCGTCGGCGGCGCTGTACGCCTGGACGGTCCTGATCCCGAGTTCGCGCGCCGCCCGGATGATCCGGACCGCGATTTCGCCGCGATTGGCGATCAGCAGCGTCTTGATGGCGGCCATGGCGTCGACTCTAATCCTCGACATCGGCGATCGGCTGACCCGCCATGATCGGTTCTTCATTGTCGATCAAGAACCTGACGATCTTGCCGCCGAACTGCGCTTGTATTGCGTGAAAAGACTTCATCACTTCGACAAGGCCGATCGTGTCGCCTGCGGCGATGCTGTCGCCCTCCGCCTTGAACGGCGGGGTATCCGGCGAGGGCCTGCGATAGAAAGTGCCGGGAAGCGGCGAAACGATCTGCTTGTTGGCCATGTCCGGTCCCAGCCTCATGTTCAGGGCGTCGGCAAACGCCGGCCGCCTGGCGTCAATTTCGCAAAAAATCTTCCAAAAACTCGCGTACCGAGGTTGCGATCGCGACAGCGTTCGGCGTGTCGGAATGGACACAAATGCTATCGGCTCTCACCGCAATTTCCCTGCCGCCGATGCTGCGAACCTTGCCTTCGCGGATCGCGCGCAGGCAGCGGGTGGCGGCTTCCGAGGGGTCTCTTTCATCGTGCTTGCGGGTTACGATCAGCGTGCCGTCGTCGGAATAATCGAGATCAGCGTAGAATTCCGAGACAAACTCATGGCCGCGCTCGGGATAGATCCGCTCGTGCAGCGTGCCGATCATGCCGAGCAGCGCCACTTTAAAGACGTCGGCCGCATCACAGATCGCATGGGCGATTTCGGTTTGCCTGGCGGCCATCGCGTAGAGCGCGCCATGCGGCTTGATATGGTTGAGTTTCACTCCTTCGGCATCGAGGAAGCCCTTGAGGGCGCCGACCTGGTAGATGATGCAGTTGGCGAGCTCTTCGCGGGAGATCGCCATCTCGCGACGGCCAAAACCTTGCCGATCCGGCAATGAAGGATGCGCGCCGACTGCCACGCCGAGGCGCTTGGCGAGACGGACGGTCTCGCGCATATGGTTGAAGTCCGAGGCATGGAAGCCACAAGCCACGTTGGCGATCGAGATCAGCGGCATCAATCCTTCATCATCGCCCATCCGATAGAGCCCGTAGGCCTCGCCCATATCGCAATTAATCGAGGTCAATGCTGCTCTCCGCCAGGGCCATTCGCGATTGCGAAGGAAGTATGGACGCGGATCGTCGGTATAGTAAAATACGAAAATATGCTTAGCAGTATCGGAAAAACAGATATGACGTTCTCGTTGAAGAAAATCCGCTATTTCATCGCGGCCGCCGAAGCGGGCCAAGTCTCGCATGCCGGCATCCATCTCGGCGTCTCGCAATCGGCGATTACCGCCGCGGTGCAGCAGCTCGAAGACGAACTCGGGGTCAGTCTGTTTTCGCGCCATCCCCAAGGCGTCTCGCTGACCGCCGAAGGCGCGCGGTTCCTGCAACTTGCGCGCAACATCATGGCGGCGGTCAACGAGGCGATGCGGACCCCGCTCGCGGAAGATATGAAGCAATCCGGCAAGGTGCGGGTCGGCGTGACCTACACGGTCGCCGGCTATTTTCTCCCGCCTCACCATGCGCGGTTTGCGCGGACCTATCCGCGCATCATGCTGGAGCTGATCGAACTGCCGCGTGACGCGATCGAGAAGGGGCTGGTGGACGGCTCGCTCGATATCGCCGTGATGCTGGTCTCAAATCTCCGCAACAGACGAAGCCTCGCCCATGGGACGCTGATCCGCTCCCATCGCCGGCTCTGGCTGCCGGTCGAGCACCCCTTCATGAAGCTTGAGACGATCACGCTCGCCGACGTCGCCAGGGAGCCCTATGTGATGCTCACCGTCGACGAGGCGAAGAAGACCGCGGCCCATTATTGGCGGCCGAGCGGCTTGCGGCCGAAGGCCATTTTCACGACTTCGTCGGTCGAGGCAGTGCGAAGCATGGTGGCGGCCGGCATGGGCGTGACGGTGCTGTCCGACATGGTATACAGGCCATGGTCGCTCGAAGGGCAACGGATCGACACGCGTAACGTCGCCGCCGATATCCCGACCATGGATGTGGGCCTTGCCTGGGCGGTCGACCGGCCGTTCTCCGCGGCGACCAAGCTCTTCCACGATTTTCTCAATCTGAGTTTCCATGGTGCGGGAAGCGCGCCGGGTCATTTTCGTTGAACCTGATTTGGAAAGGTGGTTCCACCAGACCGTGGCGGGCGATACGCTGACCAACAAACTTATGTGCGCTCGCCGACAAGCGAACCAAACGCCTAATGTCCTAGTGCGATGGTTAGCCGCCGCCGCCGATGGAACCGCTCGCGAGCGACCGGCGCGCCGATGAACGGGAGGACAATCCTTGCAGAATTTGCGTGTGGCCGTGGATGTCGGCGGAACCTTCACCGACATCTGCATCATGGACGAGACGACGGGCCTCATCCGTATCGAGAAGACGGCATCGTCTTCGGATCCGATCGAGGGCATCATGGCCGGCATCGGCAAGGCGGCGGTCGACCTGAGTAAAGTGGCGCTGTTCTCCCACGGCACGACGGTCGCGACCAATGCGCTGATCACGCGGCGTCTACCGCGCACTGCCATGGTGTGCACCCGGGGTTTTCGCGATGTGATCGAGATCCGTCGCGCTAACAAGGAAGAATTGTGGGACGCCTACAAGGACGTGGTGAAGCCTTATGTGCCGCGTCGCGATCGGTTGACCGTCCTGGAGCGCGTCGACGCGCAGGGCGCGATCGTTACGCCGCTCGATGAGGCCGGCGCCCGCAATGTCGCCCGCATCCTGAAGCGGCGCAACGTAGCCGCGGTCGCGGTTTGTTTCATGAACGCCTACGTCAATGGCGCGAACGAGCGCCGCATGAAGCAGATCCTGGAAGAGGAGATGCCGGGCGTGCCGGTCTCAACGTCCTCCGGCGTGCTGCCCGAAATATTCGAGCACGAGCGTTTCTCAACCACGGTCGTCAACGCGGCCCTAAGCCCGGTGTTGGTCAATTACACCTCCCGCCTCGGCGAACGGCTGAAGCAGGACGGCTACACGCGTGACCTTTTATTGCTGCACACCGGCGGCGGCGTGATGACGCCAGCGAGCGTCAAGGATTTCGCCGCGCGCCTCGCCGGCTCCGGCATAGCGGCGGGCGCGATTGCCAGCCGCTACATCGCGATGCTGTGCGGCTTTCAAAACTCGATCGGCCTCGATATGGGCGGCACGTCGACCGACGTCTCCCTGACGTATGAAGGCCAATCGCGCGTCACCAAGGATTGGCACATCGAGTTCGGCTATCCGATCCGTTTCTCTTCGATCGAAGTGCTCACCATCGGCGCCGGCGGCGGCTCGCTCGCTTGGACCGACGAGGCGGGGTCGTTGCGCAACGGGCCGCAATCGGCCGGCGCGAGCCCCGGGCCCGCGTGCTATGGCAACGGCAACCGGCAGGCGACCAATACCGATGCCAATGTGGTGCTGGGGCGGCTCGGAACCAGTCTGGCCGGTGGCAAGATCATGCTCGACCCGGCACTCGCCGCGGCGGCGGTGGACGAGGTGGCCGCATCCTTCAAGCTGACCCGCGAGGCTGCGGCCGATGCGATCATCCGCGTCGCCAATGCCAATATGTCGGATGCCGTCCGCCTGATCTCGATCAGCAGGGGATATGATCCGCGCGACTTCGCACTGGTGGCCTTCGGCGGCGCCGGCGCGCTGCACGGGGCGGCGATCGCCAAGGAACTCTCGATTCCGGCCGTGATCGTGCCGCCCAATCCCGGCGTCACGTCGGCGCTTGGATGTTTGCTGGTCGACGTGCAGCACGATTTTTCCGAGAGCTATTTCGCCACCGCGGATGATGCCGATCCGGCCGCCATCGAAGCGGAATTCGGCAAGCTGGAGGCTTTGGCGCTGGAGCGTCTCGCCCACGAGGGGGTTGCGAGCGCCGACATCGTTCTGCAGCGCTCGATCGACATGATGTATCAGGGCCAGTGGCGGTCGCTGGCAGTCGCGGCGCCGAGCCCGATCGGCGCGATGCGCGACCTTATCGAAGCGTTCCACCGCAGCCATGAACGCGAATATAACTTCCGGCGCGACGATGCGCCCGTCGGCCTGTTCCGCCTCAACCTAAAAGCGGTCGGAGTGGTGCCGAAGGCCGAACTCGCCGTGCATGCGCCGACCGGAGCGACGCCGAAGCCGACAAGCCGACGCCCTGTCTGGTTCGACGCGGAGGTCGGGATCGACACCCCCGTCTACGAGCGCGCGGACCTGCCGGCGGGCTTTTCGCTGAAGGGCCCCGCCGTGGTCGAGCAGGTCGATTCAACCGTCGTGATCCCGCCCGGAACGACAGCCTCGGTCGATAAATATCTCAACATCATCATTCGCGTCACGGAGTGAGTGCGATGGCCGCCAAACCTACCCTGGACCCCGTCACTTTCGAAGTGCTGAAGAATTCCTTCATCACCAGCGTCGATCAGATGGCCGAACAGATTCTGCGCACCTGCTATTCCTTCGTCATCTACAACCGCGACTTCTCCAGCGCGCTGCATGATGCAAACGGCAACTCCGCGGCGCAAGGCAACCAGGACATCGCGGTCCACGTCGGCACGCTGCATTTCACTTGCAAGGACGTGATGCGCGCCTTCGAGGGCGACATGCATCCTGGCGACGTCTACGCGATCAACGATCCCTATGCCGGCGGCACCCATTTTCCCGATGTGCGTCTGATCCGGCCGATTTTTTCCGACGGCAAGATCATCGCCTTCAGTCAATCGAACGGCCATTGGTCGGATGTCGGAGGCAGCGTACCGGGCTCGTTCGACGTCACAGCGCGGGACATGTTCCGCGAGGGGCTGCGCATCACGCCCGTGCGCCTGTTCGACAAGGGGCGCTTCTGCAAGGACGTTGCCCATCTCATCGCCGCCAATACCCGCGATCCGGCCTCGATCATCGGTGACATCCACGCCCAGGCGCAGGCGACCCAGGTATGTGAGCGGGAAATCCTCCGGCTCGTCGGAAAATACGGCCGCGAGACGGTCGAGACTGGCTTGTCCGAGGTGCAGGATTATGTGGAGCGCGCCATGCGCCAACGCCTCGCGGCGCTGCCGGACGGCGTTTGGGAGACGCAGGACTTCATCGACCGCGACCCCGCGGGCTCCGAGGGGCTGATCCCGATCAAGGTCAAGCTCACCATCAAGGGCGAAAAGGCCATCTATGATTTCACCGGCAGTCATCCGACCATCGGCTCCATCTACAATTCCGCCTTCGGCACGACATTCTCGGCGGTCGCGGCGGGCATGAAGACGTTCTTCCCGGATCTGCCGCTCAACAGCGGTTTCTACCGGGTGCTGGAGATCATCGCGCCGGAAGGCTCGATCGTCGATGCGCGCTGGCCGGTCGGGGTTACCGGCTTCCTGATGCCGTTCGAGAAGATCATGAATGCCATCTACGAAATCTGGTCGAAAATCATGCCGCAGCGCGCGCTCGCTTGCGCCTTCAACCTGGAATACTTGCTGACCGGCGGGCTCGACGCGCGCCGGCCCGAAAAGCCAATCTTCATGTTCTACGACTGGCTGCCCGGGGGCTGGGGCGGACGCAATGGCAAGGACGGTTGCAACGTAACCACCGCCTGTTTCGGCACCGGCTTGATGTCGCAACCAGTGGAGGGGCAGGAGCGCGCCAATCCGATCCTGACGACCGAGTTTGAAATCCTCACCGATTCCGCCGGGCCCGGCAAATGGCGAGGCGGCGTCGGCGTCCGCAAGACATCGATCATGCTTGAAGCTGAAAAGACCGTCATTTCCTATATCTGCGACCGCGAACGGGCGATCGTCTGGGGCATCGAGGGCGGCCTGCCGTCAATGCCGCACGGCCTCAGCATCAAGCGCGCGGGAGCGGAAAAGGAAGATTGGCTGGGCTCCGTCTTTTCCGACGTGCCGATCGGGCCCGGCGATGTCTTCAGCCGCCCGACCGCCGGCGGCGGCGGCTTCGGCGATCCGCTGGAGCGCGACCCGGCTCTCGTGCTGGAAGACGTGGCGGACGACTATGTCTCGATCGAGCGCGCCGCCAGGGATTATGGCGTGGTGCTCACGGTCGTCGATGCCGAAATTTGCGCCTATGCGGTCGACGAGGCCGCGACCAAGGCGACGCGCGAAGCGATCCGCTGCCAGCGTAGTCGCTGGCTCGCGACCGATCCCGAGGCGGTCGCGGCCGGCTATCGCGCCGGCAAGATTGACCGGCTCGACGTGGTGCGGCGTTACGCCGTGGTGCTTGATTGGGACACCGGGGCGCTGCTGCCCGTCTCGACGGGCCAGTTCCGGGAAATGTTTCATAAGCGCACGGCGGCGACATGGGCGAGAAGCGCCAGCGCAGAGATGCCCGCTTCTGCTGACGCCTGATTGCGCTGGCGGCACCGTGTCGACGATTCTCGGCTTCGATTGGATTTTGCTTCAGGGTATGATTGGAGCTCACCCCATCCCATTCTTGCAACCGGGACTTGTTCAATGACTATTCTGCCCAATTCGCTTAGCGCGCGCGACGTCGCTTATCAGATCCATCCCTATACCAACGCGCGTCGGCACGAACGCATCGGGCCGATCGTGATCGAGCGCGGCTCGGGCATCTATGTTTATGACGACCAGGGACGCGAATATATCGAGGCGTTAGCGGGCTTGTGGAGCGTCGCTGTCGGCTTCGGCGAAGACCGTCTGGTGCAGGCCGCCGCGCGGCAAATGAGCAAGCTGCCCTATTACCACACCTTCAGCCACAAATCGCATGAGCCTTCGATCGAACTCGCCGAGAAGCTGGTGAAAATGTCGCCCGACGGGCTCGATCACGTCTTCTTCACCAGTTCCGGTTCGGAAGCCAACGATACGGTGGTGAAGTTCGTCTGGTATTACAACAATTCGCTCGGGCGCCCGCAAAAGAAAAAGTTCATCGCCCGCAACGGTGGCTATCACGGCATCACGGTGGCCTCCGGCAGCCTCACCGGCCTGCAGGTCAATCAGCGCGGGTTCGACTTGCCGCTTGCCTTCGTCAAACATGTCACCTGTCCGCATCATTATCGCTTTGCGGAGTCGGGCGAAAGCGAGGAAGCCTTCGCCGATCGCCTGGCGGCGGAACTAGAGGCGACCATCCTCGCCGAGGGCTCGGAGACGGTGGCCGCATTCATCGGCGAGCCGTTGATGGGCGCTGGCGGCGTCCTGCCGCCGCCGGGAGCCTATTGGCGCAAAATGCAGGAGGTCTGCCGCCGCCACGACGTGCTGATCGTCGCCGACGAGGTGATCAACGGTTTTGGGCGCCTCGGCACGCTATTCGCCTGCGAGCATTACGGCATCCAGCCCGACATCCTGGTGCTGTCGAAACAGATCACCTCTTCCTATCAGCCGCTGGCGGCCGTCCTCGTCACCGACGCCCTCTATCAGGGCATCGCCGACCAGACCGAGCGGCTCGGCACTTTCGGACACGGCTTTACCGCCAGCGGCCATCCGGTGGCGACGGCCGTCGCGCTGGAGAATCTCGCCATCATCAAGGAGCGCGGCCTGGTGGCGAACGCGGCCAGGGTCGGCGCGCACTTGCAGGCGAGCTTGCGCCGTTTCGCCGATCATCCCTTGGTGGGCGAGGTGCGCGGCGTCGGCCTGATCGCCGCAGTGGAACTGGTGGCGGACAAGGTCAGCAAGGCCAAATTCGATCCGCCGGGCAAGGTCGGCCTCTATCTGTTCGAAAGAGCGCATGAGCACGGTTTGATCATCCGCAATATTCAGGACTCGATCGCCTTTTGCCCGCCGCTGATCATTACGGCGGCGCAGGTCGACGACGTCGTGAGACGCTTTGGCCTTGCGCTCGCCGACACCCAGAGTTGGGTCGCAGCCGGAATGCCCGGAGCGTGATGCCGGGCGGAATGATCTCGATGACGTTCGGCATGAACGCGATCGGCACCGGGATCTCGGACGAGATGGGGGCGCCCGCTACCGGCTGTTCTTTGCAAACCGGCCGCCAGCTACGATGAAAAACCAAAATCAACGTTGGCGTGGCATATCAACGAACGCGGGCGGATCCTGCAGATCTACGTACGCCTACCATTTGGCGATTGCGGCCAAGATGGATGCCGGACACGCTCGAACACCCCTTCACCGTCTTGCGAGCGTCGCCGCCGCCGGCGGAGATGGCCCGGTCGGCCGCCGCGCGCGGGTCGACGGAAGATGGCGCAGAGGCTTGGGGCGCGGGGGCGCACGGGATGGGCCAATTGCTGGCAGCCAGGACCGTTGGTTCCCACGTGCTGAAATGAAAAACAGCTGTCAATGGGGATTGACTGACACTCTCTCCGCCACGTCATACCGTTAAGCAATTGAAATCAATAAAAATTTTTGCCTTAGGTTCCCAAATCGGTCCCCAACCGAAGATGGTTTTTGCTGCCTCTTTGGCAAATTAGCCTTTAGCGGCAGGGCGGTGCCGTGGCGAGAGTGCTGGCTTCGAAAGCATCTCCCGAATTGCGCCGTCGTTGAAGCGAAGCGGTCCCCGGCGGAGGGCGGGACGGCTCAGCAAATCCTCGCAGAGCGCTTTGAACTGACGCACCGTCCAATCGCTTTCAAGGTTGTGTGTAAGGTCAGCTTCGCGTTGTTTCCCTTTGGACACTGCAAATCTCCCCCTTGGCGCGAATCACTTTACGCTGCGTCGTAGCGGGACGCCACAGCAGGATGGGCCACGAGTGTGAAAAAACCCCAAACGCGACAAAATGGTTCCAGCTTTGTCAGCTTTGAACAGATCACAAATCCCGAACTAGTATTCGGTATCGTGGGTCCGATAGGGACCGACTTAGAAGCTGTCATTACGACGCTGAACGCGGCTCTGCAGGAAGTAGAGTATAAGCACAGGCTGATCCATCTGACACAGCACATGGAAGTCGCAAAGATCGGAACAAAAATCAACACTTCATCTTACTTCGACCGGTATATGTCCCTCATAGAGTACGCCAACGAATACCGTCGAGTTGCAAATGACCCAGCCGCGTTAGCAGGGCTTTCGCTTATCCGGATTATGAAGGCTAGGTCGGAAGTCTCCACTTCGATTCATGAGCCCGCATTGGGATGCGCCTACATTGTTCGGCAATTCAAGAGGCCTGAAGAAATTGAGCTAATGCGTCGAGTTTATGGGCGCAAGTTCATCCAGATATCTGTCTTCGGAAGCGAAGCAGATCGTAGGTCGGTCCTTATTTCGAAAATCCGTCAATTCAACTCAGCCCCAAAATCCGACGCGGAATGCGAACAACAAGCTATTCAACTTATCGACGTTGATAACAATCAGGTCGATGACGAAAATGGCCAAAGAGTATCGGATGCTTTCTATTTGGGTGACGTTTTTGTTGATGGCATCGACGCCAAACGGGCTGAAGAAACCATGAGGCGATTTATCAAGGCATTGTTCGGAGACAATCGAATTTCCCCAAACAAAGACGAGTACGGACTCTACACCGCTTCTGCCGCAGCCTTAAGGTCTGTCGATTTATCCAGACAGGTCGGCGCGGCGATTTTTAGCAAGGAGGGAGAGATCGTAACTCTTGGGTGCAACGAGGTCCCTAAAGCAGGTGGCGGTTACTACTGGGGTGATGATCCAAAGCCTACCTTCAGAGATATCGACATCGGAGCGGACGCGAACCAAGAGCGTAAGAGCGAAATAATCCACGATTTAGTCGAAAGACTTTCGAAGGAATCGTTGCTTTCGGAATCCTTGAAAACAGCCGTCTCTGTTCAGGCCTTTGTAAAGAGGCTGATGGCCCGCAGGAGAATCAAAAACTCCCAATTGATGGACATTATCGAGTACGGGAGAATGATCCACGCGGAAATGGCAGCCATTTCGGATGCCGCGAGATCGGGACGCTCCGTGAAAGATACAACGATGTATTGTACAACATTTCCTTGCCATCTTTGTGCTAAACACATCGTCGCGTCGGGCATTACCCGCTTGGTCTTTCTCGAGCCCTATCCGAAGAGTTACGCGAAAAAACTGCACGGCGACTCAATCACATTTGACCCCGCAGAAATTGAGAAAGTACTTTTTCAAGCGTTCATTGGAATTTCGCCACGCAGATACAGGGACATCTTCGAGAAGAAAAAAAGAAAAGACGCTCATGGTAAGGTACTGCCTTGGAATGAAGGGCGGCCGATACCTCGAATAGAAGATCGAAGCGGCGCTTATATCGAAA
>CAWEYJ010000009.1:0-196687 GCA_963813165.1 uncultured Pseudomonadota bacterium | reverse complement strand
TGCCATGCGAGCGCAAGAGCGTAGAGCCTATGGCGGCGGTGACCGCACCTGAGCGGACGGCAGCGCAGCATCAATCACTCCTGCATTTTGTCGGCGAAGGGCGCTGGTCGGACGAGAAGGTCTTGGCCAAGGTGCGCGAGATGGTCCTGCCGGAGATCGTGCGCCATGGGCAGATCGAGGCCTGGATTATCGACGACACGGGTTTCCCCAAACAGGGCCGGCATTCGGTAGGGGTGGCACGGCAGTATTGTGGTCAACTCGGCAAGCAGGACAATTGTCAGGTCGCGGTGTCGCTATCGATTGCCAATCGCCACGCCAGCCTGCCGGTGGCGTATCGCCTGTATTTGCCGGAACAGTGGGCGGCGGACGATGAACGCCGGCGCAAGACAGGCGTGCCCGGGGATATCCGCTTCAGGACCAAGCCCGAGATAGCGCTCGAGCAGATCCGTGCGGCCAGTGCAGCCGGCCTGCCGCTCGGTGTGGTGCTGATGGACGCCGGATATGGCTGCAACACGGAACTGCGCAGCAGCATCAGCGCACTGGGGTTGACCTATGTGGCTGGCATCTTGCCGAACACCACGGTATGGGCGCCGGGCATGGCGCCGTTGCATCCCAAAACCTGGTCGGGCCACGGACGTCCGCCGAAGTTGATACGGCGTGATCGCAATCATCGGCCGACCTCAGTCAAGCAGCTTGCTTTGGGCTTGCCGGCAAAAGCCTGGCGCAAGATCGTGTGGCGTGAAGGCTCGGCCGAACAGTTGTCCTCGCGCTTTGCCCGGTTGCGTATCCGTGTCGCCCATCGCGATTACAATCTTACCAAGAGCCGCCCGGAAGAATGGCTGTTGATCGAGTGGCCGAAAGGTGAGGCCGAGCCGACAAAATATTGGTTCTCGACGCTTCCGCAAAATATCACCTTCGGCAACCTGGTAGATCTCACCAAGCTACGCTGGCGCATTGAGCGCGATTATCAGGAGCTGAAGCAGGAGGTCGGGCTCGGGCATTTCGAAGGGCGAGGATGGCGCGGCTTCCACCATCACGCCACACTCTGCATCGCGGCCTACGGGTTCCTGATCTCCGAAAGGGAGACGATTTCCCCCTCAGCATCTCGTCCCACCGCGATGTTCCAGGCGCCTGCCATTCCCGAAGGTTACAGACCCAGAGGCTCCACCGCTGCGGCCCGAGCGGCACATTCCAAACTCGATTGCGACCATGCGCCGACGGCTCGTTCTCGCCCTCGTCAAAAACTTGCCGCGATGTCCGTGCTGCGCCGCTCCGATCAGGAACCTGCCGAAGTACCAAACTTTATGACGCAGTAAGATTAGGTTGTGAACTCATAAAACCTGAGCCAGAGACGGACGCAAGCGATTTTGATCATCGCAAGATAGTTAAGGGCGCTGCGGTCGTATCGGGTCGCGATGTGGCGGAACTGCTTGAGCTTATTGAAGCAGCGCTCGATGAGGTTGCGCTTCTTGTATTTGGCCTTGCTGTAGGTGATGCCGTCGTAGCGGTTTGATCTCGGCGGGATGTGTGGGGTGCAGTTCTGATCTTCGATCAGGTCCCTGATCCAGTCCGCGTCGTAGCCCTTGTCAGCGATGACCTCCGCGCCTGTGGGCAGATCGTTGAGCAGGAGTTCGGCCATTGGTGCGTCGTTCATCTGGCCCGGCGAAAGCTCGATCTGGACCGGCAGGCCGTTACCGACCACCCGGAGGTGCAGTTTGGTGGTCAGTCCTCCACGACTTCGACCGATACAAGCGTCTCCAGCTTGTTTTTTTGGGCGGCGGCCTGCTGATGCACCCGCACCACGCTGGAATCGATCATCTGAACCTTGCCGTCGTGGGCCGCGATGATCGCGTCCATCAGCTTGTCCCAGACCCCGGCCTTACGCCAGCGGTTGAAGCGATTGTAGACCGTTGTGGGTGGGCCGTAGCGTTCCGGCACATCGGCCCAGGGCGAGCCCGAGCGCAATACCCAGAAAATGCCGTTCAGAACCCGCCGGTCATCAACCCGCGGCACTCCGCGAGGCTTATTGGGCAGCAGCGGCTGGATGACCTTCCACTCAAACTCCGTCAGTTCGTAGCGAGCCATGGCCAAACTCCTTCAAGGAGCTTAAATCACATTCCGCCGCAAAACGGAATCCTTTATGAGTATGCTGCCTAGGGCGTAGTCAAGCAATGGCCGATCATGATGGCCCGGCAATAGTGCCAGAAGCTCCGTCGATGCGATAGGCTGCAGAGGCGAGACCGGTTGCTTCATATTCCTGACGTGCCTGATGGTGGTCTTTTGAATGATGAAGCGGTCGCGGCCAACCCAGTTAATTTGTAGGCTCGTTGTCCCCGAGCAAGGTGGCAGCAAGGTAAAACCCTCGAACCCCGTGGTTTAGCTTATTTTGGTTCCGACACCTTGACGGCCAAACCGTCGCCCCACGAGGGTTGTCGCCGTCTCAGCGCAAAAATGCGATGGCATTCCCACCGACCACTCGTGTAATGTCCTTCTTGACGAGGTCCTCTTATCTTGATTGCCATGCCTGATAGTCAATTTCCAATCTTTGAGATGCCTGACAGTCGATTTCCAGTTTTTGAAGTGGTGTTGGAGAGGCGCGGCCGAAAGTGGAACTGGCGCGTCCGTACATCCAAAGGGTACGTTGTCATGCAGGGCTCAGAAAGCAGCCGACCCGCTGCCAACTACAAAGCTGACAGGGCACTCTTCCTGCTGTTGCTGTCCGCGCCGTATCGAACGATCTGACAGAGTACGCCTCCGCAACCCAGAACAAAGAGACGCGAGCTAAAAGCCGCTGTAGCCGTGGCGCCGCTTGGCGCCAGCGACGAACGACGCAGTATGCAGGACCGTTGCTTGCCGATGGTTGCGGGACAAAATCGCACCCTTCGACTGTCAAGACCTCGCCTTAAAAAAAATTTATTTGAAACCTAAAACATCCCCGTGTAGGACCTATCGCCGATAGGCGCGCTCGCATAGTGCGCCTGTTTTCGTTTATAAATTCCAATCTGCGATCAGCACCAAATGACATCTTCCTCCGACAGGATTGCGCTTTTCATCGATGGCGCAAATCTCCACGCGACCGCCAAGACGCTCGGCTTCGACATCGACTACAAGCGCTTGCTCAAGGAATTCCAGAGCCGCGGCACGCTGGTGCGCGCGTTCTATTACACCGCGGTGATTGAGGATCAGGAGTTTTCTTCGATCCGTCCCCTGATCGACTGGCTCGATTACAACGGCTACACCGTCGTCACCAAGGCGACCAAGGAATTCATCGACGCCAGCGGCCGCCGCAAGGTCAAGGGCAACATGGATATCGAGCTTGCGGTCGATGCCATGGAACTCGCCGAGCATGTCGATCAGATCGTGCTGTTTTCCGGCGATGGCGATTTCCGCTCCCTGGTCGAAGCGGTGCAGCGCCGCGGCGTCCGGGTGACCGTTGTCTCGACGATTTCCAGCCACCCACCCATGATCGCCGACGAATTGCGGCGCCAGGCCGATGTCTTCACGGACCTGATGGAGCTGCGATCCAAACTTGGCCGCGATCCATCCGAGCGTCCGGCCCCGCGCGAACCGCGTCATCATGCGCCGCAGTCCCAGCAGCGCGCGACCAAGACGCCCCCCAGGGGCGATGACGACGAGCAGGAGATTTTTCAGGATTGATGAGCGGCTTGGCGCGCGCCCAGCGCGAACTTCGGCCTAATCTTTATCCTTGAAAGTCCTGCGAGCACACTCGAACTTCAGCAGAACCACGAAGATGGTGGCGGGGTGGAAGGGTGATACCTTGAAAAAGGCCCCGGTTTTGTAGTGATTTCGCCTGACCGCATGTGAGACGGGTGCAAACTGGCGACCCTTCCCCGGCATCTGGCTTGCCGGTGATCGGTCCGTCCTAGGAACGCCAAAACGGTCATTTATATTTTTTTTCAGGCCAGCAATGATACGTGCAGTTTTAAAGCGAATATGCCTGTAGTTGAGAAAAAGTCTTTGGCTTTGCTTCACGCCGCAAAGGTTTCCAACGCATGCGCCCGCCCAAGAACGCATGGCGGACTACTATGAAAGGCCGTTCCGTAAAATTCTGCGCCCAGCTTTTCGGTGAGATGCTACGCGAATACCCTCAGGCTCACGAGGACGATGCAGAGCGAGCAGTGCGCGCAGGTCTCCAATTGGCCACGGCAATTGGAAACTTAAAGACCCACGCGGCCCTTCAGACGCGCGTCGGCATTGCCACGGGAGTGGTGGTGGTGGCTGACCTGATTGGATCGGGTGCATCTCAGGAGCAGGCAATCGTCGGCGATACGCCAAACCTTGCGGCCCGTCTGCAGGGCGTTGCAGAACCGAACAGCGTGGTGATTGCTGAAAGTACCCTGAAGCTCATCGGGAGCTTGTTCGAACTTGAAGACCCTGGGTCACAGGAACTCAAGGGCATCTCCGGCCCGACACGGGCATGGGCGGCACTACGACCAGCCTCGGTGGAAGGTCGTTTCGAAGCTATGCACACTAGCGGCCTGACTGACCTTGTTGGACGGGAAGAAGAACTCGACTTGCTGCTGCGACGGTGGTCGAAGGCCAAAACTAGCTCGGGACAGGTGATTTTAATCTCAGGCGAAGCGGGCATCGGCAAGTCCCGACTAACGGCGGCGCTGCTTGCACGCCTCGCTTCGGAACCGCACACGCGCATGCGTTATTTCTGCTCCCCGCAGCACACCGAGAGTGCCCTCTACCCCATCATGAGCCAGTTGGAGCGGGCTGCTAGATATACACACGATGACACCGCGCAGGCAAAGCTGGACAAGCTCGATACCTTGCTGGGGGAAAGTCTCGCGCCGCGCGAGGACGTGGCGCTCCTTGCCGAAATGTTATCGCTGCCGAATGATGGACGCTATCCGACGCGCGAACTGGCTCCCTATCAGCGCCGGCAACGAACCCTTGAAGCATTAGTCGTCCGTGAATAAGCCTCTAAGCGATTGAGCGGGATTCTGTTTTCCGGATTCGGAGGCATTTGAGATTGCAGGTGACGTTGCCCCCGCGGTTTAATCCATGTTGAACTGGAGTCTGGCCCTTTAGGGAAGGACCAGACGATGAAGCGGAAGCGGTTTACGGAAGAGCAGATCATTGGGGTTTTGAAGGAGCACGAGCTGGGCGCGAAGACTGCCGACGTGTGCCGCAAGCACGGGATCAGCGAGGCGACCTTCTACAACTGGAAGAGCAAGTTCGGCGGCATGGACGTATCCGAAGCCAAGCGGCTGAAGCAGCTTGCGGACGAGAACGGCAAGCTGAAGAAGCTGCTGGCCGATGCCATGCTCGACAACGCGGCTTTGAAGGATCTGTTGTCAAAAAAATGGTGACGCCCGCTGTGAAGCGAGAGGCGGTCGCGCATCTCAGAGCTGAACACGAGATGAGCGAGCGGCGGGCGTGCCGGGTGATCGGCTGCCAGCGGATGACGGTGCGCTATCGCTCCCGGCGTCCGGATGATCCTGCCTTGCGCGAACGGCTGCGGGCCTTGGCCCGAGAACGCCGGCGATTCGGCTACCGGCGCCTTCTGATCTTCCTGCGCCGGGAGGGTTTCGTCGTGAACCACAAGCGGCTTTTGCGCATCTATCGGGAGGAACGTCTGATGGTACGCAAGCGGGGCGGTCGCAAAAGGGCTTTGGGCGTACGGGCGCCGATGGCAGTGCCGCGGCGGCCCGACGATCGCTGGTCGCTCGACTTCGTCTCCGACCAACTGGCGAGCGGTCGCAGATTTCGCATCCTGGCGATCTTCGACGATTGCACCCGGGAATGCCTTGCCGCCGTAGCCGACCTCTCGCTGTCCGGCCTCCGGGTGGCGCGCGAACTCGATCTCCTGATCGCCAGGCGCGGCAGGCCCAGGACGATCCTGAGCGACAATGGGACCGAGCTGACCAGCAATGCGATCCTGGGCTGGTCCGAGCAAACCCGGGTGGGATGGCACTACATCGCACCGGGCAAGCCCATGCAGAACGCCTTCGTCGAGAGCTTCAATGGGCGTCTGAGGGACGAGTTTTTGAGCGAGACACTGTTCACGTCCCTGCCACAGGCGCGCCTCGCGCTTGAGGACTGGCGACGCGACTACAATAATGTTCGGCCCCACTCGGGCATCGGCTGGCTGGCGCCAGCCGTCTACGCGGCCACATTCTCACCGCAACGGGACCAAGCCGCTGCGCTCGAAAGGGGCTCCGCGCCTTGGCCCATTGCTCAAACTGTGCAGGATGCCAACCGCCAAACTCTAGGTTCTACTGGATAAAAGTCGGGGGCAACGTCACAGGGATTTGGGGCTTGAGAGCCCTGAACGTTGCAATTTCGTTTTTGGATTCCCTTTCGCTGCGGACCATGATTCTGTGGTGCATCGGAGGGAACGATGCGGCCGAAGAAGCACAAGACGACGGGATCGAACGATCTGTTCCGGGCGCGGCTGGACCAGATCATCAATCTGAAGCACGAGCTGGTTCTGCTTGCCGGCAAAATCGACTGGGACTGGATCGACGGCGAGGTCGCTCCGCTCTACAGCGAGAACGGCCGGCCGGGCATCGAGACCCGCTTCATGATCGGGCTGTTGTTGCTCAAGCACATTTACGGGCTGTCCGATGAGGGGGTGTGCGAGCGCTGGGTCCACGACCCATATTTCCAGTTCTTCACCGGCGAAGAGTTCTTCCAGCACGCCTTCCCGCACGAGCGAAGCGACCTGAGCCATTGGCGCAAGCGGCTCGGCGACAGACTGGAGTTGCTGCTGGCCGAGAGCCTGCGGGTGGCGCACGCGGCCGGCGCGTTACGCGGCCAAGACCTCAAACGGGTCACGGTCGATACCACGGTGCAGCCGAAGGCCATCACCTTTCCGACCGATGCCAAGCTGCTGCATGCGGCCATCAAAGGGCTCAATCGCCTGGCGAGAAGGCACGGCGTAGGGTTGCGACAATCCTATTCTCGCGTGGCCAAGGCCGCCGCGATGATGGCGGGCCGCTACGCCCATGCCAAACAGTTCAGGCGGCATCAGCGGCAGTTGCGTATAACTCAACTCAAAGGTCTACGGTGCCCGCTGAGGCTCGCTCAAGCCACTCGGATGTGGTGCCCAGCGTCCGGAACGTCTCAATCCCCAAGATTGCCCGCATCGTCGCAGAGCCGCGAGACCTCGTTCCCGTTCGAACGATCTTGGGCTGGGCGCGCGACCAAACCCCATTTGCGTCCCAATTCCGGGATCGGACGTTGCAGGTTTGATTTTGCATTTTTAGGAGCGTTGTCTGCGTTGGACCGCTAACCGAAACGCGGATGCGATCATCTACGGATACGCGGCCATGAATACCAGATGCGTCGCCGTTCTTGGACTTCGCAGCGCCACGCGGACTGAACAGGATCGGCTTCTCTCATGCCCGTTGTCATACCTATACAATCTTATAGCACTTGGCTGAGCCCGTTGCGTTGACCACGACCGCTGTGCGCCGATTGTGTTGAAAAAGTCCTTTTTCGCTTGTGACTGAAAATTCTCAAGACCGCTGATGCGTCTCTCTCGCCGCGGGTGAGGGACCACATCAGTTACCGCAAAAATTATCGCTGGCGCTCATATCGATTCTACAGAGCCTTGCAGCGGCAAAATCGCCAATGCGCCACATTTGCAAGATTTTCGGAGTCCCACGATTTTCGAGTTTTTCAACACAATCCGCCACCAGCGGTCATTCCATATTGCGTATTATGCGAACGGCCTCAGCCTCTATTTTTAGCCGCAAAAGTCTCAACAGCTCTGTTGCGAAAGCCGAAAGTTGCGTCGGTCCGAATTTTTGGTGAAACGTTAAAACGCGAAGCGATCGACGATTCGGATAACCTCAGTGGCGCTACCGAAGTCGCCCATGAGTTTAGCGTGAGGCGATGAGGTCCCTAGCTAGCTAGGTCTCTACACGAAAAACGCGCCTGCGGCCTTCAGAATTTTTGACACCTTTGCAAAACGGCTTTTGCAACAGTATCCGCCAACACCGGACATTCATTCATCGGAGGCTGGACCGCCGCATTGTATGCTCGCGAACGAACTGCTCCCTCGCCAAGTCCCGCGCAATCTTAGGTAATCACCGTCATTTTCACTCATGCGGCCGTACCAGCATTCGTCGCACCGGAAATAACGCAACGTGGTAGCGCTGCGCGACATATCCCCAAATCCCCCTAGGGGCGAACAGCGTGATGATGATCGCCAGTGCGCCCAGCAAGATCAGATACCAGGTGCCGAAATCCGCCAAATAGCGCTGCAGCGCGTAGAACACGATCACGCCGACGATCGGGCCTTCGATGGTGCCGACGCCGCCGATGATGACGATAAAAATCACGTAGGCGCTCCAATCCAGCACCGAGAAAGCGGCGTCCGGCGAGATCCGCGCCTTCTGCAGATAGATCAGCGCACCGATCATCCCAGTCGCGGCCGCGACCAGCACATAGACGCCGAGCTTGGTGCGGAAGCTGTCGACACCGGAGCTTTCGGCGGTCGCTTCGGAATCGCGGATCGCGAACAGCGCCAGGCCGTGGCGCGACCGCAGCACCAGATAGACCAGCAACGGCGCGCCGGCCGCCAGCACCAGCGCGATCCAGTAGGTGATGACGTCGCGTGCGGCCGGCGAGCGTACCTCGAAGACAGCCTTGACCCATTCGATGCCGAAAATCTCGTTGGTGGCCGACGGCGGCAGCGAGGTGCCGGTGCCGCCGCCGAGTTGCTTGAACTGGGCGAACACCAGCCGGTACACCTCGGCCACGACCCAGCTGCCGATCGCGAAATACGGACCGCGCAGGCGAAATACCACGAACGCCGTCGGCACCGCGAACGCCGCGGCGATCAACCCCGACAGCACCACCGCCGCGATCGGATCGATGCCGGCGCCAATCGTCAGCGCAAACAAGAGATAGCCGCCGAGGCCGACAAACGCCTGCTGCCCGACCGAGACCAGACCGGCATAGCCAGCCAGCAGGTTCCAGCACTGCGCCAGCGCTAGCATATAGAACACGAAAATCAGATCCTGAATCTGCCCGCGGCTGGCGAATGCGGGAAGAACCGCAAAGATCAGCACAAGGGCAACGCCGGCGACCGCGAGGATCGCCGACGCCCGGGTTTTCGTTTCGATCCGATACCCCGCCATCATCATTCAATCCAGCGTGCGCGGAAACAGGCCGCGGGGCCGCAACACCACCACGACCAGAAAGGCGATGTGACCGGCGAGTATCTGCCATTCCGGGTTCAGTTTGGCGCCGACGGTCTGCGCGACGCCGATGATGATACCGCCCGCAAGCGTGCCCCACAGGCTGCCGAGGCCGCCTATGATCACCGCCTCGAATGCGTAGATCAGCCGCGCCGGCCCGATCGTCGGATCGAAATTGGCGCGGATGCCGAGGTAGAGCGCGGCAATCGTCGCGACCATCATCGCTACCCCCATGGCGATTGCGTAGATTCGACGATGGTCGATGCCCATCAACTGCGCGATTTCGAGATCATCGGAGGTCGCGCGAAAGGCCCGGCCAAGCGCGGTGCGATAGAACAGCAGATTGAGCAGCAGGATCACCGCGATGGCAGAGCCAAGCGTCAGCAGCGGCAGCACACCGATCGCCAGATTGCCACTGAGTTCAATTGACGAGGTCTCGATCGCGCCGAGCCGCAGCCGCCGACTGTCGGCGGTAAACGCCTCGAGCAGGCCGTTTTGAATGATGATGGATAGACCGAAGGTGACCAGCAGCGGCGGCAACAGATCGCGCCCCAGGGCTCGGTTCAGCAGCACATGCTGCAAGGCAAAGCCGGCGGCGAACATCGCCGGCATGGCCAACAGAGCCGCGAAAAAGGGATCGAAGCCGAACCACGTCGTCAGCGCGAGGATCGCGAACGCCGCCAGCACGATCAGATCGCCATGGGCGAGATTGACCAGCCGCATGATGCCGAAGATCAGCGACAGGCCCGCGGCGAACAGCGCATAAAGGCCCCCAAGCAGTACGCCCTGGATGATCGTGCCGAGCCAGTCGAACATGCTCAATGTCCGAAATAGGCGAGGTGAACCTGCTCGCGGGTAAGTTCCGCCGGCCGGCCGGACAGCGACACCCGGCCCTCCTGAAAGCAATAGACGCGATCGGCGACCTTCATCGCCTGCGCGATGTCCTGCTCGACGAGCACGATGCTGGTGCCGTTCTGTTTGATGCGCGGCATCGCATCGTAGATATCGCGGATGATGATCGGCGCGAGGCCGAGGCTGATCTCGTCGCATAGCAGCACGCGCGGGTTCGACATCAGGGCGCGCCCGATCGCGGCCATCTGCTGCTCTCCGCCGGAGAGCGTGTGGCTCGACGCGGCGCGGCGCGCTTTCAGCACGGGGAACAGCGCATAGATGCTGTCGAGCGACCATATCCCGGGGACATTACGACCGTAGCTCCCGATCAGCAGGTTTTCCTCGACCGTCAGCGAGGAGAACAGCCGCCGCCCCTCCGGCACCATCGCGATGCCCAGCTTGAGGATATTCGCCGCGCCGAGCGTGCCTATCGGGTGATCCTCGAACCGCACGCTGTCGGGCTCGGCGCGAATGAGACCGGCAATGGCCTTCAGGTAGGAGGACTTGCCCGCGCCGTTGGCCCCGATGATCGCAATCGTCTCGCCCGGCGCAATCACGGTGTCGATCCCGTACAGCGCCTGGAAGTCGCCGTAGTGAGCAGTCAAGCCGCGGGTCTCGAGCCTTGGGGCGGTCACGCCAACAGACCGGTATAGAATTGCCGGACTTCTGTGGAAGCCATCACCTTCCGCGGATCGCCCTCGGCGACTTTCCTGCCGAAATTCAATACGCTGAGCCTCCCGACCACCGCCAGCAGCGCGTGCACGATGTGCTCGATCCAGATAATGGTCATTCCCGCGGCATGGACTTGCTTGATGGTCTCGACCAGTTCGAGGCACTCGCCCTCAGTCAGTCCTCCGGCGATCTCGTCAAGCAGCAGCAAATGGGGATTGGTCGCAAGCGCGCGCGCCATCTCCAGCCGCTTGCGTTCGAGCAACGTCAACGAGCCCGCGAGTGTGTTGGCGCGTTTGAGCAGATGCAGGCGCTCGAGAATTTCCGCGCAGGACGCAGCGGCGGCGCGCTCCGTTAAACCCCCACCATGGACGGCGGCGACCAGCAGATTCTCGAACACGGTGAGATTCTCGAACGGCCGGGGAATCTGATAGGAGCGTCCGATTCCGACGATGCAGCGCCGATGCGACCGGGCCGCGGTGATATCGCGGCCGTTCAGGCGGATTTCGCCGGCATCGGGCGCGAGCCCGCCGGCGATCAGGTTGAACAGCGTCGTCTTGCCAGCGCCATTCGGACCGATGATGCCGAGCGCCTCGCCCGGCGCGACCGACAGATTGATATCGTCCGCCGCGACGACCGACCCAAAACTCTTGCGCAGACCCTTGATCTTCAGCATGCGCTTGAGTTTAACACGGGCGAATCGGAACGAAATCGCAAACTCGCGGCCGCGCTCCGGCCGCCTCGCTTTGCCGTCAACCGATCGGCTCCATTTTGCCGCCGGCCGGAATATCCGGCGCAGTCCGGTTGTCGGTGATGATGATGTCGTACTTGTTGCCGTCCTTGACGCGCCATTGCCCGCCGACCAGCGGCGTCTTGGCGACGTTCTTTGCGGCGAACGGCGGCAGATTGGCTCCGTTCCACTGTACCTTGCCGACGACAGTATCGAGATTGGTCGCGGCGATCGCAGCGACCACGGCCTTGGCATCGCGCTGCGGCGCGCGCTTGAGCGCATCGACGGCGACCTCGAATAACGCATGCACAAAGCCGATCGGCTGTGTCCACTGCTTCTTGGTGGCGGCCTCATAGCCGGTGGCGAGGTCCTTCGCGCTCATGCCGGTGAGCGAGGATTTGAACGGATGGTTCGGCGACCACCACACTTCCGACGACAGGTTGTTGCCGTCCTTGCCGAGCGCCTCGACCGCGACCGGGAACAGGATCGCCTTGCCGATCGAAGCGACCTTCGGCTTGAAGCCTTGCTGCAGCGCCTGTTTCCAGAATGTCGTGAAGTCTGGCGGCAAAACCACCCCGGTGATGATCTCGGCATTGGCGCTCTTGAATGCGCTGATCTGCGCCGAGAAATTATCGGTGAGATTCTGATAGCGGCCGGGGTCGGTCAGCTTAAAGCCGCCCTTTTCCAGCACCGGCGGGAATCCGACCTGCTTGTCGCCCCAGGCATTGCCGTCGCCGTCATTCGGAAACAGACCGCCAACCGATTTGTTGGTCGGCACCTGACTCCACATGTTGGTAAAGACCGCGATGACGTCTTCGAGCCCCCAGAAGAAGTGATAGGTGTAATTGAAATTCTTCCATGCCGGCGGCCCGCCGGCTGGATCGGCCTGGCGCCCGATGAACCAGGGCTGCCATGGCGCCACGGTCGAGATGCATGGCACCTCCTCGATCTCGCACTGCGTCGAAACTGGGTTCGTGGTCTCCGGCGTCGAGGCCACCAGCATCAGGTCGATCTTGTCCTGGACGATCAGATCCTTGGCGACCTGCGCGGCACGGTTAGGATTCGACTGGCTGTCCTTGACGACGACTTCCACCGGAACCGTGGCGCTGCCGAGCTTGATGCCGGCCTTAGCGGCTTCCTTGAAATTGGCTACGATGAAGTTGTCGGCTTCGGCGAACGCGGCGAGTGGGCCGGTCTGCGGGCTGACATAGCCGAGCCTTATCGGGCGCGTCTGCGCAATGACCGGCATGGCGATGCCGGTGGCGAGCGCCGCGCCGGCCGCAGCCGACGATCTCAGCAATGTGCGACGATCAATCCCTGTGGGCGCGATCCTTGTCATGATGCCTCCTCCCTAACCGGCCAAGCTCCCGGGTGAAACCTTGACCGCGCTGCCGAAATTGTTCGATATTCGAACCTGCGTTCGCTTTTCGACGAGTTTCAATGAGCGGCTTGGCGGTGTCAACCGCTCGATAGGACATGCTGCATGAAGACGCCTTTCGGACCTCGGCCGACTGATGGTCACGACAAGGAGTTCATGAACACGCTGGCCAAGGGCCTCGCCGTTCTCAGCGCGTTCAGCAAGCAGCGGCCCGCGATGACTTTGTCCGACGCCGCCGCGGTCGCCAAGCTGTCGCGGGCAACCGCGCGCCGCGTGCTGCGTACGCTGGCCCAGCTCGGCTATGTCGTTCAGGACGGCCGCGCATTCTCGTTGACCCCGCGCGTTCTCGAACTCGGCTTTGCCTATCTCTCGGGGCAGGACTGGATTGACCGCGCACTGCCGATGATGAAGGAGCTCAGCGAGCAACTCGGCGAATCCTGTTCCGGCTCGATCCTGCAGGGCAACGAGATCGTCTATGTCGCGCGCGTGCCGGCGCGGCGCATCATGTCGACTGCGCTTGCGGTTGGAAGCCGGTTGCCGGCGTTTCACACCTCTCTAGGCCGCGCCCAGCTCGGCTATCTTGACGACGCGGAAATCTGGCGCCGGCTGCGGTCGGCACGAATCGAAGCCTATACGCCCTACACGATCACCGACATGCAGGCGCTGTTCGATCGCATTTGCGCCGACCGCGAGCAGGGATTCTCCATCGTCGACGAAGAGCTCGAGCAAGGACTGCGCTCGATTGCCGTCCCGGTGCTCGACCGCACCAGCCAGGCGGTCGGCGCCATCAATCTTTCGGCGCACGCCACCCGCACCACGCGCAACGAGATGCGCGAGAAATTCCTTCCCGAACTCAAGGCCATCGCGCAGCGGATTTCGCAGGCGCCGCAGCCGGCCTGACTGCAGGGGCAACTTAGTGGCGCTCGTTGCCTTGCCAGGGTGGTCCGGAGACCGTATCGTTTCGGTTCGCTTTCCGCACAGCGGTTCGGATATCGAACAAACGAATGAGGGCATCAAAAAGCGGTCGAATTTCATGGGAGGGCACAATGGCAAAAGCAAAGACGACCAAGGCGTCCAGCGGAAAAGCAGCCACGGCGACGCCGGTAAAATCCAACGGCGGTGGCGACCGCGCGGCCGTCGCGCGGCGGCCGGAAAATATCGGCCAGATGCAGGTCTCCAAGCCGCAGACCGGCGCGGAATATATCGAGTCGCTGCGCGACGGTCGCGAGGTCTTCATCTATGGCGAACGCGTCAAGGACGTCACAACTCATCCTGCCTTCCGCAACACCGCGCGGATGGTGGCGCGCCTGTTCGATGCCCTGCATGACGACAAGCGCAAGAAAAAACTGCTGCTGCCGACCGACACCGGCAATGGCGGAATGACGCACGCCTTCTTCAAGGCGCCAAAGACCGTGGATGACCTGATCGCCGGCCGCGAGGCCATCGCCGAATGGGCACGCATGACCTATGGCTGGATGGGCCGCTCGCCGGATTACAAGGCGGCGTTTCTCGCAACGCTCGGCGCCAACTTGGATTTTTACGATCCCTACCAGGACAATGCCCGGCGCTGGTACAAATTCAGCCAGGAGCGCGTGCCGTTCATCAACCACGCCATCATCCATCCGCCGGTCGACCGCGACCGGCCGCCGAACGAGGTCAGCGACGTCTGCTGCCATGTCGACAAGGAGACCGACGCCGGCCTGATCATCTCGGGCGCCAAGGTGGTCGCCACCGGCTCGGTGCTGACGAACTATACCTTCGTCGCCCACCACGGGTTGATCCCGGTGCAGGACAAGAAATTCGCCGCGGTGTTCATGCTGCCGACCAATTCGCCGGGCGTAAAGTTCATCTGCCGGACGTCCTACGAGATGAGTTCGACTGTCATAGGCAGTCCGTTCGACTATCCGCTGTCGAGCCGGCTCGACGAGAACGACGCGGTCTTCATCATGGACAAGGTGCTGGTGCCCTGGGAGAATGTGTTCGTTTACGGCGATCTTGAGAAGGCCAACAACTTCTTTCCGCGCACCGGCTTCCTCCCGCGGTTCGTAGTGCACGGCTGCACCCGCCTTGCGGTAAAACTCGATTTCATCGCCGGCCTGTTGCTCAAGGCCACCGAAGCCGCCGGCACCAAGGATTATCGCGGTGTGCAGGCCAATGTCGGCGAGGTGATCGCTTGGCGTAACCTATTCTGGGGACTGTCAGATGCCATGGTGCGCGACCCAAAACCGTGGATCGGGGACTATGTCCTGCCGAACATGGATCCCGGCAACGCATATCAGATTATCGCCACCATGGCCTACACGCGAGTAAAATACCTGATCGAGCAGACCGTCGCCTCGGGCCTGATCTATCTCAACAGCCACGCGCGCGATTTCAAGAATCCGGAAATCCGGCCCTATCTCGATCAGTATCTGCGGGGCTCGAACGGCTACAAAGCCGAAGAACGCGTCAAGCTGCTGAAGCTGCTGTGGGACTGCTTGGCGAGCGAGTTCGGCGGCCGCCACGAGCTCTACGAAATCAACTATGGCGGCTCGACCGAGGAAATCAGGCGCTACTGCCTCTTCGGCGCACAGGCCTCCGGCAATGCCGATAAATTCAAGGGCTTCGCCGAGGAGTGCATGGCCGAGTACGATCTGGATGGCTGGAAAGTCCCAGACCTCAGCGATCCCGGCGAGCTTAGCTATCACGTCATGCGGGGAGTCAAATAAGTCACAGCCCATATCCGACAAACGGTCTGACCTTCGAGTTATGAATTATCGAGATTCGCCGCCGCGTTAACCCAAGCTGTTGCCTACAGGCGCGCGCGAGGCGCGCCGCCCCGGGTCGAGCCGCTACCGAGCTATGGGGTCTCTGCGCGAGGCCGCTCGCGATCGAGATTGGCGAGGGGACTCATCGCCGCCAGAAGCCCAATGCAACTGCGATACTTGTTATCAAGGCTTGCCACCAAAACAATCGAGGCCGCACAGCGCTTACGGAGCGGAGGTAGAGAATGGCTCCGACAATTAGGCCGTAATTCTTCCTGAAATCGCCGTTCTGCCTGGCAATCTCAACCAAATCCGAATGTGTTGCATCCCGATCTGACATACCGACCTCTCGTCGCCCGACCAATGTTTCGCGGCAACCTCTAATACTGATTTGGGTGGAGAGTCGAGTCTTAATTCGGATTTTCCGAAATCCCCCCAGCAACCCGGCCGGTCATGTCCTCGCCTAGAGAGCTTCCATTTCTAGCCACGATTCTGGTTCACGAAGGCGTGACCAACAGGGGAACGCATCATGCCAGCACAGAGGGTTTGGAAAACGGTGGGGCCCGTCAGGCGTAACGCGGAAATCGAGCAGCTTCGCCTGGAGCTAGCCTCATTCAACGAGCGTATCAGCGAACTTGAAAAGCAGCATCCCGATGCCTCGAAAATTGAGGCATTGAAGACTAGCGCGCTCGTGCTAGCCCGGCAGATTGACGAAATTCGCTGCCCGAGCACCAGTGAGCTGACCCATCTGCTCACGAAGTAGCCTCTAAAGGCGGCGGTACTTCCACCCATGGCTCGCATCTGCCGTGCTTGCGCTCGCTGTCAAAGCAGGCGGCAAGTGTGGCTCGGAAGCTGGCACTCGCGCGCGCTTACTTTTGTGGACCAGAAAGCGATACCTCACGTTCCGCGCGGAAGACGTTGCTATAAAGGCTTGCAATCCAATGCCGCCCGCTCGACGTCATGTTGAGATACCGTATTTCTGTCTGAATATGGGGCGCGACACTATTCCAATAAAATTGCGGGTAGCGATTGACGATGTCGGCGGGTGATTCATAACCAAGTTGGCGATTCATTCCGACCTCTTCGAACTCGTGGAAAAGCGCATTGGCTTTTCTAATGTAGTTGGGGTCTCCGAGCTGCCCAATGAAGTCTGCCGCTCGAAGGATCGACGCTTCCTCATGGAATTTTTGGTCTTTTACCGGAGGAAATCGGGTGCCTTCGATCGCATCCGCAATGCGCTTGAGCGAAGCAATACCTTCGATCCTCTTCATCACGTAAAGCTTCGATCGGTCGACGTGGTGAGGCATGAGGCCCGCGTCCGATGCGCCGCGAGGTAAAGTCACCTTCCCGCCTGCCGAATCGATCACAAACCCGTCAGCATCGTCATCCCTAAACAAACCGCGCACATAACCAATGTCGTGGGTGAGGCAGGCAATAATCACATGCGCATAATCGGCCGCAGTCGTGTGCTGGTGCAGCGCGCGACCGCGGAGAATGTCGTGTCCCGCAAGCGTTACAAGCAGTGTATGCTCGACGTTGTGGTAGAGAGCATCGCTATTTCCAATGCATTCGAGCGCGATACGGGCCGCAGACGGCACGATCTCAACGAGAAGCGTCTGCGAAGATCCGAACCGACGGCGCATATAGGAACCGAGAAACTCTTCCAAGACATCTGCCGCCAGCTCGGGTAACGTTATCATTGATGCTGTCCCGCTTCGATGATCTTCCTCGCGTCGGCTCATTCGTATTCATTGCCAGTACCGGCGAGCATAGCTGCTTCTCTGCCCATCGACCAATGTCAAATACGCGTCCAGAAACTAATAATATGGCGGTGTCCCTCCTCCGCGTATCTCAGAATGGACATCGGTCCGCGTCGCTCTGGACGTCATTCATGCAAACGTTATTGCATTGCCGAAGCGGAGTGGGATGCAGCGCGGCCGAGAGCCCGCCGTCTCGCGCTGGATGAAAGGAAATCGCGGAAGGAGTCTTGAAGGAAGACCTGCCAAAGGTTACGAATTAAGCCATTGGGATATTTCTCGATTTAACGCGCGGTCAGCCGCGCACGCTTTCCCATCGACACAGGCCCAGGAAGAACAATCCCCATGTCGCCAATCCCCCCTCGTTCAGGATTTCGACCGTCGCGGAACGACGATCTACTGCGTCTGGGAGGAGAGGTCCTTCGTTTCGGCGCGGAAGCCTACGGTCAATGGTGGACTATCACGAGCCGCAGTTTGCGGCGCGAGGTCGGACGCTTGGTCAAGGGCGCTAAGACATCCGCGCCACCGTCGACGTTATTGCAGGGCCTAGCCAGCGGCTATGTGAACTGGTTGGGCGAATTGGCCGCCATGGCGCCTTCAGTCGCCGAGAAGGCCGCGATGGAATTTGCCCAGGCGCCGCATGGTGATCCGGAGCCCCCTATCGGTAACGAGGACGCAGGGCCTACAACGAAGGGTGATTATTTCGAGGTCGCTGGCAAGCCGTTCGCGATGCCGGCGCGGGTTTTAGATGCTTCGCAGGGATGGGCGATGTTTTTCGTATCGTCCGAGGCGGCAAACCGCTCGCTTGGAGCGGCCAGCGACTATCTCTCCGCTTTCGATGCCGGCGATGGTCGGACACCGCTTACCATTATTGGCGTGGATTATCGCAACAGCGACTTTGGCGTATATCCGGAAATCGCTGTCGCGTTAACAGTGACCGCCAAGGGCGATCCCGCAGGTCAGTTATTTGTCTATTTTTTGGCGATTGTCGTCACACAGGATTTCACCAGAGAGGCGGCTCGAACCGTATGGGGGTTGGAGAAGATCGTCGAGCCGAAGCTCATGGCCAGCTATACGGCGGACGCCGTGCGATTCGGCCTGCCCGACCGCAGCGGCAAAGTGCTGTCGATCCGGTTTCCACGCTTCGGCGACGCACACTCCTCCGATATGCCTACCTTCTCGATCTCGCAGCGCTGCTCGACTGTGGCTCCGAAACCGCGAACCTATTGGTCGATGATGACGAAGAGCGGTAGCGGAGAGGGAACGCAGATCGGCGGCTCGGTGCTGCTGGAACTAGGTACGCCAGCAGACGGCTTGTGCTTGTGTAGCAACAACGAGTTGGCTTGTTTGTGCGAGACGCTTCGCACGTTTGATATTGCCGAAAGATTTCCGGCTGCGAACGGTTGGACGGAAAGGCAAACCGCAGTGTTCGGTCCGCCTCGGCTACTGGACCTGCCTTGATGCGTACTAGCGTCCGAGGTTCATCCGTTGGGAAATATGCGGAAGAACTGGGCGCGCATCATTGAATCGGCCACGGAGACGACTTTTGCGGCGAGGGCCGCTGGTCGTAGCGCTGCCGCGAGCATCGCGGGGAAAATGGCCGGATAGCTATCCGGCTGGACGATATCGATCGGAGTGCCAATTCCGCGCTTCCGGCGCAATGCTTCTGCCGCCAGCAAGCCGCTGACCACGGCGCCTTCGATCGTGACTACATCGATGAAGGTCTGGCAGAAGTCGCCCGCCAAGAAGAGGTTGGGAATGTCGCAGGTCGCTTTGGGGCGATAGTCCCAGCTGCCGACCTGGTTGACGAAAAGCTCTTCGCCGACATTGGTTTGAATATGGCAGCGGTCTTTCTCCACATCATCAAGCGTGAAGCTCAGGAAGCGTTGCAGCTCCTTGAGCAAGAGATCCATAATGACCTCGCTCGGATAATCGACGATCAGATCTGCATTTGAAGCGATGACGTTGAGAGCGGTGCCGCCCATAGGGCGGTCGTTCCAGACTTGCGAAATATCGAGCAGACTTAGTGTGTACTTCGAATCCAGAAGAAGTGTAATACTCTTGGTCAAGCCCGGAACGTTTCGCTTGAAATAGACATCGAACGAAATCATGGGCTCGGTTCGTAGCAGGCGGACCGATTCAAGGTTGGGCGAACAGGCGGCGACCTCCCAACTGACGAGGCGACCGAGTGCGCGCGGCGGTACGGCCAGGATAAGATCGCCGGGAACATCGACTTCCCATGTTTTAGTCGGCTTCGGCGCCGCGCCGCGCTCGCTGGTCGGGTTGATCGGCATGCGCCCGAGCGTCAACTTGCGCACCTTGCCATCCGTGAGATGAAGTTTTTCCAGTCGCGTCTGCCTGATGATGTTGAAGTCGCGCTTCAGCTGCTTTGCGCGCCCTTCCAGGTGTTTCGCCCACGGCTCGAAAATGGCGTCGTTTGTGTTCTGCGACAGTAACCAAAGGGACGGCACCGGGTGAGGATACCCATACTTGATCAGGCTTTGATAACTTCGCGCGGACGAAAGATAGCTGGGCGAGGCGAAGGCTTCCGCCAAGGTACGGGAAGAGTTTTGGATCGAAGCCTCAGTACTGTAGCTTCTGGATCGAAAAAAATTACTGACCGAGGTTTGCTCCAGTACATCCCCTGACATCGTGCCGATGAGGTCGAGCAACGAATACGCCCAGAGGAAATGTTCTGCAGGCGGGGCGATGCCATTCATCATGTTAGTCGGGATTGTCGTGAGCGAGCCGGCGTTCGTAAGAAACGGCCGGGTCTCCTTGTCGCCTGATAGTCTGCAGCCGATGACCGGGCTTGGTATGAATTTGTCGAGGGCTCCGATCTCCCTTATCAACTGCCAGAAATTATTGTACCAATTCAGGTACATGTGATAGCAGTGCTCATGCGGGTCGGGTTGACCGCTTACTCTGTGAGCGCCGAGCTTGCCGCCAAGAAAGTCATTCTGCTCGTATAAAGTGATGTCGAAGCCTTGCTCCATCAGCCGCGTGGCTGCGGAGATCCCGGCCAGACCGGAGCCGACGATGATAACTTCCGGCATCTTGCACCCGAATTACGCGTCGTAATAGAGATAACGTCAGATTGTCTCCCGTCATTGAGGGCAAAGCAATGGAATCCTCGCCGCTGCAGGTGACCTATCGCGCAATCTTCACTGAAATGCTTTTGGCCCAATCAGCCCTAATCGGTGCATCCGCCGATGTCGCTGCCCGCTGCGTCTTGCTGGCGGGACAGGAATATGAGCAGGTGCTTGCAACGACTACTCAAAACATGTCGGCAAAAAGGGGGACTGCCAAGGCAGCGCATCCAGGCGGTGGATCGAAAACTCGGGAAAAACCTCTGCCGAGGCTCCCGGACTTCGCTCGCGCCTTCGCCGGTATGCCGCAGATTTCAATGATGGTGTTCCTTTCGAAATACGACAAGTTGCGCGAACAGCGTGGTTCGGGACCAGCAAGTGTTCAAAATGTCGCGGCGAAGTGCTAGTTGCCTTCCCCGACCCCCCGTGCCACCAATCGCGAGGTAGCGGCTGGGCTTGCCAGCGCGACGCGCGGGTTTGATGAGAATGTCAAACGCAGAAGGCCCTTCTGGTTCTGAATTCGGTCGGTCGGCGCAAGATCCGGTCACCGCCCTTTTCCTTGCAATGCGTGACGCTTGGTTGGCGGGAGCCGCCCTCAAAGAAACCGTGACAGCCCCATCCATGGCCGGCAGTAATCCGGGAGCCACGTTTCCGGCAGCAGGTCTGCTGGGACCGATGATCGGTGTGCTTGGCGCGATGGCCGACTTCGCCGCCGCCAATCGTCAACGTTTTCACCAACTGGACGCCAGGCCGGTGGCCCGCTCATCACCATCTGGTCAGGACGATGCGGGCGCCGCTGATCTCCTGATACCCGTCGGCCACGCCATGATGATCGCCGCGGACCGTTCGGTCAGCTATTGGCTCGGCCTGGTGAAAATATATGAATCTCACCAAGCAAAGTTGACTCAGGTCGTTGGCGTGGAGCCGGTCGAGGGAAGTGCACCTGGATCGGAACGCTTCATTGCGGCGGATGAACTGCGTGCATTGCTGCGTGAGGTCGGGGACCTCGCCACAAGGGAGGCGCGCATCTTCCAGAAAGAGTTGAGTACTTTGGATGAGAGTTTAGCGCAGGGTCTCCAACAACCCGACCTGTCCGGCTCCTACAACAGGCGCTGGCGCAGCAAGGTCTAAGGCGGCGCCATTCAAAAATGCAAGAGCAATCGACACAATCTGTTATCGCACAACTTGGTTTTGAGTCAGAGATGGCGCAACTGCGCGAGCGCATTGCGCGCTGGGTTGCCGGTTGCAGCGAAGAGTTGCGCGAAGCGCTGGAATGGCAATTCCTGACCGGATCAAAGTACTTTCGGCCGCTGACGATCTTCTCCTGCTATCGCGCGGTGCACCAAGGACCTATCCCCGAGCAGATCATGCAGTCAGCTCTGGTGATCGAATTGTTTCACAATGTCTCCTTGATCATTGACGACATCGTTGATCGTTCGCCGACGCGGCGCGGTCGGGCGGCCATGCACACCAAGTTCGGGGAACTGTCGGCTCTGATGACTTCGGGCTACATCGTAGCTGAGGGTTATCTGCAGCTGAAAGATGATCTAACCGGAATTGCGTTGTTTTCCGAACTTTTGAAGCGGCTGGGCGTGGCTGAGTGCTTGCAGTGGCGACTTCGTCGTCAGCCTTTGGGCGTTGAGGACTGGCGCAAGATCGCAGGAGAGGACACCGGCTCGATGTTCGAGGTCTGCGCCTGCTTGGGCGATCGCTCGGGCCAATTGCGAACCTTCGGCGGCCTATTGGGCCTGCTCTATCACGGTTGCGACGATGTTGGGGATGTGAAGGGACTGGCCGCCCTCGGCGGTGGCGGCGAAGAGGACTTGCGCGACGGCATCCTTACGCTGCCAGCAGCGCTGGCGATCCGCGATCCCGCAGCGGCCAAGATATTTTGCGATTTGGAGGGCGGCGATCTGGCAGAACTGGGCAGATATTTTGTCGCCAAGCTGCCGGAAGCGGAGAATTATCTCGACAAGATCGCCGAAGAGGGGCGAACGGAGGCGCTTTCGTTCGCTGTCAACCCAGCGCCGTTGATCGCGCTGATCGAGCAAACCCGGCAGTTGAGCCGCTACTAGCCGGCTTTTCTGTTGTACAGTCGTTAACGCGGAAGTCGATGGAAGACAGACCTGCGCTACCCGGATTGCGCCCGGGTGGAATGTCGCGAGGACCAGAGCAGTCAAGTGCGCTAAGGTATCAGGGTTTAGGGACGCGCAATCTGATGGAAAGTCTGGACATCGGCGCATGGCTTGAAGGACTTGGGCTCGGCCAGTACCGGGTCTTGTTCGCCGATCAGGCGATCGACAGCGAAGTTTTGCCTGACCTGACAGAAGAAGATCTGGTGCGTCTTGATGTACCGCTTGGGCACCGCAAGAAGTTGCTCAAGGCAATCGGAGAACTTCTCGGGCAGGAAACCACCGAGCGGAACCCACCTATCCAGCTAGTGCGAACGCGGCCGGACGCCGAAAGACGCCAATTGACCGTACTGATCTGCGACATGGTGGAATCGACGGCACTTGCTTCCAAACTGGACCCTGAAGAGCTCCGCAAGGTGATGGGCATCTACCTGGATGCTTGCACGAATGCTGTGACGTCTCTTGGTGGCTTCATTGCCAGATATACCGGTGACGGCATTGTCGCCTATTTTGGCTATCCGGCTGCCTTGGAAGACGCCGCGGAACGGGCAGTGCGCGCTGGCCTCGAAATTAGTCAGACTATACCAAATCTAGCCCCGCTCCCCGATGTCACGCTGCATGTGCGAACGGGTATAGCGACAGGGCTCGTAGTCGTTGGTGACCTTCTGGGTGAGGGCGCGGCGAGGGAAGAATCGGTTGTCGGAGAAACCCCGGTGCTGGCCGCACGGCTGCAGACGCTTGCTCCACCCGACGGCGTAGCGATTGCCGGTAGCACTCGCCGGTTAATCGAGGGGGTATTTGAGTTAAGATTCCTTGGCATGTGCGATCTGAAAGGTCTGCCGGGCGTAAGGCCGGTCTGGTGCGTGCTGCGCGAGGCCGCATCCGAGAGCCGCTTCGACGCGACGCACCAGGCCGATCTGACCGAAGTGGTTGGCCGTGAAAGCGAGCTTTCGCTGTTACTTGGGCGATGGCAAATCGCCTGCGAGGGCGAGCGACAGATGATCCTGCTCGCGGGCGAAGCCGGCATCGGGAAGTCAAGGATGTGCTTGGCCCTGGCGAGTCGGATTGCAGCGGAGGGCCATTTTGTCATTCGTCTGCAGTGCTCGCCGTTTCATACCCACAGCGCGCTGCATCCGGTCATCGCCAGCTTCGAGCGTTCAGCTGGTCTAACGCTGGCCATGGATCCAATGGAGAAACTCGAGCGCGTCACCGCCCAGGTCCAGAAGTCCGGCAATGTGGCGCCGGAAACCGTTGCGCTGTTTGCCGGCCTGCTGTCGATACCTATCGGCGATCGTTTGCCACAGCACGAAGCGCCGCTTGACCAGATCAAGAGCCTGACCTTGGACGCCATCGACGATTGGCTCGTGAATTTGTCGCGGTTAAAGCCGGTATTGTGGATACTGGAGGATGCGCACTGGATCGATCCAACTACTGTTGAGGCGATCACCCGCGGTTTAGGCCGGCGCGAGAGTGCCCGGATCCTGTCCGTAATAACGCACCGACCGGAATATCGCCCCCCGTGGACTAGCCGTGGCCAGGTTGTGTCGCTCAGCCTCAACCGACTGAGCCGACGTCAGTCTTCCGAGTTAGTCCGGCGAGTGGCGCCGAAGAATTTGCCCGACGCTCTTGTTGAGCAGATTGTTGCTAAGACCGATGGGATGCCGTTGTTTATCGAGGAACTGACGAAAGTCATCATCGAGTCTGGCTCTTTTGAGGTCGCCGCCAATCCCTATGACGACAAACGGGGATCCGGCGAATCAATGGTACCGGTGACGCTGCAGGATTCGTTGCTTGCCCGTATTGATCGACTGACAGAGAGCAAATTCGTCGCCCAAATCGGTGCGGTGATCGGACGGGAATTCTCATTCGAATTGTTGGCTGCGGTGCTCCCGACCAAGCCGAAAGAACTTGAAGCCGCTCTGGTGCTTCTTGAGGCAGCCGACCTAATCAGCGCGCGCGGCAGCCCGCCACAGGTGACCTACACTTTCAAGCACGCATTGGTGCAGGAGGCGGCCTATTCGACACTGTTGATCAGCCGTCGCCAAACGCTGCACAAACGCATTGCCGAGGCGTTGCAGAGCAATTTTGTCCAGATAGCCGAGGTGCAACCCGAATTACTGGCGCACCACTTCACCGAGGCAGGCCTCACCGCGCAAGCGATCCATTGGTGGCAGCGAGCTGCTTTGCGTTCTGCGGCGCGCTATGCCAACGTTGAAGCGGTCAACCAGTTCAATCGCGCTTTGGCGCTGCTTACGCAGCTTCCGGATGATGCAACACGTCGGCGTCGGGAGTTCGAATTACGGATCGGCCTTATCGAGCCGCTATATGCGATGCATGGCTATTCCGGTACGGAGGTCGAACAGAACTATGCCCGACTCCTTGAACTTGGTCAGGATCTGGGAGAAACGCGCCAATTATTGCGTATTATGTGGGGCCGCGCCGGCGGAGCCCTGGTGCGCACCGATTTCGCTCGCGCTGATGAGTATGTCGGGAGTTTTCTCGATCTAGCTCGCCAAGCCGGGGACGCGACATCGGTGGCGCAAGGCGTCCGGATCAGCGCCATGATCGCGACGGCGAACGGCGAGCTGGAACTCGCACGTGAGCGGTTCCTTGAAGTTATCGAGACATTTGAGCGTGAAGGTACAGCGACGACACTTGGCGACTATCTCACGATTCCGCGTCCGACCACCTTGGCGCAGTTTTCAGTGGCCGCACAACAACTTGGTCGCCTGGACGAGGCAGATGAATTATGTGCACGAAGTTTACACGAGGCTCGTCAAAGCGGCCATCACCTAACGAGCTGCTACGCAATCTGTCTGTGCGCGATGAAATCAATGGTTGAGCAGGACACTACCGCCGTTTTCTCACTCGGCGAAGAGCTCGTCGAGATCGTGAATCGCCATCATGTTTTCTATTGGCAATGCTTCACAGAAGGCTTGCTTGGCTGGGCTTCTGCCAAAACTGGCGATGTGGACAAGGGTTTGACAAGACTGGAGCGCGGCTGGGAGATCCGCGACAGGATGCAAACCAAGATCTGGGGCTCCTATTTCCGGATTAGCGAAGCCGATATCCTGGTGCAGAACCAGAGAAACGAAGAGGCCATCAGCTTGCTGGACCGGGTAGCGGCCGACGCGAATGCGCCGCGCTTCGACGATGCTGAAGGGCTGCGTGTGCGTGCCTGCGCTAGACTGGCCCAAGGCGCACCGCTTGCCGAGGTGGAGGTGTTGTTCCAACGCGGATTGGCGACGGCACGAAGGCAGCATGCGCGCCTGTTCGAGCTGCGGACCGCGACCAGCTTGGCGCAGATCTGGCGGGATGCGGGAAGAGTTGATGACGCCCGCGCGCTGCTCGCACCTACCTATGGCTGGTTCACGAGTGGTCACAAAACGCCGGACTTGATTCAGGCTCGCGCTATATTGGACAGCATGAAGTGATTGTTGTTTAGTTTCGCCGGCGTTGTGCTGACGGTCGGCGAACGCCTGATAGTCCGTCGGGTCGTCTGTAGTTTCGCCATTCCGTCTCAAGTCCGGCGTCTGGGTGTTGTTGCAATCATCGATTGCGTGCAACGACGCCAAACGCAGGCTACGCTCGGATTCGAGACCTCTACCCCACCCCCGTTGGACGTCGCAGATCAAATGTTACGAACATGGCCACATCCACTTTGCCTTCGCCTAGGAGTTGACGTCGGGCGTGAGCCGCGCAAAGCCTTTGACAACGCTATTGCAAGAAAATGGCTATCCCACCGGAAGTTGAGAAGCACTGACCTAATTGGCGTGTAACTGAGCCAAATGTCGAACGCCACCCTCGATCGCCGCCTCTTTCCGGGATTGGTAGACTTTCAGGACTTGTTTTGACGTTTCGGTATTCAACCGAAAAAATCCGCGCTTCATCTCGTCAAGATCTCGTGCGGTAATTCGATAATTGGTCGCACCTAGAAATAGCAATGACATAGTCGTGGTCCATGAGAAGTCTAGTGCTTTAGCCAGAATCAGAATTACTTCTCTATTACTATTGACCAAAGCGCGCTCTACGACGTCGATCGGCAGGACACACAGCAAAGACAAACCGACCGCGGTCTCATTGAATTTGAGAGAATGAGCGAACTCAAAAATCTGATCTTCATTGAGGCCGCCATATTGATGCAATTTGCTCACGGTTCGTTTCGCAGTAAAATAATTTTTCGATGCAGGTCCGAATCTGGCGTGAACCGCTCCGGTTACATCGGTAACTGCGGCGCGTATCTCAATCCCCATTTCGGGGCGCTGTCGCTCTAGCTTGCGTTTTACCTCATCAGACGCTTTCGCAATTAATTGTTGGAAGACGTGCCTGGGAATGTCCTTGCGCAGACCAAGATGCTCTGCAAGAATGTGGTCATCATCGGAGCGCCTGAGGAGCTGCAGGAAACCCGAACCTGAAAGTCGTGCGCCATTGTTTGCTACGACTGAGTTGACAACCTCCGCAGTGCCACGCACGACCAAAATGTCAGTCACATCATCAGAGACCGATTTTCGTTGCGAAATAGCGAGAAGATGTTGTTGGCTCTTCGATCGTGCATTGGCCATTAGCGTTCCGTCGTCGAGCCTGTCCGACTGCCGAAGGACGGGCCCTGCAACGTCGATCGAATCGTCAAACGCAAGCTTTTTGATTATTTCGATCGGGGCGTTGTTGCTGGGAGCGAGCTTGTTTGCGAGTTGAACGCGCGCGGCGGTTTCGATGTCGTCCGCAAGCCGTCCTATGACTTCGCCAAAGGTCCAAATTTGGTCTTCAGAATATTGGCCGGCAATTAAAATATCGGTCGCGTGCCACAACGCTTGAAGACAGCTTTCTGCCGTCCCGCGGGATACCGCATCTTCCAGATCCGTCAGAAACGACTTTGTTTCAGTCATCTGGCCAACTCGATTTGCCTCGACAGACGTCACGGAGTTTGACCGGAATGCATCTCCAGTAGAAGAACTAGATGACCAAGAAGGCATAAGGCCACCGGCAATTCCGGCTATAATATTAACGAGATGCTAAAGCCAAATACACCAGATCAATTTGCACTTGACGGTGAGGACGACGCTCGTACCTGCCAAAACCTCAGCAGGCGGCGGGCGTTGTCATTTGTGATACGAGCGAATTGACCTCTGATCTTTTCCAATTCCTGCGGACCCATCGATCCGGTTGCAAAGCGGCTCTCCAGGATCGCGCTTACTGTCTCCCAGCTGAGGCCAGCCACCTTGCAAGGGATGAGCACGCCGTCGTCGCGAAGGCTTTGCATCAATGGGCGGATCACTTCGACGGTGGATTGCGATAGCGCGGCAAGCGCAGCGACGGTCTCTTCATATTTTCGCTGTTTAGCGAATCCGAATAAAGTCGCCTCGTTGAGTTCGCCATTGGCGTTTAGCAGTGTCATGAGGCGCTTGGCCGCGGTAAAGTCGCGAGCCTTGGACATTTCGCGATTTACACCTGCTGCGACGGTTTCAATCGCACTTCGTATTTCTTCGAAAATGTGGGGTGGTGCCCGTGCCAGCAGCCGCGATCGGACATCTTCTGTCGCACGGCTCAATAGCTGATGACGGAGCTCCGGAGGTAGATCAACCCGAATCCCGGTTTCGACGGCAAGCTCGGGATCGGATTCTGCCTGCGCTACGACGATCGCAAATCCGGCTGCTGAAACGCGCGCGCCGGGATTGTTGACGATCCGGCGGCTAACAATTGGGTACCGTCGGGCCAAGATCGCATCGGTGACGACTTCGTTCAACCACCAGCGCCCTGAAACGGCCAGCAGGTGCTGCTCACCTTTTGTTTCCGCGATTTCGACTAAATCGTCCGTACTAAGACGAGCAGATTCCGCCAAAACAGGTCCGGCGATGGTGATCTCGTCGTTTTTTGCAAGGCGACGGACAACCGAAGACGGCGATTGGGCAATGGGAGCGAGTTGACTGCTCATTTCTGCAAGAGCAATGCGGGCGCTAACATCCGCGATGGCCCGAATCTCGATCGTTTTTACGAGGCGTTCGAGTACAACATCAAATAGCTTGATTTGCTCCTTATCGAAACTGCCCGCGGACGCCAGAAAAAGATCTGTAACGCGCTTGATTGTTTCCAAGCGCTTTTCCGCGGACCCGGCATTTATCGCCGTCTCGACTTCATCGACGATTGAAAGTGCTGCATTTAGCATCGCTCATCCTGAGCGCTTTAGAGTGCCGTTCTAGCCAACAAGCATTGATAGCGGAGATACCTGAATGTTCCGTAAAATCGGACTGGGGTGAAATTGCCGTTCGGGCGGGTTCACCAGATATTTAAAACCAAAGCGAGGTTAGAATTTGCCACGAGCCTGTCGCTTTTTGAATGGGACGCGACCTCACTGGGGGGGCAAACCCTTATCTTCAAGGTCGAAGTCAGATGGCGGACTACCCTGGCGCGGTTTCATATCGGAACCTCCGAGCCCGAGGTCTGATAGGTGACGAACTCCGTTCGTCCAGCGGCTCGTGTATAGCTCGCCACACGGAGCTGAGGATCAGGCTGCTCCGCGTTCGAATCCGTAAGATAACATCGCTTCAACGTCCTGAGCCGGTCGTGGGCGGCTGAAGAGGAAGCCTTGAACCTCAGTGCAACCTTCAGTTCGAAGCAACCCTAGTTGCTCGTTCGTTTCGACGCCTTCGGCAACGATCGAGATGCCTAGGCTTTTCCCAAGGCCTGTGACCGCACGCACGATCGCCATCGAGTCCTCTCGTGTGGCGAGTTCATGAACAAAGGACCGATCAATCTTGATCTTATCGAAGGGAAAACTTCGGAGGTAGCTCAGGGACGAGTATCCCGTCCCAAAGTCGTCCATCGAGATCTTCACTCCGAAACTTCGGAGTTTGTGCAAAGCGGCAAGAGTCGCCTCACTGTCCTGCAACAGAACGGATTCAGTAATTTCAAGCTCCAGACGTCCGGGTGCCAGACCGGACGCAGCCAACGCGGAAATTACCGATTGCACCAAATTGGAATTCTTGAACTGAACGGGAGATAGGTTGACAGCCACGCGCACTTCCCTGGACCAGGCGGCCGCATCCATGCACGCCTTTCGTAGAATCCAGTCCCCGAGCTGCGTTATCAATCCCGTTTCTTCGGCAAGCGGGATGAAATCCATGGGCGAAATCATGCCTCGCAGCGGATGCCTCCAGCGAATGAGGGCCTCAAACGCGGTAATCTGATCCGTATTTAGGTCATGAATGGGCTGATAGTGAACCTCAAATTCGTCGCGCGTGAGCGCAGCGCGGAGGTCGATCTCCAGCAAGCGCCGAGCTTGCGCCCTGGCATCCATGCCGGGTTCGAAGAAACGATAGGTGCCGCGGCCGTCCTCCTTGGCACGGTATAGGGCCATATCGGCGTTCTTCAGCAACTGATCGGGATCCTCTCCATCGTTGGGTGCAAAAGCGATTCCGATGCTGACGCCAATATTGAGCTGATGCCCCTGGACGGCATACGGCGCCCCTACGATTTCGACGAGGCGTTCAGCGAGCGATGATGATTCGGATGCCTGAAGGTCAGTGCCAGCCTGCACGATTGCAAACTCGTCTCCGCCAAGCCTTGCCACTGTATCGCCCTCGCGAACACTCGTGCGGAGACGACCGGCAACGTCCTTCAGTAAATCATCACCGATCGGATGACCCAGCGAATCATTGATTTCCTTGAAATGATCGAGGTCAAGGCAAAGCACCGCCACGCGTCCATCGCGGTTCACCCGACGCAGTGTTTGTTCCAGGTCCTCGCGAAACTTCGTTCGATTCGGCAGGCTGGTCAACGGATCATGGTGCGCCAGATACGCAAGCTTTTCCTGGGCCTCTCGCCATGCGGTTATATCTTCGAGGGTCGCTACCCAACCGCCGCCGGTCATCGGCTCTTCGATCACTCGGATCGACCGGCCTTTGAGGGTGTGCATGATCCTCATGGCGGATTTTCCCAAACGCATGTCCGCCAGAATTCGCCCGAAGACTTCTTGGGGATCGTCTGGAAAGTCACCCGCAGCCCTTCGCAATTTGAACAGCTCGAGCAACGATTGCCCGTGAACAGCCGCATAGGGCACTCCGGTCATCCGAGCGTATCGCTCATTGCACAGGGTGACCCGGCCGTCCGCGTCGAACATCGCCAATCCCTGCGACATATTCTCCAGCGCGGTATCCAGAAGAACCCTCTGTTGACCCAACTTGTCTTGAGATTGCCGCGCGCTCATGCTTGCAACGAGAGACATACCAAGGATGATGGTCGCAACCCCGGCGACGATAAGCGAAAGCGAGGTTGGCGACAGAGAAAGGGCGTTAGTCACAATTCTCGGGTCGGGTATGACGGTGACGGCGCCCATTGCCGTAAAATGATGCGAAACGATAGCAAGCGTCAGGGCGCAGGTGGCGAACCAGTAATCCCGTCTTCCGTCACGCCTCGTGGCCACGAGAAACGCCACGCCTCCAAACAAGACACCCAAGAGGAGAGAAGCCAGGACAAGCTCGACCGACCAGGAGATGTGCCCCGGCACCTCAAGAGCCATCATGCCAGTAAAGTGCATGGCGGCGATGCCGCCACCGATGACGGCTCCTCCAATCGGACCGGACCATCGAGAGGAGTTGCTTAACGCGATGCTAAGGCCGACGCCGGTGATTGCCACGGCGATGATCAGCGACGCCGCCGTCAAACCGGGATCATAGCCAGCGCTGATTCCTGGGTCGTAAGCGAGCATCGCAATGAAGTGGGTTGCCCAGATGCCGCATCCGGCGGCGGCAGCGTCCAAGCCCACCCACGCCAAGCGAGTTCGACCAAATGTTGCCTTGGCCCGGTAGAACAGGCTTAGCCCACACGCGCTCGACAAAAGGCAAACGAAGCCTGCCAAAACGACTAGGCGCCAGTCGTGCTGGGTAGTCAGGCAGGTAAAAACCTGAAACATGCGTAGACCCGCAGATAAAATTGCCCCAACATTTTATAATCTGCGTCCACGGTTCGTTAAGTTAACGTCCCCGCCCACGGTGCGGGAATGGCTAATAATTCCCTTTCAGGAACCCAGCAACACAATCATATCGGCGACGGACATGAAAATCGCAGATCAATTGTTTTGGAACAGTCGGCCTTTGACTCAGGACTGATGGGTGTTTGTGAATGAACGACCGCTTCGCGCCAGATGCAGCCTTTCGAGAAGCGTCGGTCGGGCCCCACAGAGGCGCCCATATTCTGCAGCGGCAGCGCGAGACGCGAACGAGAAACGGGCACCTACAAACACTTTCCCCCGGGGGGCGGCTCGCACCAGATAGCCAAAATCCGATGATAACGGTCAATTGGCCTTCGCCCGCATTGCTCTCTTCCATGGGGGTCTTGCCGCGATCCTTTAGGATTGAACGCGGCCGATACGATGGCTGGATTCTCCGCTCCCGCGGCAAGCTTTTCAGCCGTATTCCTGAGGACCCGGTTCATGACCATCCGCCAAAACCAGCCGGTGCCCGGATATTTTGCATCGAACGAAGACTGCCAGCGGATCGAGGTGCCGCCATCCGGCAACGGCGCCAGATCGACGTTGGCCTGATAGTCGCGGAGCGGCATTCCCGATAGCAGCATGTAGCTCAATCGGCGATCAGGAACGAGTTCGACGATTTGCTCGCGGGCGCAAGAAGTCCGGGTGCGAAAAATCCTAACTGCACCGACGCGGAGGCGGTCGCCACAACCGGGGCTCTGCAGTTCTGCCAATTCGAACATGCTCCAAAGCGGCCAAGTGTTGGGGTCCTTCAACAGGGCGAAAACCTTGCCGGGATCGGCGCCGCCGCGTTAACCCTAGTTATTGGCCTTACGCGCGCGCGAGGCGCGCCGCCACGGGTCGAGCCGCTACCGAGCTATGGGGTCTCTGCGCGAGGCCGCCCGCGATCGAGATTGGCGAGGGGGGTTGCGCGGGCGCCGCGTATCGTGCAATCACACACTTCTATGAATGCTCTCGTTGATGGTTGTGACAGGCTGACCTGCCTCATCCAGCCGCGCTGCACATGATCGAGCCTCGTGCCGACCGGCCAACAGCGATCACACTTGGTGCCGACAAAGCCTACGACGCAGAAGACTTCGTCAACGAGCTACGCTCGATGAACGTGACGCCGCATATCGCGCAGAACACCAACGGCCGTAGTTCTGCAATTGATGGGCGAACGACCCGGCACGGCGGCTATGCCGTCAGCCAGCGCATCCGCAAGCGCATCGAGGAGGCATTCGGCTGGATCAAGACCATCGCCGGGCAAGAGCAGTCAAGGTTCCGTGGCCGTGATCGCGTCGCATGGGCTTTTACCTTCGCTGCCGCCGCCTACAATCTGGTGCGGCTGCCCAAGCTCTGCTGATGGCCAGGCTGCCTGGCTTTGCCAAGGCCTTTGCCGGCCGCTGGCGCATCGTCGAAATGGACATTAGGCTACGTTTGCGAACGCGCTGAGTTCTTCAACAGCCTGTTAGTCTTACTGAGTCAGAAAGTCGCATTTTGGGAGCTTGGGATCCTTGATAATTTTGGGAGATTCGTTTTTCGGCATGAGGAGCTGAGATGGATCACCCAATAGCGGCTGACAGTGCATCGCGATTTGAAGCATATGTCGAGGGACTTGTGAGCGTGATCGGCCATGCGGACCGTGCCGGGCCGCTGCGGGATTACTGCGTTGGCCTGATGATGCCATGCGAGCGCAAGAGCGTAGAGGCTATGGCGGCGGTGACCGCACCTGAGCGGACGGCAGCGCAGCATCAATCACTCCTGCATTTTGTCGGCGAAGGGCGCTGGTCGGACGAGAAGGTCTTGGCCAAGGTGCGCGAGATGGTCCTGCCGGAGATCGTGCGCCATGGGCAGATCGAGGCCTGGATTATCGACGACACGGGTTTCCCCAAACAGGGCCGGCATTCGGTAGGGGTGGCACGGCAGTATTGTGGTCAACTCGGCAAGCAGGACAATTGTCAGGTCGCGGTGTCGCTATCGATTGCCAATCGCCACGCCAGCCTGCCGGTGGCGTATCGCCTGTATTTGCCGGAACAGTGGGCGGCGGACGATGAACGCCGGCGCAAGACAGGCGTGCCCGGGGATATCCGCTTCAGGACCAAGCCCGAGATAGCGCTCGAGCAGATCCGTGCGGCCAGTGCAGCCGGCCTGCCGCTCGGTGTGGTGCTGATGGACGCCGGATATGGCTGCAACACGGAACTGCGCAGCAGCATCAGCGCACTGGGGTTGACCTATGTGGCTGGCATCTTGCCGAACACCACGGTATGGGCGCCGGGCATGGCGCCGTTGCATCCCAAAACCTGGTCGGGCCACGGACGTCCGCCGAAGTTGATACGGCGTGATCGCAATCATCGGCCGACCTCAGTCAAGCAGCTTGCTTTGGGCTTGCCGGCAAAAGCCTGGCGCAAGATCGTGTGGCGTGAAGGCTCGGCCGAACAGTTGTCCTCGCGCTTTGCCCGGTTGCGTATCCGTGTCGCCCATCGCGATTACAATCTTACCAAGAGCCGCCCGGAAGAATGGCTGTTGATCGAGTGGCCGAAAGGTGAGGCCGAGCCGACAAAATATTGGTTCTCGACGCTTCCGCAAAATATCACCTTCGGCAACCTGGTAGATCTCACCAAGCTACGCTGGCGCATTGAGCGCGATTATCAGGAGCTGAAGCAGGAGGTCGGGCTCGGGCATTTCGAAGGGCGAGGATGGCGCGGCTTCCACCATCACGCCACACTCTGCATCGCGGCCTACGGGTTCCTGATCTCCGAAAGGGAGACGATTTCCCCCTCAGCATCTCGTCCCACCGCGATGTTCCAGGCGCCTGCCATTCCCGAAGGTTACAGACCCAGAGGCTCCACCGCTGCGGCCCGAGCGGCACATTCCAAACTCGATTGCGACCATGCGCCGACGGCTCGTTCTCGCCCTCGTCAAAAACTTGCCGCGATGTCCGTGCTGCGCCGCTCCGATCAGGAACCTGCCGAAGTACCAAACTTTATGACGCAGTAAGACTAGTGCCGGCATCTTGATGTATCGTCAGCCCGGCGGCGAGTTGGAGGTCCTGCTGGTATATCCTGGAGGACCGTGCCGGAGCCTGGTCTATTCCGAAGGGCGAGATAAATGATGGCGAACACGCCGAGATCGCTGCCCGCCGCGAATGGAAGAGATAGGTTCCGATCACACCGGTCCCCTTGAACCGCTTGGCGACATCCTCTTGGCGGATGTCGGCGGCTCGTCTAAAGCCGATCGAGCCCCGCTCTGCTTCTTCTATGAGCGAGGTAATCACATCCCGCGCCATTCGAGGTCGGCGCGGCAAAGACCGTGATCGAGCGGACCGAGGAGCGCTTCGGCCCTAAGCCTGAGCGGCTTGTCGGAGACACCGCTTACGGGGCAGCTCCGATGCTGAACTAGTTGGTCGAGGAGACGCGAGGGCATCGTCTGGACGATTTATGCCACCGCTTAGGCTTTAGCATCGCCCTGCAGCGGGTCGCATCGGAGGATGCAGCGGTGCACCAGATCACGAGCGAGGTGACCCATCTGTTGAAGCCGCCGCCGAACGCGCGGTAGTGTAGCTGTTGGCTCGTAACGGCGATTTTGGAATATTCTCGGCCGTCATGGGGAGGGCTGACATGACCGTAAGCATTTGCGCCGGCTTGCTTTATTTGCGATTGCGTCGATACTTAAGACAACCGCGCCCTGCGCGGGGGCTCGATCAAAGCGAGTGTGTGATGGCCAAACGGACCAAACGGGCAATAGCGCGGAGGGCAAAGGCGCCTAAAAAGGCATCTAAAAAGGCCGCCAAGATAGCGAAAACGCCAAAGAATCAGGCCGCGAAGCGCCCGGTCAAGACCAAAGCAAAACGGCAGAAAACGAGCGCCAAGTCGGGGCGATCGGGTGCGAAATCGGGTGCGAAGAAGTCGGCTTCGAGACGACGGAGAACGCCGACCCAACAAGAGACACCGCAGCCCGAAATGATGATTGTCGAGACTCCGCAGATTCAAACGACGATTGTCGACGTAATCGAGGAGCCGGTTCCGGGTGTATTTGTCGTGACGGAATTCGTGGAGACGAAAGCCGAACCTGAGCCGACGGATTTGCTCAATATCGATCAAACAGTCGGTCCGGAGCCGGAAGAGCAATAGCGGTGACTGACGCGCTTGAGCGGCGCGCGGTCAAAGTGGCGGGATTGATCCAACTGAGACATTGGGCCGCTCAATTCCCGCCGCTCGTTGGTTGCTATTTCTCAAACCCCGCTGATCGCAAACTGGTACTCCTTCTGCCTTGCACAGAGATGTTATGTGCGCGTTGCAGAGCTTTCATCGCGTCAGATGTCAAAATGACGCGAACCCACCACGCATGGATACGCAGTGGGAGGGTCGCGCCCCAAGTCGGCGCGCGACCGCTAACCTTTTATTCAGAACAAGCGCGACATTGACGCACGTGTTGGGTTCCCGCCCGCGCTGACGCCCTCGTTCTAACGTCCTCCAGTGCCCTCCCTGCCCCTTCTCAAGCGATGCGGGCCGGAGCGGCAGCTTTGCTCTTCTTCCGGGTCGCTTCGACCCTGTTCGGCGCGTCCGGCACGAGCGGGGCTTCAGGATGACCGAAGAGCATGAGCCCGAGCAATTCGAAAATCCGGCGACTGATCTTCTCTTGCGCCTCTCGAAGAGCTTGCGAGTTCGCGATCATCAACTCGTTTGTGTAACTCGCGGAGACGCCTTGCAGACTGTGCCCCATGAGGAACGAAATCAGCATCTCCGAAATCTCCAGCGAGACCGCGATGCTACGGAAAGTATGCCGGAGCGCGTTGCCCGAGACCGGAAGGCCCGAGCGATGGCCAGCTTGACGAACGCCCGGGAAGACAAGATCGGGAGCCGCGATCTCGTGATGCAGTTTCTTTCGTTCGATCACGCGGACCTCGCCGCGCGTCATTCCCCGAAGGCCCTTCATTGTGATGGTTTGCGGAGGCGCGTTGATGGCCATCGCCAGCGCCAAAGCAATCTCGCCCGTGATCGGCAGCGAGATATCGTTTCCGGCTTTCGCGTTCCGAATGATCATGCGCCGTGCGTCGAGATCGATATCGCTCTCGCGGATCATGGCAAGCTCAGTTGGCCGACAGCCGGTCAGCAGCGCGGCGAGATGGTAGCCCTTATGAACTGGGTTTTCGATCTTGTCCCATGCCTTGCGCCATGCCGAGAAGTCTGGGAAGTCGAGCACGGCTTTCGAGACCTTGATCTTCCCAAGCCTTATGCCCGAGGTCGGCGATGCCGCCGGGTTGAGCGTGCGATCAAGCCGCGCCTCTTCGCGGTAGCAAGCTCTGATCAGCCGGGCGCAATGGTCCGCAGTTGTCGGGATGGTCTTCGAGAGCTTCGCATGCCACGTCTTCACGGCTCGCGGGTTGGCGGACATTTCGGCGAGCGTCCAACCATCCCATTGCGGCATGATGTGCGCCTCGGAAAGCTTGCACGCATTGAGCCACCATCGCGGCGGCTTGCCTTTGGCTTCGGCTTGCGCCTTGAGATGGGCGAGGTAGCTTTCAAAAGCCGTTTTAAACGGTATCGCTTGGCGCTTGCCCGGGGCAGCGGTGCCAGCGGCGACCGCGCCCGAATAGATCAGGGCCTGCTTGCGCGCCTCATTCTCGTCCATCGCAGGCCAGTTGCCGAGTGTCTTGAATACAGACGACCGCTTGCCCTTAGATCGCCCCTGTTGACGGAAGCGCCAGACGGTAGACTTCGCGCCGAGGAAGATGGTCAGGCCGAAGACCTTGCTGTCGGGATAGTAGCCGCGTCCCTCTTCGTTATCGTCGGCGAACTCGCGCAACGCTTCGATGTGATCTTCGTCAAGCAAGCGCGGTTTGCGTTTCGCGTTTGGATCAGAATGAACCGGAGCTTTGCCGTTGTGCGTGCTTTGAAATCGTTGTGCCATCGTGATGTCACTATGATGCCATTTGACTAGTTCGGATGTTGGGATTTTCAGCCGTCGAGGCATCACGATAACACTAGAAGCCTGCGAAACATGGGCTTTAATCAACGGTTTCGGGCGAATCTCGCAACGGGGTAAAAATTCTGCTGATTAGATTGGGAAGCTGCCGTTCTACCATTGAACTACGCCCGCGGCCGTTCGCTATTCTGATTTAGCCGAGACCGCCCGATCCGCCAAGCGGCGGATGGGCGTTTTGCCGCACCGGGGGCCTTAAGCCTGTTCTTATTTTCCAGATGCGCGTTTTTGCGGCGGTGCTATGATGCCCCTGGGGTGGTTGCGTATGTCGGGGCGTGGGTACACGGTATTCGATACGGCGATTGGCCGATGCGGTATCGCATGGGGCCATCTTGGCGTTGTCGGCGTGCAACTCCCGGAAGCGCGCGAGATCGAAACCCGGGGCCGGTTGCTGCGCCAATACCCCGACGCCCGTGAACTCCGCCCGCCGCTGAATGTCGAAATTGCGATCGAGGGCATCGTCGCGTCGTTGCGCGGCCAGGTGGCCGATCTCTCCGACGTCACCCTCGATACCCGCGGCATACCCGGCTTCAATGTGCGGGTTTACCAGTTCACGCGCACGATTCCGCGCGGCGAGACCCGCACCTATAGCGAAGTCGCAGCGAAGCTCGGGGCCTCAGGCGCGGCGCATTCGGTCGCGCAGGCGATTTCCCGCAATCCTTTCATGATCATCGTGCCGTGCCATCGGGTGCTCGAAGCCGGCAGTTATGCGGACAAGATTTCCCCCAATGGCGGCGCCATTTCCAAGCGCCGGCTGCTGTCGATCGAGGGCGCGGGCGGCATGAGCAGCAAGACCCTGTTCGACGTGCTGCTTCCCGTTGCCCCACCGCGCCCGCACGGCTAAAATCGCGGCATGAACATCACGACCCTGCTGCAGCGCCGATCTATCTCGGTGTCTGATTTCCGCTGCAGCGCCGGACCGGGCGACACGCCGTTCGTGGAACAGCACCGCTGCCACTCGATCTCCTTTGTGCGCAAGGGCAGTTTCGGCTGCCGCAGCCGCGGCCGTTTCTTCGAGCTGGTGGCCGGATCGGTCCTGGTCGGCCATCCCGGCGATGAATATGTCTGCAGCCACGATCACGTCTGCGGCGATGAGTGCCTGTCGTTTTTTCTGGCCCCGGAACTGGTGGAAACGATCGGCGACCGGGCCGATATCTGGCAGATCGGCTCCGCCCCGCCGCTGCCCGAACTGATGGTGCTGGGCGAGCTCGCGCAGGCCGCGGCCGATGGCCGGAGCGATATCGGTCTCGACGAAGTGGGACAGCTGTTCGCCAGCCGTTTTGTCGAGGTGGTCTCCGGGCGACGGGCGAAGCCGGTTACGGCCACGAGGCGGGATCGCCGCCGCGCCGTGGAAACCGCGCTCTGGATCGACGCCCATTCGCGGCGGCCGATCGACCTCGAGGACGCCGCCGCGCAGGCCGACATCAGCCCGTTCCACTTTCTGCGGCTGTTCTCGGACGTGCTCGGCGTTACCCCGCATCAATATCTGGTGCGCTCGCGGCTGCGCCATGCGGCGCGCCTTTTGGCCGACGATGACAGGCCGGTCACCGATGTCGCCTATGACGTCGGGTTCGGCGATCTTTCCAACTTCGTGCGCACCTTCCACCGCGCCGCAGGCGTCTCGCCGCTGCGGTTCCGTCGGGCCTCGCGCGGGATGCGCAAGATTCTCCAAGATCGGCTCGCGCTGCACTGACTAGGGTCGTCTCCTGACCGCGCGGTTTGGAACGCGCCTCAACAGGAGACCATCATGTACGACCATATCGGACTGAAAGTCGGCAACCTCGACGCCAGCGTGCGCTTCTATACCGCCGTGCTGGCGCCGCTCGGATATGTCCTGTGTTCGCGCGACGAGACCGGCGCGGGCTTTGGACCCAAGGGCGAGCCGGCGCTCTGGCTTTACCTGCACAAGGGGCCGGCCGCCGCCGGCAGCCATATCGCGTTCCGCGCACCCGATCATGCCGCCATCGCCAAATTCCACGCCGCCGGCGTGAAGGCGGGAGGCCGCGACAACGGCGCAGCCGGCCCGCGCGCCGATTACAGCCCGACCTATTACGCCGCGTTCCTGATCGATCCCGACGGCAACAACGTCGAGGCGGTTTGCACGTAGTTACAATCGGGTCCCGACGACGCTCACTGCCGTCATTGCGAAGAGCCAACGGGTCGCGCGAATGCGCGCCCGATGACAGGCTCCGCGACGAAGCAACCCACTTTCCTGGAATTGATGGATTGCTTCGCTTCGCTCGCAATGACGGCCCAACACAGGATCGTAACCATGGCTTCCATCCACAAGGAGATTCCGATCGATGCCGAGCCCGAGCAGGTCTGGGACGCGGTTCGCGATTTCGGCGCCGTGCACCGGCGGCTGGCGCCGGGATTTGTGCTCGATGCACGCCTCGACGGCGACGCGCGGATCGTCACCTTCGCCAATGGCACGGTGGCGCGCGAGCTATTGGTCGATTGCGACGACGCAAGGCGGCGGCTGGTCTATGCCGTGATCAGCGAGCGGGTGAAGCATTATAACGCGTCGGTGCAGGTGCTCGCCGATGGCGACGCGCGCAGCCGGCTGGTCTGGATCGTCGATCTGTTGCCCAACGAGATCGCGCTCTATATCGGCGGCCAGATGGAGCAGGCGGAGCCTGCCATGACAAAAGCCTTCATAACAAAAGCCTTGGCGCGCGATCCCGCGCAGACGTGATCTTCGTCACAGAACTGGATGCTCGCCCAGCTTTAGCCTCGCCGCGTGCGTCGAGATGGCACCGCGTCCTGCGGAGCTTGCGCATGCGAGGAGCGGAACCATGAATGGAGCTGAGAAGGCGGTGAGCCGGGTAGCCGTGCTGCTGTTGCTTTTTGCGCTGACCTCAGCGCCGGCGAAGGCCCAGTTCGCCGGCGGAGAAGCAGGCGGCGACATGATGACCCAGATGGCGCCGATGCTCGAAATGATGAAAGCCAAGATGGGCAAGCGCCGCTTCGGCCAGATGATGCAAACCATGGGGCCGATGATGAGCCGGATGATGGAGAACGGCGGCGGTGGATTTGGCGGCATGGCCGGCGGCTTCGGTGGCGGCTCGGGCTTCACGCCGCAAGGTTACGGAATGGGCATGGGCGGTGGCGACTTCATGGGCATGCTCGGCGGTAGCGGCGGCAGCGACATGATGAGCATGATTCCGCAGTTGATGCAGATGGCCAATTTCGGCGGCGGCGGATACGGCCACCACCGGCGTCGCCGACATCGCTAGGGCATTTTCCAACGAAGGTCTGCAACAGTGTCCGTCTGCAGTCCTCTCTTGGGCCCCCACCGGGTCAGAACGACGCTGGCGGCGGACAGCACGCCGAGCACCACCATCGACGCCGCTGCCAATGTGAAAAAGTTCGCCGCGGTCGCGTCATGCGTCGACAGCCAGCCGCCACCGGCTGCCACGAACACCAGCCGCGCGGTTTGCGCCAGCACGGGACCCAAAACCTTTGCCGCGCCTTGCGAGGAAAAATACATCGAGATCGAGAGCCCGATGAACGCGTACATCGGCGCCGCGGTCGCCAGATATTGCCGGCTGGCGGCGCGAACGCCGGGATCGCGGGTGAAGATATCGACCCAGAGATCGGGGAAGATCGCGATCACGGTGGCGACGAGGCCCACCGATATAAACGAAACGCAACCCGCGATCATCGCGATCCGCCTGCCGCGCGCCACCCGCCCCGCGCCGATCGCCATCCCGATCATCGGCACCGATGCAATTCCCACCGCGAACGCCAACGACGTCAGCATGAATTCGAGCCGGGCACCGATGCCGTAACCGGCCAGGATTTCGGTACCGAACTGCGCCAGCATGTGGGTGAAGATGGTGATCGTCAGCACCGACTGCAGCGGCGAGAAGCAGGAGACGGCGCCGACCTTCAGAATATCGAAAAACATGCCACGCTGGATTCGAAGCCCTCTGACCGCAGGCTTGATGCGGGCCCGGCCGGAGAAAATATACCACGCCATGATCGTAGCACCGATCGAGTAGGCGATCAGCGAGCCCGCGGCCACGCCGCGCATGCCGAATTGCGGCACCGGTCCGAGCCCGAGGCCAAGGATACCGCCGAGGACAATCTGGCAGACCGCGGAATTGAGAACGATCAGCGAAGGCAATTTCATGTTGCCGGTGCCGCGCAGGATCGCGGCCAGCGTGTTCATCAGCCACGGCAGCAGCGCGCCGCCGAAGAAGATCTGAACATAGCCCACCGCGCGCGCCAGCACCTCCCCGCGTCCGCCGAGCAATTGCAGCAGCGCCGGTCCGAAGATCAGCATGACCAGCGTGAAGGCCAGCCCGAAGCAGCCGCCGATCAGCAGCGCATGCGCCGCCAGGGCGTTCGCGCGGTCCCTGTCGCCGGCGCCGAGCGCGCGTGCGACCGCCGACGACACGCCGCCGCCCATGGCGCCGCCCGACATGGTCATGGTCAGGATCACGAACGGAAACACCAGCGCCATTGCCGCGAGCGCCGCGGTGCCGAGCCGGCCGATATAGGAGGTCTCCGCGATGACCACGCAGGTACCCGCGCTGAGCGCGATGATGTTCGGCCATGCAAGCCATAGCAGCGTGCGCAGAACCGGGCCGTCGACCAGCACATTTCTCGCCGGCACCGCGATCGGACGAAACGGCAGCGGGTCGGCAGCGGCGACAGGAATTTCGTCGGCTACGGGAATTTCGGCAACGCTGATATCGGACAATTTGGTCTCCCAGCCCGATTGATGCCGCGCCGCGGCCGCTTCCTAGCACCGAACGAGCCCGGTTCCATGCGCGTTGGGCGCAATGGCGGTCTGCGCGATTGCAGACGCGGTCGAAGTGCTGGATTTAGCCCGATCACTTTCATGGCAGGCGCTGTGAACGTCCGCCGGTTTTTCGTATTGTCTGGCGATAGCCAGGGAGCCAACATGCGGAACAGATTATTGCTGGCGATGTGGATCGGCGCCCTGGCGCTGCCTCTCGCAGCCTGCGACGAGCCGGAGACCCCTGCCGTCGAACAGACCTTCGGGCCTTCGCCCACTTTGCCGGCTCCGCAGCATTCGTGGATACCGACGGTCAATGTCGCATCCGCGATCGGATGGCCCGCCGGCGGCAAGCCCACGCCCGCGAAGGGCATGGCGGTGAATGCATTCGCCACCGGGCTCGATCATCCGCGCACGCTCTATGTGTTGCCCAATGGCGATGTGCTGGTCGCGGAGACCAACGCGCCGCCGAAACCCGACGATACCAGGGGCATCAAGGGCTGGATCACCAAGATGGTGATGGGCCGCGCCGGCGCCGGGACCACAAGTGCTAACCGCATCACCCTGCTGCGCGACGCCGATGGTGACGGTGTCGCCGAGACCAGAAGCGTTTTTCTCGAAGGGCTTCATTCGCCGTTCGGCATGGCGCTGGTCGGCGATGATTTCTATGTCGCCGATTCCGATGCGATCATGAAATTTCCCTACCACGCCGGCGATACCAGGATCACCGCGGCCGGCGTGAAACTGACGGACCTGCCCGCGGGCACTCTCAATCATCACTGGACCAAGGATCTCGCCGCGAGTCCCGATGGGTCGAAGCTTTATGCGACCGTCGGCTCCAACAGCAATGTCGGCGAAAACGGCATCGAGGCCGAGACCAATCGCGCCGCCGTTCTCGAAGTCGATCGCGCGACCGGGGCGTGGCGCGTGTTCGCGTCGGGCCTGCGCAATCCGAACGGGCCGTCGTGGCAGCCGCAGAGCGGCGCGCTGTGGGTGGCGGTCAACGAGCGCGACGAACTCGGCAATGATCTCGTGCCCGACTACATGACTTCGGTAAAGGATGGCGGCTTCTATGGCTGGCCCTACAGCTATTACGGTCAGCATGTCGACACCCGCGTCGTTCCGCAACGGCCGGATCTGGTGGCGAAAGCGATTGCGCCCGATTACGCGCTGGGCGCGCACACGGCTTCGCTTGGGTTGACATTCAACACCGGCAATCTGTTTCCGCCTGAAATGGCCGGCGGCGCTTTCGTCGGCCAGCACGGCTCGTGGAATCGCAAGCCTCGCGCCGGCTACAAGGTGATCTTCGTGCCGTTTGCCAACGGAAAGCCCTCGGGCCAACCGCAAGACGTGCTGACCGGTTTCCTCAACGGCAATGGCGAGGCGCAGGGGCGGCCGGTCGGCGTCAAGATCGACAAGCAGGGCGCGCTGCTCGTAGCCGACGACGTCGGCAACGCGGTGTGGCGCGTGACGCCATCGACCAAGTAAGCGTCACGATCCGTTGATCGTCGGGGTGAGGATTCAAGCGAGTGCTGCTTTATTTGGCAACCGACATCCATGCCGGGCCATTTGCAGCGCGTGAGCAAGAAATCGGAACCGAAAACCGTTCCGGTCACCTCGCGAAATGAGAATTTTTCCAGCCATCTATCCAGCCATCTATTTTGTCTTCGAATTCGAAGATAAGATTGAGAGGAGCGGTGGAAATAGAGACAACCGCGTTTGCCTCCTTTCCCGCTCTCTCGCAGACTGTCGGCTTTGCAGGCCTGACCTTGAGGAAGCGCCGGCCTCGAAGGCGGCCCGAGCCAACATGACCTGGACCAGTCCAAGTGACCCCTAACGTACTTCGGAGAAATCTCACATGTCGGGGACGCGCAGTGAAACTGGCCGGGCTGGCGATCAGCTTCACCGCACTATCCTGTCCGGCCCGCGCAGATGATGCGACTGCCGCCAATGCGGACGTTCCCGACAAGAGCGGCTACAATCTGTTTGATCCGACGCCGGACGACGACATGCGAAAGTTCACGCCTGACCGGCCGACCAAGGGATATTCCGTCCGCACCATCGACGCCGGTCATGTCGAGATCGAGACTGACTTCGTCAGTTACACCTATTCCAAATATCTCGGGATCACGACGCATGGCTTTGAGGCCTTCGACCCCAATCTGAAAATAGGCATCACCAATTGGGCGGATTTTGAAATCCAGTTCAACGGTCTGCAATCCCAGCAATCCTTCGACAGCGCAACCGGCGCCAGCGTGGTGCACGGCGCAGGGTTCGGCGATGTCTTCCTGCGGACCAAGATCAACCTGTTCGGCAATGACAGCGGCCCCATGGGCCTCGCCATTATTCCCTATGTCAAGGTGCCCTCCTCGGTCCCGGTCATCAGCAATGGCGCGGTCGAAGGCGGTTTGATCGCACCCCTCGCCTTGCGTCTGCCCCAGGATTACATCGTCACCTTGATGACCGAGGTGGACGAATTGAAGAACGCCGACGATAGCCGCCGATATACCAACTTCGTCAATCTCATCGGTGTCAGCCACCCGCTTCCCGGCGTCGAAGGCGCCAATGCAATGGTCGAGCTGTTTTCCTCGGCCGGAACCGACCCGGCGGCACCGCCGATCTACACCTTCGATGCCGGCATGAATTTCCGGCTGGACAAGCATACGATCCTGGATGTCGGCCTCAACCTCGGCCTCAACAAGGCCGCACCGAAGGCGCAGATCTATAGCGGCATATCGGTGCGTTTTTGATGACGAAGCCGGCGGTGGCTGGCGACGCCGACTACACCCGAAAATGCTTCGACAATTTCAGGCCCTGCGCCTGGTAGTTCGAGCCGATGCGCTGGCCGTACAGGGCATCGGGCCGCGCCAGCATTTTTTCATACACCAGCCGGCCGACGATCTGGCCGTGCTCGAGGATGAACGGCACCTCGCGCGATCGCACTTCCAGCACCGCGCGCGAACCTTGTCCGCCGGCGCCGGCATAGCCGAAGCCGGGATCGAAGAAGCCGGCATAATGCACGCGGAATTCGCCGACCAGCGGATCGAACGGCACCATCTCCGCGGCGTAATCCGGAGGCACCTGCACGGCTTCCTTGGACGCCAGAATATAGAATTCGCCGGGATCGAGAATGAGGCTGCCATCGGGCCGCGCCGATATCGCCTCCCAGAATTCATCGACGGCGTAGCCGCCGCGGCGATCGATATCGACCACGCCGGTGTGACGCTTGGCGCGGTAACCGACAAATCCCCTGGCGTTCTCGCCGGAGAGGTCGACGCTCAGCGCCACGCCGTTGACGAGATCGGCGTCGTCGGCATCGACCAGCCGTTCCAGATCATGCAGCGCGTCGAGTTCATCCGCGGACAGGACGGCGTCGCCGGTCCGAAAGCGGACCTGGCTGAGCCGCGATCCCTCGCGCAGCAGCACCGGAAAGGTCTTCGGACTGATCTCCGCATAGAGCGGGCCGTGGTAGCCCGCGCCGATCATGTCGAACCGCCGCGTGCCGTCGGCGATCACCCGGGTGAAGACGTCGAGCCGCCCGGTCGAGCTCTTTGGGTTGGCGGCGGCGACGATTTCCGGCGGCAGCGCCAGACTCTCGAGCAGCGGCACGATGTAGACGCAATTGGTTTCCAGCACCGCGCCGTCGGTGAGATCGATTTCGTGCAGCTTCAACTCGTCGATGCGCTCGGCCACCGTGGCACCCGGTCCCGGCAAGAAGCTGGCCCGCACCCGGTAGGCGATATCGCCGAGACGCAGGTCGAGGCTCGCCGGCTGGATCTGGCTTTCGACAAACGGATAGGCCGGCAGAATAAGCCCGGCATCCGCCATCGCCGCGATCATGCGGTCGGGCAGAATGCCATTGGCGTCGGGTTGAAGCGTGAACGACACAGTATGGTCCTCGGGATCGCCCTGCTTGCGCCATCCAGACGCTGAAAATACGGACTTTTACCGGTTATCCGAAGGTCGGCTTGACGGAAAGGGCGCGGCGGAATAAGAGCATGACTTATCCCGTGGTGATTTGAGCCGGCCGGCTTGCAGCCACGTTAAATAAGTCGCTAAACAGGCCGGGGACACGTGTGATCCCGGCCTGTGAAATTTTCCAGGCCGGTTTTTTGTGACCATTTCGGTGGTCACGATGGAGGTCACATGCCCAAATCTACCGCGCCCGCTTCGCTCACCGCTCATTATCGTCCCGAGACCCGGCTGGTCCATTCCGGCACCATCCGCTCGGAATTCGGCGAAACATCCGAGGCGCTGTTTCTCACCCAAGGTTATGTCTACGACAGCGCCGAGCAATGCGAAGCGCGCTTCAAGGGCGAGGACCCCGGCTACATCTATTCGCGCTATTCCAATCCGACGATCGCGATGTTCGAACGCCGCATGATCGAGCTTGAGGGCGCCGAAGCCGGACGCTCGACCGCCACCGGCATGGCCGCGGTGACGACGGCCATCCTGGCGCCGCTGAAGGCCGGCGATCACGTGGTCGCCGCCAAGGCGATGTTCGGATCGTGCCGCTACGTGGTGGAAGATCTGCTGCCGCGCTACGGCATTTCCTCCACGCTGGTCGACGGCCTCGATCTCGACCAGTGGCGCAAGGCGATGCAGCCGAATACCAGGAGCTGTTTCCTGGAAAGCCCGACCAATCCAACGCTCGACGTGCTCGACATCGGCGCCATCGCCGAGATCGCGCATCGGGGCGGCGCGCGGCTGATCGTGGACAACGTGTTTGCAACGCCGATCTGGCAGAGCCCGCTGACGCTCGGCGCCGATGTCGTGGTGTATTCCGCGACCAAGCACATCGACGGCCAGGGCCGCTGCCTCGGCGGAATCATCCTGTCGTCGGAAGCGTTCATTACCGAACACATCCACACCTTCATGCGCCAGACCGGCCCCTCGATGTCGCCGTTCAACGCCTGGGTACTGCTGAAGGGGTTGGAGACGCTGGCGATCCGCGTGCGCGCGCAAACCGAAACCGCCGCCGCCATCGCCGATGTCCTGGCCCGGCATCCGAAAATCTCGCGATTGATCTACCCCGGCCGCGCCGATCATCCGCAGGCCGCGCTGGTCAAGAAGCAAATGCGCGCCGGATCGACCCTGGTCGGCTTCGAGGTCAAGGGCGGCAAGGCCGGCGCGTTCCGTTGTCTCAACGCGCTGAAGCTGGCGCGGATCTCGAACAATCTCGGCGATTCCAAAAGCCTCGTCACCCATCCGGCGACCACGACGCATCAGCGGCTGACCCCGGAGATGCGCAGCGAACTCGGGATCAGCGAGGGCTTCATCCGGTTCTCGACCGGCCTCGAGCATCGCGACGATCTGATCGAGGATTTGCAGACGGCGCTGGAGCGGGTGTGAGGCAATGGCTCACATCGGCCGATAGGTCTGCACGCTCGACGGCACGTTGACGCCGAGCTTGATCTGACCCACCGATTTGATGATGTCGTCGCCGAGCAACTGGGCAAAGCAGGCGTAACCCCAGTCGTTCATGTGCAGCCCGTCGGCGATCACGAATTTGTCGATCGGGATCGCCTGCTCCTCGTGCCATTCGCGCATCACCTCGAAGCGCGGAAAAAGGCCGACATGGCGAAGGGCTGCGACCTTGCTGAGCAGCCTCACCATCTGGCTGGCGCTTTGCGCGCGCTCGTTGACCCTCGGAGAATATTGCGGATCGACCAGCACCAGATCGGCGCCCGCCGCCTGGATCAGCGCGACGCCGTCGCTCACCAGCTTCGCGGTCTCGGCCGGATCGAGGTCGCGCAGCACGGCATTGGTGCCGACCTGCCAGATCACGAGATCCGGCTTCATGTCGAGCACCGACGTCTGAAGCCGCTTCATCATTTCGGGCGCGTCTTCGCCGCCACGGCCGCGGTTCAGGACGGTAATGTCGGCGCCCGGATATTGCCGATGCAGCTGGGCCGCCAGCCGGTTCGGATAGGTGAATTCAGGCGATGTCGAGCCCCAACCCTGGGTCGACGACGATCCGAATGCGATGATCGTCACCGGCGCGCCCGACGCCAGCTTGCCCGCCACATGCGGCAGCGACCCCACCGGTTTGACCCCGCCCTTCGGCGGCAGGCACGGCACGCGGCTGAAAATGTCGCTGGCCGACTGCGCGACTTCCTTGACCTTCTCGATCGCCTTGGTGGTGAGACTCTTGGGCGGCGGCGAACCTGGCTGGTCGACGGCGGTGACATTGCCCGTGCCGATCGTTTGCGACGCCGGCGGCCTCGAGCTATCGGATTTGGCAACGCCGGACAGCGCCGCCTGCTGGACCGCCTGGGCGCGTGCGGGCGGCATCAACGCCGGCGCCAACAGCACAAGCGCTGCGACCGCCGGCACGGCCAGCGCTGCAATCACGCAAAAAGGGCGAACAAAACTCATCAACACTTAGTCCTTAGTTCTTAGTTCTGTTGGGATGGTTCAAGATGCGCCGCGTCGATCACAAATTTCGACAGCGCACGCGCCAGGCAATCATGGACGCGCTTGGCAAGTTCGGGGCCGTGCGAAGCACTGAACAGATCGAAATCTCCTGAATCGTTCCATTGACGCATGATGGCGAAGCGGTCGAACAACGGAACGTCGTGCTGCTGCGCCACCACGCGCATATTATCCAGGTAGGGCGGCACGGAAATCATCGTTTCCGTGCGCGGGCTATACTGCAAATTCATCAAAATGACGTCGGCTCCCGCTTTTTGCAATGCAGCAACCCCGTCGTCGACGGCGCCGCGAAAATCCTCGGGATCGACCGACCGCATAGCATCGACGGTGCCGGTCTGCCAGACAACCAAAGTAGGCTTTTTTCCTTCCAGAATCTTGACCACGTCGCCCGCAACTTCCGCGGCGGTTTTCTTGGCCCGCAGCTCTACCGATACGTTAACCGTAACCGAAGGCAATTTCTCCCTCAGCAGAGCCTGCAACCGGCCAGGATAAGCGCTGCCTTCCGACATGTTGATGGTCGACGACCGGCTGCCCAGCACCAGAATCTCAAGCGGATGGCCGCTTTTCACCGCATCGGTGACCTTGGGCAGCGGACTTTCGCTCTGGAGCAGGTAAGCCGGAACGTCGCAATTCTGGGGAGCATCCTCGCGCGGAGACGCGCGAATGTGGCGGTCAAAAGACCGGCCAGCAGCGTCAGTCCCAGTATGGACCGCGAGTTGGACCTCATAAGCCCCCTCCCGCCATATCGGCGTTGCCGCCGGTGCTTTTGATCCGCGTCGCACTCTTGTCGGCGGAGTGTTTATACCATGAAAACAGCCATGCCGCGGCGGACATGATCAGGATTCCGGAAATACTGACAATGAAATGCAGCACCACGCCGCCGGAGACCTCGGCCAGCACGAAATAGCCCGCGAACGCCAGGAACACGCCGAGGCAGAAAATCTCCAGCGAATGCTGCCCGCACAGGATCAGCGGCCGCAGCCAGGGCGACTTCAATCCGGGCCAGTCCTTCGGCAGCAAGCGCACGGTGACAGCCGCCAGCGCCAGAAAATGCGCGAACCGGAGCACGTCGAGATCGGTCTTGTCGATCGGATACATCCATTGCTCGAGCCAGCGCGGCATCAGATGACCCAACTGCGGAACATACCATGTCAGCGTGACGCAGAACGCCGCTAACAGATAGGCCAGCGAAATCCACAGCGTGATCCGCGACGCAAGAATCCGCGACATTCGCCGGGCGCCGCCCTGCGCGCACCAGGCGCCGAACACGAACAACAATTGCCAGGCGAACGGATTGAAGACCCAGACGCCGTTCGGATACGCCGTCAGATGCAGGTCGTACTGCCAAGTGGCGGCATAGAGCACCACCGACAGCGCCAGCGTGGCGTCGGCTCGCCACTTCATCAGCCACAGGATCAGGGGAAGAAAGAGCATCAGCACGATATAGAGCGGCAGCACGTCCATGTTGACGGGACGAAATCTCAACAGCAGCGCCTCGACGATGGTGACGTCCGGCTGCTTGAGAAAGTCCATGATGCCCATTTCTTCCGAGTACAGCGGGTTCTCGAAACTGGTGGCAACGTAGGAAATCTCCGCGAGAAAGATCGTGAACAGGAACACATGCGCGACATAGATCTGCCAGACCCGCCGCAGGATGCGCGCGGCCGCGACCACGAAGCCGGAATCGCGCATCGCGCGGCCGTAAACGAAGGCCGCCGTGTACCCCGAGATGAAGATGAATATTTCCGTGGCGTCGCTGAATCCGTAATTGCGGATCGTGAGCCAGGTCAGGAGATTGGGCGGCAGATGGTCGATGAAGATCATCCATAGCGCGACGCCGCGAAACAGATCGAGCCGCAATTCGCGTTCGCCGCCTGCGGGAAGCGCCTTCGCCGGCGGCGACAAGGCAGCCGACGCCGATGCGGCGCCCGGCGCGATCGCATCCGCTGTCCCCGCAAGGGGCGGTCCGGCAATTCGATCGGCAACGGACGTCATTTGGCACCGTCTGGACAGACCGGCTTTGCGCAGCCGGCGCGATTCGAAAGAGTTTAACTGGCCTGCAGGCAAGTTGCGAAGGTTTAAGGCATCGCGGGCGCTTTAAGGTTGAACTATGTTGAAACGACGATAGAAAATACCGCAACTGGACACGCCGGATGCCGGCCGGCGATTGGTTCCGCCGGAACTTTTCGATATGATAGAAGCGATGATACAAGCGAATTTTGCGAAAGTCCGTCCGCATGTACCGCGCCGTTACCCGCCAGATCGAAGTCACCGTCGAGCCGAATTTCCTCCCCGAGCGCTCGTCGGTCGAGAGGTGTGAGTTTTTCTGGTCCTACACCATCGTCATCACCAACACCGGCGAGGAGACGGTGCAACTGCGGACCCGACACTGGATCATTACCGACGCCTCGGGCCGGAAGCAGGAAGTCCGCGGCGAAGGCGTGGTCGGCGAGCAGCCGGTGCTCGCGCCAGGCGAGCGCTTCAAATATACCAGCGGCGTGCCGCTGCCGACCGCGTCGGGCTTCATGACCGGCCGCTACCAGATGGTGAGCGAGAGCGGCGAGCGGTTCGAAATCGATGTGCCGACGTTTTCACTCGACAGTCCCGACAGCAAGCGGGTGCTGAATTAGCGTAAGCCTTCATTGCGAGGAGCCAACGGGTCGCGCGAATGCGCGCCCGATGACAGGCTCCGCGATAAAGCAATCCATTCTTGCTTCTCGGCTTGATGGATTGCTTCGCTTTGCTCGCAATGACTGACGCGCGTCCACCTTCTCGCCGCGCGATGCGCCCGAGGCTTGCATCTCATGTCCCTCGAAATCAGAGGGCGCAGGGAAAGCCGGGTGCCGGTTGCACCCGCAGCCGCGTGCGCGAAGTGTAGTAAGCACACGCGTTAGTCACCACAGGTTCACCGGCACACCGGCCTTCCCTGCGCAATGGTTTTACGGCTTATTTCGGGCTCTCCCTGGTGACCGGGCTTTCTTGCCACCATCATCCGTATGATGCGAAGCATCATCACGAACTTGACGCCAGCGTCGGGGCGTCAGGACCACACGACTTCGCCGTCCGCGCGCAACGTCATTCGTCCTTTGACATGCCGCGTCCATCGCATCCCATGCCCAACGTCCGTGACGATCGCGAAACGCCCCTCTGTGTGGGCCGGGATAACAATGGATGTAGAAGTGATTTGGGTCTGAAGTGAACCGGAATATTTTTGCGGAAGGGACTGGACAGACAACTGCACGATTTGCCCGTCAGGCAGCCGCTTGTCGAATCTACGTGCGGGCTCAAGTCAGGTGTGACACTTCCTCGGCCTCATCCCCACCCCAATTCGCGGTGCCGATCGTTGTGTCGATCAACTCGCCACGCAGCAACGCAAGCGGCGACTTGTAGTACAGTGCGATGTTGTGAAACGGATCGGTCAGCACCTTGAAGGCCCATATCAGGCCGGTCTGTACATCCTGGGTGATGGATAATTGGATCACGCGAAACAACCCGCCGCCGATGCCTATCACGAGCCAGACTTCTCCGACATGACGGATGAAATCGATCCTGTCGGCGGGCGGCGTCAAGATGCCGAACAGCGTCGGGAACAGAAACAAGGTAATGGGCGCCGATCCCCAGACGACCAACAGGATGATCTTGCGATACTGATTGAAGCCGACCTTGATGGCTTCCTTGTATTCGTTGGTGACCTTGTTGACCGCGTCGTAGCCGTTGGGTTCGAAGAAGAAATGTCCGGTCTGCCGCGTCAACATCGCGACCCAGCCGACAAGCCCGGCGAGCGCCGGGTTCTTGAACAGCAGCGCATAACAGGCGAGAAAGATCACCGCGCTGATCAGGTGCAGTGTCTGGTTGATCCGGCTCTGATGATAGTAGCGGTAATCGTCAAAGCGCTGCGTTCGCAGCGTATCGGTGAAGCGGTTCATTCGAATCCCCATGCCCTGTTGCATGCAAACCCGCGTAACTGGATTCGATGAACGCACCGTGACAATAGCATGCTGTCACACGGCACAATTTGCGCAGATGATAACCAGTTGCAGTTGCAACGGACCGCGTCGCGGACTTCATCGTCCTCGACGAACTCGGCTCCCTGCCGTTCGCCCGATCCGGCGGACAGCTGCTGTTCCATCTCGTCAGCCGGCTCTACGAGCGAACGTCCATCGTCGTCACCACCAATCTCGCCTTCGGCGAATGGCCCAGCGTGTTCGGCGACCAAGACGACCACCGCGCTTCTCGACCGCCTGACCCACCATTGCGACATCGTCGAGACCGGCAACGACAGCTGGCGCTTCAAAAGCCGCGACCACGATCACGCAGCCCGAGCTTGCACCGTCTCCGCAACCCCGACCAGCTCCGACGGTGCGAGCGCTACCGCCAAAACCCGGCGCCCAAAGGCGTCAAATTTGAACGCCGATTGACACGTTGCCCTCTTTACGGTGCGCGATAGGCAAGAGCCGCTCAATCCCAGAATTTCGGTTGCTGTCCCTCAAGGTGTGGACCTATCCTTAGAGCTGCGATCCGAACCGCAAGACCGGTCTTATCGTCGGTCTCGACGGCGACGCCGCACATCGTGGCGATGCCGGTCGCCGCCACGAATCGACCGAATGACATGCCGGTCGCAAAACGGTTAATTGGCTCCCTTCGATCCATGCCAACGACGGAATCGTAGTCTCCAGTCATGCCCGCGTCGGTAATATAGGCGGTGCCGCCGGAAAGAATACGGTAATCTGCGCTCGGCGTATGGGTATGCGTTCCCACGACAAGACTAACTCGCCCGTCGCAGAAGTGGCCCATCGCCTGCTTTTCTCCGGTCGCCTCGCAGTGGAAGTCGAGCACGATTGCATCGACGTCTCGCCCCAGTCGATGTATCTCCAGAATCCGAGAGACCGCGCCAAACGGGTCGTCCGAAGGCTCCATGAACAAGCGCCCCAACGCATTGATCACCAGCACGCGCTTTCCTTTCCCGGTGTCGATCTCGACCAACCCCGAGCCCGGCGTGCCCGGCACGTAGTTGATGGGACGAATGAGACGGGATTCCTGGTTGGCAACTTCGAGCGCCTCCTTGCGATTCCAGGAGTGATTGCCGAGAGTCACCGCATCAGCGCCTGCGTCCCTTATCGCCCTGTAGGTATCGCGCGTGATTCCAAATCCCGTATCGGCCGAATTCTCACCGTTGACAATCGCAACATCGACATTCCAGCGCGAGATCAACGGTGGGAGAAACGATGACAGGGCGCCGATGCCCGATTTTCCAACCACGTCGCCGATGAACAGAATCCGCATTTTGTCAGACTTCCCAACAAACTCCGGCGCCAGGCCAGCTTACCAGGTTCAGATTTCCCTTAACGAGCATTTACCAGCTCGGCCTGTTGCGGCAATCGGTGTTCGGCCGCCTCGCTGGCTACGAGAATGTGAACTGGCCTTCATAAAATGAGACGTTGCGGATCAGGTGCCTTTGATGTCCGATATACCCACAACAGCGGCGCGAAGTCGAACGTCGCCGGATGTCCGAGTTGGATCCAGGCTGTGTGGCAAGGAGGCCAAGGCATGAGGATAATGACCGTAGCGTTCGCTCTCGGAACCGCCCTGGTGATGTGCAACCCGGGGATATTTGGTGTCGCAGCGCATGCGCAGAACGCCAAGATCGTTCGTCAACCACGGGAAAGGCCTATCATCCGGGTGCCCGTGGTAAAGACAACTCCTTACTGGGATTACTATATTGTTCCACGATATCGTTATCGCCCCGAGGACGACCGGGTCGATCCATGCGGCGGGCCCGTAGTGCCGGTAATAAACTATGGGCCTCAGGAGGAAACGGTTCCGCTGTGGCTGGCGAACGCCTGGGGTCTTGGCCGTGTGCATGGTCGAGATTGGCCGTGCAGGGGCCGAAGCCGGTAATGCACCGATTGAGCAGGCTATCCGGGGATCACTGGCAAACGGCGAGGCGAGTTCTTGTTCGCCGGGCATCCAGGTCCTGACCATAGCATGACGGCACGCCAATACGCCCGGCTTGCGTCTGATTGGATCGGGAGCGTCGGGCTGGACCCGAGGCTGTTTGGCACGCATTCACTGCGACGAACAAAAGCCGCCTTGACCTATCGGCGGACAGGCAACTTGAGGGCTGTCCGACTTTTACCCGAAGATCGAAAGCACGGTCCGATACCTCGGCATCGAAGTCGATGACGCTCCGGCAATAGCGGAACAAGTTGATGTCTGAAATACCCGGGCAGAGCGGACATGCTCTGCCCGCCTTTCAACCGGCGGTTCGTGCCATCAGCAGCCATCACAGGATTCTCTTGCAGCGGACTCAGCCGCGGCGCGCCGCCTTGATTGCAGCGACGTCTATTTTCTTCATTGTCATCATCGCATCAAAAGCGCGCTTTGCTTCATCGCCGCCCGCCGCCATGGCCTCTGTCAACACACGCGGCGTGATTTGCCACGAAATGCCCCACTTGTCTTTGCACCAGCCGCACGCGCTCTCCTGGCCGCCATTGCCGACGATGGCGTTCCAATAGCGGTCGGTCTCGGCTTGATCGTCAGTGGCGATCTGGAACGAGAACGCTTCGTTATGTTTGACCGCGGGACCGCCGTTTAGGCCGATACAAGAGATACCGGCAACCTTGAATTCGACTGTGAGCACATCTCCCTTCTTGCCGGATGGGTAGTCGCCCGGTGCACGGTGGATGGCATTCACGGTGCTATCGGGAAAGGTCCCGGCATAGAAGCGAGCGGCGGTCTCGGCATCCTTATCGTACCAGAGACAAATCGTGTTCTTTACCATTGCACGTCCTTTCGGTTCCAATATCCGAGCGCCGGTTCCACCCTGCTCACGTCTATCGATGTCCGCGCCATCATGCGAATTCCCCCTCGGACTTCGCCTTCAGTTTGGCGCTTTCGGTCTTAGGACGTAGGCGATTGCCCATTGCCGACATTACCCGAAAATTTCTCAAGCGCGTCGGTGTGCTTGGGGAACCAGGATCATCCGGGTTCCAACAACGAACCGCGCAATTTCCGAGATGGGTCAATCAATCTCGCCGTTCTGCCCGTGGGCCAACCGCTTCCGGTCTACCCCCGACAAGCAGACATTCTCGGCATCCGCCGGCATGTCCCAAAGGCGCGACGAAACAGATCCAGGCTAGCCGATCGTGAGGGCGGCAGGAAAAACCGCAAATCGCCAAAGCGGCGAAGCAAGCCTCCGCGTCGGAAGCGCTCGAAGGCCATCGCATCATCCGCTGAAATCGGCTGTGCGTTCCGCAGTGTATAGCGAGAGCTTTAGCGGGGCTTCGTCCCACCCCGCCATGATCTTCAAGCCGCGAACGCCGTTCCGTTCCACGTATACCCGACAATCGGCGCAAACGCGCTCGCCGCGATGACCTCCGGCGGATACAGCAGCGCCAGCTCATCCCCCAGCACTGTCGTCCCGCTTACCAGCCCGGTAACATTTGTCAGCCTTGTCCACGTCGAGTCCGTGGGCGACGCCGGCTGCGGCAACGGCGAGGCCGGATAGAACCCGGCATTCGCCAACACTGGCGCGAGCATCACACAGGTCAGCGTCAGGCCCGGCGCCGTCACCACCGCGCCTCCGCTTACCTCCAGCGCGTCGTAAGCGCCCGATGCCACTGCCACCGTCCCGGCGGAAAGCACGTTCGCCGCAATCGCGAACGGGTTGCCGCTCCCCGCGGTTCGCACCAGCGCCAGCGGATCCGTCGTCGGGTCCACCAGCGCCGCCGAGCCCGCCAGATTCAGCACGCGGCCCAGATATAGCAGCGGGTCCGCCGGCGGCGTCGCCCCCGGCCCGCCCGCTGGAAGCGTCAGCGCCGACGGCCCGGCACACGGCAAGGTCGCGCCCTGCGCATGCAGTGCCTTCACCACATTCTGGAACGCCGTCAGGAAGTCGCTGCGCACCAAAATCGCCAGCGGCAATGTCGCCTGCGCGCGGCCGGCCGGCCGGTCATTGGCGATGCTCACCAGCGAAAGCGGCTGCGCCGAAAGTGCCGCAAGCGACGGCGTCGGTCCGGCCACCCCGAGCGCTCCCGCGAGCGTCTCCTCCCGCATCACCGTCTCGCCCAGCGTCCCCAGCAGATTGATATAGCCTCCCATTTCCGTGATGTTTTTCGGCGGCGGCAGCCGCGAGCCCACCACATCTCCTTCCAGCGCCAGGCGCTGCATCAGCACATTCTGCGCCGCCACCGCCTGCGGCGTCGTGCTCGACTGCACAAAATTCAACAGTGTGCCGACGATCTGCGACGTCAGCGCTGGATCGACATAATAGCTCGTCGCGCCGCTGCTCGACGCCGCGCCCGAGTAGCCGAACTGGATCGCGGCATTGACCGCCGATATCCCCGCCGGCGTGATGACGGTGACATTAACAGGGCCATTTCCTGCTGGGCTCACGGCCACCATCGTCGTGTCAGAGATCACAGACAGCGCGCTGGCATTGGTCGGCCCGAAGCCCACCGCCAGCGCCCCGGTGAACCCGGTGCCCGTCAACGTCACGATCGTGCCGCCCGCGGCCGGTCCGGAGATCGGCGCCAAGGAAACGATGACTGGTATGGCCATGCTTTCTCTCCCTCACGCCAATGCCGCGAGGATCACCGGGATCAGCGCCGCCAGCGCATCTCCCCCCGCCCCGCCGCCCGACCCGCTTCCGCCACCTGAACCACTCGACCCGCCCGAGCCATTCGAACCCCCTGACCCTGAGCCGCCGCCCGAGCCGCTGCCCTTGCCCCCCGAGCCGCCGCCCGTCACGATGGTGCCCAGCGTGCTGATGGCCTGCGAGGTCAGCGCCGTATTCGCCTGCAATTGGCTGGCCCGCGCTGAATTGCCCGCGCTCTGTGTGCCCTGAAGCAGCGTCGCCAACTGGCTCGCGCCCGTCACCGACGATGGATCGATCCCCTTTTGCGCCAGCACCGCGGTGATCAAGCCTTGCAGCAGGCTGGTATTCGCCTGCTGTGGCGGCAGTTGAACATTGTTGACCAGGTTCGGAAGCATCCCGCTGAGAGCATTCGGTGTCTGCGCCGCCGCCAGCGTTGGCACCTGGCTGCCCGGCACGTTGACCGTACCGATCGCCGGCGCCGAATCGGTCGGCGAATCCTGCCAGTTCCAGAACCGCGTCAGGTCGATCTTTTCGCCAGACGAGCAATGCCCGAGCATCGCCTCGCCGAGCACCCCGCTTGTCGGCAGCGCCGTGCGCGTGACCTGGTGTGGTGCGCTCTGTCGATAGAACCGCAGAAGCGCATCCTCCACCTGCCCCGTCGTCATCGGCCATCCCTGCTGGTCACCCAGCGACGGTGGGATGGAGAACGGCATGATCATGCAATTGCCCTGGAATCCGAGCACCTCGTTGCCGATGCAATCCAGCAGCGGCACGGAGCTCGACAATCCAGGGAACGAGAGCAGGTAGGGCTCGAGCAGCATCACCCGCTCTTCCGGCGTCAGCGACAGCCAGACCGCTTTCGAGTAACGCACCATGTTCCGCAGCACGTGCTGCAGCGTATTCTCGATGCGGATCAGGTCGGAATATTTCAGCAGTGGCGCCACTTCCATCGCCGGGATCGGATACACGCCGGCCGGAAGCTCGACGCTGCCGGCGCCGGGGTTCACATAGTTTTCCGGGTTCCCGCTCACGCTCGCGGTCAGGCTCGCGCTGAAATTCCAGAAATACGGCGCGCCGAGTTGGGCCGCAAGTTGCGCCGCCGTATACGTCGTCGCCGCCGGCGCCACCGGCGGCTCCAACAGCGGCCCGAGCCCGTCCAGCACCCCGCTCGGCCACGCCGAGCCATTGGTGCCGAAGAACGACGTGAACAGATCGAGCGGCGTCGCCAATTGGTAGGTGAAGCTGTCCATGCCGCGGGTGATTTCGAACCCCACGACATCGCACGGCGACAGCGACCGCGGCAACGCGATCGATGCTTGCAGCGTCGCGTTGGACCCGCTGCTCGGATTACGCTGCCCCAGCAGGTATTGCATCAAATCGTCGGACGTTTTGAACGCCTTGCTCGGATCGAACTGCCCTGGCACCGTTACCGGCGGTGTCTGCACCATCTCCACCGGCCCCAGCCGCGTCCCCCAGCGCGTTACCGCCGCCACGTAGATATGGTCGAACGGCAGCACGGACGCGTTCGCCGAGAACTGGATGACATCCTCCGCCAGGCTGTCCAGCACCAGCGACGCCCTTGGGTCGGAGGCGAATTTCTCCAGCCGCGTCAGTCCCGACGCGTATTGCCGCGGCAGCGATTGCTGCAGCACGTCCGAATGCGCGAGCAGCCCCGCATAGCGATCCAGCACCTGCTCACGGTTCAAGCTGCCACTCAGCGAAGGGCTCGAAAGCTGCTGGTACAGTGCGGTCGCGAGTGCCGCGCAGGACTGAAACAGCGATAGCGCCGTCTGCAGATTGGAGACCTGATTGGACGAGTCAAAATTCGTAATCGAAGTCTGCGCCTGTGTGATCTGCGACAATACCGTGCTCGCCTCGGCCGCTGGCGCGATGTAGATCGGGTTGCTTTTGAGCCCGCTCAGAATCCCGTTGAGCTGCGTCGCCTCGTTCATCGCGGCCGTAAGCTGCGCGGTCACATTGGCGATGATAACCTCGGCCAGCGCCGCCAGGATCCCGCTTCCCGCAAAGCCGATTGCGTTCTGCACCTGGGACGCAATGCTCGGCAGCCCGCTGTTGAGCTGGCTCGCATACTGGATAGCGCTCGACAGATCGCTGTCGGATATCACGTCATCCAAATGCTCGGCCTGCCCCGGCGGCAGGAACCACACGATATCCAGCGGCACCAGGCATACCAGGCTCACCCCGTCGTACGACGTGCTTACGTCGAACAGCCGGAGCACCTCGAAATATTGCATCGTCAGCGCGTGCAGCTTGTTGTGATTGCTGATCGTCTTCGTCGTCACCGAGGTCGATTCCGACGCCGACGCCATCCGCATCGCCGTCCGCTGGGCGCGTCGCTGCGAAAACGACTGCTGCTCGGCGTAGTTCTGCACCGATTGCGACGCCGTCGAGGCGTAGTTCTGCAGCCCGTCCATCCAGTTGCTGCTGGACCCGCTGGACGTAGTCTCGCCCAGGCTTCCGCTCGGCCCGCCCAGCAGGCCAAGCAGCCCGCCCCCGGCGGTCAGGCTTCCCGATTGAGACGCGGTGTTGAAGCTGCTGCCGCCCTGCGCCGATTGCTGGAACGCGGCATTGAACGTCGCTTGCGTCGACGAGTCCGAAAGCGAGGACGCCTGATCCGACGCAACCCCGTATACCGCCTCCGTATCCTGCACGGCCAGCGTGGTGGTCTGCTCCTCGATGACCACCTGCTGCTGTTCACCCGGCGCCAGCGGCAGCGAGTAAACCAGATCTCCCAGCGCGAGCCCCTGAAACTTCCACTTCTGGCTGCAGCGCAATACATACCCAAGCCCCAGCGACCCCACGATCGCCGGGCCGGTGAGCAGACCCTGGCGAAAATCGTCGATGCTGATCGGCCCGCTCAGATTGGTGCGCGCCAGCGGCGTATCGGTGCGGATCGGCTGTTGATACACGCCGGTCTGCAAGGGCGGCAGCTTCTCCGTCTCCGCATAGAGGTTGGGCGCGATCAGCTGGAAGAATATTCCATAGGGATATTGGTCGAACGACGTTTGGTTCTCCAGCACGCGGATGCAGTCCGTGTCGTCGCCCAGCGTCACTGTCGGCACAGACGGGCCGCTGCAGTTGCAGCCGCCTTTCGGCCCCGCCTCCGATGTGGAAGCGTTGCTCAGCTCCTGAAAAATCGCTGGCGGGATCGGCGGAATCTTCTGCGGCAGCGGCATCGTCCCGAGATAGCCCGTGGGCCCGAGCAGGCTCGGCTGCACCGTCAGTGGCACCACGCCGGTGGGCGATGAACCGCGCACGCGCAGCGTCAGCGGCACACCCGGCGGCAGCGCCACCCCGCTCGGCAGTGGAATTGAGAAATTGCCATTGGCATCGCTCAGCCCTGTTGCGATCACCTGCGAGCCCGACGTTGTAGCGCCGAAGATCGAGGTTTTCGCCGTCGTCGCGGCGGCGGGCGGCGGCAGCACTTCGATTTCAAGGTTGCTGCCGAACGTGCCGTCAGGCTGTTGCAACGTGCCAAGGATGGTGCCCGGCAGCGGCACCGATGGCTGATTGGACTGAATGACATTCTGGATGAGGGTGGAGAGGTTGGTCAGCACCGTCTTGATCGCGATGCCCGACAGCTTCACCGTCGCTGCCGCTCCCGCCGGCACCGTGGTCGCGGTTGCCCCTGTCGCCGCTTTTTGCACTGCTGGCGCCGCCTTTTGTGCCGCCCGCCTTGATGCCGCTTTCTGAGCGGCCGCAGCTTTTTTCGGGGTGCCGCCTGTTCCGCGAGTGGATGCCATCTCAGTTCCTCCGTGGATATCGAACGGCGGGCGCAAAGCGCGGGGCGGCCAAGTTGGAAGCTCGGCAGGTAACGTCGACAAAATAATCTTCAAACTCAGGCGTGACGATTAAGATACAGCCACCCATGAGAGGCACCTCAGGTGGAAAAATCGCGTTCGCACTTGTCGCCCTAAAGCAGCATAAGCAAAATCAACCAGGATCCAGGCAATCCGAACAAGGGATATTCAGGACACGCAGCTCAGGATTCAGCCAATTCATCAACGAAACCTGAAGATTCCTGGCGCAATCTTACGCACTGCGCCGCAGGATACAGATTCACTTGATGCGTTCTACAGCTCGATTATCACGTATCATTTGACCCGCGTGGCGAACGTGAAATGCTTCACATGGCAGCGGGCGACCTTTTGCCGCGGACTTGCCACTGAGCCAAACGATCACAGCCCTTGGCAAGGAAGCGCGCGGGTGGCCTTTTATGCGTGGCGAGATTTAGGGCGGCAACGCTTGTTCAGATATCGGGGCTTCGCCGCAGTCTCATGTCGGCAGCTCGGCGCCGCACCTTATTCCGACCCAGATTTGATCTGCCGCAATATCTGCTGCGAACGCCAGTGATATTTTTATTGCGTGGAGCGCGGCCATGATCATTGAGCGCCTATCCAAAGAGCATCGCAATATTGAGAAACTGCTTGCCGTCCTCGAGCGAGAACTTGAGGTTTTCGATCGGGGAGATCGCCCCGACTACGAGGTTATTCGCACGGTTATCAGCTATTTCGAAGTCTACCCGGAAGTGTATCACCATCCGCAGGAAGACCTGGTCATTGCCAAGCTAAGAACGCGCGATCCGGTTGCGGCCGCGAAGGTCGGTGATCTTGCTCGTGAGCACCAAAAAGGGGCTGAACGCTTGCGCCGCGTCGCTCACGCGGTTGAGAGCGTGCTTGCGGATCGTGAAATTCCTCGGCAAAACATCGATGCCATTGTTCGCGATTTCATCGCGCACGAGCGGCGCCACATCATGATGGAAGATCGAGATTTTTTCCCTGCCGCGCTTGAGGCCCTCAAGCCGCAGGATTGGGCGGAGATCGCTTCGGCCGTAACCGGTCACAAGGATCCGCTGTTCAGCGATGCCACCGAAGAACGGTTCGATGCGCTACGCGCCCATATTTTGCAGCTGGAGCAGGAGGCTGAGGCCGCACGAAAGTAGGCGCGCCTTCCTTTTTTGAGCAGGCCTGTCGGCGCGCCGAAATCCGGAACCTATTCGGCCGCAATTGTCCCAAGATCCGGAGCGGCCGCCTCCGTCTGCCTGCCGGGTTTGGTGCTGTTGATTTTCCGCTTCATAATTTCCGAGGCTTTGAAGCGGACGACACGGCGCGGAAGAATTGGCACTTCAACGCCTGTTTTCGGATTCCTCCCTACGCGCAGGCCCTTGCTGCGCACCGTGAAGGTCCCGAACGACGACAACTTCACGGTTTCGCCCTGCGCGATGGCGTTTGCGATTTCCTCTATCACCAGATCAACCAAGCTCGATGACGCGGTGCGCGACAATCCGGTTGTTGTGCGATAGGCCGCGTCAGATAGCTCGACGCGAGTGACGGTCTTTCCGCTAATGCGCATGGGCTCCAAACCATCTTTGAAAATCTATCAAAGCGCCTTGTCGGCTACACCGCCTTGTCCCAGATCAATTGAGATGAACGGGTGGCGGCGGGCGCAGTGTTATGCGAACGGCGATCAAACCATGTTTGCTTGCTCGTCTCGCTCCGAAAACAAAGTTCTTAAATTGACTCTATTTGAATTACGGCTGCCTTGAGCGTTGGCGGGAGTTCAAGAGCAAACCGCTGTCGCGCGCTATCCCTGCTTTGGAGTACTCGGTTATCAGGCTGTCCCATTCTTTCGCCTCTTCAATCCAGAAAGAACTATTTTCGTTTTCAAACTGCGCATGTTGGCGGCAGAAAGCGGCCATCGCACGGCAATGTGCCATTATATCCATGTCGACGTACCCTCGAGTCGGACGTCCGAATGCTATGCCGGCAATATGCCAGCTTGACTACAGCAATTCCCAAATCACCTCGCGAAATGTCCGCAGAACGTCGTCACTAATGGGACAATCATGGCGTCATTTGAACATTGATAACAATAGATCAGACTGAAAGATGCCGCATTGATCCAGGACAATTACGCGAAACACTCGGATGTCCAAGCTGAACAGCATCTGCCTGTGATAGCGGGCTTTGAATTGACGATCCAGCTCATCGACAGGTTCTGTTTTTCATGGCCGTCTTCGGGGCGCTTGGTCGAAACCCTGTTTGAGCACGACAAGGCAATGTCAATGTCAAACATCGTCAGATTTCTGCCACGTTCGCCAACTTCGTCCATTCCGCCTAGCCAACAGCACGAATCCGTAGCGTCCGTCGAGGATGCGTGGGAGGCCCGAAGCGCACGGGCGTCGGGTTTCCAGATCGAGACTAAAGAACAGATACGAGCTGTTATTTTGATACTTGATCTCGCTGTTCAACACGCGCGCCGTGTCGCAGATTCAATCCGCGATCCCACGCACGGCAGTAGATTCCGAGAAAACCTCTCGCTTGTTGAAGCGTTGCTCGAAGAAGCGCGTGATAGGGCGCGCGGCCTCTGACGCCGGGCTCGTCGGCATGTCGGTTCTGGCAAGACAAGTCGCCTGAAGATCGTAAACCACACCGGACGCCTTTCCGCTAACGACAGCGCGCGATGTCCGGGACGGGTCTTCCTGGAAAAACAAACTTGCACCGCAGAGCGAGCGGGTCACCGTCCACTCTAGCGAGTTGTCGGATGAATGACTTCGAAGGCGAACATAATCCACTGGACATACGCGGTCGCGCCATCGTTCTCTTTGCCATCCGGAGAATCAGGCGAAAACAGGACAGATCATGATCAAGGAATTGATGTTCTCACGCCGCTTCGCGCCGCTTTTCTGGGCCCAGTTCTGCTCGGCGCTCAACGATAACGTCCTCAAGAACGCGCTCGTCATCATCCTGCTTTACGGCGCCGTCGCGGGGCACGGCGATGCATTGGTGACGGTCGCGGGCGCGGTCTTCATCTTTCCCTTTTTCATCCTGTCGGGCCTCGGCGGCGAGCTTGCCGACAAATATGTCAAATCGGTTGTCGCAACGCGCTTGAAGTTCGCCGAGATTTTTGTGGCCGGCTTCGCCGCCGGCGGCTTCTTCCTGCATTCCGTTCCGCTGCTGTTCGTCGCACTCGGCCTGTTCGGAGTAATCGCCGCCCTGTTCGGTCCGGTGAAATACGCGATGCTTCCGGACCAGCTCGCCGTTGGCGAACTCGCGACCGGCAATGCGCTGGTGGAAGGCGCGACCTTCATGGCGATCCTGATCGGCACCATCGCCGGCGGCCTGTTCGTCTCCGGTTCCAGCCATATGGGCTGGGTTTCCTCCGCCGTCGTCGCGCTGGCGCTGCTGTCCTGGGCCTTTGCCTCCCGCATTCCCGCAACGACGCCCGCCGCGGCCGACCTTGCGATCACGTCCAATCCATGGACCTCGACCGTCGGCCTCCTGAAGTCGCTTTACCGCGAGCCCCGGCTTTGGGACGGCATGATCATCGTTTCCTGGTTCTGGCTGGTCGGCGCGGTCGTGCTGTCGCTGCTGCCGGCGCTGGTCAAGGGGGTCGTTGGCGGCCGCGAGGGCGTGGTGACGCTTTGTCTCGCGATTTTCGCCATTGGCATTGCCGTCGGCTCGTTGTTCGCGGCGCAGCTCAGTCACGTGCGCCCCAATCTGACGCTGGTGCCGATCGGCGCCCTCATCATGGGTATTGTCGGTCTCGATCTTGCCTGGGCTATCTGGCAGAGCACGCGCGGGACCGACGTTTCACCGCTGGCCTTCGCAACTTCGTTCGCGGGACTGCGGATGCTGGCGGACTTCGCGGTGTTCGCCTTCGGCGGCGGACTGTTCGTGGTCCCGTCCTTCGCCGCGGTCCAGGCCTGGTCGGCGCCCTCCGAACGCGCCCGCGTGATTGCCGCCGGCAATGTGCTGCAGGCGGCCTTCATGGTGGCCGGCTCGCTCTTCGTCGCCTTGTTGCAGGCCGGGGGCCTTCCGATCGGGTGGATCTTCTTCGGTCTCGCGGTCGCAAGCTTCGGCGCGGTGTGGTTCGTGTACGGCAAATGGGACAAGGAAGGCGTGCGCGATTCCGGTGCAGAACTCCCGGCTCAATGGCATGGCGGATCACATCACGATCAAGGCCTCGCATAACGGACTTCTCCGCCATCGCCTCGCCATCGACCAAACCGTTGTATTCTTGAGGGAAGGCCGCTTCAACGCCATTTGAGCAGGTGACTTCGCGCGGCCTGGTTTGACCGCAGCCCGTCGCAGGCTAAGATTTGCGAAAAGGGAGAGCTCCATGGAGGACATCGCGGCCCAACGCGCAGCCGAAAAGCTGCTCGCGGCACACCAGGCCAATCTGCGCTTCGAGCCGCTCGGTCCGCCGGAGGCGCCGGCCACGATCGCGGACGCCTACGATATCCAGCAGAAATACGTTGCGCTTCTGCGCCACGCGCACGGCGGAGATGCGGGTTACAAGGTCGGGCTGACGTCGGCGGCGATGCAGGCGTTTTGCGGCATTGACCACCCCATCGCAGGGGTCGTCCTCACAAAACGCGTGCACCAATCCGGCGCGACGGTGCGGCGTTCGGATTTCGGTCGGCTCGGTCTGGAATTCGAAATCGCAGTCCGCATCCAATCGGACGTTCCGGTCACGGACATTCCACATACCGCCGAGACGATCGGTGCGCATATCGGCGGTGTCGGCGCCGCCATCGAACTGGTCGACGATCGAAGCGCGGACTACGCCAACCTCGATGTGCTCACGCTGGTCGCGGACAATTCCTGGAACGGCGGCATCGTGCTGTCGGAATTTGCAACGACATGGCCCGATCTGGAAAGCGTGCTGGGGCGCGCCACCAGGGACCGCGCCGCGATCGGCGAAGGGCATGGGCGCGACATTCTCGGGCATCCGTTCCATTCGGTCGCGTGGCTGGCCACGCAGCTCGCTTCGCGCGGCGTCGGGCTGAAGGCCGGTCAGGTGGTGATGACCGGAAGCGTGATGAAGACGGTATTTCCGGAGCAAGACGCGAATTATCGCTTTGACCTGGAGCCGATCGGCTTTGTCGAGGTGCGGGTCGGCGAGGCCGCAAGCGCTCGCTGATGCGAGAACATTTTCCACTTCACTGGCTTCATCCTTCGAGACGCCCGCAAGCCCGCGTCTCGAACCATGGAGCCACAGCAGAAGCAGTAATGACTCGAGCGAACCGGCGAGTTGGCATGTCGGCGACAGGGTTTTAACGCGCGTCGGCGTCGGATAGGGTGCGCGCGATCAACAGGGGAATGACATGAGCTTGTCCGGCATTTTTGCGCGATTGGTTGCATGGATCGGCGCCGCCGCGATCCTGTGGCGCCGGCAGGGCGTCGCGCATGCGCCGGCCTGGGGCAGCGCTGCGGTGGTCCCGGCGGCAAAGCCGCAAGGCAGCCTCCCGACCCTCAAGATGCCGACAGCCAAAGGCTGGACCGACGGGCAGATGCCGGTCGCGGCCTCGGGGCTCAAGGTCAATGCGTTTGCGACCGGCCTGCAACATCCGCGCTGGATCCACGTACTGCCCGATGGCGGCGTCCTCGTTGCCGAGGCGCAGCAGGTCGCCGAACCGGTCAGGAGCGTGTTTGGCTACGCGATGCAAGCCACCATGAGACGCGCCGACGCGCTCGGCGTCAGCGCCAACCGCATCAGCTTGTTGCGCGACGCGGATGGCGACGGCGTCGCCGAGCGGCGCGAAACTTTCATGGAGGGACTGAGCCAGCCGTTCGGCATGGCGCTCGTGGGCGACACGCTCTATGTCGGCAACACCGACGGTGTGGTGGCCTTCCCGTATGCGGCGGGCGTGGACCGCATCACCGCGCCAGGGCGGAAACTCACGACCTTCAAGCCCGGCGGGCATTGGACGCGGAGCCTGCTGGCGAGCCCTGACGGAAAGAAGCTCTTTGTCGGGGTCGGCTCGCTCAGCAATATCGCCGAGAGCGGCATGGCCGTGGAAGAAGGCCGCGCCGCCATCTACGAGCTCAATCTGGCCGACGGCAGCAGCCGCATCTTTGCCGGCGGCCTGCGCAATCCGGTGGGCCTCGCATGGGAACCACAGACCGGTGTGCTCTGGACCGTGGTCAATGAGCGCGACGGCCTCGGCGACGAAACCCCTCCCGACTATCTGACTTCGGTCCGCGACGGCGGTTTCTACGGCTGGCCTTATTGTTATTGGGGGCAGACGGTGGACGATCGGGTGCCGCAGGATCCGGCCGCGGTCGCCAAGGCGATCAGGCCGGACTACGCACTGGGCGGGCACACCGCGTCGCTGGGTCTATGCTGGCTGCCCGCCGGCACGCTTCCGGGCTTTCCGGACGGCATGGTAATCGGGCAGCACGGCTCCTGGAATCGCAGCACGCTGAGCGGCTACAAGGTCGTCTTCGTGCCGTTCGCGAACGGCCGCCCGGCCGGCCCGCCGCGTGATATTCTGACCGGCTTCCTCGCGCCCGACGAGCGGGCGTCCTATGGACGGCCGGTCGGGGTCACACTCGGCCCCGACGGCTCCCTGCTGGTGGCGGACGATGTCGGCAATGCGATCTGGCGCGTCACCGGCGCGCAGCAGCGCTGAGCGCCTATTCCACGCCGGCTTCCTGCGGCGTGAATTCATAGACCGAGCTGCAGAACTCGCAGGTCACGACCACCTTGCCGTCCTTCACCATGTCGGCACGGTCCTGCGAGGCAAAGCTTGCGAGCATCGACGACACCGCCTCGCGCGAGCATGAACATTGCGCGCGCAGCGGCAATGGCTGAAACACCCGCACCCCGCGCTCGTGAAACAGCCGGTACAGCAGACGCTCGCCCGAAAGATCCGGATCGATCAGTTCGACATCCTCGACGGTCGAGATCAGCGACTGGCCTTCGACCCAGGCATCGTCTTCGGCCACGCTGTGCGCAACGACACCCTCCGGCGCATCGCCCGGATGCAGATCGGGCTGTCGCGCCCGCTCCGGCGCCTTGGGGAGAAATTGCAGCAGCAGGCCGCCGGCGCGCCAGCGATGTTTCGGGCCTTCGCCGCCGCCGCGCCATTCCTCGCCGACCGCAAGCCGCACCCGTGTCGGAATCTGTTCCGAGCGCAGGAAATATTCATGCGCGGCGTCTTCCAGGCTGCCGCCTTCCAGCGCCACCAGCCCCTGATAACGGCTCATGTCCGGTCCCTGATCGATGGTCATTGCGAGGTGCCCGTGTCCCAGCAGCGCGCCGGAATCCTGACCGTCCTTGAGCCTTTTGGCGTCGAAGCGCGCATAGGCGCGCAAGCGGTCCGGCGCCTGGAAGTCCACGATCAGAAACGACACCGGACCATCGGTCTGGGTCTGCAGGATGAAGCGGCCGTCGAATTTCAGCGACGAGCCGAGCAGCGTCGTGAGCACGATCGCCTCGCCGAGCAGCTTGCCAACCGCCGGCGGATAATCGTGCTTGGTCAGGATATCGTCGAGCGCCGGACCGAGCCGGGTCAGGCGGCCGCGCAGATCGAGGGCTGCGACCTCGAACGGCAGCGCCGCGTCGTCGACCGGTACGGCCGACGGCGCGCGGATCGGGGTTTCCTGGGAAATTTTGATGTCCGGTGATTGTGAAGTCATGGCGCTTTATCTGGGGTCGGCAGGCAGCGAACGAAAGGGGCAGTCGGTATCCCGGACGCGGTGCAGCCTGCAACGCTGCTCCGCAGAGCCGGGACCCAATCTGTGTCGTTACTTGGACCCCGGATCAGCAGCGCACCACGCCGCAAGACATAGCGCGTCGAAAGACGCGCGTGAACGCGCTAATGGCGCTGCGCAGCATCCGGGGAACGCGAGATCGCAAATAGCCCTCACGCCACGGCGCCGAAACACCACGTCAGAATACCCTTCTGCGCGTGCAGGCGGTTCTCGGCCTCGTCGAACACCACCGACTGCGGACCGTCGATCACCTCGTCGGTGACTTCGTCGCCGCGATGCGCGGGCAGGCAATGCATGAACAGCGCATCGGGTTTCGCCAGCGACATCAGCTTGGCGTTGACCTGATACGGCTTCAGCAGATTGTGACGGTGCTCGCCGTCCTTGTCGCCCATCGAGAACCAGGTATCGGTGACCACGCAATCGGCGCCGCGCACCGCCGCCTCCGGATCGTTGCCGAGCATGATCGGCGCATGGGTCGCCTTGATCCAGTCCCGCATCGATTTGTTCGGCGCGAGCTGCGGCGGGGTTGCGACATTCAACTTGAATTGAAACCGTTCCGCGGCATGGACCCAGGACGCCAGCACGTTGTTGTCGTCGCCGGTCCAGGCGACGGTACGGCCCTCGATCGGGCCGCGATGCTCCTCGAAGGTCATCAGGTCGGCCATCACCTGGCAGGGATGCGACCGCCGCGTCAGCCCGTTGATCACAGGCACGGTGGCGTACGCGGCGAGTTCCAGCAGCGCATCGTGGTTGAGAATGCGGATCATGATGGCATCGACATAACGCGACAGCACGCGCGCGGTGTCGGCGATGGTCTCGCCGCGGCCGAGCTGCATCTCCGCGCCGGTCAGCATGATCGATTCACCGCCGAGCTGGCGCATGCCGACATCGAACGAAACCCGGGTGCGGGTCGAGGGCTTCTCGAAGATCATCGCCAGCGTCTTGCCTTCGAGCGGGTGTGTCGGCCTGGCGTGCGCCTTCAGCTTCGCCTTCATGGCGACGCCGGCCGCGAGCATGTTGCGCAATTCCCGGGTCGGCAGCTCGCTGAGATCGAGAAAATGGCGCGGCGTCGTGCTCATTGCCCCGCCGCCCGTTGCAACTGATCGCCGGAAAGCGCGACGCAGGCGCGATCGAGCCGCTGCACGGCTTCCTCGATCTCCGCCTCGTTGACGATCAGCGGCGGCAGGAACCTGACCACGTTGTCGCCGGCGCCGACCGTGAGCAGCTTCTGGTCGCGCAGCGCGGTCACCAGATCGCCCGACGGCACCACCGCCTTCAGGCCGATCAACAAGCCCTCGCCGCGCACTTCGGCGAGCACGTCGGGATGGCGATCGACCACCGAGGCCAGCTTCTGCTTGAGCAGCAGCGACATCTTTTGCACGTGCTCGAGGAAGCCGGGTTTCAGCATGACGTCCAGCACCGCATTCGCCGACGCAACCGCCAGCGGATTGCCGCCGAAGGTCGAACCATGCGAGCCCGGCGTCATGCCGGCCGCCGCCTCGGCCGTCGCGAGACAGGCGCCGATCGGAAATCCGCCACCGAGCGCCTTGGCCAGCGACATCACGTCCGGCGCAACGCCGAGGCGCTTGTAGGCGAACAGCTCGCCGGTGCGGCCCATGCCGGTCTGCACCTCGTCGAAGACCAGCAACAGGCCGTTGGCGTCGCAGAGCTCGCGCAGCGCCCGGAAAAAAGCATGCGGCGCGGCGCGGACGCCGCCCTCGCCCTGCAGCGGCTCGATCAGGATGCCGGCGGTCTGCGGGCCGATCGCCTTCTTGACGGCTTCGAGATCGCCGAGCGGCACCTGATCGAAACCATCCACCGGCGGCCCGAAGCCATCGAGATATTTCGGCGAGCCGGTCGCCGCCAACGTCGCCAGGGTTCGCCCGTGAAACGCGCCGTCGAAGGTGATGATGCGATAACGCTCCGGGTGGCCCTTGGCGGCGTGATATTTGCGCGTGATCTTGATCGCGCATTCCATCGCCTCGGCGCCGGAATTGGCGAAGAACACGAAGTCGGCAAAACTCGCTTCGCACAATCTTGCCGCCAGCCGCTCGCCATCCGGACTCCTGAACAGATTCGACATATGCCACAATTTGGTGGCCTGTTCCTGCAGCGCCGCGACCAGATGCGGATGCGCATGGCCGAGCGCGTTCACCGCCACGCCGCTGGTGAAGTCGAGATAGCGCTCGCCGTTGGTCGCGATCAGCCACACACCTTCGCCGCGCTCGAAACCGAGATCGACTCTGGCGAATACGGGGAGCAGATGCGACGTCGCGCTCTTGGTCATGGCGATCACTGAAGGTTGGAGCCCGCCGCGATGCGCGCATTGATCGCATCGACGACCAGACCCGGAAAAACAAAACGTGCCGCCTTTTCGGGGCGGCACGTGGCAGGCATTCTATGCGGGTGGCTGACACTGTCAACCGGTGACGCGCCGGCCAAGCCGCTCCGTGATGCCGGGCTGCCGCGAAAAAAATGCGATTGCGGTGCTTGAATGACGGAACATGTGGACGCAACCACGCGGACTCTTGCGCCGGAGTCACGCCATATTGTAGCCTCTGGGTTGTCGGGTACGACATCTCGTGCGGCGGTTTTAATCCTTATCTGTCCCACTGTTCGGCGTAAACGCCCGGGCCTGCTTTCCGCGCCCGGCGAGGGCTAAGGGATTCTGCCGGCAGGGATTTTAACGGAATGAGAGTCGCCACGCCGCTTCGAGAATGGCCGGCGCGACACGAAGGGAAGAGTGCGATGACGGTATTGACCTGGACCGACGATCGCGTCGAACAACTGAAGAAACTCTGGGAAGGCGGGCTTTCCGCCAGCCAGATCGCCGCGGAACTCGGAAATGTGACGCGAAATGCCGTGATCGGCAAAGTCCACCGGCTCGGCCTTTCCGGCCGCGCCAAGAGCCCCTCCTCGGCCGCGCCGCGACCGCGCAAGGCCCGCCCGGCCCAGCACATGATGCGCGTTGCGCGTCCGGTCTCGCGCGGCAATACCGCGCTGGCGCATGCGTTCGAAGTGGAGCTGGAGCCCGATCCGATCGCCTACGACAATGTGGTGCCGATGAGCCAGCGCCTGTCGCTGCTGGAACTGAACGAGGCCACCTGCCACTGGCCGATCGGCGATCCTTCCAGTTCGGAATTCTTCTTCTGCGGCGGCAAGGCGCTGACCAGCCTGCCCTATTGCGCGCACCACTCGCGGATCGCCTATCAGCCGGCCGGCGACCGCCGCCGCCAGCCGCCGAAGCAGACGCGCTAGCAGGCAAGTTCACGCAGCCTGCGTAGACTGGGCTGCGGGGGCGCGTCTCGAAGCGTGACGCGACGAACCGATCCTTCGGGATGTGCGCAGGCGGTCCTGAGGATCTCAGCCGATAGATGGGGTTTTCGCAGGGGGAAAACAGGCGGTGAAGGTGGCGCCGTTTTTCGGCACGCTTTCGATCAAAAGCCGGCCGCGATGCCGGTTAACAATATGCTTCACCAGCGATAGTCCGAGCCCCGTGCCGCCCTGCGCGCGGCTGTCGCCGACGTCGACCCGATAGAACCGTTCGGTGAGCCGCGGCAGATGTTCCGGCGCGATGCCCGGACCGAAATCGCGCACCATGACGCGGACCTCCGGCGCTCCTTCCCCCGACGTCGCCGAAGTGAGCGAGACAATAACCTTGCCGCCGGACGCGCCGTATTTCAGCGCATTCTCGACCAGGTTTTCGAACAGCCGCAACAACTCCTCGCGGTCCCCCGCGATCGACACCGGCGCTTCAGGCAGATCGATGTCGATTTCGACCTGACGTTCCCGCGCCAGCGGTTCCAGCCCATCCACGACCTGCCGGATGATCGGGACAATATCCACCAGCGTGTCCGGGCGAACATGGGCGGAGAGTTCAACCCGCGAAAGCGACAGCAAATCGTCGATCAGCCGTGCCATCCGCGTCGCCTGCGTATGCATGATGCCGAGAAAGCGCTCGCGCGCCTTGGCATCCTCCTTGGCCGGCCCCTGCAGGGTATCGATAAAGCCCGACAGCGCAGCGAGGGGGGTGCGCAATTCATGGCTGGCATTGGCGACGAAATCGGCGCGCATTTCCTCGACCCGGCGCAGCGGCGTTTGATCGTGGAACGTCATCAGCATGCACTTGTCGGTGCCGCCAAATAGGGTCGGCACCGGCACCGGCGTGACGATCAGTTCCATCCAGCGATCGACCGGAACATGATCGAGATAGGTCGCGCGCCGGGATTCCGAGGTCGCGATCGCTTCGCGGAGCGCGGTGATGATTTCGGGCGAGCGCAAGGCGAACTGGGCAAGCTCGTTCTTGCGCAACGCCGGCGCAAGCTGCGCCGCCGCGGCGTTGAGGTGAATGACGCGGCCGGCGCGGTCGAGCAGCACCGCGGGATCCGGCATGCCGGCGACGACCGCGCTGACCGCGGCGGCTTCGACCGGGTTGACCCCGCGCACATCTTCGCGCGACGCCACGGCGTTGTTCAACCGCCACGGCACCAGCGCGGCCGCGGCGATGCAGATGAAGACGGCCGCGGCGCGGAGCAGCGACAACTCGCCGAGCGCGACCAGCACCGCGAGCGCCATAGCGGCAGCCAGAAGGATGATGGCTGAATGCCGCAACCGATCCGGCCACGGCGAGTAGAAGGACGAAGGAGCAGCTTCTATTGCCATCTGGCCGGCTCTTCCCATCGGGTTCGCATTGTCAGGTGCGGGTGTCCCCCCGCTCTCGCACGTAAGCCGCCTCGGGGTTGGGCTGGGCGTTGAGCGCCTGAGCCGCCTCGCGCAGGCGTTTGTTTCGTGCCCCCAGGATAACCTCCCGAAACGTCAGCAAGATTACAGATATGACGAATGGCGCAATATAATAGAGGACCCGGAACAGCAGCATCCCCGCCAGCAGCTCCTCCCGGTCCATTTGCCACAGGCCGACCAGCATGGCGGCGTCGAACACCCCGAGCCCGCCGGGGGAATGGCTGGCAAAGCCCAGCAGCGTCGCCGAAACGAATATGACAGCGACAACCACGAAACCGAGGTTTGGTTCATCCGGCACCAGCACGTACATGGCCAGCGCGCAGAAACCGAGATCGACGATTCCGATGGCGATCTGCAACATCGTCAGCGGACCGCCCGGCAGCCCCACCGTCCAGGGCCCGCGGCCGACCCCGCGCGGCCGGATCCAGACCCAGACCACATAGGCGAGCAGCCCGAGGATGATGCCGAACGCGGCCATCCGGTTGAGCCAGGGCGGCAGCTGGTCGATCGCCGCCGCCGCTTCCGGATGACAGGCGATACCCAGCCCCAACACCGCGGCATTGCCGAGCCAGAAGGTCAGGCCGGCCAGAAAGCAGATCTTGGCGACGTCGATCGCGTTCAGTCCCCAGGCGGAATAGATGCGGTATCGCACCGCCCCGCCGGTGAAGACGCTGGCGCCGACATTGTGCCCGATCGAATAACTGGTGAAAGCCGCAAACGCATTGATGCGGTAGGGAATATCGGCGCGGCCGATCGCGCGGACCGCGAACAGATCGTAGAACGTGAGGGTGAAGTAACCGGCCGCCACGAACAGCGCCGCCAGCGCAATCTGGCGCGACTCGGTCTGCTTGATGGCCTCGACGACTTCGTCGACATCGATGCCGCGCAACATGTGGTAAAGCACGTAGCATGCGATCCCGATCACCGTGATGCTGACCGCAACACCTAGCTTATGCAGGATTTGCCTACGGCGCAGAAACGAGATCGCCCTGCGTATTGCTTCCAGCATCTAGACCTCGAACTGCGATCTTACGACGGCGGCACCTGAGCGGGCTTTGGCCCCGCCAGCGCCACGACGGCTCCTGATCCGACGTGGTAGCGCGTTTTGGGCCGGAGTGGAATTCGCTTGGCGTCAATAAAACGCGCTCCTTCAATATATTAGGGGAATTCATGGCGCCGGATGCACAGTTTTGCTGCATTCGCTCCCGGACGGCAAAATCCTCCGCCTCAGTCTTGCGCGCAAGGTGGTAAACTTTGCATGATATCGGGCAGCGGATTTCGCCGGGAAACCGCGTGCGGCGCCGTCAGGAAATCTCAAACCGCCGGCGTGTGGCGCGAAACCACCCAGTCGCGCAGCCACGATCCGACGGCGCATCCGGCCAGATACAACGCAAACATCAAGAGGCCGAGGTCGAGCCAGTAGCCGGGGCGGCCCGGGATCACCCGGGCAAGCGCCGCCGCAAGCAACGCCGCCGCCAACAGCGCGAGCCATCGCGACGTCGATTTCGATACGCCCTGGCCGCGATGAACCACCGCGATCCAGCCCATCGCAAGACCGAGCAGCAGCGAGGCCAGCAGCCAGCCCCAATGGAATGTCGCCAGATATGCCATCGCGTTACCTCACCACGAAATCGATGCGGCGGTTCTGCGCCTTGCCTTCGTCGGTATCATTGCCGGCGACCGGCTGCGTGCTGCCGTAGCCCGTCGCCGTCAAGCGATCGGCGGGCAAGCCTGCTTTCACCAGATAATCCGTGACCGCCTGCGCGCGTTTCTCCGACAGCGCCTGGTTGAAGGCATCGTCGCCATCGCCGTCGGTATGGCCCGCGATCTCGATACTGGCGTTCGGACAACGCTGCGCCGTCTCGACCAGCCGGTCGAGCAGCCCCACCGAATCCGGATCGATGGTGGCGCGGCGGGATTCGAACTGGATTCTTCCCTTGGCGAGCAGATCCGAAAACAATTGCTGGCAGACGGTGGCATCCACCGGCGCGACCGCGGGCTTGACCGAGATGTCGGGCTTGAACTGCCAGTCCTTCGGGAAATCCTTGCCGAGGCCAGCGCGGATCTGAATCGCCGCCGCGTCATACAGCGCGTCGCCCGACAGCTTCACCTCCCGGTCGGATACCACGAGCGTCCCGGTCGACAGCCGCGACAGCGCGCCCAGCGCCGGCATCACCGCGGCGGCGAACCCGAAAGGCGCGCCGATGCTGGCCTTGAGATTGTCGACCACCTTTTCGCCGAAGAATTTGCGCCGGGCCGCCGCCGCCAGCGCGGCGTGCACGTTGTTGTCCGGCACATAGCCGGTCAGGGTCAGCGTCACCGCGACCGGATCCTTGTAGGCCTGGAAGATATAAGGCGGCGCCTTGATCTCATTGCTGGCGACCGAAAAACCCTGCGGCAGGTTTTTCAGCGCCGCCGCGATCGCTTCCCGGCCGCCAAGGTCGCGCGCCATGCCGGAGAGGCTGACCTTGGTATCCGAAAGCTCGATCTTGCCGTCTTTCAATTTCCCGATCTGATCGAGCAGCAACAACGCGGCACTGTCGAAATGCGACGGAGCGCCGCGCGACAGACTCATGTGGTCGACGACCTCGACGCCGCCGAGACCGGCGCGGGCCGCTTCAAGCAGCTTGCTCTTGCTGGCCGGCAGTGGCGAACTGCCGCCCAGCGTCACCCTGACCACATCGCGCTCGGCCGACCAGACGAACGGCTTGGCTTCGGGCACGAGGCGGGTTTCGTCGTTGACCAGCCGCACGCCCGGCACAGCTTCGACCGATGCCAGCGCGCTGCGACGGCCATCTTCCGAGAATGCATCTGCGGCAAACGTGACGTCGCGCCCCGCGACCGTAATCCTGCTCTTGTCGAGCACGGTATCCTTGAGCGCAGCGGTGCTATGCGCGGCGAGATCCGCTTCCATCGGCTGGGTATTGGTCCAGGCCGCGATAGCCCAAAAGACGACCAGTGGAATCACGCCCGGCCACCATTTGCTGCTCCACCTGAAAAGTCCGTGCATTCGATGTCCTGCGGGTATGGGAACCGAGAGAAAACAAACCCTTGCGGGGCTGTCAAACTGGAAATAACGCGGATGGGTCCAATCGGCGGGCAGCCACCCGACCAACCGTTTCATCGGCGGTTTGCCGCTGATTTCGACGCTGGCCTCAACCGGCCAGCCACTCTCGATGAAGCGGCTTCGCAATACCGTTAGCCGCGCCGGGCTGCGAGCGCCTTACTTTACCGGCGCGCACGAGTTCCTGCGCGCCGCGGCGATGTGGAACGGTTTTCGCCGCGTCGACCGGCCTGGCTGTCGTCCCGAGCGCGAACCGACGACAGGGAATGTCCCTTCCTTGACTCGTGCAACGCACGCGCTCAAAAGCGCCGACGAAATCAACCGGAGGAGTTCATGTTCAAGGATCTGTTTTCGCTGAAGGGCCGCGTCGCGCTGGTGACCGGCGGCTCGCGCGGCATCGGCAAGATGATCGCCGGCGGTTTTCTCGCCCAGGGTGCTGCGAAGGTTTACATCACCGCGCGCAAGGCCGGACCCTGCGAGGCAACCGCGAAAGAGCTGACGGCGGAATATGACGGCGAATGCATCGCGTTGCCGATCGACATCTCCGGCATGACGGGCATCGACATGCTGGCAACCGAGATCAAAAAGCGCGAGCCAAAGCTGGATATCCTGGTCAACAATGCCGGCGCGGCGTGGGGCGCGGACTTCGACGAGTTTCCGGAAAGCGGCTGGGACAAGGTGATGAACCTCAACCTCAAGACACCGTTCTTCCTGACCAAGGCGCTCGCCGCACCGCTGCGCGCCGCAGCCTCCGCGGACAGGCCCGGCAAGGTCATCAACATCGCCTCGATCGACGGCATCTTCGTCAATCCGATGGAGACCTATTCCTACCATGCCAGCAAGGCAGGCCTGATTCACCTGACCCGCCGGATGGCGGCAAAACTGATCCGCGACCACATCGTGGTGACGGCGATTGCGCCGGGACCGTTCAAGTCGGACATGAACCGGGCGGCGCGCGACAACGCCGACGAGGTGGCGACGCGGGTGCCGTCGGGCCGGGTCGGCAGCGATGAGGACATGGCGGGGGCTGCGATCTATCTCGCCTCACGCGCCGGAGATTATGTGGTCGGCGCCACCATCGCGGTCGATGGCGGCATCGTCTATGCCAATCCGGGCATCAAGGGTCAGGGGTGGGATTAACCTAGTCGTCATGGCCGGGACAACAAGCCCGGACATGACGGCTTGGATTTACCTCACGTCTCGATCTTCACATATTCGAAATCGCCGGGCTTGTTGTCGATCCCGACCTTGGGCGGCGAGATCCACGAAGCGAACTCGCCGATTTCGGTCACCGGCGTCATCAGCGAGGCGATGAAATCGCCGTCGTCCGCCGAAGGCAGCCAGTCGCTCTTGCGCCTGTTCCAGGTTGCGTCGTCGATCAGCACCCCGTCCGGCGTCGCATGGATGTTGCCGAACTCGCCGATCTGGCGATGGAAGGCCACGTTCGGCAGCGTCAGCTTGAAGTCGTAGCCGGCGAGCGCGATGATCTTGTTCCAGCGCAGCAGGCCCTTGGCGCAGTCCTGGGTGTAATCGTCGCGCAGCCGCATATTGAGCGCCGTGAGCGCCGGTTCGTCGACGCGCCTGATCTCGCCATCGACCAGCTTGAGCACCGGATAGGTGCCGGTCTGCAAACGGTGATCGTCGTCGATCTGGGTCTCGCGATAGCGGCCCTTCACGCCCGCATTGTAGGCATTCGCCGCATTGGTGGAGACCTCCGAGCCGAACAGGTCGAGCGAGAGCGTATAATGCAGGTTCAATTTCTTCTGGATGGTCGGAAGATCGACCACCCCGAGCGCGCGCACCTTGGCGACATCGGACGGATCGCTGATGCCGGCTTGCCTCATCGCCTCGACGGTTCGCTGCACCACGCGGCTGATGCCGGTTTCGCCGACGAACATGTGATGCGCCTCTTCGGTCAGCATGAAGCGGCAGGTGCGCGACAAGGGATCGAAGCCGGACTGCGCCAGGCTGTGCAGCTGCATCTTGCCGTCGCGGTCGGTGAAGTAGGTGAACATGAAGAACGACAGCCAGTCCGGCGTCGCCTCGTTGAAGGCCCCGAGCATGCGCGGGCTATCGGCGTCGCCCGAGCGGCGGCGCAGCAACTCGTCGGCCTCCTCGCGGCCGTCGCGGCCGAAATATTTCTGCAAGAGATAAACCATCGCCCAGAGATGGCGGCCTTCCTCGACATTGACCTGGAACAGGTTGCGCAAATCGTAGAGCGAGGGCGCGGTCTTGCCGAGATGGCGCTGCTGTTCGACCGAGGCCGGCTCGGTGTCGCCCTGGATCACGATCAGCCGGCGCAGCATGGCGCGATGCTCGCCCGGCACTTCCTGCCATGCCGGCTCGCCATAATGCTGGCCGAACGGGATGACGCGGTTCTCCTCCTGCGGCGCGAGCAGGATGCCCCAGCGGTAATCCGGCATCTTCACATAATCGAACTTGGCCCAGCCGCGCGGATCGACCGAGTAGGCCGTGCGCAGATACACCAGCGATTGCTGGAAGCCATCCGGCCCCATGTCGTTCCACCAGTCGATGTAGCCGGGATGCCAGCCTTCCAGCGCCTTGAGCACTTGCCGGTCCTCGCTGAGATTCACGTTGTTGGGAATCTTGGTCGAGTAGTCGACGTTCATGATGTTCATGGCTTTGGTCTCCCGTGGTGGGATCTTGTTTGGCGAATGGCGAATAGCGAGTGGCAGAAACAACTATTCGCTACTCGCCACTCACCATGAATAATAATGCATGTTGCGGTGACCGCATAGGCCCGCTGCGCCATAAATCTGCATTTTGTTTCATGTCCGGCCGGCAGTCCCGATCTCCACCCAATCGGCTTTGGCGAGCGACGGTTGCTGCAATCTGGAGGTCAGAACGGCCGCGAGCGCGGCGGTCGGGAAACCATCGGCAAATCCATCGCCGGCGACGGCCGCCTTGCGCGCGCCGAGCGCCTGGAGCTCGGCCAGCGCCTCGCCCAGCAGTCGCGCGGCCGCATGGGGCTTCTGCATCCGCAGCTTGAGGTTGGCGCTGGCGATCTGAATGCAGGCCCGCAGCAGGATGCGCTCGCGGCCGCCCTGCGGTGCCGCGGCCCACACCGCTTGCAGAACCTCATGCGATTCCCAGAAATATCCGGCATCGTTGAGCGCGATCCCGTAGCGCAGCGCCGGATGCCGCGCCGGTACGTAGTCGCGAAATCGCGACGGCACCAGCGCCTTGGCATGCCACAGGGTGTCGTGATCGGCCTCGGCGTCCGCGCTCTCGCCGGGAACATAGGCCCAGCGCGGCAGCGGCAAATTGGCCGCGGTGGAAAAAGTATTCATTGGCGCAATGCCACAACCAAATCTTCAGGCGGCTCGGTGCTCCGAGCCTTCATGCAAAACCAAAATGCGTTTAACGAATTCCGCAATCGAACCGAGCGTCGCCTCCGGCGCTTCGCGATGCGGCGAATGTCCGGCGCCCGGAACGATCGTCACATCGACCGGACAATAGCACTCTTCCTGCGCGATCTCGATCTGGCGAATTGTCCCATACTGATCGTCGGCGCCCTGCAGGATCGCAACCGGCACGCGGATGTAGGCGAGGTATTCGGAGATGTCCCAGCTGCGAAATTCGGGGTCGAGCCAGGCGCCGCTCCAGCCGTAGAATGCGTTGTCGACATCGCGGTGCCAGCGCTTAAGCCTCGACCGCAGGCCGGCCGTCTCGTAGGCCCTTTTGGTTTCCGCGATCGACCTGATCCCGACATCTTCGACGACGAAATGCGGCGCGATCATCGCGACCCCGCGCACCCGGTGATCCCCGGCGCCGCCGGCATAGATCGCCGCAATCGAGGCCCCGTCGGAATGACCCAGCAGAACACCGCGGCGAAAGCCGATGGCGTCGAGCAGATCGGGCAAGATCGTCGAGCGCTTCGATATGCATGTAGTCGAGCGGACGCGGCAGCGTCACCGGCGTCGAGGCGCCGTAGCCGGCGCGCGAATACACCAGCACGCCGGTGGCGGTGGCCGCCGCCAGCCGGTCCGGAAAATCCCCCCACAGCGCGGCCGATCCGAGGCCTTCGTGCAGCATGATGATGGTCGGCGCCTCGTCCGGCGCCGGACCGATCATGCGGTATTCGAGATCGGAGGCGCCGATGCGCAAGCTGCCGGAAGGTGCGAGGGCGGTCATGACGTTCGTCGAAGCCCTCCCCCGCAAGGGGGGAGGGAACGAGCTACCACCGCGCGAGAAACGATCATCATTTGCGCTGACACCACCAACCTACGCCCCGTCCCGCAATTTGAACCGCTGGATCTTTCCGGTCGCGGTTTTCGGCAAGGAATCGACGACGTCGATCCAGCGCGGATATTTCCACGGTCCGATCTTCTGCTTGACGTGCTCCTTCAGCGACTCGTGCAGGCCGTCGGATTTTGCATCCGCCCGCAGCACCACGAACGCCTTCGGCTTCAGCAATCCGTCCGGATCGGCTTCGGGCACGACCGCCGCTTCGAGCACCGCCGGGTGGGTGATCAACGCGCTCTCGACCTCGAACGGCGACACCCAGATGCCGGACACCTTGAACATGTCGTCGCTGCGGCCGCAAAAGGTGTAGCGCCCATCGGCGTCGCGAATGTATTTGTCGCCGGTGCGGGTCCAGTGGCCCTGGAACGTATGACGGCTCTTGCTGCGCTGATTCCAGTAGGCTTCGCCGGCGGACGGCGCATCGACCAGCAATTCGCCGACCTCGCCATCGGCCACATCGGCGCCCGCTTCGTTCACCAGCCGCACCTTGTAGCCCGGCACCGGACGGCCGGATGTGCCGTATTTGATATCGCCCTGCGCATTCGAGAGAAAAATATGCAGGAGCTCGGTCGAGCCGACGCCGTCGAGAATATCGACGCCGAAGCGCGCCTTCCAGCTATTGCCGACCGACTCCGGCAAGGCCTCGCCCGCGGAGGTGCAGATTCGCAATCGTGAGCCGGCGCGTTCGTTTTTCACCGTCTCATCGTTCAGCATCGAGGAAAACAGCGTCGGCACGCCGAAGAAGATGCTGGGATTGTATTTGTTCATCAGGGCGAACATCAGAGCCGGGGTCGGACGTTCGGAGTTGAGAACGGTGGTGGCACCGACCGACATCGGAAACGTCAGTGCATTGCCGAGGCCGTAGGCGAAAAACAGTTTCGCCGCCGACAGTCCGACGTCGTCCTCGCGAATGCCGAGCACCTGTTTGGCGTAGGTGTCCGCGGTCGCGGCCAGATTGGAATGCAGATGCCGCACGCCCTTCGGCATGCCGGTCGAACCCGACGAGTAGAGCCAGAAGGCCGGCTCGTCCGCATGGGTCGCCGCGGTCGCAAAGCTGTCGCTCTCGCCGGCGATCTCGTCGGACAGCCGCTTGTGGCCAAGCGTATTGTTGCCGGCGACAACGACATGATCGAGATCCGGCATCCGCCCGACGATATCCTTGACCACCGGCAGCAGCGCCTCGGAAATGAACAGCACCCGCGCGCGGCAATCCGCCAGCACATAAGCATATTGATCCGCCGTCAGCAGCGTGTTGAGCGGGACCGGCACGACGCCTGCGCGCATGGCGCCGAGAAACACCACCGGAAAATCGTTGGTGTCGAGCATGATCATCGCGACGCGCTGTTCGCGGTGCACGCCGAGACGGCGCAGCAGGTTGGCGAGGCGGCGGCTTTGCTTCTGCAATTCGCCGTAGGTCAATTCGGAAACCGTGTCGGTGAAGGCGAGTTTTTCGCCGCGGCCTTCATCGACATTGCGGTCGAGCAGCCAGGTCACCGCATTGTACGAATTGGTGTCGCTCATGCCGCGCTCCGCTCAGCCAAGCCTGTCACGACGCTTCCCCCTGATTTCCTGAATTATAATTCATCTATACATCAGCACACCCGCTTGCTGTCAACCTTTTTTGGCATTATGTTTCCGATTCTGCGCATTCGGTGCCCACTTCGGATTCGGGACACGCCTGACATGACCGAACCTCCCGACCCCGAGACCGGCTTTCTGGAACTGCTCGGCCAGCGCGTCCGCACCACGCGCGCGTTGCGCGGGATGTCGCGAAAGGTGCTCGCCAAGGTCTCCGGTATCTCGGAACGCTATATCGCGCAGCTTGAAAGCGGCAAGGGCAACGTCTCGATCGTGCTGCTGCGGCGGGTATCGAACGCGATGGGCGCGCATCTCGAAGATCTCATTCCATCCACCGAGCCGGCGCCGGACTGGCCTGTGATCCGCGATCTCGTGCGCAAGGCGACGCCGAGCCAGATCGCCCACGCCAAGGAGGTGCTCTCCGGCCATGGCAAGGGCACGTCAGTCCCGAGCCGGATGTCGTTTGCCGGCATCGCCCTGATCGGCCTGCGCGGCGCCGGCAAATCGACGCTCGGCAAAATGCTGGCGAAAAAAATTGGCTGGAGCTTTGTCGAGCTCAACAAGGAGATTGAAGCGCAGAACGGATTGTCGGTCGCCGAGATCATCGCGCTCTACGGCCAGGAAGGTTTTCGGCGCATGGAGCAGGCGGCGCTCGGACAATTGCTGGCGCGCAAGGAATTGATGGTACTCGCGACCGGCGGCGGCATCGTCTCCGAGCCATTGACCTTCGACCTGATTTTATCGTCGTTCTACACCATCTGGCTCAAGGCCGAGCCGGAAGAACATATGGCGCGGGTGCGCAGCCAGGGCGATTTGCGCCCGATGGCGGACGACCGCTCGGCGATGGCCGAATTGCGCACCATCCTGCTCAGCCGCGAACCGCTTTATGCGAGGGCTTCGGCCGTGGTCGATACCGCAGGCCTCAGCGTCGACATCGCCGCCGCGCGCCTGATCGACGCGGTGGCGCCGGTACTGCAGAACGAGGCGCGGATGTTCGCGCGGGGCTGACGCGCGTGTCCCGGACGCGGCGCAGCGCTTCTTCAGCGCTGCTCCGCAGAGCCGGGACCTTTGGCTGGTGTTCCCTCGAAAATGCAGCAGGCACAACGCTGCATGCTTGCCAAGCTCAAGGAATCTCCTTGCGGGGAAATGCAGGGCTAGTAATTTGATTCCAAACTGAATTTGCGCACTTACGCTCGGACAGGACGGCCCGCCATGATGAGCCAGGAACAGAACGACCTGATCACCCGCACCGGGCCCAAAGAGCCTTGCGGGAAACTGATGCGGATGTACTGGCAGCCGGCGGCGCTGGTCGATGAATTGGCCGGCCCGCGTCCGGTTAAAGCCATCAAGTTGCTCGGCGAGGATCTGGTGCTGTTTCGCAACGAGCAGGGCCGCTACGGCCTGATCGAGCGCCATTGCGCGCATCGCGGCGCTGATCTCGCGTTCGGCCGGCTGGAGAATGGCGGACTTCGTTGCGCGTTCCATGGCTGGCTGTTCGACGTGTCGGGCCAGTGCCTGGAAACGCCCGCCGAGCCCAGGGATTCAGTGCTATGCAGGAACATCATCCAGCGCGCCTATCCCGTGATCGAGAAGAGCGGAATTCTCTGGGCTTATCTCGGCGAAGGCGAGCCGCCGGCGTTTCCCGAAATCGACTGCTTCGTGGCGCCGGATGCCTATACGTTTGCGTTCAAGGGCCACATCAACTGCAACTGGCTGCAGGCGCTCGAGGTCGGCATCGATCCGTCGCACGCCTCGTTCCTGCATCGCTTCTTCGAGGACGAGGATACGTCGGCCGCCTATGGCAAGCAGTTTCGCGGCGCGTCCGCCGGCACCGACATGCCGATGACGAAAATCCTGCGCGAATATGACCGCCCCATTATCAATGTCGAGCACACCGAATACGGGCTGCGGCTGGTAGCACTTCGGCAGATCGACGACGAGCGCACCCATGTGCGCGTCACCAATCAGCTGTTCCCGCACGGCTTCGTCATCCCGATGAGCACCGAGATGACGATCACGCAATGGCACGTGCCGGTGGATGACGAGAACTGCTACTGGTACGCGATCTTCACCAGCTATTCGACGCCGGTCGACAAGAACAAGATGCGGGACCAGCGCCTCGAACTGTATGAGCTTCCCGACTATCGTTCGCGCAAGAACAAGTCGAACGATTACGGCTTCGATCCGCACGAACAGGCGACCGCGACCTACACCGGCATGGGCGCCGACATCAACGTGCACGACCAGTGGGCGGTGGAATCCATGGGCGCGATCCAGGACCGCACCCGCGAACATCTGGGCACCGCCGACAAGGCCATCGTGCAGTATCGGCGTCTGCTGCGGCAGGAAATAGAGAAGGCCGCCGCCGGCACAAAACCCTTCATGTTCCTCGATGAGGCGCATGCGCGCGCCATCCAGGGGCCCGCGACCATGGACGGAATCGGGCCGACCCGCGGCTGGGAAATATTCTGGATGGAAGTCGATGTGAAGCGGCGGCGCAGCGCGCCCTGGGCCGTGCCGGTTCCCGCAGAAATCGCCGACAAGGTCCCTCATCTGAGGGCGGTGTAGTGCATTTTCTCTCCTCGTCATTGCGAGCGCAGCGAAGCAATCCATCAGATTCCAAAAGAAATGGATTGCTTCGTCGCTTCGCTCCTCGCAATGACGATCAGCACCTAATGATGGTTGCATTTCCAGTCAGGCTCTCCCAGGGAGCAGCGCGTTGAGTTTCGTCGAGCGTCACGGCCTCTGGTCGAGCGAGCAGAAGGAGGCGGCGACCCGCCTTCGCAACATCGTCGAAGAACAGAAGCTTGAAGTCATCCGGCTTTCCTTCCCCGACCAGCACGGCATTCTGAGAGGCAAGACGCTGGTCGCCGGTGAGGCGCTGGCCTCGCTGGAAAGCGGGTGCAGCATCACCACGACAATGCTCGCCAAGGACACCTCGCATCGAACCGTATTTCCGGTGTTTACGGCCGGCGGCGGCTTCGGGATGCGGGAGATGGAAGGCGCCGCCGATGTCGTGATGGTGGCGGATCCCGCAAGCTTTCGCGTTCTGCCATGGGCTTCGGCCACCGGCTGGCTGCTCTGCGACCTTTATTTCGCCGACGGCCGGCCGGTGCCGTTCGCGACCCGTCATCTGTACAAGTCAGTGCTCGCGAAGCTGAACCAGCGCGGCTACGACTTCGTCGCGGGGCTCGAAGTCGAATGCCATATCTTCAAGCTCGAAGACGCCAGAATGTCGCCCGAGGATGCCGGCCAGCCCGGCCAACCGCCCGATGTCAGCCTGCTGTCGCAGGGCTACCAATATCTGACCGAGCAGCGCTACGACCAGATGGAGCCGGTGCTCGAAATCATCCGGCGCGACATCACGGCGCTTGGTCTGCCGCTGCGGTCGATCGAGGTCGAATTCGGCCCGAGCCAGTGCGAATTCACCTTCAGGCCGACGATGGGCCTCGAGCCCGCCGACAACATGGTGCTGTTCCGCAGCGCCGTGAAACAGATCGCCCATCGGCACGGCTATCACGCGACCTTCATGTGCCGGCCGAAACTCCCGAATGTATTCGCGTCCGGATGGCATCTGCATCAATCGCTGGTATCGCGCGCCAGCGGTGTCAACGCCTTCATGACCAGCGACAACAGCGGCGTGTTGAGCCCGTTCGGCCGGCACTATCTCGCGGGCCTGCTGGCGCATGCCCGCGCCTCGACCGTGTTCACGACACCGACCATCAACGGCTACAAGCGCTATCGCTCCTATTCGCTGGCGCCGGATCGCGCGATCTGGGGGCGCGACAACCGCGGCGTGATGGTGCGCGTGCTGGGCGGCGCTGATGATCCCGCCACCCGCCTTGAAAACCGCATCGGCGAGCCCGCGGCCAATCCCTATCTCTACATGGCCTCGCAAATTCTCTCCGGGCTCGACGGCGTCGATCGGGCGCTCGATCCCGGCCCTTCCGCGGACACGCCCTATGAGACCAAGGCGAACGCTGCTGCCGAAGACGCTGCAGGAAGCGGTAGCTTCGCTCAAGGACGATCCGTTTTTCCGCGAGGCGTTCGGCGCCGGCTTTGTCGATTACTACGTTCACATCAAGAACGCCGAGATCGAGCGTTTCCAGGCCGAGGTCTCGGACTGGGAGCACCGCGAATATTTCGAGATGTTTTGAGAGACCGACCGATGGCTCGTCAAGCCCGGCCATGACGAGCGTAATTCACACCCGTCATAGCGAGGAGCCAACGGGTCGCCGCGAAGCACCGCCCGTTGGCGCGCAATGATGCGCGGAGCACCCGCACCCCCGCACTCAGATTCCAAGATATCGATGCTGTAGTTCCGGCTCGGCGATCAATTCTTCCGAGGTGCCGCTCCACATCGCGCGGCCGCGCTCGATGATGTAATGCCGGTCGGCAATGCGCGTGAGATTCTCGACGTTCTTGTCGATCACCAGCACCGACTGGCCGCGCGCCTTGAGCATCGACAGGCAGTTCCAGATTTCATCGCGGATCAGGGGTGCGAGGCCTTCGGTGGCCTCGTCCAGAATCAGCAGGCGCGGATTGGTCATCAGCGCGCGGCCGATCGCCAGCATCTGCTGCTCGCCGCCCGACAGCGTGCCCCCCATATTGCTGCGGCGTTCGGCCAATCGCGGGAACAGCGCATGGATCTTCTCGAGCGTCCAGGGGTCGGGGCTGGCCAGACGATTGCCGGCAGCGGCGACGAGATTCTCGCGCACGGTGAGGTTGGGAAATATCTGACGCCCCTCAGGCACAAGGCCAATGCCCAACTGCGCGATCCTGAAGGAGGCAAGCTTGCGAACCTCCCGGCCGCCGAACCGGATGGTGCCCGCGCGCGCCGGCGTCAGCCCCATGATGGAGCGGATCGTCGTGGTCTTGCCCATGCCGTTGCGGCCGATCAGGGTCACCATCTCTCCGGTCCGGACCTGCAGCGACAGGCCGAACAGCACCTGGCTCAGGCCGTAGCAGGTCTCGATATCGGCGACTTCGAGCAGAGGGGCAGGGTCAGCCATGGCGCACCACCGCATGCTGGTCGCCGAGATAGGCACGGCGGACCTCTTCATTCTGGCGGATCGCCGCCGGCACGTCGGAGGCGATCACGCGTCCATAGACCAGAACGGTGATGCGGTCGGCGAGCGCGAACACCGCATCCATGTCGTGCTCGACCAGCACGATGGTGACTTCCCGCCGCAACTCCTGCAGCAGCTTCACCATGCGCGCCGATTCGGTGATGCCCAATCCCGCCATCGGTTCGTCGAGCAGCAACAATTGCGGTTTTGTCGCGAGCGCGACCGCGAGCTCCAGTTCGCGCTGCTCGCCATGGCTCAGCTTGGAAACCACGGTGTCGGCGCGACCTTCGAGCCCGACCCGGGTCAATGCCGACAGCGCCGCCTGGCGCAGACCGCTTTCCCGGCGCGCGTTGCCCCAGAAATAAAACGAGTGACCGTCACAGGCCTGGGCGGCCAACGCGACGTTGTCCGCTGCGGTGAAATCGGGCAGCAGCGAGGTGATCTGGAAGGAGCGCGCCAACCCCAGCGCACTGCGCCGCCACGCCGGCAGGCGGGTGATGTCGCGGCCGGCAAAACGAATCGCGCCGGAATGCGGCAGCAGCTGCCCGGTGAGCTGGCTGATCAGCGTGGTCTTGCCGGCGCCGTTCGGTCCGATGATCGCGTGCAATTCGCCCCTCGCGACATCCAGCGACAGGTTGTCGGTCGCGACAATGCCGCCGAACCGGCGCACCAGATTTTCAACGCGGAGCAAGAGATCAGCCACGGCTCAGCCTCCCCAGCAACCCGAAAATGCCGCCGCGCCCGAACAGCACGATCAGCAGCAGCAGCGGGCCCATGATCAGCGCCCAGTATTCCGTCAACTGCGACAAGAACTCCTCCAGCACCAGATAGACAATGGCGCCGAGCACCGGGCCGAACAGCGAGCCCATGCCGCCGAGGATCACCATGACCATCAGATCGCCGGAGCGGGTCCAGAACATCACGGCCGGGCTGACGAAATCGGTGTTGTTCGCGAGCAACGCGCCGGCCAGCCCGCACAGGGTGCCCGATATGACGAAGCAGGCCAGCCGGTAGCGCGTGACGGGAAATCCGATCGCCTGCATTCGTGCTTCGTTGGAACGCAGGCCCTGGATGACCATGCCGAAGCGCGAATTGACGATGCGCCACATCAGGTAGATCCCGCCAAACAGGCAGCCGAGGCAGAGATAATAGAACTGCACGCGGTTCGACAGGTTGATGAGGCCACCGAAATCGCTGCGCTTGTAGATCGTCAGGCCATCGTCCGCGCCGTAGCGGGCAAGCCCGGATGCGACGTAATACGCCATCTGCGCGAAAGCGAGCGTGATCATGATGAAGTAGACGCCGCGCGTGCGCAGCGAGAGTGCGCCGATCACGAGCGCGAACAGCGCGGATGCGGCGAGCGCCACCGGCCACTGAATGAAACCGGAGCCGATGCCTTCATAGGCGAGAATGCCGACCGCGTAGCCGCCGATGCCGAGATAGGCGGCGTGGCCGAAGCTCATCATGCCGCCATAGCCCATGATGAGATTGAGGCTTGCCGCCGCCAGCGCGAAGATCACGATGCGGGTGAACAGCGTCAGCACGAAGACGTTGCCGCTGATGTGCGAATAGAGCGGAAGCAGCAGCAGGCCGGCGACCGTGAGCGCGACGACGATGTTGCGGACGTTGAACGAAGCGGTCATCGCCGGCTGGCCGGGAACAGCCCCTCCGGCCGCACCACCAATACAATCGCCATCAAAAGATAGATCAGCATCGAGGACAGCGCGGGCGCCACCGTGGAGGCGGCGGCCGAACTCAGGACCTGCCGTAACAGGTCGGGCAGGAACGCGCGGCCGAGCGTGTCGATCATCCCGACAAAGATGGCGGCCAGGAACGCGCCGCGGATCGAACCGATCCCGCCGATCACGATGATGACGAAGGCCAGGATCAGGATGTTCTCGCCCATCCCGATCTGCACGGTCAGAATTGGCGCCTGCATCATTCCGGCAAGGCCGGCGAGGGCTGCGCCGAGCCCGAACACCAGGGTATAGAGCAGCTTGATGTTGATGCCGAGCGCGCCGATCATTTCCCGGTTGGACGCGCCGGCGCGGATCAGCATGCCGATGCGGGTTCGCATCACCACCACGTAAAGCATCAGCGCGATCGCAAGCGCGACCACGATGATCGCCAGCCGGTAGGCGGGATAATACATGCCGGGCAATATCTGGACCGGCACCGTCAGCCAGCCCGGCAGCGGCAGCGCCAGGCCTGCCGGGCCCCAGATCAGCCGCACCGCGTCATTGAAAAACAAGATCAGCCCGAAGGTCGCCAGCACGTGATCGAGATGATCGCGGCCGTAAAGGTGCCGCAGCGCCACGAATTCCAGCGCGATGCCGAGCAGCAGCGTCGCGCCGAGCGCAAGGATAATTCCAAAAATGAAATTCCCGGTCCACGCCACGAAGGTCGCGGCAAAATAGGCCCCCATCATGTAGAGCGAACCGTGCGCCAGATTGACGAGGTCCATGATGCCGAACACCAGCGTCAATCCCGCCGCCAGCAGAAACAGCAGCAGGCCGAACTGCAATCCGTTCAGGAATTGTTCGACGACAAGCAGCATCGGTCCAAAAAATTAGCGAAGCAGGCTGATTGAATGCCCTATCCGCGGGTTCAATTCACCTCTCCCCGCTGGGGAGAGGTCGGTTTGCGAAGCAAACCGGGTGAGGAGGCGCTTGATTAACTATAAACCGTAACCCCTCACCCCAACCCTCTCCCAACGGGAGAGGGAGCGCACTTCCATCGCCGTTACGATTTAATCCAATCTCACATTCCAGAAAAACAGCGGCAACGCGCACGGCGCCAAATCCGCGATCACTTCATCGGACATTTATCGTGGAAGCGATCCTGGTCGTCCTTGACGATGGTGGCGACGGTCTTGAGCGAAAGGACACCGTCAGCATCCTTTACCACGTCCTGCAGATAGAAATTCTGGATCGGGATGTGGTTGTTGCCGTATTTGAACGGGCCGCGCAACGACTTGAAATTCGCCTTCTCCATCTCGGCGCGCATCGCGTCCTTCTTGCTGGTGTCGCCCTTCACCGCCACCACCGCGCTATTGATCAACTGCGCGGCATCGTAGGCCTGCGCGCCGTAATAGGTCGGGCGCAGCCCGGGATATTTCTTGCGGTAATCGGCGACGAACTGCTTGTTCTGCTCGTTCGGCAGATCGTGCACCCATTCCTGCGCGCCGGGAACGCCGATCGCATTGTCCTTCTGCAGCGGCAGCGACAATTCGTCGATGGTGAAGGCGGTGTAGAGCGGGATCTGCTGCTTGAGCCCGGCCTGCACGTATTGATTGAGGAACTGCACGCCGGCCGCGCCCGGATAGAACACGAAGATCGACTCGGCTTTCGAGGCGCGGGCCTTCGACAATTCCGCCGAGAAGTCGAGCTGGCTCGGCCATACCGTGTATTCCTCGCCGACCACCTGGCCCTTGAACGTGCTCTTGACGCCGGCCAGCATGTCCCTGCCGGCCGCATAATTCGGGCCGATCAGGAACACCGACTTGACGCCCTTTTGGTTCATGTAGAGGCCCATCGTCGCCGGCGTCTGGTCGTTCTGCCACGACGTCGAAAACACGTAAGGCGAGCACAGGTCGCCGGCGAGTTGCGATGGTCCGGCATTGGCTGAGATCAGGAAGGTCTGCGAATTGACCGCGGTCTTGAGCGAGGCCAAAAGCACGTTCGACCAGATATAGCCGGCGATGAAGTCGACGTGATCGGACTGCACCAGCTTCTCGGTCTTCTGCTTGCCGATATCCGGCTTCTGGCCGTCGTCTTCATAGATCACCTCGACCGGCTTGCCGCCCATCTTGCGGCCCAAATGATCGAGCGCGAGTTCGAACGAGTTGCGCATGTCGTTGCCGATCACCGCGGTCGGGCCGCTGAAGGTAGAGACAAACCCGATCTTGATGGAATCCGCCGCCATCGCAGGCGCAGCCAGCGCCAGAACCGTCGCGCCTGCCAGCCAGAATACCGTTTTCATGTCCCGTCCCTCCTCGTTACGATGATGCCGCCGACCAGATGAAGTGCCCCGTGCGGGGAGCCCGCTCTCGTTCGCGGGTCTTTTTTTCGGTGAGTGTTTTGTGCGCGAAATCTCAAGCTGGCGGCAAGCGCGAACCGCCAAGGCCCCCTCAAACCTTTGGCTCATACCCCCAGCCGTCATGCACCATAGTTCGCGGCGGGCGCAGATGGCAAGAATTATAGTTCAGGTTGAGCCGCGGGGGCCGTCAAATCCGGTAATCGGCGCCATCGATGATGTAGCGCGCGTGGCGGAAGTCGCGGATGGTGGCAACCTTGTCGGCGGACCATTGCAGCAGCATGAAATATTTCGGCCCTGAACCGGGCTCGCCGGGATCGAACACCAGGATCGCCGGACGGCCTTCCACCAGTCCGGGCACCAGTCGCCAGTCGCCCGCCTTCGAATAGTTTCCGAAGTATCTGGCAACCTCGGCCTTGCCGTTCAGCCGCGTCCTGTTGACCAGATCGAGCCGGACATCGTCGGCAATCATGGCACGGATGGCGTCGAAATCCCGCGCGTTGAAGCGCGCAACATAGGCGCCAAGACGATCGCGATCGGCCTTCGACAATTCCGGAGGCGGCCAGATCGTCCGGTTCGCCGGCCAGTTCGCGAAGCTGGCTGCGTCCGCGATGCAGCGCCGCTTTCACCGCGGGCAGGCTGAAATCCATCACCTCGCAGACTTCCCGGAGCGAGCAACCGAGCACGTCCATCAGGATCACGCTGGAGCGCTGCGCGACCGGAAGCCGCATGAAGGTGCGAAGACTGGCGCCGGCGATCTGGCGGCTGGCGACGGTGTCGGCCGGGTCGGCAATCATGTCCACCTCCTCGCCTGATCGGATAGCCTCCTGCCGGCTCCGGCGGCGCAGAAAATCCAGCGCGGTGTTGTGCGCGATCCGAAACAGCCAGCCTTCCGGATTGCCGAGCGGGCCGGCCGACCCGAACGATTCCACCGCCTTGATCAGCGCATCCTGCAGCACATCCTCGCCGTCGATCACCGAGCCGACCATGCGCGCGCAATAGCGATGCAGCCTCGGCCGCATCGCGACCAGAACGGCGTCGATGTTCGGTGCGGCCGATGCGTCAGGGACCGACTTCATCCGGCTTTTCCCAAAGTTGAAATCCTCAGGTCAGGATTCATCCAGCATCCGGTAATTGCCGACGATCCGGACGCCACCCAGCTGAGGCGGCTCCAGGCAGCGTTCGCGAATCCCGCTCTGAAAAGCCTTGAAGGCAGCAAGCCCGGGTATGACGCTGGCGCCGTCATCGGCTTCGGTCTCGACCAAATGGATAAAGCTGTCGTCGTCGAGCCGCAGCGAAAGATAGCGAACGCCGTCCGGCCTGGTGGCTTTCAATTCCGCGAACACGCCTGCGATCAGCTCGGCGTTCTTGTCGGCCATATCGGGCTTTGTCTTATACCTGATCAAGGTCCGTTTCATCATTCTCTCCAAAGGCTGGTTTTTGAGGACTGGTGTTGTGATGCAGGATTGTCGGGTCTTGCGTCATGGACGTTCGAGCTCCGGTCAAGGATTCGGCCGCACAGAAAATATTTCGGACAATATGTTTCGCGCTTTTCATGCCGAACGATACGGTTTGCGTATGGCCCGATTTGCAAGGTTTCAAAGGCGCTCCGCTCTTGGACGTCGGCGCTCGAGGGACTACATATCGATCGAACGTTCCAAGACATCTGAAACCCTGAGGCGCTGCCCATGACGACCGAGCAGGCGCGGCCCGCGGCACCCCATCGCGTGGTCATCGTTGGCGCCGGCTTCGGCGGACTGGAAGCGGCGCATCGGCTCAACGGCGCGCCGGTCAGCATCACGCTCCTCGACCGCCGCAACCATCATCTGTTCCAGCCGCTGTTGTATCAGGTCGCGACCGCGTCGCTCGCGACCTCGGAGATCGCCTGGCCGATCCGCTATTTGTTGCGCGGCCGGCCCGAGGTCACGACCTTGTTCGCCACGGTGACCGGCGTTGATCCCAGGGAAAAGCGCGTGCTGCTGGAAGATGGCGACGCGCTGCCCTATGATACCCTCATTCTCGCCACCGGCGCCCGTCACGCCTATTTCGGCCATGACGAGTGGGAGCCGTTCGCGCCCGGCCTGAAGACGCTGGAAGACGCCACCACGCTGCGGCGACGTATTCTGGTGGCCTTCGAACGCGCCGAGCGCGAGAAGGACCCGCAGCGGCGCGCGGCGCTTTTGACCTTCGTCATCGTCGGCGCTGGTCCGACCGGCGTCGAACTTGCCGGCACCATTGCCGAACTGGCACGGGACACGCTGCGGCCCGACTTTCGCAACATCGACACCGACAAGGCGCGCGTCGTGCTCATCGAGGCCGGGCCGCGCGTGCTGGCGGGCTTTGCCGACGATCTTTCGGCCTATGCGCAGCGCTCGCTCGAAAGCATCGGCGTCGAAGTGATGTTGAACCAGGCCGTCACCGAATGCTCCGCCGACGGCGTGGTCTACGGCGGCCAGAGCCTGCAGGCCAAGACCCTGATCTGGGCCGCCGGCGTGCGCGCTTCACCTGCCGCAGAATGGCTCGGCGCACCGGCTGACCGTGCCGGCCGCTTGCAGGTTCTGCCCGACCTCACCGTCCCCGGGCATCCCGATATCTTCGCCATTGGCGATACGGTTACGATCGCGGGTCCCGACGGCACACCGGTCCCCGGCATCGCCCCGGCGGCCAAGCAGCAGGGGCGATACGTCGCCGACACCATCAAGGCGCGCCTTCAAGGTGCGACGACGGCCCCGTTCCGGTACAAGCATGCCGGCAGCCTGGCGCAGATCGGCAAGCGGCTCGCGGTCATCGATTTCGGCCGCATCAAACTCCGCGGCACCATCGCGTGGTGGATCTGGGGCATCGCCCACATCTATTTCCTGATCGGCCTGCGCAACCGGCTGAGCGTCGCGATGACCTGGCTGTGGATCCACGCCCGCGATCAGCGCGCCGCGCGCCTGATCACCCAAGGCAGCAGCAAAGTGGTGCGGTGAATTCTCGAGTTAGAGTTCCCGTGCATGACGCCATCCTTCGAGACGCGGCTCTCGCTGCTCCTAGGCCCTCATGGCGGAGCGCGGCGATGCCCTGCGTCTCGACCATAAAGCCGTCTCCTTGCGTCGGTCACTTCGCCAACGAACACTACCAAGCAAGCCAGTGCACCGCAGAGATCTTGCCTATAAAATGAGCAAGATCAAGATCCTTGGATTCGACCCGAGCCATAATCGTCGTCCTGAAATTCATTCAAGCGATTGAAAATAAGTGCTAATTTTCGGCGTCCGATCTTGCCTCGCCACTGTACACAATGGCACACCGCTTGCTTCGATCGGTTAAGGATTTCGACTACCGGAGTGCCGTCAGATGGCCAGTCACAGCCACGCAAACCCCGCCCGCTTCGCGGGCCGCAGGCCTTGCCGGATCGGGGCCGCGCGTGACTGAAACCGTCTCTGCGCTTGTTGCGGCGCATCGCGCCGGCACCGTTTCGCCCGCACAAACCGTCGCGCGCAGCTTCCAGCGGATTCGCGATCGCAACGATCCGGCGATCTTCATCAGCCTGCGCGATGAACGAGAAGCGCTGGCGGAAGCCGAAGCCCTGACCCGGAAAGATTCCGCGCAGCTTCCGCTGTACGGCATTCCGGTTGCGGTAAAGGACAATATCGACGTCGCCGGCTTGCGCACCACCGCCGCCTGCCCGGACTTCGGTTATTTGCCCGCATACGACGCCACGCCGGTGGCACGGCTGCGCGCGGCGGGCGCGATCGTCGTCGGCAAGACCAACCTCGATCAGTTTGCCACCGGCCTTGTCGGCGTGCGGTCGCCCTACGGCATTCCCAAAAATCCGATGCGCGACGATCTCATTCCGGGCGGATCGAGTTCAGGATCGGCGGTAGCGGTGTCAGCCGGATTGGTACCGCTGGCATTGGGTACCGACACCGCAGGCTCAGGCCGCGTGCCGGCGATGCTCAACAACATCGTCGGGCTGAAGCCGAGCCTCGGATTGATCTCGACCGCCGGAGTGGTGCCGGCATGCCGGACGCTGGATTGCGTTTCGATTTTCTCGCTCGACGTTGACGACGCCATGGCCGCACTGGCCGAGATGGCCGGCCCTGACGGCGCCGACCCGTTTTCGCGCACCCGGCCACTGGCACAGGTCAGCGAATTTCCCGCCAATCTCAGGCTCGGCGTGCCGCGCGACGGCCAGTTGATCTTCTTCGGCGACAAGGCTTCGGAGAGGGCGTATGGCGACGCCTTGCAGCGCTGGACCGCGCTCGGCGCCACGCTAGTCGGGTTCGATCTCGAACCGCTCTATGAAACCGCGCGGCTGCTCTATGAAGGACCGTGGGTCGCCGAGCGCTATCTGGTGATCCGGAATCTGCTGGCATCGTCGCCGGATTCGATTCATCCGGTCACCCGCGAAATAACGGCTGCCGGCGCGCGGCTCAGCGCCGCCGACACCTTTGCCGCGCTGTACCGGCTGCAGGCGCTGCGCAAGGTCAGCGAGCGCGCCTTCGCAGGCCTCGACGCGCTGGTGCTGCCGACGGCGCCGACCGTGTACTCGACGGCGCAGGTGCTGGCCAATCCGATCGAACTCAACAGCAGGCTCGGAACCTACACCAATTTCGTCAACCTGCTCGATCTCTGCGGCCTCGCGCTGCCGGCGGCGATACGCCCCGACGGCATTCCCTTCGGCATCACCTTGCTGGCGCCTGCCGGCAAGGACGCGCAGCTTGCGAGCCTCGGCCGCGTCTTCCACGCCGACACCAAACTGACGATGGGCAGCCTGAAGCTGCCACAACCATCGCTTGCGACCCTGCCGGCCGGCGCCGGCGCCGACGAAATCGCCATCGCGGTGGTCGGCGCCCATCTCTCCGGCATGGCGCTCAACAGCGAATTGAAGACGCTCGGCGGACGATTGCTGGAAGCCACCGCGACCGCGCCGGACTACAAGCTCTATGCGCTGGACACCACGCCGCCGAAACCCGGCATGCTGCGCGTCGAGGCTGGAACGGGATCGTCGATCGAACTCGAGGTCTGGGCCTTGCCGGCGGCCGCGTTCGGGGCATTCGTCGCCGCGATCCCGCCGCCGCTGTCGATCGGCACCGTGCGGCTCGCCGACGGCCGCGGCGTGAAGGGCTTTATCGTCGAGCCCGCGGCGGTGAATGGCGCCCGCGATATCTCGGCATTCAGCGGCTGGCGCGCGTTCGTCGCGGAAGCCGCGGCGGTGTGAGTCCTGAGCAGGGATTAATCGATTGCACCGCGCGCTCCCTCGCCCCGCTCTCGCGGGGACAGGTAAAAACTACACCGACACCGCGTAGAGTTCGTATTCCCCGCGCACCAGCTCGATATGCGCGCGCATTGCGGCCGCGGCGCCGACGCGGTCGCCACGCATGATCGCCACCACGACGCGGTCGTGCTCGGCGTGCGATTTTGCCAATCGCCCGAGATTGCGGAATTGCGCGCGGCGGAACGGCTGCACCCGTACCCGCGTCGCCAGCGTCATTTCGGCGATGTAGCCGTTCTGCGAACCGGTGTAGATCGCGTTATGAAAGCGCTCATTGATTTCGTGGAACCGGTCCGGGTCGCCGGCATAACTCAACACCCGCAGTTCTTCGTGTATAGCCTCCAGCCGATGCCGCTCCGCCGGCAGCATGCGCTCGGCGGCAAGGCCGGCGCACAGTGCTTCGAGTTCGGCCATCGCCTCGAACATTCCGGTCAGCCGCTCGATCGTAGGCCGCGCCACCACCGCGCTGCGATGCGCGCGGGCGTCGACCAGACCGCTGGCCGCCAACTGGCGCAGCGCCTCGCGCACCGGCGTGCGCGAGACCTTGAAGCGGCGCGCGATGTCGGTTTCGTCGAGGGCGGCTCCCGGCGGCAGCGTGCCGCGCACGATTTCATCGGCAAGCTGCAGCCGCAGTTCCTCGGCGCGCGTGATCTTGTCGGAATTCGATGCCGCGCGGTCCACGCGCCGAACCACGGCTTGCGCTTCCTGGACGGGACGTTGCGGCGCGCTGGCCGGAAGATCGTCGAGACTCATATCTTTTGATCCTGCGGTGCGTCGATGATGCTGACATGGGCGGCAACGATTTTCCAGCCCTCGGCGAACCGCACCCATGTCTGCATCTGGCGTCCTACCTTGCCGGGCGCGGAGTCGCGATAAAACAGCGTCGAGGCGACCGCGGTATCGCGGCCATAGCTTGTGATCACCGTGTTCGCGGTCCTGCGCATCAGGCCCACGGGCGAGCGCGCCGCGCGAAAGGCGGTGATGGCGTCATAGCCATAGAGATTTTCGCCGATGCCATAGCGAAGCGTGCGGGCATCGGCGCGGAACAGCTCATCGAGCACGGTGACGTCATTGGCGACCAGCGCCCTCTCGTAGCGCGCGAACTGCGCGGTGACCTCGGCAAGCACATCGGGAAGATCGACGTCCATTTCAGAATCCTCCCGGTCGCGGCGCGGAGACCGTGCCGCGGCGCTCCAGCGCATGGGCGACACGCAGCGCGATATCTTCCCGCCACGGCGCCGCGATGATCTGGACGCCGATCGGCATCGGCTCCAGCGGCACCGGCACCGCAACCACCGGAAGCCCGATGAAGGAAATCGGCTGGGTGTGAATGCCGATATTGGCGCGTACCGGCAATTCGACGCCGTCCAGCATCGACGTCACCTGCCCGAGCTTCGGCGCGACATAGGGCGTCGCCGGCGCGATGATCACATCGACCGATTCAAATATCTCCAGCACCCGCGCGCGATACCAGCGGCGAAATTTCTGCGCACGGTCGACCAGCGGTGCGGGGATCATCGCGCCCGCCAGCAACCGGTCGCGCACCGCCGGATCGAAATCATCCGGGCGTTTTCGCAGCCGATCCAGATGCAACGACGCGCCTTCGCAGGTGGTGATGACATAGGCCGCGGCGCGGGCGCGCGCGGCTTCCGGGATTTCGATGACGCGCATGGTGCCGAGCGCCCTGGCGACACGGGCGACCGCCTCCCCGGCTTCGGCAGTGACGTTCTTCTGGAAATAGCCGCCGGCGATGGCGATCCGCAACCCGCTGATATCCCGCGCGACCAGCGCTGCCACCGGCTCGGCGGGCCGGCTGGTGCACGCCGCGTCGTCGGGGTCAGGCCCCTGCATCGCGTCATAGGCCAGCGCGAGATCGCCGACGCTGCGCGCGAACGGACCGACATGATCGAGGCTCGCGACGAACGGAAACGACCTGGCGCGGGACAACCGGCCGTAGGTCGGCTTCAAACCAAAGATTCCGCAGAACGATGACGGCACCCGGATCGAACCGTTGGTATCGGATCCCAGCGCCAGCGGCACCAGGCCGCCGCCGACCGCGCCGCCGGCGCCGCCCGATGAGCCGCCGGTCATCCGCGTCACGTCATGCGGATTGCGCGACGGTCCGTCGTGACTGTTCTCGCCGGTGAAGTCGTAGGCGTATTCACCCATGTTGAGCGCGCCGACCAGCACCGCGCCGGCTGCCTCCATCCGCTCGATCAACGTCGCGTCGCGCGGCGACGGCGCAAGATCGCGATTGATTTTCGAACCGGCGCGGGTCGGCAGGCCCCGCACATCGAACAGGTTCTTCACCGCGAACGGCACCCCGGCGAGCGGGCCGGGATCTTGCCCGGCCGCGACGGCGGCATCGACGGCACGCGCCTTGGCGCGCGCGCGGTCCGCGGTGACATCGGTGAATGAATTCAGGACCGGATCATGTCTGGCGATCCGCGCCAGCGCCGCTTCCGTGACGCTGACGGCTGAGATTCTTCGGGCGGTCACGGCCCGCGCGATTTCGTGGGCCGACAGCCAGGAGCCGTTCGCGGTCAGGGCGATATCAGGCTGCAAAGACACTGGCCGGCTCGGTTTCATCGGGTAGCGCGAATTCATCCACCAGCTCTGCAAGCCGCAGCGATATCTCAAGATTGGCCCGCACGGCCGGCTTCCAGGCATCGGCGATGGACAGACCCAGGGCTTTCGAGACGGCGTCGATATAATCGTCGAGCGGATCAGTGCTCATGACGGCAAAGCGCACCAGCAAGTGCCGAGCCGCGCCGTCGCGCGACTCCGCTTGCGGGTGCCGGAGGCGACAACCCCAGAGGCGTATTCAAGAAAATTGGGTCGCTTCACGAGATGCTCCAGACGCCGGGGGACCGGCTTTTGCAGAGAAACGTCGCAAGGTTCGTGCCAGCCCGGAAAGCACCCCAACCGCACCTTAAGCATCTGACCTCGCTTAGAAAACCGTCATTGCCAAGATCGACATCGCACAAAGTATTTGCATACATAGAGGCATCTTTTGCCTATTTTATATGCAATTCTGTCAGTGTAGACCCAATCAAACCGGCCAGAGCAATTCCGCCAGTTCGGACAGATCGCCGGCCTTCTCCTGCCAGCCCTCGATGCAAATGTGCCGGATCGGATCGCTGGCGCGATGAAGCAGCAGCAGCGCCATCAGCCGCCGCCTCATGGCCGGCGTCACGTCCTCGGGTGAGTATCCGAATCCCCTGAAAAGGCTTCGGACACGGCGCGGCATGCCGGCGGTCATGAAGGCGCTGGGGCCGAGCAGGTCGTATTCACCCCATCCGGTCAACACATCGCCGAAATCGATCAGCCCCGACAGCCGCCAGTCGCCGCCTTCGCGGCTCAACAGGAAATTCTCCGGAATGTATTCGCCGGTCAGGATGACCGGGGCTGCGTTCATCGGGATCAACGTCGCCGCGTCGCGAACAATCTCGTCGAGCCCCGGCCAATATTTTGACGGCAGCTCGAGACGCCGATGCCGCGCGCGGCAGCCCTCGATCTGCTTTTCCATGAATTGCTCCCAGCCCGGCTCGATGCGGCACAGTTCTCCGATCGGGACCCGCTGGACTTCGGCAATGGTCTCGCCGATCTGGCCGAGGACGCGCTCCTTCTGATCCTCCGGCAACGCGGGCCATGCCTCGGCGCCGAGCCTTCCGCGCAGCCGCGTTATCGCCAGATAGGGCCACCCGTCGCGCTCGCCTTCATGAACGATTTCCGGAATCGGCAGGCTCACGCGCCCGCGAAGCTGCGTGAGCGAAGCGCGCTCCGAAATGAACTGTGCACGCAATATCGGCGAAAAAATCTTCAGCACCAGGCCGTCGAGGCCGACGACAAGATTGGTGCCGGTCGGGAACGGATGGGGATTGGCATGCGGCAACCCGTGGCCGCGCGCGATGTCGAGTGCGGCAGGCAACCATCGCGACGCGTCGGCGCGCCACGCCTTGAATGTCTCGAAATTCGGCAAGTTCGGCAGCGCGTGCATGATCCACAATTGGTTTTCGGAAAGGCGGCAGCCGAATCGTGTCCTATCTATAGCGCACGCCACCCGCCGGGACGACCGCCTTATGGTTAACCCGCGGCGGTTCCAAGCCGGCAGAGGCGGCGCGCCGATGGCCGGCAGCCGGGGCGCTGCCGGATCGCCATTTTTTGCCGGACGCTGCCAAATTGCGTTGAACCTTTTTTCACCGCCATCGACCCCATCATAGGGGAATCAAGTTGCCAGTGCACAGCCGCGCCGACCTTTCGCGGACCGCAGCAATCGTGGTCGCGCTGCCTTTGACAGCCAGGCGTTTTGCGATTCCTCGCGCCCGTTCGATCCACCGCAGCGTCAGACCGGCGCCTTCCGTGGTCGACATCAAGGGCTTGCAACGCGGTCCTGCGGCCGCGGAGCCGATCCAAGCAGTCCGCGAGGTAGAGTAAACGTGGAAATATCCGGGCAGGACAAGGCTGCGGAACGGCCGGCGAACCTCGCCGCACGAAGCCGTGCCCGCGTCGTCGGGCTGCTGCGCGCGGTTCCGATCCGCTGGCGTATTCTGTCGATCGCCGCCCTGAACTCGGCCGTCGTCGTCGTGCTCGCGGCGATGATATGGAATGGCGCCGCGGTGCTCGGCTCGGCCTGGGACGATGTTCGCCAGGTGCGCGAATCCGAGAAGATTTTGGCGTCGCTCGAAAACGAGACCAGCCGCCTGCAGAACCTGATCCATCGCTACATCAATCAGCCGAGCCCCGAATTTTTCTCGGAGATTCTGCTGCTGCGCGATGCGGTTCTGGGTACGCTGACCACGCGCGCGTCGACCGACCCGATGCTGTCCGGATCGGTGGCGGAGTTGCAGCGCGTCACCGAGCGTTTCCTGAGCGGCTTCGACGAACTGCGCGCGGTCCAGTCAACCATCTCGAAAACCTACGAGGACCAGGTCCTGACTCCGGCAAGGGACATGGCCGGGCTCTATTCGATCATCGAGGGCGCGACCGGGCACCGCGACGCCCCGATCTGGCCGTCGCTTGGGAAATCCCGCGAGGCGTTCACCGCCATGCTGGTCGCCGCCAACGCCTATTATCTTTCATTGGCGACGGCCTCCGCCGAGGAAGCCCGCCGCAATACCGAAACCATCGAGCAAACCATCCCGGTCATGTCCGGTCTCGCCGATAACGATCTGCAGCGGCTGGCGCTGCAGCGACTGAACGCGCGGACGGTAGCGCTGCGGGAAGGCCTTGCGAAATTATCGGAGCAACTCGCAAGCCGAACCCTGCTGTTGCGCAATACCGTCGACGCCAGCCAGGCCGAAACCATCGGCGCCATCGATGGATTGTCGGCCAAGATGCGGCAGCGCGAGCAGAGGGCGCAGGAGACCTTCGATCGGACGCTGGCCGACATATCGCGCAAGGTGCTGTCGATCGCGGTGATCTTTCTCGGCATCATCATCACCGCAGGCGTGCTGATCGCATTGAGCATCCGGCTTCCCCTGCAACAGATCATGGCCGCGATGCAGGCGATCACATCCGGCGATTACGATCGGCGCGTACAGGGCACCAGCGCCAATGATGAAGTCGGCGCGATGGCGCGCGCGGTGGAAGTCTTCCGCCAGAACGCCATCGCCAAGCGCAAGACCGAAGACGAGTTGCGCACGTCAAAGGAGAAGGCCGAAAGCGCCCTGCTTGAACTGAACGCCGCCCAGCAAAACCTGATCGACGCGGAGCGTTTGGCGGCGCTCGGCGGCCTGGTCGCGGGTGTCGCCCATGAGGTCAACAATCCGATCGGCATCAGCCTTACCGTGGCGTCCAGTTTTGCCCGCCGTACCGAAATGTTCGAGGCCGAATTGAGGTCCGACGGCCAGTTGCGCCGGTCCCAGCTTGAGGAATTTGTCCGGAGTTCGCGCGACGCGGCCCAGCAACTGGTGGCGAACCTGCATCGCGCCGGCGAGCTGATCCAGTCCTTCAAGCAAGTCGCGGTGGATCGCTCGCGGGCGGAGTGCCGGCAATTCGGCCTCAGCGAGGCGACCGACCAGATCATCGCCAGCCTGCGGCCGGTTCTGAAGAAGGCCCCGATCACCCTGTCGGTCGAGGTGCCGGAAGGCCTGGTGATCGACAGTTACCCGGGCGCCTATGGGCAGATTCTGACGAATCTGTTCCTTAACGCCGCCAACCACGCGTTTGCGGACGGGCGCTCCGGGGCTATCACCATCTCGGCAAGGCCCCGCGGCAATGACGACGTCGAGATCATTTTTACCGACAATGGGGCCGGAATGACCCCGGACGTGCAGCGCCAGGCGTTTGACCCTTTCTTTACCACGCGCCGCAACGAGGGCGGCACCGGCCTTGGCCTGCATATTGTCTATAATCTTGTCACCCAGCAGCTCGGCGGCCGCATGATGCTGGATTCAAGGCTGGGACAAGGCACCACATTTCGCATTATCATGCCCAGAGCCGTCAAGGGCGGCTCTGCAAACGCAACCGCAGCAAGCGACGGGACCCTTCAATGGCCGAACAGGACGATGTCCTCCATTTGATCGACGATTCCGGGACCGCTCCGGAAGTATCGACCGCGCGCAAATGGAAGGTCGCCGTGATCGACGATGATCAGGCCGTGCATGAAGGCACGAGGTTTGCGCTCAGCGACTACAATCTCAACGGACAGACGCTCGAAATCCTGTCGGCCTACTCGGCGGCCGAGGGCCGCACATTGATGCGCGCGCATCCCGATATCGCCGCCGTGCTGCTCGACGTCATCATGGAAACCGACGCGGCGGGCCTCGATCTCGTCGAATACATTCGCAACGAACTGAGGAACGAGACTGTTCGCATTATCCTGCGCACCGGACAGCCGGGACAGGCGCCGGAGCGCCGCGTGATCGTCCAGTACGACATCAACGACTACAAGGCGAAGACCGAGCTGACGGCGGACAAGCTGTTCACCTCGCTGACCGCGGCCTTGCGCAGCTATCAGCAGCTCGAACGCATGGTGCAAACCCGGCGCGGGCTGGAAATCATCATCGATGCCGCCTCGACCCTGTACGATTTCAGATCGATGCAGCGGCTCGCCGAGGGGGTGCTGACGCAAATCGCATCGCTGCTGAATGTCGACTGCGCCGGCATTCTGGTGCTGCGCGACGGCGGCGTGGTCGGCGATGATTTTTCCGTGCTGGCCGGTTCCGGCTGCTACAGCCGCTTCATCGGCGCCGCCGGGTCCAAATCGCTCGACCCCGAGCTGCGGTCGATGGTGGAAGCCGCCTTCAGGCGGCGCAAGCACGAATTTGTCGACCACCGCTCGGTGCTCTACATCCGCACCGGCAGCGGACGGGAGGTCGTGGTGCTGCTGCAGGCCGAACGCGAGCTATCCGAAACCGACCGGTCGCTGGTCGAGATTTTCGGCAGCCGGCTTTCGATCGCGTTCGACAACGTGATTCTTTATCAACAGCTCAACGAGGCCAACACCCAGCTCGAGGATCGCGTCGCCCAGCGCACCCGCGCGCTGATGCAGGCCAACCGCAGGCTGTCGGCGCAATGGCTGCGGCTGCAGCGCGCCAACGGCTTCAAGAACGAAATTCTCGGCACCGTCGCCCATGATTTGAAGAATCCGCTCGGCGTGATCCTCGGCCGCACCGAAATGCTGACCGAATTGATCGGCGCCGGCTCTTCCAAGGAGAGCGTTACCGCCCAGGTCGAACATATCCGCGATGCCACGAGGCGGCTGACCTCGATGGTCGATCATCTGATTTCCGACGCCATGGCCGACGCCTTCGACATTTCGATTCGCCGCGAGCCGGTCGATATCGCAGCATTGGTCGCGGAAGTCGCCGATGCCAATCAGCCTTTGGCTGCCAACAAGCAGCAGGCCATCACGGTGTCGGCGCCACCGAACTTCATGACCATGTGCGATTCCGACCGGATGCGGGAGGCGATCGACAATCTGATCAGCAATGCCATCAAGTACAGTCCGATCGGCGGCAAGATTTCGGTGCTGGTCAATCGCGAGCAGAACAAGACCGTCGTCCGCATCGCCGACGAAGGCGCCGGCCTGTCCCCCGAAGATCTTGGACGATTGTTCGGCCGCTTCCAGCGGCTCTCGGCGAAACCCACCGCCGGCGAAAGCTCGACCGGTCTCGGGCTTTCGATCGTCAAGCGCATCATCGACATGCATGGCGGCCGGGTGACGGCCGAAAGCGGCGGGCCCGGACAGGGATCGACCTTCACCGTGGTATTGCCCGCGACGGATATGCCGTGACATGAGCCAAAGCCCGCACATCATCATTGTCGATGACGAGGCGCCGGCCCGCGAGATGGTCGGCGAGTACCTCAAGATGCATGGCTTTGCCGTGACGCTGTGCGACGGCGGCAAGAGCCTGCGCGGCGCGATCGAAACCAATGTCCCCGATCTCGTGGTGCTCGACCTGAATATGCCCGAGGAGGATGGACTTTCGATCATCCGGGATCTGAAGAGCCGCACCAATGTCCCCGTCATCATGCTGACGGCCACGGCGAGCCCGATCGATCGGGTGGTCGGGCTGGAACTCGGCGCCGACGATTACATCGCAAAGCCCTGCGAATTGCGCGAATTGATGGCGCGGATCCGCTCGGTGCTGCGGCGCAGCTCTCCGGCCCGGACACCGGCCGCAGCCCCCGTGGCCACCGGGGCGAAGGCCGTCAAGGACCAATTGGTACGGTTCGGAACGAAATGGCTCGATCTCGAAGCGCAGGCGCTTCGCGACGACGAAGGTAACGAACATCCGCTGACCGCTTCCGAATTCGGCCTGCTCAAGGTTTTCGCGGCAAATCCGAAGCGCGTGCTGTCGCGCGAGCGCCTGCTGGAATTGGCCAATGCGCGCGACAGCGAAGCCTTCGACCGCGCCGTCGACCTGCGAATCATGCGGATCCGGCGCAAAATCGAACCCGATCCGACCAAGCCCGCGGTGATCCGCACCATTCGGGGCGGCGGGTACCTGTTCTCGCCGGCCGGCGACAAGGTCTGATCCGACCGGATCGGGTCTTTCGTCCCCGGTCGCGCCGGGAACAGACGCGACGATTGTTCGCCAGAGCGTTTTCGAGCGAAGTGGATACCGGTTCGCGCAAAGAAAACGCGTCAAAACCAGAAATTACTGATCTGTCGCGAATGAGCAGTCGGCGCCGCCGCCGGAATTATCCTTGATGACGTTCGGGTCCAGCGTGCAACTCAGTCTTGTGACGGTTTGGATCATCGAGCCGGCCGCCCCTTCCGCAATAGCGCCCGCCGCGGTCAACGTTGCGTTGACTTCGTTGGCTTCGCGGCCTTTCAGGGTGCGCTTGCCCTTGTCGAAGGTCATTTCGCAATTGCGCGCGGTGATATCGACATTGCCGACCCGGCAGATGACGGACTCGGCCGTGACCGTCAGCTTCATTCCAGCCCTGGCGTTGCCATCGAACAGACCCGCGATCGCTCTTTTTTCATAAGCGCTCAGCAGCGGCGAATATGGAGCTATCACGGCGGCCACCGCCAGAGCGGTCGATCCGGTCACACTCACCGGTGCTGCCGCTGCGGGCGTCAGGCCGAAGGCCGCCAGCAGAAACAAAGCCGCCGGGGTTCGGGTCACTCCATGCAGCATGACCATCGCTCCCAAGATTGCGCGCGCCGAAGACCAGATCATGTGATGGCGCGTCAGGTTTCTGTAAAACTCAAGATGGCGCCACAAGATGACATATCTTAAAAAGATTCCGGGAATTTTGAGAAGATTAGCGCTGGTAATCGGTTCGCGGCGGACACGAATGCGGCGCAATTCCAGACGACATGATTGTGGTCGCCGTCGACAAGCATCCCAGGGAAAAGCCGGGCTTCAGCCGGATCTATCGTCCGGCCGACCTCTATTTGAACGATGAATGCGGATGCGAACGATTATATCGAACGGAACGACCTGGCTGCTTTGTGAGCTTGTCCTTGCCTGGATAACCATATCGCCCGGGATCGCGCAGGACGCGCTTTTTCAAAGCAGGCAGATCACGCCCAGCGGCGAATACACCTTCGGAATCGAAGGGCCGGCCGTCGATCAGCGGGGTAATCTGTACGTCGTCAATTTCGGCAAACCGGGCACCATCGGCAAAGTGGCGGCCGGCGCCTCGCAATCGGAACTGTTCGGGGTGCTGCCCGAAGGCAGCGTCGGCAATGCGATCCGCTTCGATCGCGAAGGCCGCATGTTCGTCGCCGATTACAAGAAGCACAATGTCTTTCTGGTCAGTCCCGACGGCAAGGACGTCAAAACCTATTTCCATTCCGACGACTTCAATCAGCCGAATGATTTGACCGTCGCGGCTGACGGCACGATTTATGCGAGCGATCCGCATTGGAAGCAGCACGATGGGCAAATCTGGCGAATATCGAAATCGGCCAGCGGCGAGGCCGTCGGTGAGAAGATGTCCGCCGAGCGCCGGATGAGCACCACCAACGGCATCGATCTCAGTCCGGATGGCAAGACGCTTTATGTGGGCGAGTCCGATACGCGGGAAATCTGGGCTTACCGGATCGAGGACACGCGGCTGCTGTCGCCGAGACTGGTCAAACGATTCGCCGATTTCGATATCGACGGCCTGCGCAGCGATGCCGACGGCAATCTGTTTGTTGCGCGGATATTGAAGGGCACCATCGCCGAACTGTCTCCGCAGGGAAAGTTAAGGCGGGAGATACAGCTCACCGCCCCGGAACCGACCAACCTCGCCTTCGGCGGCGCCGACGGGAAGACCATTTTCGTCACGCAGCGCAAGGGCGGATTCATCGAATCGTTTCGTACCGATCATCCCGGGCGCGAATTCTGCCTGCGGGCTTGTCCCGGACGTCATTAAACTCCCATTCGGGGTGAAGCGCGGCCGCCGCAGGACCGCCCTTCTCCGCGCCGATTAGTCCAAATCGCCTAGACCCGAACCCACATCATTCAAATTGCTCGCTTTTCCTACCCAATTGTTTCGTCGCGGGACCAGCGACGAAACAATTCCCCGGGGCATGAAACCATTTTCCGTTTTTGGCGCAGACATGCCGAAACGTTCGCTCACTATCAATTTACCCAACGAAACGCCGCTAAGCGGCGACCAAGTGGGAGCCTGTCATGCAGAACGTCGTCGCGATCAACGCCGCAGCTCGTCAGGGCATCATCGCTGCCCAAGCGACCTCGGATGAAATGCTGCTGGAGGGCATTGCCGATGGTGGCCGGACCGCCATGCATATCCTTTATTGCCGTCACAATGTCCGGGTTTACCGCTTCATCCTTCGCATCGTGCGGGATACCACCATGGCCGAAGACCTCGTCAGCCAGGTTTTCCTCGACGTCTGGCGCACCGCCAGCCAGTTCGAAGGCCGTTCACAGGTCTCGACCTGGTTGCTCTCGATCGCCCGCTTCAAGGCGCTGACCGCGTTGCGCCAGCGCCGGCACGAGGACATCGAGCAGGAGGACGTGCTCGAAATCGCCGACGAGGCTGATACGCCCGAAGCCTCGCTGGACCGCAGCAAAACCAGTGCGATTTTGCGGGCCTGCGTCGCCAAATTGTCCCCCGCGCACCGCGAGATCATCAACCTCGTTTATTATCACGAGAAATCGGTGGAAGAAGCCGGCGAGATCATCGGGATTCCCCAGAGCACGGTGAAGACCCGGATGTTTTACGCCCGCAAGCAACTCGCCGACCTGCTCAGGATTGCCGGCCTCGACAGCCTGGCTGCGTGAGGCAAAGGCCACAAATCCGACCGCAACTTCGAACCTCCCAAGCACTTCCAACGACCCGGATGGGACATCCCCACCGGGTCGTTTTGTGTTTGGAGCGGCCTCGACGCTTCACCGATTCCATCGCGATCACGAGCGTGATAGAGTTCGGGTCTCATGACGACGGATGGCGGCGATGTTCGAGGGCTGGGATGCGGTGGTACTGGCCCGGGCGCAATTCGCATTCACGATGTCGTTTCACATCGTGTTTCCCGCCTTCTCGATCGGACTGGCCAGTTATCTGGCGGTGCTGGAGGGGCTCTGGCTCTGGACCGGACGCGAGGTCTTCATCAACCTTTTCAACTATTGGCTTAAAATTTTCGCCATCGCCTTCGGCATGGGCGTGGTATCGGGCATCGTGATGTCCTACCAGTTCGGCACCAACTGGGCGGCGTTCTCCGACAAGACCGGCCCGGTGATCGGCCCGCTGATGGCCTATGAGGTGTTGACCGCGTTCTTTCTCGAAGCGGGGTTCCTCGGCGTGATGCTGTTTGGCCTGGAACGGGTCGGCCACAAACTGCATTTCCTGGCGACCTTGATGGTCGCAACCGGCACGCTGATCTCCGCGTTCTGGATTCTCTCGGCCAATTCCTGGATGCAGACGCCGGCCGGCTACGCCATCAATGCCGACGGCCAGTTCGTCGCCGCCGACTGGCTCAAGGTCATTTTCAATCCATCATTTCCCTATCGTCTCGTGCATATGGTGCTGGCCGCCTATCTCACCACGGCGCTGGTGGTCGGCGCCGTCGGCGCGTTCCACCTGTTGCGCGATCAGCACCTGGCCGGCCCCCGGGTGATGTTTTCGATGGCGATGTGGATGGCCACGCTGGTCGCACCGATCCAGATTCTCGCCGGCGATCAGCACGGCCTCAATACGCTGGAACATCAGCCCGCCAAGGTGATGGCGATGGAAGGCCATTACCAGAGCCATCCGGATGGCGCGCCGCTGGTGTTGTTCGGCCTGCCGGATCAGGCCGCGGGCAAGGTCGAATACGCCGTTGAGGTTCCGAAACTCTCCTCGCTGATTCTCAAGCACTCGCTCGATGCGCCGCTTGCCGGCCTCGATACCGTGCCGCGCGAAAACTGGCCGCCGGTGCCGATCACATTCTGGTCGTTCCGGATCATGGTCGGACTGGGATTCCTGATCATGGGGCTTGGCCTGCTCAGCCTGTGGTCGCGCTGGCGCGGCACGCTCTACGAATTCCGGCCGCTGCACCTGTTCGCGATGGCGATGGGCCCGGCGGGCTTCATCGCCGTGCTCGCGGGCTGGATCACCACCGAGACCGGCCGTCAGCCGTTCACGGTCTATGGGCTGTTGCGAACGGTTGAATCCGCCTCGCCGCTCGCAGCACCCGCGGTCGGCTCGTCATTGATCGCTTTTGTCATCGTCTATTTCGCGGTGTTCTCGGCCGGAGTGATCTACATTTTGCGGTTGATGGCATTGCCGCCGCATCACGGCGAACAGGGACCGCGCGGCGATATCCCCGCCCGCGCCGCCGGCATCACGCCTGCGGCCGGCGTGATAACCGAGGGATCGACCGGATGAACGGCATCTTCGACATCGCGACCCTCTGGGCGTTCATTATCGCCTTCGCGGTCTTTGTCTATGTGGTGATGGACGGATTTGACCTCGGCCTCGGCATGCTGTTTCCGCTGTTTCCCGAGAAGACCGATCGCGACGTGATCATGAACACCGTCGCACCGGTCTGGGATGGCAACGAGACCTGGCTGGTGCTCGGCGGCGGCGGAATGATGGCCGCGTTTCCGCTGGCCTATGCGGTGCTGATGCCGGCGCTCTACACCCCGATGATCGCCATGCTGATCGGGCTGATCTTTCGCGGCGTTGCCTTCGAATTTCGCTGGCGAACGCAGAGCAAGCGAAACCGCTGGGACATCGCATTCGCCGGCGGATCGCTGCTGGCGACCCTGGCGCAGGGCATTGCGCTCGGCGCCATCCTTCAGGGCGTGCATGTCGAGGGACGACATTATGCCGGCGGCTGGTGGGACTGGCTGACGCCGTTCAGCATCTTGACCGGTCTCGCGCTGGTGGTCGGTTACGGACTGCTCGGCGCGACCTGGCTGGTGCTGAAGACCGAGGGCGCGCTGCGCGACAAGGCCTATCGCCTGAGTTGGCTGCTGTTGTTCGCGATGCTCGTCGCCATCGGCGCGGTCAGCATCGCCACGCCGTTCCTCCACGTTGGATACGCGCAGCGCTGGTTCACCTGGCCGAACGTCATCCTGACCGCGCCGGTGCCGATCGCGGTGGCCGGCGTTACGGTGCTGTTGCTGCGCAGCCTTGCCAACAAGCAGGACCACCGGCCGTTCTTCCTGGCGCTGGCGCTGTTCGCGCTTTCCTATGCCGGCCTCGGCATCAGCATGTGGCCCTATATCGTGCCGCAGAGCATCACGATCTGGCAGGCGGCCTCTCCGGAGAACAGCCAGATCTTCATGCTGATCGGCGTTGCCGTTCTGGTGCCGCTGATTCTCGGTTATACCGGATGGGCCTATTGGGTATTCCGCGGCAAGGTGAGACCCGAAAGCGGTTATCATTGATGCCTAAAGCGTTTTCCAGCGAAGTGGGCACCGGTTCGCGTGAAGAAAACGCGTCAAATAAAGAAGGAGAGCCTCCGTTCCGATCCTATCGGAACGGAAACGGCTCCACCGAGCCAAATCCGCGACCGCTGGCGCAGCGCCTGTTGTGGTTCGCCATCCTCTGGCTCGGCGGCGTCGGCACGGTGTCGATCGTGGCTTTTGGCTTGCGACTGTGGATCGCGCCGAAATGAAGCTTTCGAACGCGCGCTTTCGCAATCAGCAAATGTCGAAAATTGAAAGTATTCCAGCAACATAGTAACTTCGCCCGCACGGATTGCTTGCCATCGAGCCGTCGCAGATGATTTGATGGTTTTAGCGATTTGGCAAACGATGATACAAACGCGGCGGCAGCTTTGAGGGGAGTTCTGCATGATCAAGTTTCGCCACCTGATCTGGATGATGACGGCCGCCATCGGCCTGATGCTTGCGATCTCGCAGAGCTTTGCCCAGCAGCCTGATGTCGGCGATCAGCCCGGCCTTCTGCCCGATGACTCCCTGCAATTGCCCCCGGAATTCCGCAAGCAGATGGTCCTCTATCGCACCACCGAGGCGCCGGGCACCATCATCATCTCGACCGCGGAGCGCCATCTGTACCTGATCCAGGGCAACGGCCGCGCGCTGCGCTATGGCATCGGCGTCGGCCGCGACGGATTTCAATGGCAGGGACTGCTGAACATTTCGCGCAAGGCGGAATGGCCGGACTGGACGCCGCCGCCGGAGATGATCGTGCGCCAGCCCTATCTGCCGCGCTTCATGGCCGGCGGACCCGGCAACCCGCTCGGCGCCCGCGCGATGTATCTCGGGACCACCGTCTATCGTATCCACGGCACCAACCGGCCGGATACGATCGGCACCGCCATCTCGTCCGGTTGCTTCCGGCTGGTCAACGCCGACGTTGCCGACCTTTATGATCGCGTTCCGGTCGGCACCAAGGTGATCGTGCGGCAGAAGCCGTCGCTGTAGCCGCCGCGCCGCTTTTACAGCCCAGCCATTTTCCCGATTATTGCGAGAGAAGATCATGCGGACATTCCGAGGCGGCCTCCTGATCGGGCTGGTGATCGCATTTGCGATCGCGGCTGCCGCCGTCACCTATGAACGATATGACACGCGAACCCTGAAACGCACGATCCGGCGGGGCGAAGTGCTGTGCGGCGTCAATACCGGCCTGCCCGGCTTCTCGATTCCCGACGACAAGGGCAACTGGACCGGATTCGACGTGGATTTCTGCCGCGCGGTCGCAGCGGCGATCTTTGACGATCCGAAGAAGGCCAAATTCATTCCGCTCGACGCCAACGAGCGCTTCAAGGAGCTGCGCAGCCGCAAGGTCGATATTCTCTCCCGCAACTCGACATGGAGCATGTCGCGGGAGACGTCCGACGACCTCTATTTTCCGGCGGTGGCCTATTATGACGGCGAAGGATTCATGGTTCCGAGCGCCAGAAACATCGATTCGGCGTTGGCGCTCGACGGCAGCAAAATATGCGTGCAGTCGGAAACCACCACGCAGCTCAACCTCGCCGATTATTTCCGCGCCAACAACATGAAATACCAGGAGATGAAGTTCGCAAAGCTGGACGACGTCATCAAGGCCTATGATTCCGGCCAGTGCGACGTCCTGACCGCCGACACATCCCAGCTTTATGCGCTGCGGCTGAACCTCGCAAAGCCGGGCGACCACGTCATCCTGCCGGATATCATTTCAAAGGAACCGCTGGCGCCGGTAGTGCGGGAGCGCGACGACGACTGGATGTTGATCGTGAAGTGGACATTGTATGCGATGATCAACGCCGAAGAACTCGGCGTTACCTCGAAGAACATCGACGAAGCGCTGAAGTCGAAGAAGCCCGACGTGATGCGGCTGGTCGGAACCGAAGGCTCCTACGGCGAGGACCTCGGCCTGACCAAGGATTGGGCCGCGCGCATCATCCGGCATGTCGGCAATTACGGCGAAGTCTATGAGCGCAACGTCGGCAGCGGATCGAAGCTCGGGATCCCGCGCGGGCTCAACCAGCTCTGGAACGCCGGCGGCATCCAGTACGCGCCGCCGATCAGGTAAGCCGCCGCGCCCGTCACATGACACGGTCGTCGCCCGGCAAGCCGGACGATGACGGTCTTTTATGTTGGACGGCCAACACGTCTCAATAACTCTTCATTCTCGCCAGCTGGTCGGCGTGAAAATTGCTGTCACCGAACAATTCCTGGCAGACCCGCGCGCGCTTCATGAAGAAGCCGATGTCGAACTGGTCGGTCATGCCCATGCCGCCGTGCATCTGCACGCCTTCCTGAACCGCCAGCGTCGCGGTCGAACCGGCGCGTGCCTTTGCCACCGCGATCGCCGCACCGGCATCCTCAAAATTATTGTCGAGCATCTGCAGTGCTTTCAGCACCGCGGCGCGGGTAATCTCGATATCGATATAAAGCTGCGCGGCGCGGTGCTGCAGCGCCTGGAATTCGCCGATCGATTTGCCGAACTGCTTGCGCTCCTTGAGGTAGCCGACGGTGCGGCCGAACACCTCTTCGCTGAGACCGACCATTTCCGAGGCCACCGCACCACGGCCGATATTGAGCACGCCTTCCAGCAATCGAAAGCCCTGATCGACCTCGCCGAGCACGCCATCGGCATTGACCTCGACATTGCCAAACACGATTCGCGCCGCATTATGCGCATCGACCATCGCGGTCCGCTCAATCGCGGTGCCCTTGGCTTTGGGATCGACGAGAAACAATGTCAGTCCGTCGCGCTCGCCCGCGGCGCCCGCGGTGCGTGCCGCCACGATCAGGAGATCGGCGGTGTGCCCGTCGACCACAAAGGCCTTGGCGCCGTTCAGCCGGAAGCCGTTACCGGATCGCACCGCCTGCATCGTGGTTTGCAGCGGGCGATGCTTGGCGCCTTCGTCGATCGCAAGGGCTGCGAGCAGCGAGCCATCCGCGATCTTCGGCAGGTGCGCGGATTTTTGCGCGGCGCTGCCGCCGCGCGACAACGCCGATGCCGCAAGCACAGCGGTCGACAGATACGGCGACGGCATCAAGGTTCGGCCGATTTCCTCCATCACCACGCCGGCTTCGACGCAGCCAAGTCCGCTGCCGCCAAAATTCTCCGGCACCAGCAATCCGGCAAATCCCATTTCGGCGAAGGCCCGCCAAAGCTCGCGGGAAAAACCCGTCGCATCCCTGGTGTCGCGGAGCTGCCGCAAATGCGACACCGGCGCCTTATCGCTGATGAGGCCTCGCGCGCTGTCGCGCAGCATCGACTGTTCTTCGTTGAGGATGAGTGCCATTGAGTGATTCCGCTTGCCGAAAAATTTTCAGGTGGTCATTCCGGCGCGGCGCGAAGCGTCGAACCCGGAATGACGGCTATGGTGGTCCGCGGCCCTACGCCCCCGGCAAATCGAGAATCCGCTTGGCCACGATGCCGAGCATCACCTCGCTGGTGCCGCCCTCGATCGAATTGGCCTTGGTGCGCAGCCAGGCCCGCGGCCTCGCGCCCCCGTTTGAGCGCTCGCTCTCCCATTCCAGCGCATCGACGCCGCCCGCGGACATCAGGATCTCGTAGCGGCGCTTGTTCAGCTCGGTGCCGTAATATTTCATCGCCGAGGAAAACGCCGGATGCGCCTGGCCGGCCTTTGCCAGATCGACCGCGCGTTCGGCGGCGCATGCCAGCGCCGCCTCGTCGACCTCGAAGGTGGCAATTTGTCCGCGCAGCATCGGATCTTCCAGGCGGCCCTGCTCGTCGCTGCCGACCGAATCGGCGGCGATCTGGCCGAGCGGCCGGCCGACGCCGCGCTCGCCCATGCCGGAGATCATCGCACGCTCGTGCTGCAGCAGATATTTCGCGACATCCCAGCCGCGATTGACCGTGCCCACCACATGGGACTTCGGCACGCGCACATTGTCGAAGAAGGTCTCGCAGAAAGGCGAGCGGCCCGAAATCAAGAGAATGGGCTTGGTCGAGACCCCTTTGGAGGCCATGTCGAACAGGATGAAACTGATGCCGTCATGCTTTTTGGCAGCCGGATCGGTCCGCACCAGGCAGAAGATCCAGTCGGCGAAGTTCGCGTAGGAGGTCCAGATCTTCTGGCCGTTGATGATGAAATCGTCGCCGTCGCTCTCGGCGCGGGTCTGCAGCGAGGCGAGGTCCGATCCGGCGTTCGGCTCGGAATAGCCCTGGCACCAGCGGATCAATCCGGCCGCTATTTTCGGCAGATGCTCCTTCTTCTGCGCATCGGTGCCGTATTTCAGCAGCGCCGGTCCGAGCATCCAGATGCCGAAGCTCGATAACGGCGAGCGGGCACCGATGGCGGACATTTCCTCGCGCAACACCTTGGCCTCGGCGGCGTCTAACCCGCCACCGCCATATTCCCTGGGCCAATCCGGCACGGTCCAGCCCTTGTCGCGCATCCGCTCGAACCAGACCCGCTGCGGCTCCGACGAGAATTTGGTGTTGCGGCCGCCCCAGAACGTATCTTCATCTGACGTCATCGGCCGGCGCATTTCCGGCGGACAATTGGCCTCGAGCCAGGCTCGGGTTTCGCGGCGAAATTGATCGAGATCGGACATGGCGGCGTTTCCATCTAAGGGATCAGAGCCGCAAATCGTCGGCCTGTCCTCGGCATGACATGGTTGGGCGGACCATAGCGGCCGTATCCCGAAATTCAATATATCTCTGGCGCATGCCTTGCGGCACCGGAATATGATAGGGCTGCGCGAACCGGCGCCAGGGGCGTCGCAACGGTTGAAAAACAAGAGGGAACGGACATGCGCCTGAAGCTGCTTTCGCCTGGCGAAATGAACGAGGACCAGAAACAAACCTACGACGAATCGATCGCCGGCAAGCGTGGCGCCCCGCCTCCGCCGATGATGGCCTGGCTCAACAGCCCGGAGATGGCGCGGCACGCCACGCGATTGGGCGCATTCCTGCGCTTCGACACCTCGTTTCCGGCCAAGCTGTCGGAGATCGCGATCCTGGTGACCGCCCGGCACTGGACTGCCCATTACGAATGGTATGCCCACAAGCGGCTCGCGCTGAAGGCCGGCATGGATCCGAAAATCATCGAAGACATCCGGCATCGCCGCACGCCGCACTTCGACGACCCCAAGGGCCAGATGATCTACGACGTCTCGAAGTCACTGCATGAAGGCCATGGCCTCTCCGGCGCGCTCTACGACGAGGCGGTGAAGATGCTCGGCGAACGCGGGCTGGTCGAGATCATCGGGCTGTGCGGCTATTACACCATGGTCTCGATGACGCTGAACACCTTCGAGTTCGACCTGCCGGCGGGAGAAGTCTCCGAGCTGGCTTAACCTGGGGCTCCGCCTCTCCTGCTCTCACGGGAGAGGGGTGAAGAAGGAGAAAGACGATGTCCGAAAGCCCAACGCCCATCATCGCGGGAACGCGCATCGGGCATGTTCATCTCAAGGTGGCCGATCTCGATCGCGCGCTGGGATTCTATTGCGGCGTGCTCGGCTTCGAAGTCACGCAACGATTGAGCTCCGGCGCAGCGTTCATTTCGGCCGGCGGCTATCACCACCACATCGGGTTGAATACCTGGGAGAGCAAAGGCGGGCATCCCCCGCCGCCGGGCACTACCGGTCTGTTTCACACCGCGATACTCTATCCGACCCGCGCCACGCTGGCGGATGCGCTCCATCGGGTGATCCAGGCGGGAATCCATCTCGACGGCGCCAGCGATCACGGCGTCAGCGAAGCGCTGTATCTGCGCGATCCCGACGAGAACGGCGTCGAGCTGTATTGGGATCGGCCCAAGGAGCAATGGCCGCGAAAGCCCGACGGAACGCTGGCGATGTTCACCCACCGCCTCGATCTCGACGATTTGCTGCGGCAGCGCGAGGCGTGACTTTTTTCGTCATTGCTTCGCTACGCTCGCAATGACGATTTCAGGACGGCCTACCCCTTCCACGAATCATGATCAGCACCGCCGCCGTGAGCTCAAGACCGATGCAGCCGTAGAACGGCAAGGCGTAGCTTCCGGACGCATCGCGCAGCAGGCCGATGATTCCCGGACCGAACGCATAGGTGATCTGGTTGATCGCCGTGATCAGGCTGATCAGCACGCCGAATGAGCGCGGATCAAACTCGCGCTGGACGATCAGCGCCGGCAGCGTAATCAGGTTTCCGACCGAGAATCCGAACAATGCACAGGCCGCGATCAGCACCATCTCGTTGCGCGAATTGATGATGACCGCCAGCGCCACGGCCTGACTTGCAAACGAAATCGCCGAGGCCAGCCGCTGGTTGAGCCGATCGATCACGGTCGAGAACAGCACGCGTCCGACCATCGCCATCGCGGTCAGCATGGCGACCGCGATCGCGGCTCGTTCCCGCCCGATGACGGGATCGAGGAACGAAATCAGGTGCACGATGAATCCGACCTGGGCGAACAGCACCAGGGCAAAGGCAATCGACACCGTCAGGAAAGCGACATCACGGAACGCCTGCGCCCGTATGCGAGACGCGGACGGAGGATTTGCAGCCGCCAACTCCGCCGCGATACCGCCGCGCCCGGGCGGACGTCCGACAAAAATCAGGATCACCGGGATGATCAGCACCAGCATTGTCGCCGCAGCCGCCATCATGGCGCTGGAAAATCCCAACCTGCCGATCGCCGTCACCAATAGCGGCACACCGACGATCCCGCCGAAACTCGCGCCGTTCAGCGCAAGGCTGATCGCCATCCCTCGTTTCCTGTCGAACCAGAGCCCGAGCGTATTGGTGATGACACCGAGGCTGGTGCCGGCCCAGCCGAGCGCCAGCAACGCGTTGGCGGCATAGAGCTGCCATGGCGCGGTCACCTCACCAATCAGGGCGGCAGCGGCGGCCATCGCCACCACGCCGCCCAGCAGGCAGTTGCGCGGACCGAACGATCGCACCGCCTCGCTGATAAAGGCGACCAGCACCGCGCCGAACAGATAGAAGAAGGTCGTCGCGGTCGAAATCAGCGAAGTCGGCCAGCCCTGCAGCCGATGCAGCTCGGCCAGATAGACGCTTTGGCCGTAAAATCCGAGGCCCCAGCCGAAGGTCGCGACCAGAAAGCAGACCACGACGATGCGCCAGCCATCATAACGGGCCGAGGTCTCATCGACGGCGACAGGACCGGGGCTGGAGGCGTCCATGCGAGCCTTTGCTGGAAAATTCGGGATCGCAGGTTAACCGCGGACGCCACCGCGATGCTTCGATAGCCGCCGAAGTGTCAGATATTGGGATCGAGAAATTCCGGCAATGTCTGCGAACTCGCCCGGCGCCTTGCCCATGAGGCCACGGTTAGCGCCGCGAGGCCCAGCAGCACCGGCGGAAACACCACAAGGTTGACTGCGGACCAGCCGTAATTCGCCAGCAACTGGCCGGACGAAAACGATCCGACGGCCATCATCCCGAACACCAGAAAATCGTTGAACGCCTGAACCTTGTTGCGCTCCTGCGGCCAGTGCGTTTCCAGCACCAGCGCCGAAGCGCCGACGAAGCTGAAATTCCAGCCCATGCCGAGGATGAACAGCGTGGCCCAGAAATGCATCGCCGTGATACCGGACAGCCCGACCGCTGCGGCGCCGGCCTCGAGCAACAGACCGATTGCGACGATCCGCGGCGCGCCGAACCGGGCGATCAGCGAGCCGGTAAAAAAGCTCGGCCCGTACATCGCAACGATATGCCACTGAATGCCGAAATTCGAATCGCTGACGCTGAGCCCGCAGATTTTCATCGCCAGCGGCGCCGACGTCATCACCAGATTCATCATCGGATAAGAGACGATGCCGCAAAATGCCGCGGCGATAAACCGCGGCTGCCTCACGATCTCCAGCAACGGACGGCCGCCGTGAATATCCGCTGGCGCCGGCTTCGGCGCGTCAACCCCCGACAGCACTGCCATTGCGACCAGCGCGACCATCGCCTGCACCACGAAGCTGAACGCGAACAAATAGGGCGGCCAGATGTCCATCGTCCACTGCACGAGCTGGGGCCCGAGCACGCCGGCGAACACGCCGCCGGCCATGACCCACGACACGGCCTTCGGACGATATTCAGTGCTCGCACCGTCGGCGGCGGCAAAACGGTAGGATTGCGACACTGCGCCATAGAGCCCGCCGAGGAAGGTCGCGCAGCAAAACAGCGGAAACGAACCGTGCAGGATGGCGAATGCCCCGAGCAGGCCGGTCAGCACGCCGCAACCGGTGCCGATGATGAAGGCGACGCGGCGCCCATAGAGACGCGAGATCGCGCCGGTCGGCAATGTGCCGGTGGCGAGCCCAACCACATACATCGACAGCGGCACGGTCGCGAACGAGATGTTCGGCGCCAGGGTCGCACCGACAATCGAGCCGGTTGCGAAGATCACCGCCGAATTCGCGCCGGTCAGTGCTTGTGCAGCCGCAAGGCGCACCACGTTGGATCGCGCGCGGGCGTCGCCGGACACCTCATCAGCTATGGTCGCGTCGATCATCAGATATTTTCCGCTTGGATGCGGCCACGCCCCGTCGGGAGCGGCTTGATTCCCGGTACTATGGATGGGGTCATCCGCTCAATCAACCGACGCAAACGGGCGTGCGTTATGCGTCCCGTTCAGCCTGCATCGACCGCCCGAACGCCAGGATCAGATTGTTGGCGGGCATCTCTGATATCTCCATCAGCGCAAGGCCGGAGCTTGCCGCCAGCTTCTCCAGGGCCGCGATGTCGCGCACGCCCCATTCGGCATTCCTGTCGCGAAGGCTGCTGTCGAACACCGCATTGCTGATCGCGGTATGCTTGCCGTCACGCTTGAACGGCCCGTAGAGGAACAGCCGCCCATCCGGTCGCAAGGTCCGCCCGGCGCCCGCAACCAGGCCCTCGGCGACGCGCCACGGCGCGATATGGATGACGTTGGCGCAGAACACCGCCAGCAACTCGCCGGGACCGCTGCCGTCGTGCATCTCGGGGCACCAGGCCGGATCGGACAGATCGATCCGCAGCGGCGGACGGATATTCGGCAATCCTGAATAGGCCCGCCACGCGGCGATGCTCTTGAGATGTTGTTCATTCAGATCGCTCGGCCACCAGGTGATCTCAGGCGTTCGCCGCGCGAAATCGACCACATGCTGACCGGTGCCGCTGCCGGCCTCCACGACGTCACCGGATTTCCCGGCCAGAAAGCCTTCCAATACCGTCCAGATCGCCTGATGATTGCGGTGGAATGCCGCCGCGTCGAGACGGCCGTCCGGCTCGACCGGCCGGCCATCCTTGCCGAATTCCTCGACATATTCAGCCATGACACCCTCCCGGATTTGTGGACGGCAAAGCTTACCCGCTTTAGGCCGCGCCGGCGCAAACCGCAAAATCTGACTGCCGCGGACGACCGCGGAACATTCGACTTTTCGGATACACGGCCCCGCCGACCCGTTCGCCTGCGCATCAGCCGATGGCGTTTATGCTTCGACCAACTATATTCCCAAAGAACCAAATGGCCCATGCTCCTTCGATGAGGCGCATCCTGGTCCCTGGGCGATGGTGGCGAGCGCCGATAGGAGAATTTTGATGACCGTCTATCACCACGGATTGCCGGCCACGCGGCGCCTGATCCTGAAGGGAGCGGGTTCGGTCGCGCTCGCCGGCCTTGGAAGCATGCCGCTCGGTTTCGTCCCGGCATTTGCCGCGGCCAACGACAAATACCCCGAGGATGCGTTCAAGCAAAAGGACGAAGCCGACGCCATCAAGTCGCTCTATGGCAGGACCGCCGAGCCTTCGGACAAGGTGAAGCTCGACGCGCCGGAAATCGCCGAGAACGGTGCCGTGGTTCCGATCTCGGTCAGCACGACGCTGACTGACGTGACTTCGATCTCTTTCCTCGTCGCCGATAATCCGAACGCGCTGGCGGCTTCCTACAAGATTCCGCCGGGCACCATGCCAAGCGTGGCCAACCGTCTGAAAATGGCGAAGACCAGCAACGTGACCGCGATCGTGGAAGCCGGCGGCAAGCTCTACAGCGCGACCAGGGAAGTAAAAGTCACCGTCGGCGGCTGCGGCGGCTGAACCGGCCTTCGAAGGAGTATTCCGATGGCATCGACCATTCGCGTGCGCGCCATATCGAGCGGCGACACCACCGAAGTCCAGGCGCTGATTCAGCACCCGATGGATTCCGGCTTCGTCAAGGACGACAACGGCGTGATCATTCCGCCGCATTTCATCCAGCAAGTCATCTTCGAACATGACGGTAAGGATGTGTTCGTCGCGGATTGGGGAACGGGCGTCTCCAAGGACCCTTATGTCAAGTTCAGCTTCAAGGGTGGCAACAAGGGCGACGATTTGAAAATCAGCTGGGTGGACAACAAGGGCGCGAGCGATACGACGACGGCGAAGATTCAATAGCGGCTTGTGTTTTGTTGTTTTGGCGCGTTTTCTCGATACAAGCCGATTTTCACTTCACCTGAAACGCTATTGCGCTGAGCCAATTGAGGCGCGGAGACATCGCATGACCATCCGTCGCCGGGAGTTTCTCAAACTCGCGGGTGCTGCCGCGCTCTCGGGCGGGTTGTCGCGTGTCGCGCATACCGCCGACAGTGCCAGCGTTTACGATCTCGAACGTTTCGGCAATGCGCGGATCCTGCACATGACCGACACCCATGCGCAATTGCTGCCGGTCTATTTTCGCGAGCCGAGCGTCAATCTGGGGATCGGCGAAATGCAGGGACGGCCGCCGCATCTGGTCGGCCGCGCCTTCCTCGATCGATTTGGCATCAAGCCGGACAGCGCCGACGCCTACGCCTTCAGCTGTCTCGATTTCGAGAAATCCGCTGCCCGGTTCGGCAAGCTCGGCGGCTTTGCGCATCTCAAGACGCTGGTCGAGCACCTGCGCAGTGATGCGGGCGCCGGGCGCGCGCTGCTGCTCGACGGCGGCGATTTGTGGCAAGGCAGCGGAATGGCGAATACCATGCAGGGCGCCGACATGGTCGAGGCGGCGAACCTGCTCGGCATCGATGCGATGACCGGCCATTGGGAATTCACCTATGGCGAAACGGCGCTGCGCCGCAACCTTGAGCACTTCAAGGGCGAATTCCTGGCCCAGAACGTCTTCCTCACCGAGGAGGCGGCGTTCAACGACGCCAAGGCGTTCGATCCCGGATCGGGACGCGTGTTCAAGCCGGCAATGGTCAGGGAGATCGGCGGCCATCGGGTCGCCGTGATCGGGCAGGCATTTCCCTATGTGCCGATTGCACACCCGAAGCGGTTGACGCCGGACTGGACTTTCGGGATCCGCGATGACGAATTGCAGAAGCTGGTCAATACGCTGCGGAACAATGACAAGGTCGATGCCGTGGTGCTGCTGTCGCACAACGGCATGGACGTCGATCTCAAGCTCGCCGGGCGCGTCAGCGGCATCGACGTCGTTCTCGGCGGCCATACCCACGATGCCGTTCCGCAGCCGATCCCGGTGACCAATGCCGGCGGCATTACGCTTGTCACCAACGCCGGCTCGAACGGAAAATTCCTCGGCGTGCTCGATCTCGATCTGGCAAAGGGTCGGGTCAACGATGTGCGCTACCGGCTGTTGCCGGTGTTTTCGGAATTGCTGAAACCGAATGCACAGATGCAGGCGCTGATCGAAACGATGCGCGAACCGCATGCGGCAATTACCACCGGGAAGATCGCGACCGCCGATCAACTGCTCTATCGCCGTGGCAATTTCGAGGGCACCGTGGATCAATTGATCTGCGATGCGTTGCGCGGCGAATTCGATGCCGAAATCGCGCTGTCGCCGGGTTTCCGCTGGGGCGTCAGCTTGCTGCCGGGCCAGCCGCTGACGATGGAAGACGTGATGGCGGAAACCGCGATCACCTATCCTGAAACCTACCTCCAGCGCATGACCGGCAGCCAGATCAAGGATATCCTCGAAGACGTCTGCGACAATCTGTTCAATGCCGATCCTTATTACCAACAGGGCGGCGATATGGTTCGGGTTGGCGGCATGACTTACACCTGCACCCCGGCGGAATTGGTTGGACGGCGGATTTCGGACCTGAAGCTCGGCAACGGCCGCGCCGTCGAGGCCGGCAAAAGCTACAAGGTGGCGGGGTGGGCTTCCGTCAACGAACAGAACGGAACGCCGGTATGGGATGTCCTTGCCAAACATCTGCGTTCCGGGAAAACACCGGACGGGCGCGGCGCTGGCATCACGCTCCGGGGTGTTGACGATAACCCCGGCATCGCGGGACAGGGATGATGCATTTCCGAACACCTAGATTTCGTCGATCTCGACGGTCGATTCTTCGCGCCATCGGCCATGCTGCGATCGCGGCCTTGATGGTGACCATGACCTCGCCCGCTGCCCGCGCGCAGCCGGCGCCGCTGCCGGACAAACCATTCGCCGAGCATCGCATCGTGCTGCAGCTTTCCGACAATGACTCCAGGAAGCAAAGCCTCGTGGTCAGCGTCGCTTATAATCTCCTAAAGCTGTACGGCCCCGACAAGGCCGCCATCGAGGTGGTGGCGTTCGGTCCGGGCATCGATCTGCTGCGCCCGGACAACCCCAACCGGCAACGGGTCGAAAGCCTGGTCGCGCAAGGCGTGCGTTTCGATGTCTGCTTGAATACCGTGGATACGATCGAGCGCGAAACCGGCAAGCGGCCCGAGTTCATTGCCGCGGCGACCCCGGTTCAGTTCGGCGTCGGGCAGATTCTGGCGCTGAGCGAAAACGGATATACATTGGTTTGGCCCTAGGGAGTCCATCATGCCAAGCCTTGTTCGACATTTGGTAACCGTCGCCTTGATGTCGATGGCGCTGATCTCGGCCAGCCCCGCAGCCGACGGCAAGCCGCATCGCATTGCCATTCAGGTTGACCAGAACGATCCGCAGGTCATGAACATGGTGCTGGGCAACGCCAGCAACGTGATCGAATATTATCGCGACAAAAACGAGGACGTCGAAATCGATATCGTCGCCTTTGGTCCAGGTCTCCATATGCTGCGCGCCGACACGTCGCCGGTGCAGGATCGCATCAGGCGTCTCAAGGATATGATATTTCCGGGCAAGATCCAGTTTTCGGCCTGCAACAACACCAAGCAGGGAATGGAGAAGGCGGAAGGGCATGCCATTTCCATTCTGCCCGACGCCACCATCGTTCCCTCGGGCATCGCCCACTTGATCGAATTGCAGGAGCAAGGCTGGAGTTACGTTCGGCCGTAGCGACACGGCGCGAAGCTTTCGCAACACCGTATTCCGCGGTATTCCCGTTCCGATATGACCATGCCCATCATTTCAAGCCACAGGGACCAAGATTTTTAGGAAAAAATCCTGCCACTGTGCTATCCAAAGGCAAAGTCCGATAGCAGCCAACCATGATCTTTCGCCAGCTGTTCGACAGTGTTTCGGGAACCTACAGCTACGTGCTGGCCAGCCGCGCCGGTGGCGAGGCGCTGATCCTCGATCCGGTGCTTGAAAAGGTCGACCGCTACTGCCAATTGCTGCGCGAACTCGACCTCAGGCTGGTCAAGGCCGTCGACACCCATCTGCATGCCGACCACGTCACCGGCCTCGGCGAACTGCGCGACCGCACCCACTGCGTCACCATCATGGGCGAGCAGAGCAAGGCCGACGTGGTGGCGATGCGCGTCGCCGACGGCGACAAGGTCATGATCGAAGGGCTCAGCCTCGACGCGATCTACACGCCCGGCCATACCGATGATTCCTACAGCTATCTGATGGGCGATCGGGTGTTTACCGGCGATACCCTGCTGATCCGCGGCACCGGTCGCACCGATTTCCAGAACGGCAGCGCGCGCGCCCAGTATGATTCCATCTTCGGCCGGCTGCTCAAGCTGCCGGACGAAACCATGGTATTTCCCGCCCATGACTACAAGGGCGATACCGTCTCCACCATCGGCGAGGAAAAGCGATTCAATCCGCGGCTGCAGGTGCGCTCGGCGGATGAGTATGTCGAGCTGATGAATAATCTCAAGCTGCCCAACCCAAAACTGATGGATGTGGCGGTGCCTGCCAACATGCAGGTCGGCTTGCACCAGGACGAGCTTGCCAAGCTGGGATTGGCGCTCAGCGCCCGCGATGCCATCGAGAGCCTCGGCCGGCCCGATGTGCTGCTGGTCGATCTCCGCGAGAATGGCGAACGCGCCAGGCACGGCACGCTGCCGGGCGCGCTTCATGCGCCCTATCCCACGATCGGCGAACACCTGCAGCCCGGCGGCATGTTGCGCGAGGTGGCGACAGCGACCGGACGGCGCATCGTGTTCTTCTGTGCCTTCGGCGAGCGCTCGGCGATGGCGGTGACAACAGCCAAAGACGCCGGCCTCGCCAACACCGCGCATATCGCCGGCGGCATCGACGCGTGGAAAAAAGCCGGCGGCCCGGTGCTGACGGGCTGATCCGCTTCAACTCCGCCACCGGCGCGTCCCGCGCTTGCACGACGCCGCCATACGCAGGCGGCCGTTGTGGAATTGCAATCTGATCGGCTCAAATTTCCGCCCATGGCACGATCACAGCCTCGCGCTGGTACTCCGCACGATAGGCGCTGATCCGGAACACATCCGCCATGACCGGCTCCGACAGCGCCTCGGCGGAAGTGCCTTGCGCGACGAGGCGGCCTTGCGAAAGCACCAGAACGGTATCGGCAAATCGCGCGGCAAAACCGAGATCATGCGTCACCACGATCACCAGCGCGCCCTGATCGGCGGCGGCACGCAGGCTTTTCATGATATCGATCTGATGGCGCGGATCGAGCGAGGCCGTCGGCTCGTCCGCCAGGATCACCGGCGCTTCCACGGCGAACACGCGCGCCAGCGCGACACGGCTGCGCTCGCCGCCGGACAATTCCGTCACGCGGCGCTCGCTGAATTCCAGGACATCGGTCGCCCGCATCGCCCGCAGCACCGCCTCGGCATCTTTCGGCGTCAAACGCGCCGGGTCGGTCGCACCATGCGGATAGCGGCCCAGCGCCACGATATCCCGTGCCGGCAGCGGCCAGTGCATGATGTGGCCCTGCGGCAGATAGGCGAAACGCCGGGCGCGTTCGCGCAAGGAAAGCGACGACAGCGCGTCGCCGCCGACGGTGACGGCGCCGTCCGAGGCAACAAGTCCCGCCAGGGCCCGCAATAGCGTGGTCTTGCCGGCGCCATTCGGCCCCACCAGCGCCACCAGATGTCCGGACGGCAGCGCGAGCGAAAGATCGCTCAGCACAACGCGGCCGGCCAAAACCACCTTGATGCCCTGCGCGCTCAGAAAGGCCGACGCGCTCATGTCATGCCTCCGCCGAGCGCGCGCCGTTCGCGCATGATCAGATAGAGGAAAAACGGCACGCCGATAATCGAGGTCAGCACCCCGACCTTGATATCGCTGGTCGACGGAATGATCCGCACGGCGATATCGGCCGCCAGCAACAGCGCCGCGCCGGTGAGCGCGCTCGGCACCAGCAACCGCGCCGGATCGTGACCGATCAGCGGGCGCATCAAATGCGGCGCGACCAGGCCAATGAAGCCGATCGTGCCTGCGACGGCGACCGCACCGCCGACGCCGAGGGCGGTGCCCAGGATCACATAAAGCCGCAGCCGGCCGACATTGACGCCAAGGCTTTGCGCCGTCTCCTCGCCGAGGCTGAGCGCGCGAAAGGCGTTGCGCTGGCTCAGCAAGATGATCGCACCCGCAACGATGAACGGCAGCGCCAGCATGACGTGGCGAAAACTGCGGTCCTCCAGCGAGCCGAGCAGCCAAAACGCTATTTCGAGCGCCACGAACGGGTTGCTGGAGAGATTCATCACCAGCGCGGTCGCGGCGCCGGCAAGGCTCGAGATCGCCAGTCCCGCCAGGATGAGAATCAGCAGTCCGGCGTTGCGGCCAGCGACGGCGAGCAGCACGAACACCGAGGCGAATGCCGCCACGATTGCCGCAACCGGAAGCGCGTAGGATCGCACGTCGGCAAGGCCAAACGCGATCACCAGCACCGCGCCGAATGCCGCCGACTGCGGCGCACCGAACAACGACGGCGACGCCAGCGGATTTCGCAGCAGCCCCTGCAATGCCGCTCCGGACAACCCGAGAATCGCACCGATCGCAACCGCGAGGATGGTGCGGGGCAGCCGGATTTCGCGCACGATGATCTGCTGGACATCACTGCCGTTGCCGAACAGGGCATCGATCACGGTCAACGGCGACAACCGCACCGGCCCGATCCCGAGCGAAACCAGCGCCAGCAACACGACGAGCACGACAAGCCCGGCCATCACGCCGGCGCGCCGACGCACGGCAATATCAGCCGTCAGCGTGACGCCCTGAATGCTCATCCATCACCCTCAAATCGGCTGCGCCGGCGCGGAAAAACGCTGCGATAGAACTCATGCGGCAAAAAAGACGCGTTCGTCCAGTCAGGACACAGGCAGCCGGCGCGACGTTCTGATCGAAAAGCCCGGTTCGAAACCGTGCGCGGCCGGCGCGCACGGCGGGCCGGCGTTCACCAAGATTGCCGATTCGGCGGGAAAAAGGGCGCTTTTCCTGCCGGATATGGCCCAAAATTGCCCTCCGCCAGCAAGATGCGTGGTAGGATTTGGGTTGCAGGCCGTCGCTCGATGATGCGCGCCCCTGAGTTTTGAGGCACCCGATGGATGACGAACCGAAAACCGCCGCCGAACTGAAAGAGATCCGGCTGAACCGAAAGCTCGCCCAGGATGCCGAAGGCGTCAAGGCCATGGCCGATATTGCGGCCGCGGACATCGCGATTCGAAAGCGGACGGCGAACCTGCGCGCGATCCGATTGGCAAAAGAGGCCGCCGACCGCGACAAGCCCCCCGAACCCAAAGCCAAACCCAAGAAAAAGAAAACAACCTAGATGTCAAAAGAAGATCGCAACCGCGCCGAGGCGCGCTTCAACAAGACTGCACGCGCGGCAAACGACGCCCATAGTGGCAAGGCCGACCGTGACGCCGCGCTGAAAGCCGTGACGGACAACATGGCGAAGCTGAAAGCATTGCGGCTCGCGCGCGAAGCCGCCGAACCTCCACGTCCTGCTGCCGCACTCAAAAAGACGCGCGCCAAGCCGAAGAAACCGGGAGAAAAGAGCCCGGCATTGGCGGATTGGCTGGCGAACCAGCAAAGCGGCGGCCGCCGGACCTGAAGTCCGGCATTGGTCTTTTGTTTTTTACGGGTGTTCTTGACGCGCGCCGATATCTACCCTGCATCAGCTGCCGGTGCAGGCTTTTCGCATCAAGCGCCCTGGACTGGCGCAGGCCATTCAATCATCGATCGCGTCTTGGTCGCGGCATCGTAAACCTGCACCTGAAGCATCTGGTACTGATTCTTCAAAGCCATGCCCGCCTCTTCGGCGGCCTCGACCGTATCATGGTGCGACTTGAAGTGACCATCCACCACCAGCGAGTAGCCCTCGGTCGGCGCTTTGTCGGCGCGAATAATTTTGCGCGGCTGCTGTTCTTCGGCTTCGATTTTCGGCTTCTTCATTCCTGGCTCCTGCATCATGATCCGATTAAACCGGATCACGATCTCGTCTGTCTGATTTAAGCATGATCTTCCGAAAAACCAGTTCTCATTCTTCCGGATTATGCTGCGGTTGCGCCTTGCTTTACACTGAACGCGCAAAAAAGGCAGGAAAGATTGGCCACCGCGGCTAACATGCCGCTCGAAGGTGGTGAGATTGAGATCGGCGCTTGTTGCACAAATGTCTGGCCAAACATCGATCCGCGCACATAAGAGGGATATCATGGCCAGAACCGGGCAAAAGGGCGAGGTTCCCAACAAGCACGACGGCAAATTGAAGAAGCCGCCGCCGCCGGCGATCGAGGACGACGATATCGAGGATGGCGACATTGCCACGCCCAAGCGTGATCGCAGCGGCAACGACGACGAGCCGCTCTAGCAACTTTCACGCTCGATCGGCCCGATGTCGCCGCGGGAAGCTGCCGCCCGCTGGGTGGAGCGCTTTCGAACCGCGGCCTTGTCTGTCGATTTCGATCTGTCTCCGCTTCCCGCTCCCGGCGCCGATCGCGAGGGCTGCCATGCAGCGGCATTCATGGACAAATAACCGGCCTGGCCGATAATTTCGACAATCGGGCCTCGCCGGGCCGTGAGAATGAAACGGGGTCTGCATCGGAAATGGTCGACGTTTTGGCTGCACCGCAACAAGCAAAAACCGACGGCTCGCTACGCACCCTTGCCGCGATTTCGACCGCCCATTGGGTCAGTCATTTCCATATGTTCGTGCTGGCGATGCTGTTTCCCTTTCTGAAGAACCAGCTCGGCGTCGGCTACATCGAGCTTGGCTTTGCCCTTACCGTCTTTGCCGTCATATCCGGCCTGACCCAGGCGCCGATGGGCTATCTCGCCGATCATGTCGGCGCCCGCAAAGTCCTGCTGATGGGCCTCACGCTGGGCGGCTTTGCGCTGATCATGCTCGGTCTGCATCTGAGCTATTCCTGGCTGATCGCCAGCGCCGTGTTGCTCGGGCTCGCCAACAGCGTCTACCATCCGGCCGATTATGCGATCCTTTCGGCTCACATGGACGAGGCGCGCATGGGACGCGCATTTTCGATCCACACCTTTGCCGGCTTCCTCGGCGGCGCGGTCGCGCCTGCCATTGTGGCCGCGCTGGTGGGGATGATTGGAGGTCATGGCGCCCTGATCGTGACCGGCGCGGTCGGTCCACTGGTGGCACTGCTGCTGATCGTGGTCGGCATTCCCGATGCAAGCGCGGCGGATCGCCGGATCGCCGGCGTATCGGCCCCGCAGCAAAACATCGTCACGCCCACGCTCATCGTGCTGACGATTTTCTTCATGCTGCTTAGTCTGTCCAGCGCCGGAATCGGCAATTTCGGCGTAGTGGCGCTGATGAGCGGCTATGGCGCATCATTCTCGTCAGCCAATATCGCGCTGACCGCGTTCCTCGGCGCCAGCGCGATCGGCGTGTTGGCGGGCGGCTTTCTCGCCGACCATACCCAGCGTCACGGCCAGGTCGCCGCCGCCTGTTTTGCGCTCAATGCCGCCGTCGTGTTTATCATCGCGACGATCACGCTGCCGTCGTTGCTGTTGACGACGGCGATGGCGGCGGCGGGATTTCTCGGCGGCGTCATTGCCCCGTCGCGCGACATGCTGGTGCGCAACGCCGCGCCGGCCGGTGCGGCCGGCCGGGCCTTCGGCATCGTCTCCACCGGCTTCAACCTCGGCGGCATTGTCAGCCCGCTGCTGTTCGGCTGGATCATGGACCAGAATTCGCCGCATTGGGTGTTCGGCGCATCGGTGGTGTTCATGGTCCTGACGGTCCTGCTCGCACTGGTCACCGACCGCAACCCGCAGGAAAGCCCCAAAGGAACCGACGCAAGGCTGATGCATTCCTGAGCGTCACCCGCGGTAGTTGACAGCATCGGGAGACCACCCATGATGCGGCAACAAAACTCACTTCGGCAAAAACTTACCTCGGGATGAAACGCCATGATCAACAACCCGGACCTCGTGATTCGCGGCGGCAGCGTCGCCGACGGACTCGGCGGCGAACTGTATGATGCGGACGTCGCCATCACCGATGGCCGCATCGTCGAAGTCGGCCGCGTCGCGGGCAAAGGCAAGGAAGAGATCGATGCGCGCGGCAAACTGGTGGCGCCCGGTTTTGTCGACCTTCACACCCATTATGACGGTCAGGTCACCTGGAGCCAGGATATTACGCCCTCGTCGCAGAATGGCGTCACCACCGCCGTGATGGGCAATTGCGGCGTCGGCTTCGCACCTTGTCGGCCGTCCGATCATCAACGGCTGATCCAATTGATGGAAGGCGTCGAGGATATTCCCGAACCGGTTCTGAGCGCCGGTTTGCCCTGGGCCTGGGAAAGCTTCCCGGACTATATGGACTGGTTGTCGCAGCGCGCCTTCGACATGGACATCGGCGCTCAATTGCCGCACGCCGCATTGCGCGTCTACGTGATGGGCGAGCGCGGCGCGCGCCGCGATCCTGCCACCGCGGAGGATAACAGCGCCATGGCTGTGCTGGCCGGAGAAGCCGTGCGGGCCGGCGCGCTCGGATTCTCGACCTCGCGCACCCTCAACCACCGTACCTCCACCGGAGATTTCACGCCGACCCTGAAGGCCGGCGAGGACGAATTGACGGCGATCGCCGGCGCGATGCACCGGGTCGGCCGCAGCGTGCTGCAATTCGTACTCGATCAGAGCAGCATCGACGAAGACCTGCCGATGATGCTGCGGGTCGCCGAGAAGACGCGCTGTCCAATCTCGTTTTCCGTCGCGCAGGCGGACAAGGCGCCGCGGCGCTGGCGCCAGACCCTGGACAGCATCAACGAGGCTTCCGCCCGCGGCCTGTCGATCACGGCACAGATCGCCGCACGCCCGGTGGGGCTGTTGCTGGGACTGGAACTGTCGCGCAACCCTTTCCAGACCCATCCGAGCTACAAGGCGATCGCGAAGCTGCCGCTGGCCGAGCGCTTGCTGCGCCTGCGTCAACCCGAGATGCGCGCGGCCATCCTGGGCGAGACCGCGACCGCGACCGACGATCCGCTGTTCTTCCGCCCGAACTACGACAAGATGTACCTGCTCGGCGACCCGCCCGATTACGAACAGCCTCCCGAAAATGCGCTGGGCCCGCAGGCACGCCGCCAGGGACGGCGACCGGAAGAACTGGCCTATGACGCGATGCTCTCGGATGACGGCCGCGGCATGCTGTATGTGCCGTTCCTGAATTACGCCGACGGCAATCTCGATGCCGTGCATGAGATGCTGCGTGACCCGCATTCCGTTCCGGGATTAAGCGACGGCGGGGCCCATTGCGGCATCATCTGCGATGCGAGCTTCCCGACCTATCTCTTGACGCACTGGACCCGCGACCGCAGCCGCGGCGAAAAGCTGTCGATCCCCTTTGTCGTGGCGGCGCAGTCGCGCAAGACGGCGTTGTCGGTCGGTCTCCGCGATCGCGGCGTCATCGCCCCGGGTTACAAGGCCGACCTCAACGTCATCGACTACGACAAGCTTCACCTGCATCCGCCGAAGGTGCACTACGACCTTCCGGTCGGTGGCCGGCGTTTGCTGCAACAGGTCGATGGCTATGACGCCACCATCGTCTCGGGCGTGGTGACGCAACGCCAGGGTACTGCCACCGGAGCGCGTCCCGGGCGGCTGGTGCGCGGCGCCCAGGGCAGCCTGCATTAGCTTGTCAAACGCTTGCGCCTAAACATACTCGGTGTCGTCCCGGCCTTGAGCCGCGACGACGACAGAATATTTTCACGACTGCCGCTCTTGTCAGGCGAACTTCGGTTGCGGGACCCGGCGCATCAAACGTGCGCGTTCGGTATTGGGCCGCAGCAGCAGCAGGCCGAGCAGCCCGGACACGACGAGAATGATGGCGTTGATGGTGAAGCCGGTCATGTAGCCATCAAGCGGCGCCGCCGCGCGCTGAATCACGCTGCCCATCACCGATGGTGCGATAATTCCCGCGAGCGTGTAGATCGCGCCATAGATCGCGATCACGGCGCCGCGCTGGGACACCGGCGTGAACTCCCCGATCATCGGCGCGCAAACCACATAGATCGATCCGCAAAGCCCGGAGCCGATGACGAGAAGCGTGATCATCAATCCGCCGACGCCGACATACGGGATGGTGGCAAGGATTAGTCCCCCGATGATCAGCGGGACCGCGCCCAGCACGCCGCGCGCTTCACGCGTGCTCACGCCACGCGCCACCAACACCTGCGAAATCCAGCCGGTGAGCAGCACGACGACAGCGCCAAAGGCCCATGGCAGGATCGAAATCCAGCCTGCGTCCTGTTGCGAGAAGCCCAAGCCTTTCACAATGAAAGGCGTGAACCATGTGAGACCAAGCGACAGCGCCCAATAGGCGCCAAACGTCGCCACGCAGCAGCCGATAAAAGTGCGCGAGGTCAGAAGCTGGAAGTAGGGAATCCGGGGTTCAGTCGCGCCCATCGCGACGGTTTGAACCAGCGGCCCTTCTCTGCCCAGGATCAGCCACGCCACGACCCACATCAGGCCGACGACGCCAAGGGCGCCAAACGCATAGTGCCAGCTATGTTGGACAATCACCCAGTTCAGCGCCGGTACCGCCAGGATCACGCCGAATGCCGATCCCTGCGACAGGATCGCGGTCGGCAGGGTCCGCTTCTGGTCGGGAAACCATTTGTAGATCGCGTGAACCGCCACCGCGCCGGCCGGTCCCTCGCCGGCGCCAAGGATAATGCGACAAATCAGCAGCGTGCTGAAGCCGATCGTGCCCACCATCGGAAACTGCGCCAGCGCCCATATCGCCGCCAGCACCAACAGGACCCAGCGCGTCTCGACGCGATTGACAATGAACCCGACCACAATCGCTGCGATCGCATAGAGAAAGAAGAACGAGGAGCCGAGGAACCCGAACTGCTCCGGCTGGAGCTTCAGGTCGGTCATGATCGGCACGCCGGCGAGGCCGACCACGATCTTGTCGGCGAAATTCACCAGCATGAAGAGAAACAGGAGAAACGTGATTTTCCAGGCGCCTTTGGGCGTCGGTTGTGTCGTCATGATCGCTCCCCATGATCGTTTTCTCGGCCGTTGACCGGCCTGATCCAATGCTACCCATTGGGCCACCGGCAATGCAACCGGCCATTTTTGAACGGACCGCGTGCACTGCAACTCGACATCCGTCTGACGCGATGCCGTCCGACGCTGTATCGCTGACAGGCCGCAACCGGATCACGATCGCGTCCCCGATCCGATTGAGACGGTGATCTCCAGGCTTCGCCCTGATATGTTGCGCAACAACCCAAAGGGCCTTCGGACATGACCAGTTCCAGCCATCGCGATACGGAATCCGCCGGCGCGTTTGCTTCGCTTGCAATACCTCGGTACGACGTGGCTTCGGCGACAGCGCGGGACGCAGCGATGTTCCAGCCGCGGTTCGCTCTGAAATGCCACCAGAAACGGTTGCGAGGCATCGCTTACGCCTGACATGGCAACCAGCAACCAGATCGTGCTCAGCGTTCGGAACCTGACCAAGACCTATCGCTCCGGCGGCGAGCAGGTCGTGGTGCTTCGCGGGGTCAACCTGAGCGTCGCGGCAGGCGAACGCGTCGCGCTATCGGGAGAATCCGGCAGCGGCAAAAGCACCTTGCTGCATTTGATCGCCGGGCTGGATCGGGCTGACGGCGGGGACATCACGCTCGCCGACGCGTCGGTCTCCGACCTGTCCGATGCCGGCCGCGCGGCATTGCGGCGCGATCGGCTGGGCCTGGTGTTCCAGCAATTCAACCTGATCCCGAGCCTGAATGTCGAAGACAACCTCGTATTCCAGTCCCGCATCGCCGGCCGTCACGATGCGGCCTGGCATGCCGAACTGGTGGAGCGGCTCGGGCTCGGCGGCCTGCTGAATCGCTATCCCGAACAGCTGTCGGGCGGCCAGCAGCAGCGGGTCGCGATCGGCCGCGCTTTGGCGGTGAAGCCGCTGCTCCTTCTCGCCGACGAGCCGACCGGAAATCTCGATGAGGCGACGGCGGATGAGGTTCTGGCGTTGACGCGCGACCTCGTCGCGCGAAGCGGCTGCGGCTTCCTGATGGTGACCCACAGCGCCCGTCTGGCGGCCACGCTCGACCGCCAGATCAATCTCCATGCGGGGTTGATCGCATGACCCGGATCATCTGGATTCTCGCTGTTCTATCGAGCCATTGGCGGCGGCATCCGATGCAATTGGCAACATTGCTGATCGGACTGATCTCCGCGACCGCGTTGTGGAGCGGCGTGCAGGCGTTGAACCAGCAGGCTCGCAGCAGCTATGACCGCGCGGCGGCAACTTTCGGCGGCGCGAGAACGCCTGCTTTGGTCAACCGCAACGGCGCGACCTTCCCGCAGCAGCTCTTTGTCGACCTGCGCCGCGCCGGCTGGCCGGTGTCCCCCGTTCTCGAAGGCCGCGTTCAGATCGGCGGACGGTCATTCCGGTTATTGGGAATCGAACCGGTAACGCTGCCCGCCGAAGTAGGCAATGCGCCCGCGATCGGAAAGGCTAACCTGCAATCGTTCCTTGCGCCGCCGGGAGAAACGCTGGTCGCGCCCGAGGTGCTTGCCGATCTCAAGCTGCCGGAAGGCGCGTCGCCGCAAGCAAGCGGCGGCGCCTTGCTGCCGCCGCTGCGCGTCCAGGCGCAGCTCGTGCCGGGTGTGCTGGTGGTCGATATCGGGACGGCGCAGCAGCTCCTGAACAAGCCGGATCAGATTTCCCGGCTCTTGATCGGCAACACCAAGGGCAAGCGCGCACCGCTCGAAAATGTCGTCGGCGACCAGCTTCGGCTGGTCGAACCGAATGCGGAGAGCGATCTTGAACGCCTCACCGACAGCTTTCACCTCAACCTGACGGCGTTCGGCCTGTTGTCCTTTGTCGTCGGGCTGTTCATCGTCAATTCGGCGATTGGCCTCGCCTTCGAGCAACGCCTGCCGATGCTGCGGACCCTGCGCGCCTGCGGCGTATCGGCGCGCATGCTGAACACTGTGTTGGTGATCGAACTGGTATCGCTGGCGCTGATCGCCGGAGTCGTGGGCCTGGTCTGCGGTTACCTGATTGCAGCCTCCCTGCTGCCCGACGTCGCGGCATCCCTGCGCGGGCTCTATGGCGCGCAAATTCCCGGCCAGTTGACGCTCCGGCCGGAATGGTGGGTCGCCGGACTTGCGATCAGCGTGCTTGGCGCGCTGGCGGCGGCCGCCGCAAGCCTGGCGAAGGCGGTCCGGCTTTCCGTGCTGGCAGCCGCGCAGCCTTATGCATGGCAACAGGCGCAGCACCGATGGTTGATTCTGCAGGGCCTGCTTGCACTCGCAGTATTTGCTGCCGCCGGCTGCCTTCTGTGGTTCGGCGATTCGCTCGTCTCGGGTTTTGCCGTGCTTGCGGCCTTGCTGCTTGGCGCGGCGCTGGCGCTGCCCGCGATCCTTGAATGGGTGCTTTTCTGGGGCCAGCGAAGCGCACGTCGCGCGCTTCCGATCTGGTTCTGGGCCGACAGCCGCCAACAGCTTTCCGGATTGTCGCTGGCGCTGATGGCGCTGCTGCTCGCGCTCGCGGTCAATGTCGGTGTCGGCACCATGGTCGAAACCTTCAGCCGGACCTTTATCGGCTGGCTTGACGGACGGCTGGCGGCAGACGTGTACATCAACGCTTCCGATGACGCGCAGGCCGCCGAGATCAAGGCGTGGCTGCGACAGCGTTCGGAAGTTACTGCCATCCTGCCGGGTGGCCGGGCCGACTCGCAAATCAATGGGGCGCCGGTTGAGATCCTCGGTCTTGCCGATCATGCCACCTATCGCAATCACTGGCCTTTGCTTCAATCAGCTGAACGGGCATGGGATCGGCTTCGCCCGGGCGATGCCGGCCTCGTCAGTGAACAACTGGCGCGGCGGATGAACCTCAGCCTCGGCGACCGGATCGAGGTTGCAGCACCAGGCGGAAACTGGACGCTGGAGGTGGTCGGCATCTATGCCGATTATGGCAACCCAAAAGGCCAGATTGCCGTCAATTTCGCGGCGTTGACCCGGCATTTTCCGGAAAGCCCGCAAACGCGGTTGGGCCTGCGTGTCGCTCCGGCCGCGGTTCCGGCGCTGATATCTGCGCTGCAGAACAAATTCGAGCTGGATGGCCGCAACCTCCTGGATCAGGCCACGCTGAAGGCCGAGTTGCTGCGGATTTTCAACCGGACCTTCGCAGTAACCGCGGCGTTGAACGCCTTCACCCTCGGCGTTGCCGGCATCGCCCTGTTGACAAGCCTGTTGACGCTGAGCAATTCCCGCCTCCCCCAGCTTGCGCCGCTATGGGCGATCGGAATCACGCGGCGGCGGCTTGCTGCCATTGAGCTCTTGAAGACCATGTCGGTCGCGTTGATCACAACCCTGCTCGCATTGCCGCTCGGCCTGCTGGTGGCGTGGTGCCTGATCGCCGTCGTCAACGTGAAAGCCTTCGGCTGGCGGCTGCCGTTCCACGTCTTCCCGCTGCAATTGCTCCAGCTTCTCGGTGTGGCCATGCTGGCCTCGCTGCTTGCGGCACTGCTTCCCGTTCTCAAGCTGGCGCGCATGCAACCGGCGGCCCTGATCCAGATTTTCGCCAATGAGCGATAAGTTCCCGATATCGCGCCGGGCCTTTACCGGCGGCGCCCTGCTTCTCGCTTCCGGCTGCAGCAGCGCTTTGGCGCAGGGCTTTGCCGGATTGGGCATGGACGGGAGCGGATTCGCGTCCGTCAGTCCCGGCAAGGTTTTTTCCTTTCCCGCCGATCTCGGCCCGCATCCGGACTATCGCATCGAATGGTGGTACGTCACCGCAAACCTCGCCGATTCGACCGGCGTCAGCTACGGCGCGCAGTGGACCTTGTTTCGCCAGGCCTTGAGACCCGGCGCCCCGCAACAAGGCTGGGCCAATCAGCAAATCTGGATGGGCCACGCCGCGGTGACTCGCGCGGATCTCCACAGATTCAGCGAAACATTCGCCCGCGGCGGCGTTGGCCAGGCCGGCGTGGAGGCAAAGCCGTATCTGGCCTGGATCGATTCATGGCAAATGCGCGGTCTGGATCGGATGCGCGAGACCACGATCGCGCCGCTCGAGCTCAACGCATCGGGCGCGGGCTTCAGCTACGTATTGCGCCTCGACGCCGATCAGCCGCTGGTTCTGCAGGGCGACGCCGGCTACAGCCGGAAATCGGCGCGCGGACAGGCCTCGTATTATTTCAGCCAGCCTTTTTTCAAGGCGACCGGCAGCATCACCATCGACGACAAGCCTGTCGACGTCACTGGACGGGCCTGGATGGACCGGGAATGGAGCAGCCAGCCGCTCGCCTCGGATCAAACCGGATGGGACTGGTTCTCGTTGCATCTGAACAGCGGCGAAAAGCTGATGTTGTTTCGGCTGCGACAGACCGATGGCAACAATTACTGTTCCGGCAACTGGATTTCGGGTGACGGCAAAACCGAACAGATCGCCTCCGCCGACATCACCATGACCCCGATGGGGGCGACCGAAGTCGACGGCCGGAAGATACCGACCGCTTGGCGCATCGATATTCCGGCGCGCGGCCTGAGCATCGAGAGCACGCCGCTGAATGCAAAAAGCTGGATGGGAACGAGCTTTTCCTATTGGGAGGGTCCGATCGGCTTTGCCGGCAGCCACGCCGGGGTAGGATATCTGGAGATGACCGGCTATTGAGGACGCAGCAAACGCTCAATGAGGAGCCCTTCGATGTTTCATTTCACGGCCATCGTCACCTGCCTTGCCATCCTGTTTTACTTCTTCACCACGATCCAGGTGGCGAAGGCGCGCACCGCATCCGGCATCAAGGCGCCGGCGATATCGGGTAATCCCGATTTCGAGCGGGTGTTTCGCGTCCAGATGAACACGCTGGAGTGGATGCCGATTTTTCTGCCCTCGCTCTGGCTGTTTGCCATCTACATCAGCGATGGAATCGCCGCCGTGCTGGGTCTCGTCTGGATCGCCGGCCGCATCCTCTACATGACCGGCTATTCGCAAGCCGCCAACAAACGCGGCACGGGTTTTGGCATTCAGGCTACCGCGGCCGGCATTCTGTGGCTGGGCGCGCTGGGCGCCATCGTCTGGCGGCTTGTTCATTCGTGAAGACAGGCAAACGCCGCGCCGTCGGTTAAAGACAGCGCGGCTTTTCAATTCAAGAACCATGCCGCGATCGAACGATCGCGGGGGTCACTTCGTCAGCGGGCAACCGCTGTCCTTGGCAGATGGAAACGCCTTGTCGCCGGGCACCACCGCGAGTTGCTTGTAGTAATCCCAGGGCTTCTTCGACTCCGAAGGCTTCTTGACCTCGAACAGATAGAGGTCGTGCACCATGCGCCCGTTGGCCAAAACCTTGCCGCCCTCGGCAAACATGTCGTCGACCGGCAGTTCTTTCAGCTTTGCGACCACGGCGTCGGAATCCCTGGTGCCGGCGGCTTTTACGGCCTTCAGATATTGGAGCGTCGCCGAATACGTTCCGGCGTGGATCATATTGGGCATCCGACCGGTTCGCTTCATGAAGCGCTCCGAGAATTCGCGCGACCTGTCGTCGCGATCCCAGTAGAAGCCCTCCGTCAGCACTAGGCCTTGCGCGGCCTCCAGCCCGAGGCCGTGGACTTCCGCCAGCGTCAGCAGCAGTCCGGCGAGCTTCTGGCCGCCCTTGACGATACCGAATTCCGCCGCCTGCTTGATCGAGTTGGTGGTGTCGAGACCGGCATTGGCGAGCCCGATGATTTTCGCCTTCGAGCTTTGCGCCTGCAACAGGAACGACGAGAAATCCGACGAGTTCAGGGGAACGCGGACCGAGCCAAGCACCTTGCCGCCGTTCGCCGTGACGATCTCGCTGGTATCTTTTTCAAGCGCATAGCCGAAAGCGTAATCGGCGGTCAGGAAAAACCAGCTGTCGCCGCCCGCCTTCACCAGCGCGCCGCCGGTGCCGACGGCGAGCGCATGGGTATCGTAGGCCCAGTGGAAGCCATACGGCGTGCAGGCGTCGCCGGTAATGCGCGAGCTTGCGGCGCCCACCACAATATCGATCTTCTTCTTTTCCTTTGACAGCTCCTGCACCGCCAGCGCCACCGACGACGTCGTCAGCTCGGTGATCATGTCGACGCCTTCAACGTCGTACCAGCGCCGCGCAATGCTGGTGGCAAGATCGGGCTTGTTTTGGTGGTCGGCGGTGGTGATCTCGATTTTCTGGCCGAGCACGCTGCCGCCAAAATCCTCGATCGCCATCTTGGCCGCCTCGACGGAATATTTGCCGCCGTAATCCGCGTAGACCCCGGACTGGTCGTTCAGAATGCCGATCTTGACGCCCTGCGCCGAGGCTGCCGAAGCAAGCAAAAGGCCGCCTGCCGCAACGGCCGCCAACCATCCCGATTTCATCCTCGCCTCCCCCTGAATTCCTGTCCCGGGCATGATATTTTAGAACCTTGCGGTTGCCCATCCATTTCGATCGGATATCGACGCAATGCAACCGCCGGTCCCAAGGCAGGCAGCGCCGGTAGTGCGCGGCCGCCCGCACAGCACGCCCCAATAGTGGTGGAATAGTCAGCGGGAAATCGATATTGATCCGTCAGCGCGGTCATGGCGCGTTTCATGTTGAACCACGCGCCGTCGGCCATCATACGATCAGGAGTGAGGTCACAACATGCACGCACCTGCCTCTCCCAAATCGTTCGACGATGCGCAGGATCTCGATCGCGGCGCCAATCATCTCGCGCCGGATTGCGCCGGGCAGAATTTTTACGCGATCGATCGCGGCCTGCGCGATCTGCTTCGGCTTTATCTGGAGCCGAACGATTTTCGGCGGCTTGAGCCACATTTTCATCGCCTCGGCGCGCTGGCGGGCGGGCGGCTGGACGAATTAGCGCGGGCCGCTGACAAGCATCCGCCGGTGCTGAATGCGCGCGACCGCTTTGGCCGTGACGAGGACTGGATCGACTACCATTCGTCCTACCGCGAAATGGAAGCCATCGCGTTCGGCGATTTCCAGTTTCACGCCATGAGCCATCGCGCCGGCGCTCTGGACATGGATCGTCCACTGCCGGCCGTCGCGAAATATGCGCTGCAATATCTGTTCGTGCAGGCCGAGTTCGGGCTGATGTGCCCGATCAGCGTGACCGACACGTCGATCCATCTGATCCGCAAATTCGCCAGCGCTGAACTGCAGGATTACCTGTTGCCGAAAATGCTGTCAGGCGATGTCGCCACGATGTGGAAAGGCACGCAGTTCATGACGGAGCGCGCCGGCGGCTCCGATGTCGGCGCGATCGAAACGATCGCCCGCTGCGAGGACGGCGTCTGGCGGCTCTATGGCGACAAATGGTTCTGCTCGCATGCCGATGCGGATGTAGCCCTTCTGCTGGCACGCCCGGAAGGCGCCCCCGGCGGCACCGCGGGCCTTGCCCTGTTTGCGCTGCCCCGCCGGCTGAAGGATGGCCGCCGCAACGCCTACCGCATCGTTCGCCTCAAGGACAAATTGGGTACCCGCTCGATGGCGAGCGGCGAGATTCGCCTCGAGGGCGCCGTCGCCTATCTGGTCGGCGATGCCGGGCGCGGGCTCAAGCAGATGATGGAGCAGGTCAACCTGTCGCGGCTTTCGCACGGCGTTCGGGCTGCTGCGATGATGCGGCGCTGCCTCAACGAGGCAATGGTGTGCGCACGAACGCGGATGGCCTTCGGCAAGACCATCATCGAGTATCCGCTGCTCCGCCGCCAGCTTCTCAAGATCGCCGTGCCGGTCGAACAATCGCTCTCGATGTTCCTGTTTGCCGCGAGCGCGATGGATCGCGCCAATGCCGGCTCGAAGGAAGCGGAAGGCATTCTGCGAATTCTGACGCCACTGCTCAAATTCCGCGCCTGCCGCGACAACATCCCGGTCGCCACCGGCGCCATGGAGGTCCGCGGCGGCAACGGCTACATCGAGGAATGGGTCCAGGCGCGACTGATCCGCGATGCCCATATCGGCGTGCTCTGGGAAGGCACCAGCAACATCAACGCCCTCGATATCGTCACGCGTGCGGTCGGCAAAAGTCGCGCTCACCGGACCCTGGAGGCTGCGCTCCAGAAGTTGCTGGAAGAGGCAACCCCGATACCGGCGGCGTTCCGGGACCGCCTTCGCGCTGCACTTGACCGGACGATTGCCTTCGCCGAGCGCGTTGCAGCCGAACCCGCCCTGGAGGATACCGCACGGCTCGCGGCCAGCGCGCTCTATCATATCACCAGCGCCATCCTGATGACGTGGGAAGCGGCCCAGCCGGGTACCGAGCCGCGCCGGGCCCTGTACGCAAGGCTTGTCCTCGAACACCGCTTGAGCCCGCAAGACCCTCTGGCGCCTCATGAAGGCGCGTGGGAGCGGAAGGCGACAGAACTGCTGCTATCCGATCAAAGCGTTTCGCTTGAAGCGATCGCGGGGCTATTGGCATAGGTCCATCGGGGTCGCACATCGGCTGGCCGGCCAAGAGCCGACCTTACGTCAGTTCGGTCGCCAGCGTCTCCGGCTCCGGCAATGTGGCCTGAAAGGCCGGCGTCCCCTGCAACCGCTCCGCCAGCGCCTCGAGCCGTTTGCAGCCCAGGCTACCGAAAAAACGTGGCCGCTTGGCGCGTCCGAACAGCCAGAATACCGCGACCGTGATATCGGCCTGGGTCATCGCGGCTCCCGTGAACCACGGCCCGGCGAATTCAGCGTCGAGCCAGGCAAAACCGTCACGCACCTGCTTGTCGCATGTGTTCAGCCATGGCCCATGCCAGGCTTCGCGCGGCCGGAAATGCCGCTCATAGAGACCGGCGACCAGCTTTTCGTTGGCGCCGAGCGCGACCGCAAGCAGTGTCAGCACGCGGCGACGCGCCGCACCCGCGGCCGGGGTCAGCGACGCTTGCGGCCCCGCCACCTCATCGAGATGGTCGAGGATGACCGCGCTGTCGATCAGCATCTCGCCGTTGTCCAGCCGTAGCGCCGGCACGCGGGCGATCGGATTGAATTTGGCCAGTTCCGCCTTGTCCGGGCCGAACGGCATCAGCGGCACGTGGCGATAGGCGACGCCGTAAAGCCGCAGCGTCACCGCAACGCGCCGCACAAAGGGCGACGCATGGCGACCATAGAGCACCACGCCTGGCGGCACCGGGAGTCCGGCGGCTTCATCTTCGGGCATGACGTCCTGAATTTCCTCCGCTAACCTGCCGTCAAGGCTGCCAACAAAGCCAAAATATTCAGGGAGGACAAGCACGTGCATCAGGGACGTGTCGTTTTCGGCGCCATGGACGAGGTTGTTTTCGGGCGTCCGGCCGCGGAGGCGGTCGTCGGGCAAATGGATCGTCTGCGCGCCAGCCGCGCGTTTCTGATGGTCAGCGGCACCCTCAACCGCGAGACCGACGAGATCGAGAAGATCCGCAACAGCCTTGGGGCCCGTTGTGCGGCGACTTTCGATGCGATGCCGCCGCACACCCCCCGCGAAGCCGTCATCGCCGCCACCGAGCAGGCCCGCGCCGCCAACGCCGACCTGATCGTTACCGTCGGCGGAGGCTCGATCACCGATGGCGCCAAGGCGGTACAGCTTTGCCTCGCCAACGACGTTCGCACCGTCGATGATATCGACAGGGTGCGGACAAGCAGGGGTGTGGTGCCGCCGATGGCTGCGCCTTCGGTGCGCCAGATCAGCGTGCCGACGACGATCGCCGGCGGCGAGTTCAGCGCGCTCGCCGGCGTCACCAACCAGCGTACCAAGGTCAAGGAAATGCTGCGCCATGATCTGGTGATGCCGCGCGCCGTGATCCTTGATCCCGCGGTGACCCTGCACACGCCCGAATGGCTGTGGCTGTCGACCGGCATCCGCGCCGTCGACCATTGCGTCGAGGGCCTGTGCTCGCGCGAGGCACACCCTTACGCCGATGCCCAGGCATTGAAGGGACTTTCGATGCTGACGCAAGCGCTCCCGCGCGTGAAGGCGGATCCCCGTGATCTCGACGCGAGGATGGATTGCCAGATCGGCACCTGGCTTTCGATGGGACCGCTGTCTTCGGGGGTGCCGATGGGCGCAAGCCACGGCATCGGTTATGTGCTTGGCGCCGAATTTGGCGTGCCCCACGGATACACTTCCTGCGTGATGCTGCCGTCGGTGATGCGCTGGAACAAATCCGACAACGCCGACCGCCAGGCGCTGGTGTCCGCCGCGATGGGAAAACCGGACAAGGACGCCGCCGATGTACTGGATACATTCATCCGCGACCTCGGACTGCCGCGCAGCCTGCAGGATGTCAGGATCGGCCCGGAGCAGTTCGATCGGATTGCGCAGCAGGCGATGGGGACGCCGTGGATCCCGCGCAATCCGCGCAAGATCGACGGTCCGGCGCAGGTGCGCGAAATTCTTCTTCTCGCCGCATAACGACCCTGGAGGCACGATGTATACTGGCAAGCATGCCCATCTCCGTCCCCTGCAGCCCGCCTTCATCATGGCGGGCTCGGGCGAGGCTGTGACCTATGCCGAACTCGAAGCGCGCAGCAATCGCCTGGCGCATCTGCTGCGCAATCGCGGCCTCAAGCGGCTCGACCACTATGCCATCTTCATGGAGAACAACAGCCGCTACCTCGAAGCCTGCGGCGCCGGCGAGCGATCCGGATTGTATTATACCTGCATCAATTCCTACCTGACGGGAAACGAACTCGCCTACATCTTGGCCAACAGCGAATCCCGCGTCCTCATCACATCCGTCGCAAAACTCGACGTCGCGCGCGAGGCCCTCAAGCAGTGCCCCAAAGTCGAACTCTGCATCGTTGTCGACGGTGCGGGCGAAAACGAGCGTATTGTCGGCCTGCAGCAGGCCACGGCCGGTTTGCCCAAGACCCCGATCGCGGACGAATATAACGGTACCGCCATGCTCTATTCGTCAGGCACCACCGGCCGCCCGAAAGGCATTCTGCGGCCGCTTCCCGAGCAGCCGCCGGCACAACAACTGCCGTTGTTCGATTTTCTGCTGAAGATCTGGCAATATCGCGAAGGCATGGTCTATCTGTCGCCCGCGCCGCTGTATCATTCGGCGCCGCAGGCAGCCGTCAACCTGACGATCCGGATGGGCGGCACCGCCATCATCATGGAAAGCTTCGATCCGGAGCGCTACCTCGAACTGGTGCAGAAATGGGGCGTTACCCATAGCCAGCTCGTGCCGACGATGTTCTCGCGCATGCTGAAACTGCCGGAGGAGGTACGAACGCGCTACGACCTGTCGTCGCTCGAGATCGCGATCCATGCCGCGGCCCCCTGTCCGGCGAAGGTCAAGGAAGACATGATCGAATGGTGGGGACCGATCATTCACGAATATTACGGCGCCACCGAAGGGCTCGGTTTTACCGCATGCAACAGCGCCGAGTGGCTGGCCCACAGGGGCACTGTCGGCAGGGTCCTGCTCGGCGAACTTCATATCCTCGATGGGGCGATGCAGCCGTGTCCCGCCGGCGCGCCGGGCACGATCTGGTTCAAGACCGCCTCGCCCTTCGAATATTTCAACGACCCGAACAAGACCCGCGAGGCGCGCTCGCCGGACGGAAGCATGAGCACCGTCGGCGACGTCGGTTATGTCGACGGCGACGGCTTTCTCTATCTGACCGATCGCGCGACCTTCATGATCATTTCCGGAGGCGTCAACATCTATCCGCAGGAATGCGAGAACCTGCTGATCACCCATCCGAAGATCGCCGACGCCGCCGTGTTCGGCGTTCCCAACGACGATCTCGGCGAGGAGGTCAAGGCGGTCGTGCAGCCGATGCCGGGGATCGCGGCGGGGCCGGACCTGGCGCAGGAGCTGATTTCGTTCTGCAGCCAGTCGCTGTCGCGCCAGAAGGTGCCGCGCTCGATCGACTTCGAGGCGGAACTGCCGCGGCTTCCGACCGGAAAGCTCTACAAGCGGCTGTTGCGTGACCGCTACTGGGGCGACCGGACGTCTCGAATCCTGTGAAGGAATCGGTAGCGCACTCGATTAACCCGCGCTGCCGGGCCTGGTCGCAAACCAGATGACGTGGCGCGCGCCGCTGCGTTTTGCCGTGGCGCGGATAGCAACCTCGTTGACATCGAAGCCGGCATCGCGAAGCCGTTTGGAAAATGACGCATTCGGCCCCGACGACCAGACCGCGAGGACGCCGCCGGGCCGCAGCGCGTGACGGATCGCTTTCAATCCCTTCACGTCGTACAGCGCGTCATTGGCTTTGCGGATCAGAGCTTCAGGGCCGTTATCGACATCGAGCAGGATCGCATCGAACGCCGACTGATGAGATCGAATCACCTCGACGACATCCGCTTCGCGAATGTCCGCACGCCGGTCTGTCAGGCAGTGGCCGAAAATGCCGGCCATCGGACCTCGCGCCCAGGCGATCACGGCGGGCACCAGTTCGGCCACCACGATCCGCGCGTCGCTTCCGAGCACGGCGAGCGCGGCACGCAGCGTAAATCCCATGCCCAATCCGCCGATGAGCAAATGCGGGCGCCTGACCGCCTCTAGTCTCCTGCAGGCGAGCGTGGCAAGCGCCTCCTCGGACCCGCTGAGACGGCTGTTCATCAGCTCGTTCTGGCCCAGCATCATCGAGAATTCGTCACCCCTTCGCATCAGGCGAAGTTCGACCTCCGCGCCAGGCACGCGTGTCGCATCGATCTGCAGCCATGGAATCATGCGATGCATCTACGGGGAGGCGCTGGTCACCGTCAACCGCGAAGCAAGGACGGATGCCGCCGTCAGGCCTGGAGCGGAGTTGCCTCGATCTCGGCGACAATTCTTCCGGTCGTCACCTGCTCGCCTTCGACGACGTCGATGGCGGATATCGTTCCGGAGATCGGCGCCGTATGCACATGTTCCATTTTCATCGCTTCCAGGGTCATGACTGGCTGGCCGGCTTCGACGGGCTCGCCCTGCCTGACCAGAACCGCGACCACACGGCCGTTCATCGCGGCACGAACCTTGCCGTCGCCGCCGGTCGAAGCCGTTGCCGCCGGCGCCGACCGTGTCAGATCGCGGACCGCAAGCGTGCCACCACGGTACTGGATATAAAGCCGGTCGCGATCGCGCAGGAATCTGGCGGATTCCATCACGCCGTCGACGCGGAATCGAACCCTGTCGCAACCCAGTTCCTCGATCTCGAACCGATGCGCGCGACCATCGACATGTGCCGCATAGCCGCCGTCGCGCTCGCGAACGATTTCGAGATCGTGGATGCCATGATCGAGTTCGATGCGGGCCGCGATCGGGAACGTCGCCGCGAGCGACCGCCCCTTTCGCCACGGCCGCGCATCGGGATCGGTGACGTAGAGCAACAGGCCCGCAACGGCGGCATCCGGAGCGTCCGCGTTTTCGCGCGGCGCCAGCAGATCGTCGCGGTGCCGGCCGATGAAGGCCGTCGTCGCTTCGCCGGCAGCGAAAGCCGGGATGCCGCAGGCAGGCGGCGAGAAACGCCCGATTGGTGGTCACGCCGAATGCGATGGCCTGATCGAGACCGCGAATGAGCTTGCGCCGTGCCTCGTCGCGGGTCACGCCGTGGCTGATGAGTTTCGCAATCATCGAATCATAGAACGGCGGAATCTCGGAACCGGATTGCAGCGCATGCTCGACGCGAAGATCATCCGGCATTTGCCACAGCGCCATCCGGCCGGACTGCGGCATGAAATCATGGCCGGCATCCTCCGAACACAACCGTACCTCGATGGCGTGACCGGAAAATTGAATATCTTCCTGCTGAAGTCCGAGCGGCTCGCCGCTGGCGACGCGCAATTGCAATTCGACGAGATCAAGCCCGGTGATCGCCTCGGTGACGGGATGCTCGACTTGCAGGCGGGTATTCATTTCCATGAAATAGAATTCGCCTTTTGCGTCGAGCAGGAACTCGAGCGTGCCGGCGCCCTCATATCCGATCGACTTGACCGCGGCGACCGCGACCGCCCCCATCCGCGCCCGCAATTCCGGCGACACCGCCGGTGACGGCGCTTCCTCGATCAGTTTCTGATGCCGCCGCTGCACCGAGCAATCGCGCTCGCCAAGATGGATGGCATGGCCGAACGCGTCGCCGAACACCTGGATTTCGATGTGGCGCGGATCGAGAATCGCGCGCTCCAGAATGACGGCCGGATCGCCGAACGCGCCCTGCGCCTCGGATCGCGCGCTGCGCAACGAATCCGGAAAGGCCGCCGCATCCGTAACCAGCCGCATGCCGCGACCGCCGCCGCCGGCGACGGCCTTGATCATCACGGGGAATCCGATGTTTTTCGCCTCCGCGAGCATCGCGGCGTCGCTCTGATCCGCACCTTGATAACCCGGCACACAGGGCACGCCGGCCGCCCGCATGATGGTCTTGGCGCCGGCCTTGTTGCCCAGCGCCTTGATGGCTTCGGGCGACGGCCCGATAAACACCAGGCCCGCATCCCGGCAGGCGCTGGCGAAATCCTCGTTTTCGGCCAGAAAGCCGTAACCCGGATGAATCGCATCCGCTCCACCGGCTTTTGCCGCGGCCATGATCGCTTCAATCCTGAGATAGGATTGCGCCGGCAACGCCTCGCCGATGCGGATGGCCTGATCCGCGCCGTGCACATGCAGTGCGTCACGGTCGGCGTCCGAATAGACGGCGATCACACCGTAGCCGAGACGGCGCGCGGTCCGCATGATCCGCAGCGCGATCTCGCCGCGATTGGCGATCAAGATGTTACGGAATGGTTTGCGCTTCATCGACCTGCCGCTCATGGCCGCGCGACCGAAAACTGCATGCGCTGGGGCGAGCGCTGTTCGGCCTCGCGGCAGATCGCCAGCACCTCGGCCAATATCGCGCGGGTGTCGCGCGGGTCGATCACGCCATCGTCGAGCACCCGCGCGCTGGTCGAGAACACGTCCATCTGGCCGTCGAACACGCCGATGATCTGCGCCTTCATCTGATCGAGTTTTGCCTGCTCGACCGGCTTGCCGCGCCGGATGGCGGCGGCCTCGGTCACGATCGCCATGGTTTCGGCCGCCTGCTCGCCGCCCATCACGGCGGTCTTGGCATTGGGCCAGGAAAAGCAGAAACGCGGATGAAACCCACGCCCGCACATGCCGTAATTGCCGGCGCCGAAAGAGGCGCCGCAGTAGATCGTGATCTGCGGCACGGTCGCGCTGGTCACCGCCTGGATCATCTTCGATCCGTGCTTGATCATGCCGGCCTCTTCATAGGCGCGGCCGACCATGTAGCCGGTGGTGTTGTTCAGATAAAGCAGCGGCGTGCGCGACTGGCAGCAGGCCTGAATGAAATGCGTGGCCTTGTTGGCGCCGGCCGGATCGAGCGGGCCGTTGTTGGTGACGATCCCGATCGCCTCGCCTTCGATCCGCGCGTGCCCGCACACGGTGGCAGGACCGTAATTGGTGCCGAATTCGATGAAATCGGAATCGTCGATGATCCGTGCGATCACCTGGCGCATGTCGACCGGCCGCTTGTGGTCCATCGCCATGATGCCCAGCAATTCCTCGGGGTCATGGCGCGGCGGGCGATGCGACGTCTGGTCCGGGCTCGGCCGGTCCCATTCCAGATTGGCCATGATGTCGCGCGCGATGCGCAGCGCATCGCGGTCGTCCTCGGCGAGATAGTCGCCGAGACCTGAAATGCTGGTATGCATCTCGGCGCCGCCGAGTTCCTCCTCAGTGGCGATTTCTCCGGTTGCGGCCTTCAGCAGCGGCGGGCCGGCGAGAAACGCCCGGGTCCGCCCGCGCACCATCACGATGTAATCCGACAGGCCGGTCTGATAGGCGCCGCCCGCGGTGGACGAACCATGCGTCACCGTGACCACCGGCAAACCGGCCGCCGACAGCCGCGCCAGATTGCGAAAGATGTTGCCGCCGCGGACGAAATCCTCGACCCGGTAACGCAACAGATTGGCGCCGGCGCTCTCGACCAGTTGCACATAGGGCAGCTTGTTCTCCAGCGCCAACTCCTGCACCCGCAGCGTCTTGTCGAGGCCGTAGGCCTGCAGCGCGCCGGCATCGATGCCGGAATCGTTGGCGCTGACCATGCAGCGAATTCCAGCGACGAAACCGATCCCGGCGATGAGCCCGCCGCCCGGCACGCTCCTGTCGGCATCGGGTACATCGAACATGTATCCCGCCAATGTCGACAGCTCGATAAAGGGCGCGCCGGGATCAAGCACCAGCGCCACCCGTTCGCGCGGCAACAACTGTCCGCGCTTGTGAAACCGATCCTTGGCGGCGGCCGATGCCGCGCGCGTCCGTTCTTCCAAGGCACGCATCCGCGAAATCAACGCCAGCATCCCGGCGCGATTGGCCTTGTAGGCCTCGCTGGACGGCGCGATCGTCGATTTAAGGATGGCCATGGGCGCCTTCGTCATTCCGGGATTGCGCAAACGACATCACGCGCTCTTTTCTGCGAAATATCCATTAAACGCCTGGCGCAGTTCGACCTTGCGCAATTTGCCGGTGGCCGTCATCGGCATGTCGTCCAGGATCCTGACCAGCTTCGGGACCTGAAAGCCGCCGAGGTGCTTGCGGCAATGTTCGGCGATCGCGGCCTCGTCCGCCTGCGCGCCCGGCTTCAATTTGATAAATGCCGACACCGCCTCGCCCCATTGCGGATGCGGCAGCCCGACCACGGCGGCGTTCTGCACGGCGGGATGCGCGAGCAGCGTCTCCTCGATCTTGACGGAGGCGACGTTCTCGCCGCCGGACTTGATCATGTCCTTCTTGCGATCGAGGAACAGCACTTCGCCATGCTCGTCGATCAGCGCGAGATCGCCGGTGTGATGCCAGCCGAATTTTCGTGACTCTTCGGTCGCCTTGGGGTCCTTGTAATAGCCCATCATGACATTCGGGCCCCGATGCACCAGTTCGCCGGCCTGGCCCGGGGGCAGCAGATTGCCGTCATCATCCATGATGGCGGTCTCGTTGACGATCAGGGATTCGCCCCAGTAATTGCCAAAACGCAGGAGTTGCCGGTCCGGCTGCGACATCGTCGTCGCGGGATACATTTCGGTCTGGCCGCTGCTGAGCATGAAGTTGGGGCACATGTCGGCCATCGCGCGCTCGAGCAGCGGGCGGCCCATCGGCGCCATGGTGTAGAGGCAGGTCTTCAGGCCGGACAGGTCGTATTCCCGGCGGCGCGGATGATCGAGGATGGCCTGATACATCAGCGGCAGGCCGACAAAAACCGTCAGCTTGTCGCGCACGATGGCTTCCATGCAGGCCACCGGGTCGAAGCCGCGCATCAAGGCCATCCGCCCGCCGACCGACAGATAGCTCAGCAACATCACATGACCCGCGCAGTGGAACAGCGGAAATTGCCCGGTCACGCCGTCGTTGCGATCCAGATGCATCTCGATGGCGTTGCTCATCACCGCCATTACCACGGCAAGGTGGCAATGCATCGCGCCCTTTGGGCGCGACGTGGTGCCGCTGGTATAGATGATCATGGCGAGATCGCGATCGTCGAAGTCGATATCGGGCTCGACCTCCGATTGGCCCTTCAACAGATCGTTGAAATTCTCAAGGCCCGCCGCGGCGGCCGTACCGGTCAGGTCGACGGCCACCAGATCGATGCCGCGCTTCTCCAGCGCCGCGCGCCGATCGGCCTGCGCATGCAAATTGTCGTCGATGAGCGCGAACCGCACTTCCGCATGATCGAGGATATAATCCATATCCGTAGGCCCGAGCATGGTGTTGACCGGCACCCAGACCAGGCCGGCGCGGTGAATGCCGAACAGCGCTTTGACGAACTCAACCGAATTGTTGCAGATGGTTGAAATCTTCTCGCCGGGCTTCAATCCGCGCGCGACCAGATAATTGGCAAAGCGATTGGCGTCGCGCTCGATCTCGGTGAAGGTCACGCGCCGCTCGCCGTCGGTGACCGCTATTCGATCGGGGAAGCGACGCGCCGCGCGTTTCAACAGATCGCCGATCGCCACCCGGCCGATGCGGCCCGGACCCGGCACGCCGCCGGTCGCAGCTAGATCGCTCATTTGTTCCGTCCCCCTCGACGCATTGAACGTGATCGGTGGCGCCCGACGCTCCGTCATTGCGAGGAGCGAAGCGACGAAGCAATCCACCCTTTTCTTCGCTGCGACATGGATTGCTTCGCTTCGCTCGCAATGACGGTAGACGCGGGTTTAATGCCTGACCCCGAAAATCTGCCGGGCTTCGGCAGGACTGGCGATCTCGCGACCGGCGCGGCGGGCGCAGGCCGCGAGGCTCTCGATCAACTGTCCGTTCGATGTCACCTTGGTGCCGTCCGGCTGATAGAACGTATCTTCAAGCCCGGTACGCAGGTGGCCGCCGAGATCGGCGCAGCGCTGATGCAGCGGCCAGATTTCCGCCCGCCCGATCGCGGTCACCTGCCAGTGCGCTTCCGGCAGTTTCAGCTTGAGCAGGATCGGCAGCAATTCCGGATCGGCCGGCATGCCCGAGGCAACGCCCATGACGAAATTATATTCCAGCGGCCCGGAATACATCCCGGTCTGCCGGTACATTCCGACGCAACGCACGATACCGACGTCGAAGCATTCGAATTCAGGAATCGTCCCGGCGCCCTTCATCACCTCCAGATAGTCCGCGATCTTTTCGACCGCGTTGTCGAACATCATCGGCGGCCACGCCCAGGTGTTGTCGCTCTTGACCTTGAGATAATTCAGCGAGCCGGCGTTGCAGGCCGCCATCTCGGGCCGGGTCTCACGCACGCAATCGAGCGCGCCGGAATAGTTCGGGCCTGAAGTGCCCGTGGTGTGATTGATGATAACGCCCGGGCAGGCCTCGCGGATCGCCTGCTGGATCTCGCGGGATACGCTGACCTCCCAGGACGGCAGGTGTCCCTTGTCCGGCGCCTGCTGGCGCAGATGGATATGCATCACGCTGGCGCCGGCGTTGAAGGCTGCCCTGGCCTCGCGCGCCATTTCCTCCGGCGTTACCGGCACGTGATGCTGTTTCGGGTCGGTGAGCACGCCATTCAGCGCGCAGGTGATGACGGCCTTGTCGCCCATGGAGCAGCTTTCAATTCTTGTTTGCGGAATATGCTTACGGACTATTCTTGGGGATCATGCGTCCCGCCAGTTCCTGCTTCTTGCGTCCACGCGCTACCGGCCGCTACGGGACCGCGATTACAGCCGCCCTTGACGGAAGCCGGCATTGTCGAGCACGCCCGGATCGCTCCGGTAAATCGCCAGATCCCGCGAACCCGAGAAAATCGCGCGCGGCTGCAATCCGTAGAACCGGCGGATCGAATGGCTGAAATGCGTCGAGTCGGGGTAGCCGATATCCTGCGCGAGATGGGCCAGATTGATGTCCTCGTTGACGAAATGCAGCAGATGCCGCGCTCGCTTCCAGGCGCGAAACGCGCGAAACGATACCCCGGTCTGCTCCTTGAACAGATGCAGGAACCGGGATGGCGACAGGTTGACCGACGCCGCGCAATCGGCCGCCGTCATCTTGCTCCCGGAGAAATCGTTGAGGCTCAAAGCGGCGCGCCGGATGCGCAGATCGATGTTGCGGTCAGGCAGCTCCTCGCCAAAAACCAGCCGGTCGAAATCGGCGGTGGTAAAGCCGCCACGCCGTCGCTGACAACGCAAGGTCTCATAGGCGGCCCGAATTCGTTGCGCGATGTCGGGCGATTCCGTCCCGGAAACTCTCGCGCCCAGCGCAACCAGGGCCGTGGGCTCGACCGTTTCCGGCTCAATGACCAGGCAGATGATCGAGGGATATTCGCTTTCCACGCTATGGGTCACATAAGGCGGAACGACCCTGACCTCGCTGATCGTCTCCAGCTTGCCCTCGGTGATTTTTAGGCTTCCCTGCATCGCGGCATAAATGCTGAAGCCACCGCTGGTTCGCTTTCGCGGCCTGCCCAGCAGCCCGGCATAAAACACCCGTTCGGGGCTGATCAGCATCAGCCGGCCGGATTCTCGCCGATCGTCGTCATTCATGGTCCGTCCCTCCCGGGAACGATCTAGTCTTTTGTTTTGACGCGTTTTCTTCACGCGAACCGGTAGCCACTTCGCTCGAAAACGCTCCAATGCTTCCTGGCGCCTTGCGCGGGCACTCTCGCGGAGCCTGGCCAGAATACAGCAATCGCGCCGGATGTCACCGACGCAAATATCGGGGAATGCTGGAGATTCGGACGATTTGCGGGGTCGTCGCGCCCGCTTCAGGAGCGCCGCGCGACCTTCTGCTCTATGCCGGCGAGATCTTCCGCGGCGACGGCCCTCTTGAACCCATCGCGCTGTTGCAGGCGTTGCCAGTATGCGGCGACATTGGGCCCGAAATCCTTGGCAAGCCCGATGGTTTCCGCAAGCCGCAACGCGTATCCGATCACGATATCGGCCGCCGTGAACCGATCGGCGCACAGCGTTTCGGCGTTGCCGGTCGCAGCTTCGACAACCCGAAGCCGGCCGAGGAACCATTTGGCGTAGTCTCCCGCCACTTGCGGATTGCGCCGCTCCTCCGGTTCGAGCTGGCTGTAGCGGAGCACCAGCGTTTGCGGAAAGGTCAGCGTGGCATCGCTGAAATACATCCAGTTCAGGAATGCGCCATAGGCGGAATCATTGACATCGACCATCAGCGGCGTCGGTCCATAGCGGGTGCCGAGATAGTGACAGATGCCCGAAGACTCCGTCATTTTCGTCTCGCCGTCGATCATGAACGGAATGGTGCCGAGCGGATTGATCGCGAGATATTCCTTGGCGAACACCCGCGGCGGGAACGGCAGCATTTTCAGCTCATAGGGCAGCCCGAGTTCTTCCAGCATCCAGAGCGGACGAAACGAACGCGCCGCGGCGCAATGATAAAGTGTGATCATCCGGCCTTCCCCTGTTTACGTTTCACGGCATGCCCGTGGTCTTGCATAGCACAGCGAACGGCGTCGGTGTTGTCAGCCTTCTCCGTTCCTTGGGGCCGCCGCCAGTCAGATATTCGCCCCCTCGATGATATTGCCGAACCGGTGCCAGCCCTGCCCTTCCCAGCGTTGCAGCTGCATCTGCCGCAGCGGATGGTGGTTGGTGGGACTGGTGTTGACGCGGACGCCGGGCAACAAGGTTGCAACCTCGACATCCCTGAGATTGTTGGCCTCCCGCATGATATTTTCGCGGGAAAGGTTTCCATTACACTGCTCAAGCAATTTGCGCAGCACGGAAGTGACGGTGTAGGCGTAGGTGTTGAGCGCCTCCTTCGGGTTTCCATCACTGAAGTACCTGGCCATGAACTTCATGTAGTCCTTCATGCCGGCGTCCTCGACCCAGGCTTGATCGGACGGATCCTTGATATAGACCGAAGTGATCAGGCCCTGAGCCCGCTCGACCCCGGCGGGGATGATCGTGGAGGCTACCGACGCCGCACCGCTGGTAACGAAGTGCATCGGCTTCCAGTCGAGTTCGTAGATCTTTCGGATCGATTGCGCGGCGAATTTTGCCGTGGCGCCCGAAATCAGGATATCGGCGTTGGTCGCGCGCAGGGAAACGATTTGCGAATCGATCGTCGGATCGGTGACCTCGTACGACAGCGCTTTCACGGCCGAGTCATATCGGGCGCCCAGCACGTCGCGCAATCCGTTGACGAAATCCTTGCCAAGATCGTCGTTCTGATACAGCAGCGCAAACTTCGCATCCGGCTTCTGGCTCAACGCATATTTGGCGAAGATTTGCGCTTCGACCCTGGAGCTCGGCGCAAAGCCCATGGTCCAGGGATAATTCTGGTAATCGCCCCACTTGTCCCCGTTAACCGACAGGAACAGATGCGGCACCTTTTTGGAATTGATGTACTTGACCACGGCCGAATTCGGCGCCGTGCCGAGCATCGAAAACAGAAAAGCGACGTCGTCCGATTCGATCAGGCGCCGGGTCTGCTCAACCGTTTTCGCCGGATTGAAGGCGTCGTCGTAATAGATGAAATTGATCTTGCGGCCGGCGATACCGCCCTGGTCGTTGATCATCCGGAAATAGGCATCCTGGCACCTTGCGATGGTGCCCAATGCAGAGACCGGGCCGCTCAGCGATGTGGTGGATCCGATCTTGATCTCGGTGGCGGTAACTCCGGGCGTCTCCTCCGCACGGGAAGGGCCCGCAAGAGCGACCACACCGGCCGCGGCCGAGCCGGCCAGCAGCGAACGACGATTGAGCGAAGTCATGGCTTCCTCCTGGGTTGTGCTGAATCTTCGAACCAATTCTTTATTTTTGTTCCATGCCGGGCAGCGTGCCCATCATCTTGCACAGCACCATCAGCATCACCTCGTCGGCGCCGCCGCCGATGGAAGTGAGCCGGCTGTCGCGATAGGCGCGGCTGACCGGCGTCTCGTTCATGAAACCCATTCCGCCCCAGAACTGCAGGCAGGCATCGGTCAGTTCGCGGCCGAGCCGCCCTGCCTTGAGTTTGGCCATCGTCGCGAGCCTGGTGACATCCTCGCCGGCGACCAGCGCTTCGCCGGCGCGATAGATCAATGCGCGCAGCAATTCCACCTCGGTCTGCATTTCCGCGAGCTTGAAGTGAACCGTTTGATTATCAAGGATGCTCTGGCCGAACGCCTTGCGGTTGCGGGTGTATTCGATGGTCTCGGCGATGATGGTTTCATGCGCCTTGAGGCAGGCCGCAGCGCCCCACAGCCGCTCCTCCTGGAATTGCACCATCTGGTAGGTGAAGCCTTGACCCTCTTCGCCGATGCGATTGCGTTTCGGCACCCGCACATTGTCGAAGAAGATCTGCGCGGTATCGGAGGAGCGCATGCCCATCTTGTCGAGCTTGCGCGCGACCTGGACGCCCTTGGTCTTCATCGGCACGCAGATCAGCGACTTGTTGCGGTGCCTGGGCCCGTCGCCGGTATTGGCGAGCAGACAGATCCAGTCGGCCTGCACGCCATTGGTGATCCACATCTTGCCGCCGTTGATGACGTAATCATCGCCGTCGCCGCGCGCGTTGGTCTTGATGGAGGCGACGTCCGATCCGGCGCCCGGCTCGGAGACGCCGATGCAGGCCACCGCGTCGCCCGATATCGCAGGCGCCAGGAATTCGCGGCGCACCTCGTCCGATCCGAACCGCGCCAGCGCCGGGGTCGCCATATCGGTCTGCACGCCGATCGCCATCGGCACGCCGCCGCAGCGGATCGCGCCAAGCTCCTCGGCCATCATCAGCGCGTAGCTGTAATCCAGCCCCTGTCCGCCAAATTCCACCGGCTTGTTGAGGCCGAGAAATCCGAGGTCGCCAAGCTTCTTGAACAGCTCGTGGGCCGGGAAGATGTCGGCCTTCTCCCATTCATCGACGAACGGATTGATCTCGGTCGCGATGAATTTCTGCAAAATGCGGCGGGGTTCGTCGTGGTCGGCGGAAAAGAGCATTTTATTTCCTTGTTATTCCGGCTTTCCCCCTCCAGGGCAGGGTAAGTGGATGCCCCGGATGACGGAAACCTCACAATCCCATCTGCCGGCTGGCCAGATCCTTCATGATCTCCTCGGTGCCGCCGCCGATCGCATTGACCTTGACCTCGCGGTAAATGCGCTCGACCTTGATGCCGCGCATATAGCCGGCGCCGCCGAAAATCTGCACCGCCTCGGAGGCGCAGAACGCCATGGTCTGCGTCGCCTGGTTCTTCATCATGCAGATTTCGGCGACCGGACTTTCGCCCTGTTCGAGCCGCCACGCCAGCAGTTCCAGCATCGCCTGCGACGCCGCGACCCGCTGCGCCATGTCGACCAGCTTGTGCCTGATTACCTGATGCTGCGCGATCGGCTTGCCGAAGGTCTTGCGCTCTTTCGCATAGGCGATCGCCTCATCGAGGCAGACGCGGGCATAGGCCGTGCAGCTCGCCGCCATGCCCATGCGCTCGCTGTTGAAGTTCTGCATGATCAGCTTGAAGCCCTGGCCTTCCTCGCCGATCAGGTTTTCGGCCGGCACGCGGCAATCGTCGAAATGCAGCGTCGCGGTGTCGGACGCCCACCAGCCCATCTTCTTGAGTTTGGTGCGCGACAGGCCCGGCGTATCGCCTTCGATCAGAAGCAGGCTGACGCCGCCGGCGCCCTCGCCGCCGGTACGAACGGCGACGGTCAGATAGTCGGCCCGCATGCCGGATGTAATAAAAGTCTTTTCGCCGTTGACGACATAATGGTCGCCATCGCGCCGCGCCTTGGTGCGCAGATTGGCGACGTCGGAGCCGCCGCCGGGCTCGGTGATCGCCAGCGCCGAAATCTTGAGGCCCGCCAGCACCTCCGCCAGCACCCGCGCCTTGACCTTAGGGGCCGCGGCGCGCGCGATCGGCGGCGAGCCGATGGTGTGGCTCATCAGGCTGGCGCTGATTCCCCCGGCGCCGGCGCGCGCAAGCTCCTGCGAAGCCACGATCTTCATGAACTGGTCGGCGGGAACGCCGCCGCACTCTTCCGGGAAGCCCAGCGCCAGCAGCCCTATGGCGGCCGCCTTGGCATAGAGCTCGCGCGGAAATTCGCCGGCTTCATCCCACTGGCTGGCGTAGGGTTCGATCTCCTTTTCGACGAAGCGGCGCACCACGTCGCGGAATGCTTCGTGATCCCTGGTATAGAACGGGCTCTGCGCCCGGCTGCGCTCCAGCATCGTCTTCTCCCGCTTAAATCATCATGGCCCGTGTCGGCTGGAGCACACTTGCGTCGAGTGGCTGGCGCAGAACGGGGATAGCACAACCAAGCCGCGCCCCGAGGCGCTTCTCTCCTCCCTCCCCCGCCTTGCGGCCGTGAAACGGCGGTGATTGAAACACCCGCTCGGCGTTGTAGGCAAACAGAATAAGCGGGACCTGATCCTGCTCCCTTTTCCAGGCTCTTTTAAGCGGCGGCGACGAGCTCCCAGCTACCGGATGACGAAGGAATCACTTAGTGTTTCCGCGGGTTGAGGTGAAATATGCCAATGATCCCTCGCGAAGGCCACGCTGAACCCGCGAAATCTCGCGCTAAGGGCTTCGGCAAACCTGCGGTGCTCTACGAAGCCGGCATTCGCCATTTGCGGGCCGGCGCACATCTCGATGCCCAGCTTTGTTGCCAGCAGGCTCTGGCGATGGATCCCCATCACGCGGACACGATGCACCTGATGGGTTTGATAACGCTCCAAGCCGACCGATACGATCTCGCCGTCGAGTGGATATCGCGGGCGATCAAGCAAGAGCCTAAACCGGAATATCTTACGAGCCTCGGAAATACGCTGCTAAAACAGGGTCGCCGCGAGGAAGCCCTCAAGACCTTCGATAAGGCCGTCCAACTGAGACCCGATAGTGCCGAGTTATGGAAAAATCTCGGCGATGTCCTTCAGAAATTGGAGCGACCGGATGAGGCGCTTCTAAGCTTTCAGCATGCGCTCAAGCTCGATCCGCACAACTCCGAGGCCGCAGACAAGAGTGCGTCTCTCCTTTCCGAGTTGAGCCGGTTGAGATAGCCGTCAGCTCTTAATGTCTGCTTTGGATCGTTCGCGTCACAGACGCTATGTGCCAAACTTGGAAGTCGCCACGACGCGACTTCCAAGTTCAAACCGGTCGAGCGGTCGACCTTGCTTGTGTGATGGCGACGCCGGAGATCGCGAGCAGCCCACCGACAATCAATTTTGGGGTCATACGGTCGCCAAGGAACAACACGCTCGAAATCAAGGCGAACACCGGAAGCAGCAGGCCGAATGGTGCGACGCGGTCCATGGAGCAACGGCCGATCAGCCAGAACCAAAGGCCAAACCCGACAATTCCGCCGATGAAAATCGTGTAGGCGAGTGCCAGCCAACCACGTTCATCTGCCGTGACAAGGCTCGCCAGTTGTCCATGTTCTAGGAGCAACGACATCAACATGACCTGCGGCACCGTGAGCAGCGACGACCACCCCATCAACATCAGGGCATCAAAAGGGCCGTAGCGCTTCGTCAAGACGTTGGACACCGCGAACGCGAAGGCTGCCCCGACCACCAGCAGCAGCGGAAGCGCGTTTGCCGACAGGCCAGGCCCCGCTGCCAACACGACCACGCCGACGAACGCAAGCACCACTCCGGCGGACGTCGTGAGAGACGGCCTCTCCGCCAGTAGCGGCCAGGCTAACAGGACGGTGAAGGGCGTGGCGAGTTGTAATGCGACGGCCGACATGCTTCCCGAGCCGAGCTCAAGGCCGACATAGAAGAGTCCGAAGTTTAGTCCACCAAGGAAAAACGAAATAGCTGCGATAGGGCCGATCTGTTGACGTGTGGGCCTTTTGACGAACGGAATAAGCAGCAGCGCGATGGCCACGAAGCGCAGTGCGAGGAAGAAGAGTGGCGGAAACTCCGTAACGCCGAATTTGATGGCAACGAACTGATAACCCCAGAGCAAGGGGACGGCCACCGCGCAGACGATCTGGATGGTAGACATGGCATCCTTCCTTTCAAGACCGTTCGGTCTAGATATAGACGCGCTAACAGCCGAGCCGTCCATGCGTTGTCTATTTAATGAAGCGGTCGAGAAGAGCGTCAACGGTGGCTTGCGACGTGATCCGTGTCGGTGCCGTTTTACCGACCACTCGCAGCCCCCAGACGAAACAGACGAGAATTCGGGCGGCACTTGAAGGCTCAACGCCATCGGCCAACTTGCCCGCCGCCTTCGCACGGGAAAGTGCGTCAGCCACCCTGGCCTCCATGGCTTTGAAAAAACTCCCGATGCGGCGATCAACTTCAGCATCATGGCCAGCCAGCTCCATGGCTGTGGCCACCAGCAGGCATCCGCGACGACCCTTAGCACCGCTCGCTCGGTCAACGTAGCCGGCAAGGTAGGCCCGCAGGCCGTCGACCGGCTCTCTGCGGGGGTCTAGTTCGATATCCATCCGTGTCAGGGCATTGGCAACGTAGCGATCAAGCGCACGCAAGAAGAGCAAGTGCTTGTCGCCGAAAGCGGCGTAAAGGCTGCCACGCGAGAGCTTCGTCGCACCAAGAAGATCCGGTAGCGCCGTGGCGTGATAGCCGCGCGACCAGAACACACCCATCGCGCGTTCGACAGCAGCTTCCGTGTCGAAACTTCGGGGGCGGCCACGGGGCAACCGCGCTGGGCTTTGGTCTGTCATCCTCGTAAATATAGACCAATCGGTCTTGAATAGCAAATGGCAGCCATCGGTCAATCGCGTCAATCTGACTATGAGCCGGTCACTTCCGGTTTACACCCAACTTCGGACGTATCGTCGTGCCGCAAGAACTGACGCCATGTATGGAATAATGAGGCCGGGCGTCTTTGCCGGCTTGGAGCCCAATGTGCCCTTGCTAGTATGCCGCCTCTCCCGCCTATGTCCCTATTTGACGCGTTTTCTTTACGCGAACCGGTATCCACTTCACTCGAAAACGCGCTAATCGTCGAAACCGACGAACACCGTTGCTTCCTCGACGGACTTTCGTTCGGACACCACCGCATTTGCCGGGAAGCTTTCATCCGGCCAGCCCAGCGCGATACTTTTCATGATGACCTGATCGTCAGCTATTCCGGCATGCTCACGCACCACCGGCGATTGCATGATGCCCTGGCTGTTGATCACGGCGCCCAGTCCGCGAGACCAGGCGGCATTGACCAGGGCGGTCGCCACAGCGCCGCAATCAAAGGGCGTATCGTCGCTGCCGTCCAGCACGCGGTCATAGGTCACGATCACGCATACCGGCGCGTCGAATTGACGGAAGCCGCGCAGCACCCAGTCCTGGCGCATCTCCTTGTCGTCTCGCGCGATCCCCATGGCGGAAAACAATTGCTTGGCGACGCCCACCTGCCTCTCGCGGTGCTGACCTGCAAAAGGTTGACCCGTGCGAAACTCGCGCGACTGCGGCACGCCTGCCACCATCCGCTCCGTGTTGCCGGCGCGGATCCGATTTAACGGTTCGCCGGTGATGACGTAAAAATTCCAGGGCTGGGTGTTCATGGACGACGGAGCCCGTATCGCCAGACCGATGATTTCCTCAATCAGCGCCCTCGGCACCGGATCGGGTTTGTAACCGCGGATGCTCCGGCGGCCGAGGATAACGTCGTCAAACTGCATTTGTCTGGGATTCCCGGGATGACACATGAACTCGCTTTTATATTTGCGGTTTCCCGGCCTTCGCGCAAGATTCCTGAGGTTCGAATAACGATCGTCACGTCGGGGCAGCCGATGATAGCCGGGGGCTCATCCGGCCATTCTTGATCGCATTCGCTCGCGCTCCCCCATCGGTTGCTCTTGAAAGGACGATGACCGGGCACCTCATTCAGGCGCAGGTGGCGGCGCTTTTTCAACGACGCAATTTCCCGGATAGGTCAAGCGCGTCACTTTGACGGCCCACCGCTCACGTCAGCTCTGCCGAACAGAAATGGACATTCTCAGCGGACGTCAGAGGGTCTCAAGAGGGTCCTACGCGACATCGCAAGGTTTGCTTGAGATGAAAGATGCCGCCAACAGAAAACGGCTTCTGCTGACAGCGCTTAGCAGAAACGTATGTGGCGCTTAACAGAAACGTAGGTGGCGCTTTTGATCAGTATTCCGATTGTCGGAACTCTGGCTGGACTATTCTGTATGCGAAAAGCCCGTTCGACTTACAACTTGCTCGGATATCGCGTTAAGAACGTACCTTTTTCCGTGTTCTACACCATGTTGCAAAGTCGATACTTCGTGAGCCAATTTTGAGGGCAAGCGGATTTTGCTGAAACGCTCCCCGAAGACTTGAAGGCACGCGTTAAGATCGTCTGTCGTCAGATCGCCCACGGAATTGCAAGTATCGTTCTCTGGGTCATCCTTGTGCTGTCCTTCGGCGCGTTAGCCGCCTATCTCAGGAGGCATACATGAGGGTGCCCCGCAGGGAATGGCCGCATCAGCTCAGACGGTCCAGGTCCAGTCGATCGGGTAGTTGAAAATCGGGGTGAACGTCACGCCGACCGCCTCCATATCCCTGCGCCCGTCGACGACCATCTCCTTCAGTCGGTCCAGCTGTGCCGCATGCTCGTCGGTGTCCCAGACACTAACTTGCACGATCGAGCCCTTCGGCGAGACGCCCGCATAAAAGTGAATGAGCCCCGGCAGCCGCCTGACGGCGGGGATGATGTACTCCGAGGTCTTCTTGCTCGCGGCGTCGACCTCGGCGAACCGGCTCGGGTCGTAGCTGGCGCGCGAGACGCGGACGACGGCGGTTGTCGGTAATGACTCGGCCATGGTGATTCTTTCCGTCATGGCGATCCTTTCTCCTGGCAATTACACGATGATGTACATCATGATATAATATGTCCAACTTGAGTCCGTTCTGCGATCAGAAACGGACGTGGCATGGACAGCGCCAAGTCGCATCAGGCCGATATCGAAAATTGCACCTGAGCCAAAGCAGCGTGAGGTCGTTCCGGGTCGATCGCGTCACTTGGGCTGTGAGCCGGGCTCCCGGACTGTTGTGTGCGGCGCAATAAATCCGCGTCTTATCGTAATGGATAATAATGCAGCGCTGCCGGTAGTGCTATAAGCTCAAACACCCCGTGGATTTTTCGACAGAAACGATCAATTCCATTCTGACGGCGTGAAGCAAATCTCAAGCGGGTTGCGCGCTCTTTCCGGCGCGGCGTTGATGGGGGCAAAGAACCGAAGACAGACCAGCAAATGGATCAGCAGGGAGGGAGCAAATGTCACGAAAATTGTCTCGACGACAATTCGTAGCTGCCACTGCCGCTACATCCGCAGCGCTCATCACCGCGCCCTATGTGCGCGGTGCTTACGCCGCCGGCAAGCTGACGGTAGGCTTTTGGGATCACTGGGTGCCCGGCGCCAACAAGGCCTCGACCGATCTCGTCAATGAGTGGGCCGCGAAGGAAAAGGTCGAGGTTTCGATCGATTATATCACGAGCCAGGGCAACAAGCTCATCTTGACCGCAGCCGCGGAAGCTGAGGCCAGATCGGGCCATGACATTCTGGCGGTGAACACCTGGCGGCCACAGACCGACGCCGACCTGCTTGAACCGGTCAACGACATCATGGATCCGATCATCAGGCAGAACGGCGAAGTAAACGACACGGTCAAATATCTCGGCCAGGCCGATGGCAAGTGGCTCGGCGTTCCCGCCTCCATCGGCAGCCAGATCAAGGGACCCTGCTCGCGTATCGACCTGATGAAGAAATACGCCAGCATCGACGTGCAAGCGATGTATCCGGCGGGCAGCCCGCCGAAAGCCGACAACTGGACGTTGGACACGTTCCTGAAGGCGGCGGAATCCTGCCACAAGGCCGGATTCCCCTTCGGCATCGGTCTCGGCGAAACCACTGACAGCGTGGATACCGCCGGCGCGATCTTCAGCTCGTTCGGCGCAGAACTCGTCGATGCCAAGGGCGATCTCGCCGTCAAGACCGACGCTGTTCGGCAGGCGCTCGATTTCTACAGGAAGCTGATCGCTTTCCTGCCGCCGGATGCAGCCGCATGGGACGACGCCTCGAACAACAAGTGGTTGATTTCCGGCAGGGGAGCGATGATCATGAACCCGCCGAGCGCCTGGGCGGTGGCCAAGCGCGATGCGCCTGAAATTGCTGCGCAGTGCTGGACCCACGGCTTCCCGGCCGGGCCGAAGGGTCGCTTCGCGCCCTACCTGCCGTTCTTCTGGACCACCTGGAATTTCTCCAGGAACAAGCAAGCAGCCAAGAGTTTGCTCGTGCACCTGTCGCAGCCGTCATCGATCGAGAAGCTGGTGGTCGCCAGCGGCGGTTACGACCTGCCGGCATACGAGAAGCTGACGACGCTGAAGGTTTGGGAGGAAGAAGGGCCGCCGAAGGGCACGCTCTATCACTACCCAAACCCCTATCACCATCAGAAGCTGTCGATTGCGGCCTCGCCGGCGCCGCCAAAGATTGCGCAGCAGATCTACGTAGAGGCCACGCTGACGAAAATGTGCCTGCGTTACTCTCAAGGCGAACCGATGGAAAAGACGCTCGCCTGGGGCGAAGGCGAGTGCGAAGGCTACATGCGGACCTGAAGGAATGGATTTCAAGCGGCAGCCACGCCATGCCGACAGGTCCGTTATCTGTGCCAGAAGGCGACATCAAAACGGTTTCGTCCATATGCTATCGCGATTGCAATCCGGCATCGGATGCGAGAAACCAAGGCGTGAGCAGATGCGTCTCCAGCAGGCAAGGACAAGGCGATGCTGCTCTGCTGATCAGGCGTCTCAGGACGCTGCCTGCACGGACATCTGGACAAGCGGGTGGAGCAGATATCGCGAATTACTCATTTTTTCGCCTGAGCGTCTGTTCGCACATCTGAACTGTGCGTTTCATTATCTCTAGAACGTCTGGGGCCGAGCTGGTCGGCATCCCTGTTTCGCTGTCTCTACTGATTGGATGGAAGCACGTGCTCTGCAAGGCGTCATAGGCTTCCATGACATTCTGCTGTCTTTGCAACCGTTCCTTGAAGACCGGCAGAAGCTTTGGGCACCAGTCAACGGCGCGGGTTCCTTTCGAATCGAATTCTTTCGGGGGAATACCCATGACCTTTTCAAATGTGTCATAATACCAATGGTCAGATAATCTAACCAAGTTGTTGTAATGAGCGACGGCGCTGGAGCAAGGGCTGGCCAATGTTGCAGTCGTGCACGCAACGAGAGACAGGGCGGCGATCAACCCGCTGAGTCCTCCTTTCGCATGATGCATGTTACCTCCGTGGTACTCACTCTGGACGCACAGGTGTGCGCGGCCGCCCAACGCACTAAAACAACCCGCAACGTATCAAGGGAAAAGCGCGATATTGAACGTGAAGCTCTTGTCTCTTTCCCCGTCCTTGGTCTTGTATTTGATCCGAAGCGTCATCATGGAATAGCTCTGATCCTCGATCTTGTCGGCGCTCAGCTTCAGTTTTGCTCCCTTCACCGGTTTGGCGCATTGCTGAAATCGCGGCGTGACCATCGCCTCCGTCGTGGAAGCCGTCACCCCCGGCGGCCCGTCGAGCACTGTGACTTCGGGTGGGCTGGTCAGCAGGGACTGGCAGTTTGTTACCCAATAGAGGTCCATGATCTCGATGTTTTCGCCGCTCTTCAGGGCATAGGAGTTCGAGTTCATCTGCCAGGACTGGCCCTGCGCTTGGTTCGCAACAACTGAACCGAAAACAACCACCAAAACGCGCACCATCAGTTTGAAGTTCATCGTCGGAGTCCTTTCACAAAATGAGGCCGCAGGCTACCTCAAGGAACGAGGGTCAAATCAATATCGCGGCTGTTTTGACGTTCGCCATCCACGGTTGGATATTTCACGCGGAGTGTGACCTTCGCTTGTGTTCGCGTCTTAATTTCCTTAGGGGCGGTAAGCAGAAGGACGCCGCCTTCGACGGGCTTCGGACAATTAAACTTATGCGGGACAATCTTCTGTTCTCTGATCGACGCGGTCACGTCGGAAGGTCCCTCCAGGACCTCGACAGTCATGGCGCCCTTCAAGAGCGAGCGACAATTCGCAACCCAGAATAGATTTCCGATTTCCGCTGTTTCTCCACTCTTCAGGGCGATCGCTTCAGTCCCTTGCGCAGGAGACCTTATGAAAGCCACTGTCATGAAGAGGCTGATTATGACAATAGTAATATGGCGCATTTCCTATCCCTAATGACAACCAAGATGAGTTTTCACCTTGCCACTACTGAGGGTAGTACATTAAGAGCGGTATTTGCGTCTAGATAACTTGGTGAGAAAATTCCATTTCGGGTCCGTCTCAGCTAAGTCTGCACTGGGTCAAAGGCGAAACGCCGGGGTGACCAACGCATGTCTCCTTTGATCCAGGGAGCGGACCTCGCTCGTTTGTCAGCACACCCCTGACCCAACCGCCACTTCGCTGGCGCGATCAGATTTTCGAGCAGCCCAATCTCAAAATACGATCTACTTCGGATTTTCCGAATTTTCCTTGACCCCGAACCCAAATCAGCACTATAGCGATCTGGTCCTGCCCCACTCAGAGGAGCGTTGCGCAACGTCACCAACGTAGGGCGGGATGCGGTGGACGCGGGCGGCGCGCTTGACGGGCGATGCTGGCAGCGGACGGCGAAGTCGTGTGGTCCTGATGCCCCGACGCTGGCATCAAGTCGGCGAAAAGCAATTTTCGCCGGCGAGGGTGGCAAGAAAGCCCGGTCACCCGGGAGAGCGCGAAGGAAACCGTTAAAACCATTGCGCGGGGAATGCCGGGTGATTCCGGTGCCACCTGCGGTGACTAACGCGCGTGCCACCTACCACACCACGCGCGGCTGCGGGCGCATCGGCGCCCGGCATTCCCTGCTCCCCTCTTGGGGGTGCACTGCGCCCTCTGATTTCAGTGGGCACACCGTTTCGGGCAAAACTCGCGCGGTCGCGCGGCGAGATCGCGAAGCTGTGGCTGCAAACAAGGTTGCTTGAAAGAATTTGGTTTGACCTCCTTGGACGAGGTAGGCAGGCTTGAGCGAGAGGGCTTTCGATTGAATTGGTTCCGTCCGCAGGGGCTCACTTCACCTCTCCCCGCCGGGGAGAGGTCGATTTGCGCAGCAAATCGGGTGAGGGCGTTGGGACCTACGAGAGATCGTAACCCCTCACCCCAACCCTCTCCCGATGGGAGAGCGAGTTCGTTTCCGTGCCTTTGCAGATCGATCTCATTTCGTCCCGCTCTAATTAGGAGTGCAGCCCGCCGGGACGGGCCGATCAGGCCATGGGCCAGCCATTCAACGCAAGACGTATTGCGATACGGCCTTTCAACTGGAAGAAAGCACGTCAGATCAAGCGGCATCAGACCGCCCGACGTTCGGAGGAGATTTTGCCGGTTCGCCACTATGACTGGATTGCCCATTTCGGCCGCCGGACGCCGGAAAAACCCGCAGTTGTCGACCTCGCCAGCGGACGCCGGCTCACATACGCCCAATTCGACGCGCGGATTTCGCGTCTCGCCGCACATCTGCGCGACCGGCTCGAAGTCGGGCGCGGCGACCGGGTCGCCGTGCTTGCCCTGAACACGTCAGATACGCTGGAGGTGCAGTTCGCCTGCGGGCGGCTGGGCGCGATCTTCCTGCCCCTGAATACGCGCTTCACCGTCCCGGAGCTTCAGTTCATCGTCAACGATGCGACGCCCAGGGTCATGATTCATGACGCCGACCTCAGCGATACCGCGCTTGCGGTCGCCAGAATCTGCAAGACGCCGTCGACCCTCCTGCTTGGCGCCGGCGGCACCTTTGAGGCCGCGATCGCGGCCTCGGCGCCGCTCGGCAGGTGCGAAAGCGTGACGCTCGATGACATCTCGACGATCATGTACACGTCGGGCACGACCGGCCAGCCGAAGGGGGCTGTGATCACCCACGGCATGACGTTCTGGAATTGCGTCAATCTCGGCGGGCCGGCCTATATCTCGCCGTCGTCGGTATTCCTGGCCGTGCTGCCGCTGTTCCACACCGGAGGGCTGAACTGCTACACCAACCCGGTGCTGCATGCGGGCGGGACCGTACTGGTTATGCGCGCATTCGATCCCGCAACCGCGCTGGAATTAATCAGCGATCCGAAGCGGGGCATCAACGTCTTTTTCGGCGTACCGTCGATCTATCAGTTCATGGCGCAGCATCCTGCCTTCGCCAATTCCGACTTCAGCCGGCTCATCATTGGCGGCGTCGGCGGCGCGCCGATGCCGGTCCCGCTTTTGAAGGTGTGGGAGCAGCGCGGCGTCGCCCTGCAGCAGGGTTACGGAATGACCGAGACCAGCCCGGCGGTGCTGACGCTCGACCGTGAGGATGCCGCGCGCAAGGCCGGGTCTTCAGGCAAACCGGTCTTGCATACCGAGGTAAGAATTGTTCTGCCCGACGGGTCCGACGCCGCCATCGGCGAGATCGGCGAACTCTGGGTCAAGGGACCGAACGTCACGCCCGGCTACTGGAACAGGCCGGACGCCAACCGGTCCTGCTTCACCGACGGCTGGCTGCACACCGGCGACGCCGCGCGAATGGACGAAGAAGGCTTCTATTACATCGTCGACCGCTGGAAGGACATGTACATTTCCGGCGGCGAAAACGTCTACCCGGCCGAGGTCGAGAACGTCCTCCACCAGCTCGCGGCCGTCGCCGAGGCGGCGGTGATCGGTATTCCCAGCGAGCAATGGGGCGAGGTCGGGATGGCGATCGTGGCGCTAAAGCCCGGCCACTCCCTTGCTGCGGCGGAGATTCATGCGCATTGTGCGGCCAATCTGGCGCGCTACAAGTGCCCGCGCCTGATCCAGTTCGTGGAAGCCCTGCCGCGCAATGCGACAGGCAAGATCCACAAGCCGACGCTACGGAAGAACTTCAGCTCTCCCGATGCGATCGATAAGCTCAAGTCAGCCGTTTCGTAAGTCCCATCCATGTCTCGTTTCAAATGTCCATCGTCGATTTCCATCCAATGAAGGGTTCTCTCCATGAAGAATAAGAAACTGTCCTTGCTCGGCTCAAGCCTGATCTCGATGGCGGCCGCAACGACGCTGACTGTGCTGGCTACCCAGGGTGCGCTTGCCCAAAAGAAATACGATACCGGCGCGACCGACACCGAAATCAAGATCGGCAATGTCGAGGCCTATAGCGGCCCTGCTTCCGCCTACGGCATCATCGGCAAGACCGAGGACGCTTACTTCAAGATGATCAACGATGCCGGCGGCATCAACGGCCGCAAGATCAACTTCATCTCTTACGACGATGGCTATAGCCCACCAAAGACGGTGGAGCAGGTCCGCAAGCTGATCGAGAGCGACGAAGTGTTCCTGGTCTTCAACGCGCTCGGCACGCCGACCCAGACCGCGGTTCAGAAATATCAGAACACCAAGAAGGTTCCGCAGCTCTTCGTCGCCACCGGCGCCAGCAAATGGAACGATCCGAAGGATTTTCCATGGACCATGGGATTCCAGCCGAGCTACCGCGTCGAGGCCCGGATCTTCGCCAAATACATCCTGAAAGCCAAGCCCGGCGCCAAGGTCGCGGTGTTCTACCAGAACGACGATTTCGGCAAGGATTACGTGGCCGGCCTGAAGGACGTGTTCGGCGACAAGGCATCCAGCATCATCGTCGCCGAGGAAAGCTATGAGACCACCGAACCCTCGGTCGATTCCCACATCGTCAAACTGAAAGGCACCGGCGCCGACGTGCTCGTCAATATCTCGACACCGAAATTCGCCGCGCAGACCATCAAGAAGATGGCGGAGCTGGAATGGAAGCCGATGCATCTCATGACCGACGTCTCGATCTCGATCGGCGCGGTGATGAAACCCGCCGGTTTCGAGGCTTCCGAAGGTATCCTGTCGGCGGGTTATCTCAAGGACGCCTCCGACCCGCAATGGGCCAACGACGAGGGCATGAAGAAGTTCAAGGCCTTCATCGACAAATATATGCCCGGCTCGAACATCGCCGACACCAATCTCGTGTACGGCTACACCGCGTCGCAGACCATGGTGCAGGTGCTGAAGCAGGCCGGCGACGACCTGACCCGGGAAAACGTGATGAAGCAGGCGGCCAGCCTGAAGGACTTCGCGCCGGATACGACGCTTCCCGGCATCAAGATCAACACCAGCGCCACCGACTTTGCCCCGATCGAGCAGCTCAAGATGATGCAGTTCAAGAACGGCAAATGGGAGCTGTTCGGCGATATCATCAGCGCCGAGATCGGTGGCTAGCTAAACCTGGAGACTCCGTTCCGATTGAATCGGAACGGGGTTTCTATCGCTTTTTTGACGCGCTTTGCTTACAGACCGCCATCCACGTCGCCAGCCTCTCCGCGCGGCATCAATGACTGATCATCCAGGGCCGCGCGGTCGGAAAGCTCTTGGCGCCGCTGCGGGTTTTCTTGACCAGCCGCGAGGGCTTGGTCGAGCAACAGCCGCAGCCCGGCCCATGCGACGCCTTGTATTGGTCGACGGTCTTCGGCGCATTGGCGCTGCGCTCGTTGGTGGCGTGGGCCTTGCGCTTGTCGGAGGGCATGCAGAAGAAATTCGGCGCGGTCAGGATCACGCGCGGCGATTCGCCTGCGCATCGCGGACAATCCTGCGGCGCATCGCATTCCGCCATCGGCCGCATGTCCGTGAACGGGCCGCAATCATCGCAGAGATATTCGTAAACCGGCATTTTCGTTTCCTCGCACCATTCAACTGCACAAACGCAACGGATGCGGGGCGGCGGATATGCACCGTCCCGCATCCTGTCGCGCAGGGACTATTTATCAGGCGAGAGCGACACGTCGACGCCGCCCTTGATGTGCTTCACCGGTCCCGCCGACGACGGCATGATGTCGAAATCGAAGATCTCGGTCGGCAGATACAGTGTGGCGCAGGCGTTCGGAACATCGACGACGCCGCTGATATGCCCCTGCACCGGAGCAACGCCCAGGATCGTATAGGCCTGTGCTCCGGAATAGCCGAACTTCTTGAGATATTCGATCGCGTTCAGGCAGGCCTGCCGATAGGCGATATGCACGTCGAGGTAATGCTGCTTGCCGCCTTCGTCGACCGAGATGCCCTCGAAGATCAGGTAGTCCTTGTAATTCGGCGTGATCGGCGACGGCTTGAAGATCGGATTCTTGATGCCGTATTTCGCGACGCCGTCCTTGATGATTTCGACCTTGAGATGCACCCAGCCCGCCATCTCGATCGCGCCGCAGAAGGTGATCTCGCCGTCGCCCTGGCTGAAATGCAGGTCGCCCATCGAGAGACCTCCGCCCGGCATATAGACCGGGAAGTAGATCTTCGAGCCCCGCGACAGATCCTTGATATCGCAATTGCCGCCATGCTCGCGCGGCGGCACTGTGCGCGCGCCTTCGGCGCCGATCTTGGCCTTGATATCCCCCTTGGCGCGACCGGCATGCGCGGTCGGAGCGAATGGCGGGTTGGCCAGTCCAGGTACGCGGGTCGGGTTGGTCGCGATCAGCGCGGCCTCGCGCTCATTCCATGCCGCCAGCATTTTCGGATCGGGCAGGCAGCCGATCAGTCCGGGATGGACCAGGCCCGCAAAATTCACGCCGGGAACATGACGCGACGAGGTAAAGAGGCCCTTGATGTCCCAGATCGATTTCTGCGCCAGCGGAAAATGCTCGGTCAGAAATCCACCGCCGTTCTTCTTCGAGAAGAAGCCGTTGAAGCCCCACAGGCTTTCCTTCTTCGGACCGATATCGAGCAGGTCGACCACGAGCAGGTCGCCGGGCTCCGCGCCCTTGACGCCGATCGGGCCGGAAAGGAAGTGCACGATCGACAGATCGATGTCGCGCACGTCGTCGGCGGAATCGTTGTTCTTGATGAAACCGCCGGTCCAGTCATAGGTCTCGACGATGAAATCATCGCCTGGATTGACCCACGCCACCATCGGAACGTCGGGATGCCAGCGGTTGTGAATCATGTCGTTGTCGTAGGCCGATTTCGTGAGATCGACCTTGATCAGTGTCTCTGGCATCAATAGCTCCCCTGTTTACAAGTGCTGGTAGGATCTTAGACGGACAAATATTTCGAGATTTGCGCGGCATCGACGCCCTCGCGCGCATCGTCGCGGACGATCTCGCCGTTCTCGATGACCAGGACCCGGTCGGCGATGTCGAGCGCGAAGCTCAGAACCTGCTCGGAAACGACGATCGACAGTCCACGCTCGTCGCGGATACGCTTCAGCGTGCGGGCCATTTCGCGGATGATCGAAGGTTGAATGCCTTCGGTCGGCTCGTCGAGCAGAAGCACCTTGGGCTTGGTGGCGAGCGCACGGGCGATCGCGAGCTGTTGCTGCTGGCCGCCGGACAAATTGCCGCCGCGGCGGTCCTTCATTTCCAGCAACACCGGAAACAATTCGTAGATGTCGCCGGGAACCTCGGTCTCGCCGGACGCGACGAGCCCGGTCTCGATATTCTCCTTCACCGTCATGGTGGAGAAAATCATCCGGCCCTGCGGCACGTAAGCGAGCCCCTTGGCGACGCGCTCATAGCTCTTCAACGGGCCGAGTTCGGTGCCTTCCATGGTTACCGAGCCGCTCTTGGCCGGCACGATCCCCATCAGCGACTTCATCAGCGTGGTCTTGCCCATGCCGTTGCGGCCCATGATCGCAACGATCTCGTTGGGCGCGACCGAAACATTGAGGCCATGCAGCACTTCACTCTGGCCGTAGGCGACATGCAGATCGGAGATAGCCAGCATTCAAAGTGCTCCTTGTCCTTCGCCGAGAATGACCTGGTCCGGAAACCGGACGCCACGTTCCGCGATCATGCCCTAGTGCCCGAGATAGACTTCGATGACCTTCGGATCGTTCTTGACGTGCTCCATCGTGCCTTCCGAAAGGATCTGACCCTGATGCAGGACCGTGACCTTGTGCGCGATGTCCTCGACGAATTTCATGTCATGCTCGATCACCAGAACCGACCGGTTCTTGATGATACGATTGAGCAGTTCGGCGGTCTTGACCCGCTCGCTGACGCTCATGCCGGCGACGGGTTCGTCGAGCATCAAGAGGTCCGGATCCTGAATCAGCAGCATGCCGATCTCGAGCCATTGCTTCTGGCCGTGGCTGAGAAGGTCCGCGTTCATGTTGAGCCGATCCTTCAGGAAGATCATCTCGGCGACTTCCTCGACCCGGTCGCGCACCGCCGCGTCGCGCTTGAATGCCAGGGCGCCGAACACGCTGCGGCCGCGTGGGAACGAGATTTCCAGATTTTCGAACACGGTGAGATCGTCATAGATCGACGGCGTCTGGAATTTGCGCCCCACCCCGGCCTGAACGATCTGGTTCTCCTTCATCCTGGTCAGTTCCTGGCTGCGAAACTGAATCGATCCGGAAGTGGCCTTGGTCTTCCCGCAAATCAGGTCGAGCACCGTGGTCTTGCCGGCGCCGTTGGGGCCGATGATGACGCGGATTTCGTTTTCATCGACATAGAACGACAGGTCGTTGACCGCCTTGAACCCGTCGAAGGAAACCGTGAGGGCCTCGACCGCGAGCAGAAATTCCTTGGGCTGGTGACCGATGAGCATGTTTTATCTCCTCACTCCGCCGGTGCGCCGTCGGCAACCGAACTGTCGGTCCAGCCGTTGCCGGGTTTCGATTTGCGCGACGAGATCAGCCGATCGATGCGGGGCTGAACGTGATCGCGCCAGATGCCGGCCAGACCGTTGGGGAAGGCAAGCACCACGGCGATGAAGAGCGCGCCCAGTCCGAACAGCCAGAGTTGCGGGAACGACTCCGAAAGGCCGGTCTTGGCGAAATTGACCAGCAACGTGCCGTAGACCGCACCGAAGATCGACATCCGCCCGCCAACCGCAGTGTAGATCACCATTTCGATCGAGGGCACGATGCCGACAAAGGACGGCGACATGAAGCCCACCTGCAGCGTGAACATGGCGCCGCCGATCGCGGCGAACATCGCCGCCAGCGTGAAGGCGAAGATCTTGAAATTCGCGACGCTGTAGCCGGAGAAGCGGACCCGATCCTCCTTGTCGCGCATGGCGACGAGGATGCGGCCCAGCTTCGAGTGACGTACGAATTGCGCCAGGAAGATGCAGCCGAACAGGCAGGCGACCTCGAAGAAATAGAGCACGAGCTTGGCGTGGTCGGGACGGATGTCCCAGCCCTTCAGCGTGCGCAGGTCGGTAATGCCGTTAATGCCGCCGGTGTAACCCTGCTGGCCGACGATCAGGATGGTCAGGATCGCGGCGACAGCCTGGGTGATGATGGCGAAATAGACGCCGCCGACCCGGCGTTTGAACATCGCAGCGCCGATCAAGAAGGCAAAGAACGCAGGAATGATCAGGATCGCCAGAACGGTGAATGTCAGGCTGTGGAATGGCTGCCAGAAGAACGGCAGCTGGGTGATCTGGTTCCAGTCCATGAAATCGGGAATGCCGGGCGTCGACTGAATCTTGGTATTTTCGACGCTGGAGGCCTCAAGCTTGAGGTACATCGCCATGGCATACCCGCCGAGACCGAAGAACACGCCCTGCCCGAGGCTCAGAATTCCGCCAAAGCCCCAGCACAGTACGAGGCCGATGGCGACGAAGGCGTAGGTCAGATATTTCGCGACCAGATTGAGGCGGAACACGTCGAGGCTGAGTGGCAGGATCACGACAAGAAGCAAAGCCAATACTGCCAGGCCCACAAGTTCGGATCGATTGAGGAAACGCGGATTGTCGGCCATGGCTTTTCCCGTCTTGTTGTTATTTGCGAACCTTGAGTGCGAACAGGCCCTGCGGCCGCATCATCAGGATCGCAACGATCGCGAGTAGCGTGAGCACCTTGGCCATCGATCCCGACATGAAGAATTCCATGGTCGACTGCGCCTGCGAGATAGTGAAGGCCGAGGCGATGGTGCCGAGCAGGCTCGCCGCGCCCCCGAACACGACCACGAGGAAGGTATCGACGATGTAGAGCTGGCCCGCGGTCGGGCTGGTCGAGCCGATCATGGTGAAGGCCGAGCCGGCAACGCCGGCGATGCCGCAGCCGAGGGCGAAGGTATAGCGGTCGACCTTTTCGGTGTTGATGCCGACGGCGCCGGCCATGACCCGGTTCTGCATTACCGCGCGGACCTGCCGGCCCCAGCGCGATTTATACATGATGTAGGCTACGCCGAGCGTGATCAGAAAAGTGAGGCACATCACGAACATGCCGTTGATCGGAATCTGGATGGCATCGGTGACTTGCCACGATCCCATCATCCACTCCGGCAATTCGACGCCGACCTCACGCGCCCCGAAGATCGAGCGATAGGCCTGCTGCAGGATAAGGCTGAGCCCCCAGGTCGCGAGCAGGGTATCCAGCGGACGCTTGTAGAGATGCCGGATCAATGCCCATTCGACCAGCATTCCGAGCGCCCCGGACGCGATAAAGGCCAATATCATCGCAAGGAAGAAGTAACCGGCGAATAGGCTCGGCAGGTAGGCGTGAAACAGATTGGAGGTCATCCAGGTAACGTAGGCGCCGAGGATCAGAAACTCGCCATGCGCCATGTTGATGACGCCCATCTGGCCGAAGATGATGGCGAGACCGAGCGCCATCAGCACGTAAACCGAAAACAGGATCAGCCCCGCGAAGCCCTGCATCGCGAAAATCGCGCCGAGATCGCCAATCGAATAGTCGCCGAACATCGATCCGTCCTCCGTTGTCGAGAAGTCCCGCGCCGCGACAGTCGTCGCGACGCGAGAATTTTGCGGCGTGGCCTCATAAGTCCGCGCCAGGGAGTGCTCGCAGAGCGGGCGCCTAGTGCGCCCGTGGCCTCACTGATAGCCCTTCGGAAACGGATTCGGCTCGACGAGGTCTGCGGTCTCATAGATCAGCTCGTACTGACCATCGGCCTTCGCTCTGCCGACCCGTGTCTTGGACCAGAGGTGATGATTTTCATGGATGCGGACGTAACCTTCCGGCGCACCCTTGAATTCAACTCCAGGCGAGGCCGCCGCGATCTTGTCGATATCGAAGCTGCCGGCCTTCTCCGCCGTTAACTTCCACAGCCACGGACCAAGATAGGCGGCCTGCGTCACGTCGCCGATCACGGTCTTTTCGCCCCACATCTTCTTGAATGCCGGCACGAACAGCTTGTTGTTGGGGTTATCCAGCGACTGGAAGTACTTCATGCAGGCAAAGGCGCCCGCGATGTTTTCGCCACCGATACCGTCGATTTCGTCTTCGGTCACCGAGATGGTGAGCAGTGTCTGCTTCGACAGGTCGATGCCGGCCGCCTTCAACTGCTTGTAGAACGCGACGTTCGATCCGCCCACGATGATGGCATAGATCACGTCGGGCTTGGTCAGCTTGATCTTGTTGATGACCGAGTTGAACTGGGTCGAGCCGAGCGGGAAGTATTCCTCGCCGACCACCTTGCAACCCTGCAGATGGTTTTCGATGTGCTTGCGGGCGATCTTGTTCGATGTGCGTGGCCAGATGTAGTCGGAGCCGAGCAGATAGAATGTCTTGGCGCTCTTGGTCTTGTTGACCCAATCGAGGCCGGCGATGATCTGCTGGGTGGCTTCCTGGCCGGTATAGATGACGTTCTTGGATTGCTCGAGGCCTTCATAGAAGGTCGGGTAGTAGAGCATGCCGTTATACTGCTCGAATACCGGCAGCACCGCCTTGCGCGATGCCGACGTCCAGCAACCCATCACCGCCGCGCATTTGTCGTTGACGAGGAGCTTCTTTGCCTTCTCGGCGAAGGTCGGCCAGTCGCTGGCGCCGTCTTCCTGGACGAACTTGATCTTGCGGCCCAGCACGCCGCCGGCGGCGTTGATCTGCTCGATCGCGAGCTTTTCCGCCTCCACCGAACCGGTCTCGCTGATCGCCATGGTGCCGGTGACAGAATGGAGAATTCCCACCGTCACATCGGTATCTGTCACCGCAAGGCCCGTGGTATTGACGGCCGAAGTCGCGGGAACGTCCGCGAAGGATGGGCGTGAAAGCATTGATATGGCCGGCAATGCGGCCATCCCCATCAGCAGTTTGCGCCGAAGCGGAGACTGCAGGCCCGGTTTGATTTCGTCTGACATGAGTACCCCATTATGTTCGAGGACGCGCTTTGGATTGGGGTAGGATTGCTGAAATTGTGCAGTGCACAGATACGCAAGATCGCGTATATTGCACCGCAAAATAGCGACGTAGATTTTTGCAGCGGGTTTTGCGAGCGGGGTCGCTCGGGGTCAGGAGTGCAAAAGTGGCAGGGCGGCAGCGGATAGACCGCGTCAGGCGCCAATATAATCAATGGGTTGCCAACCAGACGCTGGAAGATTATGCGCTGCGCTTTACAGCCAAGAGCGCGCGGCGCTGGTCCGCCGCCCGCGTCGCCAACACCGCTCTCGGTGCGATATCGTTCCTGGCGCTTGAGGCGATCGGCGGCACCATCACCCTCAATTACGGCGTCACCAATGCCACCGCGGCCATCCTCGTCGTCAGTGTCATTATCTTTTTCTGCGGTTTGCCGATTGCCTATCACGCCGCCAAATGCGGCATCGATATCGATCTTCTGACCCGCGGCGCCGGCTTCGGTTACATCGGCTCGACCATCACGTCGCTGATCTACGCATCCTTCACGTTCATTTTCTTTGCGATCGAGGCGGTTATCCTCGCCACCGCGCTGGAGATGTGCTTCGGCATCCCGCGCCCGATCGGCTATCTCGTCAGCGCGGTGGTGATCATTCCACTGGTTACCTACGGCATCACCCTGATCAGCCGCTTCCAGCTGTGGACGCAGCCGCTGTGGATCGTTCTTCACATCCTGCCGTTTGCGGCGATCGCCTACGCCAATCCGCATTCCTTTGCGGAGTGGACAAAATTTCCCGGCGAGCATGGCAACCCCAGCGGCCATCTCGATCTGTTGCTGTTCGGAACCGCGGCCTCGGTGGTGTTCGCGCTGGTGGCGCAGATCGGCGAACAGGTCGACTTCCTGCGCTTTCTTCCGCGCGACCGCCGCACCTCGAAGACCTCGTGGTGGATTGCCCTGGTCAGCGCCGGCCCCGGCTGGATCATTCTCGGCGCGCTCAAATTGTTAGCCGGATCGTTCCTGGCGTTCTTTGCACTGAGCCATGGCGTCTCCGCCGAACACGCCGCCGAACCGGCGCACATGTATCTCGAGGCATTTCGCTATGTGCTGTCGCAACCCGAACTCGCACTGGCGCTGACCGGCACGTTCGTGATCCTGTCGCAGGTGAAGATCAACGTCACCAACGCCTATGCCGGTTCGATCGCATGGTCGAATTTCTTTTCCCGCCTCACCCATAGCCATCCCGGTCGCGTGGTATGGCTGGTCTTCAACGTGCTCGTGGCGTTGCTGCTGATGGAAATCGGCGTCTACAAGGCGCTCGAACAGACGCTGGCGCTCTATTCCAACGTCGCCATCGCCTGGGTCGGAGCGCTGGTCGCCGATCTCGTGATCAACAAACCGTTCGGCCTGCGTCCGCAACACATGGAGTTCAAGCGCGCGCATCTCTATGACATCAATCCGGTCGGCGTCGGCGCCATGACCATCGCCACCATCGTCTCGATCAGCGCGTTCTACGGCCTGTTCGGACCGACGCCGAAGGCACTGGCGCCATTCGTCGCGCTGATCGTGGCGTTCGTCACGGCGCCGCTGATCGCATATGCGACCGACGGCAAATACTACATCGCACGCAAGCCGAAGCGGAGCTGGCAGAATATCGAAGCGATCCAGTGCTGCATTTGCGAGCATACTTTCGAACCCGAGGACATGGCGTCGTGTCCGGCCTATGCCGGGCCGATTTGCTCGCTGTGCTGCTCGCTCGACGCGCGATGCCACGATCTTTGCAAGCCGCATGCGCGGATCCAGGCGCAGGTCTCTGACACCCTCGGCAAGCTGCTGCCGACGCCGATCTATGCGCGGATCAATTCGCAACTCGGACACTATATCGGCGTCTTCGCGGTTTCGGCGGGGCTGGTCGGGCTGACGCTCGGCCTGATCTATCTGCAGACATCGGCGACGATTCGTGTCGACAATCTGCAGCTATCCGACGTGCTCTGGAAGGTATTCTTCGCGCTCACGATCATCATCGGCGTGGTCGCGTGGCTGTTCGTGCTGGCGCAGCAAAGCCGTCGCGCGGCGGAGGCCGAAACCAGGCGCCAGACCGCGCTGTTGATTCAGGAAATCGACGCGCACAAGCGAACCGATGCCGAGCTGCAGCGCGCCAAGGAAGTCGCCGAATTGGCCAATCTCGCCAAGAGCCGATATGTCGTCGGACTAAGCCATGAACTGCGCTCGCCGCTGAACGCCATCAGCGGCTACGCCCAGTTGCTGGAGCAGGATTCAAGCCTGCTTCCCAAGCCGCGCGATCAGGTGCGCGTGGTACGCCGCAGTGCCGATCATCTGTCGGGGCTGATCGATGGCATTCTCGATATCTCGAAAATCGAGGCCGGCCGGCTGTATCTGTCGCGGGACGAGGTCCGTCTGAGCGAATTCCTCGATCAACTGGTCGGAATGTTCCGCCTGCAGGCAGCCGCCAAGGGCATCGATTTCGTTTTCAAGCGGCCGACGGTGCTGCCCTATGTGGTGTTCGCCGACGAAAAGCGTCTGCGCCAGATCCTGATCAACCTGTTGTCGAACGCCATCAAATTCACGCAAGCCGGCTGCGTCCGGTTTATCGTCCACTATCGCAGCCCGGTCGCTGAATTCGAAGTAACCGACACGGGTCCCGGGATTCAGGCAACCGATCTTGAACGCATCTTTGCGCCGTTCGAGCGCGGCGCATTGGGCGTCTCACAGCCGCAAACCGGCACCGGTCTGGGCCTGACCATCAGCAGATTGCTGGCGGGCGTGATGGGCGGCGACATCCAGGTCACCAGCACCGTCGGAACGGGCAGCACCTTCCGGGTGAAGATCCTGCTGTCGGAGGTCACCAATCCGACGCGGATTGCGCCGGTCGATGCGCCGGTCTTTGGTTACCATGGCCCGCGCAAAACAATCCTCATAACCGACGACGATCCAGTGCATCGCGATCTGCTGCGCGAAGTGCTGACGCCGCTGGGCTTCATCCTGCTAAGCGCGCCGGACGGACCTGGCTGTCTCGCTCTCGCCCAGCATTGCCGGCCCGATCTGTTTCTGCTCGATATCTCGATGTCCGGCATGGACGGATGGACCGTCGCGGAAACACTGCGCTCGACCGGCCACCATCACGCCCGCATCCTGATGGTTTCGGCAAGCGCGCTGGAGGCGCACGGCGCGCCGCTCGCACAGCCGTTTCATGACGGCTATCTGATGAAGCCGATCGATATTCCAAAGCTGCTGGAGTTGATCCGCCAGCTGCTCAAGATCGAATGGCAATACGAAACCGATCAGGTCGCGGTCCCGCAATGGAAGCCGGAAACGGGCTCGCGGCCGCATTTCAAGCATATTGAGGAACTCATCAGTCTTGGACAGATGGGATATATTCGCGCGATCCAGATCAAACTCGATGAAATAGGAGCCGACTATCCCGAACATGCTGAATTCGTCTCACAAATGCGCTTTCTGATCGACCGCTTCGATCTCGATCAGTTCATGGCAACCCTGAAAACCCTGCACAGCTATGACCACTGAATCCAAAAAGCGCGACGTCGCCCTTGTCGTCGATGACTCGCCGGAGACGCTGCGCCTGCTGACCGACGCGCTTGATGGCGCCGGCATGACGGTGATGGTCGCCATGGACGGCGCCGCCGCGCTGCGCATCGTCGATCAGATCACGCCGGACATCATTCTGCTCGACGCCGTGATGCCCGGCATGGATGGCTTCGAAACCTGCCAGCGCCTCAAACGTGACGCGGGCCTGAGCAACGTGCCGGTCATCTTCATGACGGGGCTGGCGGAGACCGAACACATCGTACGCGGCCTGGAAGCAGGCGGCGTCGATTACGTGACCAAGCCCATTGTGATCGAGGAGATGCTGGCGCGGATTCGTGTTCATCTGGCCAATGCCAGGTTGACCCAGAGCGCTCGCGCGGCACTCGATGTGTCCGGGCGATTTCTGCTCGCCGTCAGCCGGCAGGGCAAGATCATGTGGTCAACGCCGCAGGCGCAGAAATTATTGTCGGACAATCTCACCGCCGGAGCCGAGGATGAACTGGTGCTGCCGGACGCCATGCTGCAATGGCTTGAACAAGCCCAAAAGGTCAAGGCCGGGTCCAAAACTCCGGCGATGGCGTCATTTCCCAACAATGAGCAGCTTCGGCTGCAATATATGGGCAAGCTAGGTCCGAATGAATTTCTACTGCGGCTGGCAAAGGATTCCAGCACCAATATGCCGGCAGAGTTCAGCAGTGAACTCGGACTGACCACCCGCGAGGGCGAAGTTCTTTCGTGGCTGTCGAAAGGCAAGACCAACCGCGACATCGCCCAGATCCTCGGTCTCAGCCCAAGGACGGTAGACAAGCATCTGGAGCAGATCTACGCCAAGCTGGGTGTCGAGAATCGCACCGCCGCCGCCGCCATAGCTACCAACGCGACCCGGCGCAATTCATGAGCTCGCATCATTCGTCGTTCGAGACGGCGTTGTCCGCGATCGGGGCGCCGCTCTTCGCGCGTCAAGCGCGCCGCTGATCCGCCGCCTCAGGCGGCTGTCTCGAGATTGAGCTGACGGACGATCATCAATTCCAGCGTCCTGATCGACTGGAAATTTTCCGGCGTTATCTCGGGCTGCGGTATAGTGAAATCGAACTCGGCTTCGACACCAAGCATCAGATTGACCATATCCATCGAGGTCAAGCCGACATCCACCAGTCGCGATTCCGGATCAACCTGCATGGCAATTGAGTTCTGCTTGAGGATCGCCTCGACGAGAGCGAGGATCCGACCCTGAACGTCGGCGCCAACGGCTTGCATGCGCAACTTTCCATTTGTCATCGTGCAACTACGCGCACGATACCGAACTGAGCATTGAACGTCATATTTAGCGCCGACGTCGTTTGAAAGGAAGCTAATCTCGTTTTACGCAAAGCTTCATTCTGTTCTTAACGCTAACGATGATTGCGCCATGGTTGGTTTACGCGGTATCTAAAATTGATGGATATCGGAATACCGCCGATTAACTGTGAACATTGAAATGAAAAGCATTTACGTTGATTTTCGTCGACGCATTTTAATTAAATCCCTAGCCTCGAAGCTCAATCAAAAGCAGTTGAGCGATCGGTTGCGATGTTTGTGCAACTTTATCTCGTACCGGCAAACTCTCGAGGTCATCGGCCATGAACGTGCAAGAAGCCAGGTTTCGTAGCTCTGCGGCGGACGAAGCCAGCGATCAATTCCTTCTCGATCAAAGCTCCTCCTTCGTCCAGCGCACAGCGGCGGTCGCCGCTGCAGCGGCGGCGGATGCCGAGGAGGTTGATCGCCACGCCCGTTTCCCGAAGGCGGCTATCGACGCCGCACGCGGGCATAAACTTCTGGGAATCCAGATTCCGACCGAGTTTGGCGGATACGGCGCATCAATCTTTGATGTCTCCGACATGTGCTACACACTCGGCCGCGCCTGCGCCTCCACGGCCATGATATTTGCAATGCATCAGACCAAGGTTGCTTGCCTGGTCCGACATGGCACCGGCAGCACCTGGCACGAAATGCTGATGCGCCGCGTCGCGGCCGAACAGTTGCTGCTCGCCTCATCGACGACCGAAGGACAGAACGGCGGCAACATCCGCTTCAGCGCCGCCGCGGTAGAGCGCGCCGGCGCCGAGATCTCGCTGGTGCGGAACGCCACGGTGATTTCCTACGGCGCAGAAGCCGACGGCATTGTCACGATCGCGCGGCGCGCCAACGACGCCGCCGGGTCCGATCAAGTGCTGGTGGCCTTTACCAGGGATGATTACACGCTGGAGCCCAGTCTCGAGTGGGAAACGCTCGGCATGCGCGGAACCTGCAGTTCGGGTTTTGAGCTGAAAGCGACCGGTTCGGCCGAGCAGATCTTTCCGGAAGCCTACGAGAAAATCCATGCCCAGACGATGACGCCTGTCGCCCACCTGTGCTGGTCTTCGGTCTGGGCCGGGATCGCCGCAGCCTCCGTCGAACGCGCCCAGCTATTCATCCGCAAGGCTGCGCGCGGATCGGGCGGCCAGATGCCTCCCGGCGCCGCACACTTTACCGCGGCGAAGATGACGCTGACGAAACTGCGCGCCATGATTACGTCGAGCCTGGATACCTATGCGGCCTATGAACATGACGAGCGCGCGTTGAGTTCGCTCGACTTCCAGTCCTCGATCAATCTGCTCAAGGTGGAAGCCTCCGAGCTTGCGGTCGCCACCGTCATGAGCGCGATGCGCGCCTGCGGCCTGTCCGGATACCGCAACGACGGCGATTTCAGCGTTGGCCGGCACCTCCGTGACGCCCTTTCGGCGCCCTTGATGATCAATAACGATCGGATCCTGACCAACATCGCAACCGCAAGCCTGATGAGCGGTGTGCCGGCCAGCCTGCGCGATTAGGCGAAACGGTCCCTTCGACAAGCAATGGAAGCATGAACATGAATGTAGCCATACGAACAGCCACATCGGAGGTCACGTCGCTACCGGTAGACCCGCTGGATCACCTCGCCGGCGCCCTGTTCCACAAAATGGGTACCGACGGCGTTTATGCCAGAACCGCGCTCTACGAGGACATGGTTGAACGCCTCGCCGCGCTGATCACGCGGCATCGCGAACCCGACACCGAGGTGATGCGCTTTCCGCCGGTGATGAACCGCGGGCAGCTGGAGAAGTCCGGTTATCTGAAAAGCTTTCCTAACCTGCTTGGCTGTGTCTGCGGTCTGCACGGAACGGAGCGTGAGATACATTCCGCCGTCAGCCGCTTCGATGCCGGCGGCGACTGGACGACGTCGCTCTCCCCAGCCGACCTCGTGCTCTCGCCGGCGGCCTGCTATCCGGTCTATCCGATTGCGGCGAGCCGTGGCCCGCTGCCCGCCGGCGGCTTGCGCTTTGACGTTGCGGCCGACTGCTTCCGCCGCGAGCCATCCCGCCATCTCGACCGGCTGCAGTCCTTCCGGATGCGCGAATATGTCTGCATCGGAAGCCCCGATGACGTGTCCGGTTTCCGCGAACGCTGGATGGTGCGTGCCCAGGCGATTGCGCGCGATCTCGGCCTGACTTTCAAGGTCGATTACGCCAGCGATCCGTTCTTTGGCCGCGTCGGCCAGATGAAGGCGGTCAGCCAGAAGCAGCAGTCCCTGAAATTCGAACTGCTGATCCCGCTGCGCTCCGAAGAGCAGCCGACCGCCTGCATGAGCTTCAACTATCACCGCGACCATTTCGGTCTCACCTGGGACATCAGGGATGTCACGGGCGAACCGGCACATACCGGCTGTGTGGCGTTCGGAATGGATCGCCTGGCGGTCGCCATGTTTCATACCCACGGCATCGATCTGGCGAAGTGGCCTGCCGGCGTGCGCGAGATGCTCGGCCTGTAACAACAGGCCGGCGTGCAGCGACAGGCCGGGATCACGCCCTCAGGCGTGGGCAAAGGCCCAGTACAGCTTTCGGGCCCGGTTGTAGAACGGGCCCGGCTGCAAAGGGCGGTCGTCGATCCGGATGATCGGCGCGACCTTGGCAAAGTTTCCGCTTGAGAAGATCTCGTCGGCGCCGAGAAAATCAGCGTAGCTCAGGGTGGTCTCGACGATGGTGACGCCATCGCCGCGCAACAGATCGATCACCCGCTGCCGCGTGATGCCGTTGAGGAACGTCCCGTTCGGCGCCGGCGTGTAGACCACGCCGTCCTTCGCCATGAACACGTTTGAATTTCCGAACTCGGCGACATTGCCGAGCAGGTCGAGCAGCAGGCAATTGTTGAAGCCCCGCGCCTGCGCTTCCATCAAGGCACGCGAATTGTTTGGGTAGAGGCATGCCGCCTTGGCATCGACAGGCGCGCATTCCATGCTTGGCCGGCGAAACGGCGACAGCGTGATGGCGCTACCCGCCGGCGGCGGCATCGGCGCCACATAGATGCAGAGACACCAATTGGTGGTTTCGGGGTCGAATAGCACGCCGCCGCCGCTGCCGGTTTGCGGCCAATACATCGGCCGAATATAGAGCTCGGCGTTGGCATCGAAGCGGGCTATTCCCTCGCGAGCAAGGCCCAGCCATGTTTCGGTATCGACGACGGGTTTCAGCTTGAAGTTAATGGCGGATTGATTGACCCGGGCGCAGTGCCGGTCGAGATCCGGCGCGACACCCTCGAAGGCCCGCGCACCGTCGAAAACAACCGAGCCCAGCCAGGCCGCATGCGTGCGGGGGCCCATGATCGGCACATTGCCTTCATGCCAGTTACCCTCAAAGAAGGTCCAGGTCTGCGAGAAGTTAACTGCTGCTGTCGTCCGGGCCATCATCGCCATCCAAGCCGCGGCCCCGCGGTACCGCCCACAATGACACCACTATTGACCCGAATTTCTAAGGAATTCCTTTCGAGACCTCGCTGCGATAGTGGTGAATTCACGATAGATAGACCACAATGACACCACGCCTTCCCCATCGGAGCCGATATGCCGCTCGATCCCCTGGCAAAACGTCTTCTCACCATGATGGCGGCGGCCTCGCCGAGCGACCGGTCGCGGCCGACCGCCCATGACCGCCGCCAGGCACTTGCCAAGCTCATGCAGTTCGCACGTGCCGACGTGCCGCCGCTGGCCGGGGTCGACGGATCGTTACCGGGCCTGGCCGGAGAGATTCCTTACCGCCTGTATGCGCCTTCAAGCGCCCCCGTTTCGCCCTTGCCGGGCTTCGTCTTCTTCCATGGCGGCGGCATGGTCGCCGGCAGTATCGAAACCCATGACCGCATCTGCGCTGCGCTCGCACAAATGACCGGATGTCGCCTTGTGTCGGTGGACTACCGCCTCGCGCCCGAACACAAATTTCCTGCCGCCGTCGAAGACGCGATCGCGGCCACCAGATGGGTATCGGAGCATGCCGCATCGCTCGGCATCGATGCGACAAAGCTCGTGGTGGGCGGCGATTCTGCAGGCGCCACGCTCGCCGCGGTGGTTTGCCAGGAAGCGTCGCGAAACGCCGGGCCCCCGATCCTCCTGCAATGCCTGATATGTCCTGTCCTCGATTTCGACGAAATATCGCCGTCGCGTCATGCCTTCGCCGAAAACCATCTCGTCGACAGGGCCATCCTCGATGCCGACCTTGCTGATTATCTGCCTGACGGCGCGGACCTATCCGATCCCAGAATTTCGCCGCTCCGAGCGACGCAATTTGCCGGGCTTCCAGCCGCGATTATTCATACGGCCGAGTTCGACCCGATGCGCGACGAAGGCAACGCCTATGCAAGAAAACTGATGGCGGCTGGCATCACGGTCGAGCACACCTGTCACGACGGCATGATCCACAATTTCCACGCCATGGGCGCGATTCTTCCCCAGGCCCGACTGGTCCTTCTCGAGATCGGGGCACAGATCAGGCGCGCAGTCGGTTGACCGCCTCGCCAAGTGAAAGCCGGACCGCTGTCAATGATTTGATGACCATGCGGGGAAGAGAAAACGCCGGCCATTACGCGAAGCATTGCCGACCAATTGATTCAAATTTTAATCAATTGGTGGCGGTTCATTAGGGTTATTTCCTCAATCTTTGCGCGAATTATTGATGCCCTAACGGCACCGCTCTAAAAAAGCGGCGGCGAATAAAACGCATGCTGAAAATGCGCGGCGCAACCGTAGAGGTGAACAATGCGCAACGAAACGATTGCAATTCACGCCGGCTACGACCCCGATCCAGCAACCAAAGCGGTCGCTGTTCCGATCTACCAGACGGTAGCCTACGCCTTCGACAGCGCCGATCATGGCGCTGCCCTGTTCAATCTCGAAGCCGAGGGTTACCGCTACAGCCGGATTGCAAATCCGACGACCGCCGTTCTTGAAAAACGCGTCACCGAACTCGAAGGCGGCGTCGGCGCGCTTGCGGTTGCAACCGGACAGGCGGCGCTGCATTTCGCTCTGGTCAATCTGGCCGACAGCGGCGGAAACATCGTATCGGTGCCTCAACTCTACGGAACGACGCACACGCTGCTTGCTCACGTCCTGCCGCGTCAGGGCATCAAGACGCGCTTTGCCGACAGCGACAAGGCGGACGCCATCGAGAAGCTGATCGACGACGATACCAAGGCCATTTTTTCGGAAACGATCGGCAATCCGGCCGGCAATGTATGTGATATCGAAGCCCTGGCGAAGGTCGCTCATCGCCATGGCATACCGCTCGTCGTCGACAACACGGTCGCGACCCCGATCCTGCTCAAGCCGTTCGATTACGGCGCGGATATCGCGGTACATTCGCTGACGAAGTTTCTCGGCGGCCACGGCACCACCCTCGGCGGTGCGATCGTCGACAGCGGCCGATTTCCCTGGACGGAACACGCCCGCCGCTTTCCCACCTTCAACGAGCCGGACGCCTCCTACCACGGGCTGGTCTACACCACGCAATTCGGCGCCAGCGCGTACATTCAGCGCGCGCGCAGCGTCTATCAACGCACCATGGGATCCGTCCTGTCGCCGTTCAATGCCTTCCTGCTGCTGCAGGGCATCGAAACCGTGGCGTTGCGCGTCGAACGGCATGTCGAGAATGCGGCTAAGGTCGCAGACTTCCTGCGCGCCGATTCTCGGGTCGCTTGGGTCAATTATGCCGGCTTTCCCGACAGCCCCTATTATGCGCTGGTCCAGAAATACCTGAATGGCCACGCGTCATCGCTGTTTACATTCGGGATCAAAGGCGGCCTCGAAGCGGGCAAGACCTTCTATGACTCGCTGAAGCTGATCACGCGGCTCGTCAATATCGGTGACGCGAAATCCCTCGCCTGCCATCCCGCATCGACCACCCACCGCCAGATGTCTGCCGAACAGCAGCGCATCGCCGGCGTTCTGCCGGAAACAATCCGGCTTTCGATCGGTATCGAACACAGCTCCGACATTATCGAGGATATCGACCAGGCTCTCGCGCAGGCCTGCGCGCGACGTCAGCGGCTTGAGGCCGCGGAATAGACCGGCCGGGCCTGGGATGAGCATCGTCTTCGAGAAACATCCGCTGACCGTCAGCCCCGCTTTGGCGCCTGGGCAGCCGCGCGAAGCCGATGAATTCGATCGCGCTCAAAACGCGGCCGACGCAGTCCTGACCATCGGCCTCATCAACAACATGCCGGACTCGGCACTGCAGGCAACGGAGCGCCAGTTCATCCGTCTTCTGGAAGCGGCCGCGGGCAACAATCGCATCCTTTTGCACTGCTTCTCGCTGCCATCGGTCAAACGATCGCAGCCGGCGAAGTCGCGGGTCGACAGACAATACGCGGATATCGCCGATCTCGATCACTTGAAGATCGACGGGCTGATCGTAACCGGCGCCGAGCCGAACGCAGCAACCCTTCCCGAGGAGCCGTTCTGGCGGGACCTCGCCGGGATCATCGACTGGGCGGAAGCGAATACACGTTCGACGATATGGTCGTGCCTGGCCGCCCATGCTGCGGTACTGCATCTCGACGGCATCGAGCGACAACGGCTCAACGCAAAATGCTCGGGGGTCTTTGACTGCGCCAAGATCGATGACCATTGGCTGACGGAAAATGTCCCGTCGCCGCTCAAGGTGTCGCATTCGCGATTCAACGCGCTGCGCAAGAGCGACCTCACCTCCCGGGGTTATCAGGTGCTCACCGAATCGCCGGAAGCCGGCGTCGATATCTTCGCCAAGCAGTTGCGCAGCCGTTTCATCTTCTTTCAGGGGCATCCGGAATACGATACCCTGTCGCTGCAGCGGGAATATCTGCGCGATATCACCCGCTTCATCGCAGGCGAACGGGATACCTATCCGGCCGTCCCTTCCGGATATTTCGACGTCGAGACCGAGGGCAGGCTTGTCCACTTCCAAAAGCGGGCAAGCGCCGAGCGCAAGCTGCCGCTGAGCGCAGAACTTCCGGGCCTCAAACTTCGTCGCGATGTCGCCGCCGAGGCCGCGCCAACCGAAATCTTCCGGAACTGGCTCGGATATCTTTCCGGTCGCACCGCAACGACGTTGCAGCCTGACTGACCGCGCTACGCGGTAATCGACGCATCGCGTCCCCATTCATCTCAGACATTCGCTCGACGCCGACTTAGGAAGCGAGGGTGGGTGATTAGCCGAATCAGGGATAGACTTGTCATGCTCTATTTCCTGTTTTGACGCATTCTCTTCACGAGCCGGTACCCACTCCGCATCAAGTGCGGGGCAGGCTTGCTGTAAAATGCTCCAATCGGACCACCGAATTCGCATGCCTGTTCCCGCCATCGCCTCAGCCCGTGACATCGAGCCCGACATCGCCACCGACGCCCTCGCCGTTTTGAATTCCGTGTTCGGCTTGCCGGCCTTTCGGGGTGAGCAGGAAGCGATCGTCAGGCATGTCGCAAACGGCGGCAATTGCCTGGTGCTGATGCCGACCGGCGGCGGCAAGTCGCTGTGCTATCAATTGCCGTCCCTGCTGCGCAAAGGCTGCGGCATCGTGGTCTCGCCGCTGATCGCGCTGATGCGCGACCAGGTCGCGGGCCTGCTCGAGGCCGGCGTCAAGGCGGCGGTGCTGAATTCCACGCTCTCTTTCGACGAAGCTTCCGATGTCGAGGCGCGGCTGCTCGCCGGCGATCTTGATCTGCTCTATATCGCGCCGGAGCGGCTGTTGACGCCACGCTGCCTCGCTCTGCTCGGCCGCGCGCGGATTGCCCTGTTTGCGATCGACGAGGCGCACTGCGTGTCGCAATGGGGACACGACTTTCGACCGGAATATATCGGCCTGTCGGCGATATCCGAGCGCTTCCCTGACGTACCTCGCGTCGCGCTGACCGCCACGGCCGATGAGCTTACCCGTCAGGAGATCGTCGATCGCCTCCGGCTTGCCGACGCGCCGAGCTTTGTTGCAAGTTTCGACCGCCCGAATATCAAATATGAAATCGTCGACAAGCAAAACGCTCCGGCGCAACTGAAGGCCTTCATCGCCGAACGCCACTCCGGCGATGCCGGCATCGTCTATTGCCTGTCGCGCGCCAAGGTCGAGGATACCGCTGCCGCGCTGACCAAAGCCGGTGTGACGGCGCTGCCCTATCACGCAGGCCTCGACGCCAGCTCGCGCGCCAGAAATCAGGATCGTTTCATCAACGAGGACGGTGTGGTGATCGTTGCCACGATTGCGTTCGGCATGGGTATCGACAAGCCCGACGTCCGTTTTGTGGCGCATCTCGATCTGCCGAAAAGCATCGAGGCCTATTATCAGGAGACCGGGCGCGCTGGACGCGACGGCAAGCCGTCCAGCGCCTGGATGGCGTATGGCTTGTCCGACATCGTGCAGCAGCGGCGCATGATCGAGGAATCCTCCGGCGCGGAAGCGTTCAAGCGGGTGTCGATCGGCAAGCTGGAGGCGCTGGTTGGACTCGCCGAAACCACGAGCTGCCGCCGCGCCCGCCTGCTCGGATATTTTGGCGAACATCCGAAAACGGCCAAATGCGGCAATTGCGACAACTGCCTGTCGCCGCCGCGGCTTCGCGACGGCAAGGTGATCGCGCAGAAGCTGTTATCCTGTGCCTATCGCACCGGACAGCGCTTTGGTGCCATGCATTTGATCGATGTTCTGATCGGCCGCTTGACCGAACGCGTCACGCAATTCGGGCATGACAGGATCTCGGTGTTTGGCATTGGCCGCGAGCTTAACGAAAAGCAATGGCGCGCCGTCATCCGTCAATTGGTGGCGCTGGACCACCTCCGGCCCGACACTGAAGCCTTTGGCGCGTTGAAGCTGACAGACTCCGCGCGCGGCGTCTTGAAAGGCGAGACCGAGGTGATGTTGCGCGAGGAGACGCCCGGCTCCCGCCTTCGCGCCAGCCGAACCAAATCCAGGCGCGGCGATATTTCTTCCCCGCCAACCGGCGAAGGTGAAGCCGGCGATCCGAACCTGCTCAGTTCCCTTCGGGCATGGCGTTCGCAAATAGCCCGCAAGCGCGGCGTGCCGGCCTATGTCGTGCTGCACGATTCAACCATCGACGGCATCGCGACCTCGCGCCCGCGAACGCTGGAACAGCTCCGCGGCATCCCCGGCATCGGCGACAAGAAGCTCGAACATTACGGCGAAGAGCTGGTCGCGCTGGTGACGGCGGCGGCATCCACGTCTCCACGACGAGCAAGCTGACCACTCGTGCCGGCGGCTGTTGCGTCACTGCACGCCGAGGCGACGCCGCAGCGGAATATTGTCAACCGGAGTGGAGGCCTCTCCGTAAAAAATGCGGCGGGCGGCAACGGGCCGAAATCGTCGACGGCGATGCCGGTTCCAGCGACGGGTGAGGTCAAATAGCCATACAGCTGGCCAGCGCGTGCGCGGTCGACGATCGAGCGGTTGAATTACCGGGCGGGTTCCACATCGGTTCATGGCGGCGCAGATTTGCCCACGAGATCACAGGCTCGATCGAGCCGGGAAAATCAGCCGACCTGATCGTCCTCGATCGCAACCTGTTCGAGTGCGATCCGGAAGACCTGGCCGATACCAAGGTTCTCCAAACCTACTTCGAAGGCGGAAAAGTGCACGAGCGCTAAACGGCATCGCAAGCATTATGCATTATGGGGAAGAGCTGATGGCGTTGGTGAAGGAAGCGGCGGGTTGATGTGATTGGCAATCGGACCGGCAGCAATACTCTTCAACACCAAGAGAGGCGCCCACCGGCTTCTACTTGCGCTTGGCGCCACTATTAGCCGACAATAGCTCCTGAACAACGCCCTGGTAAATTAAAGTGCGGCCTGCTCTGCGGTCTGTTCGTCAGAAAGCCGCGGAAGCTGGGATCAAGTTGCACAGGCGCCGTTGCGGGCAAGGAGAACAACGATGAACAGCACACTATCGCTTACGGAACTCGACGATCGCATCGCAGTCCTGAGAGACAACCTTCGGCAACTTGTCGAACAAGCTGCGGGAGCGTCCGGCAGTCAAAACGAAGAGAGGGCCGCGGATCGCATCGCTCAGCAAACAGACGAACTCAATAAGCTCGTTGCAGAGCGTGACCGCCGTACGAAGAAATGATGCCGACGACGTTTCACACAATTTCGTGACGTTCCCGGCGTCGAACTGCGTTGAAACGACTAAGCATTAGCGCAGTCCGCTAATTTCGGCGGGCATCCGAAAAGAGGGTCCCCAAGGCTGCAACAGCTAGAGGACCTTCCGATCGGTGGCCTGGCATCCGAAGCCCGTGAGGGTTTGAGTGCTGGCGGAGGGAGAGCAACTGGGATCGAACCTTCTCCCCGTGAGCCAACGTACCAGGCGGTATCTCGGCGTATAACCGCGAAAGCGGGGGCGAGAGCCCAGGGTCCACCGCTCGTTCTCGCTCCTATGGCGAACTAATCCAGCCCCGGGTCTTGGATCACCTAGGCCAGGCTCGAGTTCGCTTGGGGTCTAGAACGCGCTCCGGGCAGCCCACAAGGCCCCGATCGGTTTTTCCCGTAGGGAAAGCCTCGCGCGGGCCAGGATTGGGGCTCCTCCCTGCCCACATCTGCGGCTAATGGGACCTGGGAAGGTCCTTGGTTTGGATCATTTCAGAGAGGAGCTGCGCTGTGGCCTGCAGTGCATTATGAACCTCCTCAAGTTTGCGGTGCGAAAGAACGACCTTTCTATCGACCAGTCCCAATACGCATTCGAAGACTATGTCCGAGTTGCGCATTATTTGCAGCAGATGGTCGCCACTGGGACCGTTTGTTCCGGAAAGCCAGTTCTTTGTCGTCCGCTCATTTGCGCCAGTCCATCGCATCAACGTTTTGATGGCCTGATGACTGTTGCCCAGCTCAGCCCGCAATGCGTCTGCAATAGACGAGGCATAATCGGCCTGCTGTTCGCGGGCCGGAAATCTTCTGCCCGTTTTCGGAAACATGTTTCGCCCCAAGCCCGCTAACATGGCGCGATGGTACTCACTTCTATGACGTTCGTGAGGCGATCATGGAAACCAGCGCTCATAATTCCGATGTTCTTCCGTGTTCCACGAACGATAGGAGAAAGTCCGCCGCTGAGTATGTTCGGATGTCGACGGATCACCAGCAATATTCAACAGCAAACCAATCCCAAGCTATCCGAGAATATGCCGATCGAAGCGGCTTCAGAATTGAAAAGACTTACGTCGATAGCGGCAAGAGCGGCTTGAACTTAGACGGGAGAGACGCGCTCAAGGAGCTTATCGAAGACGTCCAGGGCGGCAAAGCCGAATATTCCACGATCCTGGTCTACGACGTCAGTCGTTGGGGACGATTTCAGGACGCTGACGAAAGCGCTTACTACGAATATGTCTGCAAGCGCGCCGGTATTTCGGTTCGCTATTGTGCCGAACAATTTGAAAACGACGGAAGCCCAGTCTCGACAATCGTGAAGGGCGTAAAACGCGCCATGGCCGGCGAATACAGCCGCGAACTTTCGGTAAAAGTCTTCGCCGGCCAACGCAGACTAATCGAGCTCGGCTATCGGCAAGGCGGTCCGGCCGGTTATGGGCTGCGCCGACAGTTAATCGATCAGAACGGCGCTCCGAAATCACAGCTAGCGCGAGGGGAGCATAAAAGCATCCAAACGGACCGCATCATTCTTATTCCAGGTCCGGAGCAAGAGATCGAGACAATCAGGTTCATCTACCAATCGTTCGTCGGGGCGAGGAGATCAGAAGCCGAGATCGCCACTATGCTTAACCAGCGTGGCACGCTCACCGATTTAGGCCGACCTTGGACTAGGACCACGGTGCATCAAATTCTTATCAATGAGAAATATGTCGGCAACAATGTTTGGAACCGATCCTCGTGCAAGCTTAAGGGACGCCGGATTACGAATCCGCCCGAAAAGTGGGTGCGTTACGACAAGGCCTTTGACCAGATTATTGACGATGAGACGTTCCAGGCAGCCCGAAACATAATCGACGACCGCGCCAAGCACTACTCCGACGAAGAACTACTGGACCTGCTGCGGGGGTTGCTCGAACGGCACGGCTATCTCTCGGGCATCATCATCGACGAACTTGAGATCGGCCCCTCAAGCAGCGCTTACCGCATCCGCTTTGGCAGTCTCCTTCGCGCCTACGAGTTGATCGGATTTACCCCTGAGCGCGATTATCGTTATGTGGAGATCAACCGCGCGCTCCGACGCATGTATCCCGGGCTGATCGCCACGACTATTAGCGGCATCGCCGCCATTGGCGGCACGGTGCGCCAGGACCGCGATACCGATCTGTTGGAGGTCAACGACGAATTTTCAGCCTCACTGTGCCTGGTCCGTTCGCAGGAGACCTCGTCGGGCACACACCGCTGGCACATTCGCTTCGATATGGGTCTTCGGCCCGACATCACGGCTGCGATCCGCATGAACCAAATGAACGCCGGTATTTTGGACTATTACCTGTTGCCGCGCTTTGACATGGAAGCCTCAAAGCTTCGGCTGGCCGAAGATAATGGCGCGGGCCTCGACGCGTACCGCTTCGAGGCGCTCGATCCATTGTTCGAACTCGCAGCCCGGTCACAACTCATGGAGGTTCATCATGGACTCGGCTCAATCTATTGAGATTATCCCGGTCAACGCAATTGACGTCGTTAATCCGCGGGTGCGTAACCGCCGTATCTTCAAGGAAATTGTGACCAGTGTTGCCGAACTCGGGCTAAAGCGGCCGATCACGGTCAAGCGAAAGCAAGTTGAAGGAGATCAACGCTACGACCTAATTTGCGGTCAGGGTCGATTGGAGGCCTACCAGAGCCTTGGCCAGCGCGAGATCCCAGCGATCGTGATCAGCGCCAGTGACGAAGATAGCGCGATCATGAGCTTGGTCGAGAACTGTGCTCGCCGGCAACACCGCGCGATTGATCTGCTCCATGATATTGAGGGGCTCAAGAACCGCGGTTATGAATTCGAGGAGATTGCACGGAAGACGGGATTGACGGTTGAATATGTGCGGGGCGTTGCCGGCCTGTTGGAGAATGGCGAGCACCGGTTGTTGCGTGCGGTTGAAGCGGGCTTGGTGCCGGTCAGCGTGGCAGTCTTGATTGCACAGGCCGAAGACAGCGACGTACAGGCCGTGCTTCAGCAGGCCTATGAGGAAAAACTACTGCGGGGCCAAAGGCTGATGGCCGCGAAAAAGTTGATCGAACAACGCCGCCGCCGCGGCAAGGGCTATAAGACCGGTCCGCGACGGGTTGATGGCACCTCCATCAGCTCTACCACGCTCCTGCGGGCTTACCGCCAGGATGTGGACCGCAAGAAGATTTTGATCCGCAAGTCCAACAGCACCAAATCGAGGTTAGTTTTCGTTCTGGAAGCCCTGCGAAAGCTGTTTGCAGAGCCCGATTTTGTCAGCATTCTGGAAGCCGAGAAGCTCGATACGCTACCGAAGAACATCGCGCTGCGGCTGCAGGGTCAGGGGTGAGCCATGGCGCGGCGAGTCCATATCTCGGTTCGGATGGGCTTTGAGACGCGAACGGTGGCGCTCAGATTAGCCGATATACAACCCCTCAAACATATCACTGACGAAGTAAAGAGATCGGCAAAGTATTCGCAAATCTCGGCCTCCATCTCCGAAATCGGGCTGGTTGAGCCGCCCGTTGTCGCGCGTAGCCGTGAGGAGCTTGGCAAATTTCTGCTATTAGACGGTCATTTGCGGCTCGAAGTGCTGCGGGATCGAGGTGTCAGCGAAATTGACTGTCTTATTTCGACCGATGACGAGGCTTTCACCTACAATAAGCGCGTCAACCGGATTGCGATCATCCAGGAACACAAGATGATCCTTAAGGCGGTCGAGAACGGCGTTTCAGAGGAACGCATCGCGAAATCGCTTAATGTCGACGTCGGCAGTATCCGGCGACGGCGCAAGCTACTGGATGGGATCTGCACCGAGGCCGCCGAACTGTTGAAAGAGAAACACATCGCTCTCAATACCTTTTCGGAGCTAAGGAAAATGGGTCCGATCCGGCAGATCGAGGCGGCCGAATTGATGGTGGCGATGAATAATTTCTCAAACAGTTACGTGCGATCACTGGTGGCAGCGACGCCGAAATCCCAACTCACTCCGGGCTATCAACCACGCGCACCCAAGGGGCTATCGGACGAACAGCTCGCATTGATGGAGCGAGAGTTGGCGAGTCTGGCCCGTGAATTCAAGGTGGCCGAGCAGACTTATGGCGCCGACCACCTCGACCTTGTCTTAGCTAACGGCTATGTGAGCAAGCTATTACGCAATGGCCGTGTGGTCGGTTATCTCGCCAAGAACTACCAGGAACTGCTGTTCGAATTCCAGAAAATTACCGAAAGTGAGGCAACTGCTGCTTAAAGCGATTAAAACAGCACTTATTTGTTCAGCTTAGCTTCTGGATGGCGTTTCAATCTAAGTTCGAGTTGCGATCGGTTGAAGACGCTATTTGCAAGAACAACGCAGAAGAAATCGACGTGCTCACGACCTAAAGAAGCCATCGGCGGCAACGATGGGCTCCATTACGTCGCGGGACGTGGACTCACATCACTTTTCGGTAGGCGAGCGAACTTCCTGTCCGTATTGATGTTCTGAGAGAGGCGAAGACCGGCAGTGCGGCCCGAGCCGTGGGTGGCGGTTCTCGTGGGATGAGCGACCCGCCTTAAGGACCAAATGATGAGTTTTTTAGACCGCGTAGAGCACGAATTGGTCAGACCCATCTTGCGATGGGCGCGCCCATCCCGCCGTGTCAGCTTCGCAGGCATCGACATTAGCTATCGAAGCGAGCTCGACGGAGGCGGGACTGAATTTGGGCAACAATTCATTCCGTTTCTTAAGTCGCGGGGAATGCCG